>DDFY01000001.1:0-3884 GCA_002337385.1 Erythrobacter sp. UBA1916
AAATATCTGATCGAGCGCGCCGAGCAGTACCAGCCGGTGATCGAGATGCCGACCGGCATCGACGTCGAAATCGTTTTCCTGGAGGGTGTCTATGTCCGCAATTGACCGCATACGCACGCTGGCGCGTCCATCGCGCCTGGTCCTCACCACGCTTCTTGGGCTCAGCGTTGCCGGTATCGCGCTTGCGGCCGACACCAACAGCCCGGAAGATCGGGTCCGGCTGCTGCTGAAGACGCGGTTGCCCAAGACGCCGGTCACCGCGATCGATTGCGGGAAGATCAGTGGCCTGTGCGAAGTCACCGCAGGGGCCAATCTGTTCTACGTGGACACCGGGGCGCGCTTCCTCGTCATCGGGCGTGTCTATGACATGCAGACCCGGCAGGACATCACCGCCGCCCGGCTGCTCGAAATGAACCCCGACATGCTGGTTGGGGCAGCCGCCAAGGCGAATGCCACCGCAAATGCCGGCGGGGACGACGAGTCCGCCCAGCTTGCGGCGGCGACACCGGGCCGCACCGAGAAGCTTGCGCGGCCAGAGGTGCCGCAGAAGCTTTCGCTGGCTGAACTGCCGCGCGAGGGTGCGATCGTTTGGGGCAACCCTTCGGGCCAGACCGTCACGATCTTCACGGACTTTCGCTGCGGCTACTGCCGGGCGCTCACGAGCGTGCTCAAGGACATGAACGTCCGGGTCGTCGAGCGGCCGATCTCGGTGCTCGGAAGCCGCGACGTCGCCGATCGCGTCTACTGCGCGAAGAACCGCGAGGCCGCGCTCCATGCGGCCTATGCTGGCGAGGATCTGAAGGCGGGTCCGTCCTGCGACACGTCGGGTCTCGACGCCAACGAGGCCTTCGCCCACCGCCATGGTCTGAGTGGCACGCCCGTCATCGTTCGCGGCGACGGCGCGGTCATCGAGGGGTTCCGGCCGCGGGCCTTCCTCGAGAACTGGCTCAAGGGAGGGCAGTCGTGAGCCGGCGGCCTGCCATGCAGTCCAGGCACAGGCGGCAGCGCCTTTGTCTCACCGCTGGGCTTGGCTTCACCAGCCTTCTCGCGCTGAGCAGCTGCGCCAGTTTCGGAGGTAATGTGCGCGGGAGTTTCTCCTGCGCGGCGCCGGACGGCATTTGCGCGCCGAGCTCGACGATCGACGATCGGGCGCTTGCACTCATTTCGGCAGACCCTTCGGACGGTGATGCCATGCCCACCGGCAATATACGGCAGCCGATGCGCGGCCGGACCAACCGGGCGCAGGTCGGCCATCCGGCGCGCCTGGCATCGGCGGACGCCGGACGCACCCAGGAGAAGGTCCTGAGGATCGTCTTCCAGCCCTATATCGACGAGCGCGGGCGGCTTCATGAAGCGAGTGCGGTCCATGCGGTGGTCGCGCGCGGCGAATGGCAGCAGCAGGCGCTGACGGAGGTGGCCGTGCCGCCGCGGCGATCTGCCGCCGCACAGGGCTTGACGGAATCGCTGGCTGACGCGGTCGACCGCGTCGACCCGCCGCTGGACAGTTTTGCGCTTTCCGATCCCGACGCCCCGGGTCCGGCGGCGGTGGCAGCCGCGCGGGCGCGCAAGCCCGATGCGGTCCCAGATCCGGTCAGTGCGATCAAGGCGGATGTCCGCGCGCGTCTCGCTCCCAAGGCGCAAGCGGCATCCCGCCCGGGAACGGCGGCGGCTTTGAGCCACACACCGTCGGCTGCCGCCTCGCCGGTGCTCCAACCCCCCTCCGGAGCATCGACGGGCGGCAGTCCCCAGGCGAAGGCATCTCCGACCCCAGCGCCAGTCCCGGCGAGCGGAACCGGCGCCGCCGCCGTTGCCCACGTCAAGGCCGATCCCCGTTACCAGGAGGTCGCGACCGGGGCCGCGAAGGGCGCGCGGGATGCCGCCGCCGCGCAGTCGGGAGTGCAGGCCGCACCCGCCGCGATCGCTCCGACCGTGAAGGCCGCGAACTTCCCCGCTGCCGTCCAGGAGGATAAGTGAGATGGCGGGGGGCGTCTTCGAAAGCCTGCTTGCCGGGATACTTGGCGACGCCAAGCGGCCTGACGCCGAACGGCCGGAACTCGGTGTCCCGATGCTCGCGCACTGGCTGCCCTATCGAAGCTATGATCCCAAAACCGGGATCTTTTACAACAGCGCCTCTCGGGGTTTCGTGATCGAGGCGGCGCCGCTCGTTGGTGCTGATGAGCGGACGGGTGAGATCCTCACGCAATTCCTGTCGGAAGCGATCCCCGCGCCCGGCTGCCTGCAGTTCCACCAATGGATGAGCCCGCGGATCGGCGAGCGTCTCTCGAAATGGTATCTGCCGCGCTATTCGGCACGCGGCGTCTACGAGCGGATGGCCAAGCACCGGGTCGATTTCCTGACCGACGGGGTCTGGAAATCGTTGTCGGCCGATGCGCCCTTTTCGTTGCGCAACCACCGGGTCGCGATCTCCTATTCGACGCCCGAAACCTCGAGCGTCACGACCGAGGAGATCGTGGCGGTCATGGACGGCCTCATCTCGGCGCTGGCGTCGATCAACGTCTCGGCCCGTAAGATGGACCCGCCGGCGCTGATCGCCTGGATCGACGACATCACCTCGCCCACGACCGCGGCCGGCGAGGATGTCGTCAGCTACAATCCGCTTGATCCCATCGCCGACCAGGCCATCCGCCGCGACGTCGAGCTGCATGTCGAGCCCGACCGCATGCTGCTGCGGACCGAGCGCTTCCGCCCCACCGGCAAGACGATCGACGAAGCACCGGAGATCGGCGAGATCCTGCCCGACGTTTTCGACGTCCGCTCCTTTTCGGTCCGCAACCTGCCGGCGCGCTGGGCGCCTTGGGACGTCGCGCGCCTGATCGGCGACATGTTCACCGATAAGCTGCGGATGCCCTGTCCGATCGCGACCAACCTCTGCGTCGAATTTCCCGACCCGATGGCCGCGAGCAACAAGGCGAGCTTCAAGTTCATGCGAACGACGAGCCTCGCCGATTCCAAGTCCTCGCGTTTCCTCCCGCAGCTCAAGGACCAGAGCCAGGAATGGCGCTATGTGAATGACGAAATCCGCCAGGGCCGCAAGCTCGTCCGCGTATTCTTCAGCGTCACTTCCTTCTCGCCCAAGGGCAGGGGCGATGCCAACGAGCGGGTGCTGAAGTCGGTCTACGGGGCTGCGGGCTGGGACCTTCTCGACGATCGATATCTGCAGATCATGGGGCTGCTCTGCGCGATGCCCATGACGATGGCGAATGGGCTTTCGCGCGACCTCGAGCGCATGAAAAGGATGCGCACGTTGCTGACCACGACGGCCGCCAATCTCGCGCCGATCCAGGGTGAGTTTCTGGGGAGCCAGGTTCCGCATCTGATGCTGATCGGGCGGCGCGGCCAGCCCTATTTCTGGAGTCCCTTCGAGAACAAGGCGGGCAACCATAATGTCGCCGTCGTCGGCAAGTCCGGGTCGGGCAAGTCGGTGACGCTCCAGGAACTGTGCGCGTCGCTGTGCGGCGCCGGCGCGCGTGTCGTCGTGATCGACGATGGCCGCTCGTTCGAGCACTCGGCCAAGCTGCAGGGCGGCGCCTTCGTCGAGTTCACCATGTCGTCGGGCTTCTGTCTCAACCCCTTCAGCATGATCGACGAGGAGCTGGCAAGGCAAGACGAGGACTATCTGCTCGACTGCATGGCGATGCTGAAGGCCATCGTGAACCAGATGGCACGTCACATCGACCGGCTGAACGACACCGAGCGGGGCCTGATCGACGGCGCGGTCAATGCGGTCTGGGAAGAGAAGGGAAGGGCCGGTTCGATCGACGATGTGATCGCCGCGCTCGATGCGACCGGCAACCACCAGGCGAGCGACCTCGGCATCGCCATGCGGCCGTTCTCAAGCGGAGGCACCTATGGCCGCTTCTTCC
>DDFY01000001.1:4018-4272 GCA_002337385.1 Erythrobacter sp. UBA1916
TATGGCCGCTTCTTCCAGGGCGAGGTGTCGTTCGAACTGTCGGCGCAGCTCACCGTCTTCGAGCTTTCGGACCTGTCGTCGCGCGAGGAACTGAGGAGCGTGGTCCTAACCGCGATCATGTTCATGTCGCAGCAGATGATGCGCAAGATCGATCGTTCGATCCCCAAGGCGCTGCTGCTCGACGAAGCGTGGCAGATGCTGCGCGGCGGCGCGATGGCCGACTTCATCGAAACCTATGCGCGCACCTGCCGCAA
>DDFY01000001.1:4398-30967 GCA_002337385.1 Erythrobacter sp. UBA1916
ACCTATGCGCGCACCTGCCGCAAATATGGCGCCTCGCTGGTGACGGCGACCCAGTCGCTCAACGACTATTACAAATCGGCCGGCTCCGTTGCCGCGCTCGAGAATTCCGATTGGTTCGTGATCCTCCAGCAAAAGCCGGAGACGATCGCGGATTTCAAGAAGCACGACCGCTTCGAGATGGACGATTACACCGACGCGCTGCTGCGCTCGCTCAAGATCAACGGCCGCGAATATTCGGATATCCTGATCAAGGGCCCCGAGACGCTGGCCGTCGGGCGTCTGGTGCTCGATCCCTTCTCGGCCACGGTCTATTCGTCCAGTCCCGCCGTCTACGCCGCGATCGAGGATCTGGTCGCGCAGGGCCTCAGCATGGACGAGGCGATCGAGCGGATCGCCTTCCCCGACAATCCCGAGAAATGGGCCTCGCACGGCGATGCCGAGCTCGCGCAGGCGGCGGAGTGAGCAATGGCCACCAAGAGCCCACAGACTAAGGTCAGGACGCGCAGCCATCCCTGGGTCGACACGCGCGCCCTGCTTTACTTTGGACTACATTTTGCGGGATTCCTGGCCTCGACCCTGCTGATGACCTGGGGTCTCTTCGCTCTGTTCTTTCTCGCGCTCGGCGGCTTCTCGCTCGACGGGCTGATGAACCAGCTCAACAACCTGACCACCCGCTACGTCATCGCGACGCCGCCCCGCGTCGCGTCCTTCAAGACAGTCTTCGCCGTGGCCCATGTCATCCTCTCTGCAGGGCTCATCGTCCTGCGGCGCGGCAGGATCATGCCCCCGGCCCGGACGCAGGGAGATCCCCGCCATGGCTGAGCAACCCGAACTCGATCTTCCCGCGCCGCCGGCGGCCCCTCTCGAGCCGGCAAGGGCGCCACGACGGACTTACTTCGCCGGCTATAGCCGGATGCAAATCCTTGGCGGACTGATCCTCCTGGCTGCAGCCATCTGGGGCATGTGGGTGACGAAGACGCTCGTCACGCCGAAGCAGGATCATATCGTCTCGGCCCGTCTGTCATCGATTGTCGGCGAATATGTGCAGGCCCTGGCGCGCTCGGCATCGCCACCGGCGCAGGTCGAAGCCGAGATGCGCACCTTCATGGCGTCGCTCGACAAGGAACTGCAAAGGCGCAGCGCCGGCGGCCAGATCGTCCTCGTCGGGGAGGCCGTGCTGACGAAGAACGTGCCGGACATCACCGACAGCCTGAAGAATGCGGTCTATGCTTCGGGCGTGCCACGGCCTCGTCAGGCGTCGGCCGAGGAGCTCCAGCAGCTCGAACAGCAGGCAATGGCGGCCGCTCAGCCGCAAGTCGTTCCCCAGGCACAGATCGCCGGGCAGTTGCCGGGGGCTTCTGTGCCGATCGATCCGATGCTGGCGGCGCAGGGCATGCAAACCGGGCCCATGCAACAGCAGGCTGCGCCGCAATATGCCCCGCCGGCGGCGCAGGTGTCCACCTTCGGAGGTCCCGATGGCAGCGGCGGCCAGTAAACCCGCTGCCGCGCCGGCTCCAGCCTGGCGGCCGCGGATGCGGCTGTGGCAGCTCTTCGGCCTTTTCGTCGCGGGCAGCATCGTCCTGAGCGCGATCGCCGAGTGGCGCAGCGACCATCTCCTGCTGATCAATACGACGGACTCGCTGCCGAACTGGGCCTTCCTGATTCAGCGCCACAAGCTGCCGGCGCGCGGCGACTATCTGTTCTTCGACCCGCCGCAGAGCGCGCTTCTGCGCCGCCATTTCGGCGCGAAGCCCCGGATGTTCGGCAAGATCGTCTACGGCATGCCGGGCGACACTATCAGCCATGCCGGTAGCGAGGTCGCCGTGAACGGCCGCACGGTTGCGCGGATGAAGCCGCTCACGCGGTTCGGCGAGCCGCTGACCCCGGGCGCGACCGGGGTCGTGCCACCGGGATGCTATTTCGCGGCGACGCCGCACAAGGATGGCTTTGACAGCCGCTATGCCGAGATCGGCTTCGTCTGCGCGCGCCAGGTCATCGGAACCGGGGAGCCCATCCTATGAGGATGCTCGTTACAGGCGGCCTCGCCGTCGCCGCGACGGTCGGAGCGCTCGTCGTCATAGGCCCGATGCGATCGGAAGCGAAGGATTACGGCCAGGCGGCGCAGACCTTCCCGGTGATCGAGCCTGATCTGCTCTCGACGATCGAGAACCGCCTGAAGCGCGCGGAGGCGAGCGGCGAGCTCGCGCGCACGAACGAGATGTTTGCCAAGCGCGTCGAGGCCAAGGTCCGGCGGCCCGATCCCGTGTCGGGCATCACGCCCGCGCGCACCGCCCGAAGCTGGGACTTCGATCCCTCGATCACGATGGAACGCGACATTCGCGACCAGAAGGGCAATCTGATCGCCGCCAAGGGCCAGCGGATCAACCCGCTCGATCTCGTCACGATCCGGCAGGACCTGGTCTTCATCGACGGCGACGACGCCGACCAGCTTTCCTGGGCCACGGCCCGCTATTCCGACATCAAGGCCAAGATCATCTTTGTGAATGGCTCGCCGATCGAGCAGATGACCGCGAAGAAACGGCGCTTCTACTTCGACCAGGAAGGCAAGCTCACCTCGCGCTTCGGCATCGAGCACACGCCTGCGGTCGTTGCCCAAGCTGGCAAGGTGATGAAGGTCACAGAGGTCGTCCTCAGGACGGGAGGCCCCAGCTGATGCCGCTGTGGCTCGACATGCTCCGCACGCCGATGGCGGCGCCTGAGACGGCCGATCTTCGGCGGCTGCGACGGATCTGGCAGCTTCTCTGCCTCCTGTTGGGCGTCAGCGTCCTTGCCCTGCAGCCCTTGCTGCGCCTGATCGGCCGGGCGGCGCCCTGCGCGATCGCCGCGCTGCTCATCGCGGCGGTGTTGACCACCGCGCTCTACCTCGCGCGCAAGCACCGCGCCGACTCCGCTTTTCTCGACGCTGCCGGGGAGGATCAGTGATGCGCGCCGTTCGATCCGCTGTGCGGCTCTTCGTGATGATGATCGCGGCCTTCGTCCTCGCGCCGAGCGCCGAGGCGGCCGGACCGACCTGTCACGGGAAATTCGTTAATCCGATCACCGATGTGTGCTGGTCCTGCCTGTTTCCGCTGTCGGTGGGCGGCCTCAAGATCTGGCCGAGCAGCCGGCCCGATACCTCCAATCCGGCGTCGCCCATCTGCCTGTGCGGCAGTCCCATTCCGCGGATCGGGATTGCGGTCGGCTTCTGGGAGCCCGCGCGCCTCGCCGACGTCACGATGAAGCCCTGGTGTTTCCCGAACCTGGGCGGCATGCGCATCGCGCCGGGTTTCGACATCGGACAGGGCTATTTGACGGGCCCCTCCATGGTCGGCGGCCGATCCCAGAGTACCGCGAAGTGGCACGTCCACTGGTATGTCTACCCGCTGCTCTACTGGATGGAGATACTCACCGACTTCGTCTGCTTCGAGCAGGCGAGCTTCGACATCGCCTATATGACCGAGATCGATCCGCTCTGGCAGGACGACTCGCTGACGGCGCTGATCAACCCGGAGGCGATCGTCTTCGCCAATCCGATCGCGCAGGTCGCCTGCGCCGGCGACTGCATCGCCGGCACCGTCCATCTCCCACTCGACCCGCTGTTCTGGTGCGCGGGCTGCCAGGGCAGCATGTATCCGCTGAACGGCAACGTCCCGTCTTCGATCGGTCATGTGCAGTCCTCGCGGCTCGCGCTGTCGCGCTTCGCCTACAAGATGCACCGCGAGGCGCTGGCCTGGGGCACGATGGGCTCGGCCGGGCTCTGCAAGAAGTACCTGATGCCGATCATGCGGAAGCAGCAGTACCGCTTCCAGATGGTCAACCCGATCCCGACGGTGAGTGGCCGCTTCGCCTGCTCCGCGATCGGGGCATCCACCATGCCGCCTGACGCAGGCCGCGCCTATCCCGCCGGCGGCGAGGACATGGGCTACCTTGTCTGGCGCAAGCGCAACTGCTGCGTCCTTTAGGAGGAACGATGCGCACCTATCTCTGGGTTCCGGCCGCCATTCTCACCATAGCCGGCATGTCGGCGCTGTTGGCGCAGAACGTCGACGGGATCGACATTCAGGCGATCAAGCAGCGCTCGGCCGATCTCCAGGCCGATGCCGAGGCCTTCGTCAACCAGGTGAAGGACCGGGGCGATGCCTTCCGCGAGGATGCGGCGCAGTCTCGCGACGGCGGAATGGCGAACATGCAGCGGGTCGCGAAGAGCGAACTGCCCAAGGGTCCGGCCGGGCCCGTCGACTTCGATGAGATCGTCGCCGGCGCTGCCTCGAACGCGACAGCGGGCAAGGGCGAGGCGCCCCAGCTCATCGTCTTTGCCAGCCTCTCGATGCCGCCCCAGTCTTTGAAGAAGCTGATCGCCGATACCGCCAAGGCCGGCGGCGTGGTTGTCTTCCGCGGATTCCCGAACAATTCGATGAAGGAGTTCGCCACGAGCCTCGGCAAGATCGTCGACCGGCAGGACGATTTCGCCAATGTCGGCATCGATCCGCGCCTCTTCCGCGCGTTCGACGTACAGGCCGTGCCGACCTATGTCGCGGTCTCGTCCGATTTCGACCTGTGCGCCGGATTTTCCTGCCAGACGAAGGTGCCGCCTTATGACCGGCTCGTCGGCAACGTCTCGGTCGAATATGCGCTCGAGCAGTTCGCCGACGGCAATGGTCCCGGTGCGCGGATCGCGGCTGTCGGCCTTTCCAACATGCGCAAGACTGCCCCGTGAGGCGCGCTCTTGCCTCTTCTGTGCTGTTCATGGCGCTGGCGATGGGATCGCCGGCATTGGGGCAGATGACACTCGATGAGGCACGGCAGCAAGGCAAGGCGCTCGGCACCGAGAAGCGGAACGACTCCACGCTGGTGCCTTCGAACGATGCACAGGCGGCCGCCGTGCCGGGCTATTCGGGCACGAACCTGCCGGAGGGCTCCTATTTCGACGATCCGGAGAGGCTGGAAGCGGCGGCCCAGTCGGCCAAGTCGTCGAACGAGCAATATCGCATCACCACCGACGCCGATCGCACCCGAGCGACCTTCAGCAATTCCGAGATCCTCTCGACGACGGCCCGCGCGACTTCGGTGGAGAATGACCCATCGACCTATCTCGCCGGCGAGTCGATGGGAGGAACCAAAGGCACCTGCGTGCCCTTGCCGCCCGCGACCGGCAGCGCGGGATATTACGAGGCGAGCTGCAACGCCGGCAGCAAGGTCACGACGGAGGCGCGAACCTGCAACGTCACCCTCGATGTTCGTGCCGAGCCGCGGACAGTCTACACCTATTATACGGGCCGGTTGAGCTTCCTGCCGACCGATGGTGGCCCTTATCCCGCGCGCGCCGCGTTCGACGACGAGATTGCATCGGGCGTTTGCTGGGAAAGCCGGGTCATCGACTATTGCGACAATATGAGCGCCTATGGGTACACTGCGGCGCCCAACTGCAAGAGCCTTGGCCATACCGCCGTCGAGGTCAAATGTACGGCGGAGGCCCAGGGGATCACGCCGGGCGAATACCATCCAGGCTATGTGCTCTCGACCGGCAATTATTGGCTGACCAAGCAGGACGAGCCGGCGGTGCCGGTGGTGACGCGCAACGAAGGTCTGTGTGCCGCGAATGCTGCCGACGCGAACTGCACGCTCGAGACCGAGGTCTGCACTTCCAGCGATCCGGTGACCAGGATCGTCAATGGCGTTCCCGTCACCCAGCCCTGCTGGGCATGGGAGCGCACCTATCAGTGTCATCGCATTTCATCGGCCAACGACTGCGGCGACCTCGAGGCAAACGGCAGCTGCACGTACCTTCGGACCGAATGCCTGGACGAGGAACCCGACGGGGGTCCCTGCAAGGTCGAGAACCGGGTCTACAAATGCCCGACGCCGTCAGGCGGCCCGAGCGATGCGCCCCAATATATCTGTGGCGACGACGTCTACTGCATCAACGGTGACTGTGAACCGATCGTTCGAGAGGCGTCCACCGAGTTCAAGGATGCGCTGGTTGCTCTCCATTCGATCGACCAGGCCGGCAAGGAGTTCGATGAGACCAATTTCACGGTCTTCAAGGGCAGCCGCGAGACCTGCCACAAGCCGGTCTTCGGTCTGATCAACTGCTGCGCGGGCAAGACGTCGGGTCTTCTCACCGTCGGTGCCGGTGCCGCGGCGCTGGCGGGAGGACCGGCCGCGATCGCCGCGCTGGCGACGCCCTTCCTGACCTTGTTCGCCTGCTCACAGGACGAGATGAAGCTCGACATCAAGGACCGCATGGGCCTCTGCCACAATCTCGGCACCTATTGCTCGTCGAGCTTCCTCGGCATCTGCAGCACGAGGCGAACGGCCTATTGCTGTTTCGAAAGCAAGCTCAGCCGGGTTCTTCAGGAGCAGGGCCGCCCTCAACTGGGCAAGTCATGGGGCTCCGCCAAGAAGGAGCAATGCCTCGGCTTCACGATCGATGAGTTTTCCCGTCTCGACCTGTCGGTGATGGATTTCACCGAGGTCTACGCGGACTTCATGGATGCGGCCAAGCTGCCTGATGAAGTCCAGACCATGACCGAAATCCAGCAGAAAATTCAGAATTACTACGACCTTCACGGCAAGTGAGATGGGCGAAACCATCTCCTTGCCGCCGAGCCGCAGCACCTGCCCAAGGACATAGGACCATGCCGTTCTTCATCATCGAGCTGCCCGCCCTTCTTGCATCGCTCACGGTGCCGACCCCGGCAGCGGCGCAACCCCATCGCTGCGGCACCCCTATAGCCAGCGTGGCCGATTGCTGCGTCCACTTCTCGGCCTGGGACGGCGGGCCAGCCTCCACACCACCTACCCATTCTTCCGCGCATTCTGCCTCAGCCGCTGAAAGGACGATGAGCGATGTCGATGATCGCTAGACTCTCGATGCTGGTCGCCCTGGGCGTTGGCCTGGCGTCGCCGCTCATGGCGCAGGACGCGTCGCCGCCGTCCGATACGATCGAGCAGAGCCGGCCTGACGACTTCTACTGCGGCGAGCGAAAACTCGGCCAATGGTTCTATTGCGACAAGCCGAAAGCCGTGCCGCGGGAAGCGCCGGCTGCACCGCCACAGCAGAGCGCCGTCGACCGCATGGCGGCGATCACCAAGCATCTCGACGAACTGAAGGCGAAGGCGATCCTTGAACCGTCGGAGGAGAATGTCATCGCTTATGTCCGCTTCCAGCGCGAGCAGCTCGACCGGGCGTCGACCTTCTCCGACGTCTGGCAGCGCGCGCTGTGGCAGAATCCCGACATCGACTACACGCTGCAAAGGCCGGTCTCGACGGTCGGCAAGCGCGCCTGGCTCGATAACCGGAAGGCCGATCGTGACGCGGTCCTCACCAATCTGGGTCAGCGTTACGGGCTGTTCTATTTCTACGCTCAGAGCTGCGGCGCCTGCGAGCTGTTCGCGCCGATCCTGCGCTCGGTGACCGACAGCCATCGCATGGCGGTGATGGCGGTGTCGATGGACGGCGGGCCGAGCCGGGAATTCCCGAATTATGTCGTCGACTCTGGGCAGCGCGCCCGGATGGGTGTGCCGGGCAACGAAACGCCGGCGCTCGTCCTGTTCGATACCGTGACGAAGCGCACGATTCCGATCGGCTACGGCATTCTCAGTGCGGATGAGATCATGGACCGGATCTTCACGCTCACGAACACCAAGGTTGGGAGCGATTACTGATGGCACAGCATCGTGGCAAAGGGCGTGCGCGCCGCTTCTTCCGCTCAGCGGGCGCCTCCATGGCGATGGTCGCCGCGCTCAATTTCGCGATTGTTGGCGTGGCGCGCGCCGATGTCGCCTCCGAGATGAACAATTTCTTCTCGGACGCGGGCGGCGCTGCCAATGTCACGGGTCCGTCGGCCTATCAGGGGCAGTCGGCAGGCTACTATTCGCTCGGCAATGTCTGGACGCGTTTCCCGCAGAAGAGCGTGCAACCGTTCAATCTCCAGCTTCCCAGCGCCCGGGCCGGCTGCGGGGGCATCGACCTCTTCTCGGGCAGCTTCTCGTTCATCAACGCCTCCGAAATCGTGGCTATGCTCAAAGCGACGGCCAACAATGCTCTCGGGTTCGCGTTCAAGCTCGCGATCGATTCCGTTTCGCCGGAGATCGGGAAGGTGATGGATGAGTTCAGCCAGAAGGCGCAGCTTCTGAACCAGATGAATATCTCTAGCTGCGAGACCGCGCAGGCTCTGGTCGGCGGAATCTGGCCGCAGATGGATTCGACGCGGGCGACGATCTGCGAGGCCGTGGGCAACAGCCAGGGCGTGTTCTCCGACTGGGCCGCCTCCCGCCAAGGCTGCAATAACGGCAACCGGCGCGATTCCACCATCGCGGGCAATACCGACGCATCGATGAAGGATCAGCTGGTCGGTGAGCCGCACAACTACACCTGGGAGGCGCTCAGAAAATCGGCCAAGTTTGGGGCGTTCGATCAGTCCTTCTCCGAATATGTGATGACACTGGTGGGCACGGTCGTGACCACGCCTTCGACCGATCCGAGCGTCGGCGGCAAGGTCGTGATGTTCGGTCCGGCCGAAGAGGCGGTGGTGACGGCGCTGCTCGACGGGACGGCGGACGCGCCGCCGGTCAAGATGCTCAAATGCAACGACGAGAATTGCTACGACGTCGGCGAGCAGACGCTGTCGGTCCCTGCGTCCTCGGCGTTGCGCCCGCGCATTGCGACGATGATCAAGTCGATGAGCGACAAGATCCGCTCCGACACGCCGCTCAACGCGGCCGAAAAGCAGCTGCTGAATCTGGCGACGGTGCCGATCTACAAAATCCTCGCCGTGCAGGCCTATGCGCATTATGCGCTGACCGACGGCGAGATCCAGACGCTGTCCGAGATCGTCGCGGTCGATCTCCTGTCCGCCATGCTCGACAATATGCTGGACCGGGTCGAGCAGGCGAAGGTCCACTACCAGACCTTCGACCAGGAAACCGCGACGCAGTGGAAACAGCAGATCGCGGCCACGCGCGCGAAGTTCAGCCAGCGCGATGTGCGGCTGAACAACAAGCTGCAGGTGACGATGCAGATCATCAACCGCAGCATCATGCTCGAGTCCACCCTGCAGAACTCGATGACGCCGGGCATGGCCTCCGCGCTCAATTTCTCGCGCGGGCTGAATGCGCAGGGGCTGAACTAGGGCGGGAGCGCGGCGATGCTGGAGGTCTTCACGGTCGGGGGCGGCGAATATCTCGTAAACGTGTTCAATGCCGTCGCGGCCTGGTCCGGGGGAGGGGGCTATCGCTCGCTCCTACGGGTGGTGATGGTGATGGGCCTGATCTACTCGCTGCTCGTTGTCGCCTTCACGCTCAACTACAAGGCGTGGATGAATTGGTTCTTGCAGGCGACGGCCATTTACCTTTGCCTGATGGTGCCAACGGTCAGCATCAAGGTGACCGATCGTATCAACCCGAGTCTCGCGCCGGCGACGATCGACAATGTGCCGATGGGTCTGGGCGTGTTGGCGAGCTTCACCACCCAGGTCGGCGACTGGCTCACCCGCACGGCCGAGACCGTGTTCGTGATGCCGAGCGAGCTCAACTACTCGACGAACGGCATGGTCTATGGTGCGCGTCTGTTCGACGCGACGCGCAATTTCGTGGTGAGGGACGCCGAATTCTCGACCAATCTCGAAAGCCACTTCAAGAACTGCGTCTTCGGGGATGTGATGCTCTACCAGAAGTCGCTCACCAATCTCGCCAAAGCGCCTGATCTTTGGGCGGCAATCGGGCCGGGGTCCGAGGCGCGCTCGCAGGAATGGCTCGAGCGGCAGGGCGATGGCACCGTCCAGAACTTCATCGTCACCTGTCGGCAGGCCTATCAGGCACTCGACGCCCAATGGGCGCCGATGATCGAGGCAAACGCCCCGCTGTGGGGCAAGGAGGTCTACCCCAAGCTGAGCAACGCCCTGGCTGCCGACAAGCTCAAGCACGACGTGCCGATCGCGAACACGGCCTTTACCGGATCGGGGAGCAATTTCACCGAAACGATGCGCCAGAACACGGCCATCAACGCCTTCATGCAGGCGCGCAACAGCATGGCCGGCGGGGCCGGCGCCGCGGCAATCGACACCTTTGCGCAAACGAGGGCCGACATTCAGGCCCGCAACACCTACAACTCGATCGCGCAGCAGGCGATGGCCTGGGTGCCGATCCTGAACATCGTGCTGACCGTCGTCTTCTTCGCGATGTTTCCTGTGATTTTCCCGCTGTTCCTCATGCCGCAGACAGGCGTCGGCACGCTCAAGGGCTATGCCATGGGGTTCTTCTATCTGGCGGCATGGGGTCCGCTCTACGTGATCCTGCACATGATCTGCATGACGAGGGCTGAGTCAGCGGCCAACGGCGTGGCCGGGGGAGGGGTGACGCTCGGCAGTTATGCCGGTATCGGCGCGGTCAACGGCGAGACAGCGACGATCGCCGGTTTCATGCTCATGAGCGTGCCGTTCCTGGCGGCCGGTCTTGCGCGGGGGGCGATGTCGATCGCCGGCCAGTCCATGTCGATGCTGGCGCCCGCGCAGAACGCAGCCGAGGCGGCGGCGCTCGAGCAGACTACCGGCAACTATGCCTATGGCAATGTGAGCTGGGCGAACTCGACGTCGAATATGCGCCAAGCCGATCAGTGGACCACAGCACCGAGCTATATGGGCGGCGCGCCCAGCGTGGGATGGCGCCAGGACAATGGCGCCATGATCAACGGGTTCGGCAATGGTCAGGAGGTGTTCGACACCTCCAGTGCGATCTCGCGCCTCGGCTTCACGCCGACGATGACGACGGGATCGGTCGCCGAATGGCGCGAGATGGCCAGCGAAGCGCACCGTCAGGCGCAAGCCTATGAGAATGCTGCGGCCGAGGTACTCACCGCAACCCACGCCAATCGCAGCGCCTTTGGCACATCGACTGAACGGTCTTCCGGTTGGGATTCCAGCAGCGGACGGCAGGCGAACACCTCCGTCGATCAATTCGATCGGCGGACCGGAAGCAGCACACAGGGTCAGGAGGAACGGGACACGATCTCGCAAGGCCAGCGAATATCTCAGGGCCATGATCGCCAGGCGCAGACTAACGATCAGATCATGGGATCGGTCACTGCAAATGTCGGCGGGAACCAAAATGGGGGGCGGGCAGGTGGTCGCGGCGGAGCGTTGGGAAGACTGCCGGGGATTGGCGGCAGCGTATCCAAATCCGGCAGCCAGATCGATGGGCTCCGTTACGGGACGGAGGAAACCCGCGGCAGCGACAGCGCCAATACATCCTCAAGTGGCGTGCGGGACGAACATTCAAGCGGAACCGGTGCGTCGATGTCCGACGGGACATATTCGCGCAGCGGCAGCTTCAGCCGGGCATCGGCCACATCTTCGGCGTCGGCTAGCACTGAAGATTCCCTGGCGCTTGCGAAGTCCTATTCGGAAACGGCCCGCCGCCTTGAGGAGCTTTCCCAGCAGTTGTCGCGTGATGCCAGCTATGCCGAGACGCATGGCATGCAACTCAGCGAAAATCTGAGCCAGGATCTCGCTCAATGGTATCGACGCCAGCAGGTCGAGAATCCTGGGCTTGATGCGCCGGAGCTTTGGGCGACCGACTTGACCGACCAGCAGCGGGTCGTGCGCCAGGAGATGATCACGCGCTGGATGCACGACAAGCAGGACGGCATTCGGGCCGAGATCGAAGGCCGTCTGCACGATCCGGACCTCGTCGACGTAAGCCGGCCGAGCATCTCAAGTGCGGCAGACGTGAGAGGGTCTTACCGGCCACATGGACCTGGGCGTCTGCCCGCGGGCCCCGGCGGGGGCGGCGACGTGGGCGCCGCCGCGATCATCGAGGCGGGCAAGACCGAACTCAGCGGCGATCGGGCTGCTGCGCAGACAATGCGAGGACAGCGCGTTCAGGGCTCCACCGATCTCCAGCAGGAAGTGAACCGCGACCACGATCGTGGGTTCTTCCAAGACCCTAAGCTTCGCGAATAAAGCTTAGAGGAGGTAGAAAATCGCTCCAACGAAGCCGGCCATCAGAAGATACGCAAGCGCGTAGCCGATCATTCCTCCGCGAGTAGGATTGCCGTGCTGATCGGTGAACATCTCGATGTCAGCCAGTTCCTCTTCAACGACACCAAAGACGGGGCCTCCCGGGAGGTCTTTAGTCTGGTTGTATGTGTTGAGATCAAATTTGAGGATGCGCATGGCCATCTCCTGGCAGCGGAGAATAGCCGGTTCGAGCTTTGTTCGCAACGGATTGCAGGGGATTATTGGGAGATTGGCGAGTTTATGAAAAAGCCATAGACTGCCGTAACCTCGCTATAGATCCATGACCGTGGGCTTCGCTGTGAGGCCATCGTCTCGGGACAGAGGGCGTCCGATATCTTGAATTATATGTCCCAAATATATCTCTGACATATTAGTTCATGAAATTCCGAGGGATTGAGGAACCTTGGAATTTATGCCAAAGATAGACCATGAAGGTAGGTCGAACCGATAAATTGAAGTCGTTGCTCGACGCTT
The DNA here is from genome assembly GCA_002337385.1 of Erythrobacter sp. UBA1916. Lineage (GTDB taxonomy): Bacteria > Pseudomonadota > Alphaproteobacteria > Sphingomonadales > Sphingomonadaceae > Alteraurantiacibacter. Next base: position 16,890 of record DDFY01000001.1, read on the forward strand.
GGGAGCCGCACACCGTGGCGACCAGCCCGCATCTCAAGGCGCTTGGGCTGACGGCGCAGGATCTGCAGAACTATACCGCCTCACAATGGCTGGTCTCGCTTGGCCGCGGAGCTTTCAAGCGCCCCATGGAAACCGTGACCTGGCAAGGCGCGCTATACAGCGTTCAATCGCAGCTCAAGCTGCCGGTTCATGTAGGCGCCCTGACGGGCCTCGAGATGACGGGGAACAGCCACTATCTGCGCTTCGGAGAGAGCAAGGCCTATCTCTTCTCTCCGCTGCATGTCGTCTGTCAACGGGCACCGAAGATTCCGCAAAAGTGGGCATCTAAAATTCCCTAGTTTGGCGGGAGGGTTTGTGTCGGTGATCAGCCGTGATGGAGATCGGGCTTTTCCTTTGCTGGCGGGCGGCCGCGCCGTTTCGGCAAGGGCGGTGGGTTGATGGACGGTGCAGCACGCGCATGCTCGGGCAGCAGGTCGGCGTGCTGCCGCATGCGATAGCTGGAGCCCTCGATCTGGATGACCACAGCGTGGTGAAGAAGGCGGTCGAGCAGCGCGGTGGCCACCACCGGATCGCCAAAGACATCACCCCATTCGGCGAAGCCGCGGTTTGACGTCAGGATCATGGCACCCTTTTCATATCGGGCGTTGACGAGCTGGAAGAAGAGATTGCCGCCCCCAGGCGTGACGGGAAGATACCCGATCTCATCGACGACGAGCAGGGAGGATCGGCATAGGAAGCGGATCCTCTCGCGCAGCGTGCCCTCGCGTTCAGCCTTGGTCAGTGAAGCGATCAGATCGGCGAGCGGGATAAAGTAGACGCTCTTGCCCGCCTTCACGGCCTCGACAGCAAGGGCCGTGGCGATATGGCTTTTCCCGGTACCGGGCGGACCCAGCAGATGCACCACCTCGGCCCGGTTGATAAAATCCAGGCCAGCGAGCGCCAGGATGCGGTTCCGGTCGAGAGATGGCTGGAAGGAGAAGTCATATCCGTCCAGCGTCTTGATGATCGGCAGCCTTGCCATGCGCAGGGCTGCCTTGATCCTGCGGTTCTCCCGGAGCGACAGTTCTTCGTTCAGCAATATGTCGATGGCCTCGATGCCATCGATTTTGCCCTGCTCTATGCCGCGCAGGGTGGCGTCGAGCATCTCCAGGGCGCGTGGCATTTTGAGATGGACCAGGCTGCGGCGGATATTATCGACGCGGGATGCGGCACCCCCATGGTTCATGGCCGTTCTCCCCGCGCCAGTTGGCTGCCGATCGCTTGATAGATGGCCAGGGAGCGCACGGTGACATGCTCGCCTACACGACCGATGGCGATTACCTCTTTGCCATGGATACGGCGCTTGGCGCCGCTGCTGCCTGTCCGGTGCGCAGGATCGATCCTGTACTGCCGGCGCCCCTCAAGAACCGGGTGCTCGGCAATGACCTGGCCCAGGTCTACGATCCGGATCTTGTCGGGCAACTGCTGGATTTCGACGACGCGCCGGGTGCGATCGGGAACGCTGTAGTAATTGCCGCCGACCGAGACCATCCCATCGTGGCTGACGCGGCGCTCCAGCTTCAGAACAGCGTCAAAGCGGCCGGCCGGGAGCAGCTGCAACTCAGGCTGCTCGGCGGCGAAGGCTTCAGCAATAATCCGCTGCGTCGTGCCGTGGACACGGACGTTGGCGACGGTATCGAGCCAGTCGATCAGCTGGACATTGAGATCGTCCAGATTGCGGAAGCTCCGGCCCAGGAAGAAGTCCTTGCGGATATAGCTGAATGGCCGCTCGACCTTTCCCTTGGTCTTGGCCCGATAGGGACGGCAGGCGCGCGGCACGAAGCGATAATGCCCGGCCAGAGCCAGCAATGATCGATTGTAGATGATGTGGCCCTGATCATCTTCCCCGGTCACAGCGGTTTTCATGCGATCGTAGAGGATCTCGATCGGGACGCCGCCGAGCGCTTCAAAGGCCTGCATATGACAGCGCAACAGGCTTTGGAGATCCTGATGCATGACGTAGCGCGCAAACAGGAAGCGCGAATGTCCCAGCACCAGGCTGAACAGCCAGACGATCCGGCTGACGCCGGGCTCATCGGTAAATTCGACGACGAACCGGGCAAAGTCGACCTGTGCCTGCACGCCAGGCGGCGTCTCGAACCGAACCTCAAAGGGCTTAGGCCCGTTTTCCGGCCGGATCGCTGCCAGGAACCGCTTTACCGCGGTATAGGCGCCCATATATCCCAGCTCACGGATTTCCCGCGTCAGGCGCGCCGCAGTCAGATCGGGAAAGGCCGTCACTCGCTCACGCAAAAATTCCAGATAGGGTGCCAGTTTGTTCGGTCGACCCAGCATGCGAGGGCCGTAAACCGGGGCCTCGATGCCCCGTTCGATATATTTTCGGATGGTCTTGGGATCGCGACCAGTGCGTCGGGCAATGGCGGATATCGATACACCCTGCCGATGTAGTTCGAGGATCATCATCAATTCTCCAAGTCGGATCATCGGCCCCGTCTCCGCGTCTGCAAAGGAGATGAGGACAATGTCGGCTCATCTCATTCTGCCGGGGCTAGCCCCGGCAGAATGAGATGAAAGGGCCACCAACTAGGGAATTTTCAAAGCCCACTTTTGCGGAGAATTGCACGACCGATGACATCGTCCTGCCGGCCTGGTTCCAGACGCATTGGGGGGAAGAAGTTCGGCACATGCAAAGCAAGCTCCTGCCGAATGACCTCGGCCTCACCGAGCAGCGAAGTCCGGAAGGCTATCCACTGACCACGGCGACGCCCGAACGGGCCATCCTGGAGCTGCTGCACCTTGCGCCCAAGGAATTCGATCTCGTCGAGGCCGGCCAGATCGTCGAAGGCATGACGTCGCTTCGCCCCAAGCTCATGCAATCGCTGCTCGAGGCCTGCGCGTCGGTGAAGGTCCGGCGGCTGTTCCTCTATCTTGCGGAGCGAGCGGAACTCGCCGTCATGCGCCATCTGAAGGTGGAGCAGATAGACCTGGGTTCGGGTGATCGCAGCCTTGCGAAAATGGGGCGCTATGTCCCGAAATACCGACTGCTCTTGCCCAAGGAGCTCGTTTCGGGTGGCAACTGAGCAATATCGCGATCAGGTCCGGCTCCTGCTGGACGTCCTGCCGCTGGTCATGGCCGAGCCCGTCTTCGCGCTGAAGGGCGGCACCGCGATCAACCTGTTCGAATGGGATCTTCCACGCCTCTCGGTCGACATCGATCTGACCTACCTACCGATCCACGACCGGGCCCAATCCTTGCGCGAGATCAGTGAGGCTCTCGCCCGGATCAAGGCGGACATCGAACGCCGCCTGCCACCGACCCGCGTGACCCAGACACGCCAGGGCCAGGAAGGGATGGAGGTCAAGCTCAACTGCCAGCGCGGCAAGACCCAGATCAAGGTGGAGGTTAATCCCACCCTGCGCGGCCATCTCCTTCCCCTCCGCGACTTGCCATGTTCGGACCAGGTGCAGGAGAGGTTTGAGGCGTTCGTCGAGGCGCGATGCCTCTCGCACGGTGAGCTTTTCGGCGGAAAGATTTGTGCCGCGCTGGACCGGCAGCATCCGCGCGATCTGTTCGACGTGAAGCGCCTGCTGGACGCAGAAGGGCTGGTCGACGAGGTTCGTCACGGCTTCGTCGGAGCGCTGGTAAGCCACGGGCGCCCGGTCGCTGAGCTGGTCAGCCCGAGCCGAAAGGATCAAAGCGCTACGTTCAAGGCTCAGTTCGAAGGAATGCCCTTCGAGCCATTCACCTATGAGGATCATGTCGAAACGCTCGATCGCCTTGTGCAGACGATTCATGCCTCGCTCGATGCCGACGATCGACAGTTTCTCAGGAGCTTCGAAGCTGGGGATCCGGAGTGGGAAAGCTTCCCGCTGCCCGCTGTCCGTGAGCTTCCAGCGCCGCAGTTCAAATTGATGAATATCCTTAGGTTCAGAGACGCGCAGCCCAAGAGGCATCAGGCCGGTCTGGCAGCGCTGGAAGCGGCGCTTTCGTAACCAATCCATCTCGGTCGTGAACAGGGCGCAGCTAGGCCGGCAGTTGGTCCAATTGAAGGCGGTGCGTGTCATGGGCAGTGACGGCGTATTCAATCGCGCCGGGGAGCCAAGGCCGGGGGAGGGGATTGGCGGCGAGTGGATTGTGAATGACGTAATATGGCGGTTGGCCACAGAATTTGTCGCGGTCATCGGGAAAGGCATAGAAACCGGAGCAGCCGACGATTGCGCTGACGCAGCGATAGTCCTCCTGGAGGAAGTTGTCGGTGGGAATCTCTTCGCCGTTGGCCTTGAGCACGGTGTCTTGCCATGAGAGCTGCCAGCCACCGAGCGGCTGACCTGTCTGCACGTCGACATGGGCCTGCGGGCTGCCGAAGGGAAGTACAGCCATAGCCGCGAGCGGGACGCCGCCAATGCCGAGGGTATCGCCGCCAAGCCGGCAGGTGTTCACCGCGATCACGAACGGGAGTTTCGGATCGACTGCCTCCTGCTCCAGACATTTGAGATAACCATCACGCTTGGCTTTGATGACAGACGTCCAGCGCAGGAGCATCTGATCGGTGGGAACCATACCGGCGCCGTTGGCGCCGCCATCCTGCCACTCCTGCGGCAAGCCGCCCTTGGCGGCGTCGCCCGGCTGCGCGGCGACCGCTTCGATATAGACCTGATCATCGATCAGGAAGTCTGGCCCCTTGTCCTCGCTGGCCATGTTCCAGCCGAGGTCCTGAAAGCGGCCATAGAGCATCGCTTCCCAGATCCGGCTCGCCAGCTTGCCGAGATCGCCGCGCTGGAACTCGACAAGGAAATGGCGGTCGCGGCAATCCGACCGCGCGAACCTCGCGACCATTGGCGTCAGATAGTTCGCGATGTCGGGATCGCTACTTGGCCAGATGCGCGAGAATGTTTCGCGAATGAGCGCAGTCAGTTCGTCGTTATCGCTCATTTCGTGCCGGGGCGACCATCAAGGCAGGGAAGGGGGCGACGCCTCGGTCCTCAGGGGGCTCGAGGCGTCAATCTCGACTAGCCGTTGAGCTTGTCCTTGACGGCTTTCGCCACAGTGAAGGTAAGTTTCCGGGAAGCGGCGATCTTGATGGTCTCGCCATTGGCCGGGTTGCGGCCTTCGCGGGCAGGCACGTCTTTCACCTTGAATTTTCCGAAGCCGTTGAGGCTTACTTCCTCGCCCTTGGCCGCCGCATCCGCGATCGCCGCGAAAACGAGATCGACCGCCTTGCGGGCATCCGCCTTGGTCGTGCCCGTCTGGCCGGCGAGGGTTTCAGCAAGCTCACTATTGTTCATTCGGATAGTCCTCATTTCAGTTGAAATTGCTCACTGCATAGCCGCCTGGACCGACCTGCGCCATCGGTGTGCTACGTCTGCATGAAAATGTCTGCCTTGTGGGTGTCCGACAGGCTCATCACACGATGGGCGAATGCTTCGTTTTCATCGGTCGCCTGATCAAACAGACGTGCGAGCTTTGCCAGATTTTCAGTCTGAAGGTCGCTGAGCGCCGCGCGATCAGCTCGAACGACGTCGATTTCGGTGCTGACGACATAGGAGAAGAACTTGCCCAACAGACCCGCGACGACGTCGCTGACCTGGATCAGCGGTTCGTCCTGCGAGTCCACGAACCTGAAGCTGTCGACTGGCACGCCGTCACGCATGAGGGGATCGGCCAGCAACTGGCGGCGGACGACTTCCTCGAGGTCGAGAACATGCGTCGAGTTGCGCAGCAGTGCGATCCTGTGGCGGAAGAAGATGTCGAACCCCTCGATCAGGATATGCCGATCCTCATCGTCACCTTCGATGAACGGAAAGCTCTCACCCTGAATGGCGTCCTCGAGAGCCTGGGCAAGAAGCCTCCCATAGAAGGGATGAAGGTGATCTGCTTCCTCTTCGACCATCTGCAGCACGACATGATAGAATTGCGGGCCATCGCGAGGATCGAGCGCGGGATAGTTGAAGAGCCGGAACAGGTCCGTGGTCGCCTCGAGGTCCCGGCGCAGGGCAAGGTTGAGCATATCCTTGAGAGCCGGTGCGACCAGCATCAGTTCTTCACGATCGCCCGCGATAAGTGCGGCGTCTACAATGTCGACGAGCGACCAGTAGATTACGTCCAGGCACTGGTAGTGGAGGAATAGCCCGTTGGCCGCGATCCAGTCGAGGAGGTCCCCCAGACGCCGTGAGCCCAGCAGGTCGAGAAAGTCGCCCTTGCCGATGTGCGCGAGCTTCATCTCCTTGGTGGTGGGCTGTAGTTTGAGAGCCGCGCGTAGAGGGGCGATGTCGATGGGTTTGCGAGGACCGCTATGGGCAACGCCGGCGAGGACAAAGCATCCCGGATTATCGACGTTCAACCCATCGGCCGTGACGTGCAAACGGCGGATGTTGTTCGTCTCGTCATAATAGAGCGTATAAGGCGCGTCGGCGCGATCCAGCCCGTGAAGGTGAATGTCGAGCCCGCGCAGATCTTCGATATCAATTCCCTGTTTGCTCTCCGTCATCCGCAATGTCAGCGTTTCGCGATCCTGAGGCCTGAAATGGCGCGTGCGCGAAACCGCGCGGCTCCGCCTGCCTCGCGCACCTTTCGAGCCTTTTCGGCATAGCGGCGCGCCATCTGCCGGTGCGCGAGAATGCGATCGATGCAGGTCGCCCGGCTAGCCGCACGATATTCATCCGTCGTGCGCAGCTCGTAATGTTTGAGACTGAAATCAGCCACGCTGGTCTCCGACAGTTTGCCATTGCCTTAGTGCCAACTGTGTCACTTTACCTCACGCCGGGTAAAGTGACGTAGATGGCAAACGTTACGATCCGTCTGGCTTGCGGTTGGATATGCGGATGATGTTGACGAAGGCCACGACGATGCCGAGGGCCATCACGATGAGCAGGCCCCAGGGACCGGTGCCGGCAAACCTGTCGATGATCCAGCCAAGCAAGGCACCGCCGGCAACGCCGCCGAGTAGTTCCGCCAGCACGCGATTGCCGAGGCTATAGCTGGCATCGGCACCTGTAGAGGCAGGGCGGGTTCGTTCCTCTTCGGCCGAATGCGCCGCCTCGAGGCGATCCTTCAGGCCATCCAATCGGGGATCCTCTCCGATAAGATCGGGGTCTGATTCATCTTTGCTCATGGGGCGGGTCTAGCATGGTGTGAAGACGAGAAAAATGATGAGGAGGGGTGAAGTGACACGGATGGCAAAAGTGCCGTCTCGCGTCTCCATGAGCATTTTGGGGGATTCACAAGAGTCCAGCTTTGTGCTTGATTCGTTCCATGATCCAGCAGGACCTCTTCGCGGCGACGCCCCAGCGAACGACGGGCATGCCCGATATCGTACGCATCATCGCCGAGCACTCCGCGCGGCCGCGCTATACCTTCATGGTGCTTGATCTGATCGCGCGGGTTGCGCGGGCCAACGGGCAGGCGGGACCGCTCGTTCGCGAAGGCGAAGCGCTTGTGCCGATCCGCGAATGGCTGGCCGCGACGATCGCACCCAGCGGCGCGCGTCATCATCAGCGCCGCGCGACCGCCGACAAGGTTCGAGCTGCGCTCGTCGGCCGGGGAGAGTTTCCAGGTGATCCGGCCGAGGCCGACCGCCTGGTCGAGGCGGAAGTCAGTGAGCGTGTCCGCGAAACCGGCATGACGGCAATCAGCCGGGCGGTGTCGGAGCTGGTGAGGGCCGGGCTGATCACGCGGCACTACCAGGGGTTCTTCGTCGATCATGAAAACCGCGGCGCCCAGCGTCATGCGGTCTACACCGTGACCGACGCGGTCCGAGCCGCGCTTCACCCAAGCATCGCCATTAGCGAGCACCGGCGGCAACCCTATGTCCGCGGCGCGCATGGGCAGCCCCGGGCAGAGGCAGCGCGCGCCTCAGGCTAAATCCCCGGTGCGTGCTGCGGCAGAGCGCGCTTTTCTTGGCGCTCCCAGGTCTCGATCAGGAACAGGGCCAGCGAACTGGCGGCGTTGATCGCGAGACGTGCGATGCGCGGGTCGATCCTCCGGAAGCCCTTTTCACGCCCGTGAGCGTCACCACCATGCGTTCGCAGCGCACCGATGCCTTTTGCAACCGATGTCAGGCCGCTCAGGATCTGGCGGACGTCTGCTTCCACTTCGGCGGGCAGGTCGCTGCGCCCCGGCGACAGGTTCAGCGGCTCCTGGACGGCGCGGATAAGGCCGTCGATATCCTTGCGGGGCGGCAGCGGCAACCCGAGCTCGATGAGGATGGATCTGCAGACAGCCTCGATGAGCGAGCACGCGGCGGTTACCGCATCTTCGGGGTCATCCTGAAGATTGGGGAGGGCGCGCGCTATCTCCATCTGCACCGTGTCGAAGTCCAGTGTTTCGACTTTCTGGATGAAGGGTTCGACGATCGTCCCGGAGCTCTGGCGTCTGGTCAGCACGGCCTTGCCGCCGACGATGACCACCGCCAGCTCGTCCGCTGCGAGCGCCTTGTTGAGATGCTCGCGAACCGCGGTCGCCTTATCGGGCTCCGTCAGATATTCGCGCGGATCGCAGACCTTCTCAATGATCCGCGTGATGTAGACATCGCCCTGGCCGTCATAGTGATTGGCTGCCTGGCGCAGGAAATCCGTCGTCGCGGGTACGCGAGAGCTCGCGCCGATACGCATGTCGAGGCCGCAATCGAGGAAGAATTGTTCGATCTTCGGGCCCGACCGATAGATTCCGATCGCCGGGCTGTTATCATTGCCGGCGCCGCCCGTGATCGTGTCGACCAGCGCCTTGATGACAAAGGCAGAGAATTTGCCGCTCATGGCTTGTCTGCCGCGAGAGAGAAGGACGCGAGCTTCGGGCAGCCTTCAATCTTCACTACCCACATGCTCAGCCTTGTCCGAGAGTGATTCCGTCAGAATTCGATGCGTAATTGCTTGGGCTGCCGTGACCAGATGGCTGTATCTGTCGCGGTACAGGAGTTGACCGATGACTGTTTCGACGGCCTTCGGGTTGACCTTTTCTACGACGTCTAGCGCCTTTTGGCATCGCTCGCGGCCGCATTCGCGCAACGCTGAGACGAGATAGTCGTCTCCATGATGCTCGGCGATTGCTGCCAAGTCGAACATGTCGCGTGGCTGCAAGTTCCAGCCCCGGAAATAGACCTTCTTGGCTGCGATTTCGGCCGGTGTCTCCAGGTCGACGATCTGCCCTCGCACATCGTGACGCTCGCTGGCGATATCGAGGATGGCGGAAGAGCAGATGAAGTCGATCTCGCCGAGTTCGTCAAAGGCCAGTTTGAGCGCCTGCGTCCCGTCGGTCTTATATTCGTCCGGTCGGCGGGTCATGGCGAAATCTTGGATCTGCGGATTGAGGAAGGGTAGGATTTGCGGATCATCGAGAAAGATGTCGATGTCGTGGCTTTCGCGATGGTCGATCTGGAGCATGAGAGCGGTCCCGCCGCCAAAGCTCCACGAAGGCGCAAAGCCTACGGTTTTCTCTAAATGGCCGAAGATTTCCATCGCGAGGTCGAACAGGACTGGCCACTGGCTCGGGCCCCGCTCGACCATACGTTACGCTGCCAGCGGGAGCGCGTAGCCCGACAGGTTGGAAAACTGGTCTGCGACCGCGCAGACCTTATCGGCATCGACACCCATTTCCTGGACGAACTGCAACTGCAGAGCCGGGCTCACTTCCGAGAAAAAGGAGAACACGGGCGCGTTGAAGTCGCTCGCGCTCTTGGGGTCGGTGATCAGCGCGGCGAGTTGATGCGCGGAGAGGTTCGCCCCATAAGGAGCGTTCACCGTCGCCAACACCAAGCTTGCAGCCTTTGCCATCTCACAACCTGTACCATGATCCCATCGATCACTCCGTCTATATAGCTCTGGGGCGTTATCAAAACAAGAACGGGGCAATCTGACGAGTAGCTGGGTGAATGTAGGCGTCAGATTTCCGGCTTGAATCCGCCCTCCCCGCGCGATTTTCCCACTTACCATAATGGGAGATTATGGTAAGTATAGGAGCGCGAAACCGGCAGGGAAGGGGCAAGTTCCGCAGATGAAGAAATTGCAGCAATCACGCGGCACAAATGTGCCGCGCATTGTGCCGCAGGCGACCGAGCGGCTGGCGTCACTCGGCGTCGGACTCAGGAACCTCGAACAGTTCGACCGCGAAATCCGCGATCTGGTCGGCGGCCAGGTGCATCATGGCGATCGGCGCGCTCTCCATATCAACGCGCTCGATCTTCCCGTCCTTCATCTGGACCAGGAAGCGGTCGCATTGCTCGAGCACGACCATGCGAATCCCGTCATCCTCGTCGAGCGTCAGCCGACGCACGCTTCCTTCATAGGCGATCCAGGCTCCGTCATGGCCGCTGGTCGTCCGCACATAACCGACGGCGACATGGCCGCCAGCCTCGACCTTCTGGACGATCGGCAACAGCCATCCGAAGCGCAACGGATCGGCCCTCGCCGTAATCGGCGATGTCCGGGCAATCGTTTCACAGATCCAGCCCATCAGCACCGCCAGTCCGAGGAAAAACAGCAGTTCCAGTTCGATCGCAAGCGAGGACAGCCCCTGTGGCGCATGGCCGCTGAGCAGCGCCTTATAAGGGTTGGGTTCGTAGGACAGCCTGATGAGTGGCTTCCAGGCCGCGATCAGTTCGTTGAGCGCGAAGATGCCAGCGCCGAAGACATGCGCGCCCAGCGCCAGCGCCACAACCAGGAAGATAGTGAGATTGGAGTTCGGCCGATCCGGTCGCGGCGAGACAAAATCGCGCGCTTCCCCGATCCGAAGTCCGAAATAACCAGCGAAGCCCGGAAGCAGCAGAACGAGCGCGCCGAGCAGCGCATATCCGAAGGTCATGCCAGCTTAGGCCGTTTCGGCGGTCTTCTCGGCCCTGGCGGCGCGAATCTTCTCGCGGTCGATGACATAGACGCCGTTGCGCTGGACGGCCGCCTCACGCGCTTTCCTCCAGCTCCCGAAGGTTTCATGGACCTCGCGGCCCAGTTTCAAGGCTTGTGCCGAGTTAAGCTGCATCATGTCCTCCAGAATGACATATAGCGAGCAATGGCTGAGAGTTCCACAAGATCCTCCGATATGGAAATCATCGTCGTCAGAACCGAGGACGCCGCACTGCCGATGCGGTCGCGGAACGCGGACGCCGAAACGGTCGATATGCGGTTGCTCCGCACGATCGGCGGCATCGTTCCCACAGATCTGCCGCCGATCAGCCAGCTCGGGCTCGAGACGACGCTTTCGGCCATGGCCGACGCGACCAAGGCGGCGATTGCCGCCGATCTCGATTGCTGGCGTGACTGGTGCGGCGAGGAAAGCCGAAAACCACTGCCCGCCGATCCCGAAGATGTGGTGCGCTATGTGAATGCGCTCGATGCCAGGGGGAAAAAGCCCGCGACCCTCGCGCGACGTATCGCGAGTCTCGGTTCGGTCCACCGCATGATGGGACTGACGGGCGATGCCGCGCCCACCGACGCGCCGATGGTGCGGGCAGCGCTCAAGGCCGTCCGCAGGCGCAAAGGTGCCCTCCAGCGCCAGGCAGCGCCCTTGCGGCTGGGCAAGGCACTCGATCCTCATGCCGCCAAAGGTTTTACCCTTGCCGCGCTGCTCGATGCCTGTGGCGGCGATTTGCAAGGGCTGCGGGATGCCGCCCTGCTTTCGCTCGGCTATGATGCCGGCCTGCGGGTCAGCGAACTCACCATGGTGGAGGCAAGACAAATCGATCCACAGGAGGATGGCTCGGCGACGCTTTTCATCCCTTACTCCAAGACCGACCAGGAACAGGAAGGCGCCTGGGCATGGCTTTCCGCGGAGACGATGCGGCGCGTCGGCGCATGGCTGGTTGCAAGCGGCATCGAAGAAGGCCCGCTGTTCCGCAGGGTCGGGGTCGATCGACGTCGCGCACGGGAAACCGTACCGGAAACTGCGCTCGCACGAACGACCTATTCCATCGGAACGACATCTCTAACCCGGCAGGGCGTCAACGGCATCTACCGCCGTGTGGCGCTCACGGCCTATGACAAGGGACTGGTTACGCTGGCTGTTGGCAAGCTGGACGACGCGATCCAGGCCTTGTCCACACATTCGCTGCGCGTCGGCCTTACCCAGGATCTCTTCGCGGCGGGAGAGGATGGCGCTGGCATCGCGCAGGCCCTGCGCTGGAGTTCGCCAACAACCGCATTGCGCTATGGCCGCAAGCTCGCCGTGCGCAGCAATGTTGCCGCACGCGTCTTGTCGCGGGTCCGTAAATGAGCTGCCAGCCCTGCCTTTCCAGGCCGGATTTGCAAAGACTCTCATATTGTTGGAGACTCCGACGAGGACGGTTTCCGAAGAAATCGAGGAGAATGAGTTTGCCGACCATCACGATCGAATTGAGCAAAGAGGATTCGGCGAACCTGGCCGAACTTACGCGGCGTTGTGTCGATGCAGATCAAGCACGAAATGGCGCAACGACTCATGGACCACTTGAGAGTGCCGCGGACCTTCTAACGATGCTGGCGCAGGATGCGGCGATGGTCATTCGCCGGCCCGGAAGCTGGGAAGGTGCCGGCATGGCTCGACTTCTCGCGGGTCACGGGTATGAGGTGTAGCGCGCCCGCCAAAAGCGGGGCGAAGATCTCGAGAGCGAATGAACGGCTCGTCCGAAGCGCAGCGCCACATGTTGCGGCAAGTGGATACCTGACAGGACCATCACATGACCTAGAACGGGTCTGGGCCTGTCTTGCGGCGGCGATTGAGACGGTCCCGGTGTCGAACCCAGCCTGAAGCGAACGGACGAAGGATAGAGGAAGGAATGTTCACGCTCGATGACGGTTTGGTCCACGCACAATCCGCCGGTACTTGCGCAGCCCTCTATTGTGCGAAACGCGTCCAACTTGGAGTGAAGGGGGATTGGAATATACCGCCGGTGATCGAGGCATGTCTGACGGGACCCTCTGCCCAGGCTTTGGCACTGGCCCACAGCATGCCTTACTGGAATTTGCGGAAACTTCACCGTGATAGGGCTCGCGTCGGCGTATATGCGCTCGTCCTGCGCTCGGGGAATCTGTCGGTTCGATGGCAGCCATTCGGTTGCGATTTCGATAGCAATATCGCCAGATTCGATTTCGAGGGGGACGATGATACGGACTGGATCCGTTCACCGATCCTGGGCCCGCAGGTTATGCAACGGCCGGACAATGAACTCTATTTCATCGAGGATTTCGCCGGCCTGATGCACCGCGTGGACCGAGCAGAGGAACTGTCGCCAAGGGAGCGGCTCCTTCTGGACATTGAGTGCGAAGCTCTCGTGGCATTGCTCAAGAATCTCATCGGAACCTTGTCCTGGTTCGTCAGGCCGATCTGGGAAGACACGATTGTCTGTCGATGGAAGCCCCGTCCGGAAGATAGCGGCAATAAGGGACTTCCAGCCTATCTTCTCCCTGGGCAGAGACACATTGCCGCGCTCGAGGTCCGAATGCGGCACGAGCTGGAGGCGAACTTCTTTGAGGGCATCCTGTCCTGGGCACTATCGCAACTGAAAATCGAAGAGGGAGATTTCTGTAGCGTGCTGGCTGACATCGATCCGAAAGAGCAGAGCCATCATGCGCGCAGCCAGCGCGTGAGCACGGCCATCAAAAACATGACCGGTGCCGGCGGCCCCAAGCGCGTGGCCCGCGCGCTTGGGGCGCTGAAAGCCCTGAACCGGCTTCCCAAAGGATGGTCTGAGGCCGTTGTCCCGAGAGAAGATGATCCTTGGGAAACCAGCATACAGCAGCACTTCGTGGACAGCATCAGCACAGCCGGCTAAATGCCAGTTGCGGCTCCTGGGCCACCGTACCTGCGTGGCGGTCGTAGACCCTCCTCATTGGATGAATGATAGACAGTAATTTCGCGCGCGACTTGGCGTCGATGGCGCGTTTCAACAGGCTGGCATTGTTCGTGGCCAGCACCTTGTTCCTGCCGCGGCCCACGCAATCAGTTCGAACGCGCGATCATATGATCCCGAAATTGCGCTGCCTCGGGTGGAAGCCCCCGAAACCAGTAGCGCCGGACGGGGTAAGGGAGCCAGCGCATCGGCACTCTGCCGAAACCGAAGAACGCCAATATGCACCCCGCAATGAAAGCCGTCATCACGCCGGTGCGGATCAGA
>DDFY01000001.1:31066-32599 GCA_002337385.1 Erythrobacter sp. UBA1916
CGTGCGGATCAGATCGCCCGCCTGTGTCGCCGGATAGACGGGGAGGTAGATGACGACCAACAGCATGATCAGCACGGCGAGGGTCAGCCTGAATGAGAGCCGCCACCAGTCATCCATCCGATGCTCGAACGTCACCAGAAAGGCCTCCCGATCCGCACGCCCCTGCGGGCTGTCAAGATACACCATGTGGGGGTTCTCCGGCTCCGGCGCGGCCCCGACCGGCACCGGCGTTGGCGGATACCGGTCCGGCGGACACGGCGTCTTTCGCCAGATGACAAAGCCCAGAATCTCTTTCCGGTTCGCCTGACGCTTGCGGTACGGCCAGTAGATTTCGTGCCAGTAGGTCAGGTTCGATTTGCCTTGAGCGGCCAGCCACTCGTAAATCGGTTCTGGCGGCGTGGGTGCCGGACCGTAATCCGTCACTGCCCCAAAGGTGCAATGATAAACGAAGTGGAGGAAGGCGCCGACGAACACGACCTTGGCGACCACGGTCGGAACGGCGCCGGCAAGAACCCCAAAGAAGGTCTGCCAAAGTTGTGGTTCGAACCAGCAGAGAAAACGCGCTCCCAGAATGACCGTGCTGAGCCCAAGCAGGAGCTGGCCAAGCCAGAATAGCGCGCGGCTGCGATTCAGCGGGCCATAGCGCGCGCGTTGCAGGGTGAGGATCGCCGTGTCGATCTGGCGCTCCCCCTCGCCCGGATCGTCCGGAGCCAGATGGGCGGCCAGTGCGTCATAGGCGCGTGGTTGTCTGGTCATTTCTGTTTCTCCTGAAGGGCGCCGACAATTTTTGAATGCCTCGGGCAAGGCCCGCCTCGCGGAGTCCGGCCATCTCGTCGCGCCTGCGGCAGGAGCGGAACAAGGATGCCCGACACACGGGTATGGCTTCTGCTGCCTCCATCAGAGGCTCTCAGGCCGGGTAAGCATGATGCGCGTCTTGAGATTGCCATCGGGCCGGCGATGCAGGTCGATGATATGCCCGGTCCGCGGCTCGAAGCTCATGAGCTCCGCAACCGTCTCATAGGATGTGTTCGATCCGAAAAAGTGCGCCGGGCCATGCCATTTCTGGCCCTCGATCAGCCGCATCCTGAAGGTGCCTTGCGGGACCGGAACGCGAATGCGGTCGTTTTTTGAGACATAGACCGAGATGATGTGCCGGCCTGATGCCGGATCGAAGAGCTGCACGACCGCGTTCGCATCCGCGGTTTCGATGGTGAGGAAGCTGGAAATGCGCTTGCGCGTGACCCCGTTTTCGACGGTGACCGAACCCGATTCCGGGAAAGGCATTGCCGCCGCGCCGTCAGGCAGCCATCCCGCCCTTTGGGCTTCCCCTAAAAAGGGAATGGCAATGAGGAGCAGGCTCAACGCGAAGGGCAACCAGCGCAGTGTCCCGCCGGCATTACCGCGCAGGCTCCAGTACCGGCTACGCTGATAGTCGAAGCCGCGGTTGACGGAATCGAACCAGGCGCCTTCCATCCGCCCGGTCGGGGTTTTCTTCGCACGGTCGCGATAGCGCTCGCGCATATAGTCGCGATC
>DDFY01000001.1:32673-33424 GCA_002337385.1 Erythrobacter sp. UBA1916
CGCTCGCGCATATAGTCGCGATCATCGAGTCCCATGGCCGGGCTACCCGTTGATCGCGGCGGTCGGCGCCGCGTCGCGAAGATGCCCGATCACCCCGAATACGGCCTGGACGGTCGGTCCCGTACCGGCGGGAATCCGAAAGGTCCGGTAGCCGGCCCGGGCTGTCATGGCGTCGCGCTCCCGATCCTTTTCGGCATCATGCGAGCGGTCGTCGATCTCGATCAAAGCGATGACCCTGCCTGTGGTGGGATCCTCCACCACGAAATCGACGATCTTGCGCGCGAAGGGATTCCAGTCTGCCGGGATGACCCGCCGGCCAGGCACGGAAGGCACCTTGAGGAGCGCACCCATCGCGACCTGTGCATGGATGCGGTACATGGGCAGCACATGTTCGAGCGCCGCCAGCATGGCCTGTTCTCGTTGCGTCATGAACGGCCTGGCGACAGGCGCCAGAGGCTGCTGAGGGGTAATATTGCCCGACAGCCGCGACCAGCCGAGCGCCACGAGCCCGCTCACCAGCAGGAGCGAGGCCAGAAGTTGAAACATGTTCACAGCTCTCTCCTTCAGCCCCAGCCGTCGCGCCGACCTTCCCCGTTGTCCCGCAGATTCCGGCCATCGAGCGCCGAGCGGCGGATGTTGAGCTCGACCTCTTCGCCCTTGCGGGTGATCTGGACGTCGCGCGGATCGAGGCCGTTTCGCCGGGCATAGTCGTTTGCCGCCTTCTCGCTGCCGAACTTGCCGGCTTCCTCGA
>DDFY01000001.1:33554-34002 GCA_002337385.1 Erythrobacter sp. UBA1916
GGCGGCTTCTCCATTCACAAGTCGAGGCCGAGGCTGCGTTCGGGCAGCGGCGGCAATGGATCGCCGCGATCCGGCTTCAGATCGGACGGCGCTGGCGGGGCCTTCGCGGCCGGCATGGGCGCGGCGCCATCGGGCAGCGGCGGGAGGTCGGTCGGAATCGGTGGAAGGTCCGAAAGGTCGATACCATCGATCGGGCCCGGGTCGAATTTCTCGAGGGTCTGAGCGCCCGGTCCCTTCTTCCCGTCGATGTCGAGGCGACCGAGCGTCTCGAGGGAGGAGGTCTTGTCACCGGGGTTCATGTCGAGCTGGCGGCCAAGCTTCTCCTTGTCGTCGACCACCATCGTGAGGGCATCGCGCACGCGGGTGACGAGGACGTTGAACAGACGCTGATTGGACAGGAAACGCTCGAATGACGACATCACACCGATCGCCTTGTCGGTGGTGATCC
>DDFY01000001.1:34154-34297 GCA_002337385.1 Erythrobacter sp. UBA1916
GCCTTGTCGGTGGTGATCCCCTGCGCCATGTGCATGTTAAGGCTGTAGGCAAGGTCGAGCCGAGACAGCATCGGGTCACCGAGGCCGAGCGTCACGAGCGCCTTGTCTGCAGTCTCTACTTTCACGCCATCGGCATCGACGCC
>DDFY01000020.1:0-2243 GCA_002337385.1 Erythrobacter sp. UBA1916
GAGGAACTTGCCGGCATCCTTGCAAACCAGAACAGGGAAGCCGCTGAATAATGGAAGGCGTGGTTCGCCGGAAGCCACCTGAAGAGGGCGAAAGCTATTTCATGTCCATGACGGACATGATGGTCGGCCTGCTTCTTATTTTCATAATCCTGTTAGCCTACTTTGCCCTCAATCTGCAGACCAAGACCGAAGAGCTGACCGGCGCAAACAGGACCCGCGCCGAGATCCTCAACGATCTGCAGCAGTCCTTGAAAGACCGAGGGCTCCAGGTGGAAATCGACACCAAGACCGGAGTTCTGAGGCTCCCCGACGATGTCCTGTTCGACAAAGGTCAATGGGAACTGACGGAAAGGGGGCAGGCCGCCATCAGCAAAGTCGCCAGCGCCATGGTCGAGGTCCTGCCGTGCTATACCGCCTCCGATCTTTGCGAAGGCGAACGCTCGCCGCATTTGATCGATGCTGTCTTTGTCGAGGGGCACACGGACTCCGACGTCATGTCTGGTGGCATGAACAACTATGGACTTTCGGTGCGCCGGGCAGAGACGACCTTCACCATGCTCCAGCGCAACCAACCGGCCCTGCGCGGTTTTCTCAATAGACCGGCGGGAGAAGACGGCTCGGCACCGATCCTAAGTCTGAGCGGCTACGGTCCCGACCGTCCCGTCGATCGTGGAGACTCCGAAGAAGCCAAGAAGCGTAATCGTCGGATCGACTTGCGCTTCCTGATGACGACGCCAAGCGCCGGCCTCGACCGCGACATTTTGAGGCAGGAGCAATGAGTTCGCTGCGGTCTGCAATCGCGAGAATGGAGGCCCTGGCATCGGCTGGACTGGCTAAACCTCCGACGACACAGCCTGAGTTGCAGCGACAATTGGCAAAGCTCGATGCATGTGTGGGCGAAGCAGAGCCCGTCGTTGAGCTTAAGCCATTCCTACGAGGAGCGGCCGATACCGGCGCAAACGGGTTGCCGCGGTTTCAGCTCAACAGAGTCCTGCGCGGCGCATGGTGTGACCCGGAATTCGATGAGCTGGGCGTGGCGGCGCTCGAACGGGCCGATGTCGATCATCGGCGCAGTTCCGATCAGGCCGTGATCGATGGCTACCTTACCTATTTCCCGACAGGCCGCTCGATCATGCCGATGCTAGCAGAAGCTGCATCCCGCGCTGCCGTTCGGCATGACTGGGCATGGCGCGAGCGTGGCGCACGGTGGGATCTGTTCAAGCCCCAGATGGGACCAGCCAAAGTGGCACGCGATTTTGTCACGCGCGATGCAGACGGCATTTCCTTTTTGATGCGTGAGACGGGCCTTGGTGCAAACCTTGCAGCGAGCGGGTTTGGTCAGGCAACTTTCGCCGAGACCTGCAAAGCAACCGCAGAGCTTCAGCCTGCCGAAGCAGTCGGCCCGCAGCGCAGTATCTTGCGTATGTTTGATACAGAAGCGCAGGCAGGACAGTTGGAACTGGTTGTCCGCGCCCTGCTAGAGCCCTGGATTAGGACCAAACCCGAACCCGAGCATCGCAAGGCAATTTCCGAGTTTCTGCTCGATCAGGTGGGTGATCCGCGTCTCCAGCGTACCCGGTGGGACAGGATCGTGCGATCGCTCGCCGAGTCGATCGGTGAAGAACGTGCGCACGAGGTCACTCAGGTGTTCAAGCGCTGGCTTACCGAAGTCGCCATGCGCGAGTTCTTCCGTGCCATCGCAAAGACCACGGATCGGCCTGATCAGTGGGCACAGCGCGAGAAATTCTGGATGGCCTACCTCGATGAAGGTCTCGTCAGCGATGCCTGGCCCGCTTTGGGCATCCGGGCGCGCAACAGGATCGAGGATCTCATTCGTCAAAGTGGTGAACGCCCTGAATATGGCATCATCCGGGGCGGTCCTGCCTCGTCTTCATCCATCATCATGCAGATAGGCGACCTGCGCATATCAGAGTGGAGCGATAACGGATCCTGCCGCTTCTGGAGTGACACCGATCCCGGAGCTCCGAAACTCTACGCAAAGGTCTACGACGGCGGGAAGCTGCGAACCACTAACGGACGGTCGGATTTCGAGTATGAGTCTCATGTCCCTGCGAGTCCTGGGTGGGAAGGCAAGTTCGCCGGTATCATCCATCGCCGGACATCAATCGCGCATCCCCGTTTCGGGAGAGGCCGGGGCCGCAACTGGAATGATCGATGGTAACGACCAAGTTCATTGCCACACAGAACGAGGGCGGCGGTGAGACGATTGCGCTTCTCCGCGA
>DDFY01000020.1:2301-8103 GCA_002337385.1 Erythrobacter sp. UBA1916
GCTGGGCAGGCCGCTCTGGCGCTTGCTCGAGCTCTAGATGATGATGGTCAGATCAGTGAAGAGGCGGAAGGGATAGTCCTTCCACCGAAGATCGTTGCGCGGCTTGATGAGGCCGACGCATTGGCCATTGGCCTTCCGCCGGTCACGCCGATGACCCTTCAGCTCAACTCGNNCAGGCCGCTCTGGCGCTGGCTCGAGCTCTCGATGATGATAGTCAGATCAGCGAAGAGGCGGGGGGCATTATCCTTCCACCGCAGATCGTTGCACGGCTTGATGAGGCCGACGCCTTCGCCCTCGGCCTTCCGCCGGCCACGTCGATGACCCTTCAGCTCAACTCGGGAGGTTCGCTCGCTGAAGGAACAATCAAAGTCGATACGAAGTGGGTCCGCCGCGGTGGCCTGCCAGTTCGAGCCGACATCGCGGGCGCGCGTCTGCGAGAAGGCGGGCGTGTCGGACGAATTCCTGAGCCGATCTACTCGGCCTTCCAGGCCGCACTTGCAGTCAACGCGGCTGATGATCCTGATCAGCGCCGCGCAGCCTTTGCCGAGCTTCGTTCGACGCTCGGAGACGACATCGGCACCGGCATCGAGGCGGATGGCTTTCTCGAGCGTGTCCGGATTGCCTATGCCGCCAATTTTTCACTCAACGCAAAGACCGACCATGGACGTTTCGACTTCGACCCCGTCCTCTTCTCGAGAAACGTAAGCGAGAGCGCTGAGGGTGACCTGGTCGACGAAGAAGAAGCGTCGCTGCTTACCCCGCAGGACAATCAGCATTTTCAGCGCCGGTTCCGGGGTCAGGACGGCGGGCGGCGAAGCTATCTGCTTTCCGACGGAACGCTCCTTTTCCTCGACCCGATGCTGGGCAAAGCCCTCGACATCGTGCGCGCAAAGCAGGTGGGCACCTCCCAGGAAAAACGCGAATTTCTGCGTTCGCCGCAACGTGTCCTGCGTGAAGAGCTCAAGCTAGACGCGGCAGACGATGACGAGGCCGCTGATCGCCTCTTCATCGAGACACAGCAGTTTTCCGAGCGGGTCAGCGGGATCGAGGTCTGGCAAAAGCCGGTCCTACCCTGGATCAAACCCAAGCCGAACAGCTGGCTGCCCGAAGGGTTTGGATTACGGATCGGCGATCCGCCCGACGCGCGTCATGTCGAGTTGGCTCCAGGTGAAGCTGAAACGATCGCAAGCGAAGTCGAGACAGCGATTGACGCAGGCAAGGAAACGATCGCCTGGCGCGACGAAAGCATCCCCGCGACGCCTGCAACCCTGCAGGCCGCGCGAGCAATTGCAGACCTTGAACGTGAGATCGCTGATGAGGTCGAGGGACGCGCCTCGGACAGAACCGAACGCGAGAGCGTGGATATCTTCTTCCTTCAGGTCGGAGAGAATTTCGAGCAGTTGGACTATGCGCGGCTGCCTCGTCCCGACGCTGAAGTGCGGGATTTCGATGTTCCCGAGCTCCCCAAGGGACTGAGATCGGAACCCAAGCCTCACCAAGTGCAGGCGTTCGCCTGGTTTGCCGAGGCCTGGGAGCGCCGAATGCCGGGCGTCTTGCTCGCCGACGATATGGGGCTCGGAAAGACCTTCCAGGCGCTCATGTTCCTGCTCTGGCTGCGCAGCAAAACGCCTCACCAGAAACCCGTTTTGATTGTCGCGCCCACAGGTCTTCTGCGGAATTGGCAAGCCGAGCTTTCGCAGCACATCGAAGCAGAACTCATGGGGCCTGTTGTCGAGGCGTTCGGCGCAAACCTGCGCAATTTCCGTCTCGAGGCTGGGAGCGACATTCGAGGGGGAACATCGCGTCTCGACGTATCCGAATGGAATGACGCCGGAATCGTCCTGACGACCTACGAAACAATGCGCGATTATCACATGAGCTTCGCGCGCATTCCGTTCGCTGCAATCGTCTACGATGAAATCCAGAAGCTCAAGAATCCTGCCAGCCAGATGACTCGCGCCGCCAAGGCGCTGAACGGCACAATCCAGATCGCTATGACGGGCACACCGGTTGAGAACCGGCTGCAGGACCTGTGGTCGATTGCCGATACGGTCTATCCCGGTTTCCTTGGCTCGAGTCGGGAATTCGAGAGCAGTTTCCCGGCGAACGATCTCGAGCGCCTTGGCGATCTCCAGCACCGTCTGATCGAGCGCGACAAAGAACTTCCGCCTTTCATGCTGCGTCGGATGAAGGACGAAATCCTGACCGGGCTGCCGGAGAAGAAGGCCCGCAAATATCCGGTCGAGATGCCGGCCGCGCAAGCGCAGGCCTACGACCTCGTGTTGGCCAGAGCGCGAGCGCTACGGGAAAGCGGCGAACAGGGTGCGATGCTCAAAGTGCTGCATATGCTGCGCGGTACATCGCTCCACCCGTCACCGCCGCGCGGAATTTCGAACATCGACGAGTACATCGGGCAATCTGCACGGCTGAAGAAGACCTTCGAAATCCTTGAGGAGGTCAAGCAGCGTGGCGAAAAGGCTCTGCTATTCTGCGAAGATCTCGAGATGCAGGCCTTCCTCGCGATGGCAATTCAGGAGCGCTTCTCGCTCGAGCGCCGCCCGATGTGTATCAGCGGGAAGGTTGCGGGCCATAAGCGCCAGGAGATGGTGACTGCCTTTCAGAGTTCGCCGGCTTCATTTGACGTTCTCATCCTGTCTCCCAAGGCTGGCGGCGTGGGGCTCACGATCACCGCCGCAAACAATGTGATCCATCTGTCCCGCTGGTGGAATCCTGCCGTTGAAGATCAGGCGACGGATCGCGCCTACCGGATCGGTCAGACCAGGCCAGTGACCATTCACATCCCGATGGCTGTCCATCCGGACGAAGCAATCGGACCTTCAAGCTTCGACCAGCGTCTCGACGCCCTCATGGAGCGGAAGCGTTCGCTGAGCCGCGGTCTGCTCATGCCGCCGGAGAGCGATCGCGATGTAGAGGACCTGCTTTCCGATGTGCTCGACGGGCGCTCTGCAGAGAACCTTGATCGAAGTAGTGCGTATGCCGCAGCCGGGCAGACGGACGTGGATATTCAGGACACCGATTACAGCGCCAGTATTCGACAAGCAGAACCGCCTGCCCCACCAGTCGCAGAGCCGGAAATCGAAGAGCCGACGGGAGACGAGGAGAGTGCTCGCTCCCCCGGACCCGCGAGCGACAACACAGCGAGTTCCGCAAACCTTGATCCGGTTACGGAGCACGCGGCAGAACCAGAATTAGAAGAAGCGGCGCGCACGCAGCCTCACTCTGATCCTGGCGAGACAGCATCGAGCAATGCCGAGAGCAAGAACCGGCGCCCCATTCTCTCCGTGCGAACTCCCGTCGAGGCGGCTGAAGCGCGCGTTCCCTTCGTTCAGCGGGTCGTGTTTGAACAATATGGACAACGCGACTGGACGATTTTCGAGCAGTACGCGCGCGACGCACGAATTGAACGGCTCGAAATCCAGGACCCCTATTGTTGCGCTGACGAGCAGGCTCGCGGGCGCCTCATCAATTTCATCGGTCGTTTTGAACAGCTCGCTTTGGAAATCGCGGCCGTGCAAATTGTGACATTCGACGCCGATTCCGTGCAGACTCGTGACCCTGAAAGCACGCGTGACCAGCGCCAGGACCTTGAAGATCGGTGGAACCGTATGCTGGCCTCCGTCCCCCTCCACCTCGCACAGAAGTCACGGCGCTCGGGCGGCGACCTGCACGATCGTTTCGTGAGAGCTAAATTGGAGAATGGCGATACCGTCATCTGGGATCTTGGACGGGGTATCGACGGCGTCATGAACGCGCGTTGGTCTTGCGTCGTGAATGCTTTTTACGAGGGTTCGATTTCCACCTCTCGGGCAATGCACTGAAAAACCTGACCTTCATCATTGATTATGAAGTAACGTTCAGAGATGTTGAGGTAAGTGAGGGTGTTGTCTGGCATCCGTGATTGCGAGAGGTGCCGGGGGTGAGTGCGGGGATGGAAGGACGCGATTTCAAATCTGAAATCGACGCGGCGCAAAACGACCCGGTTCGGCTGCGCAAGATTGCCGATGACATTCACGCTAGCGGCGGCTTGCGTATCTTGATGATCCGCGCGATCCAGCTGGCCAGGGCAGCAGATAGCGGACCACATCCTTTGGGCAAGACTTGCGGGGACCTTGGTTTACCTCGCCCGACTGGCCTCCCGCTTTACCGCTACAAGCTCGCACCGGGAATTTTTCAGCGGATTGAAGCGAAGCTGGCTGCCAATCTCGCATCGGATTTGCTGCGGCCGTCGCTAGCTCCAGCTTTCGTCATGTGGGCGGCAGACTGGTTTCGGCGCTCCTACCAGGGCGGCATGCAGCGCTGGGCCGATATCGAAGCGGTTTTGAAGCTCCAACTCCCACAATCGGAATGGCGGGCACTTGCAGACCGCGGTTTCGATGCCTGGGGCGTTGAACCTCTTATCACGGCGCACGGAAACCAGCGTCTCTCCAATCTCGCGCGGCATGGGGGTTTTCCTGCAGCGGCAATCGCAGGCGGTGCGAGCTGGCCGCGTCGCTTCCTAGAGCGGGCAGTCGGTGAGCTGCTCGGGGCAGACATTCAGGACATCGCTACCGCTGTTTCGATCTGCGAACGCAACGAATATTTGCTTCCCTCAATCTGGCGCAGCCCGGAAATGCACGCAATCTGCGGGGAACTTGCCCTCAAGATCGTCGAGCTTCGTGCATTCATCGACAAGGAAGTGCCAGCTGACGGTCGACCCTATTCCGCCCGGCTGGACCACGCCTACGAAGACTGGCGCGATGAACTGCCCATGACGCTCGACGGGGCTGCTGCGGGCCTCATCGATACGCTCCTTGAAGCCAGAAAGCTGACCGGAACAGGGAGCATCCGGGTCGGACGGTTGATGCGTTCGCAGGACGGTGAATGGCGCGAAAGTCTGGATTTCCATCTCGAAGGTCGCTGGGACGACAAGGATCGTGTGCTGTCCGCAGGTGAATATGTCCGGGTGTTTCTTCAGCCCTCGGGTGCCTTGGCGGACCGTATCTCCGGTCGGCTGGCTTACCTGGAGGTTGAATCAGGCAATTGCTGGATCGCGCGCGCTATGCGCAGCGAAGCTGCGATCGATTTTCCCTTGGACCTCTCCGTCACCGCCGAATTCCATGCGCGCGGCGAAAGACTCGCCCAAAGCTTTGTCCTGCCGGGCGGCAAAGCGGTTGGGGATGGACTGCGGATATTCGAGCGGCGGACCGGAGACATAGAGCTAGGCACGTTTTCCCTTATCGGTCAGGGGTCAGGCGGTTATCGCGCCGAACCAGTCTTTGTCGATGTTCCGCAGGATTGGATGCTACGCGGCAAGGACGGCAATACAGAGATCGAAGCCGAGGACTTTGCTTTTGCACCTGGTCGTTCGCTCTACCGCTGTGCTGGCCAGGTCATCGCCGAGAAGCCCAATGGCGACGCATTTCTGGTGCGGACGGGACAGAGTGCAGATCGTAAGGATCGCCTGACCATAGTCGCCCAAGAGGCGACCGGTGTGCAGGCACCCGGCGGCGAACGGTTGATCAAACATCCGCTGCATGCAGAAGTCGAAGACGGGGTTTCCCGGCGCACTGCAACGCGTGGAGAGGTCGGCTGGCGGTTTGCAGGGGAAAGCACTTGGCGCGATGATCTTGTCAACGCGGGCCCTGGGCATTGCGAGTTCGCCTGGCTCGATGGAGCGACCAAGCATGTTCGGGACCGGACGAATGCACTGGTTCTGCCGGCTGAATTCGCACTCAGCCAGCGGATCAATGGGGCCCATGCGGAAATCCTTTTGGAAGGTTGGACCGGAGAAGCGGTGCTCAG
>DDFY01000020.1:8256-8651 GCA_002337385.1 Erythrobacter sp. UBA1916
CGCGCGCTGCTCGGCTTGCGCCTCACCCCCGACCATGGCTCCACCTTCGAACTCAATGTGCCATTGCGATCGAAAGAATGGCTGACCACTTGGGATGGTGAACTTCTCAGGCGCGATGCTGTCCTAGGTCTTGCCGATCTTCGTGACACCGTTGCCCGCGCGCCAGGCCGTGCGATGCTGATGGGCGAAATTGCCCATCACGCTGGAGCGTCGCTAGAGGCGAGTTGGAAGGTCGATGTCGAACTTGGCCTGTCGGCTCTGCGGAACGACATTGCCGCCTTGATGCGGCCGCTCGGCATCGATGCCCAGGTCCGGCTCGACTTCCACAACGGCAGCAATGACAACTGGTACGTCACGGAATTCGGCAATTCTCTTGAGTGGGAACCTTCGGGAGG
>DDFY01000020.1:8813-10280 GCA_002337385.1 Erythrobacter sp. UBA1916
GAGGTGGATTTCGGTCCGTTTGACGGATTGCTTGGCGGCCTCGGAGGGCAATTGATTCAACTGCCGCGATTGCGCGGTCCATGGCTCGTCTATCTGCGGGAAGGTGCTCGCGTCCTCACGCGGCCAAAGTTTATCGACGGCGATCCGGTTCACGACGTGCCGCAACACAGGCTCGGCCGGGCAATGGCACAGCCTCTTTTGCAAGCGCGCGAGGACCTCGTAAGGCTGGCGGAGGAACTGGCTGTCGAGCCCATGTCTTCCGAAGCGACCCAGACCATTCGTGCAGTCATGGACTTGGCGCTGTCGCTCAATGGCTTGCCTCCGCAGACATTCGAAATCTTCAGCAAGTTTGAGATTGCCGGTCCGCTTGCGCCGCTCCTTCTTTATCGCTGCGAGGAGCAACACCTCTCGACGATCCTCGAGCTGTTTGATGGCCTATGCTCAAGCTGGTCTCTTTTGCCGATCAAGGCCTGGGACGCTGCCTTTCAGGCTCAAGGCAATTATCTGGTCAGCCGGCTCGATGACCCTCAGTGGGCGTTGGCAAACATCACGGAACGTCAGAACGAAATCGCGGCGCGTGCGCCGCAGCTTGCGCCACTCATTTGCCGGGACTTCTCGCCGTTGAGCTGGGAAGAGCTTCGCAACCACTTCACGAGTCATACAAGCGAGGGCATCAATATGGATGTCGGCGGCTTCAACCCTTTTCGGCCTGCTTACAGCGAGCTACTGCCGAGAGAGAACTTCGTCGAAGCGCTGATGCGGGTCTTCGATGCTCCTTTCGCCGCTGCTCTGTCCGCTACCGGACGTGCTTCTCTCGAGAAGGAGCAAGTCCTCACCATCAAGGACGTCGAACGCCGTCACCCCGACTATTTTGCCAAAGCCTTTGGCTATGCACTTTCGGAGCTCAAGAATGGCCGCCAGTGATCCCCTCCCTACATCCCGATTGTCGCCGATGGAGGTGCACCAGCGGCTGAGGACTGGCCTCGCCGAAGCGGTCGTCTCGCGCGCAGGCATCCGGCACGAAGGGCTCAATGCTTTTCTCCGGAGCACTCTTGCCGGTACGGATCCAGCAAACGGTAGCCTCCTTTCCGAACAGCTTATTCAGGCTGCTCCCGGCTATGTATCCTCAGGAAAGAGCCCCAACCAGCTTCAAACGCTGCTGCATCAGCGCACAATCGACGCGATCACCCAAACGTCGGATACTGATCTGCGCTTCGATTACCCCGCCTACGCGCATCAGCTGTCGACGTGGGAACTGCTCAGCACGCAAGAGCCGCAATCGGTTCTGGTTTCGAGCGGCACGGGGTCGGGCAAGACCGAATGCTTCCTGGTTCCGATGCTCGATGATCTGGTTTGGGAGTCCGCAGAGCAAGGTCCTCTGACAGGGGTTCGGGCCCTGATGCTCTATCCGCTGAACGCTCTTATCGCGAGCCAGGAGAAGCGCCTTACAGCCTGGACCAAGCCGCT
>DDFY01000029.1:0-357 GCA_002337385.1 Erythrobacter sp. UBA1916
AATGAAAACAGTGCTGCTGCACGTCAATCGCGACGCCGGACAGGACAGCCGCCTGGCCGCTGCGGTCGATCTCGTGCGAGATCACAAGGGCTTCCTCATTTGTCTGCAAGCCACAAGCTGGAATTCCTATGTCTTTATCGGTGATCCGTATGGTGCAAGCTATATTTCGCCTGAAGCGTTGCAATCGGTTCGCGATGCGGAAAATGAAGACCGCCAATTGATCGAGAGCCGCCTGGCGCAAGAAGGCGTTGAGTGGGAATGGCGCCGCGTCGAGGGTTCCGCCGGACAGGCGCTGGCTGCGCACGCGACGCTGGCCGATCTGGTGGTCATTAGTCAGCCTGAGCAGAAAGATGCCGT
>DDFY01000029.1:590-4192 GCA_002337385.1 Erythrobacter sp. UBA1916
GCGATCATTGCGTGGAATGGATCCGCCGAAGCCGGGCATGCCGTTCGCTTGAGCCGATCACTCTTGCGCGATGCTGCTGAGGTCCACATCGTAACCGTCAGCGAGGACAAAGAAGGTTCGTCGCCGGACGAACTTGCGCAATATCTTGCACGACACGGCATCGAAGCGCAGACCCGGCGGCAACCCGCCGATGATGCATCGATCGCTGAAGCGTTGGTGGCTGCGGCGAACGATCTTGGAGCGGCTTACATCGTGCTTGGTGCCTATGGGCACTCGCGTATCCGGGAAACGATACTCGGTGGGGTAACCCAGGAGATGATCCTGCAAAGCCCGATTCCAATGATTCTCGCGCATTAGATTGGAATAGGCAGAACGGACATGGGACCTGGTCGACCGGCAATTTATCGATCGGCCAAACGCTTGACTGTCGAAGCCCGGTAGATGCGCTCGACGGCGCGCCCGAGCACATCGTTGAATTCCTGATCTTGCATGTGCGCCCGCAAATCCTGCAGCAAAGCCCGGCTGAAGCTCGCGATCATGCCGCGGTTTCTTTCGAGCGCGGCGCAAGCGGCATCCTGGGAGAGCCCACCCGAAAGGGCGAGCACCCGCGCGCAACTGGGATGGGCAACGAGGGGCGCGTAAAGCCCGTCCGAAACCGGCAGCGAGAGTTTCAGGACCACACGGCGGCCATAGCCTTGCCCATCGAGCGCATTGCCGAGTTCGGCCAGAAGGATTCTCTCGCACTCGTCGCGCGTTGCACTTGCGATATTCACTTCCGGTTCGATAATCGGCACAAGTCGCTGGTCGAGGACATGGTTGGCCAGCTCGAATTGCTGGCGCACGACATCGCCGATCCCCCGGTGCGATGCGACGTTGATCACTGAACGCATCTTGGTACCAAGAACGGCCCTAGAGCGCGCACGGGACAGCAGGCTTTCAAGATCCGGCATGGGCTTCATGAGCTGGACGCCGCCCGTATCTTTCTCCAACCCTTGGTCGATCTTGACGAAGGACACGATCCCCCGCCGCCAGAGAAACTCTGGCACCGGTACGGTGTCAATCTGCGCATCCATGGTCCGCTCGAAGAGAATAGCGCCAAGCACCCTTCGCCCATCGAAACATGGAGCTGTCATGATGCGCACGCGAAGTTCATGGATAAGCGCGAACATCTCGTCCTCTCCGGAATACCGGCCCGCGCCGATGCCGAAGGCCTGAAGGGCAGACGGTGTCGAGCCGCCGGACTGGTCGAGTGCCGCAACAAAACCGGCGCCACCCACAAGCTGCGCCATCATTTCTGCATATTTCATGGGGTCTCCCCGGCTCCAGTTTTTGCGAACGTTCCCGACGGCGCTCTCGCGAACAATATCGCCAACGTGCAGAGAACGGACGCTTTTTGCACGGCTTGATTACAACCGCCGCCTGCTACCCCCGCCAAAGGTGAGCGCGACCTGGGTGGCGATACTGTTCGGCCAGCGCAGTAACTTCGCCGAGCAAGCTCTCTTGGTCAGGTCGCCCCGCATAGTAATCCACCCGCGTTTCAAGCGTCCATTCTTCAACGAGGATGCGAGAGGTCAGGGCGGTCGATGATTATCCGGGGAATTCAGATCATGTGGGCAGGAACCCGGTTCCTGCTGGACACGCTGACCGCGATGGGGCTGCGCCGTCTGGGATTCGGCCGACGCATGACCACGCTTCCGCAAAGGACCACGCGGCGTCTCGAAAATCTCGGTCCGACCTTCACCAAGCTCGGACAGGCGCTGAGCGAGCGCCGGGATCTGCTCGATGCGCGCTGGGCCGCGAGCCTCTCGAACCTGCAGAGCCAGGCCGCTCCTTTCCCTGCCGATGCAGCGGTAAGGATCATCGAGCAGTCATTGGCCGCGAACACAGCAACGGCCTTTGCCAGTTTTGAACGCGACCCTCTGGCCGCGGGCTCGGTAGCCCAGGTCCACGCCGCAAAGCTGCATGACGGACGCGAAGTGGTCGTCAAGGTCCTCCGGCCCGGAGTGGGCGAGCAAATTGCAAGAGACATGCGCATTCTGCTCATATTGGTGCACCTGTTTCAGCATGTCATACCTGCGCTGAGACGTCACCGCGCGGCGGCACTGGCGAAGGAGCTTTCGCACAATCTGAAAAGGGAAACCGATTTGCGGCAGGAAGCGCGCAACATCCGCCTGTTCGCCCGCGCTTTCGCTGATTCTGAGACGGTTTACATTCCCGATGTCGTCGACGAGATGTCGGACGCCTCCGTCATTACGCAGGAGCGCAGCATGGGCACCCCGCTGGATGAGCGCGAGGCCATCGAGCGCGGCAATACGCTCACCGAGACTTTCATCGATTTCTATCTGCAACAGTTTTTCGTTCTTGGTGCCTTTCATGCCGACCCGCATCCGGGAAATTTGCTGATCATGTCGGACGGGCGTCTGTGCGTGCACGATTTCGGAGCTGTCGGCAGGCTCGACATTGGCACCCGCGAGGCTCTGCTCGGTTTTGTGGCAGCGTTCATTTACCTCGATTCCGAATGGCTCACCGATGCGGCGATCGACCTCGGTCTCCTTTCGGTCACTGCCGACCGCGCGGCACTTACCCGCGGCGTGGACGGTATCCTGGCGGAGCTGCAGGGCGCCGCCATGTCGGAATGGTCTCTTGCCAAGACCATGCTCGATATCGGACGGTTGTCGGGGTACAGGACACTCAGCTTGCCGCCGCATCTGGCCGCCCTGGTCCGTACTGTGTTCACGGCAGAAAGCACCCTGCGCAAGCTCAACCCCGAGGCGGACCTGCTGCTTGTATTGCAGGCGACCGGAAACCGATTTCTCGCTAATCGGCGCAGCGCCGTGATCGGCAATCTCCATACTCCCCGGCTCGAATGGGAAATCGCCCGATTTGTCCGGCGGGCACCCACAATCGGCGCCGGGTGGCTACAAAGGGTTCCCGCCGGGGCGGCGGGGCATCCGATCGGATCTCTCGCCCCTGGAAGCGGGCTTGACCATGCTGTCAGGCAAGTCGCCTTGGCAATTGCCGCGCTCGGCAGCTACCTCGCCTCGGCAGCGTTGATGCTGGCCGATCGGGGTCCGCGCGTGCTCGGCGATATTCCTCTTCCGGCAGCCATCATCCTTGCAGCGGCCCTCCTGCTGACCATTCAAATCCTCATCCAATCGCACCGTCAAAGCGAGCAACAACAATGAGGGAAATGCACAGTCAGGCAGCGCGCGCCACGGCTCATGGCATTTCCCAAACGTCCCGGAGGGACCGCGCATGAACCCTGTCGTCGAAGCCGTTACTGCCCGTATTGCCAACCGTTCGAAGCGGCGACGCGACGCCTATCTCGCCTTCATTGACCGTCAGCGGGATGCCGGCCCGCGACGAAGCGCGCTTTCGTGCAGCAATCTGGCGCACGCATTTGCCGCATCGGGCGAGGACAAGCAGACCATCGCGGGCGCCCATGCGATCAATATCGGAGTGGTCACCGCCTATAACGATATGCTCTCCGCGCATGCGCCCTATTATCGCTATCCCGAACAAATCAAGATTTTTGCCCGCGAGGTCGGCGCGACAGCGCAGATCGCGGGCGGCGCACCGGCGATGTGCGACGGCGTCACCCA
>DDFY01000029.1:4404-5946 GCA_002337385.1 Erythrobacter sp. UBA1916
GCGCTCCTCCTCGGCATTTGCGACAAGATCGTGCCTGGCTTGTTGATCGGCATGCTCCGTTTCGGACATCTGCCTGCGATCCTCGTGCCCGCCGGGCCGATGCCGTCAGGGCTGCCAAACCGCGAAAAGGCGCGCATTCGCCAGCTCTTCGCCGAAGGAAAGATCGGGCATGACGAACTGCTCGAAGCCGAGAGCGCCTCCTATCATGCCCCTGGCACCTGCACATTTTACGGCACCGCCAATTCCAACCAGATGATGATGGAGGTGATGGGCCTCCACGTGCCGGGCGCTGCGTTTGTCAATCCCGGCACGAAGCTGCGGCAGCAACTTACGCGCGCTGCCGTCCACAGGATTACCGAGATCGGATCTGAGGGCCAAGATTACCGTCCGCTAGCGCATTGCATCGACGAAAAGGCGATCGTCAATGCTGCCGTGGGCCTGCTCGCAACCGGCGGCTCGACCAACCACACCATTCATCTGCCGGCCATCGCCCGCGCGGCGGGCCTGGAGATCGACTGGAGCGATTTTGAGGAGTTGGGCACGGTCGTTCCGCTCTTGGCGCGGATTTATCCGAATGGCGGTGCCGATGTGAACGACTTCCAAGCGGCAGGCGGAATGGCCTTTGTCATCCGCGAACTCCTCGAGGCAGGTTTGCTTCACCAAGATGTCCTGACCGTCTGGAAGAACGATCTCGGTGCCTATGCAAAGCAGCCGGCATTAGATGGTGATGAACTTGTATGGCGCAGCGGTGCAACAATAAGCCGCGACGAAAGCATTTTGAGAACCGCTCAGGCACCGTTTTCGCTCGATGGCGGGATAAGGCTCCTCACCGGCAATCTCGGTCGCTGTGTCATGAAGACGAGCGCGGTCGCCCCCGAACGCTGGACAATCGAGGCGCCGGCGCGGATCTTTCCGGACCAGGATGACGTGCTACGCGCATTCGAGGCGGGGGAGATCGACCGCGACATGGTGATCGTCGTGCGTTTCCAAGGGCCGCGCGCGAACGGGATGCCCGAACTGCATAAGCTCATGCCGGCTTTGGGCGTCCTTCAGGACCGCGGGCTCAGCATCGGGCTTGTTACGGACGGGCGCATGTCGGGTGCTTCCGGCAAGGTGCCCTCGGCGATCCATGTCTGGCCCGAAGCGCATGCTGGTGGTCCGCTCGCGCGCTTGCGCGACGGCGACGTGGTGCGGCTGTCGGCGGATAACGGCACGCTCTCGGCCCTAGTGAGCGAAACAGACTGGAATGGCCGGGAACCCGCCCCGCCGCCGCGGGACGAGCAAGGGCTGGGCCGTGAGCTCTTTGCGATGATGCGCCAGCACGCCGACGAGGCCGAAAAAGGCGGGTCAGCAATGCTGGCACTGGCGGGGCTTTAGCGCGGTGAAAGCGAGCACTCCAGGAAAGCGCTCGTCCGCTCCAGGTTCAACGCCGTTTTACAAGGATCGCAGATGAACGTCCTGACCATGCCCGCGCGCCCCTACGATGATCAACGTCCAGGCACTTCGGGGCTCCGAAAACCGGTGGCTATATTCAGGCAGCCG
>DDFY01000029.1:6123-6502 GCA_002337385.1 Erythrobacter sp. UBA1916
CGAACCGGACGCTTGTCATCGGCGGAGACGGCCGCTTCTTCAATCGCGAGGCTATCCAGACAGCCATCAGGATGGCGGCCGCGAATGGCTACAAGCATCTCGTCGTTGGCCGAGCAGGCCTGCTGTCCACGCCGGCAGCTTCCCATCTTATCCGAAAGCGCGGTGCAAGTGGCGGTTTGATCTTCTCGGCCAGTCATAACCCCGGCGGGCCTGAAAGCGATTTCGGGATTAAGTACAATTCTTCCACCGGAGGGCCTGCCTCGGAAACTCTGTCGCGGGCCATCTACGCGCGCAGCAAACGGATAGTCGCCTATCGCTTGGTGGACGAGCCCGACATCGACATCGATCGATTGGGTAAGGTCTCGCTTGGTGAGACCGA
>DDFY01000032.1 GCA_002337385.1 Erythrobacter sp. UBA1916
AAATGTTCTGACGACGGACAATCTGGAGGTGCGATGGACGGGATTCGCGCAGGCTGATTGCGAAGGAGCGCCGACTGTGCCGGCTTCTGAGCGAAGCGAGCCGCGATCTGCGTTGGCGCGGACGGAATTCGCGCGAATCGCCGAAGGAAGATGATTCGTTCCTTCCTTCAAGTTCTCTAAATGTTCTTTTT
This sequence comes from Erythrobacter sp. UBA1916, assembly GCA_002337385.1. Classification (GTDB taxonomy): domain Bacteria; phylum Pseudomonadota; class Alphaproteobacteria; order Sphingomonadales; family Sphingomonadaceae; genus Alteraurantiacibacter. Next base: position 192 of record DDFY01000032.1, read on the forward strand.
GTTTTCCTACAGGCTTCCTTCGCGGTTAGCCGGTGAGTCGATCACATCTAGAGATAAGGATTCGTCGATGACCAACATGGCGCTCTTTGCCGAACAACAGGTTCGCGCCGACCTCGCCCGGCTTCTTTTGGCCGCCGTCGAAGCAAGCGGTCGTGCCCGCTGCGACATCGCGCGCGACGCGCAGATCCATAAGGATGCCCTGCGCCGCGTTCTTGCTGGCGAACGCTCGGCCAGCCTCGGTGAAGCCCTGCGCATTCTTGCCGCGTGCGGCGTCGCGCCGCACGCACACCTGCTCCTCTTCCTCGTCAGCAGCGGCGATCACGCAATTGCGTGGTTGCAATCGGACCTCGCGCAGTTCTTCGAGAACTTTTCCGGCGAACTGCCTTCAGCGCTCGAGCGTGTCCTGGGCAACCAGGTTCACGATGTGAAGCCGCGTTGGGCTAAGGGCACCGCGCATCGTGTTGCACGACTGCTCTCCGATCACATCGACGAGCTCGAACGCAAGGATGCACTACTTGGCGATGTCTTCGCCGGGGCAGAAGGAGGCCATCGTGGGTGAAGAGATCGACAAGGGAGCGACCGAAGCCCGCAGGGTCACTCGCCTCATTCGTTTGCCCGAAGTGCAGCACCGTGTCGGGCTAGGCCGTTCGACGATCTATCGTTGGATGGCTGAGGGGAAGTTTCCGAAGCCGGTGCAACTTGGAACTCGCGCTGTTGCGTGGCGTGAAACTGACATCGATAGGTGGCTTGTAAGAGCCTCTGCAATTCCGTGTAAATGATTTTGCATGAAGGTCTAGGAGAACAGAAGATATGAGTTCGCCATTGCCTTCTTCCTATTAACGATGAAAGTTGAATGCGTCTAGAAAACTAAAGGCTATTCACAGATTATCTTGCTGGGCGAACGATGGGGTCGCAGTCCTTCCAAATCATAGCTATCGTTAGCTATGGTATCGCGGTTACTTGTTTTCGCCAAATCGAAGCGTTTCCCGCAGCGCTTGCTCGAGTTAACGTAAACAACAAGTTTCGCGGCGGCGCCCGCACTCCCGCACCGGAATCTGTCATTCCGCCTGTGTTTCACCCAGTGCGGGATCGTTGCCGGTAAGCACTGAGGCAACCGGATAGCCCCAGTCGGAGTATTTGCGTGCGATGATGCTTTTGAACGCCATGATTTCAGGCGTAAAATCACCGACTCGGTGGCTCATGATGATGGGCGATGTCGCCTGTTCGACCAGTTCGATGCAGCGCACGTCATGCTGGCGCGCCCGGCTGACGGATTCTGGAATGATTGCGTAACCTTCCTCGGCCGCGACCAGCCCCAGCGCGATCTGTAATTCGCGCGCTTCGTTAACGGACTGCGGTTCGAGACCATTATCGCTGTAGTGCGAGAGCACCTGATCGGCATAGCTGGGCCGCGGATGCGAGGGATAGAGGATGAGCCGCCCCTTCGCGAGTTCGGCGAGCGGGATCGGTCCATCCTCCGCTTTGTGCTGGAACGACAAGGGCACGGCGGCGACAAGGGGTTCGTCGCGAAGAATGGTTCGGCGCACAGCCTGGTCATCAAAACGGATGCGTCCGAAACCGATATCGATGCGCCCATCCTTCAGCGCCGCGATCTGTTCAAAGGTCGTATTCTCGACCAGATTCAGTTCGACGTCGGGCAGTGCCTTACGAAATTCGCGGATTAGCGCGGGTAAGCGCGCATACATGACGGAGGCGACGAAGCCGATGGTGAAGCGCCGCCGCTCGGTTGCAATGGCGGTCTGCATCATGTCCTGCATGTCTTCCATCCGCTGCAATATGCGCAGGGATTGGTCATAGAACAGCGTGCCGAAGCTGGTGAGGGTGAGGGGGCGCGTGGATCGGTCAATCAGCTCCGCACCAAGCTCTTCTTCCAATTGCCTTATTGCGCGGCTAAGCGGGGGCTGCGCCATGTGCAGCCGCTCGGCGGCGCGGTTGAAATTGCGCTCGCTGGCCAGTGCCACGAAATAACGAAGCTGGCGCAAATCCACGAACATACCCTCTCGGTATCCTTGCGAGACTATAATAATCTTTGCTGCCTCGTTGCGTCCCTTTTACCTTTTCTTTTGAAAAGAACGCAAGAGAGGGTTTCCGAGCGCCATGTCCGGCATCGAATCAGTCGATACCTTGATCATCGATCTTCCGACTATCCGCCCGCATGTGCTGGCGATGGCGACGATGCATCACCAGTCGATCGTGCTGGTCCGCATCCGCGATACCGACGGGGTCGAGGGCGTGGGCGAGGGCACCACCATCGGTGGCTTCAGCTATTGCGAGGAAAGCCCCGAGAGCACCAAGCTTGCCATCGACGATTACATGGCGGCCACGCTGATCGGCCGCGATCCGGCGCAGGTCGGCGCGATCATGGCCGACATCGCGCGGCACGTCGTGGGCAATCACATGGCCAAATGCGCGGTCGAGACCGCTTTGCTCGACCTGGTCGGCAAGCGTCTTGGCCTGCCCGTTTCCGAACTCATCGGCGGTGGCCGTCGCCGCGATCGCCTGCCGGTCGCATGGACGCTGGCGAGCGGCGATACGGCCAGGGATGTCGAGGAAGCCGGGCGCGTCCTTGCCGAACGCCGCCACAACATCTTCAAGCTGAAGATCGGCAAGCGCGAAGTGCGCGAGGATGTTGCCCATGTCGCCGCGATCAAGCGCGCACTGGGTGACCGCGCCAGCGTGCGCGTCGATGTCAACCAGGGCTGGAGCGAGGCGCAGGCGCATCTTGGAATGCGGCTGCTGCAGGACGCGGACATCGATCTTGTCGAGCAGCCGGTCAGGGGCAAGAACCATGCCGCCATGACGCGGCTGTCCGCCGCGCATGGCATCCCGCTCATGGCGGATGAGGCGCTGCGCGGCCCCGCCGATGCCTTTGCGGTTGCCAGCACCGCCGGCGCGCGGGTGTTTGCGCTCAAGATCGCGCAGGCAGGCGGACTTTACGCCGCCCATGCGGTTGCCACCATCGCCAGCGCGGCGGGCATTGGCCTGTATGGCGGCACCATGCTCGAAGCTGGCGTTGGCACAGTCGCCTCGGCGCAGCTTTTCTCGGTCCTGCCCGATCTCGAATGGGGCACCGAGCTGTTCGGCTCCTTGCTGGTCAGGGAAGACATTCTGGCAGAGCCGCTTCGCTATGCAGATTTCCATCTGGAGGTGCCGACCGGCCCCGGCCTCGGCATCGCGCTCGATGAGGATCGCATTGAATTCTACCGGCGCGACCGTCCGCGTTCGCCCGCCCAATCCATCCCCGAAAAGGTGTGACCATGCTTTTCCAAGTCGAAATGGACGTAAATATTCCGCTGGATTTCGATCCCGAGGAAGCTGCCGCGATCAAGGCAAGGGAAAAGGCCTATTCGCAGGGCCTGCAGGAATCGGGCAAGTGGCGCCACATCTGGCGCGTTGCCGGGCAATATTCGAACCTGTCGATCTTCGACGTGGAATCGTCGGAGGAACTGCACGGTATTTTGATGGGCCTGCCGCTCTATCCCTTCATGACCATGCGCGTGACCGCCCTGTGCCGTCACCCGTCCTCTGTCCGCGAGGATGATAGCTGATCCCCACGGCCCCGCGGCCATACCCCAACACGCCCGCCCAGAAGCCTGAACGGCGCGCCAGAATAAAAATCAGGAGAGTCCCATGGATACCAGTTTCGTCAAGACCGCACCGATCCAGCAATTGCTCGACCGCGTGGCCGGCATCGGTGCCGAAGGCGGCAATGACCGGTTGAAGGCCATCGTGCGCGAGATTGTCGAGCAACTGATGGAGACCATCGTGCGCCACGACATTACCGAGGACGAGCTGTGGACCGCGGTCAACTACCTCCAGAACGGGGCGCAGGAATTCGGCCTCTTGATGCCGGGCATCGGTCTTGAACATTTCGTGGATCTTTACCTTGATGCCAAGGACGAGGAAGCCGGCCGCACCGGCGGCACGCCGCGCACCATCGAAGGCCCGCTCTATGTCGAAGGCGCACCGCTGGTCGATAGCGGCGCGAACCTGACCGACGATGCCGATGACACCGATACGCTTTACATGAGCGGGCGGGTAATGGGCCCCGACGGAGAGCCGGTGAAGGGCGCGATCCTTCACGTCTGGCACGCCAATTCAAAGGGCTTCTATTCGCATTTCGACCCCACCGGCGAGCAGACATCCTATAATAATCGCCGTAGGCTGCAGCTGCCCGACGATGGCAGCTATTCGTTCCAGTCCAAGATGCCGAGCGGGTACAGCGTGCCCCCGGGTGGCGCGTCCGACGTGCTGATGAGCGCGCTGGGCCGTCACGGCAATCGCCCTGCCCATGTGCATTTCTTTGTCGAGGCGCCGGGCTATCGCCGCCTGACCACGCAGATCAATTTCGGCGACGATCCGTTTGCCGCCGACGATTTCGCCTTCGGCACGCGCGAAGGGCTGCTGCCCGTCCCCAACCGCCAGGGCGACACCGCGCAGATCGGGTTCGATTTCGTGCTGCAGCGCGCCGACGACAGCGAAGAGGAAGCGCTGTCGGCCCGCAAGCGTCTCGCCATCGCCTGATCGCGCTGGCCCAGACCTTCCCCAGTCCGGAGCGCTGCCCCCAAGGGCGCTCCGGACAAACCAGAAAAATCGACCGGGAGAAACCCCATGACCACGCTTCGCGAACGCCTCGAAACCGCTATCGTCGACGATCCCGAAACCGGCGTCTTCAAATGCCGCCGCGACGTCTTCACCGATCCCGAAATGTTCGAGCTGGAGATGAAGTACCTGTTCGAAAAGAACTGGGTCTATCTGGCGCATGAAAGCCAGATTCCCGAACCGAACGATTATTTCGCCACCTGGATCGGGCGTCAGCCGATCATCATTACCCGCGACAAGGATGGCGAGCTGCACGCCGTCATCAACGCGTGCGCGCATCGCGGCGCGACCTTGTGCCGGAAAAAGCGCGGCAACAAGGGCAGCTTCACCTGCCAGTTCCATGGCTGGACGTTCAAGAACGACGGTCGCCTGCTGAAGGTCAAGGACGGCAAGACCGGCGCTTACCCCGAAGCGTTCGACACCGACGGTTCGCACAACCTCACCAAGGTCGCGAAGTTCGAGAATTATCGCGGTTTCCTGTTCGGCAGCCTGTCCGAAGACGTGCTGCCTCTGGAAGAGCATCTGGGCACCACGACCAAGATCATCGATCAGATCGTCGATCAGTCCGAGGACGGGCTGGAAGTGCTGCGCGGCAATTCCACCTATGTCTATGACGGCAACTGGAAGCTGCAGATGGAAAACGGGGCCGATGGGTATCACGTCAGCTCGGTTCACTGGAACTATTCGGCCACGATGGGCCGCCGCAATTACGAGGCCGAGGGCACGCGCACGGTCGATGCCAATGGCTGGTCGAAGAGCGTGGGCGGTGTCTATGGCTTCGACCATGGCCACATCTTGTTGTGGACCAATGTGATGAACCCCGAAGTGCGCCCCAATTACGGCCAGCGCGAAGGGATGGAAGCACGGCTCGGCAAGGAGCAGGCCGGTTTCATCCTCGACCAGACGCGTAATCTGGGCGTTTATCCCAATGTCTATATCATGGACCAGTTCTCAACCCAGATCCGGGTCGTGCGGCCGATCAGCGTGAACAAGACCGAGGTAACGATCTATTGCTTCGCGCCCAAGGGCGAGGCCGCGGAGGAGCGCCGTATCCGCATCCGCCAGTATGAGGATTTCTTCAACGTATCGGGCATGGGCACGCCCGACGATCTCGAAGAGTTCCGTGCCTGTCAGACCGCTTATGAAGGTGCGGGCGAATTGTGGAATGACCTGTCGCGCGGGGCGACCCGCTGGCAGGAAGGGCCGGACGATAATGCAAAAGCGATGGGCCTTGAACCGCTGCTCAGTGCCGACCGCGCAGCCGACGAAGGGCTGTTCGTGCGCCAGCATGAATTCTGGGCGCAGGCATTGCTCAACGCGCTCGACAAATATGGCGATCCCGATGGCCCGGGCACCGCGCATCCCGGAAAAGCCGATCAGCTGAGGGCGGTGGCATGACCTATCAGGACGTTCTCGATTTCCTCTACCGCGAGGCGCGGCTGCTGGACGACCGGCAGTGGGATGAATGGCTGACGCTCTATTCCGAAAAAGTCGTCTATTGGATGCCCGCGTGGGACGATGACGACCAGCTCGTCGAAGACCCGCAGAGCGAGATCTCGCTGATCTACTACCCGAACCGCGAGGGACTGGAGGATCGCATCTTCCGCATCAAGACCGAGCGTTCGGGCGCGACCATGCCCGAACCGCGCACCAACCATGCCATCACCAATGTGGAGATTGTGGCAGAGCGCGGGGGCGAGATCGACGTGCGCTTCAACTGGCACACACTCAGCCACCGCTACAAGGAAACGCAAGGGTTCTTCGGCACCAGCTTCTACACCATCGCGACCGATGGAGAGACGCCGCTGATCACGAACAAGAAGATCGTGCTGAAGAACGATTACATTCACCAGGTGATCGACATCTACCACGTCTGATCCCGCAGCGTCCCGCAAGCGGGCCGAAAGGCCGAACATGGCATATAAGATCGCATTGAACTTCGAGGACGGGATCACCCGTTTCATCGAATGCAATCCCGGCGAAACGGTGCTCGACGCCGCCTATCGCCACAAGGTCAACCTGCCGATGGACTGCTCCGACGGCGTATGCGGCACGTGCAAGTGCCGCGTCGAGACGGGCGAGTTCGATCTGGGCGACGATTACATCGACGAGGCGCTGAGCGACGAGGAAGCCGCCGAAGGCATCGTCCTCACCTGCCAGATGGAGGTGTCGTCCGACTGCGTGCTGCAGGTCCCCGTGCCGTCATCGGCGTGCAAGCTGAAACCGGCCGAGCACACCGGCACCATATCGGCGATCGAAATGGCGTCGGGCAGCACAATCGTGCTGAAGCTGGCGCTGGACGACCCCGAGGCGTTCGCTTTCCTGCCCGGGCAATATGTGAACCTCACCGTTCCCGGAACCGGCCAGCACCGCGCCTATAGCTTCAGCTCGAAGCCCGGCGCGGCAGAGGCGAGCTTCCTTATCCGCAACATCCCCGACGGGATGATGAGCACATGGCTGTCCGAACAGGCCAAGGCGGGTATTTCGATGACGATGGTCGGGCCAAGCGGCAGCTTTTTCCTGCGCGAGGTAGACCGTCCGGTGGTGATGCTGGCGGGAGGCACCGGACTGGCCCCGATCCTGTCGATGCTCGAAGTGATGGCAGATAGCGGCACCGATCAGCCGGTTCACCTGATCTATGGCGTCACCAACGATGGCGACATGGTCGAATGCGACCGGATCGAGGCGCTGGCCGGCCGCATGCCGACGCTGACATGGGCCGCTTGCGTCGCGGACACGGATACGGCGTACCCGCTAAAGGGCTATGTCACCGATCATCTCTTGGATGAGCATCTGAACGCGGGTGATTGCGATATTTATCTGTGCGGCCCGCCGCCGATGGTGGAAGCGGTGCGCCAGTTCCTGCGCGACAAGGGCGTGACCCCTGCGCATTTCCATTACGAGAAATTCGCACCCAGCGAATTGGAAAGCGAACCGGCATGATCTTCGCCGATCGCTTTGCGGACAAGCGGATGGTGGTGACCGGCGCGGCACAGGGCATCGGTCGCGGCGTGGCCCTGCGCGCTGCCGCCGAAGGGGCCGAGGCGCTGCTGGTCGACCGCGCCGATTTCGTCGCCGATGTCGCGGAAGAGGCGGGCGGGAAGGCACATCACTTCTGCTGCGACCTCGAAACCGCGCAGGGCGCTGCCGATGCCGCTGCCGAAGCGCTGCGCGTAATGGGCGGCATCGACATCTGGATCAACAATGTCGGCGGCGCGATCCGCATGCGTCCCTTTGCCGATTTCGAGGCCGGCCAGATCGACGCGGAAATCCGCCGATCCCTGATGCCCACGCTCTATTGCTGCCACGCAGTGCTGCCCGCCATGCTGGAGCAGGGCGCGGGCACCATCGTCAATGTGTCGTCGAATGCGACGCGCGGCATTCACCGCGTTCCCTATTCGGCGGCAAAGGGCGGCATCAACGCGCTGACCCAGAGCCTTGCGATGGAGGTTTCGGGCAAGGGCGTGCGCGTGGTCGCAACCGCTCCGGGCGGCACCAGCGCGCCCGAACGGCGCGTGCCGCGCAATCCCGATGGCGACGATGCGCGCGAACAGCAGTGGATGGCGCAGGCGGTGGAGCAGGTGAAAGGCTCTACCTTCATGAACCGCTATGGCACTTTGGACGAACAGATCGCGCCGATCCTGTTCCTCGCCTCGGACGAGGCATCCTATATCACCGGCAGCGTGCTTCCCGTGGCCGGCGGCGACCTTGGTTAAAGGTCGGGCACGATGAAAGACCAGCAATGAAAAGCAAGATTTACGCAAGCCCCGCAGCCGCGCTCGCTGACGTGTTGTTCGACGGGATGACCATCATGTCGGGCGGCTTTGGCCTCTCGGGCAATCCCGAAAGCCTGATCCCCGTCATCCGCGACAGCGCGGTGAAGGATCTGACCGTCATTTCGAACAATGCGGGCGCGGACGGCTTTGGCCTGTGGATGCTGCTCGAAAGCCGTCAGGTGCGGAAGATGATCTCTTCCTATGTGGGAGAGAACAAGCTGTTCGAGCAGCAATATCTATCGGGCGAGCTTGAGCTGGAACTGAACCCGCAGGGCACGCTGGCCGAACGCATCCGCGCAGGCGGCGCGGGTATCCCCGCGTTCTATACCAAGACCGGCGTCGGCACCGTTGTCGCCGAAGGCAAGCCGGTCGAGAATTTCGAGGGCGAGGATTACGTGCGCGAAACCTGGCTGCGCTCCGACCTCTCGATCGTCAAGGCATGGCGCGCCGATCCCGCCGGGAACCTGATGTTCCGCAAGACAGCGCGCAATTTCAACCCCAACATGGCAACCGCGGGGAAAGTCACCGTGGCCGAGGTGGAGGAGATCGTCCCTGCCGGCAGCTTTGACCCCGATGCGATCCACACGCCCGGCATCTTCGTCGACCGCGTCGTCGCATCGACCATCAACGAAAAGCGGATAGAAAGGCGCACCGTACGCGAAAGGGAGGCGGTCTGATGGCTGATCAGGCAAAGGGCTGGACGCGCGACCAGATGGCCGCCCGCGCCGCGCGCGAATTGCAGGACGGGTTCTACGTCAATCTCGGCATCGGCATCCCGACCCTGGTCGCGAATTACGTGCCCGAGGGGATCGATGTCACGCTGCAATCCGAAAACGGCATGCTGGGCATCGGCCCGTTCCCTTATGACGAGGATGTCGACCCCGACCTCATCAATGCGGGCAAGCAGACGATCACGGCGCTGCCGACCAGCAGTTTCTTTTCCAGCGCCGACAGTTTCGGGATGATCCGGGGCGGCCATATCGACATGGCCGTGCTGGGCGCAATGCAGGTCAGCGCCGCGGGCGACATCGCCAACTGGACGATCCCCGGCAAGATGGTGAAAGGCATGGGCGGCGCGATGGACCTGGTCGCGGGCGTCAAGCGCGTCGTCGTGGTGATGGACCATGTCGCGAAATCGGGCGATGCGAAGATCCTGCCCGAATGCGCTTTGCCGCTGACGGGGAAGGGCTGCGTCGATCTCATCATTACCGACCTCGCCGTTATCCGCTGCGACAAGCCCGGCCTCACCCTGATCGAACTCGCCCCCGGCGTCAGCGCCGAGGAAGTGATCGTGAAAACCGCAGCGCCGCTTAACGTCGAACTGGCAGAGGCGGTGGCCTGATGCCTTTTACCGATACCGAAGCCCGCATCTACTGGAAACTGGAGGGGGAAGATGCGCGGCCCGCGCTCGTGCTCCTCAATTCCATCGGCTCCGACATGGACCTGTGGGCGCCCGCGCTGGCGCAACTGCGGCTGCATTTCCGCCTGCTGCGGATCGATACGCGAGGGCATGGCGCGTCTGACGCCCCGGCAGGCGATTATTCGCTGCCGATGCTGGCGGGCGATGTGCTGGCCGCGATGGATGCGGCGGGGATCGACACGGCTGCGATCGCGGGCGTTTCGCTTGGCGGGATGATCGCGATGCAGATGGCGCTTGATGCGCCCGATCGCGTGACCGGCATCGGCCTTGTCTGCACCTCTGCCACCATGGACCCGGAAGCCTGGGCCACCCGCATCGCCAAGGTGCGCGGCGAAGGCATGGCATCGATCGCCGAACTGGCCATGGGCCGCTTCCTCTCTCCCGCCTTCGCGGCCGAGCGGCCCGAAGTCGCCGCCACCATCTTGCGCGGACTTCTGGCGATGCCCGCCGATGGCTATGCCGGATGCAGCGCGGCGATCCGCGACATGGCGATCCAGCCACGCCTGAACACCATCGCTTGTCCCGCGCTGGTTGTGACCGGCACGCTGGACAGTTCCACTCCCTATAATGGGCATGGCGAGCATCTCGTCGCCGGGATCGCCGGGGCCGAGCATGTCTGGCTCGATTGCGCCCATCTTGCCCCCCTCGACGCGCCGGCCCCGCTGGCCGAAGCGCTCATCCGCCAATTCGCCTGAGGTCTTTCATGCCCGACGCTTTCATCTGCGACGCCATTCGCACCCCCATCGGCAAGCTGAACGGCGCGCTCTCTGCCGTGCGTCCCGACGATCTTGCCGCGATCCCGTTGAGGGCGCTGATCGAGCGCAATCCCGGCGTGGACTGGGGCGCGGTCGACGACACGATCATGGGCTGCGCCAATCAGGCGGGCGAAGACAATCGCAATGTCGCGCGCATGGCCGTGCTGCTAGCGGGCCTGCCCAAATCGATCCCCGGCACCACGGTCAACCGGCTGTGCGGATCGGGCCTCAACGCCGTGGGCTTTGCTGCGCAGGCAATCCGCGCGAGCGATGCGGAGATCATGATCGCGGGCGGCGCGGAAAGCATGACGCGCGCGCCCTATGTCATGGGCAAGGCGGACAAGCCCTATGGCCGGGGCCAGCAGATCGAGGACACGACCCTTGGCTGGCGCTTCGTCAATCCGGCGATGAAGGCGGCCTATGGCGTGGAAACCATGCCCCAGACGGGCGAGAACGTGGCCGAGGAATGGAGCATCTCGCGCGAAGCGCAGGACGCATTCGCCTTTGCCAGCCAGCAAAAGGCGGCCAGCGCCATCGCCAGCGGGCGCATGGCGGCGGAAATCACCCCGGTCACCATCCCGGTGCGCAAAGGCGACGACATCGTCTTCGACACTGACGAGCATCCACGCCTTAGCGACATGGACGTGCTCGCCAAACTGCGCCCGGTGGTGAAGCCGGACGGCACGGTGACGGCGGGCAATGCCTCGGGCCTCAACGATGGGGCTGCGGCGATGATCGTCGCATCCGAAGCTGCGGTGAAACGCCACGGCCTGACCCCGCGCGCCCGCGTGCTGGGCATGGCATCGGCGGGCGTGGCCCCGCGTGTCATGGGTATCGGCCCCGTCGATGCGGCGCGCAGACTGGTCAAGCTGACCGGCGTTTCGCTCGATCAGCTGGATGTGATCGAATTGAACGAGGCGTTCGCCAGCCAGGCATTGGCCGTGCTGGGCGATCTGGGCATTGCGGGCGACGATCCGCGGGTCAATCCCAATGGCGGGGCCATCGCTTTTGGCCATCCGCTTGGCATGTCGGGCGCGCGCATCACCATGACCGCGGTGGAGGAACTGCAGCGCAACGGCGGCCGTTATGCGCTGTCCTTCATGTGTGTGGGCGTGGGGCAGGGAACTGGCCTGATGCTGGAAAAGGTCTAGGCCTCATATCGTGCCAAAACCACGTCAACGAAGGATCGATTGGACACGAACAACGAGCAAGGAAGTTGAGAATGAATAGCTACAGTCAGTACCAGGGTAAGACGGCCGTCGTGACCGGCGGCACGTCGGGCATCGGTGAAGCCTGCGTCAAATACTTGGCGGAACGCGGCGCGGTCGTGCATGCTTGGGGTCTCGACGTGGACCAGTGCGAGTACCGCCATGAAAACGTCCACGTCAAAGAACTCGACGTGACCGACGCGGCCGCGATGGCATCGGCCGTCGACACCATTGATACGATCGATATCCTCATTCCCGCCGCTGGCATCAGCGTCGCCGACCGGGAGCATGAGATGGACACCTTCGACAAGGTGATCTCGATCAACCTGTCAGCGGTTATGCACATCTGCTCGCTGGCCAAGGCGAAGATGCCGAAGGGTGGCGCCATGGTACTGATCGCGTCGATGTACAGCACGTTCGGTGCCGGTGGTCGTCCGGCATATGCGGCCAGCAAGGGCGGTATTGTGCAGTTAGTGAAGTCGCTGGCGCAAAGCTATGCGCCCGACGGGATACGCGTGAACGCCGTCGCACCGGGCTGGATCGATACGCCGCTGCTCGCGCCGTTGAAGGCGGACAAGGAAATTTCGGGCGCGATCCTTGGTCGCACGCCCCTCGCCCGCTTTGGCGATCCGGAAGAAATCGCTAAGGTAGTTTCTTTCCTGTGTAGTGATCTTGCGTCTTTCGTGACGGGTGCATCCTTGCCAGTCGACGGGGGGTATTTGACGGTATAGACCAGCCGAAAAAAGTTCGGGGGGGACAATTGTGACCATCACGAAAGAAGAAAGGATCTATAACGCGCAGAAAGCGCTGCGCGGCACCCTTCTTGATGGGGCAAGAAAATGTAGTGACCCGTCGCTGCGCAACCTCACCCACGAACTTTTGCTTTATCTGGACTGTCCCCAAGAATGCTGGCTCCGCGCGACCGGCTATCTTCGCGACCGGCTTGGCGTGGAACGCGTCGACGGGGGTTATTCCAGCCCCGCCGACACCCAATACCAGCCCGGCCAAGCCGAAAGCGTAATCGATACCGAGGAAATCCCCAGTTTCGCTGGCGTATTGGTGAACAACGCGGATAATGGCGTGCGAAGAATATGGGAGGCAAACCACCCCGTCGTCTTCAAGTCGTTGCTTGAAGACCGCTCCTTCAGCGTTTCCCTTCGGCGTGATCTGCTACGCACCGGGGCGTCGACTAAAATAGCCGTCGCCTTGCGCGACAGGACCGGACCTTTTGGACTGATATGTGCTGACAGGGTGAAGCGAGGATTGCCCGAATGGAAGAGTGTGCAATTTGATATTTTTGCGGATGCCGCTAGTTCGGTCCTAGGGCCGATTCTGGGTGCGGCCCAACGGATAGGGATCGAATATTCTGGGGAGATTGATCCGGCCGCGCTGGACAGTCTGACAAAGGCCGAGGCGCGCGTTGCTATGCTCGCATCACAAGGGCTCAGTTATAAGGAAATCGCGCGCAAGACAGGGCGCTCAGTGTTCACGATCGATCACCATTTGCGCAAGATACGCAGAAAGCTAGGAATTGATTCCCACGCCAAGCTTGTCAGGTTCTTAAATCAGCAAAGCTTCGCCGACGAATAAATCCTTCCCGCTTGACGGCGATCCCGCTGCACAGGTCGCGGTATATATTGGTTCATGCAATACTTCGCCAATCTTCAGCGGGGCGGTTCTTTGCGGCAACCGCCACAACCATATCTAGCCAGCACGCACAGGGATCCAATGCCAGGAGCCTTTTCCGTTGCGGCTGATCATACCGCCTGTGCGCGGAAGCACAAAAAATAGCGAGTACACGCTATAGACCCGCAAATCACGATCATGCGAAAAGATTACCGACGCAGAACCGGATCAACGGTTCTCGGAAAATAGAATAATCTTGGAGAAGGAATACCTATGTCGATCGACGGCCTCGCAACTACGTCCGCTCTTAGCAAAGATGAGCGCCGCATTTTGGGTCATCATGACACCTACGGCGTCCCCGACATGTATATTTCGGGCGATCAATCGCTTTTTCACCCCTGGGTCGGCGATGTCTGGCTTAAGCCGCTGCGTTTCGATGTGCGAAATAACCTTTACGTCACGATCCTTTGGTCGAAAGGGCCCGGTGGCCTTGGAAGACATCGTCATCGCGGTCCGGTGTCGGCCTACACGCTGGAGGGGTCGTGGCGCTACGAAGAGTATGACTGGGTCGCGCGCCCGGGCGATTTCGTTCAGGAAAATCCCGGGGTAATCCACACACTGACCAGCGACACGGGTGTCAAGACGCTGTTTATGGTCGGAGGTTCGCTCGAGTTCTATGACGAGAACGATAATCTTGAAAGTATCATGGACGTCTTCTCGTTTCTCGACCTGTACAAGAACTACTGCGAGGAAACCGGACAGTCCTTCAACGAGAAACTGATCTTCTGATCAGTCCACGCGGAATCAGAAATATTGGGAGGTGGGGTCATGTTGAAAACAGCGGTCGAAGTGTTTGACGAAAAATTGTCCCGACCGGACTTGAAGGTTTTTTTCTGCGCCAATCGTTACATCCAAGGTGCGAATGTGCTGGAAGATCTGGGCAGATTACTGCACATGATCTCGGGCGATTCGATAGGTTTGATTGCGCCCGGTGACTTGCCTGAGGCTGTCCTCGATACGGTTACAACCTCGCTCGATAGCGCATCAATCGGCACGCATAGGGTCCTGTTCGGGGGGCAGTGTTCTTACGAAGAGATCGAGCGGCATGCCGCGACGCTGCGAGATTCGGGGATGGGTGCGCTTATCGCCGTAGGCGGCGGTAAGGTCATCGATGCGGCAAAGTGCGTTGCAAAGCGGCTGAATGTGCCACTCGTCGTTTGCCCAACGTTGGCATCGACCGACGCGCCATGTTCCGCTGCCGCGGTCATCTACACTGAGGATGGCAGCTTCTGCGATGTCGAGTTCCTTCACGACAACCCAGCGATGGTGGTGGTCGATACCGCCGTCATCATAGGCGCGCCGATCCGGTTCCTGCTTGCGGGAATGGCGGACGCTTTAGCGACCGGATACGAAGCGCGTACCTGCCTTGAAAATCCCGACGCGCGTTCGATGGTGGGCGGGCGCATTTCGCTTGCCGCCGCAACGATCGCGGAGACTTGCACACGCACCGTTTTGGAGCACGGATACGCAGCCATCGCGGCCGCGAAGAAGGGCCAGATCGACGAGAGCTTTGAACGGATCGTCGAGGCGAACACCTTGCTGAGCGGGACCGGTTTCGAAAGCGGCGGACTTGCGGCTGCCCATGCCGTGGCGCAGGCGTTGACGTTGGTCCCGTCGATTGAACACGGATTCCTGCACGGGGAAATGGTGGCTGTCGGCACCATGCTCCACCTGATGCTCGAACAGCAGGACGAGGAGTTCGAAAGGGTCGACGAGTTCCTTAAGGAGATTGGCCTTCCCCGCTCTCTGTCTATGCTAGGTATCGAGGTGGAGGATGGAAACGAAACGTTCGAGATGGTGATCGCGGCTGCGTGCGAGATGCCGTTCATGAAAAACGAACCGTTCACGGTCGATGCCGACAGACTGAAGCAAGCGGCCCTTGCGGTCGAACACAAAGTTGGGCGCGTTCCAGTGCCGGGTTGACGGGCTGACGCAAAGCGTCCCCAAAAATACAACAAAAGCAAAATGATGGCCACGGGCGTCAGCCCGATTGCGAATGCGCGCCATCAATAAATGGGAGAAGATGGAATGGTAAACGCTTCTAGGAAGAGATGCATCCGCAATATCTGGATCACGACATCGATGCTGGCACTGGTTGCCCTGCCTTCGGCAGCTTATGCTCAAGATACGGACGAAGCGGCCGCCGAAACCTCAGAACAGGGCGAGCCCGCACGCGAGGCTGTCGGCCTGAACGCAATTGTCGTGACCGCGCAGAAACGCGCGCAGTCGACGCAGGAGGTAGGCATCTCGATCACTGCTTTCGGGTCGGAGCAGCTGGAGATATTGGGTGTTAATGACGTCAAGAGCGTTGCGACCCTAGTGCCGGGCTTCACTGTCGCACCGTCAAGCCGCAGCGCCCCGATCTATACCATTCGCGGTGTCGGCTTCGATACGCCAAACGCGTCGTCGTCTTCGCCAGTCGGCATCTATTATGATGAGGTGTCGTATCCCTATCCCGCGATGACCGCCGGCCCATCCTTCGACATGGAGCGCGTGGAAATCCTCAAGGGCCCTCAGGGCACCCTGTATGGCCGTAACACTACCGGCGGTCTCGTGAACAACATCGCGGTAAAGCCCAGCGGACAAGACAGCGGCTATCTTCGCGTCGGTGCGGGAAATTACGGCAGCTTCAACACCGAAGGTGCCATCAACGGTGCATTGGGCGACACCATCAACGGCCGTTTTTCTTTCGGCACCGAACGCAGCACGAAAGGTTGGCAGGTCAACATCGACGATGGTACAAGGCTTGGCGAAATCGATCGTATGGGCGCACGGCTTCAGCTGGATTGGCAGCCGACGGACAGGCTAACCTTCCTTCTGACGGGCAACTGGTGGCGTGACAAGTCCGACACCCAGGTCGGCCAGGTCGTATCCATTTTCCCCAAGGCGGTGAATCAAACCGTCACACCCGAAAACTCAGGTGAAATCGCCAATATCCTCGACGGGTTGGGCTTCCCTGGCGATGCCATCGTAAACATGGCTTTCATGCCCACCAACGCACATCAGGCGAAGTGGACGACTGAGCCCTATTTCTTTCAAGGCACCGAGGGCGGAAACGATTACAACCCCGTCCCTATAAACAATTACCGCCGCAACAACGAGCTTATGGGGCTGGCTCTGCGCGCGAATTTCGAAATCTCTCCTGCAGTTGAGCTTACCAGCCTCACCGCCTATACCGATTACGATCAGGAGCAGGGCCAGGACATTTCGGGCTGGAGCATTCCGAACGCGATTTCGATCGACCGCGCAGAGATCGAATCCTTCTCGCAAGAATTGCGGCTTTCGGGCGATAGCGATCGGGCGAACTGGATCGCCGGCCTGTTCTACGCGCACGACAAGACCTTTGAGAACAATTCAAACTGGAGCCCGGTCGGCACCAACACCGGTCCGTTGCGGCAAATTGCTGCGCAGGCCGTCGCTCAACAAGGCGGTAGTCTGGCTGAACAGGAAGACGTGCTTTACGGCTTCACCGATTGGGCCGGGAGAATCCGCCAAACGGTCGAGACGAAATCCGTGTTCGGCCAGTTGCAATACTCGGTCACTCCGGCGATTGCTTTGACGGTGGGGGCGCGATACACGAAGGATAGCAATGACTTTGATGGTTGCACGGTCGATCAGGGCGACAACAGCATCGCTTCTGTGTGGAACGTTTTCTTTGAAGCGAACGGCATACCTTCCGATGTTTCGCCGGGAACCTGCGTCACCTATAACGGGGACCTCGCCGCTGTCATTCAGAGTGGCGGAGCGCTTCCTTTCCCTGCACAGGAACGTTCGCGGCAACAGTTGAACGAAGACAACTTCGCTGGGCGGCTGGGTATCGACATAAATTTGGACCCCGACAGCTTGTTGTACGCGTCCTTCACGCGTGGCTACAAATCGGGTGCGTTCCCCAATATCGACGCCAATGTGTCTACGCAGTACGAACCGGCACGGCAGGAACGCGTCGATGCGTTCGAGGCGGGCTTTAAACTTTCGCCAGCCTATGGCGTGACCCTGAACGGTGCGGCATTCTATTACGATTATAAGGACAAGCAGGTCTTCGGTGCAGTGCCGGATATCATCTTCGTCTATCTAAACCGTATCGTGAACATTCCCCAATCGCACCTGTATGGCTTTGAAGGCGAGGTGTCGGTAGCCCCTATTGAAGGCCTATCGGTGCGGATCAGCGGGACCTACACCAAATCCAAGATCGACGAATATTTCGGTTTCGACCAGTATGGGCGGCAGCAGAATTTCGCCGGACAAGGCTTTGCCTTTACACCGGAACTACAGTTGAACGGACTGGTCAGCTATGGCTTTGATGTCGGGTCAGATTTCTACGCAACTTTAACAGGTTCGGGCCGCTATACTAGCGAACAGCAAGGCGACCTGATCGGCGACCCGTATTTCCATATCAAGGACTATGCGGTATTTGACGCCAATGCGAGCATTGAAACGAATGACGGTCGCTACAAGATCAGCGTGTTCGTTCGAAATCTGACCGACGAATATTACTGGAACAGTGTTCAGGGACTGCAGGACAGTGTGGTCCGCTTTGCCGGCGTGCCGCGGACTTGGGGCGGCTCTCTCACCGTCAGTTTCTGACCCCCTGGCCCGGGACGAGGAATCGCCCGGGCCCCTTTTTGTCTTGCCGAAGCAGCAGTGCGGTCGATGCTGTCGCTACTCGACCCGCTAGTCCGGATCCTGACACGACGGCGCGGACAGATTTGGACCCTTATCGATGAATTGAATGATCGACACGGAATTCTGGTTCAGCTTTTCGTGCCCCCGTAAATTGACGTGGAGGAAGCGCTCGAAATAGTCGCGCGGAACCCCGATGTTTTGCAATATCTGCAGCATGGTAACGGGACGCACGGTGTTTGCGCCCTGCGCTCCTTACGCCTTCGTCAAATTACTCTTTTGCGGTGAGATCGCGATCGAAGGGGAAAACGTAGTCATCGTAGGTGCCGACAATATCGCCGGAGAGCCGAAAGCACCAATGTTGATGTCATGCAGCACCACATTTTTCGTTTGCTCTATCAGGCGCGCGACTTGGTACGATGCGCGATCCTTGCCGAGATACTCATTGTCGCAACCGGAGTGCCATTTCTCATCAATCAGGCGATGGTCAAGAGGGGATGACCGCAATCGATGTAGGGACAAGTCGGCCCGCCGACGGCAGAATACTCGGCTCGTGCGAGTTAAATGGCTTTCGCAACGCAATACAGAGCAAGAAGAAGGCCGCCTACACCTGTGCTTCGAACGAGAGCAATCTTGCGGGGCGCATCTGGGATCGTCTCGACGAGAACTCGCACATGGGTGCGATGGCATGCGTGATGTTCCAAGTGTCTCAGCCAAGCACCAAGAGCAATATGGTTGACGGTTCCTCGTTCGATGGATTCACGAACACCTCCCTTACTCGACACTCTATTTCTTTCGGACCAATTGGGTATTTGATATCGGCTGGCATGAGTGCCTAGAAAGAGCGTCAAGAGCTATGCCGAGTCTGCCGGTATATTCATTACCTGATAGGGAGTGGTCGTGCACGATAGGAGGGGTAAATCAAGTTGCGAGTCCTTGAAAAGGCATCAAACCAATGCATTAGACGGTTTTTGCGGGCCTTTTGCGGACCTTTCGGTCATAGCAAATTTCCTAAATATCTGAATGCAAATCTAAAAATAGGTCGAATGTGATGCCTCTTCTGGCACCATTATTCTCTTCCATGTCGACCCTAGGTGGTTCGACAAAGTGGAAGAATTATAGCATCTTAGCCCAATATTCCGGCTGGCGTTCGGGGCTAATCCGGACCCGGGAAAAGGTGCGATGCAGCCCGCGCATTGATCGGCGCAAGGGATCACCCGCGGCTGCCCTCCAGGGCTTGGAAGTAAGAGGCAATTGCGAGACGGCTTGAGCTTCGCCTGTCGCGCGTTCCGCTATGGCGTTGTTACTGCGCGCGCAAAGCAAGCCAAGCCTAGACGCATTGCTTGTGTCTAAGACTAGCCACTAGCCGAATCGTTTCTACAACACGCATCATGGCGAGCCATCGCCACTCACAACATGCGCTGGCGCCAAGTTCTGGTCACGGCCTCGCTCCAGGGTCACGCAGGCCTGCGGGCGAATATCCCGAAGCCGGCGATAATGGCGTAGCACAGCGCTGGTAGCGTCAGCGCGGTCGCGAGGCTGGTTGCATCCGCCAGTGCGCCGTAGAGCGTGGGAATGATCGCACCGCCCGCAATCGCGACATTGATGATACCCGAGCCATCAGCCGCACGCGGCCCCAGCTTTTCGCACGCGAGCGAGAAGATCGTCGGGAACATGATCGAATTCATCAGGCCCACCGCCAGCAGCGAGTAACCCGCCAATTCACCCGTCGAATTGGTCGAAATCGCAATCAGCGCAATTGCGCCTGTAGCGACGGTCGCCAAAAGCAAACCCGGGCTGACCACGCGCAGCAGCCACGAGCCAATAAAGCGCCCGACCAGCGCACCGCCCCAGTAAAGCGAGATCAGCTTGCCGGCTTGCTGCTCAGGAATGTTGAGCACATCGGCCTGCATCAGATAGGTCACGATAAAGCTGCCGATCGCCACTTCGGCACCGACGTAAAGAAAGATGCATGCCGCACCATATCCAAACCGCGGCCGCTTCAGCAGCAACAAGCCGTCAACGAAACTCGTCGCCTCGTGCTTTTCGCCCTTGAGCCGGTTGCGGAACAGCCAGACCACGCCAGCAACCACAGCCAGCGCCGCTGCAAGGCCGAGATAGCCATGGACGATCGCCTGGCTTTCAGCAGTACGGTAAGCGTCGAGTTCTGGCCCTGACAGGTCAGCTGCGGAGACAGTGGCGAGACCGCCAAGAATCAGGATCGACCCGAAATAGGGGAAGCTCGTGGTGCCAAGCGAATTGAACGCTTGGGCGAAGGTAAGCCGGCTGTGGGATGTCTTCGCAGGGCCAAGCAGGCTGATCAGAGGGTTAGCGACAATCTGAACCAGCACCACGCCAGTCGCGAGAATGAAGTAGGCGAACAGGAACAGGCCGAACACGGCAGACTGGCTCGCCGGGATGAACAGCAGGCAGCCCACCATCATGGTCAGAAGGCCCGCCGCAGCGCCGCGCATGTAGCCGATCTTCTTCACCAGGCGCGCGCCTGGGATTCCGACCACGGCATAGGCGATGAAAAAGCAGAACTGGACCAGCGACGCTTCGAAAAAGCTCAGCGTGAACAGTTCCTTGAGCTTGGGGATGATCACATCGTTAAGGGAGGTGATCCCGCCAAAAATGAAGAACAGGCCAAACACGAAATAGTTGAGGCCAGGCGCGTCAATCGGCGCGCCCTGTTCCTCGACCGCAACAGGATCGGTGCTCGACGAAATGTCGGGTGCCAGCGCCATCATTCTTCTCCCATTGGCCGGACCTTGTGCCGGTTCCAGATTCTCTGATCGTCAGATTGCGCGGGCTACTACGCCGTTCCGACGATATGCCAATACATGACACCGCTTCGCCTCAAAACGAACAATCGGTTCCTTCGGGCAACTGCGTGCGGTTGATCGCCGAAATGCTCAGTTCCAGCGGCCCTTGCGAGGTGATCGTGATGTCATTGGCGTCTTCGCTGATGCAGGCCTGAGTCAGCACCATTTCGCGCCACGCCTTGCCGCCGCTAACGGCAAAGTTCGGCGTTACATCGAGCACCCTGTCGCCAACCGTTAAGGTCACCGGAGCCGTGGGGCTGGCAGCAAGCGAATAGTCGATCACGAAAGCGCCCGTGGCGTTGCCGTCGTCAACCAAAGTGAGCGAGGCGCCCGGAGCGAAGGTGATCAGGCGCGCATCTTCCTGACGCAGCCGGTCGACGCCCTTCGCGTCAATCCCGTTGGCATCGCCGCGCAGGCCGGGCAGAGGGGTGCCACCAGCGCTGGCGACAACCCCGGCATCGAGCCGACCATTGCTGAACCACGCGGCAGCGGGAGCCTCATTCAAAAGATCACAGCTTTCATCGAGCGTGGCGGTGCCGCCGACCTGGCCCGTCGCCAGACCATAGCCGACATTGAACAGCGCGCCCTCCGGGCCGTTGACTGGATGGCCGTTGCACGCGGCGGGCCAGCTAAACGAGAGCCGTCCGCTCGCCTCGCGCTCACCCAGCAGGATGTCGGCCACGCCTTCGCCTTCGCCGCCGGGCAGCCAGCTGGCAACGAAAGCATCGGCAGCGTTAAGCTCGCGGTTCATCCACATAGGACGGCCGGACAGGAACACCGCCACGGTGGGGATGCCATTCGCCTTGAACTCGCGGAGCAGCTCAAGCCCCTCGGCGTCCTGAAAAATCGCGTTCTTGCGGTCGCCATAGTATTCGGCATAGGCGCGCTCGCCGAACACCACGATCGCAACGTCAGGCTTGCTCGCATAGCTGCCATCGGGCGATAGCGTTGCCTCGCCGCCGTTGGCGGTCACGGCTTCGTCGATGCCCTGCCAGATCGAGGTCGCTCCCGGAAACAGCTCGTTGCCCAGTTCGCGTCCGCCCTGCCAGGTGAGCGTCCAGCCGCCGGAAGCTTGGGCGATGCTGTCGGCAGCCGCCCCGGCGACCAGCACATTGGCCCCGTCGCGGATCGGGAGAACACCGCTGTTCTTCAGGATCACTTGCGACTTGGCCACGGCCTCGCGGGCAAGCGCCCGGTGCTCTGGCGACCCGATCAGCGCAAATTCGCCGCCCACTCCGCGCTCGGAGGGCCTGCGCGCCTCGGGGTCGAGCAGACCGGCGCGCTGCTTGACCTCGAGAATGCGGGTGACCGCGCGGTCAAGCGTCACCATGGGAATGGTGCCGTCGTTTACGTCGGCAACCATGGTCTCCATCAGCGCCTTCCAGTCGTCGGGGATCATGTAGATGTCGAGGCCCGCCTCGAGTGAGCGGACACAGTCCGTCACGGTGCAGCCCTGCACCTGTCCGTGGCCGTTCCAGTCACCCACAACCAGCCCGTCGAAACCCAGCTCACCCCGGAGGAACCCGGTCAGCAGCTCCTTGTTGCCATGCATCTTCTTGCCGTTGATCGAGTTGAAGCTGGCCATCACCGCCTGAACGCCCGCGTTGATTACCGCGGGGTAAGGCACCGCGTGGATCTTCTTGAGATCCTCGATGTTGCCGTTCACATCGCCGGTATCGATGCCGAGCGTGGTGCCGCCATCGCCGAAGAAGTGCTTGGCCGTGGCGATCACATGCCCGGTGCCGAGAAAGTCCGGGTCGCCTTTGCGGCCCTGCAACCCTTCCACCAGCGCCACGCCGAGTTCGGCCACCAGCTCAGGGTTTTCGGAATAGCTTTCGAAGGTCCGGCCCCAGCGGTCATCGCGTGCAACCGCAACCGTGGGTGAAAAGTCCCAGTCGATCCCGGTGACTTCGATCTCGACTGCGGTGGCCTTGCCGATGCGGCGGACGAGGTCAGGATCGTGCGTGGCGCCGAGGCCAATGTTGTGGGGGAAGATCGTCGCTCCGACCACATTGGTATGGCCGTGGACCGCGTCGGTGCCCCACATGGTCGGGATCACCGGCTCGCCATTGGGCAAGGGCTTGACCGAGGCGTCGTACATTTCGTCGGCGAGGCGCAGCCACTCGGAAGCCGGCGCGAATTCGTCGCCATAAGGGCCGCCGTTGCCGCCGTTGAGGTAGCTGCCGAAGCGGTAGCGCTCCATGTCTTCGGGCGTGAAGGAGTTGATCTGCGGCTGGATCAGCTGGGCAACCTTATGCTCGACCGACATGCGCGAGATGAGGTCAGCGATCTGCGCATCCGGATCGGAAACGATGGCACCTGACACCGTTTGCGGACTGTCGGCATAGGCTGTCGTACAACCAGCCAATCCCACAGCTGCCCCCAAGGCAAGCATAGCATTCAGACGCATTCGCATTGCTTTTTGACCCTCTCCGATCCCTGCCAACGTCACGTTGCGAACGTTAACATTTCATGAGATACACTACGATTACCGAATTGCAAAGAGCTAGTTCAGGCGTGAAATCGTCACGATCAGCAGGCACGCCGACGCTGCCAAAAGAGCGAGGAACAGGAACAATGCGCTGAAACCAAAGGCTGGGACCAGCGCGATGGTAAGGCCGGGAATAATTAGCGATGGGACGGTGTTTGTCAGATTGAATACCCCGAGATCCCGCCCGCGGAGCTGGGGCCGGCGAAGAACGCGGAGCGTCTGGCTCGAATGCAGCGACAGGAACGTTATCGAGGACACGCCGAACAAAAGGTATCCCGCCAGTGCACCGGACAGCCCGCTGGCAAGCGCCATGACCAGCAATCCCATCGAGGCGAGGCCCGCAAGGATCGCGAGCGGCCGCATGGGGCGCGCATTCCTGTCAGACCAGCGACCGGCGAACAGCGCGATCGGAACGGCGATGGCCAGAACAATGCCAAACAGCTGCGCCGCCGAGTTCTCGCTCAAATCGGGCGACAGAGACCTGAGCCAGAACAGCAGGAAAGCGAACAGGGCCGCTTCGGAGACTTGCACCAACAGCCTGGCAAGCCACATGCCGCTAATCTGTGATCGCTTGCGGCGAAGGCCTGGCGCATCCGCGGCTGCTGGCTTTGCTGGCACCATGAGGTGCGGCAATCGTCGCCCTTTGCCCAGCAGCAAGGCAGGAAGCACCATCGCGGTGACAATCAGCGAAACCACAATCCGCCGTTGCTCCCCGTCTGCCAGACCGGGTATCGTAACGATCGCTCCCGACAGGGCGCCAAGGGCAGGCCCAAAGGCAAAGAGCCCGCCCAGCAGGCCCTTTTGGGCATCGGGCACGCAATCCCCCGCCCATGCCGCTATCGGGGCGAGCATCATATTGAGAGCGAGCTGCCAGAGCATCACGCATGCGACCAGCTGCCAGATGCTCTCTGCCTGCCCCGAGACGTTGAGCAGGATGCCCGACAGCAACAGTCCCGCCAGGATCCAGCCGCGCCGGTGGCCAGATCGGTCGCTCAACCAGCCGAAGCCGATATTCGCGAGGCTGGCGACAATGGCGCCGCCGAATGTCGCATAGGACAGCGCTTTTACGTCCACAGTGCCGGCCAGATCGATGACCTGAACCGGCAAGAGAACCGTGAGGAAAGGAACGTAGGCGACGGCACCGCCAGCAGAGGCCAGTGCCAACAGCAGTAGAAACCACAGCGGTTGGCGGGGCTCTGGCGCTGCTTCAGTCAAGAGACCTGACACGTGGCGGCGCGGTCGACGACCGCATGACCATCTTGCCTGCAACGTTGATCGGCTCTGTCGGCAGGGGCTTACGGTCCGGGCCGATAAGCAGCTTCACCGCCTGCGAGATCGTTTCTGCCACGGGCTGATCGACCGCGGTCAGCGGTGGATGCGTGAAGCGAACGACGGGCGTATTATCGAAACTCACCACTGACAGGTCGTCAGGCACTGCAAGGCCAAGGTCGCTCGCCACCTCAAGCGTCGCCAGCGCCATCTGGTCGCTCGAAGCGACAATGGCGGTCACGCGATCCTCACGGTCCAGCAATTTGCGCGCGGCCTGAAGACCGCTTTCGAACCCGAAATCACCGCGCTCGCAGAGCCCGTCGACCGCTAGCCCCGCCGCCTTCATCGCGTTCGTCCAGCCTTCGATGCGCCATCCGCTGAGGCTATATTCTTCCGGCCCGGCGATCAGGCCGATCCGGGTATGACCAAGGCCGAGCAAGTGTTCGGTAGCCATTCCCGCGGAATGCTCGTCGTCCATCGTCAGGCGCAGGCCGGGGCCCGGTTCGAGCGAACCGATCCGCGCAAAGGGGATGTTCTTCTTTGCCAGGAACCCGGAGATCAGCGGGTTTTCCGAATGCGGCGGGGTCAGGATCACGCCATCGGGTTGCAGCGCCGCAATCGTTGCCGACAGTTCGCGCTCGACATGATCGCTGTGTGTGTCGACGAGTTCGACCATCATGCGATAGCCATATTCGGCACAGGTCAGCATCCCGCCGAGAAGCATCTGGTCGACCCAGTCGGTGCCGCTGCGGCCACGCCATTCGGCGATGGTCTTGTCCCGGTCATTCAGCGCGAGGATCAGGTAGGAGCGCGATCCGCTCATCCTTTGTGCGGCGATTGAGGGGACATAGCCCAGCTTGTCGATCGACGCCTGGACCCGTTCCTTCATCTCAGGACGAACGTTGGGCCCGTTGTTGATGACGCGGCTCACCGTCTGCAGCGAGACCCCGGCATCGGCGGCGACATGTTTGATCGTGACGGCCTGACGTCGTCTAGCCATGACTTGCCTGCTTCATACCCAGTTCTCGGAAGAGAGTGCGCTAGCCGATTGATCGGCGCATTGCCAGATGCACAAACGATTGCGCTTACGCGTTACGCTCACCATTATGCCGCCTTCGCGCCGCAATAGCGCGCCACATAGGTGCCATGTTCGGGCAAACTGGCAAGCGTCTTTTCAACCGCATCGCGCAGGCCGCTTAGCATGCCGCTCATTTCCTCGTCCGATAACTTGCCGGCGATTGGATGGTAGGACCTGGGCATGATCCCCTGGCCCAGCATCACCTGAATCCAGCTGTTTTCGGCGAACAGTTCCTCGTTCTTGCGGAACACCCTGCCCGTCTCGCGGAACAGTTCCATCTTGTGCGCGAGGGTGGCGGGAACCTCCATGTCCGCACACTGGCGCCAGAACGGGCTGTCTCGGCGCTCGGTCGCCTTGTAGTGCAGCACCAGAAAGTCGCGAATCTGGACCATGTCGGTGAGCTGCTGCTCGTTGAACTCGTCAACGTCGTGCTGGCAGATGTCGCCTTGTGACATCATCCGGATGATGCGCAGGATCGCACGCTGGATGAGGTGAATGCTGGTCGATTCGAGCGGCTCCATAAACCCGCCCGAAAGCCCGACCGCGATGCAATTGCGATACCATTGCTTGCGCCGGGCGCCGGTGGTGAAGCGGATCATGTTGGGCTCGGTCAGGCGCTCTCCCTCGACCGAGGATAGGAGCCGATCGAGCGCCGCCTCCTGATCGAGATAGCGGCTGCAATAGACGATGCCGTTGCCCTGCCGGTGCTGCAGCGGAATGCGCCATTGCCACCCGGCATCATGCGCAATGGCGCGGGTGTAGGGAATGGGTGCGCGCACGCTCTCCGTCTGCACCGCAATCGCCCGGTCGCAGGGGAGGTAATGCGTCCAGTCATCGAAGCCGACATGCAGCGCGCCTTCGATAAGGAGCGCGCGAAAGCCGGTGCAATCGATAAACAGATCGCCTTCGATCCGCTGGCCGGAGTCGAGCGAAAGCGCCGCGATGTGGCCGTTTTCGCTGTTCAGCTCGACCTCGGCGATCTTGCCTTCGACGCGTGTCGCGCCATGCGTTTCGGCAAGCTTGCGCAGGAAGGCCGCGTAGAGCGAGGAATCGAGGTGATAGGCGTAGTTCAGCCGGTTGTCGGGCAGATGGGCGAACTTGCCCGCATAGGCTGCCTTCAGTTCGAGGCAGTAGTCGTCATAGCTCTGCTGGTGGCCGCGCTTCAGGCCATCGAGCCAGAAGTGCTGGAACCCCGCGGACCAGTGATCGCGCCCGGTTGCGCCGAACGAATGGAAGTAACGCTCGCCATCGACCTTCCAGTTCGAGAACTCGATGCCGAGCTTGAAGGTCGCCTGCGTGGCGCACATGAAATCGGCTTCGGCAATGCCCAGCAGTTGGTTGAAATTGACGAGCGAGGGAATTGTCGCCTCGCCCACACCGATCGTGCCGATCTGTTCGGACTCCACCAGCGTGAGATCGACCACCGGGCCGAAAGTGCGGGCAATCGCCGCCGCCGTCATCCAGCCTGCGGTGCCGCCGCCCGCAACAACGATCCGCTTGGGTCTCTTGGAAGTGCTCATCGGTTCAAAGCTCGCAGCAGAAAGGCCCGCAGGCGGCCTGCGCCTTCAGGCGTGATAGGATCGAGCACGCCGCGTCCGCCTTCAGGGATATGCGCGGTCACGCTCTCATCATGGTTGAACACGTAATAGTCGAACAGGTCGCGCCAGATCTTACGGTCCTTCTCGGGCAGATCGCGGATCGACAGGATCGCGTGGTGCAGCGCATCCTGCGGCTGGCCCAGCCAGCGCGGTGTATCGCGCCACCAATAGTTGACGAGGATGTTGAACGGATCGAGCCCTTCGACATGGTGCCACCACATCGACGGAACGAACACCGCATCGCCCGGCTCCAGCTCCGCCACCTGGCCATGCTTGAGCGCCTCTTTGAACCTCGGGTGCGCGTCCCAGTCAGGCGCATGGAAATCGACCATGCTGACCGCACGGCCCGCCGGGGTGTTGTCGATCGGGCCGAGATAGAGATTGCGGAACTGTTCGGGCGGAAAGATCGTGAAGCGCCGCCGCCCCACCGCGCAGACGGCCAGATTGTCGGGAAAATCGTTGTGCGCGGCAACCCGCGTTGCGGTGCCGATCCAGATGCTGTTGATCGGTTGCCGCGTGCCCAACGGGACGTGGTTGGCCTCGTGCAGCCCATCGAAGTATTCGTTGAGGTCAATCGAGGTGAGGTAGATCGCGGGCGGATGCGCGCGGCCTTCGTTGTCGTCGAAGCCTTTGAAGATATCCGCCAGCTTGCCGCGCGCAGTCTGGAAGTTCATCTCCATTGTGTCGGTGTAGAACAGGCGCCCGTCATGCCCCGGCGGGCCCAGCGTCACCGGGAACGGCCGGTTGTGCGCATGGTGCACAACGTATTCCCGCGCCTCGCGGGCGGATCGCAGGCCCGCCTGTACCAGCGGCCAGTCGCGCGCGATCCCGCGCACGACGAAGGGAGCCGTCGCGCTTTCGAGCAAGGCATCGAGCGCGGCCGGGTCTGCGACCTGCCGCTCTTCCACTGCCGGCATGGCAGCGAAGATCGAGGGATCGGCCTCAGCCAAGCGCCAGCCTGTCGTTGGTGCGGCGGATCAGCTCCGCGAAATGCGATAGCGAGGCCAGCGACATGAAGATCGGCATCAGGTGTCCGGCAGCGTGAAGTTCGCCCAGCGCCTCACCGTCCAGCGCACGCAGGCGATCCTCGTTGATGATATGAAACCCGACGAGTGAGTGTTTCGAGCCGTCTTTCAGCGAAACTTCCAAGGTGAACGGCTCGAGCAGCTCGTGCCGCTTGAGTGCATCGAAGAAGGCGCCGCTCGCCCGGTAACCGGCATCGAGTGCCCCCAAATCGGCGGCAATCTTTTCGAGATAGGGCGTGGGCTGGCCGTCCTCATCAAACACCCGCACGCCTTCACCACTCTTCGATACGCGCGGATGTTCCATGTCGATATGGACCTGACTTTGGCCTTGCCCATCTGCCGGCTGCCCGACGAGGAACGGCTGGATCGACTGGGCCAGCGGCTTGTAGGGCGCATCCCACTTGCCATCGCTCAGGAACAGGTTCTCGCCATTCGTAAATCCGAACATGGCCAGCGCGGAGAAATTGTCGGATTCAAGCTCGCGCCGGAACACGATCGGGAAGCAGGTCTGCACGCTGCGAAATTCATCCGGCACGGTCAGGCAGGCCATCACCGCATCGCCCAGCTCGGCCGAAGCTTCAGTATGCACACGCAGATCGCGATGCTCTTCGGAATTGAGGATGCGGTGATCGGTCATGTCAGGCACTCGCTGTTGTCGGCTGTTGGTTGGACGCCGTGGCGGCAAGGTTGTCAAAATAGGCGCGATTGGTGGGCAGCGCCGCCGCCATGCCGCGTGCTTGTTCGCGCACTTCACGCAAGCGGGCAAGCGAAGGCGCATCAGCATGCTCGGCAGCGCCGCGGGGCACAGGAAAGCCCATGCCATAAAGAACATATTGCTGGCTCGCGGCGGGAAAGACCTCATCGACCTGCGGGAAGTCCCAGTTCGATGGCGGCTGATCGCGCCACAATTGGAGCTGTTCGGCGAGGCGTGGCGGGATCGTCGCCGGATCGCGCTGCGCGCGCCAATATGGCTCGTCACGGCTGCTCAGCACGTAATGCAGCTTGAGGAACTCGACGATCCGATCCCAGCGATAGCGAAACAGAGCGTTGAAGCGCCGCGCGTGAATATCCATCGCCGCGCGCGATGCCGGGAAGTTCTCGGTCAAGGCGCGGCCAGACAATTCGATCAGGACAATCGCGGAAGCCTCAAGCGGTTCGATGAACCCGGCGGACAATCCGATCGCGAGGCAATTGCGATGCCAGAACTGCGCGCGATGGCCGGTGGCGAATTGCAGCAGGCGCGGTGCGAGCGTCTCAACATCGGCGCCGGGCACATTGGCCGCGACATAACGGCGCAAGACCTGCTCAGCGTCGGTCTGATCCATGAACCGCGAGGAATAGACGCAGCCAATACCGCGCCGCGCGGACAGGCCGATGTCCCACAGCCAGCCAGCCTCATGCGCGGTGCCGACAGTCTGCGAAGCGACCGGGCTTCCGGGCATGACGGGCACCTGTACGGCCAAGGCCCGGTCATTGAACGATACGTCCGAGCGGTCGACCCATTCGGCCCCGAGTTCCTGACCGATCAGGCGGGCGGCCTGTCCGCTGCAATCGATGAAGAAGTCGCCCGGCACCTCTTCGCCATCCCGGGTCACGAGTGCGGCAATGTCGCCATCGCCCGTGCGCTTTACGTCGACGACATGGGCAAGCTCGTGCTGCACGCCAAGGCGCGAAAGCGCATGCCGCATGAGGAGGGCTGCGAACTTGCCTGCATCGAGATGATAGGCGTAATTCACGGCCCCGTTGTATTCCGGCATGCTGCGTTGACGCGGAGCGAGATCGCGTGCGCACAGCGCTGCTTGCGCAGTCATCGCGGCATCAAAAGCGCTATCGGGAGAGGCTTCGCGCCAGGCGGCGATCAGCGCGGCCATGTCGCCCGCAGGCGGCGGTGTGAAGGGGTGGAGATAGCTGTCGTCAGCCAAGCCTGTAGCCCAGCCATCGAAGCGTGAGCCTTGTTTGAAGGAGGCATCGCATTCGCGCAGGAATTCCGGCTCTGCAATGCCGATCGTGGCAAGCGTCTGGCGCATGGTTGGCCACGTGCCTTCGCCAACGCCGATGGTGGGAATGTCCGGTGCTTCGACCAGCGTTATGCCGAGCGAAGGTCGCCTTGCGGCAAGCACGCAGGCCGTCAGCCAGCCGGCGGTCCCGCCGCCCAGTATCACAACCTTGCTGACTTCTCCGGACATCATCTGGTTTTGAGCCGCTGCTCACGCGCGCAAGAGATAGTCGCGCCATTTGACGCGACTATCTCTTATCAGCATGGGCCGAGCAACCCCTTCAATCAGAAGGAGAAGCGCGCACCGGCGGCATAGCGAGCATAGCCCGGCGCAGCGAAGTACTTGGCGATATCGTTGCGACGATAACCGCTGCGATCGGAATTGAGCACGTTGATACCCTCGACAAAGACCGTGAGGCCGTTGTCAAACTCGTAACTCGCGCTCGCATCGACCTGCCCATAGGAATCGATGAAGAATGGATCGCTGTCGAATGAGTCGAGGAAGCTGCCACGCCAGTTATAGGCGACACGGGCCTGCAGGCCGTTCTTGTCATAAAACAGAACCGCATTGGCGCTGTCGCTAACGCCGGTCACTGCGAACTGGGTAACGGTCCACGGCTGCGCCACATCATAGGCGGTGTCGCTCTGGACGATGGTGTAGTTCAGGATCGCACCGAAACCGGTTTCCCAGAAGTTGTGCTGGACCGCGAACTCCCAGCCCCACAGGTGGGCAGACTGGTCGCTGTTGAATGGCTGCTTGTACGTGAAGACAATGTTCGGATCGCCGGACTCGCCGATGATGCCGCCAGCCGTGCCGACAGACGGATCGAAGCTACCCGGACGGTTCGTCTGCACCCAGGCGACGATCTGGTCGAAGGTGGGATTACCGCCGAGCGCCTGGCGCGCAGCCTCCGCAGCCGCGCCCTGCGACGGATCGGGCAGGTTGAACAACGGCGTTTGCGTGCTGGAGTTGCCGATAAAGTTGCTCACCTGCTTGTTGAAGAAGCCAACCGAGATGTAGCTCGCAGGGCCGTAATACCACTCGGCCGACAGATCGATGTTCTTCGACTTGAACGGCAGCAGCGCCGGGTTCCCGGACGAAGCCGTACTGCCACCGGCACCCACGCGCAGCGGCTGATCGACGGTAATGCCGCCCTGCATGTTGTCGTAGGTAGGACGGGTGATGGTGTGGCTGTACGAAGCACGCAGCATGACGTCCGGCATCGGCGACAGGCTGAAGTCTACGGCCGGGAGCCAGTTCTCATATCGGCCTTCAAGCTTTGTGAATTCCGCTTGCGGTGCGAACACGGCGTTGATTTCGTTGTTGGCAACCCAGATCGTCCCGGTCGGGATCGGCGACAGCGCAGTCGAGTCGATCTTCGTCTCTTCGTAGCGCATGCCCAACCGCAGGGTCGTCTCCATGTCGCCAAGGTCGAAGCGGTGGAATGACTGGATGTACGGCGCGATCGTACTTTCCTTGATGCGCCGGTCGGTGGTGTACGGAGCAAGGCACGTGCCCGCCGGAGCGGCAGAGCAGATCCCCAGGCGATCATCGAGCAGCTTGATCAAGCCGACCGTGTCGACGTCAAAATAGGCAGGAATGATCGCCGGATCGTCGCTTCCGTCCATACCGGCCAGATCAGCCGAGACACCACGCGGCGTGAACAGATCATCCGGGGTGTCTGCGGCGCTCAGCGTGCCACCCCAGGTGTCGTTCTGGATGACACCGAAGGCGCTGCGCACCCTGTTCTCGGTGTAGCTGACGCCGAAATCGAGGCTCTCGATAAACGAGGCGTCGAAGTCCTTGCCGCCGCTGAAGGAGATTTCGTCGATCTCGTCGCGGAAATAGGCGTTGCGGAAAGCATTGCCCGAAGGACGGATATTCGAAGTCGCGATCTCGGACCCCGGATACATGCTGACCGAAATCACCGGCATGTCGGTGGTGTAGTCGGTCCGCTGCGACTGAACGCCAAAGATCGCCGCACCCACGGCCTGGCCGCTGCCATAAGGCGAAGTCGGCTTGGATTCGGCGGACGAATGGTGCGCATCAAGCTCGAAATGGAAGCCGCTGGGGCCTTCCCACGAGACATTCCCGCCGAGCGAGCGATTGATGCTGCGGTTGGCACCGGCCGCCCCGGTGATCGCGAGATCCTTGTTTTCGCCGGCGCCGAAGTTTTCGGCATAGAACTCTGCGCCCGCGGCCGGACCGTCAGTCCACGCACTCGCAGTGTCAGCGTGGTTGTACCACACGCCGATGCTGTTCTGGCGGCTGTCGAAGGTGTTCTGCGAGAACATGTAGTCGAGGCTGACTTCGAGCGTATCGGTCGGCTGCATTTGCAGCACGGCCTGCCCGTTGATGCGCTCACGCTCGAAGGTAAAGAAGTCGTAAGCGGTGCTCTGCGGAACCTGATAGACGTCGGTCGGACCCGGACGGTTCTGGATGTTATCGAACCGCGGATCGCCTGCCACAGCGAGCGAGCCCCAGTTGTTTTCATCGCCGCTATAGCCCGGACGCCAGTTGCCAGTGACGAACTGCGCCTGGCTACCCTTGCGGTTCTGGTAGGAGCCCGCGACGAGGATGCCGATGCGGTCATCGGCAAAGGTCTTGCTCAGGATGCCGGAGATTTCAGGAGTTACCTCGGTATCGTCGAAGCGCGAGGTGTCATAGACGGCCTTCGCGCCGATGCTGCCCTGAAGGCCGGGGCGATCGAGCGGCTTGGGCGTCACGATATTGATAACCGAACCGATGCCGCCGGTCGGCAGCGAGGCGCGACCCGACTTGTAGACTTCAACCGCGGAGACGCCTTCGGCAGCGAGATTGCCGAAGTCGAAGCTACGCGAAGAAGGTGCGGAGAAGCCATCGCCCAGCGTCGAGGTCGGCATCTGGCGGCCGTTCACGAGGACCAGGTTGAAGTTGGGGCCAAAGCCGCGAACGGTGACCGTGGAGCCTTCACCGCTTTCGCGGTCGATGGAAACGCCGGTGATGCGCTGCAACGATTCAGCGAGGTTCGTATCGGGGAACTTGCCGATGTCCTCCGCCGTGATCGCATCGACCACGCCAACCGCGTCGCGCTTGACGTTCATCGATTGCTGCAGCGAGGCACGAATACCGGTGACGATGATCAGATCGCTGTCACCGGACTCGTCTTGCACAGATGCTTCCTGTGCAAATGAGGCCTGCGCTGAAAAGCCGAAGGCAAGGGCGGATGCGCCGGCGAGGAGTCGCACGCAGGCATGATTGCGCTTCGAGATCATGTAGTTCTTCTCCCAAAAACATGCCTTTATGCGGCATATCTGTTGTATTGTTAACGCTCACCTAATTGATAACGTTCTCATTGTCAACACCAGGGACGCGTTCCGCGGTCGAGAGAAGCTACACATTCTTGCTCCGCTGCTCTCTGAGGGCTGGCTTTCGGCCGCTAGCAGTCGCCCGATTTCGCCGGTCCAATGACAACGAATGTGTGGACGAGCCGTGCGCTACATGACAAATCATCATGGTCTATGCTCGATCTCCAACCCCTTGTCATTTTGCGCGAGATTCATCGGACTGGCAGTCTGACTCAGGCAGCAGAAAGTCTCTGCCTGACCCAGTCGGCGGTCAGTCATGCCATCCGCCGGTTTGAGCAACGCCATGGCGTGAAGCTCTGGGAGCGCGAGGGGCATAAGCTTCGCCTGACGCTGGTCGGAGACTATCTCCTGGCCCTTGCCCAGCGGGTGTTGCCGCAACTCGAACATGGTGCCAGCGTGCTCGAGGACTATGCGCGGGGAAGGCGCGGTGCGATCCGGATCGGCATGGAGTGCCATCCCTGTCAGGACTGGCTCATGCGCGTGGTAGACCCCTTTCTGGTGGAATGGCCCGATGTCGAGTTGGACGTGACCACCGCCTTCCAGTTCGGCGGGCTTGCGGCGCTGCTCGGGCACGAGATCGACGTGCTTGTTACCCCTGATCCCATCGAACGTCCGGGGATCGAATATCGGCCCGTGTTCGATTACGAACTGGTGCTTGCAGTTGCCGATACGCATCCGCTGGCCTGCAAAACCCGGGTCGAGCCAGACGATCTGATCAGCGAAACTCTCATAACCTATCCGGTCTCACGCGAGCGGCTTGATATCTACACCCGTTTTCTCGTCCCGGCCCATGCGATGCCGCGTCGTCATCGCACCGTGGAGACAACCGACCTGATGCTGCGGATGGTCGCTTCGGGCCGCGCGGTCAGTGCGACGCCCGACTGGCTGTTGCGGAAAGTCGAAGGGGTGAGGGGGGTGCCGATCGGTGAGGGGATTCCCAAGTCCATCCATCTCGGCCAGCGCGTCGGCAATTCGCCTGCCTATGTGGACGGGTTCATGGAACTGGCGGCAAACGTTCGCCTGTGAGCTGGCGTGCGCGACTTACATGACTGCTTGTCATGTAAGTCTGGAATATTGTCATTTGAGTTCATGCTGCACTTGCGCAAACAAGCGCTCATCCACCGCGCCCGGCCCAACTGAGGGAGTGTCGTGCGCCGCCAGATGAAAGGCAGACCTGATGCAGGCCACCATGACGAGAGATGTTGCCTTTGCGATCCGGAGCCTCCGGTTTGACGACACCTATGTTCCGTCGGACAATACGCGGCTTACCACCAATTTCGCCAATCTGGCGCGCGGGGAGCGGAGGCAGGAGAACCTTCGCAACGCCCTGCAGATGATCGACAGCCGCTTCAACGATCTCGCACATTGGGACAACCCGAAGCGCGATCGCTACACGGTCGAACTCGATATCATCTCGGTTGAAATAGAACTTGGGGGTGAGGCCTCGCCCTTCCCGGCAATCGAGATCCTCAAGACCACGATCCTCGATCGCAAGACGGGCAAGCGGATCGAAGGCATCGCGGGCAACAATTTCTCGTCCTATGTGCGCGACTACGATTTCAGCGTCCTGCTGCCGCGCCACAACGCGGGGCGCGAGGGGTTCAGCGTTCCGGACGATTTTGGCGAGTTGCATGGGCGGCTGTTCAAGGCCTTCGTCGCCTCCGACGCGTTCAAGGCGCATTTCCGCAAAGCTCCGGTGATATGTCTCAGCGTATCGGAGGCCAAAACCTATCATCGCACCGCGAACCAACATCCGATCCTCGGGGTCGAATTTGCGCCCGATGCCTCCTCGCTGACCGAGCAGTATTTTCGCAAGATGGGGATGCAGGTGCGCTATTTCATGCCGCCCAAGGCGCTGGCCCCTCTGGCGTTCTACTTCGTTGGCGACCTGCTCAACGATTACAGCAACCTCGAACTGATCGGCACGATCAGCACGATGGAAAGCTTCCAGCGAATCTACCGTCCGGAAATCTACAACGCCAATTCCACCGCGGGGGAGAGCTTCCGCCCGAGCCTCAGGCAGCAGGATTTCTCGTTCACGCGGATCGTTTACGACCGCGAGGAGCGCAGCAGCCTTGCCGCCGAACAGGGCCGCTTTGCCGAAGAGCATTTCATCGAGCCGCACGGCGAATTCGTCGGCCGCTGGCTCGATGATCTGGCGGCCTGATTCCAATGAAAGAGACCCCCATGACCCGACTGCTCCCCACCTCGACCGCCGGAAGCCTGCCCAAGCCCGTCTGGCTGGCCGAGCCCGAAAAACTCTGGTCGCCCTGGAAACTGGAGGGCGAGGCGCTGGCTGAAAGCAAGCGTGATGCGCTGTCGCTGTCTCTCGCCGAACAGCAGCGTGCTGGTATCGACATCGTCAGCGATGGTGAGCAGACGCGCCAACACTTTGTGACGACGTTCATCGAGCACCTCTCCGGGGTCGATTTCGAGCAGCGTGAGACGGTCACCATCCGCAACCGCTACGAGGCGAGCGTGCCCAGTGTAGTCGGCCCGGTTGCCCGCGAACGGCCGGTGTTTGTCGAGGATGCGCTCTACTTGCGCTCGCAGACGGATCGCCCGATCAAATGGGCGTTGCCCGGCCCGCTAACGATGGTCGATACGCTCTATGACGCGCATTACCGCAGCCGCGAAAAGCTCGCCTGGGAATTCGCGGCTATCCTCAATGAAGAGGCCAAGGCGCTCGAGGCGGCTGGCGTCGATATCATCCAGTTCGACGAACCTGCGTTCAACGTGTTCTTCGACGAGGTCAACGACTGGGGCATCGCCGCGCTGGAACGGGCGATCGAAGGCCTAAAGTGCGAGACCGCGGTCCATATCTGCTACGGTTATGGCATCAAGGCGAATACCGAATGGAAATCGACCCTTGGCTCCGAATGGCGGCAGTATGAGGAGATCTTCCCCAAGCTTCGCACATCCGGCGTCGATCTGGTTTCGCTGGAATGCCACAACTCCCATGTTCCCATGGACCTGATCGAGCTGATCCGCGGCAAGAAGGTGATGGTCGGGGCGATTGACGTGACGACCAACCGCATTGAAACTGCGGAGGAAGTGGCAGCCACCCTTCGGGAAGCGCTCCAATTCGTCGATCCCGACAAGCTTTACCCTTGCACCAATTGCGGGATGGCACCGCTGCCCCGCGAGGTGGCTCAGGGTAAGCTCAAGGCCCTCGCCGACGGAGCCGAGATCGTGCGCCGGGATTTGACCGGGAGCGAGCCATCGCCAGTGCAGCGCAAAGCCGAGGAAACCGTCGGCGCCAGTTAGGCAAATGGGATGGGACGCCTGATCCCGCCGCGCCCTCTGATCCTTGGGGCGACAAGCAGCATGTTCGCAAGAACACCGCACAATGCTCTTCATCTTGCGAGCAAATTGCTTTAAGCCTAAAATATATTTTTTAGGTGAGAGGATCGCTACCTATGCGCATCGCATGCTTGGGCGGAGGGCCGGCAGGGCTCTATTTTGCAATATCCATGAAGCTTCGCGACCCGTCGCACGAAGTGCATGTGTTCGAGCGAAACAAGGAAGGCGACACGTTTGGATGGGGGGTCGTTTTTTCAGACCAAACCCTTGAAAACCTTACTCAGAATGACCCTGTAAGCGCGAGCACGATCATCGATCAGTTCGCCCATTGGGACGACATCGAAGTCGTGGTGGACGGCCAATCGATGGTGTCTGGCGGGCACGGTTTCATCGGCATCGGGCGCAAGCAGCTGCTGATCATTCTGCAGGAGCGCGCCCGTGAGCTTGGCGTGATCTTGCATTTCGAGCACGAATTTTCCGACGATGTCGCAGTCTATGGCGACTATGATCTGATCGTCGCCGCTGATGGTGTGAACAGCCGCATCCGGACCCGCTACGAAGACAAGTTCGACTGCGACATCCAGACGCGCGCGAACAAGTTCATGTGGCTGGGCACCACGCAGATTTTCGAAGCCTTCGCCTTCATCTTCGAAAACACCGAGCATGGCTGGATCTGGGCCCATGCCTATCGTTTCGACGACACCCATTCGACCTTCATCGTGGAATGCTCGCAGGAGACCTGGGACGCCTTCGGCTTCGAGCACATGGACCAGGATGAATCGATCGCGACCTGCGAGAGGATTTTTGCCAACTCTCTCAACGGCAACAAGCTGATCACGAATGCCAGCCATCTGCGTGGATCGGCCGCATGGATCAACTTTCGCCGGGTGCTGTGCGACACATGGTCGTTCGATAACGTCGTCCTGCTCGGGGATGCCGCACACACGGCCCACTTCTCGATCGGATCGGGCACGAAGCTGGCGCTGGAAGACGCGATCAAGCTGGCTGAAGTCCTCGACCGGCCGGGGCTGGACGACCGCGTTCAACTGACCAGCGCGCTTGAGGAATACAAGGACGTGCGCCAGGTCGAAGTCCTCAAGATCCAGAACAGTGCGCGCAACTCCACCGAGTGGTTTGAAAACCTCGATCGCTATCTCGGGTTCGACCTGCCGCAGTTCACCTATTCGCTGATGACCCGGAGCCAGCGGATCAGCCATGAAAACCTGCGCCAGCGTGACAAAGAATGGCTGACCGATGTGGAGAACTGGTTTGCGAAAAAGCTCCCCATGGACCTCGACGGGGAGGCACGCGAACCCATGTTCCAGCCCTATCGGCTGCGCGAGATGACGCTCTCCAATCGCATAATGGTGGCGCCTATGCTCACCTACAGCTGCGATGAGGATGGCCTGATCAACGACTTCCACCATGCCCACTACGTCAGCCGCGGATTGGGCGGCGCCGGGCTTTTGATGACAGAGATGGTTGCCGTTTCTGCGGAAGGGCGGGCAACGCCCGGATGTCCGGGCCTGTGGAATGATGAGCAGGTCGACCGCTGGGCTCGCATCATCGAGACTGTTCGTGCGCACGGCGGTGCAAAGATGGCGGTCCAGCTCGGCCATGCTGGCGGGCGGGCTGCCTGCAAGGTGCCTAGCGATGATCAGCCTTATTACGATGTGCCCATGGACGATCCCTGGCCGATCCTGTCGGCAAGCGCACAGCCGTGGAGCGAAGGCGGCACCGTGCCAAGTGAACTAACCGAAGCCGAGATGGACCGGATCCTGCAAGACTTCGTGTCTGCCGCGAAACGCGCCGACAAGGCCGGGTTTGATATGATCGAGGTGCAGGCCGGCCATGGTTTCCTGCTCTCCAGCTTCATCACGCCGGTGCTCAATCATCGCACAGATGAATTTGGCGGCTCGCTGGAAAACCGGATGCGTTTCCCCTTGCGGGTCATCAAGGCTGTGCGTGATGCCTGGCCTGAGCAGAAGCCGATCGCCGTGCGCATTTCCGCCAATGACTGGATGGGTGAGCAGGGCATTCAGCCCGATGATGCGGTGGAAATTGCAAGGATGCTCCGGCAGGCTGGCGTCGACATTGTCGACGTGTCGAGCGGCGAAATTTCGCCCGAGGCTAAGCCGGTTTATGGGCGCATGTACCAAGCCCCGATGGCAGACCAGATTCGCAACCAGGCCGATATTCCGACCATCGCTGTCGGCAACATCACCGAGCGCGATCAGGCCAATTCGATTTTGACTGCCGGGCGTGCCGATCTGGTGGCGATTGGCAGACCGCACCTCAGCGATGCATCCTGGACAGCGCGGGCAGCGGCAGAAGCGCAGTTGAAACGCTTTGCTGTGCCGTTCGCCTATGCTTCGGGACAGGCGCAATTGCGGCAGCTGTTCAAGCGCAAACAGGAACTGGAAGACAGCTACCGGGCCTGAGCTAACCTGCTGGTGAAAGTCAGCAGGTCCACACCTCGCGCAATAGTAGAGAGGTGTGGGAGGCGGGCCGCTCCCGCGACGTTATGTGCATAGGTTTCCCGGCTATTGCGTGGCAGCCGAGAAACCTATGCAGCAGGCAGTGATCGGGAGCTCACCGCCTATCTGACCTCAGTACGTGCCCCCAAGCAGTGCGCCCGCATTGGGCACGCGCCGCTCCAGCCCCAGCATGTCGAGCATCTGGTACGTCGTGCAGACTGCCGCCGATACGACCGGCACCCCGATCTGATCCTGCAGCGGCTGGATGATCGGCAGCGAAGGCATCTGCACGCAGGCAGAGGCCACGAAGGCATCGATCCCGGTGATGTCGACCTGTTTGTAGATCTCCAGCAGGCGCTGCGGATCGTGGCGGCCCACGTCGAGGTTGTCGGGAATTTCCAGCGCGGTGAAATCGCGCACGGTGATCCCTTCGCTTTCGATGTAGTCGACCACCAGCTGGGTCAGCGGCTTCATGTAGGGGCAGATCACCGAAATGGTCTTTGCGCCCAGCTTGTGCAGCCCTTCGACCAGTGCCCCCGCGCTGGTGACCACCGGGGCAGCACCGTCGTTCTCGACCGTGCGCTCGTGCAGGCGCTTCTCGGACACGCGGTGATAGCCTTTGCCCATGCTCATGATGGCCACGAGGCAGGCATAGCCGAGCACGTCCACCCGCGCGTCCGACAGTTCCAGCGCGCAGCGGTCGGAATCGCGGTCCATCGCCTCCAGCTCTTCCTTCACGACCTTCTTCATCCGCATGCGGCTGGAGTGGAAGGTGAAGCGCTCGGGCAGGATATCCTCGCGGGCGCGCAGCATGGCGGGGATTTCGGTTTCCATCGTGGTGTTCGACGAAGGGACGATCTGCCCAACGCGATAGTGGAGCTTCTGGCTCATGGCTTATCCTTGCTTGCGGAAATTTGGAGGATCAGTCCTCGTCGGACTCGGTGTCGGCCTCGCCATCGGAGACCGGATCGAACAGCGTGACGGGAGCGCGCGGTGTGCGGTCCACCGACAGTTCGAAAATGTCGAAGCGGTTATAGTGGCCGATGATGTCGTGCATCTGCTTGGGCTGGATGCAGCGCGACAGGTCGATGTCGGCATAGACGATGCCTTCGTCGTCGATCAGCGGCTCGCCCACCAGGCGGCCATCGGGGCCGATCACCCCGGAAAAGGCGCTGTTGCTGCGTTGCAGCTTCTCGCGCGCATCGGGCACCAGCTCTTCCATGGCGCTGATGATCTCTTCCGAAATGGTCGAGCACGACACGACCGTGAACACCTTGCCTTCGAAGGAATGCGCCATCGCGCGGACCTTGATCGCTTCGGCCATGTCGTAGTCGGGCGGGGCGACCGGCAGCGAGATATAGCTTGCCGCATGGACCAGTTCGCCCTGTGCCAGCAGCGAGAAGCGCGCCAGCGTGTTGGTGTTTTCGCCGCAGGCGAGGCCGCCCAGCGGGCCGATGGCGGTGTCGTAGACCGTCAGGCCCGAGCCATCGCCCGGCGCCCAGGTCATCTTTTCCGCCCAGGTCGGCACCAGCTTGCGGTGGCGGCCCATGATGGCGCCGTCGGGGCCGATGAAGACCATCGTGTTGTAAAGCGTGCCGAGCGAAACCGGGCTGCGCTCGTTCACGCCGATGATCACATGGACGCCGCACTCGCGCGCTGCTTCGCAAACTGTCCCGATTTCCGGACCCGGCAGCAGGATCGAGCTGCGCACCAGCTTTTCGAACCACGGGCTGCACGAGACCGGGTCGGTGATCCAGCTCCAGTAGGGATAGGCCGCGACGAATACCTCGGGAAACACCACCAGCGAAGCCCCTTCGCTTGCGGCCTCGCGGATCAGCGCGGCGGCTTTGGCGCAGGTGGCCTGCGCGTCGAGAAAGACCGGGCTGGTCTGCACGGTGGCGGCTTTGAATTGCGGAAGCTGCATCCTTGCATCCCCTCTTTGCGGGCGCTCGCGCCCAGTGAAATTCGCCGGCACCCCTTGCCCCATGTTGACATGGCGATGCAAGATATTTTAAGCTTAAACAAATTGGATGAGGGTGAGGCCATGGCTACACAGACATACGATCAATACCGCGAAGATATGCTCGGCCGGGCCAACGTGGCCGACACGCCGGAACTGGTGGAATTCTACCGCGATCTGGAGAGCCAGCACGCTGGCGCGCTGTGGACCGTGGCCAACAAGATCGAGCCGTGGGAACCCGAATCCGACTCGGTTCCCGTGCTCTGGCAGTTTGACCGTCTGCGCGATCACGTGATGCGGGCCTTGCAACTGGTGAGCCCCGAGCAGGCCGGTCGCCGGGTGGTCTATCTCGCCAATCCGGGGCGCAGGGATGTGACCTCGGCGGTGGGCTGGCTTTACACTGGCTTGCAGGTGATGGGTCCGGGCGAGGTGGCATCGAGCCACCGCCATTCGGCCTCGGCACTGCGGTTCATCATGGAAGGCAGCGGCGCCTACACCAATGTCGACGGCCACAAGATGACGCTCGGCCGCAACGACTTCGTGCTTACGCCGAACGGTACCTGGCACGAGCATGGCGTGGCCGAAGATGGCTCTGTGTGCATCTGGCAGGACGGGCTCGATATCCCGCTGATGAATGCGCTGGAAGCCAATTTCTATGAGGTCCACCCCGACCTGCAGCAGGCCGTCAGCTTCCCGATCGACGATTCCACTTCGACCTGGGGCAACCCGGCCCTGAAGCCCGCCGGGGAAACCTGGTCGAAGCGCTATTCGCCGCTGCTGAAGTACGAATGGGAGCCGACCTACGAAGCGCTCTGCCGGTTCGCCAAGGTGACCGACGGTTCGCCCTATGACGGCATTCACATGGACTATGTGAACCCCTTCACCGGCGGCCCGCCGATGTCGACCATGGGCGCCTCGATGCAGCTGTTGCGGCCGGGCGAGCACACCAAGGCTCACCGCGAAGTCGGCAGCTTTGTGTACCAGTGCGCGAAGGGCCACGGCCATTCGATTATCGGCGGCAAGCGCTTCGACTGGAAGGAAAAGGACATCTTCGTTGTCCCCTCGTGGATGTGGCACGAACACGTCAACGGGTCAGACAGCGACGATGCCTGCCTGTTCTCGTTCCACGATCTGCCGACCATGCGCGCGCTGGGCCTTTACCGTGCGGAAGGGCTCGCCGAAAACGACGGTTACCAGCCGCTCACATCCTCATGACCGCCCTGGCGGTTAGCCCGAACCACCTATCCGAGAAGGAAATTCCATGCGCTTAGTGACTTACCGTGCGACCATCGAAGCGGAGGCGCGCCTCGGCGTGCTGGTTGACGGTGTCGTCGTCGATGTCGCCAAGGTCGGCGCGCGCGCCGGTGTGCCGCTGCCGTCGCGGATGCTCGACTTCATCCGCCTTGGCCCCGTGGCCGTGACCGAACTGGGCGCACTGCTCGATGAGGCGAAGGGCCGCTGGCCCGTTGATGGCGCGCTGCCGCTGCCTTCGGTGATCCTGCTGGCGCCGATCCCGCGGCCGGACAAGAACGTGTTCGGCATCGGCCTCAACTACATCGACCACGTCGCGGAAAGCTCGCGCGCGCTCGATTCATCGCCCGAACTTCCCAAGCAGCCGGTCATCTTCTCCAAGCCGCCAACCACGGTTATCGCGCCGGGCGACCCGATCGTCCACCGCGCCGACATCACCCAGCAGCTCGACTGGGAGGTCGAATTGGGCGTGGTCATGGGCACGCGGGCACAGCGCGTTTCGCGCGAGGAGGCACTGTCTCATGTGTTCGGCTACACCACGCTGATCGATATGAGCGCGCGCGATTGCCGCCGCGCCGGGCAGTGGATCTACTCCAAGGGTCAGGACAGCTATTGCCCGATGGGGCCCTGCATCGTGACCGCAGACGAGATTCCCGATCCGCAGACGCTGGATCTGTGGCTGACCGTCAACGGGGTGGAAAAGCAGCGCAACAACTCCAGCCACATGCTGTTCAAGGTCGATGAACTCATCGCCGACATCAGCCAGGGCATCACGCTCGATCCGGGCGACATCATCGCCACTGGCACGCCCGAAGGCGTCGGTGCCGGTCGCGATCCGCAGGA
The DNA here is from genome assembly GCA_002337385.1 of Erythrobacter sp. UBA1916. Lineage (GTDB taxonomy): Bacteria > Pseudomonadota > Alphaproteobacteria > Sphingomonadales > Sphingomonadaceae > Alteraurantiacibacter. Next base: position 43,744 of record DDFY01000032.1, read on the forward strand.
GTTCCTGTCCCCCGGCGATGTGATCGAGGCCGAAGTGACCGGCATCGGCAAGCTGCGGCATCCGATCGTGGCTGGCTGACCGCCGCCATCATGGTCTCCACGGGGTAACCCGAGAGGGGCGGGAAGCCGATTATCTCCCCAGCTTCCCGCCCCTCATTTTTATCTTGCGTCCGCTCGCCGATCAGGAGGCGGAGCGGGAGGCGTCGTCGATGATGTAGCGCCAGCCGCCATCGCGCGGGTCCTTGGCCATCACCTCGATCCCGCCGCCGGTCAGTTCCTGCAGCGCGCCGTCGGGGTTGGTGAAGTTCATGCGCCAGTGGTTGGTGGTCAGCGCCACGTCCCGATAGAGATAGTGCTTGCGGTTGCCGAGCACGATCTCCGGGTTGAGCGAGAGCAGCCCTGTAAAGTCCTCGCGGACCTTGTCCTTGCCGGTCATCAGGATGCCGTCCCCATTGATGTAGGTCACGTCCTCCATGTAGAGATCGACGAGAGCCTCGAGGTCGCCTTCGTTGAAGCGCTGCTGCCAGGCGTCATACAGGGCGTCGATATCGGTCACCGGCGGCACAGAGCTTGTCGTGGCGGCGGCCATGGCTTTGCCAGACATGCTGGCGGCAACCGTACCTGCCGCAGCCATCCGCAGGAAATCGTTTCGGCTCAGCGATAGCTGGCCGCTTTGGTGTTCGTCATCGGGGCGGGCGATTGACCGGAGGGCTTGGCGGATGGATGCGATCATGATGAGTTCTTCCTCGAGGCATTATGGACATGGCACGGCGAACTGACGCCGCTGACTGGTAGCAGATTGAGTGGGCAGGGAGGCCGCGTCCATTCCAGTTTCGGCCAAATGGAAGTTCTTTCGGCCTGATATGCAAGCCGAACCTTCCGGGTGAGAATTAGGCCTGACGAAGCGGAAATACCCCATGCCTAGCCTCGATCCGGCCCGGTTCGGGCCTTGCCTTGTGCGTTCATTCCGGCCGCGTGAATTGCTCTCTTGGCCGGAATTACCGTGTATCGGTTCGCAAAGGCAATTCGCCAAAGCGGCCCTTGTGTCATTCTTGCTTCACTAATGTGTCAGCCCGCGATGAAGGGGCGCCTGGCTTGCCGCCAAGCGTATTTGCCCTCCCCCATTCGTCCGGGCGCATAGGAAAGGTCTGCCCTCGTGATGATGCCCCGGCTGTCTGACGGAGACATGTTTTGACCGGTGCGGCCACACGCAAGACCGTTTTTGTCAATGTTCACCGCTACCTCGGGCTGGTCCTTGCCCTGTTCCTCGTCATCATCGCTGGCACCGGCAGCATCATCGCCTTCTACGACGATCTGGAGCGCTCGCTAAACACCCGGATGCGGGTGGTCGAGCCGCAGGAGCAAGGCTGGACGATCGACGATGCCCTGCGCATCCGCGAACAGCTCGAACGGGAAGACCCGCGCTCGCACCTGTTTTCGCTGCAATTCCCGCAACAGCCCGATGAGACGCTGTTTTCGCGGGTCATGCCGGCCATCGATCCGGACACGGGGGCCGTTGCCAGCATCGATTATGACGAGGTTTTCGCCAATCCCTATACCGGCGAGAGGCTGGGCCAGCGCATCATCGGCGCGCCCACCTTGCGGCCTGAAGGCATTCCTTCGTTCCTCTATTACCTGCATTACTCGCTGATCTTCCCGCTCGAGATCGGCATCGTCATCTTCGGCATTCTCGGCCTTGTCTGGGCGGTTGAAACGCTCCTCGGCGGTTATCTGACCTTTCCGGCCAAACCGAAGGCCAACAAGTCCGGCAAGAAGCCGCGCCCGTTCCTGAAGCGCTGGGCGACCTCGTGGAAGATCGCCCCTGACGCTCCGGCCAACCGGCGTATGCTTGACCTGCACCGTTCGAGCGGCCTGTGGCTATGGCCGCTGCTGATGCTGTTCGCGCTGACAGGCTATGTCCTGAACCAAGGCGGCCCCTATGCCCGCTTCATCAGCAACTTTGCCGACTACGCGCATTTTCAGGAGGAGCCGCCGGTCGCGCCGCTGGCGGAGCCGCTGCTGAACCCGCCGATCGACTGGTTCCGCGCCGCGGAGCTGGGGCAGCGCTATTTCGCCGAACAGGCGCGGCTTGAAGACTTCGAACTCGGCAAGCCGGCGGCGCTCGAATACCGCCGCGATCTCGGCGTCTATTTCTTCTCCATGCACACCTCGCGCGACCTGCTCGACGCGCAGGGAAATCCCACCGAAACCAATTCGCCCGCCACCGCTGCGACCATCGCCATAGACGCGCGCGACGGGCGCTTTCTGGGCCTTCAGCTTCCGCGCGGGCAGCGCGCTGCCAACACCGTGACGAGCTGGCTCGTGGCGCTGCACGTCACCGCGATCGGCGGGCGTACCTGGCAGATCGCTGTCTCGCTGTTCGGCGTGGCGGTCGTGCTCATTTCGGTGACCGGCGTGCTGCTGTGGTGGCGGCGCCGGCGCACGCGACCGGCTTCGCGCCCAGCACCGCAACCGCGTGCCGTCCGTACAGGGGAGGCCGGTTCCGCAAACACCGCCGGTCGGTCTGGCTAAGTCATTAATGCGAGAGGGGAATTCGTATGAGGGAGTGTAAAATGCTAATGAACAAGATCATTGGGGATCGAGCCGCGATCATGCACATGTCGGGATCCGTCCTGCTTTGCCTGGTCGCAACACCCGGCATTGCCTGGGCGCAGGATCAGGAGCTGCGCGAAGATCGTCCGGGCGAGATCATCGTCACGGCGCAGAAGCGCGAAGAGGCGTTGAGCGACGTGCCCGTGCCTGTCTCCGCCATCGGCGGCGGCGACATGATCGCGCAGAACCAGACCAAGGTGCAGGAGTTCTTCGCCACCGTGCCGGGCGTGAACCTGCAGTTCCAGAACAACCGGTCGCAACTGGCGATCCGCGGCATCACCACCGGGCCTGTCAGCGGCAATCCGGTGGTTGGCTATACCATCGACGATGCGCCGTTCGGCGGGGCCACCAGCCAAGGCGGTCTGTTCGGTTCGGCTCCGGATCTCGATCCGTCCGAACTGGCCCGCGTCGAAGTGCTGCGCGGCCCGCAAGGCACGCTCTATGGTGCGTCGAGCATGGGCGGTCTGGTCAAGTACGTGACCGTGAAGCCCGATCTCAATGCTCTGGGTGGTTCCATTGCCGGGGGTTTCTCCTCGATCAAGGAAAGCGATGAACTCGGTTACAATCTGCGTGGCGCGCTGAACGTGCCGATCAGCGATACCTTCGCGGTCCGCGCCAGCGGCTTCACGCGCAAGGAAGCGGGCTATATCGACAACATCCGCACGGGTGAGGACGACGTCAATTCGACGCGGGTTTCGGGCGGTCGTCTGGCCGCATTGTGGGAAGCGGCCCCGGGCGTGACGCTCGATCTCAGCGCGCTTTACCAGCTCCGTAATATCTACGGCTCGCCGAACGTCGATAGCACTACCGGCTCCTACTACCTGCAAACCGACATGCCGGGGACCGGCCGCAGCCGCTCTGAAACGCAGATGTACACAGCGACGATCAACGCCGATCTCGGCGCAGTCGATCTGACCTCGATCACATCCTATTCTCGCGCCAAGAGCTTCGACAATCTCGACTTCACCGCATCCCCGCTGGTGACCGCAGCGCCCGTTTTCCCGACGCTGTTTCCCGGCCAGACCGGGCTGGGTGACCTGTTCCGGCAGGAATACAACGTCGAGAAATGGACGCACGAAACGCGGCTTGCCGGAGGCATCGGTGACAATGTCGACTGGATCATCGGCGGTTTCTACACCAACGAGAATGGCGACTACGCGCTGGACAACTCCGCGATCGACCCGGTGACGGGAGCAACCGTGGGCGTGCCGATCGACGATGGCACCGGCCCGCAGCTGGGCACAATCATCGTGTGGCGCGATACGATCAAGTTCGAGGAATATGCCGCCTTCGCCAATGTCGATGTGCGCCTGACGGACCGGTTCGATATCCAGCTTGGCGGACGCTACAGCCACAACGATCAGAGCATGGACCACAACGAGTGGTTCCAGCTCGATCCCTACCCGGCACCGGCGTTCCCTGCGAGCAACCAGCCCACGGCAAGCGGCAGCGCGTTCACCTACCAGATCTCGCCCCGGTTCAAGCCCACGCCCGATCACATGATCTATGCGCGGGTGGCCTCGGGCTATCGTCCCGGCGGTCCGAACGCGGTCTGCGGTCCGCTGGCCCTGCCGTCCGACGTGCCTTGCGAGTTCAAGCCCGACAAGACCGTCAACTACGAGCTTGGTGCCAAGGGCGACTTCGCGAACGGGGCGCTGTCCTATGACATCTCCCTGTTCAACATCGACTGGACCGACATCCAGATCGTCCAGGTCCTGGATGTGTTCGTTTACAACGGGAATGGCGGCAAGGCGCGCAGCCGCGGGCTGGAGCTGTCGCTGACTGCGAGGCCGATGTCCGGGCTGACCGTGTCGGGCTGGTATTCCTATGTCGATGCGACGCTGCGCGAAGCGGTGGTTGATGCCAACTTCTACGCCCGCGCAGGTGACAGACTGCCGTTTTCCAGCGAGCATTCGGGCAGGTTCTCGATCGACTACGACTTCTTCGCCGGTGGCGGGGTCGATGTGAAAATCGGCGGATCGGCCACCTATGTCGGCGATAGGAAGGGCGAGTTCGTGCCGTTCGAAGGCGTTTACGACATGCGCCAGACCTATCCGGCCTATACGCAGTTTGATCTCTACGGATCGGCGACCATGGGCATGGTGACGCTCAGCGCTTTCGTCCAGAATCTGACCAACAAGCACGGTGTGATCGGCGGCGGCTTCTGGAACCAGACGAACTACAATGCGAACTGGTTCAACTATGCGCAGCCGCGCACCATCGGCCTTAATGCGGAGCTGACGTTCTAAACCGCTAAGTCGCCAGTCGAATTCGGCTGCAAGGGCCGCAGCGGTCACCCGACCGCTGCGGCCTTACTGTTGCAGATCGGCGGGGCGTTGCGCAATCGGCGCAGCACCGGCTTTCAATTCCATGTACTGTTCATGGCAGGCGCTGCAGACATTGTAGAGCACGCCGCCTGCATCGAGGACCTTGTGAGGGTCTTTTGACAGCGCGGCAGCTTCGGCCCGTGTGGCGATGTCGACCAGCCCTTGCGAAAAGTCCTGCCAGTCCGCGCCGCGATTGGCGGCATATGCGGGCTGCTGCAATTCCTCGCCCAGCGCCTTCAGCTCCCTTGCTGCCTCTATGGTGCGCTCCCAATCGGCATCGGTTTCGGGCACGATCTCGTGCAATCCGTCAGCGTCGGAAATGAACTGCACCGCGTCCCAGTACACCTGCGCCTCGGGCTGGACCTGCGTTGCCATCAGACTTTCGGTCGCGGCATCGACCTCTGCCGCCGATGGGCTGTCCTGCTGCGAGCAGCCGGCGACGATGACTGCGGCCACCACGCATGAAATATGTCCGAAAAACCTGGTCACGAAGCGCTTCCTTCCTGCGGGAATGGGTATCGCCATGACACTGACAGCCCCTGCAAAAACGCGGAACCGGGATGCGGTGACCAAGACGTTACAGAGCCGTTACAGCTGGCCTGAACGCACGGTCTTCCGCGGGTTGGCGGTGGCCTGCGGTTGCCGCGCAGTCCCGCCGGTGAGCGGGGCCCAGCAGGCCCTGCCATTGCTGTATCGGTATCGTAACGTGCGGATGCTTGGCTTGTCAGGCGTCCAGCCGCAGCATTGCCCCCGAAGCCCAACGAGGGGGAGCACACGATGTCACTGACCACATTCGGCGATTGGCTCTATGCCACGCCATTTTCTACCGCGCTGCGCCAAACCACCTGGGTAATCCCCGACGTGCAGACCGTTCACATCCTTGCGATCACGGTGATTGTCGGCTCGGCGATTGCCACCGAATTGCGGCTCGCACGGGTGTTCGCAACCGACCGGCCCGTGGCCGATGTCCTCAGCCGCTATCTGCCATGGATGAAGTGGGCTTTGGTCGTCTTGCTGGTGACCGGTGCGCTGCTGGTTATTGCCGAGCCGGGCCGAACGCTGACCAGCACAATCTTCTGGACCAAGATGGCGCTGGTGGCCGGGGCCAGCCTTGTAACGCTGCGCGCGCGGCGATCGCTCGTTGTGGGGATGGGCGATGGATCGGCGACGCAAGTGGAGCCTGCAACGTCCCGCAGCCTGGCCTTGCTGATGCTGCTGGTCTGGTGCGCGATCATCTTCTGCGGTCGCTTCATCGCTTACATTTGAAACACCCGCGCGCGCCCAGCGCCGTCATCCTAATATGTCTTGAGGGGAAAGCCTGTGAGCATCGATACAACGCTGCAGACCATCTACGACCTGCCCATGTCCGCCTCCATCCGCGAAAACGTCAACGCCTTTCCCTTGCTGGAATCGCTGCACGTGGTGGCCCTGGCCGTGGTGTTCGGCACCATCATGATCGTCGATTTGCGACTGATCGGGGTGGCCTCCCACCGCCGCGAGGCAAGCAGGCTGATCCGCGAGTTCCTGCCTTACACATGGGTCGCGTTCATGCTCGCCGTCGTGACCGGCCTTGGCATGTTCATGTCGAACGCGCTGTCCTATGCGGCGAACACCTATTTCCTGCTCAAGATGGTTGCGCTGATGGTCGCCGGGCTGAACATGGCCTGGTTTCACTCGACGGCCTATCGCCGGATCAGCGAATGGGATGAAACGATGCCGCCGCCGGCTGCCGCCCGCTTTGCCGGGTTCACCTCGCTGTTCACCTGGATGGTGGTGATTTTCCTCGGCCGCTGGATCGGCTTTACGCTGGAAATGGTCTGGTAAGGAGCGGGGCCGGGGATCAGCCCTTGCCGGGGAAGCGCCGCGGCGAGGTGCCGGTCCATTCCTTGAACGCGCGGGAGAAGGCGGCGGTATCGGAATAGCCCAGTTGCTCCGCCGCCACCGCGAGCGACACGCCAGGCTTCGACAGAATGGTCTCCGCCCGCTCCTTGCGCGCATCTTGTAGCAGTTCACGGAAGGAGGTTCCTTCCTCGGTCAGCCGCCGCCGCAAGGAGCGTTCTGAAAGCTTGAGCTCGGCGGCCACGGTGGCGCAATCGATATGGGTGCGGCCAAGCCAGCGCGAGATGATGTCGCGGGTGAGCGAGACGAAGCTTTCGCTGGGTGCGGCTTCGGGGCCCATCAGGTCAAGCAGATGCCATTCCATGATGGTGCGCAGCTTGCGATCTTCCGACGGTACTGACGTTGCGAAGGCCGTGTCGAGATCATCGTTGTCGATGACGAGACTGTTGGCGAGCTGGTTTCCCGAGACAGGCGCGCGGAAATAGTCCGCCAGCTGATCTTCCCTGCCTTCTATCGCGTGTTCGAAATGTACGGCGCGTGGAGCCCATTTGGCGTTCACCAGCTCGCGCGCGAGATGGACGTAGCCCGAGAGCGCGAATTCCGAATCCTGCGTGCGCGGCCACACGCGCTCGTCTTCGATGCGATAGGTATAGGTCGTGGTGTCGGTACCGCGTTTGCTTTCAAACAGGGTACGGCTCTGCAGGCGCGACTGGAACAGCGCCAGGTAATCGAGCGCGCCGCGCAGGTTTCCCGAGGCCCGCAGCAGCGCATAAAACGGGCCGAGATCGGACAGCCCGAAACCGGCCCCCATCTGCAGGCCGAGGAAGGGCCGGTCAAACTTGGCTGCCGCTGCTTCCAGCAAGGCGACATAGCGATGCAGCGGAACGATCTCGTATGGCGTTTCGAGCTGAGCGCGGAACATGCCCTGTTCGCGCAGCAGCGGATCGATCCGCTGGCCCACGTCGGCAAGCGCGTCGAGCAAGGGCGCGAGGAACAGCAGGCGGATGGTTCCGAAACCGCCTTTTGGCCCCTGAGGCCTGCTTTCTTCGTCCCGTGTGTCGGTCATCGTTGAGCAAGGTATTGGCCGAACATGCAAACAGTCAATCCCTAGCTGCAATTTACCGTTTTTGCCTCAACCCCGAAACCCGAATGTCAGAAGCCGAGGGACCAATTGCGTTCTGTTCAGGCCGCTCGGACAGACGTGGGAGTTGGAAAAGTTGTCAGATAGCGATGCCGCAAGCCATACCTCATCCGCCAGCGCGGGGGCTGATCCGGTGTCCGTAAATGACAAGACGCGGGAAGACCTTCTGGCACACCTGCCGCGGATCGATTTTCTCTACCTGTCCGAAGCCGACATGATCCGTGCTGGCGTCACCGACATGCCCCAGTGCATCGATGCGCTGGAGGAGATGTTCGGCCTGCTTCACGTGGGCGACTACCGGATGGCGGGCGGCAACAACAATTCGCACGGCGCCATCGTGGTCTTTCCCGAGGATTCGCCCTTTCCCGATATGCCCAAGCCCACGGTTGACCGCCGCTTCATGGCGATGCCGGCCTATCTCGGCGGATCGTTCCGGATGGCGGGCATGAAGTGGTATGGCTCGAACGTTGCCAATCGCGAAAAGGGCCTGCCGCGCTCGATCCTCACCTTCGTGCTGAACGATGTGGACACGGGCGCGCCGCTGGCGATGATGTCGGCCAACCTGCTGTCGGCCTATCGTACTGGCGCGGTGCCGGGCGTTGGCGCGCGGCATCTGGCGCGCAAGGATTCGCGGGTGGTCGGACTGGTCGGCCCGGGTGTGATGGCGCGCACTTCGCTGGCCGCGTTCATGAACGAGTGTCCGCTGATCGACACGGTCAAGATCAAGGGGCGCGGCAAGGCCAATCTCGATGCCTTTCAGGCCTGGATCGCCGAGACCTATCCCAGCCTCACCGTGCAGGTGGTCGAGACCGAGGAAGAGGCGGTCCGGGGCAGCGATATCGCGAGCTTCTGCGCCTCGGTGGCGACGGGCGACCCCTCGCTCTACCCCACGGTGCGGCGCGAATGGGTCAAGCCCGGTGCGTTCCTCTCGATGCCCGCCCCGTGCAACATCGACGATGGCATGATCGCTGACGACATCCGCAAGGTCCTCGATTTCACCGGCATGTATGAGGCCTATCTCGAAGAACTGCCCGCTCCGCGCCATGTTCATGTGCCCGCCGTGGGTGTGCGCTATTTCGATCTGATCGAAGAAGGCCGCCTTTCGCGCGCGGACATGCAGGACCTCGGCGCGATTGTCGCAGGCGATACGCCCGGTCGGCAGAACGACGAGGAAATCATCATCCTCTCGGTCGGCGGCATGGCGGTCGAAGACGTCGCCTGGGGCACCATGATCTATCGCAATGCCGTCGCTCAGGGGATCGGCGTCAAACTCAATCTGTGGGAAGAGCCTGCGCTGAAGTGACAGCCAGGCCTTCTCGTTCACACTGAACGGAGGCACCATGCCCAAAGTCGTTAAGGTCAAGACCGGTAACAAGTTCGAGGAACACGGTTCCTATTCGCGGCTGGTCGCGGTCGATAACATGATCTTCGTGTCGAACACCGCCGGGCGCAATCCGCGCACCAAGGAAATTCCCGAGGATCTGGCCGAACAGACCAACCAGGTGCTCGACAACATCTCTGCCGCGCTGGCTTCGGTCGATGCGAAGCTGGAGGATGTGGTTTCCGCACGCGTTTACGTCCAGTTTCCCGAGCACATCGATGTGATCATGGAAACCTATGGCAAGCGCATGCGCGGCATTAATCCGGCGCTCACCATGACCTGTCCTTCGCTCGGGTCGGAGACCTACAAGGTCGAGATCGACGTGGTCGCGATCCGGGGTGTTTCCGGCGCGGATGCTGAGGAATTGATGGTCTCGCTGTGACCCATACCCCGCTCAATCAGGCCCCGCAGATCGCGCCGGTCGCAACCAGCGCCGCGCTGCCCGCCGAGGCCGATGTCGTCGTGATCGGCGGCGGTATCGTCGGGCTTTCGACCGCGCTGTGTCTGGCCGAACGCGGCCTCGCGGTGACGGTGATCGAGAAGGGCCGGATTGCGGCGGAACAGTCGTCGCGCAATCTTGGTTGGGTGCGCAAGGTCATGCGTCCGCCGGTCGATCTGCCGATGGCGCAGCGGGCCGAGGAGCTGTGGGCGCAGATGCCGCAGCGCGTCGGCTCCGACTGCGGCTTTCGGCAGGCCGGGATCACCTATGTCGCGGAGACCGAAGCCGAGCTGGCGAACTATTCGGGTTGGCTGGACCAGGTCCGCGGATCGGGTGTCGATTCGCGCATGCTCACACCCGGCGAAATCGATGCCATGGTGCCGGGGAGCGCCAAGAGCTGGGTCGGCGGGATCGTCACGCCGTCCGATGGCCGCGCCGAGCCGACGCTGGCCAACAGCGCCATTGCGCAGGCGGCCCTGGCCAAGGGCGCGGTGATCGTCGAGAACTGCGCTGTGCGCACGCTGGAGACCTCCGGCGGGGCGGTCAGCGGTGTGGTGACAGAACGCGGCGAGGTGCGCTGCCGCAAGGTCGTGCTGGCAGGCGGCGTGTGGTCGCGGCGCTTCCTTGCCAATCACGGCATCAGCCTGCTGACCTTGCCGCTGGTAGCCTCGGTGCTGCGGACAGAACCGATGGACGGCCCGACCGACTGCGCCGTTGGCGGCTCCGACTTCTCCTTCCGCAAGCGCCTCGATGGCGGCTACACCATTACCCAGCGCGGCGCGCTGTTCGCTCCGCTGACGCTCGATCACCTGCTGATCGGCCTCGACTATCTGCCCACGCTGATCGCGCAGTGGCGGAACCTGCGGGTGTCGCTGGGCAAGGAATTCGTCGCCGACTGGAAGCTGCCGCGCCGCTGGCAGGCGGACGAGGTTTCGCCGTTCGAAATGGTGCGTACGATGGACCCGCCGGTGGAGCAGGGGCTGAACGACGAGGCCATGCGCAACCTGATCGCCGCATGGCCCGAATTCGCCAAGGCGCAGATCGCGCAGCAGTGGGGCGGGATGATCGACGTGACGCCGGATTCGATGCCGGTCATCGGGGCGGCGGACAAGATTCCCGGCCTCACGCTTGCCACCGGCTTTTCGGGCCACGGCTTTGGCACCGGCCCTGCGGCGGGCGAACTGGTTGCCGACCTGCTGACCGGGAAGGCCCCGGCGATCGATCCGGCACCCTACCGGCCCGATCGCTTCTGATCCGCTGACCGCTCAGCCGAACTGATCGACACCTTCGAGCCGCATGCACACCGCCTTGGGTTCGGTGAAGGCATGTACGGCCTCGGTCCCGAACTCACGGCCCAGCCCTGACAGCTTGCTGCCACCGAAGGGCATGGCGAGATCGAGGATATTGTGCGTGTTGAGCCAGACGGTGCCCGCGTCGAGCCGCTCGGCCAGAACATGGGCATTGTCGAGGTTGCTGGTCCAGATGCTGGCAGCAAGGCCAAAGGGCGTGTTGTTCGCCTGAGCCACGATCTGCGAGCGATCTTCCACCCGTGTGGCGCAAACCACCGGTCCGAAAATCTCTTCGCGCATCACGGTCATGTCGGGCGTTGCATCGGCCACGAGCGTGGGCCGGTAATACCAGCCCTGTCCGTCGCCTGACTGGCCACCTGCAACAATGCGCGCGCCTTCACGCGCGCCTGCCGCGACGAGGCCGCTGACGCGTTCGTGCTGGCGCGCCGAGATCAGCGGGCCGATCTGCGTGTCGCTGGCGAAGGGCGAGCCCAGCCTCATGCCGTCGGCGATCCGGGCGACTCCCTCCATCACCTCATCGAACACCGGCGCTTCGATGAGCAGGCGCGATCCGGCGGTGCAGATCTGGCCCGAGTTGGAGTAGATCGCGGCGGCGGCGCCGGGGATGGCGCGCTCGAGATCGGCATCGGCGAGAACGATGGTGGGCGACTTGCCGCCCAGCTCCAGCGTCACCCGCTTCATCGTCTTGGCCGATGCGGCCAGAATGTGCTGTCCGGTGGCGGTGGAGCCGGTGAAGGCGATCTTGCGCACCAGCGGATGGTCGACCAGCGCCGCCCCCGCTGCCGCGCCGGTCCCGGTGACGATGTTGACGGCCCCTGCCGGAAAGCCCGCCTCGGCAATCAGTTCGCCCAGCCGCAAGGTGGTGAGCGAGCTTTCCTCCGAAGGCTTCAGCACCACGGTGCAGCCGAAGGCGATGGCAGGGGCGATCTTCTGGATCGCCTGGCCGATGGGGAAGTTCCACGGGGTGATGCCGCCGATCACGCCGACCGGGCGGCGCTGGGTATAGGCGCGGTAGATCGCGTCTTCCGGCATCAGCGGATTGTGCGTTACGTACTCGCCGTTGATCTTGGAGGCCCAGCCCGCGAAATAGCGCAGCCCATCAATCGTGAACTGCAAGTCGACGTTGCGCGTGACGAACAGAAGCTTGCCGCTGTCGAGCGACTCCAGCGCGGCCAGTTCCTCGCGCTTTTCCTCCACCAGCAGGGCGAGGTTTTCGAGCAGGCGGCCCCGGTCAAGCGGGCGCATCGCGCGCCATTCGCGGCTTTCGAAGCAGGTGTTGGCGGCCTTGACCGCCTCGTCCACATCGGCGGCGCTGCAGGCGGGAAAGGCCATGATGCGCTCACCCGTGGCCGGGTCGATGGCATCGATCGTGCCTTCGGCGTGGCGCGGCTCGGTCAGCTCGCCGTTCAGCAGCAGTTTTCCGCTGGGCAGGACGATGGCGGGCCGGTCGGAGGTGGCGGGAAGGGTCGTATCGAGCATGAGCAGGGTCTCTTGGTTCTAGTCGGTCGAAGTGGCTGGCAGATCGCCTTCGACCTGGGTCGCGCCGATTTGTGCGTAGATTTGCGGACGCGAGCGGCGCAGCCAGTTTCCGTGGAGCAGCCCGGCCGCGATCAGGAACACAAACAGGATCGGCAAGATGTTGATGATGGTCAGATCGGTGCCGGTCAGCGCAGAGTAATTCGCCAGCGAGAGCACGGTGATGATGGCGATGATGATACCGGCTGCCAGCGGTGCCCAGACCGTGCCGAAGCTGATCTCGCGGCGGCGCATGAAGTAGATCGGGATCGAAAGCGAGGTTGCCGCCAGTAGGATTTCAAGCCCGACCGCACCCATCGACGACAGGCTGGTGGTGAGGCTGAGCAGCGGATCGAGACCCGCCAGCGCGAACAGACCGATGATCGTGGCGAGGATCGTCGCCAGCAGAATGCAGGCCTTGTACGGCGATCCGTGTACCGGGTGGATAAGGCCGAGCTTTTTCGGCAGCAGCCCGTCGCGCGAAAGGGCGAAGAAGTAGCGGGCGATGTTGTTGAAGAAGCCCAGAGCGGCCGCAAACAGGCTGGTCACGGTGAGCAGGTTCAGCGCGTCGCGGCCAAATTCGCCGAGGTGCTGCATGGTAATGCCGCTGACCAGCCGCCCCGGGTCCGCGGCTGCGGCCGCCTGAATGTTCTCGGGCGTCATGGCCAGGACCAGGCACCAGGATGAAAGTACGTAAAAGGTGCCGAGCAGAAGGATCGCGCCATAGGTCGCGCGCGGAATGGTGCGTTCGCGGTCGCGCGCCTCTTCCTGATAGATCGCGGTGGCCTCGAACCCGATGCAGCCGTTGATCGCGTAGATCAGCGCGATGCCAAGGCCGGGAGCGAAGATAGCGCTCGGGGTGAAGCTGGTGAAATCGAGCCCGGCAAGGCCCACGTCCCACAGGATCAGCACGTCGAGCACGATGATCAGCCCGACTTCCAGCAGCAGCGCGACGGCCAGCACCTTGGCCGCCAGAGTGATCTTGCGATAGCCCAGCCAAGTAACGAGCGCGATGCCCACCGCCGCCCAGATTTCCCAGCGGGTGGCGATGCCGAGCGCCGTTTCCAGCAGGTCGGAGGCAAAGAAGGCCATGGCCCCGAGCACCGATGCGGCGGCGCAGATATAGGCCGTGACCGCGACATAGGCGGCGGCAACACCGGCTTCCTTGTTCAGGCTGTGCGCGATGTAGGCATAGAAAGCCCCGGCGTTGCGTACATGCGGGATCATCCGGACATAGCCCATCGCGAACAGCATCATGACGCCGCAAACGAGCAATTGGGTGCCCGGCATTCCGGGGCCGTTGCCGAAGGCCAGCGCCAGCGGGATGATGCCCGCCAGCACGCCCATCGGCGCCGCGCAGGCGAGGATCATGAAGATGATGTCGCCCGTGCCCAGCAGCCCCTTGATCAGGCCTCCGCGATCCGCATTTACGTCGCTCATTGTTTGTGTCTCTGCCTCCCGAATAGCAACTTGTGCCAATTGTGCGGCTGGCCCAGCAGTGCGGGCCTTGCGCGATAGATGCTAATTTCGGCCAGCAGCCGTCAGGCGCCGGTGGCCGGAACCATGGCGATCACCCGCAGCGGGCTGCCCGAGCCGCCCTTGATCTTGAGCGGCGAGGCAACGATCACCGATCCGCGCACCGGCAGTTCGTCGAGATTGTTCAGGCATTGCAGGCCGTAGCGGCCGTTGCCGTGCAGGATCGAGTGCGCGGGCAGGGGCTCGTCGAACAGCGAGGCCTGCCCGGCATCGGTGCCGACCGTTTCCACGCCCAGCCCGATGCAATCGCGCTCGTGCACGAGAAAGCGCATGGCATCGGCATCGGGGCCGGGCGAATGCGCGCCGTCGTCTTTCAGGTTCAGATAGGACAGTGTGCCGACCCGCTTCGACCAGTTCGACCGCAGCATGATCCAGTGGCGCGGGTCGATTGGCCCGTTCTGCGCTTCCCAGTCTTCGAGGAACTTGCGCGTTACGACGAAGTCCTCGTCCTCTTCCGCTTCGGCGGAAATGTCGATCACCACGGCGGGATGGATGAAATCTTTCGGCGGGATCGCATCGACGGTGCCATTGGCGATGTCGCGGCCCGTCACCCAATGCGCGGGCGCATCGAAATGGGTGCCGGTGTGCTCGTTCATCGAGATGTTGTTCCAGTACCAAGCCGGGCCGTTGCCGTCATACCGCGAGACGGTTTCCATCCGGAACGGCTCGCACTGGCCATACTCGGACGGCAGCACGATGACGGGGAAATCGCTCGACAGGATGTTGGTGAGATCGACGACGCGGATGTCACCGCTGGTAAGCTGCGCCACCAGACCGGCGAGCGCGGTTTCGGTTGCTGCGGGCGTTTGCGTGGTGGTGGTCACAGGTTTTTCTCCCTTGCATAGAGTGCCGGATCATCGAGCCAGCGGGCCATCGCATCCTGCGCGACATCGCCGACGCAGGTCTGTTCGCGGCCTTGGGTGAGCGCATCGACGATCGCGCTGGCGATGCGGCGCGGTGCGACCTTGGGCGGGGGCACCTTCTGGTGATGCTCGTCGTCGACCGGGCCGGTGAAGACCGACATCACGCGGACACCGCCGCCGCGCATCTCGTGGCGGAATGATTGCAGCAGCGCCAAGCGGGCGGCCTCGGCGGCGGCAAAGCCCGCGTGGTTGGCCGATCCGATCAGGGCGTCGCTGGAAATGAGATCGACGAAGGCCCCGTGGCTGCGCCCGGCCAGCATCGGCCCGGTCGCCTGCGCGAGGCGCGACAGGCCCATCGCGGAAACGTCGAAGGCGTGGCGCTGATCGACCAGATTGCCGCCGCTGCTGACCCCGCCGGCCCGCACGTAGCGCGCAGTGTTGATGACGATATCGAGCGGGCCGCCGACCTTGCTGAGCGCTTCGGACAGGCTGGTCTGATCGGTGATATCGAGCGGCATCTGCTGCACGCCCTCGAGCGAGAGGACCTCTTCGCCTGCGCCGAGGCGGCGATCGGGCGGAGCCATTCCGGCCACGACCAGCGCTGCGCCTGCGGCATGCATGGCTTTGACCACTTCGAGGCCGATGGCGCTGCGCGCATCGCTGACCAGCACGGTCTTACCGGTGATGGGGACCACGAATTCGCGCAACTGCGGGTCGGTCATGTCGATATCTCCAGGCGAGGGCAGGGCGAACAGGGCGGCATTTCCGCCCCGGTCCAGCATTGCGCGGACAACAGCGCGATCATCCGGGCCGAGCGAGCGGTGCAGATGCACCAAGGCCACCGGCCCTGCATCGAGCGCCACCTTGCCCATGCGCCAGGGCAGATGGTCGCGAAAATAGAGGTTGGTAGAGACGCGCACGCTGGTTTCGCACAGCACCGTTGCGCCGTTGGGCTGATCTTCCCAGTCCAGCTCGCCCCAGCAAACGGGGCAGGCGTCTCGCGGCGGATAGGTCGCCTCGCCGCAATCCTCGCAAACCTGCAGGACGAACCGCCCCTGCGCCGCCCGCGCAGACATTGCGTGCATGGCGCGGCTGCGTTTGCCGGGCGAGAGGTGGCGCGCCTTCTTGCGAGCGACCGGGTCGCGCGTTTCCTTGGGGGGGCGTGTGGTCATCGCTGCGCCCTCAGAGCTGCCGCGCCGGTGCAAACGCCGCGGTCGTAGTTGACGAGGCCGAAGCCGGAAACGAGCGCAATCTGCGCATCGCGCACCTGCTCGCCGAGCGGTTGACGCAGGATTTGGCGCAGTCCTTCGGTCATGTTCTGGAAGCCGCCCGCCGCACCGGCCTGCCCGGCAGAGAGCTGTCCGCCATTGGTGTTGAGTGGCAAGTCACCGTCGATTGTGAAGCTGGTTGTACGGATGAAGTCGGCCACCGCGCCCTTGGGGCAGAAGCCAAGGTCCTCGATTTGCATGGCAACGATGACCGGGTAATCGTCGTAGACCTGCAGGCAGTCGACATCGGCTGGCGTGATGCCGCTCGCCTGCCAGAAGCTGTCGATGTCCATTTCCCAGCCGCCGCGCAGTTGCACCGGATCGTCGGGGAAGGCGTTGTGGCGTTCGATGGTTGCCAGCACGTTGGCCGCGGGCAAGCCCCGGCTGGCGGCAATTTCGGGCGTGGTCACGATGAAGGCCTCGGCCCCGGCGCAGGGCATCACGCAATCGAACAGATGGACCGGATCGGCGATGGGCCGCGCGCCCATGTAGGCGTCCATGGTCAGCGGCTTGCGCTGCAGGGCCAGCGGGTTCGATCCGGCATTGGCGCGCTGCGCGACGCACAGCTTGCCGAAGTCCTCACGCGTCACGTCATAGGCGCGCATGTAGGCATCGGTAATCAGGGCGAAGGTCGCGTTGGGACCGCCGAAGCCATAGGGATAGACCGCATCCTGCGAGAAGCGCGAGAAGTTGGCGAGGCCGTGGCGAAAACTGTCGATGGCATTGGTGTCGGCGGCAAGGCAGACGACCAGCTCGGCATCGCCGCATTGCACGGCCCGCGCGGCGCGGCGCAAGGCCATGACGCCGCTCGCGCCGCCGGTGGGCAGGTGGTCGAGCCAGCGCGGGGTCAGCCCGAGATGCTGGGCCATGCCGACTGCGGTGTCCGGCCCGGCGGTGAAGCTGGCGAAGCAGAAGCCGTCGATGTCAGCGGGCGCCAGGCCCGCGTCTTCGCGCAGCTGGCGCAGCGCCGCTCCGGCCCACCAATGCGCGCTCTCGTTGGAAAAGCGCACATAGGGGGCAGTGACCGGGGCGCAGACCGCGACACCGTCGTAAGGGGCTTGAGGCCGGCTCATCCGCGGCGCTTCTTGAAGGCGCGCGTGTCGTGCATTGCCTCTGCCGCCATCTCCTGCGCCACCACGTCCTTCAGCGCCGCCCGGAGAATTTTCTCGGTCGGCGTGCGGGGCAACTGGGGCACGAAGCCGATCCAGCCGGGTACCTTGTAATAGGCCATTTCCGCCAGCGACCATTGGGCGATCTCTTGCGCGGTTGCCTCATTGGCCCTGTCCGGGTCGGTCACGATCAGCGCCGCCACTTCGTCGCCCCTGATTGCATCGGGGGTCGCGGCGACGGCGACTTCGCGGATCGCCGGATGCTTGGCGAGGATCGTTTCCACCTCCACCGCAGCAATGTTCTCGCCCGAACGGCGGATGACGTTCTTCTTGCGGTCCACGAAATGCAGATCACCATCGGCATCGCGCGAGACGATGTCGCCGGTGTGGAACCAGCCGTCGGCCCATGCTTCTGCCGTGGCCTCGGGGTTCTTCAGATATTCGCTGAAGAAACCATAATGCGGATTGTCGCCCGCGCGCCGGACGAGCAGTTCGCCCGGCTGATCGTTGGCCACGTCGGCCCCATTCTCGTCCACGATCCGGATGTCCACTTCGTCGGTGGGGCGGCCGAAACAGTGGGTGCCGATCTTGCGCGGTTCGCGCGAAGCGCTGATCACGCCGCCACTGCCGGTTTCGGTCATCGCCCAGGCCTCTATGAGCGGAAAGCCATAGCGCTGTTCGAAGGTGGCATGAAGCTCGGAGGGAACGCCCGCGCCGAAGCCGAAGCGGACCTCGTGGTCGCGATCAGCCTCTGAGGCTGGTGCTTTCATCAGGATGGCCGGCATCACGCCCAGATAGTGCAGACAGGTGGCCTTGCTGCGCCGGACAGAATCCCACCAGGTTGAGGGGTGGAACCGGTCAAGCACCGTGAGGCAGCCGCCCATCGTGACCATCGCCATCACCGACACGGCCATCGCGTTCATGTGGAAGAGCGGCAGGGGCGTCAGCATCCGCTCCACGCCGGGGCGCAGCGATACCAGCCCCCCGACATCGCGATACCAATCGCCCGAATGCAGGAAGTATTCGTTGCTCAGCACGCAGCCCTTGGGCTTGCCGGTGGTTCCGGAGGTGTAGAGCAAGGCCGCTTCGTGCCGGGCCGCATCGCCCGGCGCTGGCTGCGAGGAGGCGGGAAGCTCCGGCGGCATGTCTTCGGGGGTGACCGGCACCAGCGCACTGCCCACGGCCTGTGCGGCCTCTGCAATGTCCGCGATCCGCTCGGGCACGACAAAGGCCGCGGCCATTTCCGAATGCTCGATCAGATATTCAAGCTCGCTGCGGCGAAGGTCGGGATTGATCGGCACCACCGAGCCGCCAAGCGCATTGACGGCAAACCAGATCTCGATGGTTTCGGGCCGATTTTGCAGCAGCAGGCCGACCCGGGTCGCGGGGCCGAAGCCGGCTTTCAGGAACGCATCCCGTCGTGCCGCGATGCGCTCCATCATCTCGCCGTAGGTGATCTCACCGGGCGTGATCGCGTAGGCATCGGCCGTTTCCGGCAGGACGTTGAGAAATGGCTTGTCAGGCCATTGCTTAACCGACTCGCTGAAGCGCTCGAAGACGGTCTGCGCGGTCATAAAGGCGTTCCGATTAGTATATGCATGTGCATATGTTTATCGGTATAGTAAGTTGAGTCAATCCCGCTGGCGGTTCTTTGTTACACGGTCTTGACGGGTGGCGGTGCGCATGGTGTCGAGGTTGGCCAGCATCTTCATCAACGCCTTGCGGCAGATGGCCAGCTCGTCCGCATCCACGCCTTCGCACAGCGCCTCGAAGTAGGCCCCCATGGCGGGCCAACCCTGTTGCAATCGCTCGCGTCCCGCCGGGAGCAGCACGATTTCCCGCCGCCGCTGGTCGTGCTCGGGGACCCGCCGTTCGACCAGCCCCTGATCGACCATGGCGTCGATTGCCCTGCTGGTGGAGGATTGCTCCATGAAGGTGCGGGCGGCGATCTCGTTGATGGTCAGGCCGTCCTCGATATGCAGGATCGACAGCGCGCGCAGACTGACCAGATTGGAGCCGCTTTCCGTCAGCAGGCGATTTTGCACCGGCTGCCCCTGGTTCGCCAGCCGGTTCACCAGATAGGGAATATGGGCTTCGAGATCTTCTTGCGAGCGGGGCAGGGCGGTGGGCTCGGTCATTGAATGTGCTCTTCTTCTTGGGTGGCCACGCGGGCGGTCAGGTCGGCCAGCTCCGCGCAGATTGCCGTAAGGTGACTATCGGGAGTGCTGCCCAGCCACTCGTGCAACAGGGTATCGTGATGGGCGCGGGCGGCAAGAAATGTATCCCGTCCGGTCTGCGTCGCACGAACGATCACGGCCCTGCGATCATCGGGCGCGGTGTCACGGACGATCAGGTTCTCGGCTGCCATCCGGCGCACCAGCCCGCTGACGTTTCCGCCCGTCACCTTCAACCGGCGCGAAAGTTCGCCCTGCGTCAGGCCATCAGGGCAGGCATAGAGCTGCGCCAGAACGTCGAATCTGGTCAGCGATATGCCGAACTCCGCGATCATCCTCCGGTTCAGGCGCGTGAACAGCTCGCGGTGAAAATCGAGGACGGCATTCCACGTTTGGCTTTGCAGATTGCGCGACGCTGGCTGCTGGGGCGGCACGGCGGACTCTTGTGTTGGTGCGATCATGGAGATCCTCGTATCGATCTTGCCGCAATTCGTCATGCCTGTCCGACAATGCCCGTAGGCACCTATCAGGCAAAGCTGCGAATCGTCTTGATCAGGCCCTCCAGATCGCCGCCTTCGCCTTCCTTGATCGCCGTTTCGCGCAGCCTGCGCGCCCAGTCGGCGGCATCATCGCGCTCGGCGATGCGGCGAATTTCGTCGGTCACCATGGCGAATTTGGACAGGCCGCGGGTGTGGGTGTCGGAATAGCCTTTGATCAGACGCTGGCAGCGCACAACTTCGACGCCAAGCTCATAGTCACGGCTGGCCAGCTCTGACGCCAGCGCCAGCCACTCGCGCCGATGCGCGGTTTCCTCCCGGTGCCGCAGCGACGAGCGCCGCAACCAGCGAAGACCGCCCACAACATAGAGGGCGATGAACCAGCCGGGCGAATAGGTCCGCACTCGGCGGCCCTTGCTGATCCGCCGGTCGAGCCAGCCGTACAGACGCGGGCGGTTCGCAAGCCAGTCAGCCAGCCCTGCGGGAAGCAGTCCGGCGACCTCATCCATGCGCGGGTGCATATATTCGGTGGTGCCGAACAGCTGCCCTTCGCGCAGGCCGATCTCGTCCCCGATGCGGCCACGGCGGGCGCTGCGGGTCTTGAGATCGGCCACGCGCACGACATCGTCATAGGCCATGGCATTGGCGATATACTTGGCCGCCTGCGCAGTCAGGGCGAAGCCGTGGTTGATGCCTCCGGCCTTCTGATCCACGCGCAGTATCGCGTCGACCTCGTCCAGATATTCGCGGCCATAGTCCAGATCCTGAAAGTCGATCACCTTGGCCAGACCGGCCCGCGCAAGCTTGCGCGCTTCTGGCGGCAATTCGTCCTCGATCCGGTCAAGCAAGGCGCGGACCGCGTGCGAACCAGACATTTGCGGCGCGGCGGCTTGCGGCTTGGCAGGCGCATCCTGCGGCTGAACGTCAGCCCCGTTCGTGGCCCTGTCGAAAGCCGCATCAAACGCCTTGATGCTGGCGGCCACGCCTTTGCCGCCCGCCTTGATCACATCGTGATAGGCCGACCGCTCGAACGGCAGCCGCGCGCAGGCGGCGAGCGCGCCGAACATGGCCGAGGAGATCACGCTGCCATTGGCGACGGCCAGCGCGTTCATGTCGAAGATGATGCTGTGCTTGGCGGTAACGCCGATCGCCTCGTCGATCGCTGCGCTGTCGGCAATGCTTTCGCCGGGGGCGATCTTCTCCGAAATGGCGAGGGTGCGATGGCTCGATGCGATGAGCGTCGTGTGCTCGGGCGTGACGATACCGCGCAGGATCGAGCGCCCGACTTCCACGAATTCGGACGCCAGCACCACATCGACATCGCCCGGCGTGGGCATTTGCGCGAGGATGGGGCGCTTGCCTTCGGAAGCCCGCATCATTTCGACATAGTAGATCGTCGCCCCGGTCCGCTGGGCGACGCCCGGCACCGAGGTCGACTGCGCGACCCAGCCGGCATTCTCGGCCAGTTGCACGATCCAGCCGGTCAGCACGCCGCCGCCCTGTCCGCCCATGGCGACGATGGCGAGGGAGATGGGCCGCTCGGTCGCCTCGCCTGCTGCTTCCAGGCGGAGTTTCACTGTTTCATCGCGCATCATGCGAACTCCACCTGAATCCGGCGCTTGTCGCGGCGCGCCTGCAGCATCCCGATCAGCGCCATTGAGGCGCGATGCTTGAACCGGTCCCACCAGGTCGGATTGTTGATGATATCGGCGCGGTAGAATGACGGGCATAGCACGGCGGCTTCCGACACTTCGCCGCAGTTTCCGCAGCCCACGCAGGTGTTGTCGATCGCGGCGACCGGATCGTCGCGCAATGGATCGTCGAGATACTTCACCGAAAGCGAAGGGCAGCCCGACAGGCGGATGCAGGCGTGATCGCCCGTGCACACGTCCTCGTCGACGCCGAAGCGCTGTTTGATCACGCGCTTGCCGTCCTTGATCGCCTTGCTCTCGATCGGGCGGACCCGGCGCTGCTTGTTGAGCATGCATTCGGACGAGGCGATGATGATCTTGGGCCCTTCCTCCTTCGTCGTCAGCGCCTCGGTCAGCACACGCTTCATCTGGCCGACGTCGTAGGTGCGGTCGACTGAGCGGACCCACTTTGCCCCGATGCCGCGCACCGCCTTGTCGATCGGGTTGCCGGTGTTGCGGGTCTTGTTGTGGGCGCGCGAGGACAGGATGTCCTGCCCGCCGGTGGCCGAGGAATAGAAGTTGTCGATGATGACGAAGACGCCGTCATGCTTGTTGTAGACCGCGTTGCCGATGCCGCTGGTGAGGCCATTGTGCCAGAATCCGCCATCGCCCATCATCGCAATGGAGCGCTTGCCGCTCGACTTGCTGAAGGCCGAGGCCGAGGCAGCGCCCAGACCGAAGCCCATGGTCGTCGCGCCGAGGTTGAACGGCGGCAGAATCGAGAACAGGTGGCAGCCGATGTCGGCCGAGACATGGTGCTCGCCCAGCTCCTGGTTGACCATCTTCATCGCGGCGAAGATCGGCCTTTCGGGGCACCCCGTACACAGCCCCGGCGGCCTGGCGGGCACGACCGACTTGAGGTTCTCCACCGCCGGCTGGGCCAGCACGGGCCGCGCATCGGGGCGCGGGGGCCGGTTGCCGAGGGCATGCGGGTCTTCCTGTTCGAGGAAGGCCTCGAACCCGCTGAGCAGAGCCTCGACCGAATAGTCGCCGCCTATTGGGAGCACGTCCTTGCCGTGGATGCGGGTGTCGATGCCCGCACGGTGCAATACGGCGCTCAGCGCCTGCTCCAGATATTCGGGCTGGCCTTCCTCGACCATCAGCACGGCATCCTTGCCGCGCGCAAACTCGGCCAGCTCGCTGTCGATGACCGGATAGGTCACGTTCATCACATAGAGCGGCAGCTGCGTGTTGCCGTAGGCATCGGACAGGCCAAGATATTGCAAAGCGCGGATGACGTTGTTGAACATCCCGCCCTGCAGCACGATGCCGACCTTGCCTTCCTCAGGCCCCATGAAGTCGTTGAGCTTGTGGTCGGTGATGAACTTGATCGCGGCGGGCAGGCGCTTGTGGATTTTCTCCTGCTCGTGCTCGTAGGCGGCGGGAGGCAGGACGATCCGGTCCAGATCGCGGCGCGGGTTTTCCAGCGCATCGTCGAGCGTGAAGGCGGGGCGGACGTTGTCCTTGGCGATGAAGCTGCCGTGCATGTGGCAGGTGCGCACCCGCACTTCCAGCATCACCGGGGTGTTCGATGCCTCCGACAGCTCGAAGCCCTTTTCGATCAGGTCGACGATGCGGGTGTGATCGGGCCGGGGGTCGAGCAGCCACATCTGCGATTTCATCGCGAAGGCGTGGGTGCGCTCCTGCATGATCGAGGAGCCTTCGCCATAGTCCTCGCCGATGATGACCATCGCCCCGCCGGTCACGCCGCCGGACGAGAGATTGGCAAGCGCGTCGGAAGCGACATTGGTGCCGACAGTTGACTTCCACGCCACGGCTCCGCGCAGCGGGTACATGACCGAGGCGGAGAGCATGGCCGCCGCCGTCGCCTCGCTGGCGGAGCTTTGGTAGTTGACCCCAAGCTCGCCGAGGATGTCCTGCGCATCGGACAGAACGTCCATCAGGTGCGAGATGGGCGAACCCTGATAGCCACCCACATAGGAAACGCCGGACTGAAGCAGACCCTTGGTGATCGCCAGGATGGCCTCGCCCTTGAATTCCTCGCCTTCGCCGAGGCGAAGATGCTCAACTTCCTTGGCAAACGATCTCTCGGCCATTGTTCACTCCTATATGTATGCACATGCATATATTCAGAAGTAAACCGAGTCAAATGGGGCTCAATCGGTTGTCAGGTCGAACCTTTGGGCGTTCATGGCGAAGCCGGGCAGGTAGCGGCGCAGAATGTCGGCTTCGATCTGCCCGCGTTGTTCGGGCGTGGTGGCGGTGTTCAGCTCGGCTTCAATCAGCTCGCCATCCTCGCCATACTTGATCAGGCCCTTGAGGTCGGCCCAGACCAGCCAGAAGGACTTTCCGTCCGGCGCCAGCCAGCCCGGCGCAATCTGCGGCGAATAGGCGCGCGCTGCGGCATCGCCGTCGGGCGTCCAGGCCTTGTCTTCGTGGACCTGGCGCCATGGGCCCCAGGGGTTGTCGGCCAGATAGATGCCGAGATAGCTCGCCTTGCCGAATTCGGTGCCATCGGGCGCGACCCCGATGCCAGCGGCGGCCATCATGTATTGCCCGAGCGCTTCGTTCCACACGACGCTGGGCAACCACGATTCGACGACGAGGTCGCCCGGGAACAGATTGGTGTAGTTCACCCACCCAAGCGGGAATTCCTGAACCGGCTGCCGATCATCGATGTCGGAAGACCACCGCGCATCGCCACTCGGTGTGAGACCGGCAAAGTACTCATAGCTGGCGCGGGAGGGAACCCGGTCGGCGGGCACGCGGGCCAGCATGAGCTGGTTCATCAACCCGTCCACACTGCCGTTGAGGCCATAGATATAGACGTAGCCGTCGCGATTTTCGCTGTAGCCCGGTCCCATCTGCAGGAACGACACCAACGAGAACGCGCCATCCGGCTCGTTGAAGAAGGTCAGCGTCTCGCGCGACTGGTGCGCGAAGTCTTCCCACACCACGGGGGCAGAGCCGTCGGCATTCTGCCAGGTGTGTCCGCCGTCTTTGGACATGATCAGCTTGGCGCCCGTCCAATATCGGGGACGCTCTTCAGCCTGATCGAGGGTGGAGAGGAACTGGTAGAGCGTGTCACCCACCGCGAGGACGCTGTGTCCGTAATAGCTGGGGGCGCCCTCGGGCGTGGTGGCGTGATCGACCACGGGATAGCCGGCCAGCTGCGCGAAAACTGGGTTCGGCGGCTGGCCTTTCATGGTCCACAGCCGCGTGCTGTAGAGCGGCGCTGGCGGTGTGGCCCAACCGGTGCCGTCGTTGACGACGACCAGCTGCGTGCCGTCCGTCATCTGGGTCATCTTGTAGCCATCGCCCATGCCGCCGAGGCGGGTGACCGGGGTTGCCTCAGGCATCGCGGTGGTTGCGAGCGAGGACGGCGGGACAAGACTGGTGCAGCCGCCCGCCACGAAAGGAGCCGCCAGAGCGCAGACCGCGCTGCGGGTCAGAAACACGCGTCTATCCATAGTGAAATGTCCCGGTGGGATGGTCCGCGCCGCGTGGGAAGAGAGAAGCTGGCGCAGCGCGGACCAAACTGGATTACTGGATGTCGTCGCCGGTCCGCATTTCGACCGTGCCGTCCTCGTTGAACTTCAGCAGCGGGTCTACGGCCTCGCAGAAATACTCCTGAATCACGTAGTCCGGATTGCGACGATAGCCATAGGTGAAGGTATAGGGCTCCAGTAGCCGCTCGGGATCGTCGATGGTGATCTCATCCTCGAGCAGATCGGGGCCGGTCAGGCGAATCCGCTCGGTGATCGTCATGTTGACGCTGTGCGGGATTTCGAAGAACTCGGTATCTTCCTTCACACCCTTGGTCGTGACGACGAGCGTGTCGCCTTCCCAATGGCCGACCGAATAGCCGTAGAAATTCGGATTGAGCTCCTCGATCGGCGGCATCGGCTTGTCGAGATAGATGCGCCGCGTCTGCGTCAGGAATTCGGCGAGCACCGTTACCTGGCCGGGGGTCTGAAGGATTTCGATCGGAAAGATCGCGCCCATGATCATCGGCATGCCTTCGGGCAGGCACTGGGTGCTCGGGTCGACCTTCGGTGTGCCGGCGCGCAGCATCGCGTCACGCTCGTCGCGAAGGGCCTTCCACTCGGTGGCATATGGCTCGCGCAGCTTGGGGCCACCGCCGGGAACAGGTAGTTCGAGGAAGGTGTTCTCTTCACCCGCGAACGGATCGGGCCAGATTTCCCACACGCCGGTGATGTTCGGTTCGGCGGTCTGCTCGGCGGCGGCAGGCGCGGCCGACTGGGTGGAGGTCTGCGCCGAAACGGCGGTGGACCCGGCGAAGGCGAGGGCGGTCGCGGCGATGAGGGCGCTTTTGGCTAGGTGCATGGTTGGTTCTCCCCACCCGGCAGCCCAATGCTGCCGGGACTTGTATCATTGGCAGTGTGAAAGGCTCACCAGGCGTTGAGCGTGCGGCCGTCGGTGACCTTGATGGTCTTGAGCATGCCGCCCGGCTGGCCGTTGCGCAGCGGGTAGAATTCGACATCCACCTTGTCGCCGGCCCTGAGCGTGTTGCGCCTCCAGCCTGCACGGGTCATCATGTTCACGCTGCTGCACTCCAGCACGTAGCGGGTGGACTTGCCGCCCCGCGTTACGTTCACCACCACGAAGGAGTGGGGATTGGTGAAACGGAATTCGGCAACGGTGGCCTGATCCATTTGCGTGACCTTGGTCTGGTCGAACATGGCGAATGAGTGGTGCGCGGAAGCGGGCAGTGCCACCAAGGCCCCGGCAGCAACAGCCATTGCGATACGCGATACGATTTTCTGGAACTTTTGCATTCACCCAAACTCCGTAGTTTCTCGTGTGGGAAGCGAAGCCGACCTCGTTTGCGAGTGGCGGCCCGGGCATGTCCCGGCTGGCACGCTTCGATGAAACCGATCTAGCGCGGAAATACCGTTGCACGAAGCCGATACCAGTTGCGAAACGGTTACATGAAACATTGCAACGCACTGATAATAAAAGATATAGTGTGCTTCATGGAATGCGATGGTGGCCGAATCACCAATCCTCCAAGTTCGGCTTATTATTCACCAATATGCATCAATTGTTGCATTCATCAATTATTGTTGCAATTCCTGTCCAATGAAGTCCTCCGCCGAGACGCCGCTCAAGCCGCTTTCTCCACGCGACAAGCGATTGTTGCGCGAGTGCGCCGAGGCCGTTCGTGAGGCCTTGGCCGGGAGTCGCTCCACCAGGCTGGAGCAGTTGTTCGAATACCTGCTGGAGAAGACGCTCGCGGGGGAGGTTCCCAGCGAGCAGCAGATCAATGCCGAAGCCTTTGCCAGTGAAGAGAACTCTTGCGGCAAGGACCCGAAGGTTCGGGTCTATGTCCACCGCCTGCGCAAGTTGCTCGATACCGTTTTCGATGATCCTGCTTCGGCAAGCCTGCAGATTCCGGTTGGCGAATACCGGTTGAGCGTGGAGGATGCTGCGGACGACCTTCCGGACACTGAGGAACCCGAAGAGATGGAAAAGGCGCCGCGTTTCGGATCGGCCAACTGGAAGTATCTGGCCTCCGCAATGGCGCTGGCACTTGTGGTCGTGGCTCTTTGCCTGTTGGTCCTATTTCGCGATCGGGCGCCGTTGGCCGATACCGCGCTGTGGAGCCCGGTGGTCGAGACCGGCCGTCCGCTTACGATCGTGATGGGCGACTATTACGTGTTCAACCGGCTCGATACCCCGGGGACCGATCCCGCCAGCGGTCCGCGACTGGTGTGGGACCGGGCCGTGCCGACACGCGAAGACCTGACGATCCTGCAAGTGCTGGAGCCCGAGCGGGCGGACCAGCTCATCGATTACAACCAGCATTTCGTGACCGGTGGCACCATCGAGGCGGTGTCGACTGTGCGCAATGTCCTGTCGCGCCTGCCCGGTGCAGGGCGCCGGTCGGTGCAACTCATTTCCTTCTCGCAGCTCACGCCAGAGCAGCTGGTGTCCGACGATATCGTGTTTGTCGGCCAGTTCAGCGGGATCGGCTCGCTGCTGCGCGATCCGCTGTTGCAGGCCTCGGGCTTTCGGTTCGGGCCGGATATCGAAGGTCTGATCGACAGCGATAGCGATAAACGGTTCGTGGCCGACAACATGGTGCTGACCGACGAGCGCACACCGCGCCGCGACTTCGCCTATGTCGCGAGCCTGCCCGGGCCCGCCGGAAATCGCCTCCTGATCGTGGCCGGCCTTGGCGATGCGGGCGTGAAGCAGGCGGCCGAACTGACGGCGAACGCGGAGCAACTTGATCGCCTGCCCACGGCGACCGACGAAACCGGAGATGCCTTCGAGGCGCTGTTTCGGGTGCGGACCGTGAAGAACGTCAATGTCGGGGCCTCGCTGCTGCTGTCACGCTCGCTCGCGGTTGACGACATCTGGGACAGCTCTGGCGATGTGCCAGCCTATCGCCCGATCACGCCGGACTGGCGGGAATAGCGCGCCAGTTGTCCGGCGATGTGCGCAGAATGGCCGGTAAGGCAATGGTTGCGCGAACAACAGGCGTGCAGCTTCGCCGGGTGATGACATTTTCCCGCATACATTCGACCCTGCTGGGCGCAGCGCTCGCCATTGCCCCGGCGCAGGCCCATGCCGACGCGATTCAGGATATCGCCCAAGCCGAGCTTGCACGCAGCGGAGCGCCGGGCATGGCGCTGGCCGTGGTGCGTGACGGGCGGGTCGTTCGGGTCGAGGGTTTCGGTGAGGCTAATATCGAGCAGGGCGTCAGGGTCCATCCCGATACCGTGTTCAAGACCGGGGCCACCGGCATGCCATTCACGGCGGCGCTGATGATGCTCCTCGTCGAGGACGGCAAGGTCGCGCTTGATGCGCCGGTCAGCCAGTATCTTCCGGGGACGCCGGACAAGTGGGCGGGTGTGACGATCCGCAACCTGATCGAAAACACCTCGGGTTTGCCTGCCACCCCCAACGGGGACTTTCTGGCCGAATACACGCGGCAGGAAATGCTGGCCATTCTCGCCAGCCAGGACATCAATTTCGCCCCCGGCACCCGATACCGCTTCAGCTATGCCAATTATGTCGTGCTGGGCCAGGTGATCGAGGAAGTGACCGGAGAGCACTGGACGGAGTTTGCCCGTCACCGCCTGTTCGAACCGCTTGGCAT
This sequence comes from Erythrobacter sp. UBA1916, assembly GCA_002337385.1. Classification (GTDB taxonomy): domain Bacteria; phylum Pseudomonadota; class Alphaproteobacteria; order Sphingomonadales; family Sphingomonadaceae; genus Alteraurantiacibacter. The sequence goes on from DDFY01000032.1 coordinate 72,537, forward strand.
GCTGACTGCGCGCGGGATCGACGAACTGGCGATCATTCCCAACCGCGCTGCCGGATACGAAGTGCGCGATGGCGAACTGCGCAACGCCGCTTGGATTTCAGCGACCGCCAATTCGACCGCCGATGGCTCGCTCTACCTTTCCGCGCTCGACTTTGCGGCATGGGGGCAGGCGCTGTCGCAGCGCTTGCTGTTGGACGACGCGTCCTGGGATGAACTCGACCATGCCATCAGCATCGACGGTGGTGCGGCCTGTGCGGCCGTGCCGGGGTGGTTTACACAAGGCGCCGGGCGCGATCTGGCGAAGTGGCAGGCTGGCACCTGGCAGGGTTTTCAGACCTATGGGCTGACCTATCCGGAACACGACCTGACGGTGTTCGTCATGGCCAACGGCGAGGCCGCCAATGCCAAGGACGTGGCCCGCCGCGTTGCCGCCACGTTTGACCCGTCATTGCCCTTGGCTGGGGCCGTGCCAATGGCAGGCGCTGACAGCGCCACCATCGCGCACGCCAGGCAGCTGGTGGAGGATATCGCGGCGGGAGCGGCAAAGCGGGCCGACTATGCCGACTTCGCCGATCTGGACTTTCGCGAGCTGACCGAAATGTATGCGGCCATGCTGTCCGCTCTCGGCCCGATGGACGACTTTGCGCTTTACGAGAAGCGCGAGAGCTGCGCCGAAACCCAGTTTCTTTACCGGGCGCAATACGCTTCAAGCGTAACCGAAATTCGCATGGGGCTGGGCACAGACGGCAGGATCACCTCGCTTGAGATCGTGCCTATCGGAGACGTCTCCGAGCCGCTGTGAGGATCAGGCGCAAACCGGATCTTGTGTAAGCCGGGCGCGGATATCGTCGGGCCAGGGAACCGACTTTTGTTCTGCAAGGCTCATGCAGACCAGCTTGCCGACAGCCTTTACGCGCTGGGTCTCGCCGCACGAAAAGATCGCCCTGTAGGTGCAACTGGTGCGCCCGACCTCGAGCACTTCGATGCGGATCGTCAGGATCTCGCCCAGCAGGGAAGGAGCCAGAAATTCCGCCTCCACCTTCACGCTCGGGACGCCAAGGCCGCGCTCGGCATGCAGCGAATGGAAATCGGCATTGAGGGCCTTGGCAAACCAGTCCTCGACTGCCGCGTTGAGCATTTCGAAATAGCGGGGATAGAACACGATGCCCGCAGCATCGATGTGAGCGAACCGCACCTGGGCGGATGTTTCAAAGGTCATTCTTAGTGATTTCCGGAAATTGTCGCCCGAAGATTGCCAAGGGCGGCAACCAGCAAGGTCTTCTGTTCGTCGGGGACGCCATCAAGCAGGTCGGCGATCCAGGCATAGTGCGCATCGGCCAGCTCGAGGAAGCGAGCCTTTCCTGACGGTGTCAGGCTTACGATGGCCGATCTGCGGTCCGATGGATTGACCTTGTAGGCAACATGGCCGCGCTCCTGCAGTTGGCGGACCACCACGGTCACGTTTCCGTTTGATACGAGCAAAGCCTTGGACAGCTCGCTCATGCGGAGACCCTCCGGCGCCGCATAGAGCGCGGCCAGCACATCGAAGCGCGGCAAGGTGGTGTTGAAGTCGTCTTCGAATTTGCGGCGCAGGAATTTCTCGCCCATCTTGGCGCAAGCGAGCAGCCTCACCCAGAGCCGCAAGTCGGTCGATCCGGCGCCTGCCGGAAGTTCCGCATCGGAATTCGATTGCATCGAAGGCACCTTGTCGCTGTTGTCCATCACCGGGTCTTTCATCGCCAATCGGTCCGCGATGGAGCGCCGCAGCGGGGCTGCTCCTGCCCGAGGACACAGGGCAGCGATACGAATTGGCTATCGTCGCGGCCCGTGGCAGAGGAACGCAAGCTCCACAAGCGATCGCCATGGTGTGAACGGTCGAGCATGCCGTGGTTGGCCCCTATGGCGCTGATCCCGTTTTTGGCCGATAGATTGGCCACGGTTTCGTTGGGGCGACGCAGTCTTGTCGATACCGCCGCGCAATACGTCGCCGGTCGTCCCCCCATATATGCAGCACACATAAGTCACCCTCTTTTGTGCTTTAAGCTTAAAATAAAAAGCGCGGCAAGCCAAGTGCCTATGTGGATGGCAGGAATCAGGTGAGCGGCCAGACCCCCACGAGCTGCCGGACGACAGGCTGGCCGGGGGTGGATTTCACGGTGAAAAGGGCTTCGAACATTCGCGTATCGCCCAGGTCTTCCTTTAGTTTCATCAGGGCGAGGGGGTCTCCCAGCAGGTCGGCCATGGCGGCGGTGCCGAGATCCCCCAGGCCCGCGAGAACGATCAGCCGCCGGCCTCCGGGCCCATTGCGCACTGCGATGAAGCCAACGTCCTCGATGCTTGATCCTCCGCCGGCCTTGTAAACGGTCGCTGGAAAGGCCTTGCCGCTCGTGTGATCTTCGAGGAGATTATATCGCGGCAAGGTGAAGCGCGATTGCGCAAACACCGATGACCTCAGTGGCCCCAATTGCGACAGTCGCCCGACGAAAACGATGTCATGACGGTGCTGATCGTCGTCGCCGAGCTGCGATACCGGCATCATCGTGATCTGGGGAACGCTGCGGTCGGCCATCATCGTCCCTTGCACCTTCCACGCCGCTTCCACCGTCGCTGAGGGCGCGAAATGCAGATCGAAATCGAACAGGCGGTAAAAGTCCTCGGGATGGTCGGTGATGAATTTGCCAAGGTCCTCGCGGCTGGAAATGGCCGGATCGAGTATCATGCGTTCGACCCGGGTCTGGTCTTCGGTTTCGGCGAGGAACAGGCTGTCGCCCACTGCGATTACCGGGTCCGCCAGCGAGGTGCCCGCGCCGATAAGGGCATTGCGCTCGGACAGACTTGCGTTTGGCCGCGACAGCTCGATCGACGAGAGCTGGAAGGCTGCAAACAGAAAGCCGCCGGTGACGATAAACAGCAGCCCGAGGCTGAGCGAGGGATTCGCGGTCAGCAGCCTGCGAAGCATGATGAGGATGGAGGGTGTCGGTTCCGGTTCCGGCACATCGACCAGGATAATTCGGTATTCGCCCTTGGGGATCTGAAGTCTGGGCCCGAATGAGCCAGCATAGAACTGGTCGATTCGTTTGCGCAGCCGATGGACATAGACACGCACACCTGAATCGGACGATACATCGAGCATCGCATCAGGGCCGAACAGCTCGAGCGCGATTTCGACTTCCTTGGGAGAGCGCTCGTCGAGCGATCGCTCGACGAGGAAATCAAACAGAACCAGCTGGTTGGACGAACGCCCCTTCGCCAACTCCTTGCGGAAGCGGGCGGTCTCGGCCGCGAAATCTGACGATGTCTGGGCTTCTCCGGGGCCGGTGGTCATCGGAAGACTCTTGCTCCTTATGCAGATTAGGTGCGGCGATGGCCAAGGGTGCTGCGGGACGCTTACCCTGCGCCAAAAGGACACTTATGCGGCGATATTGCAACACTCACTCACATCAGCCGTCCCTTACCAGCCTTGCGGGCTTGCATTTGCTTTAACCTTGAAATATCTATTTGCATAGATCGGCACAGCAGAAGAAGGTCCCACGCCTTGGAACGGGTATAAGCCCGGCAAGGTGCGGTCTCTGGGGGAACTTGTCGGTTCTGACTCAAAGGGAGGTATACTTTGCGAAAGATTCACACCACGCTTCGTCCCGTGCTGGGCAAGGCTATGTTGCTTGCGGGGGGCGCGATGTTCGTGGCCGCTGTGCCGGCATCCGCACAAAGCAGTTCAACCAACAGCTCGACGGGAGCTGCTTCGGCTGCTGCCGATTCTGACAATGCCGGCGAAATCGTCGTCACGGCCACGCGCAAGTCGACGTTGCTGAGCCGCACGCCGATCAGTGTCACGGCCAAGGGTCAGGAAGAGCTCGACGTACAAGGCGTCCGCTCGATCGCCGACATCGCCTCGATTACGCCCGGGGTGAGTTTCGGCCAGAGCGCCATCATCTACGGCACCGGTCAGACCATCATTTCGATCCGCGGGGTCGACTCGCAGTCGGGCATTCCCACGACCGGCATCTATATCGACGATACCCCCGTGCAGACCCGCGTCGGCGTCAGCCCGTCGCTCGGCAACGCTTATCCCCAGGTGTTCGATCTTGAGCGCGTGGAAGTGCTGCGCGGTCCGCAGGGCACGCTGTTTGGCAGCGGATCGGTGGGCGGCGCTATCCGCTTCATCATGCCGGGGCCGAACTACGATAGCCTCAGCGTCTATGGCCGCACCGAGCTGGCCACGACCCGGCATGGCTCGGCCAGTTACGAGGCTGGCATTGCGGCCGGTGCGCCGCTGGTTGATGGCAAGATCGGCATGCGGGCCAGTGTCTGGTCGCGTCACGATGGTGGCTACATCGATCAGCTCGATCCCTACACGGACGAGCTGGTCCAGAAGGATACCGATTATACCGACGTTGTGTCGGCCCGCCTCGCGCTCGGCTTCCGGCTGAGCGACACGGTGACGCTGACGCCTTCGGTTTTCTTCCAGCGCCAGTACATCAACGACAACTCGCGCTTCGAACTTGCGGCATCTGACCTTGACGAAGGTGATCTGCGGCAGGGGCTCAACCAGCAGAACGAGCCCCACAACGATCGCTTCTTCCTTCCCGCGCTCAAGGCCGAAGTAGAGCTGGGCGGACTTTCGCTGGTTTCGGACACGTCCTATTTCAACCGCCGGACGCACACCGAAAACGACGATTTCTCGCTGAGCTTCGTGTTTTCCGGTGGGTTGACCGAACTTCCCTTCCCGGCCGGCTTCGAGAACTACAGCCCGAGAACCTTCAGCAACACCAATCAGGAACTGTTCACGCAGGAACTGCGCATTCTGGATGACGATGACAGCGATCGGCTGACCTGGATTCTCGGCCTGTTTTACCAGAATTCGAAGGTGTCTGACGATTTCAAGGGCAGAGACGAACGTCTGCTCGACATCATCAATCTGGGCCAGGAAGCCATTGGCGAGCCCACTTTCGACAGCCTGACGGACTCCTTCTTCGGAACCGAGCTTTACCAGGGGCTCTATTCGGTTGCCACGCGCAACGAGCACCACGACCAGCAGTATGCGGCCTACGGCCAGGCCGACTACGAAATCGTCGAAGGGCTCAAGGCGACGGCCGGCCTGCGCTACACCATCGCCGACTACCAGTTCACGGGCTTCAATGCTGGCCCGGTGCTGGCGACCGATGGGCAGACCGACACCGCCAATACGACTTCGAGGACGCTAACTCCGAAGTTTGGCCTGTCCTACCAGGCGAACCCCAGCAACCTGTTCTACGTCAATGCCACCAAGGGTGTGCGTGGGCCGGGTGTGTCGCCGCCGGTGGGTGCAAACTGCATCGCTGACGCCGCCGCAATCGGGTTCGATCCGTTTGCCACGCTGAACGTGGAGCCGGATTCGATCTGGAGCTACGAGATCGGCAGCAAGAACCGGCTGTTCGGCGGCAAGCTCGCCATCGATGCTTCGGCCTATCGTATTGAATGGTCGAATGCGCAGACGCTGTTCGCGCTGCCGCAGTGTACGATTCAGACTGCCCTCAACCTGGGCGAGGCCAAGATCGACGGCTTCGATGTGGCCTTGGCGGCACGGCCGTTCCCGGGCCTCAGCCTTGGTGCGTCGGTGGCCTATATCAATGCCCGCTTCACCACGGAAATTCCGGGGCCGAACGACACCGTCATCCGCAAGGCTGGGGAGCCGTTCCCGTTGGTGTCTCCGTGGACCGTGCAGGCGAATGCCGAATACACGCATCGTCTTGGCAGCGGTGAAGGCTATGCTCGTGCTGACTTCAGCTACTCCAGCAGGATCACGAAGCCCGTGGATGTCGACTCGCCTCTGGTCGATCCGACCTTGCCGCGTCCGCCGGCCACTTCGGTGCTGGATATCCGTGTCGGCCATCGCTTCCCGGTCGGCTCTACGGAAGTCGATGCCAGCCTGTTCATCAACAATGTGACGGACGAGCGGCCCTTGCTGGCGCTGTTCCACGAAACGCCGGACTCGACCTTCTACCGTGCTGGCACGTTCCGTCCGCGCACGGCCGGCATTACGTTGACGGTTAGGCGCTGACCCGGCGCGCAAGCGACCGAACTCAAGAGCTTCCGGCCCCGCGAGCATTCGTGCTTGCGGGGCCGTTTGCCTTATGGGGCACCGTCGGAGGTACGATGGCCCAGTTTGCCAACCATCTGACCGCTCCTGTAATAACCACTCGCCCCGGCTCGATTACGCTACACATGCGCTTCCGCCACATCAGGCGATGCATTTTGGGGTTCTTGCCATGGCCAATCGTTTTCGGGACATCACCGCCACCATTCTGGCGACCGCGCTCTCAGCATCGCTCGTGCCGACAGTGGCAGCGGCCTCCGAGGTGCCGGAGGTGGGAGTGCCGAATGCGCTTCCCGGCCCGGGCCCCTACGTCTTCGTGACGGCCGAGCAGCCCGAAATCACGGCGACAGTGATTGCTGACGGGTTGTCCAATATCTACGCCATCGCCCTCCTGCCGGATGGCGATGCGTTGCTCGTTGAGCGCGGCCAGCGCGTGCGGCTGCTGCGCGGGGCAACAGGGGACGAGCCGCTGCTGGACGAGCATCCGATCGAGGGGGTGCCTAACTATGGCGACACCCCCGGCATCAATCCGTTCGATGTTCTCGGCATCCAGGACATAGAGCCGGGCCCGGACTTTGCCGAAAACGGCACCGTCTATCTCACCTACAACAGGCCGGTCGGCTTCGACGAGACGCGGGGCAGGATCATTGCCTCCTATGTTCTGGCCAAGGCTCGCTTGTCCGGTTTGCGCCTGACCGACCTCACGGACCTGGTGGTGAGCGAGCCGGAAGTCGGCATTGGCGGTTCGCGGGTGATCGTCGGCAAGGACGGAATGCTGTTCGCCTCCTTCGGCGGGCTCAGCGAAGGGGATATCGAATCCGCGCAGGAACTCGATAACATCTATGGCAAGGTGCTGCGCGTCCGCGCCGATGGCACGATCCCGCAGGACAACCCTTTCGCCGGGCGCGAAGGGGCGCGGGCGGAGATATGGACCTATGGCCACCGCGATCCGCTCGGCCTTGCCTTCGATCCGCGATCCGGGCGGCTGGTCGCCTCGGAGCACGGCCCGCAGGGCGGTGACGAGCTGAACGAGCTCTTGCCCGGCCGCAACTACGGCTGGCCGACCTCGACCTATGGCACCGAATATGTCGGCTCATCGCTGCCTGCCAATCCTACCTTGCCGGACACCATGCCTCCCTTGCAGATCTGGTCGCCCGGGATCGCGCCCAATGGCATCACTTTTTACACCGGCAGCGCCTTTCCCGGCTGGGAGAACAACCTGTTCGTCGCCAGTGCGCGGCGCGGGCAAATCAACGGCACGGGCGCGCTGATCCGCGTTGTCTTCAACGACCACCTGCAGGAGATGCGGCAGGAAGTCCTGCTCGATCCCTTGCACCAGCGCTTCAAGGATGTGCAGCAGGGCCCCGATGGATTGCTCTATGCGGTCACGGATGAGCCTTATTCCAGCGTCATTCGCATCGGCCCCGGCGCTCCGCTGGTTGTCGATGAACCGGCGGAATAGCGAGCGGCGATCACCCCCAGGGGCTGCGGGCTATTACGCGACCAGCGGAACACGCTGATTTTACGCGAGTTCATGCGCTCTCGGGCGGTGGGCGTAACCGCTGCGTTCCGCATGTAACGCTTGTGTGTAACGGCGTTTCTCCGGGACGAAGGTGCTGAGCCGAGGGGGAATGCAGATGCAACGATCAGGTTTTGCGTGTCTTGTCACAGCGTGTCTTGCGATGGCGACGGCGTCATCGCTTCCTGCCCAAGCGGAGGATGCTGGCGCGGACCTATCCGGGATCTGGATGCCTATCGGCAGCGCGGTCGACCGGCCCGGCGGCGTCACCTACACCGGCGCGGATGACGTGCCGAGTGCCGACGGCCCTCCGTTCGGCGTGCGGCCCGAACTGAAGGGCGTCTATCTCCAAAGCTACCAGCAGCGCACCGCTCGCAACGCGGAGCTGGGGATCGAGTTCAAGACCTCGTGCAAGATCCTCGGCATGCCGACCATCATGCTCGGGCCCTATGCGGTCGAAATCCTGCAGACACCCGATCAGATCAACTGGGCGCAGGAATATCTGCGCGAAACGCGCCGTATCTATCTCGATGGCCGCGAGCATCCCGATCCTGAGGCCGTTCCCGCCACGTTCGAAGGCTATTCCACCGGGCACTGGGAAGGCGATGTGCTGGTGGTGGAGACTTCCAGCATTCGCGGGGAAACCACGCTGGGCGAATATGGCCATGCCGACGATGCGCTCGGCCATAGCGAGAAGCTGACCTTCACCGAACGCATGTTCATCAACGACGATGGCCTGCTGCAGGTCGATGGCGTTGGGCGCGATCCCGAGGCGCTCGCCAGCCCTTGGGAATGGACGCTGACCTTCCGCCGGGCTCCGGCGGATGCAGAGTTCATGGAATACGTCTGCGAAGACAACAACACCGACACAATCGACCCGGAAACGGGCGCCGAAGTCACCAGCATTCCCGAGCGGCAATTGCCGAGCATCCTTGAGGACTAGGCAACCGGGGCAGGTGCGCCCGCAACGACACTAGGAGAAGCATGATGAAGACGTCGATCCTGTTGGCTGGCCTTCTGGCAGCGTTGCCTGCCGGTGTGGCTCTTGCCCACCATTCCTATGCAGCCTTCGACATGACACGAAGCGCGGTGGTGACGGGCGTTGTCGCCGAGGTCCAGTACAAGAACCCACATACCTGGTTGTTCGTCGATACCCGCCTCGACAATGGCGAGGTCGAGACCTGGGCAATCGAGGCCGGTGGGCCGAATATCCTGATGCGTCAGGGATGGATGAAGAACACCGTGAAGGTCGGCGACAGGGTCAGCGCGCTGATCCATCCGGGCAGGGACACCACCCGCAAGGCCGGCAGCCTCACTGCGATGCGCATCTCCGGTGGGCCTACAATCGGCACCTGGGAATAGTCCCCAGACCATGAGACGGAGACAGGCGCGCATGGCCACGATTATGATGCTGACAATCGGCCGATCACTGGCAGCGGCGTTTGTCGTAACGGCACTGTCCGCCCCCGCGCTAGCTGAGGTTCCGCGCATGCCCGACGTGCTGCCGGTGCCGCCCTCCGGGCAAGACCCGCTGTCCTCTGCCAACCGCGCAGGCACCGAATATTCCGATCTCAAGGCCGCGGGCTACGTCGAGGAGGAATACTACATGTTCGGCGCGGCCCCGGCGATCACGGCTGCGGGCGAAACGCTGTTCGATGCGCCTTACACCACGCGGATTCTGGTGCGCAAACCGGAGGACCCCGCCAGGTTCAACGGCACGGTGATCATCGAGCCGTTCACCTGGTTCGGAGAGCGCGCCGCGGGCTGGATCCTCACCCGCGATTATCTGCTGCGTCAGGGCTATGCCTATGTCGGCTACACGCTCAACATCAACCGGCCCGAGCCGGACCCGAAGTTTGCAGGGTGGTCCCCGGAAGAGGCGGCACCCTATCTCGGGATCGTCAACTTCGACTTCATGCGCGACTACGACTACGCGCGCTATGCCCCGCTGGGCTCCTATTTCGATCCGGCCCGGTTCGAGCGGGGCGGGGCGGTCGATCCGTTCGTGCCGCAATCGCAAGGGATCGGCGCGCAACTGGCCATGCTGCTGAAGAGCAACGATCCGGACGGTCCGCTGGCGGGGCTCGATGTCAAACGGGTCTATGTGAACAGCTGGGCGGTGACCGCGCAGGTGTGGATGGACTACGTCGATCAGGGCCGTCACCAGCAATGGCGCATGCCCGACGGCAGTCCGCTGATCGATGCCTACATGACCGGGCGCATGGCCCACGGTGAGGTCGGCGGCGAAGTGCTGCGCATACCGCGAAATATGCCGGAGGATACGCCCTTCGTGACCGTGTTCACCCAGTCCGAAACCAATCACGACATTGTGAACGAAATCCCGGCTCCCGAGGACAGCGACGACCCGGAACTGCGCTTTTACGAAGTGCCCGGCACGCCGCATCTGCGCCTCGCCGATGTCGGCACCGGCGAGATCGAGCCGACCGCCGAGGACGTCGGCAAGGGGGGCGATCCGATGTGCAACACCCTCTACGACGAGCCGGTCGAATATGTCGCTTCCGCGCTGCTGGACGGGATGGACAAGTGGGTGCGCAATGGCACCCCCATGCCGCGCGCAGGCCGGGTGGAGCGGGACGGTAATACGGCCGTGCGAGACAGCCAGACCGGCAATCTGATCGGCGGGGTGCGTCCGCCGTGGATCGCGGTTCCGTCAGCCGTCTATCTGGTGGCGGAAGAGACCGATTGCGGCATGGTGCTGGACACCAAGCTTCCGTATTCTGCGGCAAGGCTGCGCGCGATGTATGGCACCTATGCCAATTACGCGAAGCTATACGAGGAGGCGAAGGCTGACTTCGTTGCGCAAGGCTATCTGCTGCCTGCCGACGCGGCCAGGCTTGAGCCGATCGCAACGCCTGAGGATTTTAAAGATAGCGAGTGATCGCTTTGCAGGGGGAGGGCTGGGCGATTGCGTCCAGCCCTTTCGCCCGGCACCTGCCAGCTACAGTTCTCTGCCCACCTTGCGGGCCTGTTCAAAGGTTGCTTCCAGCGCGGCGCGGACGCTGTCGCGCGATCCGATCCGTTCCAGATAGGCCTCAAGCGCGGGCCATCGGCTCATCGGGATATCGTGGACATAGCCCCATATGGCGATCGTGTAGCAATGCGCGTCAGCGATGGTGAAGCGGTCTGCCACGAGGAAGCTCCGGTCCTGCAGCTGGCTGTCGATCCACGATAGCATCGCGCAAACCCTGTCGACAGCGATGTCCCGGTAAGCTGGCGGGGTCTGCGCCTTGAACAGCGGCATGAAGCCGCCCTTGTGCAGATCGGCACCGATAAAGCTGTTCCACTCAAGAACGCGGAGCCGTTCGACCGTGCCGAGGTGTGGCAATAGCTGCCCCGAGCCTTCGCTGTCGGCCAGATACTGCATGATGACGGCCCCTTCGGTCAGGAACTCGCCATCGGGCAGTTGCAGCGTCGGCACGGTGCCCTTCGCATTGATCGAGAGGTAGTCGGAGCCGTCTTCCAGCGTCTTGGTGGCCATGTCGACCCATTGCAGGTCCAGCGGAACGGACAGCTCTCTGGCGACAATGTCCACCGCAAGAGAACAGCCGCGGATTTCGTGGTAGAATTTCATGCGATGCAGCGTCCGGCAATAGAAGGGAGCAGAGCGGCGGGCGCGAGGCGCGCTATTGCCCGCCGACACCCCAGAAGGCGCGGTCGAAATGGACGAGGCCCCGTCCGGCCCCACCAATGCGCACGGCCACGACGTGGCCAACAAAAAGACTGTGCGTGCCGATATTGATGATCTGGTCCAGCGTGCAGTCGAGGCTTGCCAGCGTATCGACCAGAATTGGAGCGCTTGTTTCCAGACAGCTCCACAGATCCGGCTCGCAGAAAGGGTCGGTATCGCTCTTGCTGGAGAAGGCACCGACCAGCTTCTCTTGCTGCTCGCTCAGTACATTTACGGCGAAAGCGCCGTTCTGCTTGATCGTGGCATTGCTGCGCGCCGACTTGTTGACGCACACCAGCAGGTTGGGCGGGGCGTCTGTGATGCTTGTCACGGCGGTCGCTGCAAGGCCGCGGCGGCCCGCTGGTCCATCGGTTGTAACCAGCGTCACGGCGCTCGCCAATCTGCTCATGGCTGACCTGAACAGGTCCGTTTCAACAGCATTCATGGGAAGGCCCTCGAAAAATGGGCCCCGGCACCATTGTCGTGCCGGGGCCAGTGGTCGGGGATTGGTCAGCCGCCGAACGGCACTCTCAGCGTTGCGCCGTAGGTGGTCGGCGGGGCGTAGATCGAGGTCACACCCAGAATGCCTAGGTTGAGCGAATATGCGCGGTAGGCCTTGTCGAACACGTTGCGCCCCCAAACCGTGAGGGCAATGCCGGTCGCATCGTCGGTGTACGACAGCGAGGCATTGGTGACGTTGTAGGCCTTCTGCATCGATCCCAGTCCGTTCGTCACTTCGAGGAACTGATCGTCGTACCAGGCGCCATCCACCTGCGCCGCGACATTGCCCTTGGCGACATCGACATTGTAGCGCAGCAGGTAGTTGAAGCTGAACCTCGGCGCATTCGGCAGTTCGGCGCCTTCGATGGTCTTCTGCGGGAAATCACAGCGGAACACCCCGCCCAGATTTTTGCAGTATTGCGTATCGGGCGCGCCGGGGAAGATCTCCGGCCCGAACTGGACGTCGGTGGCCGGAATGCTGTCGACCGAGGAGGTCTGCCATGTCGCGCCGAGCACGGCGTCAAACCGGTTCGAAGGGGACCAGAATGCCTCCAGTTCCGCGCCCGTGGAATGGGCATCGCTGTTGTAAACATGCGGCACGCCGCCAGCGAGCGAGAAGGCCTGATAGTCGTCGTAGATGTAGTGGAACAGTGTGCCGTTGAGGCGCAGGCTGCGGTCAAACAGGCTGGTCTTGAAGCCGGCTTCGAAGCTGTTCAGCGTCTCTGGCCGATGGTAGAAATCCTCCGGCTGGATGTTCAGGGATAGCGACCAGTTGCCCCCCTTAATCCCGCGGTTCCACGAGGCGAACAGCAGGGTGTCAGGCGTAACCTGATAATTGAGAGAAACGCGGGCCGCCCAGTCGTCGTACTTCTCGCGGTTCACGCCGGGCACTGCGGCGGCAAGCTCGTCGTCGGTAAGGACAACGACCGGGTCCGGCTGCGGCGCAAAGGTCGCGTCGGTCACGACGTTTGTCAGGTCGATCGACTTGGTGTCGCTCGAATAACGCCCACCCAGTGTAAGCGAGAGCTTGTCTGTCAGAAACACATCGGTCTGGGCGAAGAGCGACCAGTTTCGGGAGTGGATCTTGTAGATCTGGTCGATGACCGGGATTGCGGGGTTGGACACACCGCCATTGGCGGCCAGGGCAAGGTCGATCACGGGTGAGCCGGTCACGCTCCATACGCCATCATAATGCATGTCGAGGAAGTAACCGCCAGCCTGCCAGCTAAGCAGATCGGACGTGCCGGCAAAGCGCAGTTCCTGCGAGAACTGGTCGAAATCGACGTTGTTATCGACGTTGACGATAAGCTGCGGGATGGCATCGCCGTCTTCGAAATAGGCTTTGCGCATTTCGAGATAGTTGGTGATCGAGGTTAGCTCGACGCCGCCCAGGTCCCAGGTCAGATCGCCCTGTACGCTGTTCATGACGCGGTCGAGATTACCACGGCGGTCACCGAAGTGCTCCCACGGCGAGGCAGGTTCGCCGGTCAGGCCGTTGGCGACACCCGTCTGGTCGTCGCTCAGACCGGTCGGGCCGGTGTTGCAATAGGCGTTATCAAGGAAGACGCAGTTCTCGAACACGTAGCCGCCGGTGTCGACGTTCTTGTCTTCCGAGTGCTTGTACCAGAAGCTGAACGTGGCATCGGGGCTGAGGTCGACCTGCAGGTTGATGCGGGCGGCCCAGCCGTTCTTGCCGCCCAGAGCCTGGCCGCTACCGGGCAGGATGCCGAGGCCTAGTGACGTTGCGTCGGTATCGCTCGATGTGATGTAGCCGTCAGCCTTTTCGACGCGCGCCGCGGCCCGGAAGCGGAAACCTTCCATCAACGCGCCGCCTACGGCACCTTCAAGCGACCGGTCGTTGAAGCGTCCGTACTGGCCTTGCACATAGCCGTTGAAAACATCCGTGCTGGCGTCTTCGCTGAGGTAGTGGATCAGGCCGCCGGTTGCGTTGCGCCCGAACAGGGTGCCTTGCGGACCGCGCAGCACCTCGACCCGTTTGATGTCGAACAGCTGGCCGGAGATGGCGTTCATCGAAGCGATGTACGCATTGTCCTGATAGACCGCGACGGGCGCTTCGAGATTGTCGGTAAAGTTGCTTTGCGAGACGCCGCGCAGGCTGAAGATCGTCAGGGCGGGGGACCAGGAGTTCACTTGTAGAGAGGGGATCTGTTGCGTCACCTGGGTGGCTTCGGTGATGCCCAGCCGGTCGATCTGTTCGCCCGAGAATGCGCTGACCGAGATCGGGACCTTCTGCAGGTTTTCGCTGCGCTTGTTGGCTGTGACGATGATTGCTTCTGCGAGACCGCCTCCGCCGTTAGCTTCCGTCGCGTCGCTGGCGGCGTTGTCCTGCGCTTGCGCAGCAACCGGCGAGACCGTGAGCGCACAAGCACCCGCCAGCCAGGCACACTTCAATCGATGCATATTCATTACATATCTCCCGATCTTGACGGGTGCGGCTAGCACCACACGCGCCCACCACTGTCCGGCATTTGACAGTAGGCTTCAAATCAGCGCCAGTGTTGCAAAAAATAAACAAACTAGCTAGCAACATATCCATTGTTCATAAAATGTGGTTTTTGGGCCTCTATGGCTCCTTAATGCGCTGATAAAAAACGGTATTTACGAAAATCATGGTTTTGAATCGTTGTTGCAAAATTGCAATAACGGACAACATTTTGATTATTGCATACGAAATATGAGACGGATGAAGGCGATTGCAGCGAGGTGATTCGCCGAACTCGATGGGAGAGTGCAGATGGTTTCAGTAGCTCAGGTTCCTCCTTCAGCAAGCGATGACGTTGTCGATCCTGGCGAACTGATCAGTCGCGCGCGGCAGATGGTCCCGATCCTGCGGGAGCGGGAAGCGGAGGCGATCCGTAGTCGGCGCGTGCCTGAAGAGACCATCGCCGATTTCCAGCGCGCCGGGTTCTTCAAGGTTCTGCAGCCGAAGCAATATGGCGGTTACGAGATGTCACCTGCCGTCTATTGCGAGATTGCCAAGACGCTCGCCGAAGGCTGTATGGGAAGCGCCTGGGTCTACGGCGTGGTGGCCGTGCACAACTGGCAGCTGGCGCTCTTCCACCCTCAGGTTGCGGAAGATGTCTGGGGCGAGAACCCCGCAACGCTGGTCAGCTCCTCCTATATGCCGGGCGGCAAGCCGACGAAGGTGGAGGGCGGATACCGGTTCAGCGGCCGGTGGGCCTTTTCCAGCGGATCGGACCATTGCGACTGGGTCATTCTTGGCGCCAACATGGTGGCCGAGGATGGCGACGGGAAGCCAGAGCCTTACAACTTCCTGATCCCGCGCAGCGACTATGCGATCGTCGACACCTGGGACACGATGGGGCTGCGCCCGACCGGCAGCAACGACATTATCATCGAGGACGTGTTCGTGCCGGAGCACCGCGTGCTGCGCGAAAGGGACATGTTCGAGATCGCCTGCCCGGGGCACGCTGAAAACAAAGCGGCACTCTATCACATCCCCTTTGCCCAGGTCTTCAACCGGACCGTATCGACCACCTCGATCGGCGCACTCCGCCGGGCGCTTGAGGTCTTCATCGACACCACACGGGAAAAGCGCACGACCTACACCGGACAGAAGCTGGCCAACGATCCGACGATCCAGAAGGCGGTCGCCGATGTCATGTTGATCCTCAACGATCTGGAGCTGCGCCTCGCCAGCGATCTGGCCGAACTCGATGCGCGGGCGCAAAGCGGAGACTGGCCGATCGAACGCCGCGCGCAGCTGGGGCATCACACCACCGCCATGGTTTCGCGCTGTGTCGAGGCGATCGATGCGCTGATGCTGTTTTCGGGCGGCAAGGCGATCTATTCGGGCAACGTCATCCAGCGCGCCTTCCTCGATATCCACTGCGCCCGCGCGCATGTCGCCAACAACCCCTTCCCCTATGCCCGCAACCTGGGCGGCCTGGCGTTCGGGATGGAGAACGACTGCATGGATCTGTAACCGCGCCGCCGGGGGCGACGCTCTGGCGTCGTCCTTGGGGAGCGGGTGCGAGCCTTACGCTAGATCGCGGAAGCGAGTCCGAGAGCGCCGCCCTGATCGGTCTTGCCCTCGGTCTGCATCTCGTCGCGCACGAAGTCGACGAAGGCGCGGACCTTCGACAGTGCGAAATTCCCGCGCGGAAAGATGATGTGCAGCGGGAAGCTCTGCTTCACGGTCCCCTCAAGGATCGTTTCGAGCCGTTTTGCGGCGATGTCCTCTTCCACCAGGAACTGCGGCAGGTAGCTGATGCCGAGGCCTGCCAGCGTTGCTTCGCGCGCCATGCGGACAGAGTTGCTCGTCAGCGGGCCGCGATTGACCGCCACGGTGATATCCTCTGCCAGCCGCCATTCGCCAACCTTGGACAGGTGCGTTTCGACGATGCAGGTGTGATCCTTCAGGTCGCCGGGAGCCGTCGGCTTGCCCGCCTTTTCCAGATAGGAGGGGGCCGCAACCAGAGCCATCGGATAGTCGCGCAGGCGAACCGCTTCCAGTCCGGCGTCGAAGGTGTCTCCCATCCAGAAGGCGACGTCGAAGCGCCCCTTGAGCATGTCCACCTTGCTGTCCGACAGGTTGAGGAACAGGCGGACCTCGGGATACTCTGCGAGAAAGCGCGGGATGATCGAGGTGAGATCGAACAGCGAGGAGACGACCGGCGCGTTGACCTTCAGTTCGCCGCGCGGCTTGGAAACCATGCCCGTGATGATCTGGTTGGCCTCGTTCACCTCGTCGACGATACGGGCGCAGCGGGCATACATCTCGCGCCCCGCAGGCGTCAGCGCGATGGAGCGCGTGGTGCGATCGAGCAGGCGGACGCCGGTGCTCTGTTCAAGCTTGGCAATCTGCCGGCTGACCGCAGCCTTCGAATAGCCAAGCAGCTTGGCCGCGCTCGAAAATCCACCCGTGCTGACAACGGCGGCGAACGAAATCATCGCCATCACATTGCCCAGATCTGCCCTGTCATCCATGCCTATCCACCTGTTTGAACGGTGCGAAGCTGTCAACATCTACCGTAGTTTCCGGGGTGGACAATTGTTGCAATCTCGCAAAAATAGAGTGATATTCAGATTTACTGTTGCATAAATAGGCTCATTCGGCGACCACTGGGGTAGCAAATTTTGACTCCCGCGATTCGTATCGCGGCACAGAGGGAGATTATCTATGTCCACCCAGCGTTCCGAACCTGCTCTGCGCGACGAGCGCAGCCAGTTCCACCCGTTCACCTCGATCAACGACATGAAGGCCGAAGGGCCGATGCTGATCGAATCAGGCTCGGGCGTGAGGGTCCGTGACCTGAACGGCAAAGAATACCTCGACGGCATGGCCGGGCTGTGGTGCGTCAATCTCGGCTATGGCCGCAAGGAGATTACCGACGCCATCGCCCAGCAGAGCGAAAAGCTCTCGTTCTTCCACACGTTCAACAACATGAGCGTCGACGTGGTGGGCGAGTGCGCCGAGGAGCTGCTGAAGCGCGCTCCGGTGCCGATGTCGCGCGTGTTCTTCGGCACCTCGGGCAGCGATGCCAACGAGACGCAGCTGAAGATCATCTGGGTCTATAACAACCTGCGCGGCAAGCCCGAGAAGAAGAAGGTCATCGCGCGCTGGAACGCCTATCACGGCTCGAGCGTCGCCACGGCCAGCCTCACCGGCCTGCCGGGCATGCATGCGCTGTTCGATCTTCCCAAGGGGCCGATCCTGCATGTGAGCGCGCCGCATTACTATCGCAATGCGCCCGAAGGTATGTCCGAGCGCGACTTCTCGCGCCACCTCGCCAAGGAACTGGAAGAGACGATCGAGCGCGAAGGCGCAGACACGATCGCGGCCTTCTTCGCCGAAGCGGTGATGGGCGCAGGCGGCCTGATCCCGCCGCCCGAGGGATATTTCGAAGAGATCGTGCCGATCTTGAAGAAGCACGACATCCTGCTGGTGGCTGACGAAGTGGTGTCCGGTTACGGCCGCCTCGGCACCTACTGGGGCTGCCAGTCCTATGGCTACGAGCCCGATCTCATCACCTCGGCCAAGGGGGTCACCTCGGGTTACTTCCCGATGTCGGCGGTCTTCATCTCGCCCAAGGTGTGGGACGTGCTGGAAGGCGGCGCTGACCAGATCGGCGTGTTCGGCCATGGCTACACCTATTCCGGGCACCCGGTGGGCGCGGCAGCGGCGCTGGCGGCGCTGAAGCTGATCGACGAACTGGAAGTCGTGAAGAACGTTGCCGATGTCGGCCCCTACATGATGCAGGCGCTGAAGGATCGTCTGGGTCAGCATCCCCATGTTGGCGATATTCGCGGCAAGGGCCTGATGCAGGGCATCGAGCTGGTGAAGGATCGCGGCACCAAGGAAGCCTTCCCGATGCAGAACCGCACCGGACGCCAGGTGCTGAAGGCTGCTGCAGAGCGTGGGCTCATCACCCGTGCGCTGGGTGACATTCTGGTCTTCGCGCCGCCGCTGGTCCTCAGCCGCGCCGAAGCTGACGAACTCGTCGATACTTTCGCCCTCGCCGTGGAAGACGTGCTGAAAGCGTAGGCGACACCGCTCTTGATTGATGGCGCGTCGGCGCAGGGGAAATACAGCATGGATGGTATCGAAGCCAAAGACACACCCTGCGCCGACCCGGTGCCTCCCAGACTGACGCGGGCCGGCACTGTCAGCGCGATCCTGGTCGGGCTGGTCGGCGCGATGGTGATCTTCATCACCCCGGGGTTCCTGGCCGTGATCGCGCAGATGACGGGTTTCAACGACGAGCAGCTTGGCTATCTCGCCGCATGGGACATCAATTCCATGGCCGTTACCATCGGGCTCAGCACCTTTGCGCTGTCCCGCGTGCCCTGGCGCAAGGCCGTGGCGCTGGGCCTGTGCCTGATCGTTGTCGGTAATGTGCTGACCGTGCTTGTCCATGGGTTCGAAGCGACCGTGCTGACGCGGATCGTTTCCGGATCGGGAGCGGGGATCGCGATTGGTTTCTCATTTGCCGCCTTGGGCCGGGCACCCAACCCCGACCGCGCGTTCTCGATCTATCTTGTGGTGGGCTACGTGCTCGCCTCGGCCTATCTGTATGCGATGCCGGCGATTATGGCGGCGATCTCTCCGCAGACGCAATTGCTGATCTTTGCGGGCTTGACCGCGCTGGTGCTGCTGTCGTTGCGGGCGCTGCCCGATGGCAGCAAGGACGAAGCCGACATCTTTGCCGGAGGCGGCAAGATCGACCTGCCCTATTCGGCTGGCGCGCTGGTCAGCGTGTTTCTGCTGTTCTTCGCCGTCGTCGGGGTGTGGTCCTATTCCGAGCGGATTGGTGCGGCGAGCCGCCTGTCGCCCGATGTCATCGCCACCGGCCTCTCCATCGGCACGATGGCGGGCGTTTTGGGTGCGGCGCTGGCGGGAATGCTTCCGCGTGCCTGGGGGCGCGCACTCCCGATCACGCTGAGCGGTGCCGCCTGTCTGATCGGCTTCTTGCTCTATCGCGGACAAGTTTCTCCGACGGCCTTTACCGTTGCCACCGTGCTGACAATGCTGAGCTGGAACTTCAGCCAGCCGCTGCTTTCGGGCCTGTGCGCCGAGGCGTGCCACCGGGGCCGTGTGGTCTGCGCGATGGGCTCGATCCAGACTTTCGGTTCGGGCCTCGGTCCGGCGGTGGCAGCGGCCACCTTGGTCAGCGGGTCGTTCGATCTGATGATCTACGGCGCATGCGCCATTCTTGTGCTGAGCGTGGTGTTGACGGTCGCGACAACTGCGAGAGCGCGCAAGCTCGCGTAAGGCAGCGATACTCCGCCAGTGAGGGCTTGATGCCCTCGGGCCGGAGAGCCTCCCAAGCAAAGTTACAAAAAACGGCGGCATAAAGCGTGAGCCTTATGCCGCCGTTTTTTGTCGTTTCGGCCAAGCCCGTATCGGGGCTTGGCCTTCGCGATAGGCTTAGAGGAACACGGCCCGCGAAAGTCCGCCATCGACGGCAATCGATTCGCCGGTGATCCCGCTGCCCAGCTGCGAGCACAGGAACACGATCGGATCGGCCACTTCCTCCACTTCCAGCATGCGCTTGAGCGCCGCCGGGTCGCCCGCTTCGCGCGCGGTGATGGCCTCGACGGTGGTGCCTTCCTCTTCGGCCATCTCGGCGAACCATTCCTCGATGTGCTCGGTGCGGGTCACGCCGGGGTGGATGATGTTGACGGTGATGCCGTCCTTGCCGACTTCGTCCGACAGGGTCTTGGTGAAGTGCACCAGCGCAGTGTTACGCATGCCGGACAGCGCCTCGGTGCAGCGCGCGGTCAGCCCGCCGACGTTGACGATGCGGCCCCAGCCACCTTTACGCATATAGGGCACACAGGCCTTGGCGGTGCGGAAATAGCCGAACAGCTTGGTGTTGAGGTCAAGCATCAGCATGTCCTCGTCGGCTTCCTCGATCGCGTTGCGCACGAGGCCGCCAGGGGCCGCCGCGCAGTTGACGAGGATGTCCACGCTGCCGAAGGTCTCGGCCGTCTTGGCCACGAGCGCCTCGACCGATTCCTTCGATGTCGTGTCGGTGGGAACGGCGATGATCTCGCCTCCGGTCGCCTTGCGCAGTTCCTCTGCCGCGGCTTCCAGCTTGCTGGCCGTGCGCGCGGCGATCGCCACCTTGGCGCCTGCCAGCATCAGCTTGCGCGCCGTTTCTTTGCCAATGCCGACACCGCCGCCTGTGATGACGGCAACCTTGCCTTTAAGTCCAAGTTCCAGGTTCATTATATTGTCTCCTGCTAGTCCTGGCGCACAACCTCGACATAGGCACCTGTGGTGCCGTCGAAGTCTACGCGAATTGTGTTGCCTGCATGAAAGAGTGTCGCGCCGGTGCAGGTGCCCGTTGCAATCAGTTGCTCGGCGCGCAGCCGCTCGCCTTCGGTGTCGCGCAGCCAGTTGGCGAGCCAGACGACCGCGTCGAGCGGATTGCCGAGCACCAGCGAAGTCGATCCGGTGACGGGCTCGTCGGCATCAAGGGTGAGCGTCACCGGCATGCCTGCGAAGCGGTCCTCCCATCGGTCGGCCAGCTTTTGCCCCCAGACCAGACCATGGCCCATCACATTGTCGGCCACCAGCAGCGGCAGTGGCAAGTCGGCCGGAGTAAAGCGGCTGCGGACAATCTCGATGCCGGCATAGATCCCGCCGATTGCCTCGCAGATGTCGTCGCGAGTGTAGGGCCCGGTCTTCTCCGGCAAGTCCTTCGCGAGTTCGACGACCAGTTCGGCCTCGGCATACATCTCCGGGCCGAAATAGGTGACCGCGCTGTTGCTCGCGTAGATCGCGCTGGCTGACAAGCGGCCCACCGCCGGTTCATCGACACCGAAGTGGGCACGTGCGCCATCGCTGGTCAGGCCCAGCTTCCACACCATCACCGGCATATGGCTCTGCGCGAAGACCTGCCGCTGGATCGCATAGGCCTCGCCCAGCGCGGGCACATCCTGCGGCAGCGCGGCGACATAGTCCGCCTTTGCGGCGGCCAGTTCCCGCACGAGATCGCCTTGATTGCCCTGCACCTCGAACTCCTCCTTCGAATTGTCCCGCATATGCAACAAATAATATTCTAAATCTAGTATTGTTTACATTTCGTGGTTAGGTTACCTGTATTGGGAATCACCGGTGGCTGAATGCGACCGGCTGCCGAAAACCGAATTTTCTGACCGAGGATGCGCCATGAACGAAATGCCCACATCATTCGCCAAGGCCCAGTCACTGGGCGCCGAGCTGGCCAAGTCGCCGCGCGGGCTGATCATTGACGGCAAGACCGTCCAGGCGGTGTCCGGCAAGACCTTCGCCACTGTGAACCCGGCCACGGGCAAGGAAATCTGTCAGGTCGCCGAAGGCGGCGCGGCCGATGTCGACCTTGCGGTGAAGGCTGCGCGCAAGGCTCTGGCCAACCCGGCCTGGCGCGACATGAGCGCGGTCGACCGGTCGCAGCTGCTCTATCGTCTGGCGGACCTGATCGAGCGCGACGCGGCTGAGCTGGCTGTGCTCGAATGCATGGACAACGGCAAGCCCGCTACGCTGACGCAGGCGGTCGAGATCGAGGGTTCGATCAAGACCTTCCGCTACTTCGCTGGCTGGCCGACCAAGTTTGGCGGCGAGACGCTGCCCGTGTCGCCGCGCAGCGGGGCGAAGATCCTCAACTACACCGTGCGCGAGCCGGTTGGCGTCTGCGGCCTGATCGTGCCGTGGAACTATCCGATGTCGATGGCGGCGTGGAAGGTCGCGCCCGCATTGGCTGCGGGCTGCACCGTGATCCTGAAGCCTGCTGAGCAGACCCCGCTGACCGCCCTGCGGCTGGCCGAGCTTGCGCTGGAAGCGGGCATCCCGGAAGGCGTGTTCAACGTCATCACCGGCTTCGGCGAAGCAGGCGCGGCGCTGGTCGATCATCACGGCGTCGACAAGGTCGCCTTCACCGGTTCGACTGCAGTGGGCAAGGCGATCGTGCGCGGCTCCACCGGCAACCTCAAGAAGGTGAGCCTGGAGCTGGGCGGGAAGTCGCCGCAGGTCGTGCTGCCCGATGCCGATCTCGATGCCGCTGCGGCGTCAATCGCTGCCGGTATCTTCTTCAATCAGGGGCAGACCTGCACCGCCGGTTCGCGCCTCTATGCGCACTCGTCCATCCATGACGACCTGCTGGCACGCATCGCTGAGCAAGCGGCCCAGTTGACCATCGGCAACGGCCTCGACCCGGCAGTCAACTTCGGTCCGCTGGTGTCGCAGGAACAGTGGGATCAGGTGAATGGCTACGTCGAGATCGGCAAGAACGAAGGTGCCGACATCATGATCGGCGGCGGACGTCCGGACGACCTTCAGGACGGCTTCTTCTTCCAGCCGACCATCATGACCAACGCGGGCTGCGACATGCGCATCGTGCGCGAGGAAATCTTCGGTCCGGTGCTGAGCGCGCTCAGCTGGGACGACCCCGAGGATCTCGTGGCGCAGGCCAACGATTCCGACTTCGGCCTGTCCGCCGGAATTTGGACCAACGACATCAAGCAGGGCCACCGACTGGCAGGCCAGATCAAGGCCGGCACGGTCTGGGTCAACTGCTTCAACCTGGTCGACAACGCCACGCCCTTCGGCGGCTTCAAGCAGTCAGGCTGGGGGCGTGAGCACGGCCGTCAGGCGATGGAGCTCTACAGCGAGGTCAAGAGCATCTGGGTCAACCTCAGCTGAGCCGATTGCCGCACAAGAATAAGAAAATGCAGGAGTTTGTATGAGCAGGACGATGATAGTCGCGACCGACGGGCAGGCGCTCATCCGGTCGCATGACGACGGAGAAAACTGGTATCGGATCGATATCCGGCAGGACCTCGAATATGACGACCGGGTGCGTTGTCTGCTGGTCGATCCGGCCGATCCCAAGGCCTTGTTCGCCGGCGCCGAGAAGGGGCTGTTCTACAGCGAGGATCACGGCGTTCACTGGAAGCGGGTCGATTGCGCGCTGAACGACTTTGCGGTGTGGAAGCTCGTGGTCAGCGAAAGCGACCCCAAGGTGATGTATGCTGGCACCGGTGCGCCGTCGCGCGCGGTCCTGTTCCGCTCGCGCGATGGCGGCAAGACTTGGGAGCGCACGGCGCTCGAACGGCCCGAGTTCTGCGGCGGCGTGAACCGCCCGCGGATGCTGGCGCTGGCCGTCGATCCCGACGATGCCAACGATGTCTGGGCGGGCGTTGAGGAAGGCGGTCTCTATCGCAGCCGTGACGGCGGCGATAACTGGGAGCGGATCGACACCAACTGGTCTGCATTCGGTGGCAATTCCGATATCCACGATGTCATGGTTCTGAAGCAGGCCGACGGATCGAAAGTGCATCTGGCGCTGACCGTGATCGCGCTTTATCGTTCGACCGACGATGGCAAGACCTGGACCCGCCAGCCGGCCAAGGAAACCTGGGGCCTGCGCTACTCGCGCCTGCTGATGCGCAAGCCCGGCAGCAACACCGATATCGCCGTGGGCATCGGCGATGGAACGCCGGGAACCGAGGCTGCCATCCTGACCTCGTCTGACGCGGGCGAGACCTGGACGAAGTCGGAACTGGATACACCGTCCAATTCCTGCATGTGGGCTTTCGGCGGCAACCCGGCCGATCCTGACCTCATGCTCGCCGCCAGCAAGTTCGGCTACCTCTATCGCTCGGACGATGCTGGCAAGACCTGGAAGAAGGAATGGCGGGAATTCAACGAGGTGACCGATGTCACCTGGATTCCCGGCGTGCCGACAGACTTGGGGCTGCCACATGTCACAAACTGATACCTCGCCCATCCACATCGACCGGATCGCGCACATCGTCCTGTTCGTGAAGGACCCGGAAGCGTCGGCCAAATGGTACTGCGACGTGCTCAACATGAAGATCGTGGCCCGGGCCGGTGATGGCCCTTACAAGGGCGGTGTGTTCATGAGCTTCGGCGTGTCCGATCATGACATCGCTCTGTTCCCGGGCGAGCCGGATGCCAGCCGCGGCAAGGAATTCGAGCATATCGGCATGATCATGGCGGGCACCAGCATGGATGACCTGCGCCGCAACTATGCCTTCTTCGCGGAGCGCGGCGTCGAAGTCGCTGAAATCCTCGATCATGGTGTGTCGACGGGCATCTATTTCTACGATCCCGATGGTCACATGCTGGAAGTCTTCTGCCAGCGGATCGGGACCGATGACGGTGCCTCGCAGGCCGAATTGAACCGCAATCAGGGGCAGGCCGAGCCTGTCACTCCTGACGCCCTTTGATCCCCACCTTGCCAGGTAACGCCGCCCGGTTTTGCGGGGGTGTTGCCGGATTTTCAGCAGGAACTGAATAGATGAGCACCCACGCACCCAATTTCGGCGTTTTTCACATCAGGAAGTGGTTTAGCCAGGTCGAGGAAATCTGGGCTGGCGAAACCGGCGCGAGCGCCGATGGCGAGCCGATCTTCAAGTACATGATCGCAGCCTGCATCAAGAACCCCTATGCGGGCGAATTCGTCGAGGACCTGTCGCACTGGATCGACGGCTCGCCTGAACTCGGGATCGAGATCGGTCGCCGCCTCAATGCGCTGACGGGCGGGGCCAAGATCGAAAGCTACGGCAAGGCGATCATGGTCGGCATCGACGGCGAGTATGAGCACGGCAATGCCCTGCTGACCAATCCGGCGGCCAATCCCGTGCGCGATGCCGTGGGCGGCGGTGCCTCCTGGGTGCCTTCCACCGGCAAGCGCGGCGTGCCCGGCACGATCCTCGATATTCCGTTCGGCCACAAGGACGCGCTCTATGTCCGCTCGCACTATGACACGATGAGCGTCTCGTTCGACGATGCGCCCAACCGCGATGAGGTTATCGTGTGCTGGGTCTTCGCCACGCGCGGCAGGCTCAACGCCCGGCTCGGCGGCCTCAAGGCCGAAGACGCCGAGGGCAATGGGCTGACCTGAGCCATGACGCAGGCCCTCGACACCACCAGTGACGGTGCGCCCCAGCCCGTCGCGCAGCTAGGCAGCGAACGGACCCGGCGCATCGACAGCGGCGGGATCGGCATCAATGTGCGCGAGTGGGGCGATCCGGATGCTCCGGCCATCGTCCTCCTGCACGGGTTGCGCGGCTATTCGGGCACCTGGCGCAACTTGGCGGCCTCGTTCAAGGATCGCTGGCGGCTGGTTGCTTTCGATACCCGAGGGCGGGGCAGCAGCGACTGGGATGAGGGCCGCAACTACTACACCGATGCCTATCTGGCCGATCTCGAAGCCGTGGTGGATGGCCTTGGCCTGAAGCGGTTCGTGCTGCTGGGCCACTCGATGGGCGGCACCACGTCCTATTGCTATGCTGCCAAGCATCCCGACCGGCTCGAGGCGCTGATTGTTGAGGACATCACCGCCGGATCGTCCGTGGCCGGGGCCGGGTTCGAGCGGATCGTTGCTGAAATGGCTGCGCTGCCGACCCGGTTCGAGAGCTGGTCTGCGGCGCGGGCGTACTGGCGCAAGCTGCGTCCGAATGTCGCCGATGCGGCCATCGAGGAGAGGTTGTTCGAATCCATGCGCGATGGCGAGGATGGCGGCGTCGTGTGGCGCTACGATGCTGATGGCATTGCCGAAACGCGCGTGAAGCCGGACCCGGCCCGGGTGGTCGATCTGCATCCCGTGATCGCGGCCATCCGCACACCTACGCTGGTCATTCGCGGCGGGAAGTCGGACTTCTGCAACCTTGCCAAGGTCGAGGAACTCGAAGCGGTCAATCCCGTGCTTTCCCATGCCAGTGTCGATCAGGCATCCCACTATGTCCACGACGATGCACCGGAATCTTTCCACCGTCTGGTGGAGGGCTTCCTGAGCGGGGTCCGCACCAGCCGCGCAGCGGCGCGATGACAGGAACCACTATCATGAACGATGCCTCCGCACCTCAGACTACCACCCGTCTTGGCGCAGACCAGCTGCTCGACGACCTTTACGACGGCGGCGCGCGGATCTGCTTCGCCAATCCGGGGACGACCGAACTCGGGTTGGTAAGCTCGCTGGCGCGCGACGGGCGCATTCGCTGTGTGCTGAGCCTGTTCGAGGGCGTGTGTACCGGCGCTGCCGATGGCTATGCCCGCGTATCGGGCAAGGTGCCGCTGACGCTGCTGCATCTGGGGCCGGGCTTTGCCAATGGCATCGCCAACCTGCACAACGCGCGCCGGGCCGGATCGCGGATCATCAACCTGATCGGTGACCACGCCACATGGCATCTCGAATATGATGCGCCGCTGACTTCGGACATCCGCTCGCTGGCCGATCCGGTGTCGCGCGAGGTAATCTATCTTGGCCAGACTGATGGCATCACCTCGGGTGTCTCGGCTGCCTATGCCGCGACCAATCAGGACGAGGGTGGTGCGGCGACGATCATCTTCCCGACCGACGTGGTCGATGCACCGGCAGCGCCGAACGGCGAAGGCGTGAAGGAGCAACCCCACCAGCTTCGTCCCGTGGCGGATGCTGCGCTGGATGTGGCTGCGGCGAAGCTGCGCGATGCCGCCAATGTGATCGTCCTGATCGGCGGCAATGCGCTGAGCGAAGAGGGCGTGCGTGCCGGCGGCGCGCTGGCCGATGCGCTTGGCGGCCGGCTGCTGATGGAGCCCTATCCGGCAATTGTAACGCTCGGCGGTGACCTGCCGGTGGTGGAGCGTCAGGCCTATTTCCCCGACGATGTCATCGCGCAGATGGGCGACGCGCTGGTCGTGCTCGCCGGGGCGCGGATGCCGATCAGCTATTTCGGCTACGAAGGCTGGCCCAGCCAGCTGGTGCCCGAAGAGCGGCTTGTTCGTCTGGCTGAACCGGCTGACGATGCGGTCTCCGCTCTCAGTGCGCTGGCTGGCCGCTTCCCCGGTGCCGAAGGCTCTGCCTCTGCTGCTTCCGCGCAACCGGTGGCCTCGCCCGAGGCCGGGGCGTCGCTCTCGGCTGCGTCGGTGGTCGAGGAACTGCTGGTCCAACTGCCGCAGGATGCGATCATTTCGCTCGAAGGCTCGAGCATGGGCGGCCCATGGCTGAAGCAGGCGCACCGGGCCAAGAAGCACCGGGTCATCACCAACACCGGCGGCGCGATCGGGCAGGGACTTCCCTGTGCGGTCGGGGCGGCGATTGCGGCTCCGGAAGCGCGCGTGGTCTCGCTGCAATCCGACGGCAGCGCGCAATATACGCTGCAGTCGCTGTGGACCATGGCGCGCGAGGGGCTGAAGGTCACCGTGATCATCGCGGCCAATCACCGTTATGCGATCCTGCAGACCGAGCTGACACGCGCCGATATTCCGCTCGATGACCCGATTGTTTCGCAGCTGACCGACCTCGATCACCCGCGGGTAGACTGGGTTTCGCTGGCGCGCGGTTATGGCGTCGAAGCGCGGCTTGCGCGGACCAACGGCGAACTGGCTGAGGCATTGCGCGAAGGCCTGTCGCTCGATGGCCCACTGCTGATCCAGGCCGAACTTCCGTGAGCGGGCAGCAGCGGGTTGCCATCCTGACGGGCGGCAGCGGCGGACTCGTGCCGGGGATCGCCCAAGCGCTGGCTGACGCTGGTTTCGCCATCGTGCTGACGGCACGCGGCGAGGAGCGGTTGCAGGACGCTGTCCGGCGGCTGTCGGAAACGGTCGACGTGCCGGTAACGGCTATCGCATCCGATGCCCGCGATCTCGCCTCGGCGCAGAAGCTGGCCGACGAGGTCATCGACCGCTTCGGCCGCATCGATGTGCTGGTCAACGCTGCGGCAAGCTCCACGCCCATCGGCGGCGCGATCGAAGAGGTCGATGTCGATGCTTTGATCGCCGATGCCGATGTGAAGGTGGGGGGCTATCTTCGCTACACCCAGGCCGTGTTGCCTGCGATGAAGCGGGCGGGGCGCGGCCACATCATCAATATCGGCGGCCTCACCGGCCGTTCGAGCGACACCCTGAGCGGGCTGCGCAATGCCGCCGTGTCGCATCTGACCAAGGTGCTGTCCGACCAGCTTGCCCCGTTCGGTATCACGGTGAACGCGGTCCATCCGGGCATCGTGCTGACGCCGCACCTCGAAGAGCTGTTTGCCGAAATCGCCAAGGAACGCGGCGTCGCGGTCAGTGTCGTTGAGGAAGAATTCCGCAAGGATATCCCGACCGGGAAGTTTCTTTCCGTCGCTCAGGTCGGCAGAAGCGTTGCCCATCTCGCGGACGCACCCGATGCCGCGCTGACGGGCCAGTCGCTGACCGTGGACGGTGGATACTCGCGCGGCATCTACCTGTGAGGGAAAGGGGATAAGCATGAACACCGAATCCGCCACCACGCTAAGCCGTTATCCGCTGTCCATGCGCTTGCTGCACTGGATACGGGCCGTGCTCATCCTCGGCCTGATCTGGTCGGGCTGGTATATGACCAGTCTGCCCGAAACCACGCCGATGGCGACGTTCGATCTGTTCTATCCCAACCACAAGCAGTTCGGGATTGTCGTGTGGCTGTTGGCGGTCACGCATCTGGTGATCCGGTGGAACAACCGGCGCGTGCTGCCGCACACGCCTGAAAGCCTGAAGCCGTGGGAGAAGACTCTGTCCCATCTGGTTCACCGGCTGATCATGACGCTGACCATCCTGATCCCGATGTTCGGCTATGCGATGTCGTCGAGCTTCACCCAGAGCGACGGCGTGCCCTTCTTCGGGCTGGAGGTGCCAGAACTGCTGCCCAAGAACGACAACGCCTTCGAAGTCTATCACGCGCTCCACGAATACGGGGCCTATGCGCTTCTGGCACTGGTCGTCCTGCATGTGGTCGGTGCGCTCAAGCATCGCCTGCAGGACAAGGGCGGCGATAGCGATGTCCTTCCGCGGATGCTCTAGCCGCACCCCTTTCACCGAAAGACCCTGACGATGACCGAATCCTCCCTGCAATTGCTGCGGCCCGATCAGTTCGACAAGAATGGGCTGGCGGTGACGAACCCGGCGAACGGATCGCATGTCGCGGCGGTGCGCCGCTATGACACCGCTGCGCTGACGCAGATCGTGAATGCGGCCGAGGCAGCGCGCCATGGTTGGGCCGCCCGCACCGCGAAGGAGCGCAGCGATGTTCTGCGCGCCTGGTACGATCTCATCGTCGAGCGGGCCGAGGATCTGGCGCGCCTGATGACGCTCGAGAACGGCAAGCCGCTCGACGAAGCGCGCGGGGAAGTGAAGTACGGCGCTGCCTTCATCGAGTGGTTCGCCGAGGAAGCGCGCCGGGCCTATGGCGAGGTGATCCCGACCCATGCGCAGGGCAAGCGTATCGTGACCCTGCGCCAGCCGGTCGGTACCTGCGCGGCGATCACGCCGTGGAATTTCCCCTTGGCCATGATCACCCGCAAGGCCGGGCCAGCGCTGGCAGCGGGATGTTCGATCATCGTCAAGCCCGCCGAACTGACTCCGCTGTCCGCGCTCGCGCTGGAAGCTCTGGCACACGAGGCGGGTGTCCCGCGCGATGTGTTCCGGGTCGCGCCCGCGGTCAAATCGTCCGATGCGGGCGACCTGTTCTGCACCCACCGGGCGATCCGCAAGATCAGCTTCACCGGTTCGACTGCGGTCGGCAAGATCATCATGGCGAAGGCGGCCGGGCAGGTGAAGCGGCTCAGCCTCGAACTGGGCGGAAACGCGCCATTTATCGTGTTCGATGATGCCGATCTCGACCGGGCCGTGGAAGGCGCCATGGCCTCGCGCTATCGCAATGCCGGGCAGACCTGCGTGTGCGCCAATCGCTTTCTGGTGCAGGACGGCATTCACGATGCCTTCGTGGAGAAGCTCGCCGCGCGGGTGGATGCGATCGAGGTGGGCGACGGTATCGCCAATCCCTCGGGCATGGGGCCGCTGGTGAGCGACAAGGACGCGGCGCGGGTCGCGGAATTGGTCAAGCAGGCCGAGGGGCAGGGCGCTCGCGTAGTCGGGCACATGCCGAGCGTTCCGCAGGGCGGGGCATACCACGCACCGGTTGTGCTGGCGGATGTCACGACGCAGATGGACATCGCCCACGAGGAGATATTCGGCCCCGTCGCGCCCGTGATCCGCTTTACCGACGAAGCAGAAGCGCTGCGGATCGCCAATGACACGCCCTATGGCCTCGCCGCCTATTTCTACACCGCCGACGCGGCCCGCCAGTGGCGTATGATGGAGGCGCTGGAATATGGCATGGTCGGCGTCAACGATGGCCTTATCTCCACCGAGGTTGCGCCCTTCGGCGGCGTCAAGGAATCGGGCTTTGGCCGGGAAGGGTCGAGCCACGGCCTCGAGGACTACATGAACATCAAGTACTGCCTGCTTGGAGGTTTGAGCTAAGGGCGCTGACGTGGGCTATCCGGTCGGGTAGCCCTTCCAGCGCTTGATCGTCCGGATCGCGAAGCTTGATCGCATCGAGCTGACGCCGGGCAGGAGCGACAGGCACTCGCGGTGAATGCTGTCGAAGTGCTCCAGATCGCGCGCCGCGATCCGCACGATATAGTCCGCCGTGCCCGAGGTCAGATGGCATTCCAGAATGTCGTCAAATCCCGCCACCGCCGCCTCGAACTGCTCCATCGCGGTGCGGCTCTGGCTTTCGAGCGATATCTCTACGAAAGCGTGGAGCTTCAGCCCCAACCGCTGCGGATCGAGCAGCGCCGAATAGCCGGTGATGATGCCCGCCTCTTCAAGCGACTTTATACGCCGGTGGCAGCCCGAGGAGGACGCGCCGACACTGTCCGCAAGAGTGGCGATCGAGCGCGACGAATCCGCTTGCAGGGCACGGAGCAGGGAACGGTCGATAGCGTCCAAGATATCCTCCCGATAATTGTTCGAATTGCGAAACAATATCCCAAATATCACGCATATTGAAGCGAAAAATGGAAGAACTTGCGCGGTGTTTGAGATACCGTTGCGGTTCCAAATTCGCAGGAGAAAAGTGATGCTTGTCGGAACCGTCAAAGAGATCAAGAACCACGAATATCGCGTCGGCTTGACTCCGGAAAGTGCTCAGGAGCTGATCGTGAATGGTCACGAGGTGTGGGTGGAAACTGGCGCCGGTGACGGCATCGGGTCGAGCGACGAAGACTACATCGCTGCCGGTGCGACGATCAAACAGACGGCAGCCGAGATTTTCGCCGCTTGCGAGATGATCGTGAAGGTGAAGGAGCCGCAGGCCGTCGAACGTGCGCAGCTGCGCAAGGGCCAGATCCTTTACACCTATCTGCACCTCGCTCCCGATGCGGAACAGACCGCCGATCTGGTGAAGTCGGGCGTCACCGCCATTGCCTACGAGACCGTTACAGGTCCGGGCAATTCGCTGCCGCTGCTTAAGCCGATGAGCCAGGTTGCCGGTCGCATGTCGATTCAGGCCGGTGCGACGGCCTTGCAGAAGGCACAGGGCGGACGCGGCGTGATGCTTGGCGGCGTGCCGGGTGTGCTGCCGGGCAAGGTCGTGGTGATCGGCGGCGGCGTGGTGGGCGTCAATGCGGCGCAGATGGCCGTGGGCATGGGCGCCGACGTCACCATTCTCGACCGCGACCTGACCGTGCTTGAACGGCTCGACAACCACTTCGAAGGCCGGGCCCATACGCTGTTTTCGAACCAGGCCGCGCTGGCAGCTCAGATCGCCGAGGCAGATCTGGTCGTGGGCGCGGTGCTGATCCCGGGTGCAGCCGCACCGAAGCTCGTCACGCGCGAGATGCTGTCGACGATGCAGCCCGGCGCCGTTCTTGTTGATGTCGCGATCGATCAGGGCGGGTGTTTCGAAACTTCGAAAGCCACCACCCATGCCGAGCCGACCTACATGGTCGACGGCATCGTTCACTACTGCGTTGCCAACATGCCGGGCGCTGTTGCGCGCACCAGCACCTATGCGCTCAACAATGCCACCCTTCCGCATGCTATCCGTATCGCCAACAAGGGCTGGAAGGCGGCGCTCAAGGCAGACCCCCATCTTGCCGAGGGTCTTAACGTGCACGAAGGCCAAGTCACCTACGAGGCCGTGGCGCGCGATCTCGGCTATGACTACGTGCCGGTAGACAAGCTGCTGGGATAAGCCCTGTCGACGCTGTCGGGCATCCCGAAAGTTCTGACCGCGGCCTGCGCCAAAAGCTCGGGCCGCGGTTCGTTCAGATTAAGCAGACACGGAGCGGCCTCATCACTGATCTCGGCCTTCACCGGGGCGCCTCGGATCACGACCTGCTGGCCCAATTCGCGCAGTCAGTCTGCCTGAGGCAATCCGCGCCATGGTCCGAGGAATTGCCGTCACCTTCAATCGTCGTCGTTTGACGAAGGGTCGGGCACCCGTTCGAAGGTCTTGAACGGATAGCGCTGGCCATCGACATAGATCGCCCCGAACTTGTCGAGCGTGCCGGTTGGCCCAGCATCGATGCCGATGAACATCTCGTAGGGCAGGTCGAAGGCAGGGCTGTACAACTCCGCCCGATACCAGTTGCGGTGGACGTCCTGAATATAGACGGCATCGCGGCCGTCGGGGCGCCAGTCACGGATGCCGGTCGTGTTGGCGAAGGGGATGCGAGCCGGCTGATCTGCTTCTTCGGACTGCGCTGCTTGGCCGTCCGTGCTCTGTGCGACAGCGACCGCGGGCGAAGCGACAATCGCCAGACTCGCCAATGCTAATGCGAGCTTTTTCATGATCTTGCTCCTTTCTCTGCAATTGCACTGTGCATTGCATAAGGCGTGCCAGATACTAACATGCTGAACAGAAGGGATAAGTTCCCAAATGAGCGAAGGCATGATAGCACAGTGGCGGAAATATCCACCACCTGTGAGAAGGCTCGCGCAGCCCCTGCGGTGCTTCGCTATTGCGTGTCAGCGCTCTGCTGTGCGGTTTCAGACCATCCCCCGCCCAGCGCCTTGAACGTGGCGATCTCTGCCTGACGCAGCGAGAGGTCGCTTTCGGCCAGCGCCTGACGGGCCGCAAGCACGCCCTCGCGCGCTTGCCCAAGCGGGAGGAAATCGGTCAGCCCGGTATCGAAGCGGGTCTGGGCGGCGGCCTCGGCCACTTGCGCCTGCTCGAGTTGATCCTGCAGCGACTGGTTGTTCGCGCGCTGCGCCGCCAGCGTCGCCAGCGACTGCTCCACGTCGGCAAAGGCGCCAAGCACGCTCTGCCGATAGGACAGCGCGGCCTGCTGCGCCTGTTCGCGCGCGACTCCTTCCTTGGCTGCACCGCGCCCGAAATCGAGCAGGGGAAACGCCGCCTGCCCTTGCACCACCGTCTGCAGGCTGTCGGAAGAGACGAGGCTGCTCAGCGCACTGGAAATCAGGTCGACCACCCCGGTCAGCGAGATGTGAGGGAAGCGGTCGGCGCGGGCTACGCCGATCTGCGCGGTGGCGGCGGCGAGGTTGCGCTCGGCGGCGCGGATATCGGGCCGTCGCTGCAACAGCTCGGAGGGCAGGCCAGCCGGAATCGCGATGGCGGCTGGGGCCGCGCTGGCTTGCGGTCCGTCGAGGTCTGCGGGCAGGTTTTGCACCGTGGTGCCGAGCAAGACTGCGAGCGCGGCGCGCTGGGCGCGTTCGGAGCCTTGCAGCTGCGCCACCTGCGCCTGCGCCTGGGATAGCTGCGCCAGCGGCTGGGCCAGCTCGGCATCGGGGACCAGATCCTGCGCCACCTTGGCCCGGAGCGCATCGACCTCGGCGCTGCGCACATCTGCCAGTTGCTGGGCCAGCACCTGCTGCGCTTGCAGCTCGCGCAGGGTGAACAGCGTGCGCGCAACCTCGGCGGTGAGGCGCACCTGCGTATCGCGCTGTGACCATTCGCTGGCCGCGAGATTGGCTCTGGCGGCTTCACTGGCGCGGCGCGCACCGCCGAATATGTCGGGCTCCCAGCTGGCATCGAAGCCGGCGCTGAAGGTGGAGAAGCCTTGCCCCGGAAGGCCCGGGCTGGCTGTCGCTGAGCCGCCGCCCGATGAACCACCACCCGATCCGCTCTGGCCGCCACCCAGCGCGCTTGCCAGCGAGGACAGGCCGCTGTTCTCGCTGAGGTCGGTGTGGTTGGCCGAGGCGGTGGCATCGACTTCGGGCAGGGCGCTGGCCTTGGCCGCAGCGAGGCGATAGCGCGCCTCGGCTATGCGCGAGCTGGCGATCTGGACGTCGATGTTGCTGGCGAGCGCCTGCTCCACCAGCTGGTCGAGCACCGGATCATCGAACTGCTGCCACCACTGGGCCAGCTCGGCATCGGCTGCGGCAGGGCGCGGGGCCGGATCGTTGGCATAGGCCGCCGGGGCCGCCACCTCGGGGCGCACATAGTCCGGGCCCACGGTGCAGGCGCCCAGCGCCAGACACAGCGCGCAGGTGGCAAGCAGGGATCGTTGCATAACGGATTTCCTCAAATTGGGGCGGCGGCGCTGTCGCCGGGCTTTGGCCCGCGCACCAGCAGCGCGAGCGGGAGTACGATCACGATAAGAAGTGAAACGATTTGATAGACATCGACATAGGCAAGGAAGCTGGCCTGCCGCACCAGTTCGCGATAGACCGCGCCTAGGGCCTCCTTCTGCGGCAAGCCGTTGAGCGCCGCGTGGGACAGATAGTCGCGCAGGTTCGGGTTCAGCATGTTGACGTTCTCGGTCAGCACCGACTGGTTGGTCTGCGAGCTGGTGGCGAGGATCGTCTGCGCCACCGAGATGCCCACGCTGCCGCCGATATTGCGGAACACGTTCAGCAGCGCCGAGGCATCGGTGGTCTGGTCCGGTTTCAGCCCGACATAGGCGATGGTGTTCACCGTCACGAAGATGAAGGGCAGCGAAATCGTCTGAAACAGCCGGGCGGTGGACAGATCGAAGAAGGTCGATTGCGTGCTGAGCGTGGTGAAATGCCAAAGGCCTGCTGCCACCATCAGGAAACCGGGCACCACCATCAGGCGCGGATCGACATTGCCTGCCAGCCGCCCGGCGAGCGGCATCATGATGATCGTGCCGACCCCGCCGACGCTGAGCGCGAGGCCTGCCTGAAAGGCGGTGTAGCCGAACACCTGCTGGAACATCTGCGGGATGATCTGGGTCGAGCCGAACAGGATCACCCCGACCATGAAAATCAGCGCGATGACGATGGCGAACTGGCGATTGGCCAGCAGCCGCAGGCGCACGACCGGTTGCGGATGGCGCAGCTCCCACCACACCAATGTCGCGAGGCTGGCCACGGTCACAATGGTGAAGATCAGGATCGTGGTGCTCGAAAACCAGTCCTTGGTCTGGCCCTCTGCCAGCACATAAGTCAGGCTGCCGAGACCCAGCGCGACCAGCACCAGGCCCTGCCAGTCGAACTCAATGCCACTTGCCAGCCGTTCTTTACGCTCGCGTTCCAGCACCTCGGGTTCGACCACGAAGTGGTGCACCAGCAGCAGCGACAGCAGGCCGAAGGGCAGGTTCACCAGGAAGATCCAGTGCCATGACATCGCATCGGTGATGTAACCGCCGACCGTCGGCCCCAGGATCGGGCCGACCACCACCACCACGGCATAGGCGGCAAAGGCCATGCCCCGCTTTTCCGGAGGGAAGCTGTCGGCCAGCATCGATTGCTCGCTCACTGCCAGCCCGCCGCCGCCAACCCCCTGTAGTATGCGGAACAGCACGAGCACCGGCAGGTTGGGGGCCAAGGCACAGAGTAACGATGCCCCCGTGAACAGCGCGACGGAGATCATGTAGTAGCGCTTGCGCCCGATCATGTCGCTCAGCCAGCTGCTAATCGGGATGACCACGGCATTGGCAATCAGGAAGGCCGTCAGCGTCCAGGTCGAGGCGCGCACGGAAATGCCGAGACTGCCCGCGATATGCGGCAAGGCGACGTTGACGATGGTGGAATCGAGCACGACCATGAAGGTCGCGATCGAGATCACCCCGGTCAGGATCCACGGGTTGTGCTCACCAGCAGCGGACCGTTCGCCGTTCCACTTCTGGGACGGGCCGCTGCCCGCCGCCGCAGCTGTGCTGTCTGCCATTTAGCGCACCGTGATCGTGGGCACGACCGACATGCCCGGGCCGATTGCCAGGTCTTTCGGCAGCGGCTTGTCGAACATGATGCGCACGGGCACGCGCTGCACCACCTTCACGAAGTTGCCGGTGGCATTCTGCGCGGGCAGCAGCTGGAATTCCTGTCCGGCGGCGCGCTGGATCGATTCCACCTTGCCGCTGAAGTGTCGGCCGGGATAGGCGTCGATGGTGATGTCGACCGGGTCGCCGACCTTGATGTTCACCAGCTGCGTTTCCTTGAAATTGGCCGTCACCCACATCTGATCGGGCACCAGCGCCATCAGGTCCATGCCCGGTGCGACATAGGAACCGGTGTTGATCGACAGGTTGGCGATCGAGCCGGACATGGGCGCGACGATGTGGGTCTGGTCAAGCGAGACCTGCCCGCCTTGCGCCTGCGCCTCGGCAGAGCGGATCGCGGCCTCGGCGGACTGCATGGCCGAGCGCGCGCCCGAGAGCTGGGCGCGGGCGGCTTCGGCCGCGCCTTGGGCCGATGTCAGGGCCGCCTTCGCGGTGTCGAGCGTGGTTTGCGCGCTGTCGAGGTCGTTGGCCGCCACGCTGCCCCGGTTCATGTCGCGCGCGGCGGTCAGGCGCGCGAGGTTGCTGCGGGCATTGTTGTAGCGGGCCTGCGCTTCGCTGACGTCGGCGTTGGCGCGGTGCAGCGCGGCCTGTGCGCTCTGCGCGTTGGCACGGGTGGAGGCGGCCTGTGCGCGCGCCTCGCTCACCCCGGCTTTCTGGCGGGCAACCACGGGCATCACATTGTCAGGCGCAATCGTGGCGAGCAGCGTGCCGGCGGCGACATGGTCGTTGGGCTGGACCGGCAATTCGCTCACGATGCCAGCGATCTGCGGAGCGATGCGGACCACCTGGGCATCGATAAAGGCATCGTCGGTGGATTCGTAGTTGCGCGCATGGAGCCACCAGGCGACGCCGCCCGCTGCCGCCAATACCAGCACGACCAGGCCGATCATCAAAAAGCCCTTCTTGCGGCCCGGCTTGTCGCTTTCCTGGTGTGCAGTGTCGTCTTGCTCTTTGGCGTCCATCGAGTGAGTGCTCCTTGTCGCCCCGCGAAGCGTCGCGGGACCATTCGAGATCGGTGTGTGCAATGAGTGTGCCACTTGCTGGAAAGGCGCAAAGCCCGGGTCTTTCCCGTATTCGGCTGTCGCTGCTGGCCTAAATCAACCAGCAAGATGGTTGATATCAACCACCCCTGCGACCTGGGCGGTCTATCTTTCGGGCACGATTTGGAAGCGGGTTAAACTTCGGCTGACGCGAATTGAATGCAAGTGCCGCCGACAATCTACCGTGTGGGGGAATGCACAGGATCGCCGACGACACTTGCGTCTTTCGGCCATGGCAAACGGCAGCTTTTTAGCTGTCCGGCAGGCCGAAGACATAGAGTTTGGCGGTACCCTCCTTGGCCGGGCAAAGGGGAGTGACCTTGCCGAGGGGGCGCCGCCAGCGGCTACAGCAGGGGGTCTGGCTGCGCCTCGGCGAGCGGTATGTCCGCTGCGCCCCAATGTCCTTTGCGATGGGTGACGTGGACATTGCTGCCGCCCAGATCGCGCAATTGACCGACCACGGCATCGTTGCCGTCCTGATCACCCGTCAGCGTGACCCACAAGACGAGGCCGCCGGCTTCCATCTGGCTGGCAATCTGGTCCCTGTGCGTCTGGTCGAGAATGCGGCTGATCAGGTATCCACCGCCGCTGCCCACAGCGCCCACGACGATGGCGGAAGCGAGCGCGATGCCCAGCGTGCCGCCACTGGCCATGACCGCGATCAGACCAGCCATGGCTCCGCCATAGCCCGGAAGGGAGATGATCGCGGACTTCGCTTCGGGTAGGACTTCATCCTCACCGGGATTGCCGCGAGGCGCCTCGTCGAGATCGACCAGGTGGTGGACCCAGTTGCGCACCTCTCCTGCTGCCGCAGTTGCTGGGAGCCGACCAAGAACCGAAATACGCGAACGATCGACACCGCTTTCCTGAAGGCCGATTATCGCCTGCTCCAAGCTTTCCTCGCTCGGGAAGAGAGCCACCGCTTCGCTGATGGCAAACGAACGATCAGTTGCCTCTTCGATGGTCTCGCGCTGAGGGTCGATGGACCTTGTATTCGTAGTCATCTTATTCTGCCTCGGCTTCTTCGCCGTTGATGGCGAAGGTGATTGCGCCGCGGGCGGCCTTGATGGCTTCTTCCGTTTTGGACTTGTCGGAGCTGTCGGCTGCGGTGAGAGCCGCGTCGATATTCTTGATCACCGCTTGCGTATCGACGTTGAGATCGCCGAAGTTGATCGTGTAGTCCTGAAGCGCCAGCGGCGTTGTCGAATTCCCTCGCGAAATGGTCATCGCGCCAGCTTCCGCGCCAGCCGGGTCGGCCGTGCCAAAGGTTTCCACGTCAGTGTCCGGCGAGAAGCGATTCACGATCACGGCTTCCTGCGCCACGATGATGGGCTGGTCGGTGTTCGGTGCCGCCTCGGCGACGCCCTGAAACTCCGACTTTGCCGCTTCGAGCGAAGCCTTCGCGACATCGAAATCGTCAATGCTGATAGCAGTCGCGGCTGCGTCGAGGTGGGCTATGCCGGTTCGTGCATGGGTCAGAGCTGCATCTCCCGAAGGAGCGTTCATGGCGACGTCGGTCGATGTCACCGAGATAGGCTGCGTTGCTTCATAGCCATAGACGGCCAGCCCGCCGACAACGAGCGCCGCAATGGCGATCACAGTGGTTCGCGCGGTAGTGTTCATGGGACATCCCTTACTCTTGCAGTTGAACTTTCAGCCAACAGTTAGCAAGGGATGTGCCAACAATATATCACTTTGAAAAAGCTATATAAAAATAGAACATCGCGCGGTTAGGAGGCGATCGTGGTGGAAATTTCAACCACCATCAGGCGCAGCGTTCGGCTCCGGCGGCCATGTTGTGTTTCTGCATCCTGTAGCGCAGCTTTTCCCGCGTCGTGCCCAGCACACGGGCGGATGCCACGACATTTCCATTTTCGCGCTCAAGCACTGCCTCGATCAGGCGCATTTCGGCCTCATCGAGAGATACACTGCCATCGAGCGGGATGATTACCGCATTGCCAACATCGGCATTGGTCTGGCCGCTGGATGCGCGCTGATGGCCCAGAGCGACGTCGTCAGTATCGAGCACCGGCCCGTCCGCTAGCAGCACCGCGCGCTCCAGCACATTGCGGAGCTCACGCACGTTGCCCGGCCAGGCATAGCTGCGAAAGCTTGCCAGAAGATCCTTCGACAGACCCTTTATCGAGGTTCCGCAACTGGCATTCAGCTCGGCAACGATCAGCTGGCTCAAATGTTCGATATCGCCGGTCCTCTCGCGCAGTGGCGGCAGGCTGATCTCGAACACCGACAGCCGATGGAAGAGGTCTTCGCGGAAGTCTCCGTCCTCCACCATTTGCCGCAGGTCGCGGTTTGACGCGCTCAGTACCTGAATGTCGACCTGTACAGCCTTCTCACCGCCAACCCGGCGAAACTCGCGTTCCTCGATCGCCTTCAGCAGCTTGACCTGGATTGCGAGATCCATCTCGCCGATTTCGTCGAGGAACAAGGTGCCGCCGTTGGCTTGCTCAAGCAGGCCCTTGTGCTGCCCTTTGGCACCGGAGAAGCTGCCCGCTTCGTGCCCGAACAGTTCGGATTCGAGCAGCTCGGTGGGGATTGCTGCACAGTTGAACTCTACAAACGGCTGTCCTGCGCGGGGGCCGGCATAGTGCAGGATACGCGCTGCCAGTCCCTTGCCGGATCCGGTTTCCCCCTGGATCAGCAGGCTGGTGAAGGGGACATTGCACAGCTTGCCGATCAGCTTGCGCACGGCTGCGGCCTGATCGCTCTGGCCCACGAAGCTCTCAAGGCTGTACTTGCTCGCGGCCTGGCGCGCTGAGCGGTCGATCTGCTTCTGCGCCTTGCCGCCACGGGCAGCTGCCGCCATGGCCAGGTCCAGCTTGCCTTCGTCCATTGGCTTGGTCAGGAAATCAACGGCGCCCAGTTCAATCGCGCGGTTGATACTCGGCGTCTGGCCATAGCCCGAAAGGAACACCCATTCGGCCTTCAGCCCTTCCTCGCGATATTCCTCCAGCAGCTTCAGACCATCGCCATCGGGCAGATTGAGATCAGACAGCACCACGTCAGGGTCGATCGAGTTCTTGAACAGGAAGAAACGGGCCTCGGCTGCAGAGCTTGCCAAGGTGACATTCCAGCCTGACCGCTCAAACCGCTTCTTGAGCTGTGAGCCCAGCAGCTTTTCGTCTTCGATGATGAGAAGGTCGGTCATGGCTTATTCCTCTGCACTGCTGGGATGACAAGGCAGCGCTATTACTGTTCTGGCACCGCCGCCTTGTGCCTGTTCAAGGCGCAACGTCCCGCCGAGATTGTCGATCAGGCGTTGCAGGATCGATAGCCCCAGGCCGCTGCCGCCCTCCTTGTCGGTATTGAACGGACGAATGCCATTGCGCAGAATGTCCTCGGGATAGCCCGGGCCGCTATCCTCGAAGGCAAGCGTCATGCGTCCGTCGGCGATCTCTCCGTCGACCACGATCTTTCCGCCAGCCTTGCCCATGGCCTGGGCCGAGTTTCGCAAGATATTGAGAATGGCCTGACGCAGGCTGTCTTGCGGCAGCAGAACCTCAGTGTCCGGGACATTGAGCTCGAAGGCAATCGGCTGATCGCTTTCGTAGCCAAACAGCGTGATCATGTCGCGGCACAGGCCTGCAACGGAACCGGGGGAAAGGGTTTCTTTCATGTTCGGCGTGCGGGCTAGCAGGCCGTTAAGCAGGCGGTTCACCCGTTCCAGTTCGTCGAGAATGAGATCGATAACCTCGATCTTGTCGGGCATCACGATATCTTCACGCAGGTTCCTCAAGGCGACGGTAATGCCGGAGAGAGGATTGCGAAGCTCGTGCGCTACGCGGGCAGAAAACTCTCCGATGGCCGACAGCTGCTCGGCCTGTGCGAGATGCCGTTGCACCCGTATGAGACTGTCACTGGCCACCTGCACCTGATGTTCCAGATTCTGCTGCCTGGCCGCGTTTTCCTGCTCAACTTCTCGCAGCTGCACCACCATGGCGTTGTAGTGCTTGATCACCGGGTAAATGGGTGTGCCCGCGGCGGGTAGCTCGACCTGATCGAGCTTGGAATTGCGCACGTTTTCGAGCATTTCCGACAGGCTCGCCGACCAGGAGAAGTATCTTCGGCGGAAGATGGCCAGCGCGACAAGCAGGATTGTCGGCACCGCTATGAGCGAGAATATCGCGATCATGAGCTCGCGTTGGGCAGTCGCGCGCGTTTGCGTTATCGCGACGCGCTGAACTTCGTTCTCTTGCCGGAGCGCTTCTTCCATCACCTGGTTTGCAGCGGCCAGATTCTCCTCGATGCTGTAGCCGTCACGAACGAGGAAGCGCTGGGCTGACATAATCCTCTGCGGTGTCGCCACGTGCAAATGGCCGTCGTCTTTCAGGATCTTCTGCAGGTCCTGACTGATCTTTTCGACCGCTTTGGCGTCTGGGCGATCTTTGTGCGAGATTTCGCTCAGCAAAGCGGATTGAATGTCGAGGCTGACGTTGTGCAGATTTTGCAGGTGTGTCAGGTGTCGCTCAAGCGGGGCGAGCCTTTCCGTTGACGCCCAGGCAAGATAGACCAGCGCCAGCAGCGACAGCAGAACAGCCAGCAGGACCATGCCCGCGGCCAAGAAAGCAGGGCGCGTCATACGCCAGCGCCAGCGATCTCCGTCTGTCCGATTGTCGATGTCTGCCATTCAATGGATCCTTACGCGATCTGTCAGTCTCGCTTTGCCGAGCCTGTATCAACGTACAAGCAAGAAGCAGACCAAGCTTGCAGGAACGCGTTTACGGTTGCGTTCTGCGAGCCGGAGCCAGCTTGCGACAATAGCGAAGTGTCTGGTTGGTTCAAATCAACCAGCGCCGCGGTGAATTTCCACCACTTCCATCACATCGCCGCCATCTGCTCTTCTGGGTAATTTCCATGAATATCAGTCGGGTATGCGTTCTGGCACACCTATTGCTTTGAGGGGGCCATCGGCACGCGGAACTGCCATTTCACAGGTTTCCAATCGCATTCCGCGACGATCGAACTGGCAATGGAAAGGAATGCACTGATGAAAAAGCCATCGCTCAGAATGTTACCAGGCATTGCAATCGGCCTGGCAGTCGCATTGGTTGGAACCGGCGCAGCAGCGCAGTCAGCTCCGCCCGCTGGTGCGATGCAGAGTGTTGCTCCGCGGCGCCCCGCCAATCAGGCGATGACACAACCGGGCCAATTCGTTCTCAACGGCGACAGTGACGTCGAACTCGTTCGTTTCTCGACCCCGCACGACATGCTCGTCTGCCTGCCTCCGCGCATGGATGTTCACGGGCGGCCAGACCTCCAGGGGCCGGAACTCTATCCGATCGTCATCGCATGGGATGATGAGGTCGGAGAGGTCTGGCCGGGCGATTGCCTCGGCTTCGACGCAGCGAAAGTCACCGTGCGCCCGTCTCCGGCCATGCCGTCCGGCGATCACGTCGTCGGCCAAGTCTACTTGTTCTGATCCACCCTCAAAGTTTTGCAGATTATTAGCGAAGGAGAATGACAATGCGTATTTTTGGAAAGACAGCTCTTGGTCTCAGCATTGCAGCCGCCGTTCTGGCAGGTGCAGCCGGTCCCGCACTCGCTCAGACCGAGCAGCTTGAAGGCCCGCGCCCTGACGACCCGCTGATCGCCGACGCAATTCTGCCCCACAACCAGTTCGCGATCTACAACGACCAGGAGGTCGAGCTGATCCGCTACAAGACGGTTCGCGATGTCGAGATTTGCATCGCGCGTCCCGATCCCGACACGGTGTTCGGCACCAAGACCGCAGTGCCTGTGGAGGTGCAGTGGGACAATGACACCGGTGAGATCTGGCCGGGCAACTGCCTGTCGTTCGATGCCAAGCAGGTGAAGGTCCGGGCGGCTCAGCCTCTGCCTGACGACACT
The DNA here is from genome assembly GCA_002337385.1 of Erythrobacter sp. UBA1916. Classification (GTDB taxonomy): domain Bacteria; phylum Pseudomonadota; class Alphaproteobacteria; order Sphingomonadales; family Sphingomonadaceae; genus Alteraurantiacibacter. Next base: position 115,709 of record DDFY01000032.1, read on the forward strand.
GAACTGCTCGGGACGTTCAAGGTTATTCACTGATCGTTCCAGCAGAGGCGAGCGGGAGTCCTCCTCACTCATACCCCTTATAGGAGGGCCCCGTTCGCCAACCCGTCTGAAAGACCAGCATAGGAGCAGGGTACGATCTCGTGCCCTGCTCTTGTGCATTCCGGGGCCGCCGCCGTGGTGATCGTCACCTCGGTGCTGTGCGCGCCGCTGGGTTTTGCCATGTGGTTCATATCAACCAGAGCACCCACCAAAGCCGGGCTGTGGTTCCCTGATTTTTGCGCTGAAATCAAAAAACTGCAGAAAAATCATAATCTTGTTAGTCTGGCATGCTCAATGCATTGCACCGGGCACGCACGGGAAGCCCCGTGACTGCTACCGTGAATGTAAAGGACCAATCTCATGAAAGAACTGATCGTCATCGGCTATCAGAACCCCGAAAAAGCCGAAGAGGCGCGCGAAACCTTGTTGGAAATGTCTCGCGAATATCTTGTCGATGTATCCGATGCCGTTGTCGCCACCGTCAACGAGAAGGGGAAGATCAAGCTTAATCAGATGGTCAACCTCTGGGCTGCCGGTGCGGCTGGCGGGTCTTTCTGGGGGCTGCTCATCGGTCTGCTGTTCTTCCACCCGCTGTTTGGTGTTGTGGTTGGCGCGTCGGCCGGTGCGCTTGGCGGTGCGCTCGGCGACTACGGTATCGATGATCCCTTCATGCGCCGGGTTACCGAGATGCTGAAGCCCGGCCAGGCCGCGCTGTTCGTGATGAGCCGTGAGCCGATGTCCGACCGGGTCGTCGAAGAACTTGCCAGCCTTGGTGGAGAGGTGGTTCGCACCAACCTCGATAGCGAGAAGGAACAGGCCGTTCGCGACGCCTTCGCCGCCGCCCACGAGGAAGTGTCGCAGGCTCATGATGAGAATGCGCCCGCAGTCTGAAACCCTCCTAACGAGGCTGAAGGCTCGACGTATCGGCAATAGTCAGGTGTGATCGCGGCCCAGAGAGATGCCGGACACCAGCCGCACCGGCTGGCCGGCCAATCCCTCGTCGCCAGCCGTGGGTGGTACATGAACTGATCATCCCGGAAGGGGCAATGCGGCACCACCCCGGCTCATTGCCCTTTCCGGCATTTGGTTACATCTGATCCTGTTGGGGCTATCCGAGCCTACACCCTTGCGTTATCGCTGCAGGTCATGACTCATCGGTGGCATTGGATAGCAGCCTTGGCATTAGTATCGGGCGCAGCGCAGGCTCAGGACAACGAACCCGAAGAGCTTACGCTCGATGCGGTATATGGCAGCCCTTCGCTTTCCGGCTCTGCGCCGCGCGGGCTGCAGCTTTCGCCCGATGGCCGCTATGCCACACTGCTGAAGCCGCGCGCCGACGATCGCCAGCGCTATGACCTGTGGGCGATCGACACTGCCACCGGCGAAGAGCGGATGCTGGTCGACAGCGAGGCGCTGGGCGGGCGCGAAATCTCCGAGGAGGAGAAGATGCGCCGCGAGCGGATGCGGCTGGCGGGCACGCGCGGGATCATCTCCTATGACTGGGGGCCCGACGGCAAGGCGCTGCTGGTGCCCATCGACGGCGACCTGTGGCTGGCCCCGCTTAACGGCGAACCACGCCAGCTGACCGACACCGAGGCAGGCGAACTCGACGCCAAGCTGTCCGAAACGGGCCGCTATGCGAGCTTCGTGCGCAACGGCGATCTCTATGTCGTGGAAACCGCCGATGGCGCCGAGCACCGCCTGACCGACAGCGCCACCGATACCGTGACCTGGGGGTCGGCCGAATTCGTCGCGCAGGAGGAGCTGGACCGCTCCAGCGGGCACTGGTGGAGCCCGGATGACAGCCGCCTCGCGGTCGCGCGGGTCGATGAGAGCGATGTGGACGTGGTCCAGCGGCTGGCGATCGGGGCGGAAGGCTCCGCGCTGATTGCGCAACGCTATCCGCGTGCGGGCACCGACAACGCGCTGGTCGAGCTTTACGTGATGCGGCCCGATGGCAGCGACCGGGTCAAGGTCGACCTCGGGGACAATCCCGACATCTATCTCGCCCGTGTTTACTGGTCGGCGGACGGCAAGACGCTGTGGGTTGGCCGCCTTAGCCGTGACCAGAAGCGGCTTGATCTGTTGGAAGTCGACCCTGACACCGGCGCATCGGAAGTGCTGTTTAGCGAAACGTCCGACACCTTCGTCAACCTCGCGACGAGCGGGTTCGGGCAGGGCGGCGAGGCTGGCCTGCGCGCGCTCAAGGGGGGCGGTTTCCTGTGGCTGTCGGAGCGCGATGGCTACATGCACCTTTATCGCTGGAAAGATGGCGAACTGACCCAGCTCACCAGCGGCGACTGGGTGGTGAGCGGGCTTGCCGGTGTCGATGAGGCGAACGGCCTTGCCTATGTCACCGGCAACCGCGAAACACCGCTCGAACGGCATATCTATGCGGTGCAGCTCGATGGCACGGGCGAACCGCAGCGCCTTACCGAACGTGGCTACTGGAACAGCGGCTCGCTTGACCGCACCGGCACGCGGCTGATTATCCAGCGGCAGAGCCCGCTGCAGCCGCCGCAGGTTTATCTCGCCGACAACACGGGCGAGCGGCTCGAATGGATCGAGCAAAACGCCATTACGCCAGACCATCCCTTCGCGCCCTATTCCGCGCTGCTGACCGAGCCGGAATTCGGCACGCTCACCGCGTCCGATGGGCAGGTGCTGCACTGGGAGGTGATGAAGCCCGAGGGCGAAGGCCCGTTCCCGGTGCTTTTCGAGGTCTATGGCGGCCCCCACGCACAACGCGTGGCACGCTACTGGGTCTCGCCGCTTGATCGCTGGTGGGTCGAACAGGGCTATGCCATCTTCCGCCTCGACAACCGCGGCTCAGGCAATCGCGGGCGCGCTTTCGAGGAGCCGATCTATCAAGCACTCGGCACGGTCGAGGTCGAGGATCAGCTCGCCGGGCTCAAGTGGCTCAAGCAGCAGAGCTGGGCCGATGCTGACCGGATCGTGGTCGATGGCTGGTCCTATGGCGGCTATATGACACTGAAGCTGCTTGAGGCGGCACCCGGTGCCTTCGCCGGGGGCATCTCCGGCGCGCCGGTGACGCAGTGGGACCTTTACGACACCGCCTATACCGAGCGCTATCTGGGCGATCCGCGCGAGGTGCCGCAAGTTTACGAGGCGGCTGACGCGCTGCCGCGTGCGGGCGACATTGCCGATCCGCTGCTGGTGATCCACGGCATGAGCGACGACAACGTGGTGTTCGACAATTCCGTGCGGTTGTTCGCGGCTCTGCAACAGGCGCGCGTGCCGTTCGACACTGCCGTCTATCCGGGGCAGGCACACGGGTTTCAGGGCAAGGATATCCTGATCCATCGCACGCTGACGATGCAGGACTTCCTCGACCGCGTTACGGCTGCGGACTGACCTCGCGCACACGTCCGCACGGCGGGATCGTGGCCCCCGGTGCGAGCCAGGCTTCGAGCGCGTCGAGGTCGCCACCTGCGTTCTCGATGGCGGGAAAGTGGGTGAAGGTCGAAAAGCCGTCACCGCCTCCGGCAAGGAAGTTATTGATCGCGACGCGATAGGTCGCCGCCGGATCGAGCGCCTTGCCGTCCAGCGTCATGGCCACGATCCGTTCGCCCGCGGGGCGGCTGCGGTCGAAGCTGTAGGCGAACCCTTGGGAGGGAAGCAGCGCGGAATGGCAGATTGCGACGTTGCCGTCGGCCTCGTCGCAGAACTGTTCTTCGAGCGCGGCCTTGATCGCGCTTCCCGGCATCTCCACCAGCATCACCCAGTTGGCGAAGGGCTGCATGGCGAAGATGTCGCCGTAGGTCATGGCTCCGCTGCGGCCCGGTGGCAGATCGGTGCGCACGCCGCCCGAATTGACGAAAGCGATGTCGGCTGGTCCGCCCGCCAGAGTGCGCGTGGCAGCGAGCTGGGCATCGGCCACCAACCGGCTGGCGGAGCTTTCAAGGCAGTCTTCGCGGTGTTCAGCGACGAGTTGCCATTCGCCGACGGGGCGCTGGGCAATGGCCGCCCCCGCTTCGACGTAGCGCGCCACCAGCGCGGCGATCTCGGGGTCTTCCCCGGCCTCCGGCGTGACTGGCACGTTGCGCGCGGTGAGCGAGAGCACGCTGTCGCTTGCCGGGTCGAGCGCCATGTCGATCTGCGTGACGAAGGCGCCATAGCGCCCGGCGCTGGTCAGCGTGCGCTCGCCCACCTTGCAGGTATAGGCCTGATGGGTGTGGCCCGAGACCACCAGCCCGATGGCCGGATCGAGCCGCTCAAGGATCGGCATGATCGGCCCCGACAGGCCGGGGCAGCCCTCAAGGTTGAACGTGGGATCGACCAGCCCGCCCTCGTGGATCAACAGCACCACCGCGTCGGCGCCCTCGGCCACGAGGCCAGCCGCTAGTCGGTTAGCCGCTTCGGCCTCATCGCCGAAGGTGTATCCTTCGGTGGCCGAAGAGGTGACCATCAGCGGGGTGTCTTTCAGCGTCAGCCCGATAAAGCCGATCTTTGCGCCGCCCACTTCGCGCAAGGTGGTGCCGGGGAACAGCGTGGCGCCGTTCTCGTCGGTGGTATTGCCAGCAAGATAGCGGAACGATGCCCCGGCGAAAGGTTCGAGCGCGCAGGGTGTGCGCGGGGTATAGGCCTCGCAGCCGCCCTCCTGCATCCGCCGCAATTCGTCGATTCCGCGGTCGAACTCGTGGTTGCCGACCGAGGCCACGTCGAGCCCGGCAAGGTTAAGCGCGGCGATGGCGGGCTCGTCGAGGAACTGCTGCGAGATCACGGGGCTTGCCCCGATCAGGTCGCCTGCGGCCACCACCAAGCTGGCCGGCTGTTCGGCGCGCAGGCGGGCGATAGTCGCGCCCAGCCGCGCTGCGCCGCCGAGGACAGCGCTTTGGGGGTCTTCCTCGCCTGCGTAGCTGACTTCATTCGTGGGCGGCAGCAGTGCGCCGTGAAAGTCGTTGAGCGCGATGATCCGCACTTCCACCGGCGCGGGCTCGGCATCTGGAAAGGTCGCGCAGGCCGAGAGAGCAAGGACGGCGAGCGAAGCGGATACGAGGCGCATGGTCATCGAGGCGTCTTCCAGGGCAACGGTTGCACGGTGATGACATGAGCGCCCGCGAGGCCGGGGTAAAGGCACTAGGTCAGGCTTCGCGCTGGTCGGCTTCTCGCCCATAGCGCGCGGCCAGCACGGCGCAGACAATCAATTGGAGCTGGTGGAATACCATCAGCGGCAGGATCACTGCACCCACGGTGGCCGCCGGGAACAGCACACCGGCCATCGGCACGCCGGTGGCCAGGCTCTTCTTCGAGCCGCAGAACTGCAGCACGATAATATCCTCGCGTGCAAAGCCGAGCCAGCGACCGGCCACTGCGGTGAGCGTCAGGACGAAGGCGAGCAGTATGACCGAGACGGCAAGGATCGTCAGCAGGTCTCCCGCCGACACTCGCGACCACAGGCCATCGACCACCGCGGCGCTGAACGCGGCATAGACCACCATCAGCACCGAGCCGCGATCCACCACCAGCAGCAGCGCCCGTTGCCGCGCGATCCAGCTCCCGATCAGCGGCTGCAACAGGTGCCCCGCAAGAAACGGCAGCAGCAGTTGGACGACGATAGTGAGCACAGCGTCGCCCGATATGCCGCCCTGCTCACCCGTCAGCAGCAACGCCACCAGAACCGGGGTGATGACAATGCCCGCAAGGTTGGAAAAGGCCGCGCTGCACACTGCCCCTGCGACGTTGCCGTGCGCAATTGCGGTGAAGGCGATCGAGCTTTGCACGGTGGAGGGCAGCAGCGTGAGAAAAACCAGCCCGGTGCGCAGCCACGGATCGAGGAAGGGCAGCATGGCAATGGCGAGCCCCAGCAGCGGAAACACGCCATAGGTTACCGCGCCAACCGAGGCATGAAGCCGCCAGTGCCGTGCCCCGTCGATCACCGCCTGCCGCGAGAGCCGCGCGCCGTGGAGGAAGAACAGCGCCACGATGCCGACATCGGCGGCCACTCCGGCGATGTCAGCCCCGACCCCGCGCGCGGGCAGCAGCGAGGCAAGGCCGACCGTGCCCATCAGCAGCACGATAAAGCTATCGATCCTGAGGCGGGCGAGGAGGGCCTTCATGTGGTGGCTTTCGTTGGCGGGGCGAGCAGACCCGCTAGGGCGGCCTCGGCCGCTAATCAATCCCCACACGACTTGGGGGTGAGGCTTTTCTCCAGACCTTGCCGGGGCTAGCCTCGTGCGCATGAGCCCCATGAAAAACGAAACCCGTTCCAAACTGCTCGCCGCTGCTGAGCAGATTCTCGTCTTGCGCGGGATCACCGGCTTGTCGGTACGCAAGGTGGGGGAGGCGGCAGGGCTCAACCCCACTTTGGTGACCTATCACTTCGGCTCGCTCGGCAAACTGCTGGAGGAGCTGCGCGATCGTAATATGAACCCGGTCCTCGCTGGTTGGGAGGGGCTGGAGCAGTACGACGATCTCGATGCGATCCTGCGTAGCTGGCTGGCGCCGTTGCTGATGCCGGCGGCCTTTACCGAGGGCGGGCGGGCGCTGGTGGTGATCGACGAGATTGCCGCCCGCGGTGAGGGTGATCTCGGTGAACAGGTTATGACGGCGATGCAAAGCTTCAGCCAGCGGCTTCGCGACATGCTCGCGCCCTATTGCCCGTCGCTTGACCCAACCGAGCTTCGCGCCCGCGTGCGCTTTATATCTGCCGCCGCACTCGGCCCGCCGCCGCGCCATCGCGGAATGACCGGGGTGGGGGTCGAGGACGAGCTGGATTACCTCGTGCGCTTCGCCCGCATCGCGCTGAAAGAGTAAACGCGAGAAAGGATTGCCAGCGGTGAGAGGCTTATTTATACGATCGTATAAATAAGGAGGGGTACCTGTGGTAACGCCGAACACGATGACCGAGGCCGATTTTGCTGACGGTCTTGGAGAGATGCGCTCGATTGTCGGGTCGGAATGGGTGTTTGACCAGCCGGCCGATCTCAACACCTACCGCGATTTTTACTCGGTGCTGTGGGGCGAGCCGGAGGAAAAGCTGGCCTCTGCTGCCATCGCCCCGGCGAGCGTGGAAGAGGTGCAGGCCATCGTCCGCGCAGCGGGGGAGCGGAACATGCCGCTTTACCCGATCAGCACCGGGCGCAATCTCGGCTATGGCGGCTCGGCGCCGGTGCTCTCGGGCAGCGTGGTGCTCGACCTGAAGCGGATGAACCGCGTGCTCGAGGTGAACGAGGCCAATTGCTCGTGTCTGGTCGAGCCGGGTGTCTCTTACTTCGATATGTACCGGCACCTGCAGGAAAGTGGCTCGAAGCTGTGGCTCGACGTGCCCGATCCGGGTTGGGGCTCGCTGATCGGCAATGCGATGGATTCGGGCGGCGGCTACACCGCGTCGGGCTATCGCGGGCATTGGGAGGCGGTGTGCGGCGTTGAGGCGGTGATGGCCGATGGCGAGGTGCTGCGCACCGGCATGGGCGCGCTGCCCGGCAGCGAGACATGGCAGCAATATCGCATGGGGATCGGCCCGTGCCTTGACGGGCTGTTTCGCCAGTCGACGCTGGGCGTGGTCACCAAGATGGGCTTCTACCTGTTCCCGCAGCCCGAAGCGCATCTGTCAGCGAGCGTCAGCGTCTATCGCTACGAAGACCTCGACGAGCTGGTCGAGATCTTGAACGAGCTGGAATATGGCAATGTGTTCAACGGCATGCCGGGGGTCGGCTCGCCGGTGCTCAGCCAGGAAAGCCCGATTGCCATGGCGATCGTGCCCGAGCCGGACGAGATGAACCGGATGGTCCGCGAGACGGGGCTGGCCGCTTGGCGCGCCTCGTTCAATTTCTACGGTCCGGAGAAGGTCATCGCGGCGCAGTGGGAGCACGTGCGCGACCGCTTCGCCCACTTCGAAGGGGTGACCTACCACGCCGAGGAGCCGGTGCGTTTCCCGCTCACCCAGGCGCAGCTCGAGAAGGTGCAGAAGCCGCGTTATGGCATCCCCTCTCTGGAGATATTTACGGTCGGCAGCCAGGGCTTTGGCAAGTTCAACCCGTCGGACGGGCACATCTGGTTCTCCGCCGTCATCCCGCGCTCTGGCAAGGGGGTGATCGAAGCGAACCGGGTGATGCGGCAGGCCTGCAAGGAGCGCGGGCTTGAGCTGTTCATGCTCGCACCCGCCGTCACCTGCTGGACGCGCAGCTTCGTGCTGTTCGCCGCCGTGCCGGTGTACAAGGAGGTGGAGAAGAACCGGCATCTGCGCCAGTCGATCAAGGAGATCATCGCGCTGTGCGGCGAGCATGGTTGGGGTGAATACCGCTGCCCGCCTGCATTCATGGATGCGGTGATGGATGCCTACAGCTTCTCCGATCACAAGCTGCGCCGCGTGAACGAGCAGATCAAGGATGCGCTCGATCCCAAGGGCATTCTGTCGGCGGGGCGTTATGGCGTCTGGCCGAAGCATCTGCGCGAGGGGAGGGGGGCATGAGGAGCGTTGTCGTAGCGGCCGCCGTTGCGGCACTCGCCTTTGGAGTGGCGCAAGCACAAGATGGCATGCGCACCGGCCCCACCGCGCCCGACCTGGCCGAGGGCAAGGCCGTGTTCGCCAAGTGGTGCGCGCCGTGCCATGCGCCCAATCCGGGGCTCGCGGGTACCTTCGCGCTACAGCACAAGTACGATGGCAAGGTGCCCGCCGCGCTCGAGAACCGAACCGACCTGCAACCTGCGCTGGTCGCCTATTTCGTGCGTAACGGTGTCGCATGGATGCCGCCGTTCCGCCCGACCGAGATTTCCGACGCGCAGCTCGCGGCGCTCAACGCCTACCTTACCGCCCCGCTCGATCAGCGCGGTGCTCCGGCGGAGCTGCTGGCCGAGGAAATGGTGCAGTTGCGGAGTGAAGGGCAATGATCCGGCGCGATATGCTCAAGTGGGGTGCGCTCGTTCCGGCCCTGGCGGGTGTTCCGGGAATGGCGCGTGCGCAGGCGGGTGAGGGGCTCGACGTCCTGCTGCTCGACACGCGCTTCGGTGAAGGACCGCTGGATGACATGGGGGCGGCGCGCGTGCTCACCTTTGCGGGCGATGTTACCAAGGTGTGGTACGAGCATCTTGACCGCGCATGGCGCCAGCCCGGCTTTGTGGTGGGCGGCATCACCGGCGCTGATGCACTGTTCGTGCTCGAAACACTGGCCCGGCAGCAGGGCCGCAAGGTGGTCGCGCGCAAGGCGCTTGAGGTCGCGCCGCTGGCGGGCGACATCGCGCCGGTGAGCTGGGTGATCGCGCCTGCCCATCCCAGCGTGCTGGCGTGAGCGTACTGCCGCCCGATCTCGATGCGGCTGGCTTTGCCGCCTTCCTCGATGACCTGCGTGCGGTGGTCGGGCCTGACTGGGTGTGGTCGAGCGACGAGGACATGCACGCCTACCGCGACAGCTTCTCGCCCGTGTGGAACACCGAGGAAGAACGCCACGCCAGCGCCGCAGTCGCGCCCGCCGATGTCGAACAGGTCAGCGCCGTAGTGCGTGTGGCACGCAAACACCGTGTGCCGCTGTTCCCGATTTCGACCGGCAAGAACTTTGGCTATGGCGGTCCATCGCCCAATGTGAACGGCTCGGTCGTGATCGACCTCAAGCGCATGAACCGTGTGCTCGAAGTGAACGAGGCGCGCGCCTTTGCACTGGTCGAGCCGGGCGTGTCCTATTTCGATCTTTATCGAGCCATCGAGGAGCGCGGGCTGAAGCTGATGCTCGACTGCCCCGATCCGGGTTGGGGCTCGCCGGTGGGCAATTCTCTGGAGCGCGGGGTGGGCTACACCATGCCGCATTTCCGCGATCATTTCGGCGCGCACTGCGGGATGGAAGTGGTGCTGCCCGATGGCGAGGTGATGCGCACCGGCATGGGGGCGATGCCGGGCGCGCAGACCTGGCAGGAATATCCCTATGGCTTCGGCCCCGATCCCTCGGGCCTGTTTGCGCAGGGCAACTTCGGGATCGTCACCAAGATGGGCTTTCGCCTGCTGCCGCTGCCCGAATACTATCGCACCTGCCTGATCACGGTGCCGAAGCGGCGCGACTTCGTGAAGCTGGTCGAGCACGTGAACTACCTCAATGACAGCGGGCTGATCGGCGAGGTCGAATATGGCAGCCCCTTGCGCGCGAAGATGGCCGATCCGCAGGTCATGGCGCTTATCACCAAGGCGGGCGGGGTGTCTGATGCCGAGCTCGATGCCGCTGCCGAAGCGGCGGGACTGCCGTGCTGGCAGGTCGAACTGCAGTTCCTCGGGCCGGAGCGGGCGACTTACGAGAACTGGACCTTCGCGCGCGACCGCATCCTTGGCGATATTCCCGGTGCGCAGGCGATCGAGGGTGAGCATTTCGCCTTGCCCGCGAGCGAGCATCAACTCGATACTCCGCAACAGCCTTGGCCAAGCGCGATAAAGCGCCGCCGATCGCTGGGTGTGCCGAGCCTTGGCGAATGGAAGATCGTGCGCGATGATGGGCACATCGGCTTCTTCCCGGTGCTGCCGCGTGACGGCGAGGCGGTGTTCGAAATGCAGCGCGTGCTGGGCGATGCGATGAAGGCGTTTCCCACGCTCCCGCCGTTCTTCAATGCGCTGACCACGCCGCTCTTGTGGCACACGCATACGTTCCAGATGGTCTTCGCGCCGTCGATCAAGCACGACGATCCGGAACACAACGCAATCAGCCACGCGGCGATGAAGCGATGCGTGGAAGTGGCCGCCGAGCACGGCTGGGGCGACTACCGCGCCTCGCCGATCTATCAGGATGCCGTGGCGGACACCTACAGCTTCAACAACCACGCGCTGCGCCGCTTCCACGAGCAGCTCAAGGATGCGATCGACCCCGATGGAATTGTCGCTCCGGGGCGGGGCGGGATCTGGCCGAGGAGGTTCCGCGCATGACCCGGTCCGCGATGCTTGCCCTGTTCGCCGCTCCGCTTGCCGCGATGGCGCTGATGGCCGCTGCCGAGCCGACTGACATCGTGCGGCCTGATATGCCGGGGCGGCAGGTGTTCGCGCATCAATGCGCGCCGTGCCACGGGACCGGGCCGGGCGCGGACGGATCGCCGATGCTGCCGGGCACCGCAGCGCTCACTGCGAAGTACGATGGCGCCAAGCCCGGCGCACTCGAACTGCGCGGCGATCTGCCTGCTCCAGTGCTGCGCCTGTTCGTGCGGCGCGGGGTGGGGGCGATGCCGCCATTCCGCAAGAGCGAGCTGACCGATGCGCAGATCGACGAAGTCGCCGCCTATCTCGCGGCAACGGCGGCCGCGAACTGAGCGCCCCACACCCCGCCGCGTGATGACACTTACGTGACGAAAACACCCTTTGTTGCGGTTCCAATACGTGACGAAAATCACACGCAGGGAACCGAACTGCAGGCTATATTACTGCAGTGCAACATGGCGGGATGCTCCGTCATAAAACCGGCACATGGCAGACCTAGCGGCGCGCTGATCGACAGCAACCAAGGGGTCTCTCAGTGCACACTTTCCATTATGCAACCCGTGTTGCGCTGCTTGTCAGTGCCGCCGCATTCACCAGCTTCGCCGCCCCCGCCATGGCGCAGGAGACCGAAGTCTCGACGGACGGCTACGAGGGCGACTTTCCGGATGACTTCATCGTTGTTACAGGCTCGATCCGCCAGTCGCAGCAGGCCGCGATCGAGGAAAAGCGTGCAGCGCCGAACCTGATCGACGTGGCTTCGGCTGACTCGGTCGGCCGCTTCCCCGACGAGAACATCGCCGCCGCGCTCACCCGTCTTCCCGGCGTCGCCGTGCAGCGCGATCAGGGGCAGGCTCGCTATATTCAGGTGCGCGGTGCGCCCAACCGCTGGACCTCGGTCTCCATCAACGGCATCCCGCAGACCGGCACTGACGAAGGCGGCACGGGCCGCGCCTTCCGCTTTGACGCGGTTCCGTCGGTGATCCTTGAGCAGCTGGTAATCAACAAGTCGCTCACGCCCGACATCACCGCCGAAGCGGTGACCGCGAACGTCGACCTCGTCACCTATTCCGCGCTCGATCGCGGTGGCCTGCACGTCAGCGGCGATCTCGGCTATGGCTGGATGGAGCTGGGCGACGGCGACCAGCGTCAGGGCTCGCTGCGCGCCAGCTATGGCGGCGACACCTGGGGCATCGTGGTCGGCGGTTCGCACTACATTCGCGAGCAGGTGACCGATAACCGCGAATATGGCTACTCCATCGGCAGCGACGGCGAACTGGCCCCGAAAGACTACGACGTTCGCAACTATAAGCTCGACCGCACCACCAATGGCCTGTTCGCAGGGATCGAGGTCGAGCCGACCGCGAACCTGCGCGTCTACCTGAACGGCATCTACACCGAGTTCATGGACGACGAGCAGCGCAACGCTTACGAATTCGAAATTCAGGACGGCTTGGGTACCCGCACCAAGACCGGCGGCGATCTCGTCAATGTTCCTATCTCGGGCACTTTCAACGATGGCAAGTATCGCACCCGCAACTATGTGTTCGCAGCGGGTGTTGACTATGAGGGCGACAACTTCGGCGTGGACGTGGCGGCTGGCTATACCCGCAACGAGAACAGCACCTATCTGCCGCTGACGCTCACCAAGACCAGCGAGGAGAACAACGTCTCGCTGACTTACGATGCGACCGATCCGCAGTTCGTCACCATCACCGGCCTCTATGGCACGTTGTTCGACACCGATAGCGATGGCAACCTTATCAACCCGCGTCGCGGCGCGCCGATCACCCAGGTAAGTTCGACCGGCTTCAATGCGGCGGGCACCTACATCTACCCGATCGTGACCAGCACGGTCTCGGACAGCTACACCGGCAAGGCCGATGCCTATTATGACTTCGATGGCGACTGGATGCTGCGCTTCGGCGCCCAGTTCCAGAAGCGCGATATCGACGGCAACGTCGCCAACTTCACCTACTTCCCGATCGCGCCTTACGGTTTCGACGTGAACGCCTATGCCACCAACACGCCGTGGAGCACGGGCTTCCCGCTCGGCGCGACGATCAACTATGTGAACGACGAGCAGCTGAACCTCGACCAGGAGGCGATCCTCAAGGAACAGGGCCTCGACTACAACGACACCAATGCCCCGTCGGACTTCTTCTCCCAGTCGGAAGACATCTGGGCTGGTTACGTCTCGGGCGAGTGGGAATTCGGCGACCTGCAAGTCGTCGCTGGTGCCCGCGCCGAATATTACGAGATCACCAGCAAGGGCACGGCCAACATCGATGGCACCCTGACTCCGCTTACCGTGAGCCAGGACTATTTCGACATCTTCCCGAGCGTGAACCTGCGCTACAATGTCACCGACGATGTGGTTGTCCGCCTTGCCGGCCTGCGCGGCACGGCCCGCCCGGCCTATGCGGCGCTGCGGGTTGGTTCGTCGATCAACGACACCAGCGAGACCGTCTCGGCGGGTAATCCGGGCCTGCGTCCCGAATATACCTGGGGCGCCGATGCCAGCATCGAATACTACCTGCCGAGCAACGGCATCGTCTCGATCTCGGGCTTCTACCGCTATGTCGAAGACGTGCTCTACGGCGACTCGCGCCCGGTCGGCACCGATGTGTTCAACTCGGGCGGCGTCGATCGTTCGGGCTACATGCTCGGCGCGCAGTTCAACGGGCTCGACGGCAAGGTCATGGGTGTGGAACTCAACCTCGAGCATCAGTTCGATTTCCTGCCCGGTCCGCTCAGCGGCTTCGGCGTGCAGGGCAACGTCACCTTCCTCGATGGCGACTTCGACGCGATGAACGCCGCGGGCGTCGTCTCGACCCTGCCGTTCCCGGGCCTGTCGGACACCATCGTCAACACGGCGGTGTTCTACGAGAAGTATGGCCTGTCGGCGCGTGTCTCTTACCAGTGGCGCTCGGACTACATCGACACCATCGGCGGTCTCGGCATCGGTGACGGCGAATTCCGCGGCGCTTACGAGAACCTCGATGTGACCCTGCGCTATGCGGTCAACGAGCACCTCACCGTCTATGCCGATCTCGCCAACCTCACCGACGAGATCTACACCGCCTACGATGGTGATCCGAGCTATCCCACCGAGGTCGAGCAGATCGGCTCGCGCTACATGTTCGGCATCCGTTTCGACTTCTGATCGAGACCAGTTACGGTGGCGGCCTTCGCACAGGGGGCCGCCACTTTTCTTGCATTCCTACCCGGAGATTTCCGATGCGCCTTGCTTCGTTTCTTGTCGCCGCTGCGCTCGTCGCGGCTCCTGCTGCCGCCGAGGCACGCAATATCGTCGTTTCCAATGACGATGGCCTCACCAGCAACGTGGTCGCGCTTTACCATGCGCTGAAGGAGGCCGGGCATGACGTGATCGTCTCAGTGCCGTGTCGCAACCAGAGCGGGCAGGGCGCAGCGCTGCACATTGGCAAGCCGCTCACGCCGCTTGCCGAGCCGTGCCTCAACGATGCCGCCCAAACGGGCGGCCCTGCCGCCGGGCCGATGACCCGCGCTGATCTGCCCGCCGGCGATTTCTACTATGTCGACGGCACGCCGATCATGGCGCTGCTCTACGGTCTGGATGTGGCCGGGATGGAGCGTTGGAACGCTGCGCCTGATCTCGTGCTGTCCGGCCCCAACGAGGGGCAGAACGTCGGCTCGATCGCGATTTCCTCGGGCACGGTCAGCAATGCGCAGTTCGCCGCCTTGCGCGGCTTGCCCGCTATTGCCCTGTCAGCCGGGAGCAACACCGAGGGCGCTGATCTCGCCAATCCGCTTTCGCCGGAAGTGGCTGAGCTGTCAGTCGCGCTGGTCGCCGCGCTGGAAGAGAAGGCCGGTGACGGCCCGCTGTTGCCGCAGCACATTGCGCTCAACGTGAACTTCCCCGATCAGCCCGCCGGTGCGCCGTGGCGTGCCACGCGGATGGGCACCTACAACACCTATGCCATCGGCTTCACCGCGAACATGGCCGAGGATGCGTCGCCGATCATGCGCGCCATGGCCGAGGCACAGGGCGCGCAACTGCCGCCGCTGCCGGGCTTGAGCTTTGACATCGTTGCCGCTGCGCCCGAGCCGGGTCAGGAGAACGACGAGGCCTATGTCTATCGCAGTGCCATTGCGGTCAGCCCGATGCAGGCTGGCTATGCCGGCGATGCAAGCGCCGAGGCCATGACCGCCTGGGAGCTTGGCGATCTGATCGCCGAATAGGGGCTCCGTTCAGGGCAATTTCTCCGTTGCGCGGAAAGCGGTTGCAACAGGCGATCCGGCTTGGCTCCGCGAGATGTTATAGCTAATAACATTATGACGGGCTCAAATTGCGCAGTTACGGCGCGCAAGTTCGCCTTGAAATTGGTGCCGCGCTGGACCATCGCACGCACCACACATAGCCATTGCGCGCACAAATCGGAGGAATGCCATGTCCAAATTCGAACGTCTCAACCCCATGACCGGCGCCACTGCCTCTTCGGCAGAAGCCATGCAGGCCGGCGATATCGCCGCCGTAGCAGCCAAGGCGCAGGCCGGGTTCGAGGAATGGTCGCAACAGGGGCCGAACGCGCGGCGCGCGGTGCTGAACAAGGCCGCCGATGCGCTGATGGCGAAGAAGGACGACTTCATCGCTGCCATGATGGGCGAGATCGGTGCCACCGCTGGCTGGGCCATGTTCAACCTTGGCCTCGCTGCGGGTATGATCCGCGAAGCCGGTGCGATCACCACCCAGATCTCGGGCGAGGTGATCCCGTCAGACTATCCGGGCAAGCTGTGCATGGCCCTGCGTGAGCCGGTGGGCGTGATCCTCGGCATTGCGCCGTGGAATGCGCCGATCATCCTCGGCGTGCGCGCGATCGCGGTGCCGCTCGCTTGCGGCAACGCGGTGATCCTCAAGGCGAGCGAAAGCTGCCCGCGCACCCATGCGCTGATCATCGAGGCCTTTGCCGAGGCCGGCTTCCCCGAAGGCGTGGTCAACGTCGTCACCAATGCTCCCGAGGATGCGGGCGAGGTTGTCGGCGCGCTGATCGATGCACCTGAGGTCAAGCGTATCAACTTCACCGGTTCGACTGCCGTGGGCAAGATCATCGCCAAGCGTGCGGCTGAGCACCTGAAGCCCTGCCTGCTTGAGCTGGGCGGCAAGGCACCGATGGTGATCCTGGCCGATGCCGATCTCGATGAGGCGGTGAAGGCTGCGGCCTTCGGTGCCTATATGAACCAGGGCCAGATTTGCATGAGCACCGAGCGGATCATCGTTGAAGAAGCGGTGGCCGACGAGTTCGCCGCCAAGTTCAAGGCCAAGGTCGAATCGATGCCGGTGGGCGACCCGACCGAAGGCACCACGCCGCTGGGCGCGGTGGTCGATGCCAAGACGGTGAACCACTGCCAGAGCCTGATCGACGATGCGCTCTCGCATGGCGCGGAGCTGCTGACCGGCGGTGAAACCACGCACAACGTGCTGATGCCCGCGCACCTCGTCGACAAGGTGACGCCCGAGATGAAGCTGTTCCGTGACGAGAGCTTCGGCCCGGTCGTTGGTATGATCCGCGCTCGTGATGAGGCTCACGCCATCGAGCTGGCCAACGACACGCAATATGGCCTGTCCTCCGCGATCTTTACGAAGGACGTGGCCAAGGGCCTGCGTCTGGCCAAGCAGATCCAGGCTGGCATCTGCCACATCAACTCCTCGACCGTGTCGGACGAGGCGCAGATGCCGTTCGGCGGGGTCAAGCAGTCGGGTTATGGCCGGTTCGGCGGCAAGGCCGGGATCGACAGCTTCACCGAGCTGCGCTGGGTGACCGTCTCGACCGAGGCGGGCCACTACCCGATCTGATTTCAGCATCCGGTCGCCGGCCATGCACCGGCGACCGGAGCTATCAGCTCAGGCTGCCTAGTGGCCTGATGCGTCAAGCACCCCATTCTCACGAGCGTTACAATGCGCTAGTCCTGCCAGCTTGAGAGGCTGACTGAGCGGCAGGAAACGTGGAACAGTTCGACTACATTATCGTGGGTGCCGGGAGTGCCGGCTGTGTGCTGGCCAATCGGCTGAGCGCCGATCCGGCATGCCGGGTGGCACTGATCGAGGCGGGGGGCGACACACGCGACCTGCTGATCGAAAGCCCGCTCACCTGGATGCAGGCCGCGGCAGACCCGCGCTTCGGCTGGGGCTTTGAGGCCGAACCCGATCCGGGCCTTGATGGCCGCACCCAGCCGATCCCGCGCGGCCGCGTGATGGGCGGCTGCTCCTCGATCAACGGCACGATGTATATTCGCGGCGCGGCTGCGGACTATGACCAGTGGCGCGATGCGGGAAATCCGGGCTGGGGCTACGACGATATTCTGCCGCTGTTCCGCCGCTCCGAAGCGAACTGGCGCGGCGCTGGCCCCGTCCATGGCGACGACGGGGAAATGGCGGTTTCGCCGATGCGCCCCGATCCGGTGCTGACCCCGGCCTTCCTCGGCGCAGCACGTGAGCTGGGTCTGAGCGAATGCCCCGATTTCAACGTGCCCGCGCCCGAGGGCTTCGGCATGCCCGATTGCACGATCCGCAAGGGCCGCCGCGCCAGCACGGTGCGCGCCTTCATCGATCCGGTGACCGGACGACCGAACCTCAGCGTGATTTCGGGCTGCCCGGCGCGGCGCGTGGTGATCGAGGATGGGCGGGCGACCGGGCTCGAAGTGATGCGGGGAGGAGAGACCGTCCAGATCGGCGCACGGCGCGAGGTGATCCTGTGCGGAGGCGCGTTCGGCAGCCCGCAGTTGCTGATGCTATCCGGCATCGGCCCCGCAGCTGCGCTTCAGCAGCACGGCATTGCGGTGGCGCACGATCTGCCGGGCGTGGGCCAGAACCTGCAGGACCATCCGATTGCGATGACGCTCTACAAGGCCTCGGTCGATATCGACTTCAACCGTCAGATCCGGCTTGACCGGCTGGTGCTCAACTACCTCAAGTGGGAACTCGGCGGTACTGGCCAACTGAGCCAGAGCCCGATGTCAGTGCAAGGATTCGTCCGGTCGGGCGAGGATCAGGCGCGGCCCGATATTCAGTTCCAGGTGGTCCATTCGGGCTACGACGCGCGGCCATGGTTCCCGCTGTGGCGCAAGCCGCCCACGCCGATGTTCAGCTGCGGGGCGATCCTGCTCGATCCTGAAAGCCGGGGCGAAGTCACGCTGGCGAGCGGCGATCCGGCTGCGCTGCCGAAGGTCCAGTTCAACTTCATGACGGCATCTGGTGACCGCGAGCGGTTGCTGCGGGGCTTTCGTTTCACTCGCCGCTTCTTCGCGACCGAGGCGGCGGGGAAGGTCACGGCCTTCGAGCTGGCACCCGGACCGGATGCGGACACCGACGACGCGATTGAAGGCTGGCTCAAGAGCTCGCTGATCAGCGCCGGTCACCCGGTTGGCACCTGCGCCATGGGGGCGGTGGTCGACAGCGAATTGCGGGTGAAGGGCGTGGCGGGCCTGCGTGTCGCCGATGCTTCGATCATGCCCACGATCATCCGCGGCAACACCCACGCCCCCACGGTGATGATTGCGGAAAAGGCGGCCGATCTTATCGCGGGTTAGGCGAGGGTTGGGGCGCGGCGATCAGGCGCCCGATTTGCCGCGAGCGGCCTTGCGATCGCGCGGCGGCAGCGGTTCGATCGTGACGTCGTCGGCATAGGGCTCGTCGAGGCGGCCGATCATGTTTTCGATCACGACGGTAATCTCGTCGATCTGTTCGTCGGACATGCCTTCGAGCAGATGCCCGCGCACGCGATCGTAGATGGTGAAGATACGCTCCACCGTGTCTACGCCCTCCGGGGTCAGCGATAGCAGGTTGACCCTGCGGTCGCCCGGATCGGGGGTGCGCTCGACCAGGCCTTCCTTGCTCAGAATGTCGATCATCCGGGTGACCGTGGCCCCCTCGATGCGCAGCCGCCGGGCAACGTCGCTCTGCGATTTGTCGCCCTGCATGTTGAGGATGGCGGCAAGCGTTTCCATCCGCGCCGCGCTCTGCCCGATCTTGCGCAGTTCCTCGTCTACCTTGCTGCGGAAGCCCCGCACCAGCAGGACCATGTCCACGAGCATGCGGATTTCGCGGGTGGTGCCACCCTGCTTGTAGGTTTCAAACGACGTGCTGGTCTTGTGATAAGGCACTGGGATTCCTCGAAATAACTGGCGAGACAGAACTGCGGCATCAGCACGGCCCACCCGCCAGTACTAAGCGCTTACCGCGCGCCCGGTTTACCCGCAAGTGCGCGCCCAGCAGGGGCAAGAAAAATACCCTGCTAATTAGTCTAAATACTAACCATTATTGTGTGAGTCATATTATTGTATATGATGAGAATACTAATCGATTCTAAATCGGGTAGTAGGTCCCTTCCCAGATGGCACCGTCTGCCGTGGGTAGGCGGCTGAAAAACAATGAAAATCACCGGCGCAACGTCCGGGATCATTGGGGGAGAGTGCACATGAGGAAAGTGAATTTGGACCGCTTGCGGCACGTCATGCTCGCGAGCACCGCAGGAATCGCCATGCTGTCGGCCCCGGCCATGGGGCAGTCGAACGATGAAGGCGAGGAACAGGCAGAGCGTGCCAGCGATCAGGCTCGGATCGTGGTGACTGGCTCGCGCATTGCCCGGCCCGACTATACCGCAACCAGCCCGATCGTTTCTGTCGATGCCGATGTGATCGAACAAAGCTCGGCGGTGAACCTGGAGGCGAACCTCAACAAGCTGCCGCAGTTCAGCCCCGCACTCACCCAGTTCGACACCGCGGGGATTCAGCCCAATGCCAACGATACCCCGGGCATTTCGACCGTCAGCCTGCGCCAGCTCGGTGCGAACCGGAACCTCGTGCTGCTGAATGGCCGCCGGGCCACGCCGATCAACGGCACCGGGGTGATCGACATCAACTCGATTCCCTCGGCGGCGATCAGCCGGGTGGAAGTCATCACTGGCGGTGCCTCTTCGACTTATGGCGCCGACGCCGTGGGCGGTGTGGTCAATTTCATCCTCAAGGAGGACTTTACCGGCGTCGACATGGATGCGCAGGTTTCGTTCTCACCGCAGGGGGGCGGCGAGGAATACCGCGTTTCGACCCTGGTCGGCGCCGCGCTCGATGGCGGTCGCGGTTCGGTGATGCTGGGCGCGGAGTATTACAAGCGCGAGCAATTGCTGCGCAGTCAGCGCAAATCCTATCAGGATGCGCGGGCCGATCCCACCGTGCGCGGCGAGGAGTTCTTCCTCTCGGAAAACTACATCACCTCGAACAGCTCGGCCAACGGCTTCGATCAGGCCCTGCTCAATTCCTACTTTTCGGACCTGCCTGCCGGGGTGAACATCGGCCGCAACAGCCCGCTCTATTTCAACGATGACGGCTCGCTGTGGGTGAACACCTCGACCACGCAGGGCGGGACCTACTATCCGCTGCTGCTCAACTATCAGGGCACGTTCGATCCCAACGGGCAGAAGCTGATCGACACCGGCCTGCTGGAGCAGAACAATCCCGATCGCATCCTCTCCTCGCCGCAGGAACGCTATTCGTTCTTCGCGCAGGGCGACTACGAGATCAGCGACTGGATCAACTTCACCAGTCAGGCCTATTTTGCCCGCACGGAAACCCGTTCGGTGTCCTTCAATACCGTGCTGCTCAGCTCGACCGGCACGCAGATCCCGTTCAACGACGAGACTTACACCGGCTCGCCCTATGCGCCCGATACGGCCAACTTCAAGATCAGCTCGGTACTGCCCGATGGCACGCCGAACGATCTGACCGACAACCCCACCAACCCCGACTTCATGGCGGGCGGCCGCTATGGCCTCGATTGCGGGCCGGTTGGTGGCTGTACCAATCGGCAGGTGTTCCCTGTTCCCGCCGCGATCGAGGCGTTGCTGCTCAGCCGTGACGATCCCGATGCGCCGTGGACCGCCAACTACTCGCTTGATGGCTTTGGTCGGCGCGGGGTCAACGCGTTCAACAACACCTTCCAGGTTCAGCTCGGCTTCGAGGGCGAAGTGCCGGGCACCGACTGGACCTGGGACGTCATCGGATCGCACGGGGAAACCGTCGCCAAGACCAACCTTGTCGGCCTCGTATCGCTCGAACGTTTCCGTACGATCCTGACCTCGCCCAACTATGGCCAGAACTTCTTCGCGCTCGGCAACAACGGCGCGCGCTATGGTTCGACCGCTTCCTGCGAGACGGGCCTCAGCCCCTATATCATCAATTCGGCCTTCAGCTCGGATTGCGACACGGCCACCAGCACCGACACCCAGTTCGAAAACCGCATCGGGCAGGATCTGGTGGAAGCGAACCTGCAGGGCGGGTTGTTCGAATTGCCGGGCGGCCAGCTCCGGTTCGCGGTGGGCGCGACCTACCGCAAGAACAGCATCGAGTTCACGTCGGACAGTTCGGCCTTCGAAGGCTCTTCGTTCTACGAGACGTCGACCACTTTCCCGCAGGCGAGCACCTCGGGTTCGACCGCTGTGCGCGAGATCTACGGAGAGCTGTTCGTGCCGATCGTATCGGGCGTGCCGTTCTTCGAGGAGCTGAACCTCGATCTCGGCTACCGCTATTCGGACTACGATTCGGTGGGCGGGATCAGCACCTTCAAGCTCAACGGCGAATGGGCTCCGGTCTATTTCCTGCGCTTCCGGGGCGGCTATCAGCGGGCCAGCCGCGCGCCCAACCTGGGCGAGCTGTTTACCGCGCGCACCAACACGCTTGCCAACGCATCCGATGGCGATCCGTGCTCGATTACCAACAACACCAGTCCGGCGCTGGTGGGCAACTATTCGGCCAACCCCAACCTCAATACCAATGGCACGGCTTCGCAAGTGCGTTCGCTGTGCGAGCAACTGATGGGGAGCGATGGCGCGGCGACCTACTACGACCCAGCGCGGCCCGATGCGGAATATCCGCTCGGCAGCCAGCTGATCACTTCGCTGCTGGCGGGGGCCAACGGCCTGCAGGAGGAAACGGCCACGACCTACACCATCGGCGCGGTGTTCGAGGCGCCGACCGACAACCCGTGGCTGTCGCGCCTGCGGTTGGCGGTCGACTACTACAACATCAGCCTGGTCGACGGCATTTCGCAGCAGGGCATCGATTCGGTGTTCCGCCAGTGCTTCACCACCGAGTTCAACCCGAACTTCTCGCTCAACGACGCCTGCCAGCGGATCGAGCGCGACAAGGTGGATGGCAGCGTGCAGGTCGTGACCATCAACTATGCCAACCTCGGCGCGGTGGAGACGGCGGGCGTCGATGTGCAGATGGACTGGGCGGTGCGTTTTGCCGATGTCGGCATTGGCCTTCCGGGCAGCTTCGGCCTCAACGTGAACCTCAACTATCTCGACAGGTTCGCCACCACCACCGATCAGGAGGTGCTGCCGTTGATCGACTATGCCGGTACGCTTGGCGGCGGGCAGGTCGGCACCAATGCCGGGTCCTATCGCTGGAAGCTGTTTACCCGCGCCAGCTACAACTTCGGTATCGGCTCGATCGGGTTGCAGTGGCAGCATAAGCCTGCCGTCGATGCGGCGCAGTCCGCCACCGACTCCAACACCACGGTGGCTGGGGCTCCGGCTTACGACCTGTTCAACCTTAACGCCCGGCTCGACATACTCGACAACGTCACCCTCCGGGGCGGCATCGACAATCTGTTCAACAAGCGGCCGCCCTATGTCGGCTACTACATTGACGATGTGGTGGGTGACGGCACGCCGCGCTTCGGCCGGGCTGCCAATCCCTACAACGCCGGGCAGTACGATGTGCTCGGACGGCGCTTCTTTGTTGGGGTGAACGTCAACTTCTGACCGAAGGTGGCGGACCGGGGTGTGACGGTTCGGTTCGCCCTCTTGGCCAGATCGGCGGCGGAGGATGCTCCCTGGCACTCCGCCGCCAACTTCTTTGCCTCATCGGGCTGGCGTCATGAAGGATGGATATCATGAAAACACTGGGTGCAGCGGGGGCGGCGGCCGCGATGATGGCAGTGGTTGGTTCGCCAGTTCAGGCGCAGGATGAGGACTATCGCGCGATCGTCATCATCATGCGGGCCTGTGCGCAGATCGACGACATCGCAGCGCGCGTTACCTGCTACGACAACACCATCGCGCCCCGTGCAGCGCCTCCGGCGCGCGGGCCAGAGTCGCGCCCATCGCAGGCTCCGGTTCCAGCGGCACCGGTCGCGAACGACTTCGGCGCGGAGAACCTGCCCGAGGTGCGGCAGGCTGAGCGCGACAACCGGGGCGCTGACGAGATCGTCCGGCGGGTCAGCCGCGCCGAAGAAGTCGAGCCGCGGCTTTACCTGCTAACGCTGGAAGATGGCAGCCAGTGGCGCTTTTCCGAAAGCATGGGCCTGTCCTACTTCCCGCCCGGTCCGCGTTCTGAAGTGCGGATCGAGCGCGGTGCGCTTGGCAGCTATCGCCTCTATGCCGATGGCCAGCGCGCGGTGCGGGTGGTGCGCGTCCGCTAGGACCGCGCACCGCGCCGCCGGGTCATTCGCCGCTTTCGGCCCCTTCGCGCGCTGCCTTGTCGGCATTGATGTAGTTGCGAATCTGCACGTTGCCTTCGTGGCAGGCATATTCGAACTGTTCGTAGTCGTCGTCGCGCACCCAGTCGGTCCGTGCGCCCCAGGGGGCGGTGTAGTTGACCGGATCGGTGAACAGCATTTCGTAGACGATCGAGTTCTCGCCGGTCATCGTCAGGGTCTCGACCAACCGTGCCTCGGTGCTGACCGGGCTATCGTTGAAGCGGGGCGAGCCGCTGGTGACGATGCTGGTGGCCGAGGGGCCGGGGCGGAAGTTGGTGGTCTCGATCACCAGCCGGTTGTCGCCGTCCCAGTGCCCGCGGCTTTCGCCCATCCAGTTGCCGATCTGCGCCGGGATCGGGGCACGCCCGTCGGTCGGGATCAGGCGCACTTCGTGGATCATCTCCAGCTGCATGGCGACCATGCCGGGTGACTGGAAGATGCGAATCCCGTTGTTGTACATGCCCGGGAACATCGAAGTGGGCAGGCCGCGCGTGATGCAGCGGTCCCAGCTGTCGAAGTCGGTCCAGCTGGCAAAGCTCTGTCCTGTGCGCCAGCTCGAGCGCATGGCATCGGCATTGCGCTGGCCCACTTCGGTCTTGGGCGGAACGCGGCCGTTCTCGGGCACGGTGAGGAAAGAGGTGCGGCGGTTGGCATCGCCCATCTCGGTCCAGTGTCCCTGGCCCATGGTGCCACCTTCGTCCTCGGCATCGTAGCGATCGCGCAGGGTCTGAAGCCGCTCGACCTTGGCCTGATATTCCTCGTCGGTCAGGAACACGCGATTGCCCTGGTCCTCGGGCCGTTGATAGGGCGTGCCGTTGAGGTGATCGATCGGCCAACCGCCGCGGAAGTCGGGCTCGCCCCAGCTTGTCTGCGTGGGCTGGAAGTCGCGCGGGATCGGCGGCAGCTGCGTGAGCGAAGCCTCTTCGCGCGCCTGTGCGGTGCGGCTGGAGGGGCCGACTTGCGCGAAATAGTTGGTCACATGGTCCGGATCGTAAAGCCACACGGTGACGAGATCGAACCCGCGCAGGCGGTTGAGCGGGTTCAGCACCTCGATGCCCCGGTGCGCTGCCTTGGCATCGACGAAGGGCGCATCGCTGACGACATACTGGATGCCCGCGCTGCCGGTATTGGCGGGCAGACCCGGCCCGACCTCATAAAGATAAAGCGTGGTTTCGCCGTGGCGATAGGGATACTTCGTGATGCCGAGCAGCACATCCTCGACCGGAGGCAGCTCGTCGAGCCCCACGAATTCGCGATAATAGGCACGGCTGGCCTCAAGGTTGGAGACGGCAATGCCCACGCCGACCCCGTCGTTGGCGTTGTCCTTCGCGCCGGGCCGGATCACGATCTCGATCGGGAAACCACCCGGATCGGTGGCCAGCGCAGCCTGCGTCCCGTCACCCTGATCGACGAAGGTGGTGAGCTGGAAGCCCGCATCTGCAAAGCGGCGGGCGACGGTGGCCGCATCGGGATAGGTCAGGGTGAAGAAACGGATGCCCGTGCCACCCGTCACACCGCCCGACAGGTCGTAGCTCTGCCCGCCCTGTTCGCCTGCCGCGAGCTTGATCTGCCCGCTCCCGACGCCCGTCAGGATCATCTGCTGGCTTGCGGTCAGCTGGATCGGCTGGAGCGACCGGAGCGCCAGCGCCTCGGTGTAGAACTTGACCATTTCGGCGGTCTTGTCGCGCGCAAAGCGGCGGAACACGTTCATCGAATCCTGCACGAACAGGTCGCGCGTGGATGCTTGCAACTGCGCTTCGGTAAGCGCGCCGGGCGCATAGCGCAGGTCTTGCGCGACCTGCAGTTCTGCGCCCTCCGGCGTGGTGACGGTCTGGCTCTGTGCCAGTGCGCTCGAAGCAAGCAAAGCGGCGGCGCCGGCCAGGATCAATCTCTGCAATGGTCCCTCCTCGATGACGGGCAGCAGACGGAATCGCCCGCGCTCGCGCTGAGGAGTTTGTTAGCACAACAATGATTATTTAAACAAACGAATTAATGGCCGGTGGAACGGCCGGGTGTTCAACCTTCGCCAAGGGCCTTGAGCGCCCGGTCGATCAGCCCGATCAGCTGGTCCAGTTCCTGCGGGCTAAGCTCTTCGCGGATCGGCGCCTCGATCTGCGACACCACCTTGAACAACTCTTCGACCGTCTCCTCGCCCTTTTCGGTCAGCACGAGCATGTTGCGTCGGCGGTCGGCGGTCGAGCGGTCACGCCGGACCAGCTCGCGCTTTTCAAGCTCATCGACGAGGCTGACCAGGCCGGGGCCGGTGATGCCTGCCTTGTCGGCCAGCTCTTTCTGCGAGCTGCCCGGGTTGCGGGCGATCAGCGACATGATCGTGAGCGATCCCGTTGGCAGACCGAACGGCTCCGAGGCGGCAATGGATCGTGCGTTCAGATTGTTGCGCAGCAGCCGGATTCTCGGCCCGACCGATTTTGAGAGAACACCCCAGTCCAGATCACCCACTCCAAATACGTTTGCCATTGTTCAGACCGTTCCACGAGGAAATGCATTTTGCAACAAGTTAAATTCACAATGCTGGTTTTGTTGCTTCAGATCAACATACGCGGGGGCACTGCTGGGCGTTCCCGGTTGGCCAAGGTGTTGCCCTTCAACCCTTGGCGGAACCTGTGGGTGAGCACGAAGGCGGGGGGCTGGGCCGGGCTGGCGGGGCCGCCGTTGAACAGGAAGCTCAGCCAGGCCGACCGGCGGATCGCCTCGAACACCAGCACTGTTCCCGCCAGCGTGGCGCTGGCGATGGCCAGCATCTCGACCTCAGCAGGCCAGTCAACCTGGCGGAATGCCACGCCGAGTGGCAACAGGAACACCTCGTGAAACAGGTAGATCACCAGCGACGCAGCAACGAAATAGCGCACGCCCGCGTGCCCTTTCGCGAAGAGCTTGCCGACATAATAGAAGAACAGCGAGGATACGAACACGCCTGCCAGCGCAGTGACCGAGAAGGCGAGCGGCCGGGTCAACATGCGCGGAAATCCGGTGGTGGAGAGGAAATCGCCAAAGGCCAGCGTGAGAATGCAATATGTCAGCAGCAGCAAGGCGCCAGCGACCCTCAGGACAAGGGCGGGGCGGAACACCAGTTGGGCCAGCCGGCTGTCGCCAAAGGCCAGTGCGCCGATCAGGAAATAGGGTGCAAACATCACGGTGCGCTGCAGGTTTACTCTCGTCTCCCCGCGCGGCAGCAGCGTACCCAGTTCGGCGGTGAGGTACTGGGCGGCGATCGGCAGCGCCACCAGCAGCACCAGCAATCGAACGGGACCAAGCCAGCGCCAGCCTGCCCGCAAGGGTGGGCTGGCGGCGAGCGCAGGAAAGAGCGCGGCTATGGCGGTGCAGTATGCAAACAGGACGATCAGGAACCAGCGATGGTTGACCCAGCGGCCCGGAAAATGATCGAGTGTCCAGGCGACAGCTGCCGCTGGTTCGAGGCCTTGGCTCGTGCCCATCCAGTACACCTCCCAACCGCCAAGCAGCAGCAGCGAACTGGCGAAGGGCACCAACAGGCGCTTGACCCGGCTGGTCAGCCACTGCCCGGCAGGCCGCCGCGCCAGCAGCATGGCGGCAAAGAACCCGGCGAGGATGAAGAAGCCCGGCATGCGGAACGAATGCACGAGAGCCGAGATCAGGCTGGCGAGGAAGGATGGCTGATGCGCATCGACGAGCCAGCCGCCCTTGAGGGTGTACATGGCAGCGGTGTGGAACGGGATGCCGAGCAGCAGCATGATCGCACGCGCGCCATCGAGCGCGTGAAAGCGCTCGCGGGGCGAGGCTGGCGCGGCATGGTGCACTGACATCGGCTGGTCCTGCTGCTCTGGTTTGCCCAGAGTGATCAGCCCGACATCGGCTGCGTGATCAGGCAGGTGCCACGATCGGCGAACTGCACCGCGTCGATCTCCATCGCCAGTGCGCACTGACCGGGGCTGACTGTCTCGCCATCGACCACGACGTCGCCTTCACGCGGGATGACGAACAGCGGCCCGCGATAGCGCGCCGAAATCGCCGCATCTGGCGCACCGGCCAGCTGGTCGAGCCGGAAGAACGGACCGTCTACGAGATTCACATCCGAACCGTGCCCGACATAGGTGCTGTTCGCGGCAAGGTCGTAGCGCTCGCCGAGCGCCACTTTCGCGCCTTCTTTCAGATGCAGCTCGCGCGGGCGGCCATAGTCGTAGAGACGATAGGTAATGTCCGAGTTCTGCTGGATCTCGATAATTGTGCAGCCCGGTCCGATCACATGGACGGTGTTGGCGGGGATATAGAAGAAGTCGCCCGCCTTCACCTTATGCCAGGTCATCAAGCCCTCGATGCTGCCGTCTTCAGCTGCCGCAAGCATTGCATCGCTGCCCAATGGTTCGTCGAAACCGATGCCCAGTGTGGCTCCCGGTTCGGCATCGACGACCAGCCAGCACTCTTCCTTGCCCTGCGTGCCAAGCCCCATTGCGAGCGTCTGCTCGTCGGAGGGGTGGCACTGGACCGAGAGCTTCTCCGAAGTGAAGATATATTTGACCAGCATCCGGTCGAGTGCGGCAGGCGGATCGAACCAGACCTCGCCGATCCGTTGTCCGTCCGGCGCGGAGAACGGCGCGGGCAGGTGATCGCGGCCCCAGACCTTCTCAATCATGCGGGTGGAGAGGATCATTCGGACGTTTCTCCTTCGATTGTCCTGATGGCGCGCGCCGGGGCGGCCAGCCTGTTCCCCTGCGCTATGCGCGAAAAGCCGCAGGCGATGCAATGGCTTGGTGCCGAGCGAGGTTGGAAATCGCAAGTCCGACGACCAGTTCCGTGACCTCAGAGGCGATATGCGTCGCTATAGGGGGTGTTTTGCGTGATATGCTGCAAATTGATGTGATTTCATTTGAATAATTCAGTTTACTCTCCGCTTTTGTTCTAAAAATGCTATAGCTGCGCTCGTGATTTTGTCATCGGAACTCCTTCTGCCGCTCCTCGCCCTGCTCGGGGCCGGAGCCGGGGCGGGCTTTGCCGGGGGGCTATTCGGGATCGGCGGTGGCTTCGTGGTCGTTCCGGCGCTGGTTTTGATTCTGCCGCTGCTGGGCGCTCGGCCTGACCAACTTACCCATGTTGCGGTGGGCACGTCGTTGGCGACCATCATCTTCACCTCGGTGCGGGCGGTCAAAAGCCATGCCGCACGCGGGGCGGTGGATCTCGATGTGCTCAAGACCTGGGCGCCTTGGGTTGCAAGTGGCACGGTTCTGGGCGCGCTGATTGCGGGGCGGGTCACGTCCGAAACGCTGGCGATCATCTTCGCGGTCGGCGTGTTTGCCTTCGCGATCTACTTCCTCGCTCCCAAGTTCCGCACCAGCACGATGATGCTGGCCATGCCGCAAGGCGCGGCGCGGGCGGGGCTGGCCGGGTCGCTGGGGCTGGTCTCGGCGCTGTTGGGGATCGGCGGGGGCACGATCACCACCGTGGTGATGAGCGTGTGCGGCAACGGTATTCACCGCGCTATTGGCACCGCCTCGGGCATGGGCGCGATCATCGCCGTACCGGGCACCATCGGCTTCATGATCATTGGCTGGGGTGAGCCGGGGCTGCCCTGGGGCTCGATCGGTTACGTGAACTGGGCCGCGGCCGCGGTGGTGATCGTCACCTCGGTGCTGTGCGCGCCGCTGGGCGTCGCCATGGCGCACAAGCTGAGCGAGGGGCTGCTGCGGCGGGTCTTCGGCATCTACCTGATTTTCGTGGGCGTAACGATGATAACACACGCCTGAGTGTCCGCAGGGGGCGAGGAGTAAACGCGCTAACAGGAGACAGACCATGCACGCATCACGCCGAGGATTTCTGGCCGGATCGGCCGCGCTGACGGGGCTCGCAGGGGCTTCATCGGCTCAGGCCGTTCTGCCAGCGGCTGCAGCCGGGGTGAGCAGCCACTTCGGGCCCAAGCCCGAAATCGCGCTGCTGGCGCGCAACGAAAACCCCTATGGCCCCGCGCCAAGCGCGCTGGCGGCCATCACCGACACCTCGGTGAAGGGCTGCTACTATGCCGACGGGGGCGTCTCCTACATCACCGACATGATCGCCGAACGCCACGGGGTGAGCCCGAAGCAGGTGGTGATGGGCAGCGGCTCGACCGAGATACTTTGCGCCATCGCGCTGGCCTGGGGCAGCCAGGGCAAGATCGTGTGCCCCGGCCTGTTCTGGGATACGACGGTGAAATATGGCGAGGCCAAGGGCGCTTCGGCCACCCGCATCCCGCTCACCCCGACGATGCAGGTCGACGTGGCCGGGATTGGAGCGGCCTTCGGTGATGATGTGTCGTTGGTGCAGATCTGCAATCCCAACAACCCCACCGGCATGGTGATCCCCCAGGCCGAGCTGCGCGCGCTCGCAGCCCAGGTGACGCCGCACGCTACGCTTCTGATCGACGAAGCCTACAACGAGCTGACCGACGATCCCGATGGCAATACGGTGATCGATCTGGTGCGCGACGGGCATGACATCATCGTGTGCCGCACCTTCTCGAAGATCTACGGCATGGCCGGGATGCGCGTGGGCTATGCCCTGACCAGCGAAGAGAACGCCGAGCGCATCTCGGGCTATCTAATGAGCTTCGGCGGCAATGTTTCGGGCCTTTCCGCCGCCATCGCCAGCTACAACGACTTCGGCTTCCTCGACCGCAGCAAGGCGATGATTCTCGAAGGCCGTGAGATGATTCTCGATGCCGTGGCCACCGCTGGTCTCACTGCCCTGCCGAGCCAGACCAACTTCGTGTTCGTCGAGGTGCCTGACGCCGAAAAGGTGCGTGCGGCGATGGCGGAACGGGGCATCCTGATCCGCGGTGCCTATGGCCCCTGGACGCAATATTCGCGCGTCAGCACCGGGCGGCTGCCCGATGTGGAGCGCTATGCGGCGGCATTGCCGGAGGTGATCGACAGCCTCTCGTGAGGCTCGAATAGACAGGAGAGGGATGATGCGTCGATTGACGAAGGTGCTGTTCGCCGGGGTTGCGGCTTCGCTGGCGCTGCCGGCTGGGGCTGAGACACTGGTTGATATCTCCAGCTCGAGGGTGAGCGACGCGCATCCCATCCCTGTGTTCAAGGCCGATGCTGCCTGGCCACGCCTGCCCGAAGACCAGATGCTGGGGCAGGTCTCGGGCCTCGCGGTGGGGCCGGATGGTCATGTCTGGCTGACGCAGCGTCCGCATTCGCTCGGGGGCACGGACCTTGGCCTCGACAGCGGCGAGGCGCTTGCCTGCTGCCGTACGCCGTCGCCGGTGTTGCGGCTCGACACCGAGGGACGGATCGTGGCCGAATGGGGCGGCCCGGACAGCGCGCCCATGATCGATGGCGTCAACCAGTGGCCGGCCAATACGCATGGCCTGTTCGTCGACGATGATGGCAACGTGTGGATCGGCGGCAACGGCGCAGGTGACCATGCCGCGCTCAAGTTCTCGCCCGCTGGGGACTATCTCGGCCAGATCGGCCTGCGCGAGCAGACCGGCGGCAATTTCTCCGAAAGGCTGCTCGGCCTGCCGGCTGATATCAGCTCGGCGGCAGGCTCCGTGCTGCTCGCGGATGGCTACGCCAACAAGCGGGTGATCGCGTTCCTCGATGAAGGCGAGGGGGGCTTCGCGTTCGAGCAGCTGTTCGGTGCCTGGGGCAAGCCGCCGCTGGCCCCCGTGCGCGAGGGCGACTTCGACCAGAGCCAGGCCACCAGCACCGGCGATGGCGGCCCGCAGCCCGAGGGCGAGAACTTCGGAGATATCGTCCACTGCGTGGTGCGCGGGCCGGAGGATACGATCTACGTCTGCGACCGGCGCAACAACCGCGTGCAGATTTTCCGCGAGACGGGGGACGGGATCGACTTCGTGCAGAACCTCGTGATCGCGGGCGAAACCGGCGGCACCCGCTCTGCCACCGACGTCGGCTTCAGCCCCGATGGCAAATATGTCTACGTGGCCGACATGATGAACGGGCGGGTGTGGATCCTGCTGCGCGAAACGCACGAGGTGCTCGGCAGCTTCGGCAAGAACGGGCGCTATCCCGGCGAGTTCATCTGGCTGCACTCGCTCGATGTCGACAGCGAAGGCAACATCTACACCAGCGAGGTGAGCACCGGACGCCGGGTGCAGAAGTTCGTGATGACCGGCTACATGGACTAGCTGCGAACCGCCGCCACAAAAGAAAGCCCGCCCGTCCCAGGGAGGTAGGAGGACGGGCGGGCATCAATTGGCGAAGTTCCCACCGCAATTGGGACCTTCGCCGCGGGGAACGAGTCAGAACCGCTTGGTAATGCCGACGCGCAGCTGGCGCGGCTCCACGATGCGGCTGTTGCGTCCGAGCACACCTTCGGCCGGTTCGCCGGGGAAGCGGGTCTCGTAATAGTAATCGATGTCGTCATCGTCCGAATTTAGCGCATTGAGCAATTCGGCGTAGATCTCGAAACCGGCGAGATTGCGCGGCGTCCAGGCGGTGCGCAGGTTCACCAGCAGCGTCGGCGAACCGCGCTGGCTGTTGTCCTCGATCAGCGCGTGGGGGCCGAGATAACGCAGCCGGGCGGCGGCGTTGAACTCGGGGAAGATCGCCGAGACACCCAGTTCGCCCGAGCTTTCGAGCGCGCCGGGAACGTAGTCTTCGCCGTCGGGCAGGCCCACGATGCGTGCCGTGCTACCGGTCCACACCGCATCAAGCGCGAGCCAGTTGTTCGGCTTGTAGAAGGCGGTCAGTTCGTAACCGTGCCGCTTGCTTGGGTCTGAGGGTTCAACCGCGCCCGCATCGCCAACGTAGATCAATTCGCTCTCGATGCTTGACCACCAGTAGACACCCGAGAAGATCAGTCCGCCGCGTTCGAAACGCAGGCCCAGTTCCTCGAAGTCGCCCTCGACGAGGCCGGGGGCGGGATCGGTCGGCGAGGTCACGCCGCGCGCGTCGTTGGAATGGAAACCCTCACCGTAGTTCGCGAAGACGGCGATACCCGGCACCACCTCGTAGTTTGCGCCGAACTTCACGCCGAAGGCTTCGTCCGAAACGTCGCCGTCCCAGCTTGCGGCGCCTTCGAGCGCCTTGGTGCGGAAGTTGTAGAAATCCTGTCGCAGCCCGCCGATCAGCATCAGGCCATCGATTGGGCGCGCGATGGCCTCGGCATAGAGACCGGCCGATTTCTCATCGACCGCGAAGGCGCCGACGCTGAATTCCTTCTCACCCTTGATCGTCTCGTCGAGCCCGACGCGCGAAATGTCGTCATAGCGGCCCTCCACGCCGACACGCAGCGAGAAGATGTCGGAAAGCTGCGCGGTATGCTCAAGCCGTCCGCCGTAAGTCCACAGGGCATCGTACTGGCGCAGCTGATCGCCGTTGACCGGGTCTTCGAGAAAGTAGGTAAAATTCGACAGCAGGCTCCAGTTGTAGTGCTGGACATAGCCGGTGATCTTCCAGCTGTCGGACTGGTAGTTGGCGGTGAGGATCTGCCGCTCGGTGAAGCCGCTCAGGGTGTTATCGAGGCTGCAGAAGCGATCTTCGCACAGCGGGGTGCCGACCACGCGCTCGGGCAATTGCTCGGTTGGGTTCCAGCTCGAATCGTAGAGGTTGAGCGACACCTGGATGTCGCCGTCGCCGAGCGGGCGCGAATACTTGATGAGGCCCGACACGCCGGTGAAGTCCTCCGGCAGTTCCCAGGGCCCGTCGTTCAGCTTGACCTGGCCGACTGCGAGAAGGTCGCCGCCCGCGAGCGGAACCGATCCGCCAGCGACGAACCGGCGGTAGCCATAGGAGCCGACTTCGGCGGTGGCGAAGGGCTGCAGCCGGTCATACGTCGTGATCATCGTCGTGCCGACGAAGCTGAAATCGCCGGTGTCGGCGCGGTAGGGCCCCTTGCGGAAGTCGACCCGCTGCACGGTCTCGGGGATCAGCCCGTTGACGTCGAGATAGCCCTGCCCGTGGCCGTGGGTGCGAAAGTTCATCGGCATGTCGTCGATATAGAGCGACAGGTCGGTGCCATGATCGAGGTTGAACCCGCGCAGGAAGAACTGGTTGGCCTTGCCGCCGCCCGAGTGCTGGGTGGCGATCAGGCCGGGGGTCGCCTCGAGCAGCTCGCCGGGGCGGAGGAAGGGCCGCACTTCGATGTCAGCCCCTGCCACGCCGCCTTCGCTGGCAGCACCGGCGGTGCCGATGCGGCGCTCGCCGCGGCCGAACACGTAGATGATGTCGCCGGTGGTGGTATCGCGGACGACATTGCTGTCGTTGACTGCAACCGGCGCGTCGCGCTCCGGCTTCTTGTCGTCCTTCTTTGTATGGCCGACATCCGCATGGGCGGTATCCGGTTGGTTGCCGTCCTGCGCATGGGCCACAAATGGCAGGCTCAGCGCAATCGCTGAAGCTGTCGTGGCGAGCGTGCGGGCCCTTTGGGCAATATCCTCTCTTATCATGCTCAAGGCATTGCCGAGAGCCCTTGCTGTGGCCAGCCGAATTACGGTAATCCCCTCGTAACAGGCGCGTTACAGCGCCAAATTTAGGTGAGGAAGAGGTCATGACCGACGCTGTGTCGGACTGTAACGCAGGTTACAAGGAAGAGGTTGAACGCCTGCGCGCTGCTGGTGTAGCGGGGCGTAACGGGCGCTTGCGTGACCTGTTCGATTACCTTGCCGAACGCGGCCCCGATGCCGAATCAGCCAGCCAGGCAGACATCGCCGTGGCGGTGTTCGGAGAGGCGCAAAACGACGCTGACGACGCCACGGTGCGCGTTTATGTGCATCGGCTGCGCAAAAAAATCGACGATTACTATTCTCGTCAGGAGCCCGGGGCCGATGCCCTGAGACTGGAGATTCCCTCGGGCATTTACGGACTGCGCCCCGTGCGCCCCGTCGGTGTCAGCGAAATGCCCGCGCTTCCTCGTGGTTCGGCCGTTCCGCGCCGGTTTCTCCTCGTCGCGGTGATGGCGCTGGTGGTGCTGTGTGCGGGGGCCTTTGCGCTGGGGCGGTCGCTCGATCAGCCCGAGACGGCGAACGCCTTGTGGCAACCCGTGATCAAGGCTGAGCGGCCCGTGCTCCTCGTGCTCGGCGACTACTACCTGTTCGGCGAAATCGATCCGCTTGATCCTGAAGAGGGGCGCCTGATCCGCGATTTTCGGGTGAATAGCCAGGAAGACCTGCTGCGCCTGCAGGAAGCGGAACCGGAACGCTATGCCGTGGCAGAGGACTTCGGGCTCAATTACCTCCCGTTTTCAAGCTCCTATGCGCTGTCCGCGATTGCGCCGGTGCTTGAAAGCAATGGCAAGACCGCCAGCGTGATCGCCGCTTCTGACCTGCGGCCCGATATGCTGAACCGGTTCGATATCGTCTATGTCGGCCTGCTCAGCGGGCTGGGGCCGCTCGAACAGCAGGTCTTTGCAGGCTCGGGCTTTCGCCTTGGTGAAACCTATGACGAGCTGATCGATAGCAGCACGAAGCAGGTATATGCCTCCGACGAGGCGCGCCGGATCGCTGCGCCGGTGTTCTACCGGGACTTTGCCTATCTCGCGCGGTTCACTGCGCCGGGCGGGGCGAAGGTGATCATCGTCGCTGCGGAGCGCGAAACGGGGCTGCGTGCGCTGGGGCCGATCGTCGCGCGCGCGAAGCTGCCCGAGAAGGTGGCCGAGGTAGCGGCGGACGGCGCGCCGTTCGAGGCGCTGTGGCAGGTGACCGGGCAGCAGGGGGCGGACCTTTCGGACCGCCTGATCCTCGCCCGCACGCGGCGTTGAGGCTGCCCGTCGCACGCAGGGGCGCGTTATCTTGCGATTCACCTGCTTGCGCCTACATTGGTTCACGAAAGGACTCCTAAGCACATGAGCGACAATCGCGAGCCTGAAGGCGGCGGCAACCCCAACCCCTGGATGAAGAGCCTCATGATCTGGGGCGGCATCTTCATGGCGCTGCTGCTGGTCATCTCGATGTTCTCCGGCCCGCGTGAGGCGGGCGGGGCGCAGATCCTCTATTCGGACTTCAAGCAGAAGGTCGCCGAAGGCAGCGTCAAGAGCGTCGAAATCTCGCCCGATCTGATCGTCGGGCAGATGAAGAACGACGAGCGATTCTCCACCATTCCGGTGCAGGGCGATGTTGAACTGACCAGCCAACTGGAGCGGGCCGGGGTGCAGTTCACTGGTGCCGCGCCTGAGCAGATGAATGTCCTGTGGGTGATCCTGATTCAGGCGCTGCCGTTCCTGCTGATCCTCGGCGTGGCGTTCTTCGCGCTGCGGCAGGTGCAGAAGGGTGGCGGCTCGGGCGCGATGGGCTTCGGCAAGTCGAAGGCCAAGCTGCTCACCGAAAAGCAGGGCCGCGTGACCTTTGACGACGTGGCCGGCATCGACGAAGCGCGCGAGGAATTGCAGGAAATCGTCGAGTTCCTGAAGGACCCGGCGCGGTTTTCCAAGCTCGGCGGGCAGATTCCCAAGGGCGCGCTGCTGGTCGGCTCGCCCGGTACGGGTAAGACGCTGCTGGCCCGCGCTATCGCTGGTGAGGCGCGGGTGCCGTTCTTCACCATTTCGGGTTCGGACTTTGTCGAGATGTTCGTCGGCGTCGGCGCGAGCCGCGTGCGCGACATGTTCGAGCAGGCCAAGAAGAACGCGCCCTGTATCGTCTTCATCGACGAAATCGACGCCGTGGGCCGCCATCGCGGCAACGGCATCGGCAATTCGAACGACGAACGCGAGCAGACGCTGAACCAGCTGCTGGTGGAGATGGACGGCTTCGAGGCCAACGAAGGCATCATCATCATCGCCGCCACCAACCGGCCCGACGTACTGGACCCGGCGCTGCTGCGCCCCGGCCGTTTTGACCGTCAGGTGGTGGTGCCGATCCCCGACATCGACGGGCGCGAGAAGATCCTCTCGGTGCACATGAAGAAGGTGCCGCTGGCGCCTGACGTCAACGCACGCACCATCGCGCGCGGTACACCGGGCTTCTCGGGCGCGGACCTTGCCAACCTCGTCAACGAGGCGGCTCTGCTGGCGGCGCGGCGTAATAAACGTCTGGTCGCGATGCAGGAGTTCGAGGACGCCAAGGACAAGGTCATGATGGGCACCGAAAGGAAGTCCATGGTCATGACCGAGGACGAGAAGAAGATGACCGCCTATCACGAGGCGGGCCATGCGCTCGTCTCGCTGAACGAGCCGGCGTCTGACCCGATCCACAAGGCCACGATCATTCCGCGCGGTCGTGCATTGGGCATGGTGATGCGCCTGCCCGAACGCGACAACTATTCGTACCACCGCGACAAGATGCATGCGAACCTGGCCGTGGCCATGGGCGGACGCGTGGCCGAGGAGATCATCTTCGGGCACGACAAGGTCAGCTCGGGCGCTTCGGGCGACATCCAGTATGCGACTGATCTGGCGCGCAACATGGTCACCAAGTGGGGCATGTCCGACAAGCTCGGCCCGCTCCAGTACGAGGCGAGCCAGGAAGGCTACCTCGGCATGGGCCAGACCACGCGCACCATGGCCGGCGCGGAAACGAACAAGATGATCGACGCCGAGATCAAGGATCTGGTTGAGGCCGGCCTGAAGCGTGCGACCGAGGTGCTGACCGAACAGGAGGACAAGCTCCACCTGCTCGCCCAGGCCATGCTCGAATACGAGACGCTGAGCGGCGAGGAGATCAACCGGTTGATGGAAGACGGCAAGATCGACCGTCCCGATCAGCCTGCTGGTCCGTCTATCTTGCCGCCGTCGCATGGTTCGTCGGTGCCCAAGGCGGGCAAGCGCTTCGGCGGTTCGGGTGAGGCCCCGCAGGGCGCCTGAGTCGGCCTTTCGAGAGGGCGCTTAGCCAGCGGCTTTGCGCCCTTCTCGGGAAGAGCAGATCAAGCTGTCGGTCTTGCTAACCGTTCGTCAGCTTGCGCTCGATTGCCGTCCATAACTGGCGGAAGCCGCGCGCGGCGGGGGAGTTCGGCGCGAAGGCCCCCACTGGCGCTTGCCGCACTGCGCATTGCTCGACAGCGCTTGCCTGCGGGATCACCGGCCAATTCGGATTGGCCTCCAGCGCCTGCAGGTGCAGCGCGCGCCTCCGGTCGACCATCGAGAGCACGGGCAGGATTGGCGGCGGGCGCTTGGTGTTGGCGCGGATTTCCTTGGCCACGATTTCAAACGCGCGGGCCGAGAGCGGCGAGGGCGGCAGCGGCACGATCACGCAGGTCGCGGCGCGCATCACCTGCGCGCTGATCTCGTTGAGCACCGGCGGGCAATCGAGCACGATCCGCTCGTAGTCGTGGCTCAGCGTGTCGGTCAGCTTGGCCAGCCGTTTCTTCTTGCCGATCCGCGTGAGGACGTTGTCGAGATCGCGCAGGCTGTTGTCGGCGGGTAGGAGGTCGAGCCGATCGTAGCCGGTCTGCCAGATCAGGCTGGCGGGCTCGGCATCGCGGTCGAAGATCGCGCCGGCGGCGGCGCGCTTTTGTGCATCGATCCCGAACAGGAAGCCCGAGCCGCCTGCCGCATCGAGATCCCACAGCAGCGTGCGTCGACGCGATACCATGGCGGAGAACCATGCGAGGTTCGCCGCAATCGTGGTCTTCCCCACGCCGCCTTTCACGCTGTAAACTGCAACGACCGCCATCGGAGTTCCCTTTCGCTTGCCTTAGAGCGGCAAAGCGCCTGCCGATCAATCGCCGCCCACGAACCGTACCGCTGCCGGACAAACGAAAAGGGCCGCAGCTTGCGCCGCGGCCCTTTCGCTGGTTCAATTGGGGCCTGTTCAGCCCTCGTAATCGCCGCCGATCGAGGTCGAGCGGGCCGGGGCCGCAGCCGAAAGGCGCATGGCTTCGGCCGACTGGCTCAGCGAACCGATATCGTCCGCTTCGTCTTCCTCGTCGGGCAGCACGCGCTGGAGCGACTGGGTCAGCGATTCCTGCAGGTGCTTGGGCTTCACGGTCTGCTCAGCGATTTCGCGCAGGGCCACGACCGGGTTCTTGTCACGGTCACGGTCGACAGTCAGCTCGGCCCCGCCCGAGATCTCGCGCGCGCGCTGGGCGGCAAGCAGGACGAGGTCAAAACGGTTGGGAACTTTGTCGACGCAATCTTCGACGGTAACGCGCGCCATAGGGCACTCCAATCAAGCGGGTTGTCCGGAAAGCGGATCAAATACGGGCGCAAGGGCCGAGAGTCAAGAATTCGCATGTGCGGGGCAGGCATGCTAGCGCCGAAACTCCGCCGCAACCACGCCATTGGAAGACCATGACCCGCACGCTCCCGCTTCTGTTCGCCCCGTTGATGCTCGCCGCCTGCAACCAGAGTGCGTCGGAGCAGCCCGTGGACAATGGCGAGCCGGCCGCTTCGGCTTCTTCAGGCGCAAGCTTGAGCGACGGACAAAGCGCGCCGATTATGCTCGACGTGATCCTGCCCGATGATCTTGCGGCTGAGCCGCTGAAGGGCGACTTGGGCTGCTCGTTCAGCTTCAGCCGAAACGACGATCCGCTGCTTGTCGCCAAGGGCTTCGTGGATTCGCAAAGCCAGGCGATGGGCGCGGTAAAAATCGACGGCACCGTGATGCGTCTGCCCAAGGAAGGGCTGGGCGGCTTCGGCGATATGCCTTCGGGCGCTTCGTTCACCAACGGCACGGTGAACGCGCGGGTCGAGGTGACGGGTGAGGCCGATCCCGGAGCAGCGCCGAGCGAGAGCCCGCTCAAGACCGCCCGGCTAACCATCGCGCGCGGTACGCGGCAGATCGTGATCGACGGGTTTTACGCCTGCGCACCTTAGGGTGCTGGAAGGTCTGCCAGTGGCCTCCCTATAGCACATGAGGTCCTTACACTGGACGACTATCTTTGCATTTTGAGAGTTAGTCAGCCGGTTCGATGTTGTTCAGCGCGCGATACTCTTCAATCGTCATTGCGTCGTCATAGCCTGGCTCACCCGGGGGCAAGCATCTTCCCGAAGCCGCTATTGTCGGAAGCAATACGTCATCTTCCCTGTACGTTTCGCCAGGGACTATCCGCATGTTTTCGCCTCTTGCTTCGCATAGGTCAGCCAA
This sequence comes from Erythrobacter sp. UBA1916, assembly GCA_002337385.1. Taxonomy (GTDB): domain Bacteria; phylum Pseudomonadota; class Alphaproteobacteria; order Sphingomonadales; family Sphingomonadaceae; genus Alteraurantiacibacter. The sequence goes on from DDFY01000032.1 coordinate 155,126, forward strand.
ACGCTGTGTGACCTTAGCTTCCACCATGCCGGCACACGAGGAGAGAGCTATCGCAGCCCCTGCCGCAAAAACCGCTCCAGTTGACCGCAATGTAAACCTCCTTGACCTGCCGAGAGTTTACCAGTCATTGAGCCATCCTGCAGCATTTGCAAGGGCGGCGTGAAAATCGCCTGTCCGTATCGTTACGCGTAGCGAAAAATGCTGCACATCTCTCTTGGAATCGCAAAAATCCGCCGTTGGAAGGTGCAGCCTTTGCCCCTCTCGTCGCCCGGCCTACTCGTACCCGTAGTCCGAATAGTCCTTCATATTGGGCGAGGTGAACTTGGTGATCTCGGCCTGGAAGTGCAGCGGTACGTTGCCGGTTGAGCCGTGGCGCTGCTTGGCCACGATCAGCGTCGCCTTGTTGCGCAGTTCCAGATAGCGCTCCTCCCACAGACGGTACTTTTCCTGGATGTCGGCCGAGCTGGTCTCGGTCGGCACCTCGGGGCGGATCGCCTCGTGATAGTAGTCGCCGCGGAAGATGAACCAGACCATGTCGGCGTCCTGCTCAATCGAGCCCGATTCGCGCAGGTCCGACAGCATCGGCTTCTTGTCCTCGCGCTGCTCCACAGCACGCGAAAGCTGCGAGAGCGCGATCACCGGCACGGCCAGCTCTTTCGCCAGCGTCTTCAGGCCGCGGCTGATCTCGGAAATCTCATTCACGCGGTTGTCGCTGGCGCGGCCCGAGCCTTGCAGCAGCTGCAGATAGTCGACCACGATCAGCCCGAGATCGTGCCGCCGCTTCAGCCGCCGCGCGCGGGTGCGCAGTGCGCCGATGGTGAGGCCGGGGGTGTCGTCGATATAAAGCGGCAGGTCCGCCAGTCGCCGGCTGGCATTGGCAAGCCGCTGGAAATCGTCGCGGTTGAGCTTGCCCGAGCGCAGCGCTTCGGACGAAATCTCCGCCTGCTCGGCAAGAATACGCGTCGCCAGCTGGTCGGCGCTCATTTCGAGGCTGAAGAAGGCTACGGGTCCGCCGAAGTTGTGCTCGCCGCCCTCGGCCTGCCAGCGCAGGTGCTCCTCGGCGCAGTTGAAGGCGATGTTGGTGGCGAGCGAGGTCTTGCCCATGCCGGGGCGTCCGGCGAGGATGATAAGGTCGGAATTGTGCAGACCGGCGGTCTTGCGGTCGACCGAATCGAGCCCGGTGGTCTTGCCCGACAGCCCGCCGCCCGAGTTCATCGCCGCCTCGGCCATCTTGATCGCGGTCATCGCGGCGGTCTTGAAGCTGGTTGCCTCCGAGCCGCTGGCCGCGCCTTCGGCCACTTCGAACAGCCGCGCCTCGGCGCGCGAGATCTGGTTGAGCGGTTCGACCTCCTCGGAGGTGTCGAGCGCGCCTTCGACGAGATCGCGCCCCACGCTCACCAGTTCACGCAGCAGCGCGAGGTCGTAAATCTGCTGGGCCAGTTCGCGCGGGGCGAGCAGGCCTTGCCCATCGGCAGTGAGCTGCGCGAGATAGGCCGTGCCGCCCAGCTCGGCCAGCGCCTCGTCGCCTTCGAACAGCGGCTTCAGCGTAACCGGCGTGACCACCATCTGGCGGTCAAGCTGGTTCTGGATGCGGTCCATGATCTTGCCGTGGACCGGGATGAAGAAGTGCTCGGGCCGAATCGGCACGGTCATTTCTTCGAGCAGGCGGTTGTCGATCAGAAGCGCGCCAAGGAAGGCGGCCTCGGCCTCGGGGTTGGCCGGCAGCGCGCGCCCGGCGGGCGTTTGGGCGGTGGCGGCGGCATGGCCGGCGGAGCGGATGAGCAGATCTTCGGCGGACATGCCCCTCTAATGCGGCCTCATGCCCGCGGCGGCAAGAGGTGCCTCCTTGTGGATAGCGGGGATGAATGCCTCGCACGCCCTTTCGCAATTGCCATAAAGCCTTGAGAGAGGCACAGAGGCGCCACCATGATCGACCCCGCCATCAACCGTATTGCCAGCATCTCGCTTGACGAGGCCTCGGTGATCGCGCGCAGCGAGGATGTTGAGCGCGAGCGGCAGGTGGCCCTGCGCGATCTGGTGGAAGACAACCTGTTCCGACCGCTGCGCGCCAGCGAGAACGGGCAGCAGGGGCCGTGGCAGGTGCACCTGGCGGTGATCGACGGGATGCTGGCCTGGCACCTGACCGACGGCGCGAATGAGAACGCGGGCACGATCGGGCTGGGCCTGGCGCGGATGAAGCGCCATGTGCGCGACTACTTCGCGATCTGCGACAGCTACTATCAGGCGCTGCGTCGCAATTCGGCGCAGGAGATCGAGACGATCGACATGGCGCGGCGTGCGATTCACGATCGCGGCACGCGGCAGTTGCTCGAATCGCTTGAAGGCAAGGTCGAGACCGACTTCACCACCGCGCGCCGTCTTTTCACGTTGATCTGCGTGCTGCATATCAGGGCCTGAGACGAGCAGGAGGGGGCCGACTTGGCCAGAAAGCGCAAAACGTCCTGGCGCCGCCGCGCATTGGGTGCCCTGTTGCTGGTCGCGCTGGCGGCGGGCGGCTGGGTGTGGTGGCAGTCGCGCACATGGCGGCCCGAGCGGACCGAATACCCGGTGCAGGGCGCGCTGATCGGCGAGCGTGACGGGGTGGTCGATTTCGGCGCGCTCGATGCGGCCGGGGCTGACTTCGTCTATCTCGAGGCGAGTGCGGGCGAAAATGGGCGTGATGCGCAATTCAGCCGTAACCTCGAAGCGCTGGCGGGCCGGGACATTCCGCACGGCGCCGTCCATGCTTACGATCCGTGCATTCCGGCCGAGCGGCAATCGGCCAACTTCGTCACCATCGTGCCGCGCGATACGCGGATGCTGCCACCGGTGATTGCGCTGGAGAAGCTTGCCAGTGCTTGCGGCGATCCGGTGCTGGAGGCGGCGCTGGAAAGCGAGCTGACCACCTTCATCAACCAGGTCGAGAACCATACCGGACAGCCGGTGGTGCTGTTGGTGACGCCTGCGTTTGAAGCGAAATATGGCATCGCGGCGCGCATCGAGCGCAACCTGTGGCTGACGCGTGACTGGCTCCAGCCTGACTATGCGGGGCGTCCGTGGACCTTGTGGACCGCCAATGCGCATCTCCACAGCGCGCTGGCCGCCGAACCATTGCGCTGGGTGGTGGTGCAGCCATGAGCACCTCTCCTGACGAACTGATGGCGGCGGCGCGGGAAGCGGCGGAAGGGGCCTATGCGCCCTATTCGAAGTTCCATGTCGGCGCGGCGCTGGCCTTTGCCGATGGCAGTGTGGTGAGCGGGGCCAATGTCGAGAACGTGAGCTATGGTCTGTCGCTCTGCGCGGAGACGGCGGCGGCGGCCAAGGCCATGAACGAGGGACGGCGCGGCGGGCTGGTGGCCGTGGCTGTGTGCGGCCCGGAGACCCACGCGATCACGCCGTGCGGACGCTGCCGACAAGTGCTGGCCGAACTGGCCATGCTTGATGGCAGCGATCCGGTGGTCTGGTGCGATGGGCCTGACGGCGTGCGCGAGTTCCGCTTGTCGCAGCTCCTGCCGGAAGCGTTCGGTGGCCTTTAAGCCTATTGCTCGCTAACGGGCGCGCCATCGCGGCCATAGCGTTCGGTGCGCGAAACTGGCGTGGCCTTGCCCCAATCCGCCACCAGTGCATTGGCCTCCAGCAGGTGTGCCATGAAGGCCTGATAGGGCGCATCGCGGCAGCCCTGATTGTAGGCGATTTCCTCGGTGGTTGCTCCAGTGGTCAGGCGCAGCGTGCCATAGAGGTCGTCGGTGCGGAACTGGCGGCAGTTTGTCGCGCTTGGTGCCGGATCGGGCAGATCCGCCAGCAGCGCTTCAAGCTCGGCAAAGCCTGCCTTGCCGACATCGAAATCATGGTGGCGCAGTTGATAGGGCCCGACCGGCCCCGGCTGACCGCTGTCGTTCACGCGCTCGTACCAGGTGCCTTCGCCGTCCGGCCCTATAGTCCAGCCCGAAACCACGCGGCCCCAGCTGTTGGTGTCATAGGCGATGCGCTCGACCGAAGCCTCGGCAGTGGGCGTGGTGGTCGCGCAGGCGCTTAGCACCAGCGCGGCCAGCGGTGCGAATCGGATCACGCCCGCTCTTCGAGCCATTGCAGCAACGTACCAAGGCAATCGCGCGCCAGCAGGCGGCAGCGTTCGGGGCTCCAGCCCTGGGCGGCATCGGGCAGATCGTCGTGGTCCTTGAATGGCATTTCGAGCGTCATTGACACCGCGCCGAATCGTTCGGCCACCTGATTGGTGCTCATCGTCAGGTTGGCGCGGCCAGGGCGGGCCACCGGGTAGCCCAGCTTGCGCTGGAAATCGGGCGTGCGCCGGTCGAGCAGTTCGCGATAGCGTTCATAGTCAGCGCCGAGCTTGTCGGTCCACGAGGGGATGCCTTCGAAACCGGCGATGAAATTGGCGGGGATCGCCTCGTCGCCATGAACGTCCATCGCGAAGTCGACGCCGCTTGCGTCCATCGCATTGCGGATCGCGAGCACCTCGGGCGAACGTTCGGCGGTCGGATTGTCCCACTCGCGGTTGAGGTTTACCCCGGCGGCGTTGGTGCGCAGATGCCCGCGCGTGCTGCCATCGGGGTTGCAGTTGGGCACAACATGCAGGCGGCAGAGCTGGCGCAGCTTGCGGCCCACCGGATCGGCGGGATCGGTCAGCAGGTCGAGCGCGCCTTCCATCCACCATTCGGCCATCGATTCGCCGGGATGCTGGCGCGCATAGAGCCACACCTGATAGTCGCCTTCGCCCATTTCGAGGCAGTCGAGCGGACGGCCATCGAGCGTCGTGCCAAGGCGGCGGTGGGTTACGCCGTCGCTCGCCGCGGCTTCAGCGACGAGGTCGAAGTGCCGTTCGAGCGAATAGGGCGCGAAATAGGCGAACCACACCAGATCGCTGGCGGGCGTGTAGCGAATCGTCAGCGTGCCGTTGGCAGTGGTCTTGTCATAAGAAGTGTCGGCGCGGCCCCAGAACAGGCGATCTTCCGAAACACAGGCGCGGTAGCCGGGCCAGCCATCGGGGTAGGCGCTCTGTTCGAGGTTCTCGATTCGCAGCACCAGCTCGCGCCCTGCGCAGCCGGAAACACGGAAGTGAAACCACTGCGCGAAGTCGCTCTGATGGTCGTGCTTGATGGCGAGTCGCGCCTGCTCGCCGTCGATCGAAAGGACCTTGATATTGCCGCTGTCGAAGGCGGCGTCGATCTGGATGTCGGTCATGTTTAGTCCACTAATATGGTTTCACCGGAAGCGCCGGGGAAGTTTTCGAACAGGGCTGAGGCCAGCCGTGCAGCGGCGGCGGATTGGTCCGCATAGTCGCTGTTGGCGCTGGCCGTCATCTGGGCGCGGCCCTCCCACAGGTTCTCCCCGCCAGCGGATGGGCGGATGGCAACCGAAAGCTGTGTGGCCAGGCGCTCAGCCGCGCGCGGTGTAAGGTCCAGCCCGATGCCAAGGCCGACGCCCGAGCCGTAGCTGCCGACCGAAGCGCCGCCGCCGACGCTGACCGGGCTGCGGCCCGCATCAGGGTCTTCAATATATTGTTGGAGCGAGATCTGCGCGACCTGCGCGCCGCCGGTGGGGCGCAGGCTGTAGCCGAGGCTTGCCAGTTCGCGTTCCACCGCCGCGCGATAGACCGACTCGTTCGGCGAGCGTTCGAGCCCGGAGGAGAAGGTCACCGAAATCGTTCCCGTGCCCAGCTGCGCAGGCGCGGTGCCGACGAACCGCGTCACCTCGACCGGCGTCACATAGGCCGGCGCCGAACAGGCAGCGAGGCCGGCTCCGGCAAGGAGGATTGAGCAGGTTCTCATAATCATGCTAGTACAACCCTTGGTGTGAGGCCTTGTTCCGTCCCCTGATAGCAGGGTGGGCTTGACTTTCACCACTGTCGACCATATTTCGCGCGCCAGAGATTTCGCGGCACCGGATCACAGGTTTCCGGTGCCTTTTCATTTGGAAAGTATCGCCATGAAGATTCGTAACAGCCTCAAGTCGCTGAAGGGCCGCCATCGCGATAACCGCGTGATTCGTCGCCGTGGCCGCACCTATGTGATCAACAAGACCAACCGTCGCTTCAAGGCCCGCCAGGGTTGATGCGCGCCGCACCGCGATTCGTTCGCGGGCGGTTGGTCCTTGATTGGTCCGCAAGAGATGGCCTCCGCGCGAGCGGGGGCTTTTTCTATGCCTGATTCTCTCGCCAAGGCGCCGGTCGCTGTGGTGTGGGACGTTGGCCGTGTGCTCTATGAGTGGGAGCTGCGGCATCTCTATGCCAAGCTGATCGACGATCCCGAGGAGCTGGACTGGTTTCTCGCCAATGTCGTGACCGAGGAATGGCACTTCGAGCATGATGCGGGCCGTCCGCTGGCCGAAATGGTGCCCGAGCGGCAGGCGCAGTTCCCCCGCTATGCACCGCTGATCGCCGCCTATGCGGAGCGCTTTGTCGAGTCGATTCCCGGCCCTGTGGCAGGCACGCATGCGCTGGTTGAGGCGCTGGCGGCGCGCGGGGTGCCGCAATATGGCCTCACCAATTTCGGCGCCGAGTTCTGGGACATGTTCCGCCCCACCGCGCCGATCTTCGACCTGATGCAGGATATCGTGGTGTCTGGCCGCGAGCGGTGCGTGAAGCCTGATCCTGCAATCTATGCCGTGCTGGAGGGCCGCAGCGGCCGCGCACCGGGCGAGCTCTTCTTCATCGACGACCGTTCCGAGAACGTGGCCGCGGCCCGCGCCCGCGGGTGGCACGCGCACCAGTTCAAAGAAGCTGCCGCGCTTGAAGCCGAGCTGGCATCGCACGGGCTGCTCTAACAGCTTAGCTGTTGCAGCGGGCCAGTTGCTCGTCTGCCAGTGGCTCCCCATCGACCGTGAACTGCGCGATCGCGCCGGCCTTGCGCTTCAGCTCGCGGCAGATGCGCAAGGGGCGTGCGGTCCCTCGTGGAGCCATGCAGCTGGTTCCCTCGCAGGTCCATGCCACGCCGCCTGCGGCGATGCGCGTTGCCTCCATCGGCGTGGCGATCTCGGCCACGTAGAATGCGCCAGCTCCCTGCGGCTGCGCCATCAGCGCGGCCTGCGGTGCACCAGCACCTGCCAGAGCGAGGACGGAAAGGGCGAACAGGTGAGGGCGGCGTGTCATGATGGCTCCTGTCATTAGGTTGCGAATCGCTACCTATTGCGAAGGGTTGCACTAAACAACCCAGTTGTGACAGGGTTCGGAAAATTCACGGCGAGGTGCTTATTTGGCACCGCGTCGGCAGGTATAGGAACGTCATGACAAAGCTGCGCGAACCCTTGAGCCTCATCAGTGAATGCGGGCTGCCCGCTGCGCTTGAGGTAATGGGCGAGCGCTGGTCATTCCTGATCCTGCGCGCTGCTTTCAACGGCTTCGTCCACTTCGAGGACTTTTCGAGCGAACTGGGCATTGCCCGCAATATCCTTTCGAACCGGCTGGCGCGGCTGGTCGATCACGGGGTGCTGGCGCGCGAGCGGTGCGAGGATGACAAGCGCAAGGTCGAATACCGGATGACCGACAAGGGGCGCGAGCTGCTGCCGGCCGTGTTGGCGTTGCGTGACTGGGGTCTGCGCCATAGCGACAATGCGGCGCCCAATCTGGTGCTGGTCGATGCGCGTGACAGGAAGCCGATCGCGCCGATCACGATTCGCGCCCACGATGATCGCGTACTCGAATGGGGCGACCTGGCCTGGGCCGAAGCCGAAGAGGTAGGCGCGCCAGCGGCGGAGGAATGCGCCGAAGAGGCCTGAGAGGCCGGTCAGGCTCGCGGCGCAGCACGGCGATAGCTGAGCGCCTCGGCCACATGAACCCGCCCGACTTCATCCGCTCCAGCGAGATCGGCAACGGTACGCGCGACGCGCAGCATCCGCGTATAGCCGCGCGCCGATAGCCGCATTGCCTCGGCTGCTTGCATCAGCAGCGCACGTCCGGCCTCGTCGGGCGTGGCGTGGCGTTCGAGCATGTCGCCCTCCAGCTCGGCATTGGCGCGGACGCCGCGCGCCACCTGCACCTCGCGTGCCCGCGCCACCCGCGCGGCGACTTCGGCGCTGCCCTCGGCGGGCGGGGGCAGGGCGAGGTCCATTGCGCTTACCGGTTGCACTTCGACATGCAGGTCGATCCGGTCGAGCATCGGGCCGGACACCTTCGACTGATAGTCCGCCGCGCACTTTGGCGCGCGCGAGCAGGCCAGCGCGGGATCGCCGAGGTGCCCACAGCGGCACGGGTTCATCGCCGCCACCAGCTGCACCCGCGCCGGATAGCTCACATGGGCATTGGCCCGCGCCACATCGACCTTGCCCGTCTCCAGCGGCTGGCGCAGCGAATCGAGCACCGCGCGCTGGAACTCGGGCAATTCATCAAGGAACAGCACGCCAAGGTGCGCAAGGCTGACCTCGCCGGGCCGCACGCGCAGCCCTCCGCCGGTGAGCGCAGCCATCGAGGCCGAATGGTGCGGCGCGCGGAACGGACGGGTGCGGCTGATTCGCCCGCCCTCAAGCAATCCGGCGACCGAGGCGACCATGCTCACCTCCAACGCTTCGGCAGGCGAGAGCGGAGGGAGGATGCCCGGCAAGCACGAGGCGAGCAGGCTTTTGCCCGCACCGGGAGGGCCGTTCATCAGCAGATTGTGTCCGCCCGCCGCTGCGATTTCGAGCGCACGCTTGGCGCTTTCCTGGCCCTTTACCTGCTTGAGGTCGGGGCCATGATCGGGCTCTGCCACTTTGCCGGCAGTCGGTTCGGGCAGGCGTTTGTCGCCGCGGAAATGGGCCAGCAGGCCGACAAGGTCGGGCGCGGCGCAGACGTCGATCCCGCTCGCCCAGCGCGCCTCGGCCCCTTGCGCGGCGGGGCAGATCAGGCCCTTGTCCTGTTCGCTCGCATGAAGCGCGGCGAGCAGCACACCGGGAGAGGGAACGACCCGCCCATCAAGCGCCAGCTCGCCTACCGCCACCCATTCGGCCAGATCCTCGGCATCGAGCACGCCCATTGCGCCGAGCAGGGCCAGCGCGATGGGAAGGTCGTAATGGCTGCCTTCCTTGGGCAGGTCGGCGGGCGAGAGGTTGATGGTGATTCGCTTGGGCGGGAGCGACAGGCCCATGGCGGCAAGCGCGGACTGCACCCGCTCGCGGCTTTCGCCGACGGCCTTGTCGGCCAGCCCGACAATCGAGAAGCGCGGCAGCCCGGCGGCAAGCTGGCACTGCACCTCCACGCTGCGCGCTTCCAGCCCGAGATAAGCGACCGTCGATACCAATGCGACCATGAAACCCCCTTTCATCAGTGTGATAGCGCCGGATTTGCCTCTGTCGAGCCGATCGTCGTTAACTCCCCAGCAACCTTTTCCCTTTGCAATGGGTAAGGACCGCGGGGGCGATGATTGGGACCATGATCCGCACCATCCTTTCAGCGATCCTCGCTCTGACTGCGCTGACGGTCGCCGCGCCCGGCCGGGCCGAGGGCTGGACCGTGGTCTATGAGGAGGAATGGGTCGAAGAGGTGCCCGTCAGCGCCTCGCGTTTCGTGTCGCCGTTGCAGGCGCAGGTCGAGCACGAGGCCGTGGCGGCCTATGGCCCGTTCCGCGTGATCGATGCACACACCGCCGCGCTGGTCGGCACCACCGACAGCCGCTCGCCCGCCCAGCTGGCGGCGATGCTGGCGGCATGGCCGCAGATCGACCGGCTCGACTTCGTGGAGGCACCGGGCACACTCGACGATCTTGCCAACCTCAAGATGGGCCGCCTGATTCGCGAGCGCGGCATTGCCACGAGCGTGAGTGCAGGCGGTTCAGTCCGTTCGGGCGCGGTGGAGCTGTTTCTTGCCGGAGCCGACCGCACGATTGCGCCAGGGGCCGAGTTCGCCGTTCATGGCTGGCTCGACTATGACGGGCGCGGGGCGGACGACTATCCACCCGGTTCGCCCGAGCACCAGCGTTACCTCGACTACTACACAGACATGGGCATGACCCGTGCAGAGGCCGCGCGCTTCTACGCCATGACCAATTCGGTGCCGTTCGAGGATGCGCTGTGGCTCGACGGGGTGGAAATGGCGCGCTGGATGGGGCAAGAGGTCGTCGACCGACCGGCAACGATGCTGGCCGCAGATGACGTCCCGCATATTGTATATCTTGACGTGGGGGCGCTCGTTAAGTAAGCGCCCAGCCATTGAATGGCCGCCCCCGGAGCAATCAGGGCTTGGCGGCCCTTTTCTTTTTGTTTTTCGAGGTAAGTTACGATGAAGCGCACTTTCCAGCCGAGCAACCTTGTGCGTGCTCGCCGTCACGGTTTCTTCGCCCGCAAGGCCACTGTGGGAGGCCGCAAGGTTCTGCGCGCCCGCCGTCGTCGCGGTCGCAACAAGCTTAGCGCTTGATTCTTTGCGTGCGCCCATTCGGGCGCACGTCCTCGGCGCTGCTCCCTCCGCTCCGCTTCGGGGCGCCTGCGGGCGGTCGGTCGACCTTGCGGGCCCTTTGGGCCCGTTTTGGTTTGCGCCACTGATTCGTGACTCTTCTGGCGGCGCACCCTATCTTTCCTGCCATGACCTTGTCGGTCCTCACTCGCCGGGCGGATTTTCTTGCCGCCAATAAGGGCCTGCGCGTGGCGCGGCCCGGCTTTGTGCTGCTCGCCCGACCCAATGGCGGTGAGGGCAAGCGCTATGGCATCACCGTCACCAAGAAGATCGGCAATGCCGTGGTGCGCAACCGCATGAAGCGCCGCTTTCGCGAGCTGCTCCGTGCCGCGCTTCCCGAGCATGGGCTGGCCGATCACGATCACGTGCTGATTGGCCGTGATGGCGGGGTGGAGCGCGATTTTGCGCGGTTGGGCGAAGAACTTGCGCTGGCGCTGGAGCGTGCTGCTGATGGCAAGGGCGACCCGCCGCGCCGCCCGCGGCAGGGCAATCGGCGAGGGCGCAAGTGAAGCGCCTGCTGATCCTTGTCGCGCGTGGCTGGCAGCTAGGGCCGAGCCGGATTTTGCCGCCCAGTTGCCGCTATCAGCCTTCGTGCAGCCAGTACGCGATCGAGGCTCTGGAGAAGCATGGTGCCTTGAGGGGTGGATGGCTGACGATTTCGCGGCTAATGCGCTGCCATCCCTGGGGCGGGCACGGCCACGATCCTGTGCCGTGATCCTGACATAGTGACGGAATTGACGAGACCTTGGACAATCAACGTAACCTGATCCTCGCCGTGGTGCTGAGCGCTGTCCTGCTGTTCGGCTGGGACTTTGCCATGCGTCACTACTTCCCTGAGAGCGAGGACGCGGTTTCCGCCGACGTTCCTGCGAATATGGCTTCACGCGAGGACGTGCCCGAGGCGCGGCTCGATCCCCAGGCGGTGAGCGAGGCCGTCGTGGCGGTCGATATCGACGAGGAACTGGCCAAGCCGGACCGCATCGTGATCGAGGCGCCCGAGGTGGTCGGCTCGATCAACCCGGTCGGCGCGCGGATCGACGATATTGATCTCACCACCCACCGCCAGACGGTGGCCAAGGATTCGGGCCCTGTCCGCCTGTTCGCCCCTGCAGGCACGCCGGGGCAGCAATATGCGCAGTTCCGCTGGCTGGGCGATGGCGTGAGCCTGCCCGATGCGGAGACCCAGTGGCAGGTGATTGACGGCGACAAGCTGACGCAGGACACTCCGGTGACGCTGGGCTGGAACAACGGCGCGGGCCTCACCTTCCGCCAGAAGTTCGCCATCGACGATCACTACATGATCACGGTGACGCAGACCGTCGCCAACAGCAGCGGCGCGACGCTTGCCCTGCGCCCCTATGCGACGATCGTGCGCACCGACGCCAACGCCAGCAAGAACACCTTCAATGTCCATTCGGGCCCCATCGTGGCGCAGGATGACAAGGTCGAATTCGGCACCGACTACGATGACGTGACCGAAGAGGGCACCGTTCCGATCGAAGGGCGCACCAACTGGGTCGGCTTCACCGACATCTACTGGATGAGCGCCCTGATCCCCGAGACCGATCAGGTGGCTTCCAGCACCTTCCGTGCGCAAGGGCCGCAGCTTTTCCGTGCCGAGCTGCTTTATGCGCCGGTCAACCTGCCCGCCGGGCAACAGCTCAGCCGTACCACCAGGCTGTTTGCCGGCGCCAAGGAAAGCGCCGTGCTCGACATGTATCAGGACGAGGGCGTTACCAAGTTCGGCCTCGCGATCGACTGGGGCTGGTTCCGCTTCATCGCCTGGCCGATCTGGCAGGTGTTGATCGCGCTGTTCGACATCACCAAGAACTTCGGCGTGGCGATCATCCTGCTCACCGTGATCGTGCGCGGGATCATGTTCCCGATTGCGCAAAAGCAGTTCAAATCGATGGCGCAGATGCGCGTCGTCCAGCCCAAGATGAAGGCGCTGCAGGAACGCTACAAGGACGACAAGGCCAAGCTGCAGGAGGAGATGGCCAAGCTCTACAAGGAGGAGAAGGTCAATCCGCTTGCGGGCTGTCTGCCGATCTTCCTGCAGATCCCGATCTTCTTCGCGCTCTACAAGACGCTGCTGCTCTCGATCGAGATGCGGCACGAGCCCTTCATCCTCTGGATCAAGGACTTGTCGGCGCAAGATCCGCTGCACTTCCTCAACCTGTTCGGACTGTTGGACTTCACCCCGACGGGCTTCCTGGCGATTGGCCCGCTGGCGCTGCTGCTGGGCTGCACGATGTACTTCCAGTTCAAGCTCAATCCGAGTGCGATGGACCCGACGCAGCAGCAGATCTTCGCCTTCATGCCGTGGATCATGATGTTCGTGATGGCGCCGTTCGCAGCCGGTCTGCTGATCTACTGGTGTACGTCGAACATCCTCACCATTGCGCAGCAGAAGTATCTCTATGCCAAGAACCCGCAGATGCGCGAGCTGGCGGAGAAGGAAGCTGCCGCCAAGGCCGCCGAACGTGAAAAGGCCAAAGGGTGACACCGGAAGAACAAGACCTCGCGCGCGAGGCATCGAAGCTGTTTTCGGGCCGGGTGGATTTTCTGCTCAGCGCCCCGCAGCTGAAGTTCCTGCCCGCTGGCGACTTTCCCGAGGTCGCCTTTTGCGGGCGCTCGAATGTCGGCAAATCGTCGCTGCTTAATGCGCTGACGGGACGGCGGGCGATTGCCCGCACCTCGGTTACGCCGGGGCGCACGCAGGAGCTGAACTTCTTCGAGGTGGGCGAGCCGACGCAGTTCCGGCTGGTCGACATGCCTGGCTATGGCTTTGCCAAGGCGCCGGTGAAGGTGGTCGAGAAGTGGCGCGCGCTGGTGCGGACCTTCCTCAAGGGGCGGGCCGTGCTCAAGCGCACGCTGGTGCTGGTCGATAGCCGCCACGGGCTGAAGGATGTTGACCGCGAGATGATGCGGATGCTCGACGAGACCGCCGTGGGCTATCGGGTCGTGCTGACCAAGGCCGACAAGATCAAGGCGAGCGAGCTGGAGAAGGTGGCGCTTCAGGTGGCCGAGGAGATGCGGCGCCATCCGGCAGCGCACCCGCAGCTGCACATCACGAGTTCGGAAAAAGGCTTGGGGCTGGACGAACTGCGCGCTGCGGTGCTGGCGGACGTGCGGAGCTAGGCCCGCTTTTCTGCGGAAGCGGAGGCAAAAAGAAAGGGGCGCCGAAGCGCCCCTTTCCGAAAATCGAAAACCCTTCGGTTAGTTGGACGTACGTCCACCGAAGAGGCGATCCCAAACACTTGCACCCATGATAATACTCCTTCGCTTAGCAACAGCGAATATAGTGTTAACCATAGGTGTTTGTAAAGTTTTAACTATCTTTAGGCCGCCGACGCGGCTGCAAGCCTCTGGAATCGAATGACTTCCTCAATGCTGGTGGGACGCGAGATTCCGAAGCCCTGTGCCACCTGGCAGCCCGAATCGCGCAACAGTTGCAGGGTGTTATCGTCCTCAACACCTTCAGCGACGATCGTGATTCCCAGATCTTGGCCGAGACGCAGGACATGGTTTACAATTCCCATTGCCTTGGGATCGCTGTCCATCCGGCTGATGAACAGGCGGTCGATCTTCAGCTCGGAGAAGGGCAGGTACATCAGCGCTTCGAGGCTGGCCGCGCCGACCCCGAAATCGTCCATGGAGATCTTGGTGCCCAGCGCCTTGAGGTCGGCCAGGATCGCGGCCGCGCGGCTCAGGTCAGCGATGCGATAGGTCTCGGTGATTTCCAGCACGAGCAGACGTGGATCATAGCCCGTTTCCGCGAGAACATCGCGCACCATCCGCACGATCGCTCTATCCTGCAAGAGCGTTGCGGAGATGTTCACGGCCACCGGAACCGGGCCGCAGCTGCGCTGCAACTCCTGCCCCGCGCGACACCCGTGGGTTAGCACGTGGCGGGTGAGGTGGCTCATGCGACCAGCGGTCTCGCACTGGCGAATGAATTGGTCAGGAGCGATGTGGCCGCGCTGTGGGTCATTCCAGCGCACCAGAGCTTCCACCCCCAACAATGCGCCAGTGGCGACATCGGCCTTGGGCTGGAAGGCGAGGTAGATTTCGCCGTTGGCGAGCGCGGCGTCGATTCGCGCCTGAAGCGAGATGTTCCAGATCAGGTCCTCATCGCTCGCACTGTCGGCGATGGCGATGGGCTCGAAGGTTTCGTTGGTCTTCTCGGCTGCAGCAATTCCCGAAGCAAGGCGGCGCCCCACGTGGGGGCTGGCGGTGATGTCGACGCCGAAGGTGATGCCGACGTCGATCGGGGTGTCTCCCACCATCAGCGGTGAGGCGAACAGCGCGCGCAAGCCTTCGAGGTGATCGCGCAGCAGCGTTGGATCCTTCTCCTCCATCGTCCAGCCGATGAGGTTCCCCTGGCCCAGATAGAGCGGGGTGTCCTGTGTCGCGGCCTTCAGTCGGGCGATAATGCGAAGGATATATTCTGCATGCAGCTCGCTCGGGAGCGTGCGGCGTACTTCCTCGAAGCGGTGGATCTTGGCCACTACGATGGCAGGGACAGTTTCCGAAACCGACCGGTCAGCTTCAAGCGCGGCAAATGTGGGCAATTTGGTGTCCGCATCCACCAAGGTGAAGCTCTGTTTCCACATGGCGCGCGCGCGGAATGCCGCGAAGACGAGCAGCAGGGTCAAGGCGCCTGCCCCACTCATGCGGACGGAAAACTGGGCCGCGATAAGGAAGGCGATCGGAAGGGCAAGCACTGCCGCTCCGTAGCCAATGTGGCGCCAATGCTTGCGCGGGATCAGCGCCAGCAAGGCCAGCAGCACGACAAACCCAAACAGCGTTGTCAGGCCATCGATCTGGAGTGTGTGTCCTGCCTTGAGGGTTTCGGCTGCATAGATGTGCACCAGTGAGGGGGGCACCACTAACGCCCCCGGCAGGTTAACCGATACGTTGTCGATCGGGTTGATGGCTCCGATGACGACTTTCTTGCCGGCCAGCTGGCTAAGCTGTTCCGGGTTGTCGTGCAGCACATCAAATCGGTAGCTGGGGATCGAGCGCTGGTCGAAGAAATAGCTGATCCAGAATTTTTCCGGCAGGAACCTGCGGTCACCAGCCAGGCGTTCGATAAGGTCACCGCCTGCGGGAATGGCCACTTGCGCGTTGGCTGGTGATTGTTGTTCGAGAAAGTACTTTATCGGGTACGAAATCCACACGACGTTGAAGAGGAAATCGGTCCATACAACCGATCCCACGTCTTCCACGCCCGAGGCGACCGAAGGAACGCTGGAAATCATGCCAGTCGTGCCATCGAAGTTCTGGCTGCCTTGGCTTACGAGGGCCGCGCGGCCATTGGTGGCGAGCAGGGCATCGCGCAAGGCGGCATCGCTGCCGGGCGCGGAGGCCCGGTCGAACACCATGTCGACATAGATTTCCTTGGCTCCGGCGCGGTCGAGCGCCGTGATGAAGCGGGCCAGGTCTTCGCGTCGCCGTGGGTAGGCCGGATCGGTCTGATCCTGCGGGGTCCCGATAAAGGCAATATCTCCCGAGGCCTTAACCTTGGAAAAGCCGGCCAGCTGATATTGCATGATCTGGCCCACTTGATCGAGCGGAACCAGCAAGGTGGAAAACTGCAGGACGAGCGCAATCAGGCCGGCCCAGACGACATGCCTTAACCGCTCCCTGTACCCTTGTCTGGGCTTTGATGTCGCTTTCGTCTTGACCACCCGTTCACCTTCTGGCGTGCACACCTTCGGCTTTGCGCACTCAGTCATGACATGCTGTGGTTAAGAAGATCTGATGGTCGGAGGGACACAACTACGTGTCAGCCCCTATTCGCGCAGTACAGCTTGACTCCCGTTCATGCTCGACAGCCTGTTTCTGAACGGTTAGCTAGCCCGAACGCAACAGGGGCCAGGCGCGACAGATGAAGCTTATTATCGGGAACAAGAACTATTCGAGCTGGTCGCTGCGCGGCTGGCTCGCGGCCAAACAGAGCGGGCTGGCCTTCGAGGAGCTGACCGTGGCGCTCTATGGCGAGGAGTGGGAAGCGGCCAAGCGCGAGCAGGGGGAGTTCCAGCCGTCGGGCGGCAAGGTGCCGCTGTTGTGGGACGGCGACGTGGTGGTGTGGGACAGCCTCGCCATCCTCGAATACCTTGCCGACAAGGTCGGCCGCGACCGCTTCTGGCCCAAGGCCGACGAGCCGCGTGCCATGGCCCGCGCAATGGTGGCCGAGATGCACAGCTCTTACCATGCGCTGCGCCACAAGTGCCCGATGAACCTGCGGGCCCATGCCACTGTCGAACTTGATGACGAGTTGCGGCGGGATGTCGTGCGCATCCTTGGCCTGTGGGCGGAAGCGCGCGCGCGCTTCGGCAAAGGGGGGCCGTTCCTGTTCGGCACCTTCAGCGCTGCCGACATCTTCTATGCCCCGGTGGTCAGCCGCTTTTTGACCTATGGCTTCACCGTGCCCGGTTTCGCACAGGCCTATATGCAGGCGATCTGGGAGCATGCCTGGATGGAGGAATGGGTGGCCGCCGCCGAGGCCGAGGAATGGACCATCTCAGCCTTTGAAGTGGGTGCTACTGCATGACCCGCGATCCCGTTGACCTGACGCGGGCCCTGCTCGCCGCCCCCAGTGTGACCCCGGCACGCGGAGAGGTGTTCGACGTGCTCGAAGCCATGCTCACCCGGCTCGGCTTCACGGTCGAGCGCTTCATCCGCGGTGAGGGCGCGGAAGGCAGTGACGAGGAACCGGTCGAGAACCTGTTCGCAATCCGTCAGGGGGCCGAGGGCAGCCGCCACTTTGCTTTCGCCGGGCATGTCGATGTTGTGCCGCCGGGTGAGGGCTGGAGCTGCGATCCCTTCGCGCCTGAACTGCGGCAGGTTCCGGGCGGCGAGCTGCTCTATGGGCGCGGCGCGGTCGACATGAAGGGGGCGGTGGCCTGCTTCATCGCTGCGCTGGCAGACATCCCCGCCGAGGCAGGCACCGTCAGCCTCATCATCACCGGCGACGAGGAAGGCCCTGCGCTGCACGGCACGCGCGCGCTGATCGACCATATGCGCGCCCGTGAGACGATCCCCGACCTGATCCTCGTCGGCGAACCGACCAGTGTGAGCCGGCTGGGCGACATGATGAAGATCGGCCGCCGCGGATCAGTCAACATCTGGCTTGAGGTCGAGGGAACGCAGGGCCACGTCGCCTACCCGCATCTGGCCGATAACCCGCTGCCCCGGCTTATCGCGATGCTGGCTGAGCTCGATGCACTGGTGCTCGACGAGGGCACCGACTGGTTTCAGGCCAGCAACCTCGAAATCACCGAGATCAACGTGCCCAACAAGGCGCACAACGTGATCCCCGGCAAGGCATCGGCGCGCATCTCAATCCGCTTCAACGACCTGCACACGGGCGCGTCGCTGAGCGAGAAGGTCAGCGCCATTGCCAAGCGGCACGGCGGCAGCGCGCGTCCGGTGATCTCGGGCGAGAGTTTTCTCACCCCGCCGGGGGCTTTCTCCGAACTGATGGCTACGGCGATTGAGGCGGAGACGGGGATCGTGCCCGAAGCCTCCACCAGCGGCGGCACGTCCGATGCCCGCTTCCTCAAGGATCTTGCCCCGGTGATCGAATTCGGGCTGGTCAATGCGACGATGCACAAGACAGATGAGGCCGTAGCGGTTGACGACCTGCACCGATTGACCGCAATCTACCAAAGGATTCTAACCTCCGCCCTCGATTCTTAGGAGATTCTTGCATGCGCTTCTGGTTCGCCACCCCGCTCTGGCAGCGCGTGATTGCCGCCCTCGTTCTGGGCATTCTCGTTGGCTACCTGTGGGGACCGGGCGCGGAAAGCATCAAGTGGATCGGCGACCTGTTTATCGCCGCGATCAAGATGCTGGTGGTGCCGCTGATCTTCTTCAGCCTGGTGGCGGGCGTTGCCTCGATTGGCGACCTTAGAAAGCTCGGCGCAGTGGGTGGCCGCGCGGTGATCCTGTTCGTGATCACCGGGCAGATCGCGGTGTGGCTGGGGCTGGGCCTCGGCACCCTGTTCCAGCCGGGCGCGGGGCTGGATACCTCGGCCATCGAGGTGGGCGAAGTGCCGCAAAGCAATTTCACCAGCTGGACCGACATGATCGTGGCCACGGTGCCGGCGAGCCCGGTGCAGGTGATGGCTGATGGCGCGGTGTTGCCGCTGATCGTGTTCTCGCTGTTGATCGGGATCGGCATCCTGATGGCGAAGGACGAAGGCACGCCGGTCGCGCAGGTCTTCGATTCGGGTTCGGTGGTGATGCAGAAGGTCACGGCCATCGTGATGGAGCTGACCCCTTTCGGCGTCTTCGCGCTGATCGCCTGGGTGACGGGAACGCTGGGCATTCCCGCGCTGCTGGCGCTGGGGCAGATGGTGGCGCTGAACTATCTCGGCTGCTTCCTGATGATCGCTGTCGTCTATGTCGGCATGCTGAAATTCATGGCCAAGGTGCCGGTCGTGGCCTTCTTCCGCGGCATGATCGATGCCATCGCGGTGTCGTATTCGACTGCCTCTTCCAGCGCGACGCTGCCGGTCACCCTGCGCTGCCTTGAGCGCAACGTGGGTGTGGGGCGCAGCGTATCGAGCTTCACCGCCTCGCTGGGCGCGACGATCAACATGGACGGCACGGCGATGTACCTGGGCCTGGCGACGCTGTTCGGGGCGCAGATTTTCGGGCTCGACCTTGGGTTCAGCGACTACATCATCATTGCTGTCACCGCGACGCTGGGCTCGATCGGCGCAGCGGGCATTCCGGGCACGGGCCTCATCATGATGACGCTGGTGATGGGCAGCGTGGGCGTGCCGCTGGAAACGATCGCCTTCGTGGCCGGCGCCGACCGGATCATGGACATGATGCGCACCACCACCAATGTCACTTCGGATGCGACCATCGCCACCACCGTGGCAGCGATGACGGGCGAACTGGATCGGGCCGAGCTGATTTCGGCGGATGATGTTTAGGGGGCTGACAAACCTAAGACGCCCCTTGCTCGATCAAAATTGGTCAGATTGCTTTCGGTAAGCGCCGGTCAGTTAGAGATCGCCCAAAATTATGGAACGGTAGCTCTATCAAACGATAAGTGAGCGTTGAAATAGCTAGAGTGCCCAAGACTGTAAGTGCAAGTAAAGCCAGAGAGAGGGTGGCATCACTTAAGCCTTTATTTTTTAGGAGGTTGAGAGCCTGATCCGAAACTAAGTT
>DDFY01000022.1 GCA_002337385.1 Erythrobacter sp. UBA1916
CCGCGCGATGAAGCAGATCAAGAAGATGGGCGGGCTCAAGGGCCTTGCGGCCATGTTCGGCGGCGGTGGCGGCATGGGCGGCGGCGGTGCTGGCGGGCTGGGCGGATTGCTCGGCGGCGGCGGTGCCGGTGGCGGCGCAGGCGGCCTTCCGCCCGACATTGCGAATTTGATGAACAAGAAGTGATTTCAGAGATTTAATTCAGAAAGGTAATCTACAATGGCAATTGCAATCCGGCTCGCCCGCGGTGGCGCCAAGAAGCGTCCGTACTATCGCATCGTGGTGGCCGACAGCCGCCGTGCCCGTGACGGCAAGTTCCTTGAGCAGGTCGGCACCTACAACCCGCTGCTCGCCAAGGACGACGAAGGCCGCGTGAAGCTGATCGAGGATCGTATCCGCTACTGGCTCGGCGTTGGCGCCCAGCCGACCGACCGCGTGCACCGCTTCCTCGACAAGGCCGGCATCCTTGAGCGTGCGGCTAAGAACAACCCGCAGAAGGGCGAGCCGGGCGAGAACGCCAAGGAACGCGCTGAAGAGAAGGCCGCCAAGATCGCTGCCGCTGAGGAAGCCGCCAAGGCTGCTGAGGAAGAGGCCAAGGCCGCTGCTGCAGCTCCGGCTGAAGAGGCTCCGGCCGAGGAAGCTCCCGCTGAGGAAGCTGCTGCTGAAGAAGCACCGGCAGCTGACGAAGCCGAAGCCAAGGCCGAGTAAGCCTGCATGGTTGACCAGCCCGTCACCCTTGCCGCCATCGCCGGCGCGCATGGCGTGACGGGCGAGGTCCGCCTGAAGCTGTTTGGCGAGGGCTTGCCTTCGCTCAAGCAGCACAAGTCCTTCAACGAAGGCACGCTCACCCTCACCAAGGTGCGCAGCGACAACAAGGGCGGGGCGGTTGCCCGCTTTGCTGAAGTCGCCAGTCGCACCGATGCCGAGAAGCTGCGCGGCACCGTGCTTAGCGTGGCGCGCGAGGATTTGCCGCCGCTGGCAGAGGGCGAATATTACCACGCTGACCTGATCGGACTTCCCGCTGTCTCCGACACGGGCGAGGCGCTGGGCCGCGTGGTCGCGGTCGAGAACTTCGGCGCCAGCGACATCATCGAGATCGAACGGCCTGCCGAAGAGGGCAAGAAGCCGCAGCGCTTCATGGTGCCGATGCGGCCGGAGGCGGTGCCCGAGTGGAATGCCGAACGGCTCGTGGTCAGCGCCGACTTCGCCGATCAATAGCGGCGGTAACAATTGCGCCGCCTTGCCGTCGCGGCTAGCGCAATCGCATGTATGTTGAACTCTCCGTCTTCGCCGCCGCTCTGGTGGTTCCTGCCGCCATTGGCTTTGCACTTGGCACCCGGCGTCCCGGCAACAAGCGCGTTACCAACGGGCTGATCGCCACCGCGCCGATTGCCGTCGCGTTCTTCGGCTTTGCCGCCTGGATCGCACTGACGCAGGACATGAGCTGCGATGTCGAACCGTGCCAGAACATGGCGCCCTTGTGGGCAATCGTGATGTTCGTGCTCGGCGTGGTGACCTTCATCACCGGGCTGGGCGTGGGCATGATTGCCGATGCCTTTGCGCGTCACCGCGCCGAGAAGTCCGCCGAATGACCTTCGCCGCCACGGTCCTCACGCTGTACCCTGACATGTTCCCGGGGCCGCTCGGCCTGTCGCTGGCCGGGCGCGCGCTGGAGCGCGGTGACTGGACCTGCGAGACGGTGCAGATCCGCGACTTTGCGCAAGACAAGCACCGCACCGTCGACGACACGCCTGCAGGCGGCGGCGCGGGCATGGTGCTGAAGGCTGATGTGCTGGCGCGCGCGCTGGATAGCGTTAGCGGCACAGGTGCCGACGAGCGCCCGATCCTCGCCATGACGCCGCGCGGAAAACCGATCACGCAAGCGCGCATCCGCGAGGTCGCCAGCGGCCCGGGAGTCACCATCCTGTGCGGCCGGTTCGAGGGCTTTGACGAGCGCCTGTTCGAGGCGCGCCCGCAGATCGAAGAGGTGAGCCTCGCCGATATCGTGCTGTCGGGCGGAGAAACTGCCGCCATCGCCATACTCGATGCTTGCATTCGCCTGCTTCCCGGCGTAATGGGCGCGCCTTCTAGCGGCGATGACGAGAGCTTCGAAAGCGGCCTTCTCGAATACCCGCAGTATACCCGACCTTATGAATGGGAAGGGCGCACGATCCCTGAAGTGCTGCGATCGGGGGATCATGCGAGGATCGAGGCATGGCGAAAGCTCATGGCCGAAGATACCACACGGCTACGCAGGCCGGACCTTTGGGAACGCCATGGGGGCGATCCGGGTCGGCCTGCCTCTGGTGCGCGGCGTGAAAATAAGGGTTGAGACCATGGGTCTGATTCAAGATATTGAGGCGGAAAACATTGCCGCTCTCACCGAGGGGAAAGAAATCCCCAACTTCCGCGCTGGTGACACCGTCCGTGTCGGCGTGAAGGTTATCGAAGGCACGCGCAGCCGCGTGCAGAACTTCGAGGGCGTCGTGATCGCCCGTTCGAACCGTTCGATCAACAGCAATTTCACCGTCCGTAAGCTCAGCTTCGGCGAAGGTGTGGAGCGTGTGTTCCCGCTCTACAGCCCCAACATCGATTCGATTACCGTGGTCCGTCGCGGTATCGTGCGGCGGGCCAAACTTTACTATCTGCGCGGCCGCACCGGCAAGCGCGCCCGCATCGCCGAGCGTCGGGAGAATGTCGGCCAGTAAGGCCGTCCTTCCGAAATCCACCCAAGTTCGACGAAGGGGCGCCCTGGCAGGATCGGTCAGGGCGCCCCTTTTCTTTTTGCGTCATCAAGGTTTGTGATGTCTTCCATTCCGTCATCCTCCGCAGCCGCCGCTTCGTCCGGCCAGCGCCATGCGCTGGGCGTGGGTGGAGCATGGGCGATGGCGGTCGGCGGGATGATCGGCGGGGGCATCTTTTCCACGCTCGGCGTCGTCATATCGGTCGCTGGGCATTGGGCTTGGGTGAGCTTCCTGCTGGGCGGGATCGTGGCGCTTGCCTCGGGCCATTCCTATTCCGCGCTGACCCGCCAGATCGGCGAGCCAGGAGGCTCCTACGCCTATCTGCGGGCCTTGGGCTGGAAGCGGTCTGCCACGGCGGTCGCCTGGGTGCTGGTGGTGGGCTATACGCTGACCGTGGCGGTCTATGCCGTCACCTTCGGGTCCTATGCCGCCAATGCCTTCGATGCGCCGCACTGGGTGGCGCTGGCCGCTGCGCTGGGGGCGATTGCCTTGCTGGCCGGGATCAACCTGTGGGGAGCAAGCGAGTCGACGGTGTTCGAACTGGTCGCCGTGACCGGCAAGCTGATCATCCTCGTCGGCCTTGCGTTGCTTGGCCTGTGGCACTGGGCACCTGAAAACCTGATGCTCGAGGCGGAGCAGCCGGTGGGCATCGGGCATGCGCTGGTGGGCATGGGCGTTGTGTTCATGGCCTACGAAGGGTTTCAGCTGCTCAGCTACGATTACGACGAGATGCGCAATCCGGCGCGTACGATCCGCATTGCCATGCCGCTCGCCATCGCGATGACCACCGTGACCTATATCGTGGTGGCGCTGGGCGCTGGTATGCTCGCCGGCGCGAAGCAGATTGTCACGCACGAAGAGGTGGCGCTGGCCATTGCCGGGCGTGAGGCGCTGGGCACTTTCGGCTTCATCGCGGTGTCTGTGGCGGCGACTTTCTCTGCCGGTTCAGCCATCAATGCCACGGTGTTTGCCACTGCGCGGCTCGCCGAGCAGGCGGCCCAGGATGGCGAGATGCCGGCCCTGTTTGCCCGGCGAGCGCCGCTGGACGTGCCGTGGGCGGGCACGGTGTTGATCTCGGCTGCGGCGGGCGTGATGGTGCTGGTCGGCGGGATCGAGCAACTGGTGGAGGGGGCGAGCTTCGTTTTCCTGCTGGTCTTCGCGCTGGTCAACTGGATCGCAATTCATCGGCGCGCCGGTAGTCGTGCAGTCGCAATGGTGGGCCTGAGCGGCGCGCTGGCGGGTGCAGTGATGCTGGTGTGCTATCTCACGGGGCTGGTCTAGCTCCGACAATGTGAAATTTGGGGCCGCATCCGGCGTGGATCGGCCGTCATGAAAGGGAATGTAGAATGGGTTATCGTGTGGTTGTGGTCGGGGCGACGGGCAATGTCGGGCGCGAGATGCTCGCCATTCTGGCCGAGCGCGAGTTTCCGATTGATGAGGTGGCCGCGGTCGCCTCTTCGCGCAGCCAGGGCACGGAGATCGAGCTGGGCGACACCGGCAAGATGCTCAAGTGCAAGAACCTCGAACATTTCGATTTCACCGGTTGGGATATTGCTCTGTTCGCCGCCGGCAGCGGCCCGACCAAGGAATATGCCCCCAAGGCGGCGGCTGCAGGCTGCGTGGTGATCGACAATTCGTCGCTGTTCCGGATGGACCCCGACGTGCCGCTGATCGTGCCGGAAGTGAACCCCGATGCGATTGACGGCTATACGAAGAAGAACATCATCGCCAACCCCAACTGCTCGACCGCGCAGCTGGTCGTGGCGCTCAAGCCGCTGCACGATGCCGCCACGATCAAGCGCGTCGTGGTGAGCACCTACCAGTCGGTTTCTGGCTCGGGCAAGGAAGGCATGGACGAGCTGTTCGAACAGAGCCGCGCGATCTTCGTCAACGATCCGGTTGTGCCGCGCAAGTTCACCAAGCAGATCGCCTTCAACGTCATCCCGCACATCGACGTGTTCATGGATGATGGCTCCACCAAGGAAGAGTGGAAGATGGTGGTCGAGACCAAGAAGATCCTCGATCCCAAGGTGAAGATGGCCGCCACCTGCGTGCGCGTGCCGGTGTTCGTGGGCCACTCGGAATCGATCAACATCGAGTTCGAGAACGAGATCACCGCCAAGCAGGCGCAGGACATCCTGCGCGAAGCACCGGGCGTGATGCTGGTCGATAAGCGCGAAGACGGCGGCTATGTCACCCCGGTCGAATGCGCCGGAGACTATGCCACTTTCGTGAGCCGCGTGCGCGAAGATCCGACCGTTGAAAACGGTCTGCAGATCTGGTGCGTTTCGGACAACCTGCGCAAAGGCGCGGCGCTCAACGCGGTGCAGATTGCCGAACTTCTGGGTCGCAAGCACCTGAAGAAGGGCTGATTTCCTATTACTCTCCGCCGCGCCGCTGGCCATCCGGTCAGGACGCGGCGGGGCTCTTGGTCTGGCAAAGTTTCTGTGCAAAAGGCACCGGCAAAACCGTTTCGCAAGGAACAAGTCTATGAGCACCGAGAACAAGGGCGCCTTTGTCGAATATGCGCCGCTCAACGAACCGAAACCGTTTGGCGAGAACGTGTGGATCGTCGACGGGCCGGAAATCCGCATGGACCTCGGCCCGTTCAAGGTGCCCTTTCCTACCCGGATGACCGTGGTCCGGCTCGCCGATGGCGGGCTGTGGCTGCACTCTCCCATCGCGCCCGACGAGGGGCTGTTCGCTGCGATTGAAAAGCTGGGCGAGGTGCGCTGGCTGATCGCGCCCAACTCGATCCACTACTGGTTCATGGCCGACTGGCTTGAACGCTATCCGCAGGCGCAGAGCCTTGCCGTGCCTGACCTCGACGTGAAGGCCAAACGCCCGTTCCGCATCGATACCAAGCTGGAAGACGGCACGCAGTTTCCGTGGAGCGACGAGATCGACTGGCTGCTGGTTCCCGGCACCAGCTTCAGCGAGGCGGTGTTCTTCGTGAAGTCGCCGCGCGTGCTGGTGCTGGTCGACCTGATCGAGAACTTCGAGCCGGAGCGCGTGAACAACCCGCTGCAGCGCTGGGCGCTCAAGCTGGCCGGGGCCGATGGAAGCCTGCCCATTGACGCACGCATGACCTTCCGCCCGAAGATGGACGAAGTCCGCGTGCAGGTCGCCAAGATGCTTGAATGGCCGATTGAGCGTGTCACCATGGCGCACGGCAAGCCGATTATCGAGGACGTGCCCGCAGCGCTGGAGCGTGCGTTCCGCTGGGCGAGCTAGCGGCCACCGCCGTAGCGCGGTGACTTGCGCATCAGCAGCACCAGCGGCACGGCCGCCAGGCATAGCCAGCTCATCAGGCGGAAGTCGTTGAGATAGGCGATCATGGCGGCCTGCCGGGTGACCTCGGCATCGGCTATCGCCAGCGCCGTGTCGCCATATTGCGCGAACCGGTCGAGCGTCGAAAGATCGACGGCGGAGCTTAGCTCGCCCGTCACGTGGGCGGCCAGTTCGGCGTGGTTGCGCTGCGTCTCGTTGGCGGCGAGCGTTGTCACCACCGAAATGCCCACCGACGAGCCGACCGAACGCGACAGGTTGAGCAGGCTCGATCCGTCGGTGCGCAGCTCGGGGGGCAGGGTGGCAAAGGCCGAGGTGTTCAGCGGAATGAACACGAAGCCGATCCCGAGCCCTTGGACGAAGCCCGTGCTCATGAAGTCCCAGCGTGCGATGTCGAGCGTCCAGCCGCCCATCACGTGCAGCGACCAGAAGGTGATGAGGAAGCCGAAAGCGACCTGCCAGCGCGCATCGACACCCTTCTTCAGCAGCAGCCCCGATAGCTGCATCGTGATCAGCACCCCCATGCCGCGCGGTGCGAGAACCAGTCCGGTGTCGATCACATCGTAGCCGTACAGGCCCTGCAGCATCGGCGGCAGGATCGCGATGGTGGCGAACATCGCCACACCCACGATGAACAGGAATATCGAAGCGAGCACGAAGTTGATGTCGGCGAACAGGCGCCGGTCGAACAGCGGATGGCGGGCGCTGGCGAGATGGATCACCCCGATCCAGGCCCCGGTCAGCATCAGCCCGCTGTAGATGAAGGTCTCGACCGAGGAGAACCAGTCGACCGTGTTGCCGCGATCGAGCAGGAGCTGCAACGAGGCGAGGGCAAGCCCGATCATGGCAAAGCCGAACAGGTCGAACCGGCGGTGGCGGATCGCGCGGCTCGGCAGTTCGGCCAGCAGGATGATGATGCAGATGATGCCGAACGGCACATTGACGAAGAACACCCAGCGCCAGTTGGCGATCTCGGTCAGCCAGCCGCCCAGCACCGGGCCGATGATTGGCCCCACGATCACCCCCATGCCCCACAGCGCGATGATCTGCGGCTGCTTGCTGGGGCGCGTGGTGTCGAGCAGCGCGCTTTGGCTGAGCGGCGCGATAAAGGCCCCGCCGAAGCCCTGAATGGCGCGGAACAGCACCATCTGTTCAAGGTTCTGGGCGATCCCGCACAGCATCGAGGCGAGCACGAAGATCACCACCGAAATGAGGAACAGGCGCCGCGAACCGATCCGGTCGGCCAGCCAGCCGGTGATGGGCAGGGCCACGGCACTGGCGATGATGTAGCTGGTCAGCACCCAGCTGATGGTGTCGGGCGTGGCGCTGAGCGAGGCGCGCATATGCGGGATCGCGACGTTCGCAATGGTAACGTCGAGAACCTGCAGCAACGAGGCGATCATCACCCCGACGATCAGCAGCAGGTGGTTGCGAACCGGCAGCTGGGCGACGTCGGCGGGCGCAGAGGCCGGTGGAGGGCTGCCCGCTACGGGCTTGCCTCTTCCGCGCCCGGCGACGCTGGCCATCTTACTGCGCCCCTTGGGCCGTGCCCTTGTTGGTGAACACGGTGACTTCGGTCGACAGCCCGGCGATTAACGGACGCGGGCTCTCGTCGTCGACGGCGATCCGCACCGGCACGCGCTGCGTCACCTTCACCCAGTTGCCGCTGGCATTCTGCGCCGGAAGGACCGAGAACTCGCTGCCCGTGCCCGCACCGATCGACGAGACGTGACCTTTCAGCACGACATCGGGAAAGGCATCGAAACGCAGTTCGGCGGGTTGGCCCACGGCCATGTCGGCGAGATCGGTTTCCTTGAAATTGGCTTCGACGTAGGTCGTCTGTTCCTCGACCAGCGTGAGCACCGGCAGGTTGGGCAGCACCTGCTGGCCGACCTGGAGCCGGTCCGCCTCGGCCACGCGGCCTGCAGAGGGCGCATGCACTTCGGTGCGGCGCAGGTCGAGCGCCGCCTTGGCACGCTGCGCCTCGCTGGCGGCGATCTGCGGGTTCACGCCCGGGACTGCTCTGCCGGTGGACAGCCGCGCGCGCGCTTCGCGCTGGCGAGCCTCGGCCTGGCGTAGCGATTCGCGCGCTTGCGTCACCGCGTGCTGGGCGGCGTCATAGTCGGCCTTGGTGGTGAAGCCGCGCTCCCACAGCTGGCGCTGCCGCTCGAACCGGCTTTCGGCAAAGGCGATGTCTTCGCGCGCGGCGGAGATATCCACGCCGGTAAGGTCGGTGTCGCTTTCGAGCGTGGTGAGATTGGCCTGCGCCCCGGCAATCGCGGCATTGGCCTGCTGAATCTGCAGCTCGTAAGGCTCGGGGTCGATCCGGAACAGCAGTTGCCCGGCTTCGACCGTGTCGCCTTCCTTGGTCATCACCTCGACAATGCGTCCGCCGACTTCGGCGCTGACCGCGACCATGTCCTGCTTCACATAGGCATTGTCGGTGCTGATCTTGCCCTGCAGGCTTTGCCAGTAGATAAACCCGGCAATGAGGAGGGCGATGGGCAGCGACACCATCAGTGCCAGACGGCCAAGGCGGCGCTTGGGCGGCTGCTGATCAGATGGGGCGGTATCGCCTGCGGGACTGTTCGCGCCGGGCGGCGGTTCGGGAAAGTCGGACATTAAAGCAACAATTCCTGCACTGAATGGGCTCCCTCTAGGTGGGTCAATTGCACTTAGCAACCTGTACCCGCCGGGCCTTGCGCAATCGCAAACAGCCTGTCACCGCTGGAGCATGGACGACCTTCACAGCGATACGATCACCAGCTTCGACGGCACCCCTCTGGCCATTCACCGCCTGGGCGAGGGCAGGCCGGTGCTGCTGCTGCACGGGCTGTTTTCCTCTGCGCAGATGAACTGGCTGCGGTTCGGCCATGCCGCCTTGCTGGCAAAGGCCGGTTTTGAATGCCTGATGCCCGACCTGCGCGCCCACGGCGAGAGCGCAAGCCCGCACGATCCCGAGGCCTATCCGCAGGCCGTTCTGACGCAGGATCTGGCCGCCGTGGTCGATGCTCTGGGGCTGGACGAATATGATCTGGTCGGCTTTTCGCTCGGTGCGCGTACGGCGGCGAGCGGGGTGATCGCGGGGCTTGCGCCGCGCCGGCTGGCTCTGTGCGGGATGGGGCTGGAGGGCCTCGCGGGATGGGAACGGCGCAGCGCCTTTTTCATCGATGCCATCGACCGGTTCGACGAGGTGAAGCGCGGAGACGCCGCCTTCATGGCGGTCTCCTTCATGAAGCAGATGAAGGTCGACCGGGTGGCGGCGCGGCTGCTGCTGCAGGCGGTCGATGATATTGCGGCTGCCGATCTGGCGAAGATTCCCATGCCCACAGCCGTCATCAACGGCGATAAGGACCGCGACAACGGTTCGCCGCATGATCTCGTGGAGGCGCTGCCCGATGGCCGTTACTGTGAGATTCCGGGCACCCATATGAGCTGCGTGACCGAGCCCGATCTCGGCGAGGCGATCAGGGACTTTCTGGCAGAGACCTGAGGCCGCGACGCTTATGGCGCGATTTCGCCCCGGTTCGTCGCCGGGCGCGGAACCCCTATGCTTGGGCCATCGTTTTTCCTGCAACAGCACAAGCAGGAGAGACGCCATGGAATACGAACTGACAGATCGCCCTCAGCATGAGCCTGAAAGGCGGAGCAAGAAGCACCAGCGCGGCATCTTCATCCCCGAGGAAGAACGCGCAACCGACCAGCATGAGCCAGCCCCGGCGCAGATGGAGGGATAGTTGGTCAGCACCCGGCTATCGGCGCACAAAAAAGGGGCGTTGCCGGTGATGGCAACGCCCCTTTTTTTGTGCGTTAGAGGTGCGCTCAGCCTTCGGCTTCGCTCTCTTCTTCGGCAGCTTCTTCTTCACCGGCATCGGCGCTCGGCAGTTCGCCCAGCTCGCGGTCGGGATCGAGCGCTTCGGTGAAGCCCTCGCTCTCGCCACGCTCGTCTTCGTTCATCTGTGCGATGACGTCGACGCCCTGGCTCTGCAGCTCGGCTTCGTCTTCCGAACGGGCGACATTCGCCTTCACGATGACGGAAACCTCAGGGTGCAGCGTAACGGTCACGTCGAACATGCCGATGGTCTTGATGGGCGCACCCATGATGACCTGACGCTTGTCGATGGCGTGACCCTTTTCGGTCAGCGCAGCAGCAACGTCACGCACGTTGACCGAGCCATACAGCTGGCCCGAGTTCGAGGCCGAGCGGATCAGCACGATCTCTTCGCCATTGACCTTCTCGCCCTGCTTTTCGGCAGCGGTGCGCTTCTCGGCGTTTTCGGCTTCGAGACGCTCGCGGTTGGCTTCGAACACCTTCTTGTTCGCATCGTTGGCGCGCAGCGCCTTCTTCTGCGGAAGGAGGAAGTTGCGGGCATAGCCATCACGCACGGAGACGATGTCACCGATCTGGCCGAGCTTTTCCACGCGTTCGAGGAGAATGATATCCATGATCTTTTCTCCCTTACTTCACGATGTAGGGCAGCAGGCCCAGGTGGCGGGCGCGCTTGATCGCCTTGGCCAGCTCACGCTGCTTCTTGCCCGAAACGGCGGTGATGCGCGAAGGCACGATCTTGCCACGCTCGGACATGAAGCCCTGCAGCAGGCGCACGTCCTTGTAGTCGATCTGCGGAGCGTCCTTGCCGGCGAACGGGCAGGACTTGCGGCGGCGGTAAAAAGGGCGTGCCATCAGTCACGATCCTCCCGGCTTTCGCGGCGCTTACGGTCGCGATCATTCTTGCGCATCATGACCGAAGGGCCATCCTCGTGCTGTTCCACCGCGATGGTGATCCAGCGAATGACGTCTTCGTTGATGTTGTTCTGGCGCTCCAGCTCAGCCACGAGGCCACCGGGGCCTTCGATGTTGAGCATGACGAAGTGCGCCTTGCGGTTGCGGTCGATCTTGTAGGCGAGGCTCTTGAGGCCCCAGGTCTCGGTCTTCACGACCTTGCCGCCCATCTTCTCCACGGTTTCCGTGGCGCTGGCAGCAAGCGCATCAACCTGAGCCTGGCTCAAATCCTGACGCGCAAGAAACACGTGCTCGTAAAGAGCCATGCTTGCTTCCTTTCATGTTTCCGCCGATCGCTGGCTTGTCCGTCCGGATGACGGGGCCCCTCCGGCTTTCTTCAGTTCCGATCCATATGAGGAAAGGTTTCCGCGAAGCCCGTCGGCCCCGCGGAAGCGGCGCTCTTAGCGGAATGGATGGGGAATGCAAGCATTGCAAATCAGCCTGCTTGCGGCATGACAGCTATATATTGGGCGAGCACGGCCTCGCGGGCAAGGGAGAACACGATAATGACACTTGGTGCAAAGCGCTCCGCATTGGCGGCGATGGCGGCTTTGGCTGCCGCCATGTCGGCTGTTCCGGCAGCGGCGCAGGACGCGTCCGAACCGGGCCTGGAACTGCTTTATCGTTCGGTAATCAAGCTTGGCCCTGCCATTGAGGTTGGCGAAACGGCGCGCGGCATGCGGCGCATCATCCCCATTATCGGCGGCACTTTCGAAGGCCCCGAGATGAAGGGCGAGATCCTGCCGATGGGCTGGGACTGGCAGCTAGACCGTTCCGACGGATGCACCGAGCTGGTCGCCGACTATTTCCTGCGCACCGATGACGGGGTGGTCATTAACGTGGTCAACTCGGGCGCGGCATGCATGCCAGGTGCGGACGGCACGCCGCCGCCGCCAGTGCGCACAAGCCCGGTGTTCGAAGCGCCGCTCGGTAAGTACGAATGGCTGAGCAAGGGCGGCTATATCGGTACGCTCGGGTTCGATCCGACGCTTGAGGAACCTGAGGTGGTCATCACGGTCTATCGCGCCAACTAAGGGGCGCGGCAGGCTGGCGGGAACCAGCGCGCCGGCCCAACCATTGCAAGGCGTGCGGGCAGGCCCCGGTAACAGGAGATTTTTTGATGCCCGGTGGCCTTGTTGCCCTGCTAGACGACGTTTCGATCATTGCGCGCACCGCCGCGGCCAGCGTCGACGATATCGCTGCTGCCGCCGGGCGCGCCGGATCGAAGACGGCGGGCGTGGTGATCGACGATGCGGCAGTGACGCCCAGCTATGTCACCGGCCTGTCGCCTGCGCGTGAACTGCCGATTATCTGGAAGATCACCAAGGGCAGCTTGATCAACAAGCTGGCGATCATCTTGCCCGGGGCCCTGTTGCTGAGCGAGTTCCTGCCGCAGGCGATCGTCTTCATCCTGATGATGGGCGGCGCTTACCTCTCTTATGAGGGGGCCGAGAAGGTGCTCGAATATCTTGGCGGCGAGAAACATGGCCAGACGCTGGACGATGCAATCGAGGATCCGGTTGCCTTCGAGAAGCAGCGGGTGGCCGGCGCGATCCGGACCGACCTGATCCTCTCGGCCGAAATCATGGCCATCACGCTCAACGAGGTGGCCTCCGAAGACCTGATTACCCGCGCTGGCG
This sequence comes from Erythrobacter sp. UBA1916, assembly GCA_002337385.1. Lineage (GTDB taxonomy): Bacteria > Pseudomonadota > Alphaproteobacteria > Sphingomonadales > Sphingomonadaceae > Alteraurantiacibacter. Next base: position 12,454 of record DDFY01000022.1, read on the forward strand.
TGCTTGCGCTGGTGGGCATCGGGGTGACGCTGGGCGTCTATGGCGTGGTCGGGCTGATCGTGAAGATGGACGATCTTGGCCTGCATCTGGCGAAAGAGGCGGCAACCTCGGCCGGGCGCAAGTTCGGCTGTCTTCTGCTGAAGGCCATGCCGCGGTTGCTGGTTGCGCTGTCGGTAATCGGAACGGTGGCGATGCTGTGGGTGGGCGGCGGGATTATCCTGCACGGTCTTGCCGAGATCGGTATTGCCGGGCCGGAGCACTGGGTCGCCGGTATCGAGCATGGCGTTTCGGCCATCGCTGGCGGAATACTGGGCTGGCTGAGCTTCGCGGGCCTATCGGCGCTTATGGCGCTCGTGCTTGGCACGGTGATCGCGTTTGTGCTGCACAAGGTCTTTCGGCTGGGGCACTAGCCCTCGATCCGCGCCAACACCTCGCGTGCGAACAAGGTCAACGTATCGTCACGCGCGCCCATGATCACGATTCGGTCGCCGGGGCGCGAGAGGTTGCATAGCCGCGTGGCGCAGTCTTCGCGCGCCGGGATATGTTCTGCGCTGGCTCCGGCATCCTGCATCAGCGCGACAATCCGCTCGCTGCCTTCGGAGCGGTCGACCGTGCCGCCGAAATAGACCGGATCGCACAGGATCGTGTGATCCTCCGGGCCGAGTTCATCGGCAAAGGTCTGGGCGAGCTCCGCGCCCATCTGACGCAAGGGACCATACCCATGCGGCTGGAAGAAGGCGAGCACGCGGCCCGGCTGGCTCTTTAGCGTTTTCAGCGTGGCGCGACACTTTTCGGGGTTGTGGCCGAAGTCGTCGATCACGGTGATGTCGTCGGCCGTGGTTCCGACAATGTCGAACCGGCGTGCGAGCCCGGCAAAGTCCGCCAGCGCGGTAACCGCTTCGGCCACTGGAATGCCGGTGGCATTGGCAGCGGCAATCGCGGCGAGCGCGTTCGAGAGGTTGTGCTTGCCGGGCATACCCAGCGTGAGCGCGTGTTCGCTGCCATCGCGGCGGTCGAGCACCGTGGCGCTCTGGCCCGTGGCGCTTTCCGTCATGGAGCCATCGGCAATCCCGAGCGCGGCGCAGCTGTTGTCGATGCCGAAGGTGATCGGCTCGTTCCCGCGCGCGACTAGTCGGAAGGCCTCGACATCGTCGGCATTGACCACCGCGCGGCCTGCCACGGCGAGAAAATCGCCAAACAACACGCGCAGTTCGTCCATGGACTTGTGATCGAGACTCACGTTGAGCAGCACGGCCACACTCGGACGGTACAGCGCAATCGAGCCGTCGCTTTCGTCGACTTCGGAGACGAACACCTTGCCATCGCCCACCACGGCGCTGGCGAACGGCTCTTCCTCGCTGACGAAGTTTTTCATCACCGCGCCGTTCATGATCGTGGGCGCGCGGCCCGCGGCGTGGAGGATCCAGCCCAGCATCGCCGTGGTTGTCGACTTACCCGAGGTGCCGCCGACTGCCAGCGAGCATTCCGCCTCGTTGAACAGCGAGGACAGCAGCTCGGCCCGCGTCATTCGCGTGGCGCCGACAGCCTTGGCACGCGCGGCATCGGGCACCGTGTCCTCTACCGCTGCCGAGGCGACAAACACCTGCTCGCCAGAGGTCAGCCCGCTGCCGTCTTGCGGGAACAGGGCAAAGCCCCGGCTTTCGAGCCAGGCGAACTTCTCGGGCGTGCGCCCCTGTTCGCGGCTGCGGTCAGACCCGGCAACGTCCGCGCCAAGCCCCTTCACGATGGCGGCCAGGGGCAACATGCCCGAGCCGCCGATGCCGCAGAAAAAGAACGGGCGAGAAAGAAGCGATTGGGTCATGGCGGCCAGCGGTATGCGCGAACGCTCCCCATTTCAATTGCTGGCTTGGGGGTGACGCCCTCCACCTGCCGCATTAGAAAGCGAACATGACGCGCATTGCTCTGGTTTGCCCCGGCAAGCCCATTCAACCTGACCATGCAGCAGCGGTAATGGCGCTGGCCGAAGCCGAGTTTCCGGCCCTGTCGCTGCGCTTTCACCCGCAGTGCCTTGCCAAGCACGGCCATTTCGCGGGCGACGATGCCCAGCGGCTGTCGGCCTTCCTCGAAGTGGCCAACGATCCGGCGGTCGATGCCGTGTGGTTCGCGATGGGCGGCTATGGCTCCAACCGCATCACGCCCGAGGCACTGGCGGGCTTAAGCGAGGCGGCGCGGGCCAAGACCTTTGTCGGCTATTCGGACTGCGGCACGCTGATGGGCGCGATGTACCGCCACGGCGTGGGGCGGCAGGTCCATGGCCCGCTCGCGGGCGACATCCGCCGCGAAGGCGGGGGCGATGCGGTGCGCCGGGTGCTGCGCTATTTCTCCGGCGAGGATGAAGGGTTCGAAGGCGGGCTGGATGATCGGCCCACAGTTGCCTTCAACCTCATGACATTGGCTATGCTGGTGGGCACCGAGTTCATGCCCGACCTGACCGGCCACGTGGTGCTCGTGGAGGAAGTGGCCGAGCATCTCTATGCGGTCGACCGCCTGTTCTTCCATGTGACGCAGCATCTGAAAGGTGTGGCTGGGATCAGGCTCGGGCGCGTTTCCGCCGTGCCTACAAATGACCGTCCATTCGGCTATAACGAGGAAGAGATCGCCCGCTACTGGTGCGCCAAGAGCGGCATCGCCTACCTTGGCCGCGCCGATATCGGGCACGATGCTGCCAACAAGCTGGTGCCCTTCGGACTTGCCGCGCGAGCGCGCCGCGCATAAGCGCGCGCCTTCACGAGAGGAGCTATCCCATGATTGCATTCGTATTTCCGGGACAGGGCAGCCAGAAGGTCGGCATGGGTGTCGATCTGGCTGCGGCCAGTTCCGTCGCGCGCGAGACCTTCGAGGAGGTCGACGAGGCGCTGAAGCAGAAGCTGTCGGCGCTGATGGCCGAAGGGCCTGAGGACGAGCTGACCATGACGGCCAACGCGCAGCCTGCGATCATGGCCAATGCGCTGGCTATCGCGCGGGTGCTCGAGGCGGGCGGGGTAAGCCTGTCAGCCAAGGGCGAGGCTGTTGCAGGCCATTCGCTGGGCGAATATTCGGCGCTGGCTGCGGTCGGCGCGTTCAGCCTTTCCGATACCGCGCGGCTGCTGCGCATTCGCGGTGATGCCATGCAGGCCGCCGTGCCGGTGGGCGTTGGCGGCATGTGCGCGCTGCTCGGCGCGGATATCGAGAAGGCGACCGCACTTGCCGAAGCTGCCGCGCAGGGCGATGTCTGCGAAGTGGCGAATGACAACGATCCGGGTCAGGTCGTGCTGTCGGGCCACCTCACCGCGATCGACCGGGCGGTCGAACTGGCGAAGGAATATGGCTGCAAGCGCGCGATCAAGCTGCCGGTGTCGGCGCCGTTCCACTGCTCGCTGATGGGACCGGCGGCCGAGAAAATGGCCGAGGCGCTGGCCGCGACTCCGCCGCAGGCCTTCCGCCTGCCGCTTTACGCGAATGTCACCGCCGCGCCCGTAACCGATGCCGCGACTGAGCTTGACCTGCTGGTGCAGCAGATCACCGGCCGCGTGCGTTGGCGCGAGAGCGTGGGCGCGATGGCCGATGCGGGGATTACCCATTTCGTCGAACTGGGCGGCAAGGTGCTCAGCCCCATGATCAAGAAAATCGCGCCCGATGCGCGTATCACCAGCGTAGTCGGCATGGACGACATCGAAGCGCTGGCGAAGGAGATTTGACTATGTTCTCACTCGAAGGAAAAACCGCCCTTATCACCGGCGCCAGCGGCGGGATCGGCTCGGCCATTGCGCGCACGCTGGCAAAGCAAGGCGCGCGGCTGGCGCTGTCGGGCTCGAACCCGGCCAAGCTGCGTGCCTTCCGCGAAGAGCTGAACGCCGACTTCGGCCATGACCATATCGAGATCACCTGCAACCTGTCCGACACGACGCAGGTCGAGGAACTGGTCCCCGCCGCGATCGACACGCTTGGCAAGCTCGATATCCTCGTCAACAACGCCGGGATCACGCGTGACAACCTCGCCATGCGGATGAAGGACGAGGAGTGGGACGATGTGATCGCCGTTAACCTCAGCTCGACCTTCCGCCTGATGCGCGCCGCCACCCGGCCGATGATGAAGGCGCGCCACGGCCGCATCATCAACATCACCAGCGTGGTCGGCGCGACCGGCAATCCGGGGCAGATGAACTACTGCGCCTCCAAGGCGGGCGTTGCCGGCATGAGCCGCAGCCTTGCCGCCGAACTCGCCAGCCGCAACATCACCGTCAACTGCGTGGCCCCGGGCTTCATCCGCTCGGCCATGACCGACGCGCTCGACGACAAGCAGAAGGACGCGATCAATGGCCGCATCCCGATGGGCCGGATGGGCGAGGGCGACGATATCGGCGGCGCGGTGGCCTATCTCGCCAGCGACGAGGCGGGCTATGTCACGGGCCAGGTGCTGCATGTGAACGGCGGGATGGCCATGCTTGGTTAACAGATTGGGGCGGTTTGCCCCACTTTTCCCCAAGGAATCGCGCTGTATCTGGCGAATCTGGAAGGGAATCCTTGCCGCACAAGCGCCCCTTGCTAAGGATAGACCTGTGAAATTGCCCGTGGGACGGGCTGCTTGAACGCAGAGGTTTGAAACGCGATGAAAGCCAAGATCGAACGGGCGACACTGCTGCGCTGCCTGTCGCACGTACAATCGGTGGTGGAACGGCGCAACACGATCCCGATCCTCTCCAACGTGCTGATCGAGGCCGACGAAGGCGGCATGGTCAAGGTCATGGCGACCGACCTCGATTTGCAGGTGGTCGAATCGATGCGCGCCAATGCGGTGGAAACGCCGGGCTCGATCACCGTATCGGCGCACCTGCTGTTCGACATCGCCCGCAAGCTGCCCGATGGCAGCGAGGTGAGCCTCGAAACGGCGGACAATCGTATGGTGGTCAAGGCCGGGCGCAGCCGCTTCCAACTGCCGACCCTGCCACGCGATGATTTCCCCGTGATCGTCGAGGGCGACCTGCCGACCAGCTTCAAGCTTCCCGCCAAGCTGCTGGCCGAAGTGATCGACCGCACCCGTTTCGCGATCTCGACCGAGGAAACGCGCTACTACCTCAACGGCATCTTCCTGCACGTGACCGATGAAGACGGCGGCGTGCTGAAAGCGGCGGCGACTGACGGCCACCGTCTCGCCCGCTTCACGATGGAGCGGCCCGAAGGCGCCGAGGGCATGCCTGACGTGATCGTGCCGCGCAAAGCCGTGGCTGAACTACGCAAGCTGCTTGAAGAGGCAATGGAAGGCGCGGTCGAGATCGACCTGTCGCCGAGCAAGATCCGCTTCACGCTTGGCGGCGAGGGCGGTGTGGTGCTGACCTCGAAGCTGATCGACGGCACCTTCCCCGACTACAACCGCGTGATCCCGACCGGGAACGACAAGCTGCTGAAGGTCGATCCGAAGGTGTTCTTCGCCGGTGTCGACCGCGTGGCGACCATCGCCACCGAGAAGACCCGCGCGGTCAAGATGGGGCTGGAGCCCGACAAGGTCACGCTCACCGTGACCAGCCCGGATAACGGCAACGCTGCCGAAGAAGTGAGCGCCGAATACAGCTCCGATCCGCTCGAAATCGGCTTCAACGCGGCCTATCTGAAGGACGTGCTGGGCCAGATCGACAGCGACATGGTCGAACTGCACTTTGCCGATGCGGGCGCTCCTACGCTGATCCGCAAGGACGAGAACAGCCCCGCGCTTTACGTGCTGATGCCGATGCGGGTCTAGGCGCGGCGCGGGGGCCTCAGGGCTCCCGGTCGTCTCCTAGCGCCTGCATCATCGCCGCCAGGTCGACGAACTTCTCGCGCGGTGCGTCCTCGCGGGCGGCCTCTTCCTCGGCCTGTTCGATCTTCTTCCAGTCGCGGAAGGTGACAAGGTCCAGCCCCTTGCTCTTGGCCAGTGCGTCGAACCCGGCGCGGCCCTGTTTGCTGCCCGGCCCAAGCGTTCCGCTGGCAAGGTCTTCGGCGATTTTCTCGACGATGGCGTAGCCGTCGGGGCGGTTGGTGCCGATCGTGCCGGTCGGGCCGCGCCTTGCCCAACCCACGCAATAGATGCCGGGCAGGATGCGGCCCTCGTCGTTAGCGAAGCGGCCCGCGCGTTCGTCAAAGGGCAGGCCGGGTATCGGGCTGCTGCGATAGCCGATGCAACTCACAACCAGGTCTGCCGGTAAACGGAGGAACTCGCCCGTGCCGACGGCGCGACCGCGTTCGATCACGGTCCGCTCCACTTCGATCTCCTCGACCTTGTCTGTGCCGTGCAGCGCATGGGGCTGGGCGAAGAAGACAAATTCGATCGTGATCGGCTTGCCGTTTTGCGCTGAGGTTCCCGCTTCGGCAAATTGGCGCAGGATCGTAACCGACTTCCTCAGGCCCGGTTCGAGCAGCGCATCATCGTCTGCCGGTGGCAGGTCTGCGGCATCGACCAGCGGCATGGCGCGGGCAAGGTTGCCCAGTTCGCCCAGCTCCTTCGGGGTCATCATGATCTGGTGCGGCCCGCGTCTGCCGAGCAGTATGATCCGCTCGATTCCGGCGCTGCCGAGCTGGTCGAGCGCGTGGCTGACGATGTCGCTGTCAGCAAATTCCTCGCGCGATTTCGACAGGATACGCGCCACGTCGAGCGCGACATTGCCCATGCCGATCACAACGGCGGTGGAGCCAGTGAGGTCAGGGGCCAGCTTCGAGAATTCGGGATGGCCGTTGTACCAGCCGACGAATCCGGCACTGCCGAAGACGTTGGAGAGGTCTGCGCCGGGAATGGACAGCTCGCGGTCGTGCGGCGCGCCGGTAGCGAAGACGAGCCCATCGTACAGGTCGGCCAGCTCGGCAACGCTTATGTCGCGGCCGATAGCCACGTTGCCCACGAACCGGACAGTCTCGCTCAGCGCGACCTTCTCGTAGCGCCGTGAAACGCCCTTGATCGACTGATGATCGGGCGCCACGCCGCTGCGGATCAGGCCATAGGGCACGGGCATGCGGTCGAATATGTCGACCCGGATATCCTCGCCAAAAGCTTTCTGCGCCGCCTCTGCCGTATAGTAACCGGAAGGGCCGGAGCCGATGATTGCCAGATGTCGCATAGGCTTCGTCTTCTCCCGGCCTGTTCGTGGTGAACTTTAGCCGAAATGCCAAGCGTGGCCAGTCCGGGACCGAGAATGCTAGCGACTACCGATAACAAAACTAGTTAATCGCCCTTAGGTGCCCCGAAATTAACGCTTTTTCAAAGACAATGGAGCGAAAGGCGGTCTCATGACCACCGCGCGCATGAAGGCCGTTTCCGAGGCTGACTCTTCCCGGATCGATTCGGACGCCCCAGGTGCTGCGGCTGAAGTGGTAAGGCCGACTGCCTTTGCCTCGAGCGTAGGCGGCGCGAATGCCGGCAAGCCGACCCAGGGGGAAACGCTGCAGGCTCCTGCGGCTCCGAATTCCGAGAGTGAACGCCGCCTGGGCAATCGCCGCAAGCCTCGTAAGGCGCGTGCCTTCACTCCGCCCAAACCCTTGCACACTGTTCACGGCTGGTTGCCGCGCCGGTGGCCGGCTTTGGCTCTGGTTATGCTGGTTGGCGTTTGCGGCGGCCTGATCGTTGCGACCGGCATGCCGGACTGGCATGTGTTTCTGCTGATCGCCTCGGCTATGCTGGGTGTCTTGCCGCGGCAGGCCGCCCGGCAGATCGCCAGTCGCAGGCATGGGTTCGCCAAGCTTGTCGTTTGCATCGTGTTCGTCGCACTGCCGCCGTTTCTGTTTGCGCTCGGCATGGCGCATTGGACCATCCATGACGGATTGCCAGAAGATGTAATGACGGCGGCAGTGGCCGGAACCAGTCTGGTCGCCGGAGCCTATTTGCGGCGTCGGCCCGCGCTGATGTTTGCGGTCCACCTTGCGAGCTGGACGGCGGTGACGATCAGCTTCAGCAGCCTTGTCGGATGGGGAACGCTCGGACTGGCGCTGCTGGTGTCGATACTGGTCAGCACAGAGCAATGGGGCGAGCAGCTGCGCGATCAGCGCGAGCTGGAGGCACACGAACGTGCCCAGACGCGTGCACGCGATATCCTCGCGGACTACGAGGAGACCGGGCAGGGCTGGTTCTGGGAAATCGATCGCCGTGCGCAGCTGACCTACGTGTCACCGCCCGTTGCGGAGGTTCTCGGCCTTGAGGTTGGGTCCTTGATCGGTCAGCCGCTCACCCGCCTGTTCGACATGGATCAATCAGGCGACGAGAGCGAACGTAGCCTTCAATTTCACCTTTCAGCGCGTTCGGCCTTCGCCGAACTCGATATGCGCGCAGCGACTAGCGAGGAAGTGCGCTGGTGGTCGGTGTCGGGTCGGCCGATTTACGATCAGTTCAATAACTATGTCGGCTTCCGCGGGTCAGGCACCGATCTGACCGAACGTCGCCGCAGCCAGGAACATGCGAGCCGGCTGGCGCACTACGATTCGCTGACCGGCCTCGCCAACCGGTTCCAGATGTCGCAGAGCCTTGAGAAGATCCTCGGCTCGCCGCAGCTCCATCATCGCGAGTGTGCGGTCATGCTGCTCGATCTCGATCGCTTCAAGCACGTGAACGACACCATGGGTCACCCGGCTGGCGATGCCCTGCTGATGCAGGTTGCGCAGCGGCTCGAACGCGCAGTCGGCAAGCAGGGGCAAGTCGGCCGTCTCGGGGGCGACGAGTTCAAAGTCATTATCCCGCACTCTATCCCCCGCGAGGCGCTGGGCGATCTTGCCGAGGAGATTATCACCTCGCTGTCGCAGCCCTATTCGATCGATGGCCAGCGGGTTGTTATCGGCGCTTCGATCGGCGTGGCCGTTTCCCCTCAGGACGGCACCACCAGCGAGGACCTGATCCGCAATGCCGACCTCGCGCTCTATGCCGCGAAGGACGGCGGGCGCGGGCGCCATCACTTCTATGCCGATGATCTGCACGCCGAAGCGGAGGAGCGATCGCAGCTGGAAGAGGACTTGCGCGATGCCATCGTCCATGGCGGCCTGGAACTATATTACCAACCTGTGGTCAGCATCGCGAGTGAGACCATCACCGGGTTTGAGGCGCTGCTGCGCTGGAATCACAAGACCAAGGGCGCGATCAGCCCGGAGCGGTTTATTCCCATCGCCGAAGACACCGGGCTGATCGCCCAGGTTGGCGAATGGGCCTTGCGCAAGGCCTGCGAAGACGCGGCAACATGGCCTGAAGATGTGCGTGTGGCGGTGAACGTCTCGCCGCTCCAGTTCGCCAATCCGCAGCTTCCCGCAGTGGTGACGAATGCCATCGCTTCCGCCGGGATCAGCGCCGAGCAGCTTGAACTGGAGATCACCGAAAGCGTGTTCCTCTCCGACGATGAGGGCACCGACGCGATGTTTGCGGCGCTCAAGCGGATCGGGGTTCGCCTTGCCCTGGACGACTTCGGGACCGGCTACTCATCGCTCGGCTATTTGAAGAAGGCGCCGTTCGACAAGATCAAGATCGACCAGAGCTTCGTGCGCGGCGCGACCGAGCAGGGAAGCCGCAACGGTGCCATCATCGCCTCGATCACCAGCCTTGCGCATGCGCTGGGGATGGACACCACCGCCGAGGGCGTGGAAACGATGGACGAACTGGATCTGGTGCGCCTGCACGGGTGCAGTCACATCCAGGGCTATATCTACGCCAAGCCGCTCAGCGCGCAGCAGGCTACTGACCGGCTTGCAAGCGGGCTGGAAGCTATTGCGCGCGGACCGCGCTCTGCCCGGCCGCCGCGCAAAAAGATGCTGCGCAAGGTGGTGCTCGATCACGAGGGGCAGCTCTATAACGGTACCGTGCGCAATATTTCGGCCACCGGAGCGCTGATCGAGGGGCTGTGGAATGTCCCGGTCGGCACGGTCTTCGCACTACACCTGTCGCGGACTCATACGATTGTCTGCACCACCCGCTGGTGCGAGGAGGATCGCATGGGAGTGCAGTTCGAACGCCCGCTTGAGCGCAACAGTGCGGGCCGTCTGATTGCCACGCAAGGCGTGCCAGCCGAGCAGGTCAGGCCGGGGGCCAGCCGCCAGACCGGCTAAGCGGCGACGACCTGTGCGAGATAGCCTGCTGACAGTCTCGCGCGGCGCGGCTAAGGGCGGGCGATGACCGAGCTTTCGAAGATCCGCAACTTTTCCATTATTGCACACATCGACCACGGCAAGTCCACGCTGGCTGACCGGTTGATCCAGCAGTGCGGCGGCCTCACCGCGCGCGAGATGAGCGAGCAGGTGCTCGACAACATGGACATCGAGCGCGAGCGCGGGATCACCATCAAGGCTCAGACCGTCCGCCTCAACTACACTGCCAAGGACGGCGAGACCTATGAGCTGAACCTCATGGACACGCCGGGCCACGTCGACTTCGCCTACGAGGTCAGCCGCAGCCTGGCCGCCTGCGAGGGCGCGCTGCTGGTGGTGGACGCCGCGCAGGGCGTGGAAGCGCAGACGCTGGCCAACGTCTACCAGTCGATTGAGCACGACCACGAGATCGTGTCCGTCATAAACAAGATCGATCTGCCCGCTGCCGAGCCCGAAAAGGTCAAGCAGGAGATCGAGGACATCATCGGCCTCGATGCTTCTGATGCGGTGCTCACCAGCGCCAAGTCGGGCATCGGGATCGAGGAGGTGCTTGAGGCTATCGTCGCGAGGATCCCGCCCCCCACCGGCGACCGCGATGCGCCGCTCAAGGCCATGCTGGTTGATTCCTGGTACGATCCCTATCTCGGCGTCGTCATCCTCGTGCGCGTGATGGACGGGGTTCTGAAAAAGGGCCTTGAGGTCAGGTTCATGCAGGGCGGCACGCAGCACCTTGTCGATCGCGTGGGCTGCTTCAACCCCAAGCGCATCGACCTGCCCGAGATCGGCCCCGGCGAAATCGGCTTCATCACTGCGCAGATCAAGGAGGTCGAGCAGGCCCGCGTGGGTGACACCATCACCACGGTCAAGAATGGCTCGCCCGTGCCTTTGAAGGGCTACAAGGAAGTGCAGCCGGTGGTGTTCTGCGGGCTGTTCCCGGTCGACGCTGCCGACTTCGAGAAGCTGCGCGAATCGATCGGCAAGCTGCGCCTCAACGACGCCAGCTTCTCCTACGAGATGGAAAGCTCGGCCGCGCTGGGCTTCGGCTTCCGTGCTGGCTTCCTCGGCCTGCTGCACCTCGAGATTATTCAGGAACGCCTGAGCCGCGAATATGACCTCGACCTGATCACCACCGCGCCGAGCGTGGTGTACCGCGTCCACCTCGCGCACACGAAGAACGAGGATGCGGCGATTGTAGACATCCACAACCCCGCCGACTGGCCCGATGTGAACCGCATCGAGGTGGTGGAGGAGCCGTGGATCAAGGCGGTGATCTATGCGCCCGACGAATATCTCGGCGCGATCCTCAAGCTGTGCCAGGACCGGCGCGGCATCCAGACCGACCTCACCTATGTCGGTGGCCGCGCGCAGGTGACTTACGAATTGCCGCTCAACGAAGTGGTGTTCGACTTCTACGACCGGTTGAAGTCGATCAGCCGCGGCTATGCCAGCTTCGACTACGAGCAGATCGGCCTGCGCGAGGGCGACCTGGTGAAGATGAACATCATGGTCAATGGCGAGCCGGTCGATGCGCTGTCCTTGATCGTACACCGCTCGGTGGCGGAAGAGCGCGGCCGCGGCATGTGCGAGCGGCTCAAGGACCTGATCCCGCGGCACCTGTTCAAGATCCCGATTCAGGCTGCGATCGGCGGCAAGATTATCGCCCGCGAGACGATTGCCGCCCTGCGCAAGGACGTGACCGCCAAGTGTTATGGCGGCGATATTTCGCGCAAGAAGAAGCTGCTGGAGAAGCAGAAGAAGGGCAAGGCGCGGATGCGCGAGTATGGCAATGTGTCCATTCCGCAGGAGGCCTTCATCGCTGCTCTTCGCATGGGCGAAGAGTAGCTCTTTGTCCCGGCCCACCCTGAGCCTTTCGTAAGCGCAGCTGGCCGTAGGCCTACGGTTATTGCTGCGCTGCGATTGGGGGAGGAGTTGCTTGTCAGACCCGCCCGCCTTGCGCTCGTTGTTGTTAGTCGCGGTGCTGAAGATACATGCCTGAGCGGGCGTGTTTGCCGCGAATTTTCCTGATCCTATTGTTTCACGAAGAAGTCTAATCTTCGCAAATTTAATCTGAATTTTGCAAATTTGGGTCTGTTCAAGTGCCCACTATTCCGCTGAAACTCCCATCATCGATTCGTCAGAGTGGGGGTATTGTGATGTTGTCGAGAATTTTTATCTTTTTGGCCTTGCTGGTCGCACCGGTTGCGGCGCAGGCTCAGGGGCAGCCCGTCGTCGGGATCGTGGAACTCGACGATCTGACCAATACCGGTCAGGCGGAGACATTCTCCACCATGATCGAGACCGCGCTGATTTCCAGCGGCAAGTTTCGGGTCATAGAGCGCACTCGGCTGGCCCGCTTGCTTGAGGAACAGGGCCTGGCCAACGGCGGCGTTGTAACGACGAACACGCCTGGGCGCACCGGCGGCTTCGAAGGTGTCGACTATCTGATCTATGGCACCATCACCGGGATTTCGGCGGTCAACCGGCAGGACATCGGGGCGACGGTGCTCGGCGGCCTGCTCGGCGGCGCGCGCAGAAACTCGCAGGATTGCCACAACACCAAAGTTCGCATGGAAGCGGACATTCGCATCACCGACACCAACACTGGCGAAGTGCGCTACGCCTCCCGCATCAGTGAGGAGCAGCAGTCCGCGGCGGTATGCGGCGGAGGCGCGCAGATCGACAGCAACGCCCTGATGCGCGCGGCGGCGGATAAGATCGCCACCGGCCTCACCACCGCGATTTACCCGATCCAGATCGCTGCCGTACAGGGCGGTGGCACGGTCATTCTCAATTTCGGGGAAGGGGCGGTCCAGCGCGGTGATTATCTGATGGTCTATGGTGAAAGCATGGAGATCCCTGATCCTTCGGGCACTGGCATGATCAAGATCGACGGCGAACAGCTCGGCGCTATCCAGGTGACGGACGTTCAGTCGGCTTTCTCGCGCGCGCAGATGGTGACCGAATTCGCGGTTCCGCCAGCAGTCGGAACGATCGCGCGTCCGGTATCGGAAGACGTTGTGAAGGATCTTGAGCGGGCACAGCGGCGTCGGCGCTGATCGGGCATGAAGGGGGATTATCATGTTGGTACGCCGTTTCACACTTGGCCTGTGCGCCGTGTCGGCTCTCGCAGTGGCGGGGCCGGCGCTGGCGCAATCGGATGTGCGCATCGCGGTTGGCACCGTGAATTCGACACAGTCCTGCCAGTACTTTCGCGAATATGAAGGCTCTTCAGCCTCGGTCTTCGCTTCGGAATACCGGCGCTTCTGGGGGTACGCCAGACGCAACGCGGCAAGTGCCAGGGTTTCGAGCTGGCGCAGCTGGGTCTGGCGCGATTGCCAGACCAACTTCGAGACCCTGCGCCATTCGCTTGCGGCCGCTCTCGCTTCGACCGGACGGATCACCGTGGGTAGCGGGGGCTACCGCCTCGACGTGACCATTTCCGACGTAAGCGAGACCCCGCCTGCACAAAGCCGTCCAGTGCGCGGAGACACCGCCTATCACACCAGCTGGGGCACGGCGTCGGTCAACCTGAGCTACACCGTGCACGACCGGACGGGCGCGGCAATCGATGGCGGCAACATCCGCAAACAGATCGAAATGGGGCGCACGCTCAACACCGAGAACCTCCGCATGCGCACGATGGAGCCGGGTGAGGCGGTCTACGATCTGTTGCAGCAGGAGGCGTCGGATGCGGTCGCCAGGGCCGTGGTGTTCGATATCGACCCGATCACCGTGACGGCTGTCGATGGCCCCCGGATCGAGGTGAACTATGGCGGGCCGCTGCTGTCACTGGGCGACATCCTGCTGGTGGAGAAGAGCGAGGGAGTGGGCACCATCCGCTACCGCGTTACCTCGGCTGGAGCGGGCCGGTCGGTTGCCGAAGTGGATGGCGATAACGATACCTACGCCATCAATCCCGGCAATCAGGCGACCTTCGTCGAAGCAGATAGCGATGCGGCCAACGGCCGGCGCTATGAGCGAGTTCGGCTGCCCTAGAGGCGGCCGGGCGGCTGCTCTGCGACGACTGGCGTTAACTCCAACCTTACCATCCTGCGGACAACAGGCTATGCGCCTCGCGCTCGGGGCCGTTCGTTACTGATAGCGGCGGCTGATAAGGATAGAATGAATGTCGGTGGCAGCGATTACGTCAGGCGAAGGCGCAAATGCGCATGAACGGTTGGGCCGTCCGGTCCTCTCGGTCATTTCGCCCAGCTACAACGAGCGCGACAACATGCGCGCCTTCACCGATGCGTTGTCGAGTGCGCTCAAGGGGATCGAGTGGGAGCTGATCGTCGTTGATGACGACAGCCCCGACGGGACCTACGAGGAGGTGCTGAAAATCGCCGCGATCAACCCGCGTGTGCGCTGCATCCGCCGGGTTGGCCGCAAGGGCCTGTCGTCTGCCGTGGTCGAGGGCATCCTTGCCTCCTCCGCGCCGGTGGTCGCCGTTATCGACGCCGACATGCAGCATGACGAGACCGTCTTGCCGCAGATGCTCGCGAAGATCGATGACGGCGCCGACCTCGTGGTGGGCACGCGCTATGCCGAGGGTGGCTCCACCGGAACCTGGGGCGAGGGGCGGGTGCGGATGAGCGAGCTGGCCACGAAAATGAGCCAGCTGCTGATCGGCGATGCCACCTCCGACCCGATGAGCGGGTTCTTCATGGCGCGCCGCGATCTGGTGAATAACCACGTCTACGATCTGTCGCAGCAGGGGTATAAAATCCTGCTCGACCTGATCGCTTCTGCGCCGCCCGCGACCCGGATCGAGGAGGTGCCCTATACCTTCCGCGAGCGCACCGAGGGCGAGAGCAAGCTCACCATGATGGTGCTGGCCGAGTTCCTGTTCCTGCTGATCGAGAAGCTGACCAACGGCCTTATCCCGCCGCGCTTCGTGCTGTTTGCGATCGTGGGCTTCCTCGGGCTTGCCGTGCATCTTTCGGTGCTCAACCTGATGGGCACGGTGCAGACGACCTTCATCGTTGCGCAGACCGTGGCGACCTTCGTGGCCATGGTGTTCAACTTCGTGCTCAACAACCAGTTCACCTTCCGCGACAAGCGGCTGACCGGCGCCCGGATGATCGTTGGGCTGGTGGTGTTCGTCATCGTCTGCTCGGTCGGCGCGATTGCAAACCTGAGCGTTGCGAACTTTGCGCAGCAGGAGTTTGGCAACTGGAACGTGGCGGGCGTGCTCGGCGCGCTGATGGGCTCGGTCTTCAACTTCGGCGTCTCCTCGACGCTGGTATGGAACCGGCGCAAGAAGAAGCGGCGCGTCTCGGCTTGATCGCTGTTTAGTCGATCCGTTCGAACGGGATCTCGGCGCTGTTCTGGAAGAGCGTGACGCCGGTGATGGTGTCTCCATCGCCGGTGAATACCAGCCGCGCGTCGACCACCTTCAAGAAGAACTCGCGGGGCCCCGAGGCAAAGATCGGAAAGGTCGGCTGCGAGGTCAGCTGGGCGAACAGCTGGCCGCCCTCGCGCGTCACTTCCAGCCGCGCGTTGTTGGCCATGCGATAGGTCCCCACCAGCGGCGCGAGCGCCTCTGGTGGCAGCGCGATCTCCTGCCGCTCAGGCATGGGGCCGGGGGCGGGCGGGATTGCTGCCTCAACCGCGCGCGGAGTGCCGATCAGGGCGTGATAGGTAAGATCGGTGGCAGAAGGCTCAGCGGCGGAATTGGTGAGGCCCACCACGGCCCGCCCGCTTGCTGGCTGCATGGCGAGAAAGCTGCGGAAGCCCCCCGTGCCCCCGCCGTGGTTGAGCACCTCGCCGCCAGGTGCAGGCAGGATCATCCAGCCGAGCGCGGTCTGGTTGTCGCTGCCGACCTGATCGGTCCGGTCGGACAGCGTCAGCGCCATGGCTTCGGCAATCGGCGAGGCAGGGTTCATCGCCGCTTCGGCGAAGGTCAGCAGATCGCTCGCGGTTGAGCGCAAGGCACCGGCACCTGCGAGAACGGACAGGTTCCACGGCTTTGTCTGCCGCAGATATTCGTCGTGCGGCACGGCGAAGCGCGCCTGCATGTCGGGGTTCAACGTGATAGCCGTCTCGCTCATGCCGAGCGGATCGAGAATGCGCTCCCTCACAAGGCTCGCATAGTCGGTCCCCGCCGCGCGGGCGAGAGCATAGCCAAGCAGGCCCACGCCGAGGTTCGAATACTCGTAGTGCGAGCCAATCTCGCGCGGCAGCTCGTAGGTCGCGAGGAAGTCGAGCAGCATGGCTTCGCTATAGTCGGCATAGGGATCGGCCGGGTCAGTAAAGGGCATGTTGTCGGGCAAGCGCGGCAGGCCGGAGGTTTGCAGGGAAAGTTGGCGCAGGGTGATTTCCTTGCCGCTCGCATCACGCGGCATGTGAGCGCCTTCGGGCAGGTATTTCTCGACCGGATCGTCAAGCGCAACTTCGCCTTGCAACGTCATGTCGGCCAGCAGCAGCGCGGTGAACAGCTTGGTGATCGAGCCGATCTCGAACACCGTATCACCATCGAAGGCCGGGCCACCCTTTGGGCCAGCGGCGACGATCCGGCGCGCTCCGTTCTCGCTGATGCCGAGCACGAAGCCGGCACCCGGACGATCGGCAATGCGGCGGGCCAGCATCGGCGCCAGCACATCGTTAGCCGGCACTTGCCAGTCAGAGGGCAGGGGCGTGGCTTGCGGCCGCGCCGATCGATCGATCCGGTTCAGCGCTAGCGGCCAGCTTTGCCCGCTCTGGGTGAAGGAGCCCTCCCACCCATCCGCTTCGGCTGACCATGTACTGGCATAGCTTGCCCCGGCGGCGGGAAGTTCGAATGCAAGCGAGGTCTCGTCGGCCGCGATTGCCGCGAGCGGGACGCCGAAGCTGTTCTGGTCAGGGCTGTCGAGCGTCCCGGCAAGCGCGCCATCGGCCTCGCGCACGATCTCCACCACGATGCGCAGCGATAGCGTGGGCGAGATGGCGAGGGTGCCTTCCCACAGCCCCTCGGCGCGGTTCGGTGTTTGGGCCGAGGCCGCCGGTCCGACCGCGAACAGCGCAGCAGCGCAAAGCGATGCGATCCAGCGGAAGACGGATTTGATCATGGCGGTCGTTGGCTCCTCTTGCGTGCTTGCCGGCATAACACGCGCCTTGCACAGCGTCAGGGCTGCATGCCATGCCTGCGCGCAAATACACCTTGGGAGAGATACGATGGGAGGCCCGGCACAAGCCGATATCGAACGCGGAGCGCGCGAAGTTCAGGCGCGGATGCGCTATGTCGATCCGGGGGACTTCGTGACTCGCCGCTATGTCAGCCAGGGGCGCGAACTCAACACCGGCACCTATTCCGACCACGACGTGATCATCCGCGACGCCATGCCGATCCGTGACCATTTCACGCTCGACACCCACGGCTTCATGCTCGCCGATGCACCGAGCGCGGTGGCAGACTTCCATGACAAGGCCGCTGTCGATGCGGTGTATGAGCGCGAGGTGGAGCACTACGTCAAGGCGCTGACGGGGGCAGACAAGGTGGTTGCGCGTGGATGGATGCTGCGCACCAGCGCCGATCTGACCGCCCATGCCGCGCAGAAGGTCGCCGGTTATCAGCACTCGGGCGGAATTCAGCCGCCCGCTGGCGAAGCCCACGTCGACATCAACACCCCTACCGCGCAGAGGATGGCGCAGAACACCTACGCCGAGCACTTCCCCGATGGACCGGGCTACAAGCGTTTTCTCATCAGCAGTTTCTGGCGGACCTTTTCGCCTCCGCCGCAGGACGTGCCGCTGGCGCTGTGTGACGGGCGCACCAGCTTCGGCGGTGAGGAGAAATCGAACCGCCTGTTCATTGTCGACGAGTTTCCCACCGGGGACGATCTGACGAAGCCCGTCGACGGGGAAGAGGCCATGCTGGCGGCGACGATCTTCTCGCACCACCCGGAGCATCGCTGGTGGTACTTTTCGAACATGACGCGCGATCAGGCGCTGCTGTTCAAGTTCCACGATTCGGACCACTCGCGCACCTGGCGGTGCCCACATTCGGCCTTTTATGATGCGTCGGCAAAGGCTCCCAATATCCGCGAAAGCATTGAGTGCCGTAGCGTGGCATTCTTCGAATAGGCTCGCGCATCGCGCGGCCTGCGGCCCTTTTTCACGACCATATCGCAAGGGGGGAAACCGCTGCGTACTTCACTTGGCGTTCAGGACGCTCTTGGCTATAGCGCCAAGCCATGATCACTCGCTCTGTATCGCGCCCTGTGTTGCGCAAGGCCCTGCTGGCCGCCCTGCTGTCGTCGGCCACGCTGCTTTCTGCCTGTGCCTCCACTGGCGGCAACCAGGGGGACACCGCCTATGTCGCGCGCGATGTCGAATCGCTTTATCGTGCAGCGAAAGAGCGGCTTGACCGCGGCGACCTCAAGCTCGCCGCCGGGCTGTTTGACGAGGTGGAGCGGCAGCACCCCTATTCGCCCTGGGCTCGCCGTGCCCAGTTGATGAGCGCCTTCGCCTACTATGCTGACCGCGATTACACCAAGGCCATCGCCTCGGCGCAGCGGTTCCTCTCGATCCATCCGGGCAACCGCGATGCGCCCTATGCCTACTATCTGATGGGCATGAGCTATTACGAGCAGATCAGCGATGTGGAGCGCGATCAGGCGATCACCCGCCAGGCGCTCGCTGCGCTGACCGAGGTGGTGCGTCGCTATCCGCGCAGCCCCTATGCTGCCGACGCTCGCCTCAAGATCGATCTTGCGAACGATCACCTCGCGGGCAAGGAAATGGAGATCGGCCGGTTTTACGAGCGGTCGGGCCTGTGGCTCGCGGCGCAATTGCGCTTCCGCAACGTGACCGAGAAGTACCAGACCACCAGCCACACGCCCGAGGCCTTGTTCCGCCTCACCGAAACGGCGCTGGCGCTGGGCATTCCGGAAGAGGCGCAGCGCTATTCTGCCGTGCTCGGGGCGAACTACCCCGGCAGCGAGTGGTACGAACGCGCTTATGACCTGATGCAGAAGTACGAACCTGCGCGAGTCAGCGGCGGCTAGGATTGCGGCGGGCCGCGCTGCCCGATAAGGCTTGGCGCTCATGCTGACCTCGCTCGCCATTCGCAACATTGTCCTGATCGAGGCGCTGGACCTGTCGTTCGGCGCAGGCCTCGGCGTGCTCACCGGTGAGACCGGGGCGGGCAAGTCGATCCTGCTTGATGCACTAGGCTTGGTGCTTGGTAACCGGGCTGAAACCGCGCTGGTGCGCGCCGGCGAGAGTGACGCTAGCGTAACCGCCAGTTTCGAATTTGCCGCACTGCCCGAAGCCGTTGCCGAGGCGCTGGCCGATGCCGAGATTGACGTGGAGCCCGGCGAACCGCTGATGATTCGTCGCAAGGTGCGTGCCGATGGCGGCTCGAAGGCCTTTGTGAATGACCAGCCCGCTTCGGTGGCACTGCTGCGGGCGCTGGCCCCGGCTCTGGTGGAGCTGCACGGCCAGCACGACGATCGCGGCCTCGTGAACCCGCGCGGCCATCGCATGTTGCTTGATCGCTATGCGGGCAGCGACAGCGTGGGTGTTGCCGAGGCGTGGAACACATGGCGCGCGGCGGAAGAGGCCTTGGCGCAGGCGCGCGAGGCCCATGCTGCGCTGGTAGCCGAGCAGGATCTGCTGCTCGCACACCTTGCCGAACTCACCGAAATCGCACCTGAGGGCGACGAGGAGGCTGAACTCGCCGGTGCCCGCGCCGACATGCAGAAGGGCGAGAAGCTGGCGGGCGACCTCGAAACGCTGCGCTTGCTATGGGACGGATCGGATTCGGCGCTTGCCCAGATGCGCAGCGCCGCGCGCCGGCTCGACCGGATCGCCGAAGAACACCCGCTGCTGGCCGAGGCACTCGCCGCGCTTGATCGCGCGGTGATCGAGGCAGGCGAGGCGGAGGAGAAGCTGGAGAGCGCAGCCGATGCGCTCGCCTTCGAGCCTGCTGAGCTGGATCGGATCGAGCGCCGCCTGTTCGAGCTGCGCGCGCTGGCTCGCAAGCACGATTGCCAGGTCGATGACCTGCCCGCGAAAATGCAGACCCTGCGCGAACAGCTCGACGGTATCGAACTGGCCGGATCGCGCGAGGCCGAGCTGGTGAAGGCGGCTGAACAGGCAGGCGAGGTCTATCGCGCCCGCGCCGAGGCGCTGCATGCGACCCGCGTGGCCGCTGCCATGCGGCTCGATGAAGCGGTGGCGAGCGAACTTGCGCCATTGAAGCTTGATGCCGCGCGCTTCCGCACCGCTGTCACCACGCTGGACGAGGAGCGCTGGGGCCCGCACGGGATCGACAGCGTCGAGTTCCTTATCGCCACCAACCCCGGCGCCGACTTCGCGCCGCTTGCCAAGATCGCCAGCGGCGGCGAGCTGTCGCGCTTCATCCTCGCGCTGAAAGTGGCGCTGGCGGAGCAGGGCGGGGCGGCGACGGTCATCTTCGACGAGATCGATCGCGGCGTGGGCGGGGCGGTCGCCTCGGCCATTGGCGAACGATTGTCGCGGCTGGCGGGGGCGGACGGACAGCTGCTCGCGGTCACGCACTCGCCGCAGGTCGCGGCGCGCGGGCGCACGCACTATATGATTGCCAAGTCGAGCGAGGGCACGGTCACGCGGACCTCGGTCGTGCGGCTTGATGCCGATGGGCGGCAGGAAGAGATTGCACGGATGCTTTCGGGCGCGGAAATCACCACCGAGGCCCGCGCGCAGGCGAACCGGTTGCTGGAGGGAATATGATGCGCGGAATTCTGAGTATTGCGGGCGGATTGGCGCTCTCGGGTTGCGTAGCCGTGCCGGGGGGTGACGATAGTCTGCCCGACCCGTTGCCCCAGCTTTCGCAGCAGCAAGACACCCCGCAGCTGGCGCTGCTCGACTTTGCACTGACCTCCTATTTCGCAGCCGTGCCCACGCCCACGATCACGACCTGTGTTGCGGCCAACGACGGACGCTCACCCGAGGCGCTCGATGCCGAGGGCGAGACCGCGCTGATGGAGCGCCACCCCCGGCTCGCCCCGTTCACGCGCTGCGTCATGCGCGAGGGCAACTGGATCGATGTCGAAGCCGAAGAAGGCGCGCCCAATGAAGCCGTGGTGGTGGAACTGGCGAACTTCACCTGCGCCGACGAATTCAGCTGCACTGGCTGGGCGCGTATCGTGCGCGGGATCGATGGCATGGAAACGCGCCGCTACGGCATGGAGTGGGGCGCTAACGGCTGGGTGATTGTTCCGGCACCGGTGCGGATTGCGCAGTGACAACCAACGACATTACCGAAGCCGATGCCGCCAACGAACTGATGCGGTTGGCGAAGCAGATCGCGCGGGCGAACCGGCTCTATCACGCCGAGGACGCGCCCGAGATTACGGACGCCGAGTATGACGCGCTGGTGCGCCGCAACACCGAGCTGGAAGAGGCCTTCCCGCATCTGATCCGGGCCGACAGCCCGAGCCAGCAGGTCGGCCACGAGATCGCCTCCTCGCCGCTGTCGAAGGTCACGCACGAAGTGCGGATGATGAGCCTCGACAACGCCTTCTCCGACGAGGAGGTGGCCGAGTTCGTCGCCCGGGTGCGGCGGTTCCTCTCGCTGGCCGAGGAGGAGCCGGTCGTCTTCACCGCCGAGGACAAGATCGACGGCCTCTCATGCTCGCTGCGCTATGAAGAGGGCAAGCTGGTGATGGCTGCCACGCGCGGCGACGGGCAGGTGGGCGAGAACGTCACCGCCAACGTCGCCCATATCGCCGATATCCCGCAGCAATTGCCCGAAGGCGTGCCCGAACTGTTCGAGGTGCGCGGCGAAGTCTATATGGAAAAACAGGCCTTTGCTGCGCTTAACGCGGCGCAGGAAGAGGCAGGCGGCAAGCTCTTCGCCAATCCGCGCAATGCCGCTGCCGGGTCGCTGCGCCAGAAGGACGCCAAGGTGACCAAGGCGCGGCCCTTGCGGTTCTGGGCCCATGGCTGGGGCGCGGCCAGCGACGTGCCGGGCGACACGCAAAGCGAGGTCGTGGAGCAGCTCAGGACATGGGGCTTTCCCATTTCGCCCGCCTTCCGCCTCTGCGCCGATGTGGGCGAGATGCTCGCCGCCTACCGCGCGATTGGCGAGGGCCGCAAAGGCCTGCCCTATGAAATCGACGGGGTGGTCTACAAGGTTGACCGGCTCGACTGGCAGAAGCGGTTGGGCTTCGTCGCCAAGGCTCCGCGCTGGGCGCTGGCGCACAAGTTCCCCGCCGAGCGCGCCGAAACCACCGTGCAAAGCATCGACATTCAGGTCGGACGCACGGGCAAGCTGACCCCGGTCGGCAGGCTTGCGCCGGTGCTGGTGGGCGGTGTGACCGTCACCAATGTGACGCTGCACAACCGCGACGAGATCGCCCGGCTTGGCGTGCGGCCCGGTGACCGGGTGGTGATCCAGCGCGCGGGCGATGTGATCCCGCAGGTGGTCGAAAACCTCACCCGCGACGAAGACCGCCCCGCCTTCGTCTTCCCCGATCACTGCCCAGAATGCGGCAGCGAAGCCGTGGCGGAAGAGGGCGAGGTCGATGTGCGCTGCACCGGCGGGCTGATCTGCCCCGCGCAGCGCACCGAGCGGCTCAAGCACTTCGTCAGCCGCGGTGCGCTCGATATCGAGGGGCTGGGCGAGAAGACCATCGACCAGTTCTTTGCGGAAGGCTGGCTTGAAAGCCCCGCCGATATCTTCCGCCTGCGCCAGCGCCGCGAGGCAATCCTCGCGCTCGAAGGCTGGCAGGAGAAGTCGGTCGATAATCTGTTGGCAGCGATTGACACTAAGCGCTCACCAGAGGGTGACCATGAAGCGCATGATTACAATAAATCTAATGGCGTTTCTCCGGATAGGCTCCTGTTTGGCCTCGGTATTCGACATGTTGGTCAAGTTACGTCGCGTGACCTGCTCAAATCCTATGGGACCCTCACAGCTTTGCGGGATAAGATGCTTGAGATTGGAAAGCGCCGCGATGCCAAGGAGCATGAGCTCAACATCGGGATTGGATATCCTGAAACACCCGAGCAGCGAAAAATAGCGTCCAAAATTGCGAACGAGCTAGCTACTATACTGGACGTTTCCGGGGTTGGGCCAGAGGTGACAATGTCACTCCTAGCGTTCTTCCATGAGCCAAAAAACAATGAGCTTTTTGACGAACTCATCGATGAGATTTCTCCTAGGCCGATGGAGGCGACTACAGTCAAAAGCTCGGTCTCCGGAAAGACGGTCGTCTTCACCGGCAAGCTCGAAACGATGAGCCGCGACGAGGCCAAGGCACAGGCCGAGCGTCTGGGGGCCAAGGCCGCCGGCACCGTCAGCGCCAAGACCGACCTTGTGGTCGCGGGGCCGGGTGCTGGCTCCAAGCTCAAGAAGGCCGCCGAGCTGGGGATCAAGGTGATCAACGAAGCCGAATGGGCCGAGATCGTCGCCGCAGCGGGCTGATGCTTCGGGGAACCACCTGCCGGTTAAGGCGCTGACAGGATATGGCCGAGAACAAGACCGCACAGCTCTATCGCATGGTGATGGAGAAACACGTCTGCCCCTATGGCGTGAAGTCGAAGTGGCTGCTCGAACGTAAGGGCTTCACAGTCGAGGACCACTGGCTCACCACCCGCGAACAGACCGACGCCTTCAAGGCCGAGCATGGCGTGGAGACCACCCCGCAGACCTTCATCGATGGCAAGCGTATCGGCGGCTATGATGCCCTGCGCGTCCACTTCGGCGACTGGAAGCCCGCCAGCGAGCGCGCCGAGACCTCCTATCGCCCGGTGCTGGCGGTGTTCGGCGTGGCGCTGGCGCTGGCCTTGTCGCTTGGGCTGTGGGCCTTCGGAACCGTGCTCACCCCGCGCGTGGCGGAATGGTTCATCGCCTTTGCGATGGCGATGCTGGCCATGCTCAAGCTGCAGGATGTCGAGCAGTTCTCGACCATGTTCGCGGGCTACGATCTGCTCGGGCGGCGCTACGTTCCCTATGCCTATGCCTACCCCTGGCTGGAGGCGCTGGCGGCGGTGTTGATGGCGGGGCACTGGCTGCCCTGGCTGTCGATCCCGGTGGCGCTGTTTATCGGCACGGTCGGCGCGGTGAGCGTGTTCTATGCGGTCTATGTGCAGCAGCGCGAGATCAAGTGCGCCTGTGTGGGCGGCGGGTCGAACGTGCCGCTTGGCTTCGTCTCGCTGAGCGAGAACCTGGCGATGATCGCCATGGCGCTGTGGATGCTGGCGCGGCTAGCCACTTGATCCCGGCGAGACGCGGTCCTAAGCGGCGCGCAGATGACCCGTGCGTCCATCATTGCCCGCCGCAACTGGTGCCTGCTGCTGATCGCAGCGGCCTTGTTGATGCGCGCGGTGGTTCCGGCGGGTATGATGACCGGCACCGACGCTGACGGATCGATCACGATCGAAATCTGTAATTCCGATGCCCAGTGGCATCTGCCGGTAAAGTCCAAGCATTCGGGTAAGTCTGACACCGAGATGGGTGCGGGCCATTGCCTGTTTGCCGGGCACGCTGGCGGCGATGCTGCACCGCCGCTGCCGGTGCTGGCGCTGCCCTTTGCGGTGACGACCAGCCTGTTCGCAGGCTTTGCCACCCCTGCTGCGGCCTTCCAGCACGCCCGGCAACTTCCGCCAGCGCGCGCACCTCCCGTAGTCGCCTGATCTGACGCCATGATCCTTGCCGCCTCCCCGAGGTGGCGATGGGTCTGCTTCACGTTCACGCGAGTACTCCATCATGAAGAATACCAGACGTTTATTATGCGCGGTTGCCGCCGCGCCGTTCGCCCTTGTTCCTTGCACCGTCGCCGCGCAGGAGAGCGCGCCTGCCGACGGAGCCCTTGAAGACGTGATCATCGTCACCGGCACGCTCGATGACGATGCCGTCGCTGATACCGAGATGGCCACGCCGCGCCAGATTGCGCTGCCCGCCGATGCCGCAGGCATTGCCGCCCGCGCGCCGGGCGCCGCCTTGATCGACAACGGCGCGCTGTCGGGGCAGGTGTCCTATCGTGGGTTGTTCGGTGAGCGCGTGCTCGGCACGGTCAATGGGCAGCGGTTCTCCTCTGGCGGCCCGAACGCGATGGACCCGCCCATGCACTATGCGCCCTCGCTGCTGGTCGATCACGTCTCGATTGCGCGCGGGGTCAGCCCGGTGTCGCAGGGGCCGGCGCTGGCCGGAGCGGTCGACGCGCAACTGATCGAAACGCCCTTTGCCGAGGGCGAGGGTACCCAGGCGACGCTGCGGGCGCTTGGCCAGTATCGCTCGGTCGACAATTCCTACGCGCTTGCTGGCCTTGCCGGTGTTTCCAGCGATACATTGCGTTTCGGCGTGATCGGCAGCCGGGAAGAGGGTGACGACTACAGGTTCCCCGGCGGGACGGCAGTCGGCACCAGCTTCGAGCGCGACCTTTATGGTGTGCACGGCGGGGCGAAACTGGGCGAGGGCGAGCTTTTCGCCGAATACCGCCGCGACGAAACCGGGCTGACCGGCAACCCGCCCTTTGCGATGGATATCGTCTATTTCGATACCGACTTCGTGCAGGGCGGCTATCGCGGCGAGGTCGCTGACGGGGCCTATGTCGAGCTGCGGTATGGCCATGTGAAGGTGCGGCACCTGATGGACAACCAGACGCTGCGCAAACCGCCGTCTTCCACGCCGCGTGCGACCTTTGCCGATGCCGATACCGACACCGGCTCGGCCAGTCTGCGGCTGGGCACGCAGCAGCGCAATGTCACCTTCGGCGCGGATTTCGAGCTGAGCGACAAGTTCGTGCGGATCACCAATCCGATGGATGCGGCCTTCTTCCTCCATGCCCAACCGGGCCTTTCCTCGCAGCGGTTCGGCGGCTTCGTGCAATGGCGCGGCGGCGTCGGCCCGGCGGAGTTCGAGCTGGGCGGCCGGATCGACGTGGTCGAGCAGGACGCTGGCGAAGGTACCGTGGGCAGCGCCGTTCCGATGGGGCCGCGCAACCTGCTTGCCGCTTACAACGCCAGCGCGCGCTCTGCCGATGATACGGTGTTCGACGCCGTGGTGCGGGCCTGGGTGCCGGGTGACGTCGTGACCCCGCGGCTGGTGCTGGCGCGCAAGACCCGCGTGCCGAGCCTGCTCGAGCGCTTCGCCTGGCTGCCGACCGAGGCGAGCTATGGTCTGGCTGATGGCAACATCTATGTCGGCAACCAGTTGCTCAAGCCCGAGGTGGCGTGGATTGCCGAACTGGGAGCCGATGTGCAGCTCGGCGGATTGAGCCTGAGGCCAACCGCCTTCTATCGCCGGATCGACGACTACATCCAGGGCACGCCCTTCGATGCGACGGTCGGCGTGATCGACAGCCCGGTCGAGATGGTCGCGAACATGAACGGCGATCCCACCCCGCTGAAGTTCCGCAATGTCGATGCCGAGCTTTACGGTGTCGACCTCGACTTCAGTGCGACTGTGGCTGGCAGCCTCCTGATCGACGGCACGGCCAGCTACGTGCGCGGCGAGCGGCGCGATATCGCCGACAACCTCTACCGCGTGCCGCCCGCGCAGCTCCGGCTGGCGGCGAGCTGGCAGGGCGATGGCTGGTCGGCGGGTGCCGAAATGAAGGCCGCTGCGGCGCAGGACGATGTCTCCGTCACCAACGGTGAGGATGCCAGCAACGGCTATGCCGTGTTCGGCCTGTTCGCCGACTATGCGCTGGGCGAGAACCTGCGGCTTGGCGCGGGGGTCGAAAACCTGTTCGACGCCACCTACCGGCCGCATCTGGCCGGGCACAACCGGGTCGGCGCATCCGACGTGGCGCTGGGCGAGCGACTGCCGGGCATGGGCCGCGGGGTCTGGGTGCGGCTCGGCATCGGCTTCTGACCCACAGGTGGCCAGCGCCGACTCGCTCAAATCGCGACGTCGGCGCTGGCACCGGGGACGGGAATCCATTTGGTGACCCCGCCCGCAAATGGCGTCCATAGGCCCATCTCGATACTCGCCGCGGCCAGCGTGTCACCCACCCAGCTGTTGCAGGTCTGGATCAGCGTATAGGTGCCGAGCGCCGGATAGTAGGCATCGGCATTGTAGTCCGCGCGCAGGATCTGCCGCTGTTCGCCCGGCGTGAGCGGCGGCAGGCTCGCCTCGATCCGCGCGACCAGGCGCCGATAGTTCGCGGCGCTGATCTTCACCGGGCGATAGCTCGCGCTAGGTCGGGGGCGGACATAGGGGCTCACCCGCATCAGCGGCTCGCCACCGTCGAGCGCAATTCGCAGGACCGTGTCGGCCTTGAGGTCATTCCACTTGGAGACGGTAAGGAAAACCTCGCGTTCGCCCCAGCCGATCCCGAGATGGGTCGGAAAGCGCCCGTCCTGCCGCCGGGGCATAGTTGCGCTGGGAAAGGTCCCGCGCCAGTCCTTCACCGCGTTCACCACAGGCACCACGACGCCCGTATGGGTGCCGTTGGTCTCCACCATGATCGTGACCTGGCCCGGCTGACCTTTCTCGCCCGAACCACGCGGGATCGTGCTGCCGACCCAGCCGGCCACCGGATAGGCCGCCAGCACCAGCAAGACAGCAAGAATTGCGCGCCCGCCAGCGCGCGCTAGCCGACGTAGCGCGCCCTGAGCCACAAGATGCTCCAGTCGCCGCGCTGAATGCGTTTGTGCAGGCGCAGACCGTGGCGACGATAGGCCCGGCGCACCGTGCTTTCCTGTGTCGCCAGCAGCCCTGCCAGCAGCACCGATCCGCGCGGCGCAAGCGCACCGGCAAAGTCAGGCGCCAGCTCTATCAGCGGCGCGGCGAGGATATTGGCGATCAGAAGGTCGTAAGGCGCGCGCGCCCACAACAGCTCGTTGTCCATGCCCTCGGCGGTCATGGCGGCGACCTTGCCCGGCTCGGTGCCCAGCGGAATGCCATTGCGCAGCGCGTTGTCGAGCACCGCCTCGGTGCACAGCGGGTCGATGTCGCTCACGGTGTAGCGAGCCCTTGGCCACAGGTCGCGCGCGGCAAAGGCGAGCAGGCCCGTGCCGGTGCCAATATCAGCCACTGTGCGCGGGGTGAGGCCATCATCACGCATCGTATCGAGCATTTCGAGGCAACCCGCCGTGGTCGCATGCTGGCCCGTGCCGAAGGCCTGGGCGGCTGGAATGCAGAAGTTGGTTACGCCCGCTTCGTCGCTGGCGGGATGCTCGGGCGTGTGGACATAGAACCGTCCGGCGCGAATCGGCTGCGCGCCTTTCTGGCTTTCGCTCACCCAGTCGGCATCGGGCAGCTCTTCGGCCTTGATCTCGGGCACGTCGCCATCGAACAGCGCGGCAACGGCTTCGCGTTCGGCCTTGCTCGGCTTCTTTTCGCAATAGGCATCGAGTTGCCAGACGTCGGGCTCATCGGGATCGACTTCGAAGGCGGCGAGGACGAGCGGCTCGTCCCAGCCCTCGGCACGGTCGAGCGCACGTTCGATAGTTTCACGCGCGGTGATGGCAGATAGTTTCCAGCTCATGACTGCGTTCGGTGTTCTTCGGCGAGGCGCGCGTCAAGCCGCGCCGTGATGCTGGCCGCATATTGTGCGCAGTTCATGCCCGAAGCGATCCCTTCGCCAAGCAACTTGTCGCGCATTGCGCTGGCCGACGGGTGCGGGGTGAGCAGGACGTCGCAATCGAGTGCAGCGACGCGGGCGATTGCCGCGCGGTAATCCGCGACATAGGCGGGGTGGTCGGAGAAGCGATAGCTGTCGCTGCTGACCGGCGAGAGGCTGTCGGCATAGACGAAGCTGCGGCACTGGCCCTGATCGTCGCATTCCTGCCACTGCCAACTCAGCGCGCCGGGGGTGTGGCCGGGGGTGGCGAGGGCGACGAGGCGCTTGCTGCCGAGATCCACCACGTCACCATCGCTGACCACCCGGTCGACCCGCGCGGGCGTCACATCGTCGAGGATGCCGAACTGCGGATCGTCGCGCTCAGGCTTGCCGCTGGTGAAGACCTTTGCCGCCGCCGCGGAGGTGACCAGCTGCGCGCCGCTGGCCTGCTGAATCTTCGCGATACCGCCGACATGGTCGAAATGCTCGTGGCTGGTGAGGATCAACCTTATGTCCGCCGGATCGAACCCGAGCGCGCCCACATTGGCGAGGACCACATTGGCGCCCCCGCTGGTGCCGCTGTCGAGCAGGATCAGCCCGTCGCCGCTGTCGATCAGAATGGCCGCGATCCCGCAGGTGCCCACGTAATAGCTATCCGAGCCCGCAATGCGGAACGGAGGGCCGGGCTTGTCCCACTCGTCAAAATCCTCGCAGGCTTGCGGCCATGCCGAAGGTGCGAATGCCACTTCGCTAACATTCGCATCAGCAGGCGCACAGGCCGAAAGTGACAAAGTTGACACTGCGACGACCGCCATTTTGGAAGAAAACCTGTGAAAGTTCATGGTCTTGTTCTTGCTCACCGAAATTGACACTTGGCGGAAAATTTTTCGTCCATCCGTCAGCTATGCATGGCCGACCCATAGGCGCGCGCCAGCGCTGTAGGACAGCGGCAAAGGCCTCGCCCGTCTAACGGACATAGCTCGCGCCATTGGCGTCGATCACCGCGCCGGTCATGCTGGCAGGCGCATCGAGCGCGCAGAACGTGGCGATGGCGGCGATCTCCTCCGGTTCAGCCACCCGGCCCAGGGGAATGTCGGCGAGCAGGGCAGGGCCGCCCCGGCTTTCCAGATAGTCACCGGCCATACTCGTGTCGGTAAAGCCGGGCGCGACGGCAAAGCTCAGGATACCCTCGCTCGCATAGGCGCGGGCGATGGTTTTGTGCATGGCCAGCATCCCGCCCTTGGCGGCGGCATAGTGCCAGTGCGCAGGCGAATCGCCCCGGTGCCCGGCGCGGCTCGCGATGTGGACAATCCGGCCCGCGCGCCCGGTTTCCTGCCAGTGCAGCACCGCGAACCGACTCAGCTGCGCGGCGGCGGTGAGGTTGATGCGCAGGGTATCCTCCCACGCGTCCATCCAGCCGATGTCGCTATCGGAAATCGGACTGGGCGCGAACAGCCCCGCATTGTTGATCAGCACGTCGATCTGCCCATCATGGGCGGCGAGCGCTTCCTGCCACAGCATCTGCGGGGCGAGCGGATCGCGGAAGTCAGCGCCAATGGTGGCCGAATCGGTGCTGCGGCTGGCGTGGCCGACGACGCGGGCGCCGCGTTCGGCAAGGCTCTGGGCGAGGGCGCGGCCAATGCCTCTGCTGCTGCCGGTAACAAGAACGTTGGTCATGCCCCGCAACCTATACCGGCTCGTGCCTGCGCGATAGGCTCACTCTTGTTGGCCAGCGCGCTTGTGTCCTTGGCGTGAGACGCTAGATGGGGGGCATCGCAACGCACCATACGGGACAGATTATGGCCAACCGCCCGCTATCGCCGCACCTGCAAATCTGGAAATGGGGCCCGCATATGCTGGTCTCGATCCTTCACCGTGTCTCCGGCGACGGGATGGCCATCGTTGGCCTTGCCGTACTGCTGTGGTGGCTCGGCGCGCTCGCCAGCGGGCCGCAGGCTTACGAAACCTTCCATTGGGTGATGACCACGCCGATCGGCTACATCGTGCTGATCGGTCTCACCTGGGCCTTCTTCACCCACATGTGTTCGGGCCTGAGGCACTTCGTGCTCGACACCGGCGCGGGCTACGAGCTGGACGCCAACCGCATCTGGTCGATGGTCTCGGTCGCCGGCGGCGTGGTGCTTACGGCGGCCTTCTGGGCCGCGATCTTCCTGCTTTGAGGGGCATTCTCAATGGGTAACGGAACTTCCATCGGCCGCGTGCGGGGCCTCGGCTCTGCCCACACCGGCGCGCATCACTGGCTGTTGCAGCGCTTCACCGCGGTCGGCAACCTCATCACGCTGATCTTCCTCGGCGTTTCGCTGCTGACGCTCCCTGACATGAGCTATGCCACCGTATCGGGCTGGATCGGGGCGCCGATCCCGGCGGTGATGATGGCGCTGCTGGTGCTCACCACTTTCTGGCATGCCCGCATCGGCCTGCAGGTCCTGATCGAGGACTATGTCCACGACAGCGGCAGCCGCTTCGGCGTCATGCTGGCGCTGAACCTCGCCTGGATTGGCGGCACCGTGTTCGGCCTGTTCTGTATTGCGCGTCTCGCGCTTGTTCCCGTTGCCACTGGAGGAGCCGCGTAATGGCCCGCAGCGAAACTTTCGAAATCGGCGGCAAGGCCTATCCGATCATTGACCACCAGTACGATGTCGTGGTTGTCGGCGCGGGCGGCTCTGGCCTGCGCGCCACGATGGGCGCCGCTGAGGCGGGCCTGAAGACGGCGAACATCTCCAAGGTTTTCCCCACCCGCTCGCACACCGTGGCAGCGCAGGGCGGCATCGCCGCTTCGCTGGGCAACAACACGCCTGACCACTGGCAGTGGCACATGTACGACACCGTGAAGGGGTCGGACTGGCTGGGCGATCAGGACGCGATCGAATATCTCGCCCGCGAAGCCCCGCAGGCGGTTTACGAGCTGGAGCACGCCGGCGTGCCCTTCAGCCGCAACGAAGACGGCACGATCTATCAGCGCCCGTTCGGCGGCCACATGCAGAACATGGGCGACGGCCCGCCGGTGCAGCGCACCTGCGCCGCGGCTGACCGCACCGGGCATGCCATGCTGCACGCGCTCTATCAGCAGAGCCTGAAGTACGCCGCTGACTTCTTCATCGAATACTTTGCGATCGACCTCATCATGAAGGACGGCGCCTGCGTTGGCGTGATCGCGATGTGCCTCGACGATGGCTCGATCCACCGCTTCCGCGCCCACGGCGTGGTGCTGGCGACGGGCGGCTATGGCCGCTGCTACTTCACCGCCACTTCGGCCCACACCTGCACCGGCGACGGCGGCGGCATGGTGCTGCGCGCTGGCCTGCCCTTGCAGGACATGGAATTCGTGCAGTTCCACCCGACCGGCATCTACGGCGCGGGCGTGCTTATCACCGAGGGTGCGCGCGGCGAGGGCGGCTATCTCACCAACTCCGAGGGCGAGCGCTTCATGGAGCGCTATGCTCCCTCGGCGAAGGATCTGGCCAGCCGTGACGTGGTGAGCCGCTCGATGGCGCTGGAAATGCGCGAGGGACGCGGCGTCGGCCCCAACGGCGACCACATTTACCTTCACCTCGACCATATCCCGGCCGAAACGCTGGCGCAGCGTCTGCCCGGCATCACCGAGAGCGGCAAGATCTTCGCCGGTGTCGACCTGACCCGCCAGCCGCTGCCGGTGACGCCGACCGTGCACTACAACATGGGCGGCATCCCCTGTAACTATCACGGCGAGGTTGTGACCATCGGTGCTGACGGCAATCCCGATCAGGTCGTCCCCGGCCTGTTCGCGGTCGGCGAGGCCGCTTGCGTGTCGGTCCACGGTGCGAACCGTCTTGGTTCGAACTCGCTGATCGACCTCGTGGTGTTCGGCCGCGCGACCGGCTTCCGTCTCAAGGAGACGATCAAGCCCGGCACCCCGCACGAGGAAATCTCGGGCGAGGGCACCGAATTCGCGCTGACCCGCCTCGATCACTTCCGCAACGCCAATGGCGGTTCCTCGACCGCCGAGGTGCGCAAGGACATGCAGCAGACGATGCAGAAGCACGCTGCCGTGTTCCGCGATAGTGCGCTGATGGCCGAGGGTGTGAAGCACCTCACCGAGACCAACAAGCGGATGCAGGACATCAAGGTGTCCGACCGCTCGCTGATCTGGAACTCGGACCTGATCGAGACGCTCGAACTCGACAACCTGATGGCGCAGGCCGTGGTGACGATGAACTCGGCGGAAAACCGCAAGGAAAGCCGCGGCGCCCACGCGCACGAGGACTTCCCCAACCGCGACGACAACGAGTGGATGAAGCACACCGCCGTCTGGTTCGAAGGCTGGGGCGGCAACGGCGGCAAGGTGCGGATCGATTACCGCCCGGTGCACGAATATACGCTCACCGACGATATCGAGTACATCAAGCCGAAGGCGCGCGTGTACTAAGCCGCGAGCACCATTCGTGACTGCTTGACATGGGGCGGTGTTGCAATGCAGCATCGCCCCATGTCGCATTCGCTCCCCCGCCGCTTCACAGCCGCTCTCGCCGGAGCCGCCGCGCTCGCCTTGGCCGCTCCTGCCGCCGCGCAGCTGTCGCCGCAGGAAGAGGCTATCGTCACCGCGGTCGACAGCGGGCAGGACGATATCATCGCCTTCCACAAGGCCATCGTCGAGATCAACTCGGGCACCCACAATGCGCCGGGCGTGCGCGCCGTGGCAGATGTGGTCATTCCCGAGCTGGAAGCGCTGGGCTTTGATGTCGAGTGGATTGACCAGTCGGCACAAGGGCGCGCAGGCCATGTCTTTGCGCGCCATGCCGGGGCGGAGGGCACCACCCGGATGCTGCTGATCGGCCACCTCGACACCGTGTTCGAACCCAGCGCGCCGTTTCAGGACTACACCCGCGAGGGCGACCGCGTCACCGGCCCCGGCGCCGAGGACGACAAGGGCGGGGTCGCGATCATGCTTGCCGCGCTCAGGGCCATGTATCAGGCCGGCACGCTGCAGGGCGCAAACATCATCGTCGCGCTGACGGGCGATGAGGAGGCGGTCGGCTCGCCGCGCGAGGAGGCCCGCGCCGACCTGCTTGCCGCCGCGATGGAAAGCGACGTGGCGCTCGATTTCGAGGGGCTTGCGCAGGTCGACGGCAAGGACATGGGCTCGATTGCGCGCCGCTCGTCGAACTCGTGGCAGGTCGAGACCACCGGCAACGAGGGCCACTCCTCGCGCATCTTTTCGGACGGCGTAGGCTACGGCGCGATCTATGAGCTGGTCCGCATCCTCAATGCCTTCCGCGAGGAGCTACCCGAGGAAGACCTGACCTACAATGTCGGCATCATCGCCGGTGGCAGCGAGGCCTCGCTGAGCGATGACCGGCTTTCGGCCAAGGCCTATGGCAAGGGCAACATCATCCCGCCGGTGGCCGTGGCGCGGGGCGACTTCCGCACGATCTCGCCCGAGCAGACCGACCGGGTGGTGGCGAAAATGGAAGCCATCGTGGCGCAGAACAACCTGCCCGGCACCACGGCTACCCTAGAGGTCTCGCGCGGCTACCCGCCGATGGCGCCGACCGAGGGCAATGCCGCGTTGCTTGACCGGCTCAACGCGATCAACACCGACCTTGGTCTGGAGACCATGGCCGTGCTGCCGCCGATCATGCGCGGGGCGGGCGACATCAACTTCGTCGCGCCCTATGTCGACGGGCTGGTCGGCTTCGGCGCAGCGGGCGGCAATGGCCATGCGCCGGGCGAGTGGGCCGACCTGTCAAGCTTCCCGCGCCAGGCCAAGCGCGCGGCGATCCTGATGACACGGCTCGCACAGGAGCGGCCTTAAGCGCCGTCGGAAAGTGCCGGTTCAGATAGGCGCTTGATAGCTGAACGCTAACTGCGCCTCAGGATCGAGACCGCAACTTTGCGAAGATGTTGAGCTTCGAGGGTCGTTTAGGGGCGCGAACGGTCTCACCCAGGTATGTGTTCGGCTTTGGTGATTGATCGGCTATCGAGACAAGCTCACGAAGCGCCAGCCGCCCTAGCGTTTCATCCGAAAAGGCGGGGGTGTAGTAGATGCAGTCGTCGAAGAAGTAATGCGTCACCTGCGACCAGCGCGTAAGCGTATTATCAATCTGCCGGCTGCCGCCGTGCAAGAGGTTGGCGCACCATATCAGGGCCTGTCCCTTGCGCGCCAGAAAAGTCTCTTCGACTTTCCCGTGAGTGTTGCACAAGGCCTGCCATGCATCGGCATAAGGGTCTTGGGCCGAGTTCAAATCACTTCCGTAGCCGCGCCGACCGATGAGCCCATTCGTCATAATCGGCCAACGATGCGATCCCCGCACATAAAACAGCGGCCCTGATTCGGCGACGATATCCTCCATCGCAAGCCACACACCGCACATGAAGCGTTCGGGAAGGCTGGAGAAATGTACCGAGTCAGAGTGTGCGGCCTGCTGCGTTCCCACGGGAAAGTTCAGCGTCTGAAAAGGAAAGGCACGGCGGCCATACAGCCGGGACAACAGATCGAGGATGGCCGGATTGGAGGCAATCGCATGGACATCTTCATCCGTCTTCCATGCATCCTGGATGCGCCGCTCGCCCTTCGTCTTGTCTGCCTTGGGATCGTCGAACGGGATGCCGAAGCCCGGACCGAGATTGCGCTTGATCCGCTCGATCCTCGCGTCGATCTCGGGATCGGGAAAGTCGATAACGCCAAAGCCGTCTGCATTCAGATCGCGGGCGAGTGCCTGTTCCTGTTCCGTGAAGCCGGAAAGATCCTCGCTTTCGAATATCGGAGATTCGATCAGGGGCACACCGGGGAAGAGCGTAGAGGATCTTGTATCGGGAAATGCGATTGGTTCTGACACTTGGTTACCTTAGTCTCGTTCACAAGATGCGGGTACGTGCGCCCGCGCTACTTCCGAACCTGTTTCTGAAGGATTTGCAGCAGTTTCTTCAGGGTATCGTAGAGCATTTCGTTACGTTGTCGCCGACCCGACATCAAGCGTTTGGAAATCGTAGCCGGGGACATCGCAGGGATGCCAGCTTTGGGGCGCTGCCATGCAGCCTACTCCTCACCCTCCGCCCGATGCGCCGATGTCACCGCCACCGGTTCGGCTAGCAGCTGACCCTTCATCCAGCCTTCGCCTTTCTCCGGGTCGCGCGGGGAGTTGAAGATCGCTTCCACCACATCCATCCCATCGGTGACATAGCCGAACACGGCATAGCCATGTTGCCACACCGGATCGTCGGCGTTGGGCTTGGCGTCGAGGCCGGTCTGGTCGCCCAGCATGATCGAGAAATCACCATTGGCCGTGCCCGGCTCGTTCATCGCCATCGATAGCGCGCCGCGCGTGTGGGTGAGGCCAGTGAGCGTGGTCGGCTCGTGCACGATGCCGGGCAGGATGCGCTCCGGGTCCCACTGGGTGCCGCCCTGGATCAGTCCGTTGGGTTGCTCGCCCCAGTTGGTCGGCATCGAGCGATAGAACACGATCCCGTCGAACCGGCCTTCGTCAACATAGCGCAGGAAGTTGGCGGCGGTGATCGGCGCGCGCTCGGTCTCCAGCGCCACGGTGATCGGGCCGAGCGCCGTTTCGAGCACCACGTCGACCGTTTCGTATACGGGCGCGCCATCTTCGAGCGGCGGCAGTTCGGCATATTCCGGAGCCTGCGCAAAGGCGGGCGTGGCGAGTGACAGGGCGACGAGCAGCGCGAATCGGTTAACCATGGTGAACGGTGTGCCAGCTTTTCGCCGTGCATGGCAAAATTTGCACTCTAATTGAGCAGGATCAATGGTATAGACGGAACGAGAGGCCATGCATCTGGCCTTTGGAGGCTGCGAGAGGCTCAAAATGAGCACCGAAACCCTGGTACACAAAGCGTTCCGCTTTGACCCTTATTCACCGGCGAAC
The DNA here is from genome assembly GCA_002337385.1 of Erythrobacter sp. UBA1916. Taxonomy (GTDB): domain Bacteria; phylum Pseudomonadota; class Alphaproteobacteria; order Sphingomonadales; family Sphingomonadaceae; genus Alteraurantiacibacter. The sequence continues at coordinate 48,893 of DDFY01000022.1, forward strand.
GACGCCGATCCGTTCCCCGCCTATGCCCGTCTGCGCGAGGAATTCCCGCTGTTCTGGTGTGAAGAGGCGGGCATGTGGGTGCTCTCGCGCTATCACGATATCCTTGCCGCCCTGCAGGATTGGCGCACCTATTCCTCGGCTCAGGGCAACCTTGTCGACGAGCTTCCCGGCCGCGCCGGGGCCACGCTCGGCTCGACCGATCCGCCCCGGCATGACCGGCTGCGTGCGCTGATCCAGAAGGCTATGCTCAAAAGCGCGCTCGAACACACGATTGAGCCGCTGCGGCTGGCCGCTCGCGGGCACATCGAGCGCCTGCGCGGGCAGGGCCGGTTCGACTTCGTGGCCGACTTTTCCTCGCCGCTGACCATCGACCTGATCTTCGCCCTGTTCGACCTGCCGCCGAACGGTCGGCAGACGGTGCGCGACAAGGCGGTGCTAATGACCCAGACCGACCCCGAGCTGCGCACCAAGAACGCCGATCAGCTCGCCGCCTACCGCTGGATGACCCACTATGCGCAAGGGCTGGCGGAAGAGCGCAAGCGCAATCCGGGCGACGATCTGCTGTCAAACTTCATCACCGCCGAGATCGATGGCGAGAGCCTGCGCGATGAGGAGGTGCAGCTCACTGTCACCACGCTGATCATGGCCGGGATCGAGAGCCTCTCGGGCTTCCTCACCATGTTCGGCTACAACCTGGCGACGATGCCCGATATGCGCCGCGCGCTGGTGGCCGATCCGGCGCGCATCCCCGATGCGATCGAGGAGAGCCTGCGCTTCAACACCTCGGCGCAGCGGTTCCGCCGCTGTGTGCAGGTGGAGACCGAGCTGCACGGCAAGGTGATGCGACCGGGCGACTTCGTGATGCTGTGTTACGGCTCGGCCAACCGCGATCCGCGCAAGTTCGACGATGCCGACAGCTACCGGCTGGAGCGCCGTCCCAAAGGCCACCTTGGCTTTGGCGGCGGGGTGCACTCGTGCCTTGGCGCGAACCTAGCGCGGCTCGCCTGCAAGGTGGCGGCGGAAGAATTGCTCGCCGCCGTGCCGGATTTTGCCGTGGCGCCGGGGCCGATCAGCTGGTTGCCGAGCTCGAACTTCCGCAGCCCGCAGGCGCTGTACCTCGATATCGGCTAGGGCCCAGGCGATGAGGGCACGATTGGGCAGGAAGCAGACGTGGGCCTTGTCGCTTCGCTAACTACCACGACCCTCGTTGATAATCGGCGGCTCGGATTGTGTGCCCGGTCGCGTGCCGGAAAGCCGGAAGCCGGTGCCCAAATTGCCATCATGGCAATCGAAGCCTCCCTTGACGCATGTGTCGACGATCGCCTGCAGCGCCTCTGGATGCCAGGCATTGAACCAGTCGCCATGAAGCGACATGCCGCCCGGTGTGCTGGTCGTTGCTTCATAGCTGTCTGAGGCCAGACGCCATCCGCGGCTGGTTTCGGTCGCGGGATCGTAGACGTCGGGCATTACGCCCCACGCATAGTGAAAGCTCACCCGCACGATCGGCACCGGATGGCTCGATGGACAGACCGTGAGCGCTCCGTTCTCGACCGGGTAGGCAAGGTGGCTCTGGTGATCGGCGGAATCCAGATCGGTCCCGTTCCAGCAGCTGGGGAAGAAGATATCCATACGCAGCCGGTCGGGCGCCTCGCATTCGGGTATCGAGGTGCTCCAGCGCGGATTGGTGGCTTCATCGGAGAGCCATGACTGGCAGTGCCAGCGCACGATAGAGGTGTCCTGCTCCATGCCCGGCTGCCCCATATGATTGCCTGCAATCATCTTCAGCCCCAGCGGGATCGGCTGGATCGAGCTGAGGTCTGACACGCCTGCTGAATAGTAGAAGATTTCATGCGCGACATCATCGCCGCCGACCACGGCGGGGACGACTTTCCATGCCGGTTCGCCAGCGGTATCGAGCAACCTTGCGCCGGTGCCCGGATCATAGGACGGAGCCAGCAGAGCGGGTATCCAGTAGGCAGAGCGGTTCAGCGTGTTGCCCTGGCAAGTCGATTCGCCGCTGGTGAACAGGCTTTCGACGGTGCTGTTCTCGTCAAGCAGCGTGTTGCCATAGAAGCGGTGAAGATGCGCCGCGCCGTCCTGTCCGGGGAAGGCGATCGGATCGTCGTAATCCGAATGAGAGAAATCGCAGTTGATCCGCAGGATGCCCTTCCAGCTGTTTGGAGCGACCTTTGCAGGATCGACGGTGGTGCGGGTAATTTCAGGGTGCAGAGATTCATCGGCGGCGTCGCCGAAAATGCTGCTCACCGTCCACGATGCGGCGGTGGGGGAGCCGGCATTGCCCGCGCTGTCGTAGGCCGTGACGGAGACTGTGTGTTCGCCGGTAGAAAGCGGGAAGACGAGAAAGGGGCTTTCGCACGCTTCTGTCGCGCCTCCGTCGAGGCTGCATTCGAAGCGCGCGGCCCCGCTTGCTGAAAACGCGAAGCTGGCGAAGGCTTCTTTCGTAACCGTATCGGGCGTTGCCGAGAAGCTGGTACTGGGCCCAGCGGTCGGCGTGGGGGTGGACGTGGCGCCACCGGTGCTTGACGGAGAGCTTGCGCCATCATCACCTCCGCACGCTGATAAAGCGAGTGCAGCGAGCGCGCAGGAGCTCGGATAAAGCCGACTCTTCATTCAAACTCTCCCTCGTGAACTGCTCTGGACAACATGCCCAGTCTTCTTGTGGCAGAGCTAGAATGAAGGGGGAGTGAAGTCTCGTCGCGGTTTGTATCCCAGTGTAACGTAGCGTAATTGCGGAGCGACAGATGCTCATCACGTCCGCAATCGGGCCGTATCGCGGACTTCAGCTTCTCTGCTAACGCCTGCGCAAATGCTCGCGGCTGAGCTGCTCCACCCGGCTCACCCCCATCAGCTGCATATCGCGCCGGATCTCCGCCTCCAGCAAGTCGAGCGCGCGCGCCACGCCCGCCTGCCCCGCCGCCGCCAGCGCATAAAGGTAGAGCCTCCCGCCGCTCGCCGCCTTTGCGCCTGTTGCGAGCGCTTTCAGCACGTGGCTGCCGCGCATCACGCCGCCGTCGCAGATCACCTCGACCCGGTCGCCCACCGCATCGACGATCTCGGCCAGCTGGTCGAACGGGGCGCGGCTGCCGTCGAGCTGGCGGCCGCCGTGGTTGGAGACCATGATCGCATCGACCCCCATGTCCGCCGCGCGCCGCGCATCGCCCACCGACATGATCCCCTTGAGGCAGAATGTGCCGCCCCAGTCGTCGCGTAGTTGCTCGGCGGCCTGCCAGTTGAGCGCCGGGTCGAGCATCGAATTGAAGTAGTCCTGGATCGAGACCGCCTTGCCGCTGCCCGCCTCCACGTGGGTGGAGAGGTTGGGCAGGTCGAATTTCTCACGAAACAGGAAGTTGAGCGCCCAGGCCGGGTGCATGGCATAGGACAGCACATTGGCAGGCGTGAAGCGCGGCGGGGTGGAAAAGCCGGTGCGCTTGCAGCGCTCGCGGTTGCCCGAGACGATCGTATCCACGGTCAGCGCGATGGCATCGAACTTTGCCGCTCTTGCCCGCTCGACCAGCGCGGCGTTCAGCCCGCGATCCTTGTGGTAGTAGTATTGCAGCATCTTGGGCCCGGCATAGTTCGCGCCGACCTCCTCGATGCTGACGGTCGAGAGCGAGCTGATGCCGAACCACAGCCCGTGGCGCTCGGCCTCCTTCGCCACCGCGCGCTCGCCCTGCCAGTGGAACACGCGCTGCAAGGCGGTGGGCGAGAGCATCAGCGGCAGCGACGACTTACGGCCCATGATCGTGCACGAGGGATCGACTGTGTCCGCGCCCACCAGCACGTTTGGCACGAGGTCGACCTCGCCATAGGCCTCGGTGTTGCGGCGGCGGGTCGCTTCGTCGTCCGCCGCGCCGTCGATATAGTGGAACACGGGGAAGGGCAGCCGCCGTTTGGCCAGCTCGCGGAAGTCGGCGATCTTCTGGCAATCGGCCAGCTTGCGGACCTTGGGGCTGTAGGGCGGGACCATCATTCTGCCGGTTCTAGCAGGCGCTTCGGCGCGATCCAGCGGCTGTTCAATATGAGTTCAGTTTACATTCGTAATCGTGTCGGCTACACGTGTAATCACAAATGCTGCTTGAGGGAGTCGGCACATGGGTGGAGCAAAAGCGAAGAGGCTGCTGGGCGGTGAACGCATCAGCGAAGCGGAACATGCGGTGATGGAGGCCCTGTGGGCCCGCGCGCCGCTGTCGGCGGCCGAGGTCGGCGAAGCGGTCGGCGGCCAGCGCGACTGGAGCCTTGCCACGGTCAAGACGCTGCTCTCGCGGCTCGTCACCAAGGGCGCCTTGGCCACTGAGGCCGATGGCCGCCGCTTCCTTTACACCCCGCTGATCGAACGGGCCGACTATGTCGGCGGCGAATCGCGGCGGTTGGTTGACCGGCTGTTCGGTGGCCGCGCCGCCCCGCTGTTCGCGCACCTTGCCGAGTCCGAAGCGCTGAGCGCACAGGATATCGCCGAAATCGAAAGCCTGCTGCAGGAGTTGAAGCAGTGAGCGCGTTCCTCGCCGATTGGCTGATCGACACCTTTGTCTGGACTGGCGCTCTGGTCGCCATGGTGCTGCTGTTGCGCCGCCCGGTGGCGCGCGCCTTCGGGCCGGGGGTCTCCTATGCCTTGTGGGGGCTGGTGATGCTGCGCTTCGTGCTGCCGCCGCTGGTTCTGCCTGCAAGCATGGCTCCGGTGCGTGAGGCGCAGACCGTTTTCGTTCCGGCGGTCGAGTTCGTCGACACCGCGCCTGCTGCGCCGTCAGCGCTGAGCTGGGTTGAGCCGTTGTTGCTGGCCTTGTGGCTGGGCGGGGCGGTGTTCTTCCTTGCCATGCGGGTGCGCAGCTATCGCCGGATGCGTGCGCATTTGCTGGCCGAGGCACGTCCGGTGGGCGAAGCGGGCAAGGTCCGTCTGGTCGAGACCCCGGCTGCCAGCGCGCCGGTCGCCTTCGGGCTGTTCGACAAGGTGGTGGCGCTGCCGCCCGGCTTCATGGCTCACTATGACCGCGATGCGCGTGACCTCGCCATTGCGCATGAACTGGCGCACCATCGCGGACACGATCTGCTGGCCAATATGGCCGCGCAGGGCGTGCTGGCGCTGCACTGGTTCAATCCGCTGGCATGGCTCGGCTGGCGCGCGATGCGTTCGGATCAGGAAGCGGCTTGCGATGCGCGGGTGATGGCCGGGCGCACACGCGGCGAACGCGCGGCCTATGCGCAGGTGATCGCCGGGTTTGCGCGCGGGCAGGACTTTGCTCTGGCCGCGCCGATGGCCTGCCCGATGCTGGGCGACAAGTCGATCGTCCACCGGCTCAAGAGCCTGACGCGCGATGACTGTGCGCGTGGACGGCGGATTGCCGGGGTGTCGGCGCTGGCGCTGTGTGCGGTGGCGCTGCCGCTGACCGCGTCGGTGAGCTACGCCAGCCCACCAGCGCCGCCTTCCGCGCCACCAGCGCCGGCTGCTCCTGAGGCGCCTGACGCGCCCTTGCCGCCCGAGGCCCCGATTGCACAGGTGCCTGCCGCTCCCGATGCTCCGCCGCCGCCCGACGTGGTGTTCCTGCCCGAGGATCTCGAACGGGTGAATGCCGAGGTCGCCGCAGCCATGGTTGAGGCGCGGGAGGCTCAGGCTGAGGCGCGCGTAGCGGAAGCCGAGGCACGTGAAGCGGAGGTTCAGGCCAGGGCCGAGGTGGCAGCCGCCATGGCCGAAATGCCTGTGGTTGAAGAGCACTGCGACGGCGATGAGGTGGTCAGAGAATGGCAAGCCGACGACGGTCGCCGCATCGTGCAGATCTGCCACGAGGCCGCCGCCCGAGAGGCTAGCCGCGGGCTGGAGCAGGCGCGGGCAGAGGTTGCCCGCCAGCGTGACCTTCCGGCGAAGCTGCGCCAGGAAATCCTGCGCAATCTCGACCGTCAGATCGAACAGGCCCGCAATCCCGGTCGCGCTTCCGCCGTATCGACTGCTGACGGTGCCCGTGCGGTGGCGACAGCCAGTGCCGGGTCGGCTACCCCTGTCGCCTTCGTGAAGATGCCCGGCTCGGTTACCGCCACCTTGCGGTTCGTGGCGTCGTTCTCTGGTCCGGACGCGCCGCAGGCGATCAGCGTCACCGTGCCGGTCAGTGTCACGCTGACCAGCACGGCGGCAACGCCTCCGCCGGTCGGAGAGACCGTCTAGGCTGCGCGCCTAGCGCACCTGTACGATTTCGTCGCAGCGCCTGTCGTCGCCGGTGGTCAGGCCCAGCCGCAAGGCTTCCATGCGCTGCTGGCTGGTGCCGTGGGTGAAGTTGTCCTCGCTCACGCGTCCGCCGGTCAGCGCGTCATCGCCAATGGCCGAGGCGGCGGTCATGCCTTCTTCGAAGTCGCCCGGTTCGATTGCATTGCGGTTGCGGCCCGCCCAGACGCCGGCATAGCAATCGGCCTGCAGCTCCATCAGCACCTGATAGCGGTTGGCATTGGCCGGATCGCTCTGCTGAGCACTGCGGATCTGGTCGGAAATGCCGGTGATGGTCTGGATATGGTGGCCATATTCGTGGGCCATCACATAGTAGCGCGCAAAGTCGCCGCCCGCGCCAAGCTGGCGTTGGAGCGTGTCGTAGAAGCTGGTGTCGATGTAGATCGTCTGGTCACCAGGGCAGTAGAACGGCCCCATCGAAGCCGAGCCCGCGCCGCAAGCGGTGCGTGTTCCGCCTTCGTAGAGTTCAAGCGTGGGCTGAACGAAGCGGTCGCCAAGCCCTTCTTCGGCAAAGCGGGCTTTCCATGTCTGGTCGAGCGAGGCGAGCGCGTTGCAGGCCTCCATCGCATATTGGCTGTCGTCGCAGATGGTCGCAGCGCCCTCGTTCGGATTGGCGGGGGCGCCCTGTTGCTGCTGGCCCGAACCCTGCATTTGCCCGACCGTTCCGAGCATCTGCGCCGGGTCCATCCCGAACACGAACACCCCGATCAGAACCACCACGATGCCGCCAATGCCAAGTTTGCCACCGGGCATGCCGCCGCGACCACCGCCGCGGCCGCCGCGACGAACCTTGATTTTACTCGGGTCAAACGGATTGAGTTTCACGGACCAGTCCCCATTTATGATGCGGCGCACAATAGGACGTCGCGCCAGTTCCCCGTGTGCTTTGCGCACGCAGTCTTGTAGACAATGTTCTGGAGGTTTCCATGTTCCTTTCCGGCAAGCGCGCTCTCGTAACTGGCTCCACCTCGGGAATTGGCCTCGCCATTACCCGGGCGCTCCATGCGGAGGGGGCCGAAGTGGTGCTCTCGGGATTTGGCGACGAGGCCGAGATCGCGAAATTGCAGGAAGAGCTGTCCGCGCCCTATAGCAGTGCCGACCTCACCACCGCCGATGGCGTGGCCCAGCTGATGGAAGAAGCGGGCGATGTCGATGTGCTGGTCAATAATGCGGGGATGCAGTTCGTCTCGCCGGTGGAGGACTTTCCGCCCGAGAAGTGGAACAAGATCATCGCGCTGAACCTTTCCAGCGCCTTCCTCACTTCGCACCACGCGGTGCCCTATATGAAGAAGGCGGGCTGGGGCCGGATCATCAACACCGCCAGCGCCCACTCCAAGGTCGCGAGCCCCTACAAGGCCGCCTATGTCGCGGCCAAGCACGGGATTGCGGGCCTGACCAAGGTTCTCGCGCTGGAACTGGCCGAGCACAACATCACCGCCAACTGCATCTCGCCCGGCTATGTCTGGACCCCGCTGGTGGAAAACCAGATCCCCGACACGATGAAGGCGCGCAATATGACGCGCGACGAGGTCATCAACGAGGTGCTGCTCGACAGCCAGCCGACCAAGAAATTCGTCCAGCCCGAGGAGATCGGCGCGATGGCGGTGTTCCTGTGCCGTGACGAGGCGCAGAACATCAACGGCGCGAATTGGTCGGTAGACGGCGGCTGGACCGCCTGACCTCGGCGACCCTGGCGCTTCGGGGCGGTCCGGAGCGCAAGGGAAGGGGTTTTCCCGACCCCCCTAGCACCTGACACATAGTGCGTTTACATGGGCCGCCACGAATCGAAACGCACAACATCTGGTGGCACCCATGGAAATCGAGACCGGCCTTACTTTTGACGACGTCCTGCTACGGCCGGCCGAGAGTGACATCCTGCCCTCGCAGGTGAGCACCAAGACCAAGCTGACGCGCGAAATCGCGCTCAACATTCCGATGCTCTCCGCTGCGATGGACACGGTCACCGAGGCCGAAATGGCGATCGTGATGGCGCAAATGGGCGGTATCGGTGTGCTTCACCGCAACCTCACCATCGAAGAACAGTGCGATGCAGTGCGCCGCGTGAAGCGGTTCGAGAGCGGCATGGTGGTCAACCCCATCACGATCCGCCCCGAGGCCACCTTGGGCGAGGCGCAGGCGATCATGGCCCACAACCGCATCAGCGGCATTCCCGTGGTCGATGCAAGCGGCAAGCTGGTGGGCATTCTCACCAACCGCGACGTGCGCTTTGCCGCCAACCCCGATCAGCCCGTGCGGGAGCTGATGACCAGCGACAACCTCGCCACCGTGTCCGAAGGCGTGAGCCAGGAAGAGGCGCGCCGCCTGCTGCACCAGCGCCGGATCGAGAAGCTGCTGGTGGTGGACGATGCCTATCACTGCGTCGGCCTGATCACGGTGAAGGACATCGAGAAGGCCGTGCTTAACCCCAATGCCACCAAGGACGCGGGCGGCCGCCTGCGCGTGGCGGCGGCGACCACCGTGGGCGACAAGGGTTTCGAGCGGACCGAGGCGCTGGTCGATGCCGGGTGCGATGTCATCATCATCGACACCGCCCATGGCCACAACAAGGAAGTGGCGCGCTCGGTTGACCGGGTGAAGAAGCTTTCCAACGCGGTGCAGGTGGTGGCGGGCAACGTCGCCACTGCCGAGGCGACCAAGGCGCTGATCGGTGCCGGCGCCGATGCGGTGAAGGTGGGGATCGGGCCGGGCTCGATCTGCACCACGCGCATCGTGGCGGGCGTGGGCGTGCCGCAGCTGACCGCAGTGATGGATGCAGCGAGCGCCGCGGGCGACGTGCCGATTATTGCTGATGGCGGCCTGCGCACTTCGGGCGATGCGGCCAAGGCGCTTGCCGCTGGCGCTTCGACCGTGATGGTCGGCAGCCTGCTTGCAGGCACCGAGGAAGCCCCCGGGGATACGTTCCTGTTTCAGGGCCGCGCCTACAAGGCCTATCGCGGCATGGGCTCGGTCAGTGCGATGGCGCGCGGCTCGGCGGACCGCTACTTCCAGCAGGATATCAAGGACCAGATGAAGCTGGTGCCGGAGGGCATTGAAGGTCAGGTGCCCTACAAGGGCCCGGCGCGCGACGTGGTTCACCAGCTGGTCGGCGGTATCAAGGCGGCGATGGGCTACACCGGCTCGGCCACGCTTGTGGACCTGCGCGAACGCGGCAAGTTCATCCGCATCACCAATGCCGGGCTGTCGGAAAGCCATGTGCACGACGTGAGCATCACGCGCGAAGCGCCGAACTACCCGACGCGCTGACGCATGGCGCTCGACCAGCGCATCGCCGCGGCCTTCGGTCTCGACGACAAGGGCTGGGCGCGCCACGCAAACCCCTGGAGCGGCTGGAGCCGCGCGCTGACAGGGTTGCCGGTGATCGTGCTGGCGGCGCTGTCGCGGATCTGGCTGGGCTGGTGGGCCTTGGCCGTGGCGGCGCTGGCGATTGGCTGGCTGTGGCTCAACCCGCATCTGTTCCGCGCTCCGGCTGATGATCGCGCGTGGATGACGCGCGGCGTGCTTGGCGAACGATTGTGGGTCGAACGCAAGGCGCGCCCACTGCCCGAAACGCAAACCATGCTGCCGAACGTGCTCAATGCGCTGTCTGCGCTGGGCTTCGTGGTCATGGTCTATGGGCTGGTGGTGCTCGACTATCTGGCCGTCGGGCTGGGCGGGGCGGTCGCGTGGCTGGCGAAAATCGCCTTTATCGACCGTACTCGCGCGATTTACGACGCGGCGGTGTGGCGTGATCCCTCGCTGGCCTATAGGGCGGAGCCATGATCGAATTCGTACCCTATCTGCTGATCCTCATCGGCTGGCAGCCCGCCGATGTCGATGGCTCGATGAGCCTCGCCCAGTCGCTTCACCCCAACGAGCGCGCCTGCGAGCAGGCTGGCGAGCAGGCCTTGGCCTCTGGCGAGGGTGCTTCCCAGCGCTATTTCTGCCTGCTGGCGCCAACGTCTCAGGATATCGATGCATTGTGGCAGGAGCAAAAGCGATGACCCCCGCCGCCCGCCTGCAGTCCGCCATCGAAATTCTCGACCTGGTGATCGCCGCCGCGAAAGGGGGCGGTGCGCCCGCTGATCGCATCCTTGCCGAGTGGTTCAAGGGCCACCGTTTTGCCGGCTCGAAAGACAAGCGCGCGCTCCGCGAACTGGTTTACGATGCGATCCGTTTCTGCGGCCCGGTACCCGCCACTGGCCGCGCGGCCATGCTGGCGCTGGCCACCGAAAGCGAGGAGCATGACTGGCTGCTCGAACTGTTCGACGGCTCGAACTATGGCCCCGCTGAACCTGCCGAAGGCGAGAAAATCGCCGAAACCGGCTTCGCGCCCCAGTGGCTGGAGAAGCGGCTTGCCGCATCTGGCCTTGGGCCCGATGACGCCATGGCGCTGCTCGATCGCGCGCCGCTTGATCTGCGGATAAACAGTCTGAAGGCCGCTCCCGAGACGCTCGATCTGCCCGAAGAGGGCGAGCCTCTTGAGCTTGCCAATGCGCTGCGCTTCGCCGCTGGAACGCGGGTCGAACAGTGGGACGCCTATAAAGAGGGGCTGGTCGAAGTTCAGGATGCAGGCAGCCAGCTCGCCTGCGCGGCGGTTGGCGCCATGCCGGGCGAACTGGTGATCGATCTGTGCGCTGGGGCTGGCGGCAAGACGCTGGCGCTGGCCGCGCAGATGGAGAACACTGGCACGCTGGTCGCTGCCGATACCGACCGCCGCCGCCTCTCGCAGCTTGCCCCGCGTTCTGAGCGGGCCGGGGCGAGCGATGTGGTCGAAGTGCTGCTCGATCCGGGTCGCGAGGCCGAGGCGCTGGCCGCCTACGCAGGCAAGGCCGACCGGGTGCTGGTCGATGCGCCGTGTTCGGGCACGGGCACATGGCGGCGCAATCCCGAGGCACGCTGGCGGTTGAGCCCGCGCGAGCTTGAGCGGCTGACCGCGTTGCAGGCCCGGCTGCTCGGCCTCGCCGCAGACCTGCTGCGCCCCGGCGGCCAGCTCACCTATGTCACCTGCTCGCTGCTTGACGAGGAAGGGGCAGGGCAGGTCGAGGCCTTTCTCGGTGCCCATGCCGGTTGGCAAGCCGTGCCACCTGCGCTGACACTTGGCCGAGCGCGCGGGGCGGGATGGCGGCTCGATCCGCTGCACGATGAGACCGATGGTTTTTTCATCGCCTGTATAACTAAGCCGTGATATCTCAGCCTCCGATGACTGCGAAGACCGTCCGAAGAAACGATAACCGGTCCGCACTGATGGAGAAGATCATGCGTTTTGCCCCTGCTGCTGCTGCCCTTTCGCTGCTGTTCGCCGTTACCGCGAGCATGAGCGTTGCTGGCGAGCGGGCCGATGATCCGCGCGCCCTGGCGCTGGTGGCTGAGGGGCAGCAACTTCTCGACGCTGGCAATACGCAAGGGGCCGTCGATGCCTTTGAGGCTGCGCTGGCGGTCGATCCGGGGATGAGCTCGGTGTTCCTCGATCTGGCCGAGGCTGCCCGGGCCGATGGTTTGCAGGGCAAGGCCATCCGCTACTACCGCGAAGCGCGCGATCGCGATCCGGACAATTTTGCCGCGCTTTCGGGCGAGGGTGAGGCACTGGTCGAAAAGGGCGCGATGACCGCCGCGCGCGAGGCTCTGACCGAGCTGGAGGAGCGCTGCGGCGAGAGCTGCGTCGAAACGCAACAGCTCGCCGCCGCGATTGCCGCGCGCCCTGCGGTGATGACCGCCGAAGCGACGCCGACAGAAAGCGCTGTCTCGCAGAACTAGGCGGGTTCGCCGCCCGCTTCAGAACGAGCGGAGCGGTTACCTGGCCCCGGTATGGTCTGCGAAGGCGGCGACCACGGCTTCGTATATCGGCTTCTTGAACGGGATGATCAGCGCGGGCAGCTGCTCGGCATCGACCCATTTCCAGTCCGAAAACTCGGGGTGCTTGTGCACCTCCAGATCGATGTCGGCCTCGGTCCCGGTCAGCCGCACGCAAGACCAGCGCTGGCGCTGCCCCACATAGCGGCCCTTCCACAGCTTGCCCTTCAGCTCTGCGGGAAGGTCGTAAAACAGTTCCTCTTCCATCCGCGCGACCAGTTCGACCTTGTCGGCGGTAAGCCCGGTTTCCTCGTGCAGCTCGCGCAGCATGGCCTCGTCGAGGTCTTCGCCCTCGTCGACGCCGCCTTGCGGCATCTGCCACCAGTCGCCTTCCTTGGTGTCGATCCGCTTGCCGACGAAGACGCGGCCCTCGGCATTAATTAGCATTGTGCCCACACAGGGGCGATATTGGCTCGGGTCAGGTTTGCTCATTTGGCCGACTTAGTAGTATGGCCGCGCCAATTCCAGCACTTGCGCTGCATCAATGGTGGGGGGCATTTGTGCAGGCACAGAAAATCTTGATTGTCTCACGGCCTTACCGAACCTAGGTCGCAGGCCAACAGGATCTATTGACGAAGGCCTTTTGCTTTATGGCGACCCAGAACGCCGACCCGATTTCCCACAATGCCAGCCCCGATGCGGTTGTCGTCCGCTTTGCGGGCGATTCCGGCGACGGGATGCAGCTCACCGGCGGACAGTTCACGCTGTCGACCGCGCTGGCTGGCAACGATTTGGCCACATTCCCCGATTTTCCGGCAGAAATCCGCGCTCCGCAGGGCACGCTGTTCGGGGTCTCGGCGTTCCAGATCAACTTCGGCAGCCGCGAAATCAGCACCGCGGGCGACGCGCCCGACGTGCTGGTGGCAATGAACCCGGCTGCGCTGAAGGTGAACCTGTCGTCGCTGAAACCGGGCGGCCTGATCATCGCCGACTCCGGCGAGTTCACCAAGCGCAACCTCGACAAGGCCAAGTACGACAGCAATCCGCTCGAAGACGGCAGCCTTGCGCAGTGGGACTTGCTGGCCTTCGACATTTCCGCGCTCACGATCGAGGCGGTGAAGGAGTTCGGGCTCGGCAACAAGGATGCGCTGCGTTCGAAGAACATGTGGACGCTGGGCCTGGCGCTGTGGATGTTCGACCGCGACCGCCAGCCGCTGATCGACTGGCTGAATGCCAAGTTCAAGACCAAGCCCGACATCGCCGCCGCCAACGTCGCTGCGCTCAACGCGGGCCACGCCTATGGCGAGACCGCGGAGCTGTCCGGCCCGCTCAAGCAGGTGCACATCGGCCCGGTCGAAAGCGAGCCGGGGCTTTATCGCACGATCACCGGCGCGGAAGCGGTGTCGCTCGGCCTCGTGGCGGGCGCGCAGCTGGCGGGCCTGCCGATGTTCTTCGGCGGCTATCCG
>DDFY01000010.1:0-683 GCA_002337385.1 Erythrobacter sp. UBA1916
GTCCTCGATCGCGAGGAAGGGCTCGACCACGTGCGGCGGCAAGTCGGCGACCACCACCGGCTCGCCCACCACCGCGCCCTTGCGGGCAATCGGCGTACCATCGGCGGCAAGCAACGTAACCTGCGGCGCGGCAATCGGCTGCAGCGACTTGCTGAGCGGCGCGGTCACCGCGAGCCAAGCCACGAGCAGGATGAACACCAGCATGACCGCAGCGCTGATCCGGCCAAACCACCAGAGCCAGCCGCGCTCTGCGATCCAGCTCCACAGGCGGCCCTTTAGCGTGGTGCGCCGGGGCGGTGCCGGCGGAAGATAGGAGGGCTGGCGTGGCTCGTGTTGGCGAAACGAAAGATCATCGTCGTCGTCATCGTCGAGATCGGCATAGGGCGACCACGGCGCATCCTCGAGCGCGAGATCGCGCGGCGCACCTGACTCGCGCCAGCTGCTCGCCGACGCGGACTTACGCGAGGACGAGAAAGGCCACATCGGGATCAGACGAGTGTATTGTCACGACAATACACTATTGACGAGCGTCGCCTGAAGCAAGGCTGAATTGCCGCGCGTCAGGCGGGGCTCAAAGGCGATCAGCCTTGGCGTACAGCGCTTTCGGGCAGTTCCTCGCCGAACACACGCTGATAGTATTCCGCCACCAGCATCCGTTCGGCCTCGTCGCACTTGTTGAGGAA
>DDFY01000010.1:973-1094 GCA_002337385.1 Erythrobacter sp. UBA1916
GGTCCATCTGGCCCTGGTTGATCGCCTGCGTGCCGTGATAAAGCCCGGAGGTGTCGCCGAGGCCCACGGTGTTGGCCGTGGCAAAGAGGCGGAAGTTGGGATCGGGGCGAATCACCCGGTT
>DDFY01000010.1:1195-96130 GCA_002337385.1 Erythrobacter sp. UBA1916
ACGCGCTGGATCACGAACATCACATCGGGCCGGCCAGCGTCGTATTCGTCGAACACCAGCGCCACCGGATGCTGCAACGCCCACGGCAGCAGGCCTTCGCGGAATTCGGTGACCTGCAAGCCGTCGCGCAGCACGATCGCGTCGCGCCCGACAAGGTCGATACGGCTGATGTGCGCGTCGAGGTTGATGCGGATACACGGCCAGTTGAGGCGCGCGGCGACCTGCTCGATATGGGTCGACTTACCGGTGCCGTGATAGCCCTGCACCATCACGCGGCGATTATGGGCAAAGCCCGCGAGGATCGCCAGCGTGGTATCCGGGTCGAACACGTAGTTCGGATCGGTATCGGGCACGCGCTCGTCAGCCTTGGAAAAGGCCGGAACCTTCATGTCGATATCGATCCCGAAGGTCTCGCGCACGTCGAGTTCGATGTCGGGGGCGGCCATCACTGTGCCGTCGGTCTCGTGAGTCTTGGTGATTTCGTTCATCTCGTGGCGTTGCCTAGCGGCGCGACTTGGTTGCCGCAACACGCTATTGCTGTCCATGCGCTCAGGCGGCGATCTTATCCGGCCTGGCGAGCGCCTCTATCAGCCGATGCAAAGCCCGCCGAAGCGGCTTGATTGGCGTGCCAGTTGCGCTAATGAAGTTCTGTATTTGTTCTCAACGATTCGAGGAGCGCGCCGTGGCCGACTTTACCCTTTTCTTCAATCCGATGAGCCGCGCTCTGATCGGCAAGTGGGCGCTCGAAGAAGCAGGCGCGAGCTACGACATCTTCCCGGTCGAATGGGACAACAAACCGGCAGAGCTGTTCGCAGCCAATCCGCTCGGCAAGGTGCCCGCCCTGCTCCATCATCGGCCTGAGGGCGATCTGGCGGTGAGCGAGTGCGCTGCCATCTGTCACTATGTCGCAGACGCCTCCGCGCCGTCTTTGCTACCGACCGACGCCGAGAAGGCCGACTATTTCCGGATGATGTTCTTCGCCGCCGGTCCATTGGAGGCGGCCGTGTCGAACAAGGCGGCAGGCTGGGTGCCCGACGGCGAACGAGGCGAAATGACCATTGGCTACGGCAGCTTCGAACGGGCCTCCGCCATGCTCGACGGATGGTTTGCCGAGCGTGACTACGTCTGCGGTGAGCGTTTCACGATGGCGGACGTCTATGTCGGCAGCCAGGTGGACTGGGGCCTGCGGTTTGGCACGGTCCCGGCTGGCGCGAACCTCGAAGCCTATGCCGCAAAGCTACGCGAGCGCCCGGCCTATGCCACCAGCCTGGGCGCCATACCCGACTGATATGTCAGGAAAAACCGCTGGCGCGTCGCAGCACCTGATAGGCCTCGACCACGCGCTGCAAGCGGCTTTCGTGGCTACGGTCGCCGCCGTTGCGGTCGGGGTGGTAGCGGCGCACCAGCTCGGAATAGCGACGGCGCAGCTGTGGTTTGTCCGCCTCCTGCGTGAGGCCCATCACCTGCAAGGCCTCGCGTTCACGTGCCGAGAAGCGGACCACCCGCGCCGCCTCGGCCTGCGCCCGCTCGCCGCGAGAACGGGCGGCGTTGCGAATGCCCTCTGCCCGCGCACCGATCGCATCAAGCGGGTCTTCGAAGTCGGCCCAGCGGGGTGTGGCGAAATGCGCCGCGCCGCGAAAACTGGGACTTTCGCGCCGCCAGCCAGCCGCCGGGGACTGGGCTTCGTAGATTTCGTCGGCGCTCATGCCGTCGAACCAGTCGTAGCCGGCGTTGAACTCGCGGATGTGCTGGAGGCAGAACCAGCGATAGTCGCCCGGCCCGTCAAACCCGTGTCCGCGCATGCCGGGAGCCCGAAATTCACCCGGTTCTTCGCATCCGGGGCGGTCGCAGGTCCGCGTACTGTCTTCAAACCTGCCGTGAAACTTGGATTGTCGCATTCGGCTTATGATGGGGGCCTAGGCGGGCAAAGGAAAGCCCCCTACATGGGCGGGCATGGCAGAAACGATGCAATCCACGATCGAGACCCTCCTCACGGAGGCCCTGCAACCCACCCGGCTCGAGGTGATCAACGAAAGCGCCCAGCACTCGGGCCATTCGGGCGACGATGGCAGCGGCGAATCGCACTTTGCCGTCATCATCGAAAGCCCTGCCTTCGCCGGTGTGAACCGCGTGATGCGCCAGCGGATGGTCAATCAGGCGCTGGGAGATATTCCCGGCGACCGGGTTCATGCGCTCGCCATCAAGGCCTCGGCACCGGGAGAATAACGGCATGAGTTATCAGCTCTTCTACTGGCCAAGCATTCCGGGGCGCGGCGAATTCGTGCGCCTGTTCATGGAAGCCGCTGAACTCGAATACGAGGACGTGGCCCGCACCGACGGCGCCGATGCGCTGGTGGAAGACTTGCACGCGCGCGGCGGCGAAGAGGGGGGCATCCGCCCCTTCGCCCCGCCCTATCTGGTCGATGACGATGTGGTGATCGGCCAGACCGCGCTGATCCTGCTGTATCTATCCGATAAGGAAGGGCTCGGCTCGGGCGACCTCGCCACCGATCTCAAGCTGATGCAGGTGCAGATGGATATTGCCGATCTGGTCGAGGAAATTCACGGCTCGCATCACCCCATCGCGCCGAGCCTCTACTATGCCGATCAGATGGACGCAGCCTTTGAAAAAGCTGCTGATCTGCGCGCCACGCGCATCCCCAAGTATCTGATCCACTTCGATAATGCCCTTGCCGCCAATGGCGGGCCGTTTATGCTGGGCGATCAGTGGAGCCATGTCGATACCAGCCTGTTTCAGCTGATGGAGGGTCTCGACTACGCCTTCCCGAATTACATGGCGCAGATGCAAGGCACCTGGGCCAACCTTGAGGCGCTGCAGACTGCCGTGCCCGATATCGAGGGGCTCGCCCCCTATCTCGCCAGCGAGCGGCGGATGGAGTTCAACGAAGACGGTCTCTTCCGCCACTACGAAGAACTCGACGAACAATAGGAGCCCGATTGCCGATGGATTATGTCCGCCTTGGTCGCACAGAAGCCATGGTCAGCGTGGCGGGGCTTGGCTGCGGGGGCCATTCGCGCCTCGGCATGGCAAGCGGCGCATCGAGCGCGGAAGCCAGCCGGATCGTCGCCAAGGCGCTCGATCTGGGGGTGAATTTCCTCGATACGGCACGGTCTTATGGCACCGAAGAGGCAGTCAGCCTTGGCATTCGCGGGCTTGATCGGAGCAAGCTGTTCATCTCGACCAAGAGCTGGGCCGGCACCGATCTTTCGAACCGCAATCCCGATCCGCTGCCAGTGGCCGACTTCGTGGCCAACCTCGAAACCAGCCTGCGCACGCTCGGCACAGACTATGTAGATCTGTGGCATCTGCACGGGGTCTCGCCGTCGCAGCTCGACCACGTTTACAACGAGCTGCTGCCCGAGATGCACCGCCAGCGCGATCTCGGGAAGATCCGCTTTATCGGCATCACCGAGGCTTTCCGCGAGGATTTGCGTCACGAAGTGTTGCAGCAGGCGCTGCCGACCGGAGAGTTCGATGTGGCGATGGTGGGGTTCAACCTCATCAACCCCGGCGCGAGGAGCACCGTCTTCCCGCTTGCGATCAAGCACGATGTCGGCACGCTGATCATGTTCGCGGTACGCCGCGCGCTCGGCAACCGCGAGAATGCCGCCGAGGCCGTTGGCAAGCTGATCGAGCTGGGCGAGGTCGATCCGGCGCTGGTCGATCCGGCCGATCCGCTCGGCTTTCTGGCCGCCCACCCAAAGATCCGGTCGCAGATCGAGGCCGCCTATCGCTTCTGCCGTTATGAGCCGGGCGCGAATGTGGTGCTGACCGGCACCGGCAAGGAGGCGCATCTGGAAGAGAACATCCAATCCATCCTCGCCCCGCCCTTGCCGCGCGAAACCAGCGAACGGCTCGCGCGTATCTTCGGTTCTGCCACCAGCATTTCCGGGGAGTAAAGCTATGAGCATCATCCAGACCGTCACCCCCGTCAGCCACGATCTCGGCGGATTCACCGTGCGCCGCGCGGTGCCCAGCGCCAAGTGCCGCATGGTCGGGCCGTTCGTGTTCATAGACCAGTTCGGCCCTGCCCGGCTTGATGTTGGCGACGCAATGGACGTGCGCCCACACCCGCATATCAACCTCGCGACGGTCACCTGGCTGCTCGGCGGGCACTATGCAGGCGCTATCGAGCACCGCGACAGCCTTGGCACCTTCAGCACGATCCGCCCTGGCACCGTCAACCTGATGACCGCCGGACGCGGGATCGTGCATTCCGAGCGCTCGCCGCAGGACGAACGCCAGAAAGGCGCGTGCCTTTACGGGATGCAGACCTGGCTCGCCCTGCCCGAAGCACAGGAGGAGATCGACCCGGCCTTCGAGGCTGTCAGCGACCTGCCGCTGATCGAGGACACCTGCGTGAAGGCGCGCGTGATCATGGGCTCGCTCTGGGGCCGGACCGCGCCCGTCACTACCTATGCCGAGACGATCAACGCCGAAATCGTGCTTGGCAGTGGCGGCGCCATCCCGATCGATGCCGAGGCCGACGAGCGTGCAGTCATGCTGGTGGGCGGCGCGGCCTCGATCGATGGCGAGCCGCTCGGCCTGTACGAGCTGACGCTGCTCAAGCCCGGCGCAGCCATGACGCTCGCCTCGGACACCGGCGGCACGGTGATGCTGATGGGCGGCGAGGCCTTTACCACCAAGCGCCACGTGTGGTGGAACTTCGTCAGCTCGGATCGCGAACGCATCAATCAGGCCAAGGAAGACTGGCGCGAGGGCCGCTTCCCCAAGGTTCCGGGCGATGAGGAGGAGTTCATTCCCCTCCCCGACAAGCCCAAAACCGTGAGCTATCCCTGAACGAAAAGCGCCGCTAAGACCCCTCTTCATGACCCGCACCGCTCTTTGTGCCGCCATCGCTGCGGCTCTCATCACCATTCCCGCACAAGCTCAGGAGACACCCGTGAACAAAGGCCAATCCGCCGACTGGCTCAACCAACAGCAGGCCGCGCTTGCCGAAGCGACGCAGGCCGATGGCTGGTACACGCTCGATGGCGGGGTGAAGTTTCGCCGCATCGCAGGCGATGGCACCGGCCCCGCGCCGACCGTGCAGGACACCGTCTCGGTACACTACACCGGCAAGCTGACCGACGGCACGACCTTCGATTCGAGCCGTGGCCGCGATCCGGCGACCTTCCCGCTCGGGCGGCTGGTGAAGGCCTGGCAGATCGCCATCCCCTACATGGGCGTGGGCGACACTGCCGAAATCCTCGTTCCGGCCGAAATGGGCTATGGCGCGCGCGGCGCAGGGCCGATCCCGCCCGCCTCGACGCTTTGGTTCGAAATCGAGCTGCTCGATATCGTGGACTGACGCCGGGCTCGTGAGAGCCGGCGCCGTCCTGCGATAAGCCTTATTCCGGCTGCTCTGACTGTTCCCGTTCGAAGGTGAGCGAGACGGTCACCGGCACCTGACCGGCGATGGAATCGAGCCCGGCCAGCTCGCGCAGCTGTTCGACGCCTTCCTCCAGCCCGACGCTTGCAGCGCTCACGATCAGCGGCTTTGCTGTTTCAACCAGCACGCGGTCGAGACCGATACGCGTAATCACCAGGCTGGCGGGAATTTCAGACGTGTTGCCGTGCAGCTCGAGCATAAGCGGAAGGTCCTGAATCACCGATTCGCCAATGGCGAGCCCAGCAAGGCTGGCTGGATCGACCTGCACGCTGACGGTTGCCTGCGGGAACTGCGCGACGTCGAACAGGACGTCCTCCATCCGCTGATCGCGCAGATCGATATTGGTGTTCACGCTGGCGAGATCGATCGCCACGCTGGCCTCGCCATCGGGGGCGACCGTGCCGCTCAGCTTGCCGAAATCGTGCGCTTCGGCGACCTGCCCCACTTTCGTGGTGGTGAAATTCACCCGCGAGGCATCGGGATCGAGCTGCCACGTACCGTCAAGCGGCGGCGGCGCAACGGTCTCGGCAGGTTCGGAATTACAGGCAGCAAGGCCAAGGGCCAGCGCGCTAACAAGGGGAATGAAGGCTTTCATAGGGGTCTCTTCCGGCCATGAGGAGGGAACTGCAGCATAGCGGCTATGCCAGCGACGAAAAGCCCTAAGGTGCCTGCCAGTTGACCCATGCGCCGTGCGGGTGGGCCTCGGCCAGCTGCACCGCCTCATCACCGCCCTCGCCAATTTTGGGCCAGTACCGCAGCTTCAATTCGTGGCGGAAGGTCGCCCGGTTGGTCTCGACCGCGATCCATGCCAGCGGACGCTCCGGCGTGGCGGCAGCGCCAGCCGCTTCCATCGCCGAGGTAATCGCGGCGCGCGAGGCTTCGGGCAGATATTGCCACATCACCGTGTGGAACAGCACGCGGGTCACGCCCGCCTCCTGCGGCTCTGCCAGCTGCTTGGTCACGAATTCGACCGCATCCATCTGCACCAGATTGGGCGCGGCGCGCTTGGCCATGGCGATGGCGGCGTCCATCCGCGCCATGCGCTCCGTCGCGTCAGCCCAGATATAGCTCTTGAGACGCAGCGCCTGCGCATCATCCGTGAGGTCGATCGGCGAGAGGTCGCACCCGGCCACGTCGACGATCTCGACATTACCCGCAGGCGGTGCCTCACCGCGCCACTCGGGCGTAATTTTCATGCTCGACAGGCTTGGTCCAGCCTTGGTCCCGCCCAGATCGTAGCGGTAGCGTGCCATCATCGTGTTGATGCCCGCGCTTGCGCCAATCTCGATCAGCTGGAACTTCGGCCCGAATTTCTGCGCCAGCCACAGCAAAGCGCCCATCACCGAGGCCGAGCGCCCCGCCTCGTTGGTCTGCGGCGGGCCGTCGAGCCACGGCAGCAGCACGGTATCGAATTTGCGCGCGGCCTCCAGCACGATGGCGTCAATCTGCCCCTGATCGCTCACCAGCCCGGCATAGACCGGCGCCAGGCGCGGCTCCTCGCCGGTGAGATGCAGGAAATGCAGCGCGCCCGCGATCCGCAGCGGCATCGCATCTTCGAGCACCGCGCCCTGCCACGCCGCCATGCGCCGCCCGGTGGCGGTGTCGCCGGCCTCGGCAATGCGCAGGGTCGCGAGAATGATCTTGCCGGTGATCGGCGCGCCCGCACGGGTCGCGTGTTCGGCCTGCCAGCGAATTCCCTCGGCGACATCGGTGATCTCCATGATCTTTTGCCCGCCTGCGTCTGCCATTGGTGGATTGCCCTTTCGCCTAGCTGTCCCTACATCGCGCGCCCATGACCCAGCCGCTGACATTCGCCGTGCCCAAAGGACGTATCCTCGACGAAGCCCTGCCTGTAATGGCACGCGGCGGCGTCGTGCCTGAAAGCGCGTTCCACGACAAGAAGGACCGCTCGCTGAGTTTCGCCAGCGAAGATGGCACCATGCGGATCATCCGCGTGCGCGCCTTCGATGTGGCGACTTTCGTGGCCTTCGGCGCGGCGCAGGTGGGCATTGTCGGCTCCGATGTGATCGAGGAGTTCGACTATTCCGAGCTTTATGCGCCGGTCGATCTCGGCATCGGTGCCTGCCGCCTGTCGGTGGCCGAGCCGGCTGAAGCGAACGAACATTCCGCCGGAATCGCCAGCCACATGCGCGTGGCGACCAAGTATCCGAACATCACCAGCCGCTGGTTCGAGCAGCAGGGCGTGCAGGCCGAATGCGTGAAGCTGAACGGCGCGATGGAGCTGGCACCCTCGCTGGGGCTGGCCGGACGGATCGTCGATCTCGTCTCCACCGGCAGCACGCTGAAATCGAACGGGCTGGTCGAGAAAGAGACGATCATGCAGATTTCCGCGCGCCTGATCGTCAACCGCGCCGCGCTGAAAACAGATCCGCGCGTGAGCGAACTGGTCGAGCGGTTCCGCAAGGTGGCGAGCGAGAGTTGATGCAGCGCCTTTCCACCAACGATACCGATTTCGCGGCGAAGTTCGCCGCCATCGTCGATGACCGGCGCGAAAGCGATGCGGGCGTGGCCGATAAGGTCGCGCAGATCCTTGCTGACGTGCGTGAGCGCGGCGATACAGCCGTGCGCGAACTGACCGAGACCTACGACCGCCACCGGCTCGACTGGCGCATTCCCGCTGCCGACTGCGAAGCGGCCTTCGCCGCGCTCGCTCCCGAGGCACGCGACGCGCTCACGCTGGCGGCAGATCGCATCCGTGCCTACCACGAGGCGCAACTGCCCGAAGACCGCGACTATCGCGACGAAGTGGGCGTCCGGCTTGGCGCGCGCTGGAGCGCGGTCGATGCCGCGGGGCTGTACGTTCCCGGCGGCAATGCGGCCTACCCCTCCAGCCTGCTGATGAACGCGATTCCTGCCAAGGTCGCCGGTGTCGAGCGGCTCGTCGTTACCACCCCCACCCCCGATGGCGTGGTCAACCCGCTGGTGCTCGCTGCCGCACATCTGTGCGGGGTAGACGAGGTGTGGCGGATCGGCGGCGCGCAGGCGATTGCCGCGCTTGCCTATGGCACCCGGACCATCGAGCGCGTCGACGTGATCACCGGCCCCGGCAACGCCTGGGTCGCCGAAGCCAAGCGCCAGCTTTATGGCGTGGTCGGCATCGACATGGTGGCCGGGCCAAGCGAAATTCTGGTGATCGCGGACGGCAAGTCGAACCCCGCGTGGATCGCCGCAGACCTGCTGAGCCAAGCCGAGCACGACCCCAGCTCGCAATCGATCCTCATCACCGACGATGGGGCCTTCGCCGACAAGGTCGAGGCCGAGGTCGAGACGCTATTGGGCAAGCTTGCCACCGGCGAACGCGCAAGGCTGAGCTGGAAGGACTATGGCGTGGTGATCGTCGCCAGCGACCTTGCCGCCGAAGCCCCGGCGCTGGCCAACCGGCTTGCCGCCGAGCACGTCGAGATCGCCACCGACGATCCCGAGCCAATCTTCGCGCAGCTGCGCCATGCGGGCAGCGTGTTCCTCGGCCGCCACACGCCCGAGGCCATCGGTGACTATGTCGCCGGGCCGAACCACGTGCTGCCCACCGGCCGCCGCGCGCGCTTTGCCAGCGGCCTGTCGGTGCTCGATTTCATGAAGCGCACGAGCTTCATTTCGCTGAACGAAGAGGCGCTTGGCGCAATCGGCCCCGCGGCCGTGACGCTGGCCGAAATCGAGGGCCTTCCGGCCCATGGCGAAAGCGTAAAGGTCCGTTTATAATGAAAAAAGCTCCCCGCTCCAGCGCCCGGTCCGCCGCGCGCCTCGCCGCCGTTCAGGCCCTTTACCAACGCCAGATGGAGCGCACACCGCTGCCCCGGCTGCTCGACGAATTCCACCAGCACCGGCTCGGCAAGGAGATCGAGGACGATCAGTACGCCGATGCCGACGCGCCCTTCTTTGACGACGTGGTGAGCGGCTACGATGCCCGTGCGGACGAGATCGACGCGCTGATCGTCAGCAAGCTGGCCGAAGGCTGGACGCTGGCGCGGCTCGACAAGACCATGCTGCAGATTCTGCGCTGCGGGGCCTACGAGCTGGTCGCCCGGGCCGACATCTCCACCGGCACCGCGATCAGCGAATATGTCGACGTGGCCAAGGCCTTCTTCGACGACCGCGAGGCCAAGTTCGTCAATGGCGTGCTTGATGCAGTGGCGAAAGAGGTACGCTAGACCTCTTCCGTCATCCCGGACGTGATCCGGGGTCCAGCTTTGGTTTGACGTCGGAGAAGTAACAGCCTGATCCCGGATCACGTCCGGGATGACGAGGGGTGAAAGTTGAACGAACAGGCCTTCATCGAAGCATTGCGCCTGCTGCCGCTCGATCCCGGCGCGCGTGGCCTTGCCGACGATTGCGCGGTGATCACGCTAGGCAGCGAAACGCTCATCCTCACGCACGACATGCTGGTCGAAGGCACGCATTACCTGCCCGATGCCGATATGGCGGACGTCGCCTGGAAGCTGGTCGCCACCAACCTGTCCGACCTTGCCGCCAAGGGCGCGGAGCCGGTGGGGGTGCTGATCGGCCATATGCTTGGCCGCGATGACGAACGCTTTGTCAGCGGCCTCGCCAAGGTGCTCGCGCACTACAAGGTGCCGCTGCTGGGCGGCGATACCGTGGCGGGAGCAGGAACGCGCACCCACGGCCTCACCGCCATCGGCCGCGCAACTTGCACGCCGGTCCCCGCCCGCAATGGCGCGCAGCCGGGCGATGCCCTGTGGCTGGTCGGCGAAGTCGGCGCGGCGATGCTCGGGTTCGAAGCCCTGCGCGATGGCACCGGCGCCGACCACGCGGCCTACTCGCGCCCCCACGCCCGCCTTGCCGAGGGACAGGCCCTGGCCCCGCTCACCCATGCCATGATGGACATATCGGACGGCCTGCTGCTTGACGCCTTCCGCATGGCCGAGGCCTCGCAGGTCACGCTCGCCATCGAGGGCGCACAGGTGCCCGTCGCCGCGCCCGAGCGCCGCCTCGAATGCCTGACATGGGGTGATGACTACGCCCTGCTCGCCGCCCTTCCCGACGGCACTCAGCCACCATGCGAGGCCACCCGCATCGGCGTGATAGAGCCGCTCGGCTTTGCGCCGCTGGTCGTAGATGGCGAGCCGGTGCTCAATGCTTCAGGCCTCGGCTACAGGCACTGATTCGCGCCCTAAGTATCAAGGCGGCTTGCCGAAAGATGAACATGTGTTAGCCATAGGCACCTTGCGTACCCGGAAAATACCGGGACGCGTTCACTCGGGAAGAGGACTAGCGGGGCATGGATCTTACACTAATCGCTATTGTCTTGGGGCTGCTCGCCGTCGTTTACGGCTTCGTGACCAGTCGCCAGGTGCTCGGCGCAGATGCCGGCAATGCCAAGATGCAGGAAATCGCCGCGGCCATTCAGGAAGGCGCGCAAGCCTACCTGAAGCGCCAGTATACCACGATCGCCATCGTCGGCGTGGTCGTCGCCATCTTGGTGACGGTGTTCCTCGGCCTCGTGCCCGCAACCGGCTTCGTGCTCGGCGCGATCCTGTCTGGCGTGGCGGGTTATACCGGCATGGTCATTTCAGTCCGGGCGAACGTGCGCACCGCTGCTGCAGCCCAGAAGGGCCTGCAACAGGGCCTCACCCTCGCCTTCCGCTCGGGCGCGATCACCGGGATGCTGGTGGCGGGCCTCGCCCTGCTCGCGATTGCCGGGTTCTATTATTACCTCACCGCCATCGCCGGACATGGCGTGGGCGGAGATGATCGCACCGTGGTCGATGGTCTTGTCGGCCTTGCCTTCGGCGCTTCGCTGATCTCGATCTTCGCGCGGCTTGGCGGCGGTATCTTCACCAAGGCCGCTGATGTCGGCGCCGACCTTGTCGGCAAGGTCGAAGCAGGCATTCCCGAAGACGATCCGCGCAACCCCGCCGTCATCGCCGACAACGTGGGTGACAACGTGGGCGACTGCGCCGGCATGGCTGCCGACCTGTTCGAGACCTATGTCGTGACCGTGGGCGCAACCATGGTGCTAACCGCGCTGTTACTGAAGAGCGCGGGCGGCATGCTCGCCCCGCTGATGGCATTGCCGCTGCTGATCGGCGGCGTGTGCATCGTCACCTCGATCATCGGCACCTATTTCGTGCGCCTTGGCGGCGGCACGAACGTGATGGGGGCCATGTACAAGGGCTTCCTCGTTTCGGCGGTGCTCTCCATTCCGGCAATCTATGTCGCAATGACCTTCGCGCTGGGCGATATGGGCGCTCTGATCGGCGCAGAGGTGGTTTCCGATGCCGCGACCGCAGATATCGATGGCACCTTGGTGACCGCAGGCGTGACCGAAGTCATCGGCGGATTTACCGGCATGGACCTGTTCTATTGCGCGCTGCTCGGCCTCGTCATCACCGGCCTGATCATCTGGATCACCGAATATTACACCGGCACCAACTATCGCCCGGTGCGCTCGATCGCCAAGGCTTCGGAAACGGGCCACGGCACCAACGTGATCCAGGGTCTAGCGATCTCGCTTGAGGCCACTGCCTTGCCCACCATCGTGATCGTGGCAGGCATCATCATCGCCTATCAATTCGCCGGGCTGCTCGGCATTGCGTACGCGGCGACCGCGATGCTGGCCTTGGCGGGCATGGTCGTGGCGCTCGACGCCTACGGCCCTGTCACCGACAACGCTGGCGGCATTGCCGAAATGGCAGGCCTCGACGAAAGCGTGCGCGAGAAGACTGACCTTCTCGATGCGGTCGGCAACACCACCAAGGCCGTGACCAAGGGCTATGCCATCGGTTCGGCAGGGCTTGCCGCGCTGGTACTGTTCGCCGCCTACACGGCTGATCTGGCGGAGTTCTTCCCCACGCTGAACGTCGATTTCAGCCTCGAGAACCCCTATGTCATCGTCGGCCTCTTGCTAGGGGCGCTGCTGCCCTACCTGTTCGGCGCCATGGGAATGACCGCCGTGGGCCGCGCCGCGGGCGACGTGGTGAAGGACGTGCGCGACCAGTTCGCGGGCGATCCGGGCATCATGGCGGGCACCTCCAAGCCGAACTATGCCCGCACGGTCGACCTCGTCACCAAGGCCGCGATCAAGGAGATGATCGTGCCGTCGCTGCTGCCGGTGCTTGCGCCGATCGTGGTCTATTTCGTGATCACCTTCGTGGCGGGCCAGCAGAACGGCTTTGCCGCGCTTGGCGCCCTGCTGCTCGGCGTGATCGTGGGCGGGCTATTCGTGGCGCTTTCCATGACTGCCGGTGGCGGCGCATGGGATAATGCCAAGAAATACATCGAAGACGGCAACCACGGCGGCAAGGGCTCCGATGCTCACCACGCCGCGGTGACGGGCGACACGGTCGGCGATCCTTATAAGGACACCGCCGGCCCCGCCGTGAACCCGATGATCAAGATCACCAATATCGTGGCGCTCTTGCTGCTTGCCGCGCTTGCGGGCGGCTGACGACGCGTCCGGGTGAAGGCGGTGGTGGCATGGACAGACGTGCCGCCACCGTCCTTTTCGACGCATTAACCCAGTTTAAGCGCTTTTTTCCTATGCTTGTCGCCCGATGGGGAATGCAGTGGCGCATATCGATGAACTCACGACCAGCAACCGGCTCGGTCCCGGCGGCGAGCACGAGGCCTGCTTGCAGGGCACCAGCACGCGCAGCGGCGTGGCCGGCCTGAGCGAAGGGTTCTCGGTCGCGTCATGGCGCGATGCGGATAACGCCGGTTTCATCGAAAAATGGCATCGCCTGGCACTTGCCAGCGCGACGCCCAATCCCTTCAACGAAGCATGGTTTCTGCTGCCATCGCTGCGCCAGTTCGACCCCAAGGGCGAGGTCATGCTCGCCACCCATGTCGTACACGGGGAACTGGTCGGGCTGATGCCCATGCTGCGCGACCGCGACTATCACGGCAGGCCTCTGCCGCATCTCGCCAACTGGCTGCATTCCAACGCCTTCAGCGGCGAACCCCTGGTCAGGGCCGATCATTGCGCGTCATTCTGGCAGCACATGCTCGACTGGTGCGATCGTCACGCGCACGGCAGCCTGTTCTTCCACCTTTCCGGAATCCCGGCCGATGGCGCTGCCTTGGCGGCGCTGCGTGATATCGCCGGAAAACCGGATCGCGGCCTGCGCATCGTCGAAACGATCGAGCGCGCCGTGCTGCACAGCGGACGATCCCCGCAAGACCATTTGCGCTTGGCGCTCGACAAGAAGCGCCGCAAGGAATTGAACCGCAAGCGGCGGCGGCTGGAAGAACTCGGCGAGTTGGTGCTGACGCGCCACGACGATGACACCGGGCTTGGCAGCTGGATCGACCAGTTTCTCGAACTCGAACAGGCGGGTTGGAAAGGCGCCCAAGGCTCGGCGATCTCCAGCGCGCCGAATACCGAGGCCGTGTTCCGCGAAAGCCTGGAAGCGGCGGCCCGGCTGGGAAAACTCGAGCGATTGGCCTTCCACCTGGACGGACAACCGGTCGCCATGCTCAGCAGTTTCATCTGCGAGCCCCACGCCTTCGGGTTCAAGACCACATTCGATGAAAGCCTGGCAAAACTTTCCCCCGGCATGCTGCTGCAGGTCGAAAATCTCGCCATTCTCGAACGCAGGGGCNNATGATCAAGATCACCAATATCGTCGCCCTGCTGCTGTTGGCGGCGCTCGCCGGATAAAAAAACGTCCACCGAACCCGGACGGTCGCAAACGGCCCGCCTGCAGTCTCCACAGCGAGAATTTGCCGGCGGGCCGTTTTTTTGCCTGCCTCAGTTAACTGTTCCTTCGCGGCCAGTGGTTATGCAATTTGTCGATGCAGCATGACCGCATCGGCACGAAGGTTGGCTTACTCTCTTGTACAAGGCTGGACCCTTGAACGCTTTGCCAGGCATCCAGGCCTGTAGCCCTCCCTCCAGAGGGGCCGCGCAACTGCGCGTGGGCGACTGGCGCAAGCGCGACAATGCTGCAGGCATCCGCGCCTGGGATGCGCTGGCCGCAGAGGCGAGCGAGCCCAACCCCTTCTTTGAAAGCTGGTATCTGCTGCCCTCACTGCGCGCGCTCGACCCGAACGGCAGCGTGCGCCTCGCGGTGCTCGAACTGTGCGGCCAGTGGCTGGGTGTGATCCCGCTCAGGTGGGAACCCTACTATTACGGCAAACCGATTCCGCATTGGCGCTTGTGGTGTCACGAAAACAGCTTCCTCGGCCAGCCGCTGATCGCGCGCGGGTTCGAGCGGGAGTTCTGGCACCTGCTGCTGGATTGGTTCGATCACCACGCCACCTTCGCGCTGTTTGCCCACCTGCCGCAATTCGGCACCGATGGCCCGGTGCACGATGGACTGGCCGCCGAGCTGGCCGCGCATAAACGCCCCGCTGGCACCGTGCTGGAGGGGGAACGCGCGATGTTGGCCACCGAGCTATCTCCCGAGGCCTACCTAGAGGCTTCGCTCTCGACCAAGAAACGCAAGGAATTGCGCCGCCAGCACCGCCGACTCGGCGAAGAAGGCTCCCTCACCGTCGAACGGAACGACGGGCCGCAGGACATCGCTCGCTGGACCGACGAATTCCTCACGCTTGAAGCCGCCGGCTGGAAAGGCCGCGCGGCCTCCGCGCTGGCAAGCGCCCGCCCCACCGCCATGCTGTTCCGCGAGGCAATGGCAGAGGCAGCGGCACGCGGTCGGCTCGAACGGCTTGCCATCCGGCTCGATGGCCAGCCCATCGCGATGCTGGCGACCTTCACCGCAGCGCCCGGTGCCTTTTCTTACAAGACCGCCTTTGCCGAAGACTATTCCCGCTTCTCGCCCGGCGTGCTGTTGCAGCGCGAGGCGCTGGAGCTGTCCGAGCGCGAGGGGATCGACTGGATCGACAGCTGCGCCAGTGCCGATCACCCGATGATCGACCACTTCTGGCGCGAACGGCGCCGAATCGCCCATCATTCCATCGCTATCGGCGGCAGCGCGCGGCGCGCCCTGTTCGCCTGTCTCAACCGCCTGGAAACAGGCCGCGCTCCCAGGGGCATCGCATGATCCATCAATCCGTCGCCACCGCCACCGGCGCCGTCTTTCCAGCGCAGGCGCGGGAGAAGTTTTCCGCCTCATACCCCGAAACCCCACACAAGCTTGCGCATGCCCTCGGCCAGCATCCGCTGCTCGAACTCGAAGCACTGGCGCAGATGGCAGAATCGCTGCCTGAGAAGAGCATCGAATTTAACCGTGGCGACTTGCCAATCGGCGTGGACGGCAAGCCCGGCGCCACCGGCCTCTCGATCGGCGAAACGATCCGCACGATCGAGACCGCCAACAGCTGGGCCGTGCTGAAGAACATCGAGCAAGTGCCCGCCTATGCCGATCTGCTGCACGACCTGCTGGCCGAAATCGAAGCACCGATCCGTGAACGCACGGGCAAGATGCTAAGGCGTCAGGGCTTCATCTTCGTATCCAGCGCGAATGCCGTCACCCCCTACCACTTCGACCCTGAGCACAACATCCTGCTGCAGCTGCGCGGAACCAAGGAGATGACGGTCTTTCCCGCAGGCGATGCCCGCTTCGCCCCGGACGAACTGCATGAAACCTATCAAACCGGCGGCCCGCGCGAACTGCGGTGGAACGACGACTTCATCGCTGACGGCGAGACATTTCGCCTCGCGCCGGGCGATGCGATTTACGTGCCAGTGATGGCCCCGCATTTCGTGCGCAACATGGACAATGTCTCGCTGTCGCTCTCGATTACCTGGCGCTCCGAGTGGAGCTTTGCCGAGGGCGATGCGCGTGCTTTCAATCATTTGCTGCGCTCGCTCGGCCTGCGTCCGGCGGCTCCGAAGCGGTGGCCTGGGCAAAACCGCGCCAAGTCGCTGACCTGGCGGGTCTTGCGCCGGGTACCGGGCATTTCTTGACTGATCGCTTCGCGAAGCCCATGGCCCGAGAAATGCCGCAGGATTCCCCTTCCGCTCCCACACCTGAGCAGTTGGTCGCCGACCTGGTGCTCCTGCTCCACCTTGAAACGCGCGGCGCGGACCGCTGGATCGGCCGTCGGCGCGAGCTGGGAACAGGCCGGGTGTTCGGCGGGCAAGCCATCGCTCAGGCCCTAAGCGCAGCGCGGCGCACGACCGATGATGACCGCGAGGTCCATTCGCTGCATGCCTATTTCCTGCGCCCCGGTAGCGACAACCTGCCGATCGAATATCGCGTAAAGCGCGATCACGACGGCCGCAGCTTTTCCAATCGCCGGGTCGTAGCCAGCCAGGACGGGGTGCCGATTCTCAACCTGGTCGCTTCGTTCCAGCGCCCCAGCGACGGGGCCAGCCACCAGTTCCGCGAGATGCCGCAGGTTCCCCCGCCTGAAGAGCTGGTCTCCGACTCCAAGCTTGGCCGGGCTGCCGCCGAGCAAATGCCCGACAGCACCCTCAAGACCCTGCTGATGCGTCCGCAGCCGATTGACTTCCGTTCGGTCGAACCGCGCGACTGGCTGCACCCGCAAAGGCGCGAGCCGACGTCTCACGTGTGGTTCCGCGTGGTTGCACCGCTCCCGCCGGTGGCTGCGTTGCACCGGGCGGTGCTCGCCTTCGTTTCGGACTTCCAACTGCTCGCAACCGCGCTCCAGCCGCACGGCAAGAGCTTCCTGCGGGGCGAAGTCAAAGGCGCCAGCCTCGACCATGCGCTGTGGTTCCACGACGATTTCGCCGTCGACGAATGGCTTCTCTACGTCACCGAAAGCCCGTGGTCAGGCCACGGGCGCGGGTTTGGCCGGGGCGAGGTGTTCACCCGCGATGGCCGACTGGTTGCCAGCGTGGCGCAAGAGGGCATGCTGCGCCTGCTCGACTGAGTGCCCGCCGGGCCGCGGCTGCCGCCCTAATGGGACAGCAGCAACGGCACCTTCGGGTTCCACAGCATTCCGGCAGTCACTCCGCCAAACAGCGTCTCAAACAGCCGTGGCTTGCCATAGGCACCCATCGCGACAAGCCCTGCGCCGCGCGTTTGGGCCACTTCCTTCAGCACCTCGGCCACTTTATTCTGCCCCTGCGGAACCTCGACAACTTCGCAAGCCACCCCGTGCCGATCAAGGTAGCGTGCACCTGCCAGCGCCGGCAGTTCTCCGGCTTCCTGATCTTCAGACGAGACCACAGACACAAGCGTGACCGACTTGGCGGCCTTCAGCAGCGGGAGCGCAGCCTTGAGCGCACGCGACGCTTCAAGCGAACCATTCCAGGCCACCATCACCGGCGCGCCCGGAAGCATTGCGCCAGCGCCTTCGGGAACGACCAGTATCGGTGCGCGGCAGTGCATTGCGAGGATACCGGCGAGCGGCGATGGCCCGACCGAGTCGCCCTCCATCCGCCCGGAGCCGATGATCGCCAGGTCGGCCAAGGCGGCATATTCGAAAATGCTGGACTCCGCGAGCCCGGCCGCGTCGGCCCAGTCCCACCGCACGTCTTCGCCTTCGAGCCGTGGCTCAACCTGCTTGCGGAACTCCGCCGCCTGTTCGCGCGCAAAGGTCGCAGCCTCGGCGGCAAAGATGCCATAGGCATCGCCCGGAACGGCGACGTTGAAGGCAACCGGCTGGAGCACGGTGAGATGCGCGTCGAAAGCCCGCGCAAGATCAAGCGCGACCTGCAGGCGGGCCTCGAAACCGGGATCGTCGTGAGCATGAAGCAGAAGCGAACGCATGGGGCTAATCTCCTTATATATTTGTACTAGCACGCACCGATCGCCAGAGCATTGACCTTGCGCAACAATCAACCGCCGGCATGATAAAAGTCATAGATCTTGCGGGCAACACTTTCGCTCACGCCGGGTGCGCGCTTCAGGTCTTCCAGCGCTGCCGCGCGGACCTTGCTGGCGGTGCCGAAGTGCAGCAGCAGCGCACGCTTGCGGGCCGGGCCGATGCCGGGAATTTCGTCCAGCGGCGAGGCGGAAATGGCGCGGCTGCGCTTGTCGCGGTGCGCGCCGATCACATAGCGGTGGACCTCGTCACGCAGCCGCTGAAGATAGAACAGCACTGGTGAATTGACCGGTAGCATCTTCTCGCGCCCGTCGGGAAAGTGAAACACCTCGCGCCCCTCGCGCCCGTGGTGCGGCCCCTTGGCGATGGCGATGAGGTTTACGTCCTCCACGCCCAGTTCCTCCAGCGCCTCCTGCACCGCGTGCATCTGGCCCTTGCCGCCGTCGATCAGCACCAGATCGGGCCAAATACCGCTGGTCCGGTCGGGGTCTTCCTCCATGGCGCGGCCAAAGCGGCGGGTCATCACTTCGCGCATCATGGCAAAGTCGTCGTTCGACTGCGCCTCGCGGATATTGAACTTGCGATACTGGTTCTTCATGAACCCCTCAGGCCCAGCGACGATCATCGCCCCCACTGCCTTGGTGCCCTGAATATGGCTGTTGTCGTAAACCTCGACCCGCTGCGGCACTTCGGACAGCTCAAGGAATTCGGCCATTTCGCGCTGGATTTTCGCCTGTGTGCCGGTCTCGGCCAGCCGCCGGTCAAGCGCCTCGACCGCGTTGCGGGTAGCCTGCTCCATCAGGCGGCGGCGGTCGCCGCGCTGGGGCACGGAAATCTCGACCTTGCGCTCCGCCAGCGCGGCGAAGGCCTCTTCCAGCAGGGCGCGTTCGGGCAGCTCGCGGTCCACCAGAATCGTGGGCGGCGGCGGCACCTCTTCGTAGAACTGCCCCAGCACGCGGGCGAGCACCTCGGCCTCGTCCACCTCGTTGATATGGCGCGGAAAGAAGGCGCGGTGGCCCCAGTTCTGCCCGCCCCGCACGAAGAAGCCCTGCACCGCGATCTGGCCGCCCTTGCTGGCAAGCGCGAAGACATCGGCATCGCCCACCCCTTGCGCGTTCACCGCCTGCGAGCCCTGAATGAAGGTCGCCGCGCGCAGCCGGTCGCGCAGCAGCGCGGCAGTTTCGAAATCGAGCTTCTCGGCCGCCTCGGCCATCTGCTCCTCGATCCGCGCCTGCACCGCGCCCGACTTGCCGCCAAGGAAGTCCTTCGCCTCGCGCACCAGTGCGGCATAGCCCGCCTCGTCGATCCGCCCCACGCAAGGGGCCGAGCAACGCTTGATCTGGTACAACAGGCAGGGCCGGTCGCGGCGCGAGAAGAAGCTGTCGGTGCAGCTCCGCAGCAGAAACAGTTTCTGCAGCGCGTTGATCGTCGTGTTGACCGAACCGGCGCTGGCAAAGGGGCCAAAGTAGCTGCCCTTGTGCCGTCGCGCGCCGCGGTGCTTCATGATGCGCGGAAACTCGTGCCCCTCGCGCAGCAGGATGAACGGGAAGCTTTTATCATCGCGCAGCAGCACGTTGAACGGCGGGCGGAACCGCTTGATGAACTGCGCTTCAAGCAGCAGCGCCTCGGCCTCGGAGTTGGTGGTGACGATCTCCATCGCGCGCGTCTGCGAGATCATCCGCTGCAGCCGGTTGGTCAGGCCGTTCAATTGCAGATAGTTCGCCACCCGCGCCTTGAGGCTGCGCGCCTTGCCGACATAGAGCACTTCGCCCCTGGCATCGAGCATCCGGTACACGCCCGGCTTGGGCTTGAGCGTGCGCTGCACTTCGCGGATCGCAGTGAGGCCCGCTTCGAGATCGAGCTTCGCGCCCGTCACCGTGGCGGTGGAGCGGTCCTCGTTGAATCGGCTCGCACCACGCGGATCGTGGGGGCTTCCTGCTTCGCTGCGGCTCATGGGCACCGAAATAGGCAGGCCGCGCGCTCTTGCCAATCGGACGTGCGGCGCTAACCCCCGGCGCGATGGAAAATTACGACGCGATTATTCTGGGCGGCGGCGCGGCAGGCCTGTTCTGCGCCGCGCTGGCCGGGCAACGGGGGCTGCGCGTCTGCGTGCTTGAAAAGGCGGCTGAGCCGGGCAAGAAGATCCTGATTTCCGGCGGCGGGCGGTGCAATTTCACCAACATCGGCGCAGGGCCTGCTAACTATCTTTCGGCCAATCGCCACTTCGCCAAGAGCGCGCTGGCCCGCTACACCCCGCGCGACTTTCTCGATCTGATCGAGGCCTATGGCATCGCCTGGCACGAGAAGACGCTTGGCCAGCTGTTCTGCGATGGCTCGGCGCGGCAGATTGTCGACATGCTGCTGGCCGAATGCGCGAAGGGCAACGTCGCGGTGAAATGCGGGCAGGAGGTCGGCGCGGTAGCCCATGCCGATGGCCGCTTCACGGTGACAACACAGGATGGCGTGTACACGGCGCAAAACCTCGTGATCGCCACCGGCGGGCCGTCGATCCCCAAGATGGGTGCCACCGGTTTTGCCTATGATCTGGCGCGCCAGTTCGGCCTCAAGGTGGTAGAGCCGCGCCCTGCCCTCGTCCCGCTGACATTGGGCGGGGATGATCTGCTGTTCCGCGAACTGTCGGGCGTTTCCGCGCCGGTTGAGGCGACCTGCGAGAAGGCCGCGTTCCGCGAGGCCGCGCTGTTCACACACCGCGGCCTCAGCGGCCCGGCGATCCTGCAGGTCAGTTCCTACTGGTATCCGGGCAAGCCCATCGCGATCGACTTCCTGCCCGATATGCCAAGCGGCTGGCTCATCGAGGCGAAACGTGCGGAACCCAGCCTCACCTTCGCCGCGCTGCTGCGCCGCCATTTGCCACAGCGGCTGGCCGATGCGCTAGGCGAAAAACTGGCGCTGGCGGGCGATCTTGGCAATCTGCCCGACCGGAAGCTCGCCGATGCCGAAAGACGCCTAAAGCGCTGGACCTTCCACCCCAATGGCAGCGAGGGCTTCGCCAAGGCCGAGGTGACCGTGGGCGGCATTTCCACCGCCGAGCTTTCCAGCCAGACGATGGAGGCGAAGACAGTGCCCGGCCTCTATGCCATCGGCGAAGCGGTGGACGTGACCGGCTGGCTCGGCGGCTACAACTTCCAGTGGGCCTGGGCGAGCGCTCACGCGGCAGCGCAGGCGCTCTGAAACCCAGAACGTCGGAGCCTGTCCTTCAACAGGCTCCGGCAGCACCCGGCAACTCAGAACAGCTTGCGGAACTCGACCTCGAACTTGCGTCCCACCGGATCGACCAGCAGCGGCTGATAGCGCAGCGGCACTTCGCCATTGCTGTCAGTCACCCGCTGGCGCGCGTCGAACAGGTTGTCGACGCCGAAGCCGATCCGCGTCTTTTCAAGGAACGGCACGGCGGCGACCAGTTTCTCCTGCGCGCCGAGATCGGCAAAGGCGCGGAAGTTGATCGTCAGCAGATCGCTGAAATGAAGGTCGGTGCTACCGGGAAGGCCCGAGCCGTTAAGCCGCGTGGCGCTGGCATAGTTCCAGAAGGTGATCAGACCGAAGCCGCGGTAGAACACGCCCGAACGCAGCCTCACCGTATGCTCGGGCTGGCCGCCACCGGACGTGGCATCGCCATCGAGCAGATCGAGCAAAGGCACTCCCGGCGCGATCAAGACGGTGTTGGAGAGGTCGTACTGATAGTTCACGTTGAAGAACCAGCGCCCGCCGCCATCGCTGCCCGGACGGCCAAAGCCTGGTCCGCGACCGCCGGGACCACGGCCCCCGCCCGCCTGCGCACCACTGGGCGGACCGTCACCGTTGCACATCCGCTCACGCATCTGGGCAAACCGCTCGGGGTCGACCGTCCCGTCATCACCAGCGAGCCGCTGCAGCATCTGCGGCGGGATCGCCAGTGGCTGGCCATCGGGGCCTGCGGGCATGGGCTCGCCCGCAGCACTTGCGGCCAGCGCACGGTTGAGCAGCGCCAGCATATCGGCAGGCTCGGCCGCGCAGAACTGCGCGCGCAAGGCGGCGAAGCGCTCTGGATTGGGTCTGCCAACCGGGCCGCCCGCCATCTGCGCCGGACCTCCGGCATTCGCGCGCGCACCACCGCTCTCGCTCGCTTCCGGCGGTGCGATCGAGCCCGAGAAGTTAAGCCCGACCGCGATCCGCTCGACATCCTGCTCGGCGAAGGTCACCGGGCGCTGGTTGATGCTGATGATCTGGCCGCTTACCGGATCGCGTGTCACGCGGTCAGGAAAGGCCGCCTCGATCGCCGGGTTCAGCGACGGGAAGCTGCTGCTGACATTCTCGGAGTGGTTGCGAATGTAGTCGACCGTCAGGTTCGAACGGTCGAACACTGGCACTTCCCATTGCAGCCCAACCTTCCAGTCGCTCTGCTTCTGCTTCGCGAGGTTGGGATTGCCGCCTGAGATCGTGGTTACGAGCACGGTCTCATCGCGCGTAAGGTCGTAGAACGGCACGTTGGGCGTGGCGATCTCGGGGCTACCAAGCTGGCTCAGCGAAGGCGCGTCCTCCTGGTTGATATAGGACGCGTTGAGCGTCAGCTTGTCGGTGAGCCCCCAGGTCACACCCGTCGACCAGTTATAGAGCGATCCGAAGTCGGTGAGTTCGTCGATGCCAGCGCTCAGATTGAGGCTGATATCGCCCACAGCGCCAAGGAAATCGTCATCGCGGCTGGTGAGCGGCACGCCGACATTGACGCCCGCCTGCAACTGCCCGCGATTGAGGCTCGTCTTCACACCGGGATTGCGCGTGTCCTCGCTGTCGATCCCGTTCCAGCGATAGCCGGTGTTGAACGTAACCGAGACATCGCCCGCCGGGAGATAGACCGGCAATCCGCGCGCCGTCATCAGCGTGTTGATGGTGTAGGTATCGGTCAGTGCAGTTTCGCTGCCAGCTGGGTCGAACAGGCCCGCCAGATCCACATCGAGCGCGAGCGCGTCCACACTGTCGGCCACCAGAATACCGCTGGTGTCGACCCTCTGCCCGGTCACGCTACGCGCATGCGAGAAGGTGGCATCGGTTGTGCCCGTCACCTCCCAGTCGCCCAGCCCGAAGTTGAGCGTGGCGGCACCCGAATAGGTCTCGGTGCGCCGGTCGACCGTGAGGGGATCGCCAGCATTGAAAGTGCGCAGCACCGTGACTTTCCCTTCGCTCAGCGTCACCTCGTCGAGCCCCTGCAGACGGAGGCTGTCCTCGCGCTCGAAGGTACCGTTGACGCTGAGTGAGCTACCCGCGCCAAGGCTTCTCGCCCAGTTGAGCGTCGCTTCAAGGCTGGCACTATCTGCGACGAGGCTGCGATAGTCGGCAGGATTGGGATCGCTGGCGAAGGTGGGCCTTCTGCCCTCGGCCTGAAGCACGCCGCGTTCGCCTTCAGTGAGGAGGCTGGAGTTCTTCCAGTCGAGATTGAGGTTGAGGCGGCTCGGCCCGTCGATGCGGACATAGGTGCCCTCCGCCTCCTGCGTCGAGAAGCCGCCGTCGAACGGCTGGCCATATTCGACCTCGATCTCGCGGCTGGAATAGTTGTCCTTCAGGATGAAGTTCACAACGCGCTGATTCGGCGAATAGCCATACTGCTGCGCCACTTCCTCGCTGAAGACCTCGATTTTCTCGATGGCCTCGGGCGGAAAGCTGCGCATTTCGCGGAACGAGGCAATGCGCACGCCGCCGACCAGGAACACCGGTGCGCCGCCGCCGCGCCCACGGCTGCTCGAAACATCCGCGCCGAGTGCCTCGATCAGTTCTGAGATCGAACCTGCACCGTAAGAGGCGATATCGTCGGCATCGAGTTCGAGGATCGGCGGCTGAGGAGCATCGACCTGCCCGATCACCCGGACGCCGCTGACGACGATGGTGTTCTCGTCATAGGTCTGGTCTTCCGGCTCGGGGCCGGTTTCAGGCGAATTATCGGCCTGCGCAGACGCCGAGGTCTGCGCTGCAAGCGGAAATGCCGGAACGGCGGCCAGGGCAACGGTCAGCGTCAGCATGCTGACTTGATGGGAAAACGACAAGCTTACCTCGCACAATTGAAATAGTGTTTCCCGTCCCCCGCCGC
The DNA here is from genome assembly GCA_002337385.1 of Erythrobacter sp. UBA1916. GTDB lineage: Bacteria > Pseudomonadota > Alphaproteobacteria > Sphingomonadales > Sphingomonadaceae > Alteraurantiacibacter. The sequence goes on from DDFY01000010.1 coordinate 25,364, forward strand.
GCCCTATGTGCTGCGGCGCAAAACGGCACAAGCAGTGCTGGGTAATAAAGTGTCGCAATTGTATCGCGGCTTGCACTCGCGCTAAGCTGTTGTGCAGGAATGGCGTGTCATATTCGCGCCCTCTTCCCTTTTGCCCTGCGGCGGTATATGGCGCCGCGCACTCGCCTCCGAGATACAGAAAGCACCGGACTACACATGGCCAAAGAAGAACTCCTCGAAATGCGCGGCAAGGTGGTCGAACTGCTGCCTAACGCGATGTTCCGGGTAGAGCTTGAAAACGGTCACGAAGTGCTCGGCCACACGGCGGGCCGGATGCGCAAGAACCGTATTCGCGTGCTGGTGGGCGACGAGGTGCTGTGCGAACTCACGCCTTACGACCTGACCAAGGCGCGCATTACCTATCGCTTCATGCCCGGTCGCGGCGGCCCGCCCGGCTACACCGGCTAAGGCGCGCGGCATGGCCGCAACCCCTGCACTCACCACGCCAGAACGGCACCTGATCCTCGCCTCGGCCAGCCCGCGGCGGCGCGACTTGCTTGCGCGGCTGGGCCTCGCACCCGATACGGTCGCCCCTGCGCATATCGACGAGAATCCGCACAAGGATGAACTCCCGCGCCCCTATGCAGAACGGATGGCGCGCGAAAAGGCGCTTGCCGCGCACGATGGCAGCGGGTTCGTGCTTGCAGGAGATACCGTGGTGGCCTGCGGACGCCGCATCCTGCCCAAGGCCGAGGACGAGGCGACTGCGCGCAAGTGCCTGGCGCTGATCTCAGGCCGCCGCCACCGCGTGCTATCAAGCGTGGCGCTGATGGCGCCCGATGGCAGCATGCGTGAGCGGCTGAGCGAAACGCAACTGAAGTTCAAACGCCTCTCGGATGAAGAGATCGACGCCTACATCGCCAGCGGCGAATGGGAGGGCAAGGCCGGTGGCTATGCCATTCAGGGCAGCGCCGAAGCGCTGATCGAATGGATCAGGGGCAGCCACTCGGGCGTGATGGGCCTACCGCTTTACGAGACACGTGCGCTGCTCAAAGCCGCCGGGTTCGCCATTGGCTGAGTGGCTGATCGAGCGCGGGATCGGCGAAGACCGCACGCTGCTGGTCGAGGGCGACCGGGTGCTGGCAGCAAAAGTACAATGGCCGGGTGAACTGACAGCAGGCACGGTGGTCACCGCCAAGCTGGTTGCCCGCGCGTCTGGCGCAAAGCGCGGCACGGCTCTCACCGATAGCGGCTCCGAGGTGCTGGTCGACCGCCTTCCCGCCAGCGTGACCGAAGGCAGCCCCTGCGAAATCTTGATCACCCGCGCCCGGATCACGGAGCGTGGCCGCCTCAAGCGCGCACAGGGGCGGATTTATGAGGGGCAGGACGTGCCCCCCTCTCCCTTCACCACCGGCCGCGAGGTGCATCGCTTTGCCGCGGGTCTGTGGGACGATGTCTGGCACACGGCATCTTCGGGCGAACTGACCTTTCCCGGAGGCGCACTGCTGTTCAGCGCCACCCCGGCCATGACGCTCGCCGATATCGACGGCGACCTGCCCCCGCGCGAGCTGGCGCTGGCCGCCGTTTCCGCTCTGGCAGAGGCCTTGCCGCTGCTCGATCTGGGCGGCTCGATCGGGATCGACTTTCCGACCCTTGCCGCCAAGGCCGATCGCAAGGCCGTCGACGAGGCACTGGGCCTAGCCCTGGACGGCTGGCCGCATGAACGCACTGCGATCAACGGGTTCGGCTTTGTCCAGCTCGTCGCGCGGCTAGAGGGCCCCTCACTGCTGCACCGCTTCGCCACCAGCCGCACCGGGCTTGCCGCGCGCTATGCGCTGCGTGTGGGTGAACGGGCGGAGGGAACGGGCGCAATTCTGGCCCTGCGCGTCCACCCGGCGCTGAAAGCCAAGATTCGGCCCGAATGGCTCGACGAGCTCGCCCGCCGCACCGGCAAGCAGGTCAGTCTCGAAACCGACCCGGCCCTTGCGCTGGAGGCTCCGCAGGCCCAGCTAATCGCATCATGACTGCAAGCACCCGACCCTGCCCGATCTGCAAGAAACCCCGTAGCGAGGAATTCTTCCCGTTCTGCTCCAGCCGCTGCCGCGACCGCGATCTCGCGCAGTGGTTTGGTGACGGCTATGCCGTACCCGGCCCGCCCGCCGATCCGGAAGATATCGCCAAGGAAAACTGATCCACACCATCCCCCTGGAGGGGAGTGGTGCCCGGGGGCGGAGTCGAACCACCGACACGACGATTTTCAATCGTCTGCTCTACCACTGAGCTACCCAGGCATTACTCCTGCGTCGGACATCATCAAAGCGCCCGGCGAGCAAATTGGAAGCGGCCCTATGGCGAAGCTGCGCGAGCTTGGCAAGGCCCTTGCGCCGCTTTTGTTGCCAACATTGCAAATTTTGCCATAGCCGGAACCAGCGCAGGGCTTCATCGGTTGCCTCCGGCAAACCCTCCAAACTAAAGGAACCTTCATGGCTCGCGTTCTCGTTCTTTATTATTCTTCCTATGGCCACACCTCGCAGATGGCCGAAGCCATCGCCGAAGGCGTGCGCGAAAGCGGCGCCGAATGCGACATTCGCCGCGTGCCCGAAACCGCCCCTGCCGAGATCGTCGAGAACTTCGGATTCTCGCATAACGAGAACCACCAGCTGATCGAAGGGCCGGACGCACTCGGCAGCTACGATGGCCTGGTGCTCGGTGCCCCCACCCGCTTCGGCCGCCTGCCAAGCCAGATGGCCGCCTTCCTCGACACCTGTGGCGGTGTCTGGGCCTCGGGCGCGCTGATCGGCAAGCCCGGCGCGGCCTTCACCTCCAGCAACTCGCAGCACGGCGGACAGGAGACGACGTTGTTCTCGCTGATCACCAATATGCTGCACTTCGGCATGTCGATCATCGGGCTCGACTATGGTTTCGAAGGTCAGAACGGGATCGACGAGGCCCACGGCGGTGCGCCCTATGGCGCGACCACCATTGCCGGACCGGACGGCTCGCGCCAGCCGAGCGAGGTCGAGCTTGCCGGTGCCCGCTACCTTGGCAAGCGTGTCGGCACCACGGCAGCCAAGCTTGCAAACTAGGCCGGGACACCGATTGGACACCTAACCGTCGCCATTGTGCCCGCAAACGGACCGCGGCGCGTCAAAATGACCCCCTAGATCGGGATGCACCAATCCTGACTGGGGGTCATTATGTCTAATATTTCAATCGGCTACAGTGACGGCGACGTCGATACCAACGATTCGGGCAACCGCTCGCTCAACGCAATTGCCGACGAACGCTATTCGCGTCGGCAGACCATGGTCGGCGGCCTGCGCGCCAGTGCCGCCGCCGTGTTCGGTAGCGCTATGCTCTCGGCCTGCGATTTCGACCTCTTCGGCGGCGACGACGAACCGCAGGGTTCGGCGATCACCGTGAATGCGGGGGCCGATGGCACCACCACCTCGGGCAACTATGTCACGCTCGAAGGCAGCGTGACCGGCGGCACCGGCGGCAACAGCTGGACGCAGGTCAGCGGTGTGGCAGTCGACCTGATTCTGATCGACCAGAACTCGGTCTCCTTCCTGGCCCCCGCGGTCGCTTCACCCACCCCCCTCACCTTCCGCTTCTCGGCGGAGAACGGCGCTCAGAGCGACGAGACGGTCATCACCGTCAATCCGGCCGCGCTGAACTTCGATGCAGTGGCCAAGAACCTTGACGACGTGGTGACGGTCCCCACCGGTTACACGGCCAGCGTGCTGACCGCGCTAGGCGATCCGATTATCGCGGGCACCTCTGCCTATGCAAACGATGGCACCGACACCGATTTCGACGGGCGCATCGGCGACCACGGCGACGCGCTGCACTTCTTCGGCCTCAACGATGCTGGCCAGCGGGACTATGGATCCAGCACCCGCGGCATTCTGGTACAGAACCACGAGAACATCACCGAGACCTATCTGCACCCCAACGGCCCGACCAACCTCCCGAGCGGCCCACGTCCGGCCAGCGAAGCGATCAAGGAAATCGAGTGCCACGGCCTCAGCTTCACCGAGGTGCGCGACGACGGCAATCGTGCGTGGTCCTACGTGCAGGACAGCGCCTTCAACCGCCGCGTGACCCCGAACACGCCGACCACGTTTAACGGCCCGGTCTCCGGCACCAGCTATCTCAGGACCAAGTTCTCGCCCTCTGGCACTGCCGGTCGCGGCACGATCAACAACTGCGCCAACGGCTATGCTGCCTGGGGCACGATCATGACCTGCGAAGAAAACTGGGCGGGCTATTTCAAGCGCCCCAGCTCGGGGGCCGAATCCGACGAGGCCAACCGCAGCCAGCGCGAACTGACCGCGCTCGCCCGCTACGGTGTGCGCAGCTCCGACGGCAACTACGCCTGGTCGAGCGCCACCCCCACGCAGGATATCTTCACCCGCTGGGACGCCCGCGCCGGCGTCGGTGCTGCCACCGACGACTATCGCAACGAGCCGAACCAGTTCGGCTGGGTGGTCGAGATCGATCCCTACAATCCGAACTCGACGCCCCGCAAACGCACCGCACTGGGCCGCTTCGGCCATGAAGGCGCATGGATGGGCAAGCTGACGCCCGGCCAGAAGGTGACGGTCTACATGGGCGACGATTCGCGCCGCGAGTACCTCTACAAGTTTGTCTCTGACACCAACTGGGATGCTGCCGACGAACTGGCCACCGATCGCCTCGCGGTGGGTGACAAGTATCTCGATAGCGGCACGCTCTATGTCGCCAAGTTCGACGAAACCGGCAACGGCACCTGGCTGCCGCTGGTGTTTGGGCAGGTGCCGAACCGCCCCGCGACCAGCAGCGATCCGGAATACGTGTTCGAGAGCCAGGCCGACATCCTCGTCAACCCGCGCCTTGCCGCTGACGCGGTCGGCGCGACACCGATGGACCGCCCGGAGTGGACCGCAGTGAACCCGGTCAACGGCGAGGTCTATCTCACCCTCACCAACAACAACGCTGCGAACCGCGCGCTTAACGACACCGGTGCGGCCAATCCCCGCCATTACAACGATCCGAAGGGCACCAAGGACCAGTACGGCAACCCCAACGGCCACATCATCCGCCTGCGTGAAGCGGGTGACGATGGCGCGGCCACCAGCTTCGCCTGGGACATCTATCTGTTCGGCTCGGACTCGGCCGATGCCGACCAGAACGTCAACATCTCGGGGCTGACGGCCGACAACGACTTCTCCAGCCCCGATGGCCTGTGGTTCTCGCGCGAGCAGAACGCCGCCGGTCAGATCAACCCGCTACTGTGGATCCAGACCGACGACAGCGCTCTGACCGATCGCAGCAACTGCATGATGCTGGCCGCTCTGCCGGGCGAAGTTGGCGATGGCGGCAATGTCACCATCACCAACAAGGACTCGACCGGCGCCACCGCGCAGCAGACCACCATCGTCGGTGCCGCTGCGAGCGCGGCGACGCTCAAGCGCTTCCTGGTCGGCCCGGTGGAATGCGAGATCACGGGTGTCGACAGCACGCCCGATGGACGCACGCTGTTCGTCGGCATCCAGCACCCTGGCGAGCGCGGCACCTATGACGCGCCGACCAGCAACTGGCCGCAAAGCCAGGGCGGCACCGCCTCGGGCCGTCCGCGCTCAGCCGTGGTCGTGGTGACGCGTGACAATAGCGGCATTGTCGGCCTCTAGGCCCTTCGCCAACACCGAAAACGAAAACGGCGGGGAGCGATCCCCGCCGTCTTTCTATTCCCCGGTCAAAAGCAACCGATCAAAAATCAGCCTCCAGCGCCACGCCCAGCACGCGCCCCTTGGCCACGGGCGAGAAGGTGCCCTGCGCCGGACGCGGATCGAACGGACGGTTGGTCCCGTCGGAGAATGGCCCGCCCGAGAACGGCAGCCCCGCATCGGCACCGAATTGCACCTCGTCGAGCAGGTTGCGACCGAACAGGCTCAGCGTAACCCCGCAGGTGTTGCACCCGAAGGCAAGCGAGGCGTCGATCCGGTCAGCGGCATCGTTGTAGCCGAAGTTGTTGTCGGAATAGGCGAAGCGATCACGGTGCTGGAAGGTGATGAACGCACGCACGTACTTGTCGCCCAGCACGTCAGCTTCATAGGAAATGCTGCCGCCATAGGTCCAGCGCGGTGCACGCGGCAGGGCGAGCGCGAGATCGGCGGGGCCAATCGCACCGTCGCCCGAGATGTCGTAGAACACCCGCACATATTTGGCATCGGTGAGGCCAACGTTGGCCACCAGATCGACGCCCGGCACAGCGCTCCACATGGCCTCGCCCTCAAAGCCTGTAATGCGCGCATCGGCGGTGTTGTAAACCGACTGCGCCAGCCCCGAAGTGGGGCTGGCCACCACCACCTCGCGCTGCATGTTGTCGACCTCGCTGCGGAACACCGCACCCTGCAGGAACACCGTCCGGTCGGGCGATTGCCACTTGGCACCCAACTCGAAGGTGTCGACCCGCTCTTCGTCATAGGCGGGCGAGCCAAGCGTGGCGGCCAGCTCCTCGAACGAGGCTGGCTGGGTGATGCGGAAGTTGTAGCCGCCCGAGCGATAGCCGCGCGCCCAGCTGGCGTAGATCTGCGCGTTGTCGCTAGGATCGAAGCTGGCAACCAGCCGCGGCGACCAGTTCTCCCACGCCCGCTTGTCAGCAAAGCCATTGTTCTCGCCCGGCACCCGCTCGCCGGTGATCGGACAAGTGCCCGCAATCACCGAACACTCGGCGCGAGCGCGCACGTAGGTCACCTGCGCGTCCTTCACCTCGCGCGACCAGCGCAGCCCGCCGGTGAGTGTGAGCCTATCGGTCAGATCGAAGCTGACCTCTCCGAACAGGCCGAGCACATCGTGCTTCTGCTTTCCGCCGCCGAATTGTGGCGAGGCAAGGTTGCGGATCTCGTCATAGGCAACGTCCTGCGTGAACCAGTATCCGCCGGTGGAAAGCTGCCACGCCCCGGTTTCGAGCGCATAGAGCAGCTCGTTCGAGAACTGCTCCTGCGAGGTCAGCGTGTCGGACGAGAAGATCGGATTGGGCGAACTGTCGATGTCATTGCGGGTGAACACATCATAGCTGCGCCAGCCGAAGATATTGGTGAGTTGCCCCGCGCCCAGATCAAGCTCCGCGCGGGCGACCACGAAGCCGGTCTCGCTGTCGTGCGTGCCGCGCTCGTCGATCGACAGTTCGAACGAATCGCGCGCGAACAGGCCGTTGTTGTGCGCGGGGGCCCCATCGCCGGTCACGTCGGTGTATTCGCCCTTGGTCGTGAGCGTGAAAGTGGGGCTGAGCCGGGCGCGGATCGCGCCGCGCAGCACCGTGGTTTCCGAAGCGCCGAAATCGCTGCCGTCAAACTGATTGACGAAATAGCCCTCATCATCGCTGCGCATTGCGGCCAGCCGGATCGCCACGGCATCCGACAAGGGGCCGGAAACCACGCCGCGCGCGCTCCACATGCCTGACCCGCGGCCCGAATCGACCGGCCCTTCGTAGGCAAGGCGCGCATGGCCTTCCCATTGGTCAGTCGGCTCGCCGGTTTCCACCAGCACCGCACCGCCCGTCACATTGCGCCCGAAAGCCACGCCCTGCGGCCCGCGCAGGATATCAACCCGCGCCAGATCAACCGTATCGAACACCGCGCCGCCGTTGATACCGATATAGACCCCGTCGACGATCAGGCCCACCGCCGGATCGATTGACGCGATCGAGGAGTTGATGCCGAGCCCGCGGATCGAGAAATTGGCCACGCCCTTGAAGGTGCCCACGGTATCAAGCGCCACGTTCGGTGCGGCATAGGAAAGCTGCGAGATATCGCTGATCGCGCGGGCCTCAAGCTGGCCCTGATCAATCGCAGTGACGGAGCCCGAATAGTCGATCAGCGCGGTCTGCTCGTTCTTCACGGTGACGACGATCACGTCATCCTCGCCATCGCTGTCACGCTCTTGTGCAAAGGCCGGTGCAGCAATTTGGCCGATGGACAGTGCTGCCGCCACAACGGCTGCGCCTGAGTACTTCATGGTGTCCCCCCTAGTGGTTCGCCGCAAGTAGCCGCGAAGACGCTTAGCTGCAATTGCCAGAGCGATACGCCGCGTGTATAGGCATGCGCTTCGCGCCCCGGCAGATGCGGAGACAAAGGGTCTTCGTTCGCCGGGGCGCTCGCTTTTGTTCGCAGACATTGTTCTTCAACCACGAGGTTTGCCCCATGTCCCGTCGCCGCCAGATCTACGAAGGCAAGGCCAAGATCCTCTACGAGGGCCCCGAGCCGGGCACGCTCATCCAGTACTTCAAGGATGACGCTACCGCCTTCAACGCCGCCAAGAAGGGCACGATCAACGGCAAGGGCGTGATCAACAACCGCATCAGCGAGCACGTGTTCACGCGGCTGGCGCATATCGGCATCCCCACGCACTTCATCCGCCGCCTCAACATGCGCGAGCAGCTGGTGCGGCAGGTCGAGATCATCCCGCTTGAGGTGGTGGTGCGCAACGTGGCCGCCGGTTCGATTTCCAAGCGTTTGGGAATCGAGGAAGGCGAGCCGCTGCCGCACACGCTGATCGAGTACTATCTCAAGAGCGACGAGCTGAACGACCCGATGGTGGCCGAAGAGCACATCGCCTGCTTCAACTGGGCCGGCCCGGAAGAAATGCAGGACATCGCCGCCATGGCGATCCGCGTGAACGATTTCATGTGCGGCATGTTCGCCGCAATCGGCATCCGTCTGGTCGACTTCAAGCTCGAGTTCGGGCGCATCTTCGATGGCGACTTCAGCCGTGTGATCCTTGCTGACGAGATCAGCCCCGACAACTGCCGCCTGTGGGACTTCGAGACGGGCGAGAAGCTCGACAAGGACCGCTTCCGCCGCGACATGGGCGGCGAACAGGAAGCCTATCAGGAAGTCGCGCGCCGCCTCGGCCTGCTGCAGGAAGAGGATACCGGCCCCGGCGAGGTGGTGGACATGAACGTGATGCGTTCGCGTATGCGTCCGACACCCGGCAAGCCGAAGAAGTAGGCTCACCGGCAATCATTGCAGGTTCATGTCATTGCCGCCACAAGGTGCGGCAATGACACGTCCTGCCTATCGCGCGCGGTTCTTCGCTGCGCTTGCAACCGCCTGCGCAATCCCGCTTGCCCTCGCCGCCCCTGCGGCAGCGCAGGCGCCTGAGTATTCAGCCAGCGCCCCCGCTAGCGAACCGACCGATCCCTGGCCCTTTGCCGAAAGCGATCTGCCGAAAGACCCGGCCTATCGCACCGGCGTGCTCGACAACGGGATGCGCTACATCATTCGCCCCAATGCCACCCCGCCCGAGCAGGGGCTGGTGCAGCTGTGGGTCGATTTCGGCTCCGCCGCCGAGACCGACGAACAGCAAGGCTGGGCGCATTACATCGAACACATGGCCTTCAACGGCTCGACCCATCTGCCCGAAGGCGAGATGGTCAAGCTGCTCGAACGCGAGGGGCTGGCCTTCGGGGCCGATACCAACGCCTCCACCGGCTTCGATACCACGCTCTATCGTCTCGACCTGCCGCGCAACGATACCGCCCTGCTCGACACCGCGCTGATGCTGATGCGCGAGACGGCGAGCGAACTCACTTTCGACGAGGAAGCTGTCGAGCGCGAGCGCGGCATCATCCTGTCGGAAGTCTCGGTGCGCGATACCTATCAGCAGCGCTCGGCCAAGGATTCGCTGGCCTTCGCCTATCCCGGTTCGGCCATGTCCCAACGCTTCCCCGGTGGCCTGCCCGAAACGGTGAAAGCCGCCACCGGCGCAGGGCTAAAGGCGCTGTGGGAGCGCTACTACCGGCCCGATAACGTCGCCCTGATCGTGGTCGGCGACTATGATCCCGACACGGTCGAGGCGATGATCCGCGAACGCTTCGGCGACTGGCAGCCCGAAGCGCCGCTTCCCTCTGCCGAGATGGGGCCGATCGACTTCGACCTCGCCGGGCAGACCGACATCTATCTCGACCCCGCGCTGGCCCAGCGCATCACGGTGAGCCGCCATGGCCCCTGGCTCGGCGGCCCCGACACCGAGGAAGCGCGGCGCACCCGCCTGCGTCGCGCGATCGGCTACGACATCATCAACCGCCGGCTTGAGCGGCTGACCCGGCTCGACGATCCGCCGTTCCGCGCTGCGGGGCTTTCCACCAGCGATTTCGGCAAGGAAGGGCGCACCACCTCGCTCACCGTCTATGCCATTTCGGGCGAATGGAAGCGCGGGCTCGAAGCGGCCGAGGAGGAGTATCGCCGCGCGCTGACCTTCGGCTTTACCGAGGCGGAAGTCGCCGAACAGCTTGCCAACTATCGCGCCGCGATCACGGCCAATGCGGCAGGGGCCGCCACCCGCCCCAATTCGACCTTCACCACCGGCGCGGTCACCCTGCTGCGTGACGGACAGGTGCCGACTACGCCCGAAAGCGCGCTCGAACGCTTCACCGCCCATGTTCCCGAGATCACGCCCGATACGGTGCTCGCTGCGCTACGCGAAGAGGTGGTTCCCCTAAACGATCCGCTAATCCGCTACGAAGGCGAGACTGCGCCAGAAGGCGGGGCCGAGGCCCTGCGCACGGCCTGGAACGAAGGCATGGCGCGCGAAATCACTCCGCCTGCCGATGAGACCTTGGCCGAATTCGCCTATCAGGACTTCGGCACGCCCGGCGCTATTGTGAGCGACACACGCGTTCCCGAACTGGGCATTCGAGAAATCACCTTCGCCAACGGCCTGATGCTCAACCTCAAGCACACCGACCTGCAGGCCGACCGCGTGCTGGTGCGGCTCAATCTCGATGGCGGTGATCTGCTCGATACGCGCGAGAACCCGCTGGCAACCGGGCTCGCCTCGTTCCTGCCGCAGGGCGGTCTGGGCAAGCACAGCTATGACGAATTGCTCTCGATCCTGGCCGGGCGGAACGTCTCGCTCGGATTTGCCTCGAACGAATCGCGCTTCCAAATGGGCGCGGGCACCACGCCCGAAGACCTTGAACTGCAGCTTGAGCTGTTCGCCGCCGCGCTGACCGACCCCGGCTTCCGCTCGGCTGGAGAGGCCCAGTCACGGCAAAACGTGCGCGCCTTCTTCGCCCGCCGCAGCGCAACCCCTGCCTCGGCGCTCGGGTTCGAACGCGGCCGTATTATCAGCGATGGCGACCCGCGCTTCTCCTATCAGGATGAAGACGCCTACCTCGGCATGACCTTCGATCAGCTGCGCGCCAACATTGCCGACCGGCTCGAACACGGCGCGCTGGAACTCACGATCGTGGGCGATGTCGACGAAGACCGGGCAATTGCACTGGTGGCTCGCACGCTGGGCGCCCTGCCCCCGCGCGAGGCGGAGTTCCGGCCCTACACCGAGAACCTCGACCGCAGCTTCACGCAGGATCGCACGCCGCGGGTGGTCTATCACGATGGCCCGGCCGATCAGGCCAGCCTGACGATGATCTGGCCCACCACCGACGACAGCGATCACGACACCAACCTGCGGCTCGAACTGTTGCAACGGGTGGCGCGGATCGCGCTCACCGATTCGCTGCGCGAGGAGCTGGGGCAGACTTATTCTCCCTCGGCCAATGCCCAACAATCGCGCACCTACCCCGGCTACGGCACCTTCAGCTTCTCCGCGTCGCTCAACGCCGATCACGTCGACGAGGCACGCGAGGCCATGCTGGATACGCTGGATATGCTGCGCAATGGCGGGATCGATGAGGATCTGCTGCTGCGCGCACGCCAGCCGATGCTGGAGTCCTACGATAACCTGCTCGACACCAATCGGGGATGGCTACAGATCGCCGACGAGGTGCAGTCACAGCCGTGGCGGATCGAGCGGTTCCTCACCGGGCGTGACAAGATTGCCGCCCTTACCCCGGCAGACCTCACCGAAACGGCGCAGCGCTTTCTCGTGCCCGACGAACGGCTTGAGATTGCGGTGATGCCCCGCCCGCAAGATAGCGCGAGCGAATAGCGCTTACCGGCCGAGCTTGCGCTTGCCCCAAGTGTAGATGCCCGAGACCGCGAGGAAGGTCAGCGCAAACCCGCTGAGGAACACCAGCAGCTGCCAGATAATGCCGCCGATGGTAGCATAGTGCAGCTGCCGCATCACCGTCGCGATGGCGCCCGCACGGGTGCTTGGCGACGGCGGACCGGCGCGCTGTTCGCGCTCCTCCACGGTGATCTCGCCGCCATTCACCGGCACGCTGACCGAGCCATCGACGCCGTCGCCCACCAGTTCGACCTGCCAGGCGCCCGTCTTTCTTGACGGAGCGGCGATGGATTTCGGCCGGCCAGGGAAGGCAATCTGCGCCTCGGCCAGCGCATCGATCCAGGCCTCGTCACTCACGTTAAGCGGTTCACCACCAGCACCGGGCCCCGGCGGGCGGCGCCGCTGCGGTTGCTCAACGCCGGGTTCGACCAGAGAAGCCATGGCTTGCGGGAATGAAATCCATGCCCCCGTCACAGCTTCGACCACGATGACAAGCGAGAGCAGGAAGCCCGATTGGCGATGCAGGTTCATCGCCTTGCCATCGCGCTTGCGCCAACGCAGCGCCGCCACGACCCGGCCCATGCCCGGCCAGAACACCACCAGCCCCGTGATCGAGGATACGAGCAGGAACCACCCCATCCAGCCGACCACCTGCCTGCCCCCGTTGGGGATCAGGAACAGGCCGTGGACGAAATGCATGTACCACATGAAGCTGCCCGAGGAGGGAGCGCTGTCGATCACCTGCGCACTGTCCGGATCGACGTAGATCAGCCGCGAAACCGGCCCGCCGATGCCATGCAGTGGCTCCGCATAGGGCGCAGTGTGCGCCACCAGCGGCGTGCCGAGTTCACCAATCTCGAGGACCGTGAGCGGGCCATATTCGCTGGCGCCAGCACGTGCCGCCGCCACATCGGTAGCGGTGAGCGCGGCAGGATCAGCGCTGGCCGCCACTTCGCGCGAAGGATTGAGCAGCGCCTCGGTCTCTTCCGGCCACACCTGCGCCGAGCCTGTCACGCCCAGCACGGCCATCGGTATCAGCAGGATAATCCCGAGCCAGCGATGCACGTCGAGCCACAGCTTCTGGCGCTTCGCGCGCGGCGACATATATGGCTGACTTTTGGGTAGCGGCCCGTTGCCGGGCTTGGGACCAGTTCGCGATTGGCTCATCGACAGTCTCCGTTGCGACACGCCCGCGCTAAAGCGCTCGTAGCTTGCGTACAACAGCACAATTGTAACATCTTGTGGCTGACGGGTAGCTCCCCCCTTGTGCGCTGGCGCAGCAATAGCCATAGGCCGGACACACCCGGTCCGAAATTTCCATTCGCGAGAAAGCCCATGAAAGTCCGTATCCATGTCAGCCTGAAGCCCGGCGTTCTCGATCCGCAGGGTCGCGCTGTGCACCACGCGCTCGATGGGCTGGGCTTTTCCGGTGTCGAGGATGTGCGCATCGGCCGCCTGGTCGAGCTGGAAGTGGCCGACACCACCACTGACGAAGCGCTGGCCGAGATGTGCGAGAAGCTGCTCGCCAACACGGTGATTGAAAACTACCGCATCGAGAAGGTGGCCGCCTGATGCGCGCCGCAGTCATCACCTTTCCCGGCTCGAACTGCGACCGCGACATGGCGGTGGCGATCGAACAGGTTTCCGGCAAGGCGCCCATCCGCGTGTGGCATGGCGATGCCGACCTGCCCGATGGCCTCGACTTCATCGCCCTGCCCGGCGGCTTTTCCTATGGCGACTATCTGCGCTCTGGCGCGATGGCAGCCAACAGCCCGATCATGCGCAGCGTTGTCGCAGCAGCGGGACGCGGCGTGCCGGTGCTCGGCGTGTGCAACGGTTTCCAGGTGCTGACCGAGGCTGGCTTGCTGCCGGGTGCTCTGATGCGCAATGCCGGGCAGACCTTCGTGTGCCGCACCGTGGCGCTGAGCGTGGAAAACGGCGAGAGCCTGTTCACCCGCGGCTATGGCGCTGGCGCAAGCATTCGCATCCCGGTCGCTCACCACGATGGCAACTTCTTCGCCGACGAAGCAACGCTTGACCGGCTTGAAGGCGAAGGCCGCGTGGCCTTCCGCTATGGCGAGGCGGTGAACGGCTCGCAGCGCGATATTGCTGGCGTTCTCAACGAGGCAGGCAATGTGCTCGGCATGATGCCGCACCCCGAACGCGCCATCGAGGATGCGCAAGGCGGAAGCGACGGCCGCGCGATGTTCGAAAGCATTTTCGCGAACCTCGCTGTCGCCTAAACGCCAATAGCGCCCAGCGCCACGCCTCCAAACGGCCCAAGGGGCCGCAAGCGCGACCGCGCGCCCGCAGGTGCCCCGAACATAGTGAGGGAATAGCACCGAGGACGATTGCCCGGATGGCGATCGCAACGCAAGCTAGGCAGCTTCGCGCTTCATGCGCAGCAGTTTGCGCGCGTCTTCGGCCACCATCGGACGCCCGAAGTAATAGCCCTGAATCTTGTTGCAGCCCAACTCGCGGATCATCCGCGCCTGTTCCTTGTCCTCCACGCCCTCGGCGGTGGTGGTCATGTTCAGGCTCCGGGCCATGGCGACCACGGCATTGATAATGGCGACACTTTCCTGACTGCCCTCGCTCGCCCCGAGCACGAAGCTGCGATCGACCTTGATCGTGGAGAACCGCAAGGACCGCAGGTAACCGAGCGAGGAATAGCCGGTGCCGAAGTCGTCAAGCGCGACAGTGCAGCCGAGCGCGAGGATCTTCTCAAGCGTTTCGCGTGCGGTGCGCCCATCGCGCAGGAACACGCTTTCGGTGACCTCCACTTCGAGCCGCTGCGGCGGCAAGCCCGATTCGGCCAGGGCACGCACGACTTCGTCTGCGAAGTCCGGCTCCAGCAATTGCTCGCCTGACACGTTGACGGCGATCTTCACATGGCTTGGCCACTTGGCCGCCTCGTGGCAGGCGTTTTGCAGCACCCAGTTGCCGATCGGAACAATCAGGCGGGTGTCTTCGGCCAGCGGGATGAACTTGACCGGGCTGACCATGCCGTGTTCGCTGCTGTTCCAGCGCAGCAGAGCCTCGAAACTGACCACGTCCTCGCTGTTGGCATCGACCACCGGCTGGAAGTTGAGCTGCAGCTCGTTGTTGACGATGGCCTTGCGCAGACTGCCTTCAAGCACGCGCCGCTCCTCGGCTTCGGCATGGAGCGACGGCACGTAGCTGAAGTGGACGTTACCGCCCTCGTCCTTCGCCCGGTAAAGCGCGAGATCGGCGTTGCGCATGAGCGTCTCGACCGTCGACCCGTCGCGCGGGCCTACCGCAGAGCCAACACTGGCGCCGATAAACAACGTGTGATGATCGAGGTTGTAAGGCTTTGAAAGGCTGGTGATGATCGCCTCGCACAGGCGCTCGACATTGCCGATCTTGCCGGCATCGCGGATCACCACGGCGAACTCGTCACCGCCAAGGCGGCCGCACATTTCACCCTCGCCGAGCACCGAGGCAAGCCGCTGTGCAACCTTGGCCAACAGCCTGTCGCCCATCTGGTGGCCAAGCGAATCGTTGATCGACTTGAAGCGATCGAGATCGATCATGAGGAAGGCACAGCGCGACTTCCACTGCTCGCAATAGCGCAGCGCGTCACCCAGCGCCTCGGTCAGCATCAGGCGGTTCGGCAGGCCCGAAAGCGTGTCGTAGCGGGCAAGGTAAGCGATCTTCTCGTCGCGGTCGCGCTGAACGGTGACGTCCGAGCCGACACCGCGGAATCCGCGGAAGACGCCCTTTTCATTGATGATCGGTGCACCCGATAGCTGCCACCAGCGGCGCCCCTCGGGCACTTCCACTTGCACCAGAAGATCAGAGAAGGTTTCGCGCCGCTTCAGATTTTCCGCGAGCTGGCGCAGGCCTTCGTCTTCACTATCGTCGCGCGGCATATCGCCCGCGATCAGGCGCAGGAGCCCCTCACCCTCAACTGCGGCACGATCGCGACCGAGCGCATAGGCAAAGCGCGGCGAAGGAGAGCGTATCTTGCGGTTGGTATCAATCTGCCACAGCCAGTCGGCTTCGTTGGCCTCGTGCTCGCGCAGCAGCAACGAGACGACCTCGTTCTTTTCCGCCACGCCCACTTCGGCAATCCGCGCCGCAAGGTGTACCCGGCCCGTCGAAATCGCGCTGCCGACGGCGATGCTCGCAAAGGCCGTGCAGATCACCACGAAATACCACTCACCGGCAAGGGCGAAGGATATGGTGCCCGCGATCCCGGTCATGAAGCCGAACAGCGCAGGCCCGGCAGGTGCCGAACTCAAGGTCGTCGAAGCCCCCGCGACCAGCATGGCCATAATCGCCCAGAGGGCAAAGTGATCGACCAGATCCCCCTTCGGCACGAAGGCCAGGAGGGCGAAACTCCACAGACTCGCGTTCGCGCCGACGGCCAGCATGTGGCCCCAGAACTCGCTACGCTGCATGCGCCGACCACCGAGCTTGGTGAACTTGTAGTCGATCCGCACCAGGTTCAATATCGCGACCAGCTGGGCAAAGCCCCACAGGGCCAGCAGCGCGATGCTGATATGTTTGGAATAGAGCGAAATCGCCACCAGCGACGCGACGATGTTCGCCAGGCCGCGAGCAACCGCTTCCTTGTACAACGAGGAATATTGAAGACTGCGCAAGCGCGACCAGTCCCCTTCCTTGGTGTCCCAAAGGCCCAGAACCTGCACCGCGCTCAGGTGCAGCGGCAGTTTCGGCAGATCGGAATGTCCGTCACTCACAAGATCCCAATAGGGACAATTGGTTAGTACCGCGTAAAGCGCCAACCTAGTGAATGACTAAACTCGGCCTACTCGACGGTCACCGACTTGGCGAGGTTTCTAGGCTGATCCACATCGGTCCCCTTGGCACAGGCGACGTGATAGGCGAGCAGCTGCACCGGCACCGCATAGACCAGCGGCGCGATCAACGGGTGGACCTTCGGCATCGGGATGGTGGCGATGCAGCCCTCTCCCGCCTGGGCAATGCCCTCGTCGTCAGAAATCAGGATCACCTGCCCGCCGCGCGCCTGCACCTCCTGCATGTTCGAAACCGTCTTCTCGAACAGCGGCCCCGACGGAGCCAGAACGATCACCGGCACCGTGTCGTCGATGAGCGCAATCGGCCCGTGCTTCATCTCGCCAGAAGCATAGCCTTCTGCGTGGATATAGCTGATTTCCTTCAGCTTTAGCGCACCCTCCAGCGCCAGCGGGAAGTCCGGACCCCGCCCGAGATAGAGCACGTCACGCGCCGGTGCGACGAGGTGTGCCATGGCGGCAATCGTCTCGTCGTGATCGAGCGCGGCGTTCAGCGCAGCAGGCGCTTCGAGCAGGTGGCGCACGATCTCGGCTTCTTCCTCGCGGTCGATTCGTCCCTTCTTGACCGCGAAATGGGCAGCCAGGGCAGCAAGCACGGCGAGCTGGCAGGTGAAGGCCTTGGTCGAGGCGACGCCGATTTCGGGCCCTGCGTGGGTCGGCAGCAACAGGTCAGCCTCGCGCGCCATTGAACTGGTCGGCACGTTGACCACGGCAGCGATGACCTGTCCTTCGGTCTTGCAATGCTTCAGCGCCGCCAGCGTATCGGCCGTTTCGCCGCTCTGCGAGATGAACAGCGCCAGCCCGCCCGGCTCAAGCACGGGCTCACGATAACGGAACTCGCTGGCGAAATCGATGTCGACCGGCACGCGGGCAAACTGCTCAAACCAGTATTTCGCCACCATCCCGGCATAGTAAGACGTGCCGCAGGCAACGATCGTTATCCGGTTCACGGCGGAGATGTCGAAGTCGATCTGCGGCAGCGCGACCTGCTGTTCGACCGGGCGCAGATATGAGCGCAGCGTCTGGGCGACCACGGTCGGCTGCTCGAAGATCTCCTTCTGCATGAAGTGGCGATAGTTGCCCTTCTCGATGGCAGCAGCCGAAGCGCCCGAGCGGGTCTGCTCGCGCTCGACCTGCGCACCGGTAACGTCGAAGATCTGCGCACCCTCGCGGGTGACGACCACCCAGTCGCCCTCCTCGAGATAGGTGATATCCTGCGTCAACGGCGCGAGCGCCAGCGCATCGGATCCGAGATAGGTCTCGCCATCGGCATGGCCCACCACCAGCGGCGAGCCAAGCCGCGCACCGATCAGCATATCGGGATAGTCGCGAAACTGGATCGCCAGCGCAAATGCCCCGCGCAGACGCGGCAGTACGGCCTGAACCGCCTCTTGCGGCGTCTTGCCCGCTTCGATCTCGCGGCTGACCAGATGGACGACGATCTCGGTGTCGGTCTCGCTCTCGAAGGTGCGCCCTTCGCCGCTCAGTTCCTCGCGCAGTTCGCGGAAGTTCTCGATGATGCCATTGTGCACCAGCGCGACCTGCGGCGTTGCGTGCGGGTGGGCATTGCTCTCGGTCGGTGCGCCGTGGGTGGCCCAGCGGGTATGGGCAATGCCCAGGGTACCCGGTGCGGGGTGCTGCTCCAGCTCAGCGACGAGGTTCAAAAGCTTGCCTTGCGCACGGCGGCGGATCAGCTGGCCATCATGATAGGTGCATACCCCGGCACTGTCATAGCCGCGATACTCCATCCGCCGCAGCCCTTCGACGAGCCGCGGGGCGACTGGCTGGTTGCCCACGATGCCAATGATTCCGCACATTTGAGAACTCCAGAGCTATGAATTACCGGGCAACGAGAAGGAGGCTAGCCGCAAAGTCCTTTCGGTCTTGCTTCTAAGCTGCGCAACCTCTTCGACGTTGCCAAGCCTACGGTGTGTCGTAAGTGAACAGATCGTTGGCTTCAGCCAGATGGGCTTGCGCGGCGTCGATATTGATCGGCTGAAGCGCGCTGCCATCACAGGCGAGGTTGGCCGCAATCTTGTTCGAACGTAGCACCATGACACCATCGGTCATGGCGGGATTGTTGGGTTCGCCGGCGGTAAAGTTGGTCCGCACGACCTTGCTGTAAACGACGTAGCGCACGTCGCCGATGGCGAAACTCAACTGCGCTTCGCCCCCGCCTGAATAGGGCACCGAGGCCCATTCGATCTGGCCGTTGCCGTCAGTCGGCCACACCAGCTCGGGCGCCGCGTTAGGACGACCGAAGCGATACTGCGCGAATTCTCCGTCGCCCCCCTTCGCGAGGCACACCGATGCAATCTTGCCTCCACGCACTGTACAGCTGAACACCGGTGTTTCCTTAGCACCGCACAATGTCGTGGCCTCGTCCCCATCCGAAGCGACAGCAACGGAGCCCTCGTCTTTCTGCTCCACAGTATCCTCGCGCAGTGCGTCAGGATCGCCTGACGGCGTTGCCAGCGTAGGCTCAGAGGGATTTTCTGCCTCGCTCGAGCAAGCCCCCATCAGAAATGCAGAGAGGCTGCTCACGAAGACCAGCCGAAGCGTCGAACCAAATGATTTTTGCATACTATTTGCCCGACGGTTCCTTCTTCTTCTTTTTCATCGCGTCGTGGAAACGGTCTGCCCAGCCCGGCTTCACCAATTGATCGGCACGCACCATGCGCAGTTCGCCGTCAGCCACGTCGCGGCTGACCGCGCTGCCCGCTGCGACAATCGCATCCGCGCCAATCGTCACCGGTGCAATCAACGCCGAGTTCGAGCCGACGAAGGCACGCGGGCCAATCGTGGTCTTGTGTTTGAAATAGCCATCATAGTTGCAGGTGATCGTGCCCGCGCCGATATTCGCGCGCTCACCCACCGTGGCATCGCCAAGATAGGTCAGATGGTTGGCCTTGGCTCCCGCGCCGAGCGTGGCGTTCTTGATCTCGACGAAGTTGCCGACCTTGCTGCCCGTTTCCAGCTTTGCGCCAGGGCGCAGGCGGGCATAGGGGCCGACCTCGACATCCTCGCCCACGCTCGCGCCCTCAAGGTGCGAAAAGGCGCGAATGCGCGCGCCGCGCGCCACTGTCACGCCGGGTCCGAACACCACGTTCTGCTCCACCACCACGTCAGCGGCGACCTCGGTGTCCCAGCTGAAGAACACCGTTTCGGGCGCGCGCAGGGTCACGCCATCGGCCATGGCCTCCTCGCGCTTCAGCTGCTGCCATTGCGCTTCGGCAGCGGCCAGTTCCGCGCGGCTGTTGATCCCGGCGACCTCGTCGGGCGTGTCGGTGGTGACGACCGCGCAGGGGCGGCCATCGGCAATCGCGATGTTCACGATATCGGGGAGGTAGAACTCGGCCTGCGCATTATCGTTGCCGACCCGCGCCAGCAACGCGAACAACTCGTCCGCCCGCGCGGCCAGAAGCCCTGAGTTGCACAGGGTGCAGGCGCGCTCGTCCTCACTTGCGTCCTTGTATTCGACCATCTTGGAGATCGCGCCCGCCTCATCGGCGATCACCCGGCCATAGCGTAGCGCATCGTCGGGTTCGAAGCCCAGCACCACTGCGGCGGGCGCATCGTCAGCCTCAAGCCGCGCGATCATCGCTTGCATCGTGGCGGTGCGCACAAAGGGCACGTCGCCATAGAGCACCAGCACGATGCCCGAAAACCCGGCCAGCGCACTTTGCGCCTGCTGCACGGCATGGCCAGTGCCCAGTTGTGGCTCCTGCACCGCGAAGGCCGACCGTTCGCCCAGCTTCTGCTGCACCTGTTCGCGCGCTTCGCCCACCACGGTCACCAGCTGCTCCGGCCCGAGCGCCTCAACGCTGGCCAGCAGATGATCGATCATCGCGCGTCCAGCAATCTCGTGCAGCACCTTGTGGCGCGCGCTTTTCATGCGTGTGCCCTTGCCGGCGGCGAGGACAATGGCGGCGATCGACGTCATGTAGCTTTCTCCTTATCGGCGGCCATGCCATCAAACCATTGCGGTTTCCACCGGCCTTCGCCACATGCCCCACGCATGAGCGATTTTCCTTTCGACACCATCCTGTTCGACCTCGACGGCACCCTCCTCGATTCCAACCGCGACCTTGCTCCGGCGGTCAATCACGCGCTGGCATATGCAGGGTACGAGCCTGTGGCCGAAAGCGAGATTCGCAACTACATCGGCGGCGGCGCATCGCTGATGCTCAGGCGCGCGCTTGAAGCCAAGGGCGAGCTGCCGAGCAAAGAGCGCATGGCCGAGCTGACCAATGTGCTGCTCGAACACTACTGGGCGCATATTGCCGATAACACCGTGCCCTTTGAAGGGGTTATCGCCACACTCGAAGAGCTGGCCGCAAAGGGCTGCAAGCTCGCGGTTTGCACCAACAAGCTGGAAAAGCCCGCTCGCCAGCTGATCGAGGCGCTCGGCCTGACGCACCACTTTACCGCGATCTACGGCGGCGACAGTTGCGGTCCGGATGGCGCCAAGCCCAAGCCCGACATTCTGCTCGCCGCGATCAAGGACTGCGGCGGCAGCCGTGCAGCCATGGTCGGCGATTCGACCTATGACGTGCGTGCCGCGCGCAATGCCGGGGTGCCCGTGGTGGCGCTCAGCTTCGGCTATCACGATGTGCCGGTGGATCAGCTTGGCGGTGACGTGCTGATCGACCACTTTAGCGATCTGATCCCCGCGCTCGAAAAGTTGGCCTAGTCCTCGACCGCCTTCACTAGCCGCCGTTCAAGCGGGGCGAGCACACCGGCCAGTTCGTGCCCGCGCTTCAGCACTTGGCCATGTTCACCGAACAGCGCCCACATGCCCTGCCGCTGGCGCAGCGCCGGGCGTTTCTCGATCCGCATCTGCGGCATGTCAGCAGTGCGGCGGAAGGCCGCAAAGCTGGCGCAGTCTTTGGAGAAATCCATCGCATAGTCGCGCCATTCGCCAGCTGCGACCATCCGGCCATAAAGATCGAGGATACGGGTGAGTTCGAGCCGGTCAAACCCGACCTGCGACGGTTGGCGACCGCCCGGGAAAGGTACAATGGTGGACCCGCTGCCGCCAGGCTGCATCAGCTATCAGTGCCGCTCTTGCGCGCCTTTTGCGGCTCCCGCTCGGCAGCCAGGGCCTCGACGAGCTGGCGCAGTTCGGCAACCTCGGCCTCAAGCTCCTTAACCCGCTTGTTCTGCCCGGAATCGCGCAGATCTTCGCACGGCTCCTCACACGGGGTGCCATAGGGGATGAACTCACGCAGCCATGTTTCCGCCGGAACCAGCGTGGAGCGAGCCTTGAGCCCGATCATCGTCGCGCCTTCGGGCACATCGTCAGTTACCACCGCGTTCGCGCCCACACGCGCACGTTCACCAACCGTGATCGGGCCGATGATCTGCGCGCCGGCACCGATGATGACATTGTCGCACAGCGTCGGGTGGCGCTTGCCGCCCTTGCCATTAGTGGGGTTCGTGCCGCCCAAGGTAACGCACTGGTAAATCGTCACATTGTCGCCGATCACGGCCGTTTCGCCGATTACGGTGAAGCCATGGTCGATGAAGAAGTGCCTGCCGATGGTGGCGCCGGGATGGATGTCGATCGCGGTCATCCAGCGGGCCGTGTGGTTCACCAGCCGGGCGAGGAAGAACATCTCCGCCTCGAACAACCAGTGTGCCACGCGATGAAGCGCCAGCGCCCAGAAGCCGGGATAGAGCAGGATTTCCCAGCGCGAGCGCGGCGCCGGGTCACGCGCACGGACCGAGTCCAGATAGGAAATCAGACGGTCAAACATAGTCAGGTCAGTTTCTCACCAAAATCTCTGGCGGGCAAGGTCATAGCATTCGCGGTTCCTGCGGACCGTTAACTTCCTCAAGTGCAGCACGCCAGATTCCGAGCGTAGGTGGGGTCTTTCGCTCAAGAGACAAGCGATCAATCGCCAGCACCAGCCGTTCAAGCTCGGCCCACGAGCGACCCGCACGCGGCACCAGATAGTCCGCCGCACCCGGCCCCAGCGTAAGCCCGCGTTCAAGCGCCAGCGAATTGATGAGATCGGCGGCCATCTCGTCGTCGGGTTGGCCTATCTCCAGTTGGAGAGCCGCGCCCAGCCGCGAACGCAGGTCGGGCAAGGCGATCTCCCATGGCGGCGTGCCGCCCACGATCAGCAGCGGTGTGCCCGCCTCCTGGGCACGGTTCCAGCGGTGAAAGATCGCATCCTCGGGCAGCCCTTGCGCATCGTCGATGGCCTCGCCCTGCCCGCTGTCGGCAAACCAGCGCGCCAGCAGGCTCTTGCCCGAACGCGCCGGCCCGGTGAGCACGGCAGTGCGAAACGGCCAGGAACCGGGCGCGGACAACGCTTCGGCCACGCGCGCATTGGCATTGCCGATAACGATGGAGGCAGGCCCGCTGGAACGGGGGCTTAACGGAAGGGCGATCTGCTGCATGGCCGGGCTGCCTCGCGGCTAGCGCGTGATCGACAGCGCGCCCGTGCCTTCGGTCACCTGCCAGCCGCGCGCCCGCAGGACGGCGGCGAAGTCCGACAGGCTGCCCGCGAAGGTAACGCGCAATACGGATGTGCCGCCGATAGCAGTGCTGGTGACCGCCGAAGCGCTGACACCCGGAGTGCCGCGCACGGCGCCAAGCGCTGCATCGAAGGCCGCGGCATCCGGCGTGGCGATTTGCACGGTGTAGCTCGTCGGAGTGGCAACGGCTGCGTCAGTCGGCTGGGCAACGGGGATGTCTACTGCATCGACTGCGGCTGCGGCATTCTCTGCCAAGGCAAGCTCCGCCGCTGCTTCGGCAGCTTCCGCAGCGCGCGCCTCTTCAAGCAACGCACGAATCTCGGGCGTCATCTCGAAGCCATCGAGCTCAAGCGTCGGATCGGGCCGCAACGCGCCCGAAGCGAGCGCACGGGTATAGATCTCATTGAACCGTTCAACCGCACGCACCAGCATCCGGGGCAGCTCGGCCTCGCTGTCGGCGCGCATGGTGAATTCGTCGAGGAAGCGATCGTCGGGGCCATAGCGCGCAGTGAAGGTGCCCACGACCGGGCCACCCGGCCACTCGTAACGCAGCTTGGCAATCGGCACGAGCACGTCAGCCGCGCCGAACTCGTCGAGCAGGTTGTTCCACCAGGCACGGCTGCGGCGCCCGGTCTGACCATAGGTCAGCAGCAGCGAATCGGAGCCGGAGCCGACGGGACGCACGTAATCGATAGCGCTGGAGCCGAACTGATACTCGGCCCAGGCGCGTTGCCACACGTTGCGCGTCTCAAACGTGGTTGCAGTGCCGCCACTTATCATCACCGGAATCAGCAGCATCGGCGCCGAACGCGCACGGGCCCCGCCCCCGCCGAGCAGCGCACCGGCGCGCTGGCGGTCAAAAATCACACCCAGCCGCGCAACATAACGGCGCGGACCGATATTCTCTTCCTCCACGACGATTGCCGAAACCAGCGACTCGAGTCGCGCATCGGGCAATTCGGGTCCGTCGACCTTCTCCCACGCCTTGCGGGTCGCTTCGAGCCAGCCCTTGGAGCGAGCATCGTCGGGATTGTCACCGCTGACGTTCACCTCGATCCCGTGCACCTCGATATCGGTGGAACTGGCAACCGGCGGAATGCCGCGATCGCCCGAAACCTGCGCCATCAGCGCGGCTGCCAGCGCCAATGCAAAGGCGGCGACAAGGCCAAGCACGAGCCGCTTGTCGAGGCGCTGCATAAGGCTGGCGGGGAGGAGTGAGCGTGTCATCATGGGGGAAATCGAGGGCCTTTTGCCCAAAGGTGAGTGGAAATCCAAGCGCGAAAGCTTATGGCATCGGCCCCATGAGTTCAGAAAAGCCTTCCTACACCTATGCCCAAGCGGGCGTTTCCATCGCTGCGGGCAATGCCCTCGTCAAGGCTATCGGGCCTTTGGTCAAGGCCACGCGCCGCCCCGGAGCCGACGGCGAGATCGGCGGCTTCGGCGGTTTCTTCGACCCGCGCGCCGCCGGATACAGCGATCCGCTGCTAGTCGCCGCGAACGACGGCGTTGGCACCAAGCTCAAGCTCGCCATCGACAGCGGGCAGCACGACACGGTCGGAATCGATCTTGTCGCCATGTGCGTGAACGACCTGATCGTGCAGGGCGCAGAGCCGCTGTTCTTCCTCGACTACTTCGCCACCGGCAAGCTCGAGAACGGCGTGGCCGAGCGGGTGATCGCCGGGATTGCCGAGGGCTGCGTGCAGGCAGGCTGCGCCCTGATCGGCGGCGAGACGGCGGAAATGCCGGGCATGTACTCCGAGGGCGACTATGACCTCGCGGGCTTCTGCGTCGGCGCGGTGGAGCGCGGCGAGCAGCTCACCGGCGACAAGGTCGCCCCGGGCCACGTGCTGCTGGCGCTGAAAAGCTCAGGCGTCCACTCGAACGGCTATTCGCTGGTGCGGCGGCTGGCGGCGGACAAAGGCTGGCAGCTTGATGCGCCCGCCCCGTTTGATGCCTCCCGCCCGCTGATCGCAGCCTTGATGGAGCCTACCCGCATCTATGTGAAGGCCCTGCTGCCCGCCGTGCGCGCTGGTCTGATCGACGCGCTGGCCCATATCACCGGCGGCGGCCTGCTCGAAAATATCCCGCGCGTGCTGCCCGAAGGCGCGCGCGCCGTGGTCAATGCCGACGCCTGGGAGCAG
Source organism: Erythrobacter sp. UBA1916 (assembly GCA_002337385.1). GTDB lineage: Bacteria > Pseudomonadota > Alphaproteobacteria > Sphingomonadales > Sphingomonadaceae > Alteraurantiacibacter. Next base: position 50,727 of record DDFY01000010.1, read on the forward strand.
CCCGCGCTGATGGCCTTCCTCCAGAGCGAGGGCAACATCGCACCGGGCGAAATGGCCCGCACCTTCAACTGCGGCACCGGCATGGTGCTGGCGGTCGATCCGGCGAAGCTCGATGCCGCCAAGGCCGCGCTTACCGAAGCCGGTGAAGAAGTGCTCGAAATCGGCGTGATCGAGGCTGGCCAGCGCGGCTGCACCGTGCGCGGATCGGCTGGCACCTGGGGCGCGGACGCAGACTGGGACGCGGGCCACGATGCCTGAGGCCAATCGGCCCAAGGTCAAGGTCGCGGCGCTGCTGTCGGGCAACGGCACGACCATGTCGGCGCTCCACTATGCTTCGAAGCTGCCGGGCTGCCCCTATGAGATCGTGCTCGTGGCGAGCAACGTGCCCGATGCGCCGGGCCTGAAGATCGCTGCCGCCGAAGGCCTGCCGACCTTCGCGCTCGATCATCGCGGGATGGAGCGGCGCGCGCACGAACAGGCGATGGATGCAGCGCTGCGCGAATCGGGCGCCGAATACCTTGCCCTGTGCGGCTATATGCGCGTGCTGACCGAGGACTTCGTGTCCTGCTGGGAGGGCCGCATGGTCAACACCCATCCCTCGCTGCTGCCCAAGTACAAGGGGCTCGACACCCACGCCCGCGCCATCGCGGCGGGCGATGCCTTTGGCGGGTGCTCAGTCCACGTGGTGACGCCCGAACTCGACGGCGGGCCATTGCTCGGCCAGATGCCGGTGGCGATCCTGCCCGACGACACGGCCGAAAGCCTTGCACGCCGGGTGATTCTCGCCGAATACCAGCTCTATCCGCGCATGTTCGCAGACTACGTCGGGCGGTCCTGACCGCTTGGCCAGCACGCCCCCGCCCCGCCCTCACCTTTTGGCCCGCTCGCGCGCCTCGCGGCTGGCCGACCGCGCCATCGACGCGATCTGGCGCAACGGCCTACACCCCCGCCCGGCACTGGAGCCGGATGCATTGTGGGCCATCGGTGCCAATGGCTGCGCCCCTTCAGATGAGCACCAGGGCCGCAGCGCCGAGGATGTCGCCGATTTCCGGCTCCGTCTCGATCTCCTGTGCCAGTCCCTGCGCGACGAGGCCGATCTTAACGCGCTCGGGCACACGATGGCCTATGGTCAGGTCACCGGGGCGATCCGCATGCGGCATCGGCTGGGTGCTCTGTGGCGCAGCAACCCCGGCATCGAGCACACCGAAATCGCCGCGCCGATCATCGTCGTCGGCCAGATGCGCGCAGGGACCACGCGGATGCATCGCCTGCTCGCCGCCGACCCTGCCCATGCCGGGACGCCGTTCTACTGCGGAATGAACCCGGTGCGCGAACAGCCCGAGCTGCGACCGGTGAAGACCCGCATCGGCATTGCCGTCGCGCGCAGCATCAACCCCTGGATCGACGTCCAGCACCCGTTCGGCGCAACGCTCGTTGATGAAGAACTGCCCTGGCTCTCCTACGCGCTGTCGCCAGCGGCGCTGGAGGCACAGTATCGCATTCCCGCCTTCGTCGCCTTTAGCGAGGCGCGCGATCCCGCACCGGTCTATCGTGAGTTTGCCCGCCTCCTGCGCTCTGACGCGGCGCAGATGGGCAATACGGCGCGCCCGCGGGTGCTCAAGTGCCCGCAATATGCCGAAGACCTGCGCGCGCTGCTCGCGCAGTTTCCCGATGCGCGGGTGGTCGTTACCCGGCGTTGCAGCGATCAGGTGCTGGCGAGCACGATGTCGGTGGTGGCCGGACAGATGGCTTACCAATCCGACCGGGTGGATCTCGCCGAGGTCGAGGCCGAATGGCGTCGCAAGCTAGCCCTGCGCGAAGAGCGTATGTTGGCAGCGCTGGCAGACTTTGCCGGCCCGGTGGCCGAGGTCGGGTTCGAGGCCCTCAACGCGGACTGGGAGGGCGAAATCGCGCACGTCTACCGCAAGCTGGACCTGTCGCTCAGCGATGCGGCACTGGCGGCGATGCGGGCCGAGCAGGGGCGAGCCAAGACCAGCCCCCACCACGGACACCGCGCCGTCTATCAACCCGCAAGGGTCGCTTAGGCCGCTTCGCGGGCCTTCGTCACAATCACCGACAGCTGGTCAATCAAGCCAAGCCGCTGCTTCTTGAGCGCTTCGACACGATCGTCAGAGGCGGCATCGACTTCGCTCTCGATGCGGTGAATCTCGCGGTTCACCTCGTGATACTCGTCGGCCAGACGGGCAAAGTGCGCGTCGGTCAGCTTGAGCTGGTGCAGCAGTTCGCCGTCATTGGGAAATTCTGCGGCGAGTTCGTGCGGGGTATGGCTCATTGGGGCATCTCCTGTTGTTATGCTTTGCGAGGCTTGCCCCGAGGGCATTCACAATACCTTGCTCTCGATCAAACAAAAGCCCCGCCGGATCGCTCCGGCGGGGCTTTGTTTTCAGCGCGCTCGCTCTTCGCCAGCGCAACCAATCAGCCGACGATTTCTTCCGGCTTGAAGAAGTAGGCGATTTCGATCGCGGCATTCTCTTCGCTGTCCGAACCGTGGACGGTGTTCTCGCCGATCGACAGCGCCAGTTCCTTGCGGATCGTGCCCTCGGCAGCGTCCGCCGGGTTGGTCGCGCCCATGATGTCGCGGTTGCGGGTCACGGCGTCTTCGCCTTCCAGCACCTGCACCACCACCGGCTCGCTCATCATGAACTCGACCAGCTCGCCGAAGAACGGGCGTTCCTTGTGGACGGCGTAGAAGCCCTCAGCCTGTTCCTTGGTCATGTGGATGCGCTTGGAAGCGACGACACGCAGGCCAGCTTCTTCCAGCATCTTGGTGACCGCGCCGGTCAGGTTGCGGCGGGTGGCATCGGGCTTGATGATCGAAAACGTGCGGGTAACCGCCATGGAATGTTCCTTCGCGAAAGTTGGTTTATATCTCTTTCGCGCGCGCCCCTAGCCGCAAGCACGGCACGGGGCAAGCGTGTGCGGCTCAGCTCTTGGTGCCAATGGTGAGCGTGGCGCTGGTTCCACCATCATCGCCGGGCGAGGCATTGATCGAGAACACCAGTCCGTCGCCGCTCTCGCCCGAGACGATCTGGGCCTCGTTAGCCTTCATCTCCATCTTGATCTCGATGCCCGCCGCTTCCGCTTCCTTGCGGTAGAAAGCGACGATCTCTTCAGGCTCGGCGCTGCTTTGGAGCTGCACCAGCGCACCGCTCCCGCTGCCCGCCGAAACATTGGTGCTGGAGACGACCTTGGCGCCGGGATAGAGCGTGAAACCGTCGGGCAGGCTGGATGCGGCACCCTCGCCGCTCTGGATCGTAACCGTCTCACCATCGGCATTGGTGATGGTGGCATTGACCTCGCCGCTATCCTGATCGACGTCATAGGCGACCTCGCCATCCTCGGTCTCGATCGTATCCGAATCGTCCGATCCGCAGGCGGTGAGTGCCAGAACTGCGGCCGAAATCACAACTGCACGCATTGCTAAGATCCCCTCGAAATCCTCAATCCTCTGCCTGACCTAATCCATCACGCTTGCTTGATCCAGCGTCCCGCCTCCTGCCGCCAGAAATTGCGCTCCACCCCTTCCTGCTCGCCCAGCCTGCGCCAGGTGTCGCGCGCTCCGGCGCGGCTGTTATCGTCGAACAGGAGGAATGCCCGAGCAAAGCCCAGCGCCTCTTCGCGCCATAGGCCATCGGCGATCAGCACAAAGCGCGCACCATTGGCCGCCGCGCAGTCGGGCGCCAGCAGGATCGGCTGACGCTCGGCGTGCGGATGATCGGCGCGGCCATGGGCGAGGAAGTCCTGCGGGAATTCCTCCCACAACGCGCGGTCCATCGCCTCGCCTGCGCCGACCACCAGCAGCAGCTCGCCCGCGTTAAGCGTGGCGCGAGCGAGCTGCGCAGTGGCCTGTTCGGCGCTGGCCGATTCGAGCAGGTAGAAGTCGACGCGCATGACTCTTTTTCGCCCTAACGCTGCGCTGCTTGAGGGCAGAGGCGTTCGCCCCACCACTGCGCAGCTTGAGGGCAAATCAGGAAATGCGCCCGGAAGTGCATCACCCCTCGGCGGTGTCGCGCACGAAGCGGTCGATCAGGCGCACGCCATAGCCGGTCGCGCCCTTGTCCCAGGTCGCCCCGGGCTTGTCGGCCCAGGCCATGCCCGCGATGTCGCAGTGCGCCCAGTTCACCCCGTCCTCGATGTAGCGCTGGAGATACTGGGCCGCGGTGATCGACCCCGCCATGCGTGTGCCGACATTCTTCATATCGGCAATGGCGCTGTCGAGCAGACGATCATATGCAGGCGAAAGCGGGAAGCGCCACAGCTTGTCGCCGCTGGCCGTGCCCGCCGCGAGCAGCCCATTAGCCAGGTCGTCCGAATTCGAGAACAGGCCCGCGTGCTCGGAGCCAAGCGAAATCAGGATGGCGCCCGTAAGCGTGGCGAGATCGACCACGGTCTTGGGCTTGAACTCACGCTGCACCCAGGTCAGCGCGTCGCACAGCACGAGGCGGCCTTCAGCGTCGGTGTTGATCACCTCGACCGTCTGCCCGCTCATCGTGGTGACCACGTCGCCGGGACGCTGAGCATTGCCGTCGGGCATGTTCTCAACCAGGCCGCACACGCCGACCACATTGGCCTTGGCCTTGCGGCCTGCCAGCGCGACCATCGCGCCCGCCACGGCGCCAGCGCCGCCCATGTCCCATTTCATGTCTTCCATGCCCGCGGCAGGCTTGATCGAGATGCCGCCGGTGTCGAAGGTCACGCCCTTGCCCACGAACACGGTCGGAGCATCGCCCGCCTTGCCGCCGTTCCACTTCATCACCAGCAGCTGCCCCTCGCGCACCGAGCCCTGGCTCACACCGAGCAGCGCGCCCATGCCGAGCTTTTCCATTTCGGCTTCGCCCAGCACTTCGATTTCAACGCCGGTGCCCGCCAGCCGCTCGCGGCAGCGTTCAACGAAGCTTTCGGGATAGATGACGTTCGCCGGTTCGCTAACCAGCTCGCGGGTGAACTCGACCCCGCGCGCCAAAGCTTCAGCCTCGTTCCAGGCAGCTTCGGCCCCTTCGGGCGCGCCAACCACCACCACCTCAGCCAGAGTCGGCTTCTGCTCGTCGCGCAGCTTGGTACGGTAGGTGTCCCAACGCCATGCCCGCAGCCGGAGGCCGAGCAGGACGGCGGCAACCTCGGCTGCACTCAGCGAACCGTCACGGCAATCGAGCGCGAGCGCGGTTTCGCCTGAAGTGAGGAACTTGGTCGTAAGCGCCGCGCCAGCCTTCTCAAGCTGAGGCAGGCGTTCGCTGCCTTTCTCGCCGGCACCGGCCAGAGCAAGGCGCACCGGGCCGTTGTCGCCCTCGTAAAACCCTTCGAAAGTCTGCCCGGCCTTGCCGCTGAACCGGGAGGCCTCTGCCCCGCTGGCAATGATCGCGGGCAGATCGCCCGGCAGATCGCCTTTCGCTACGACGCGCGCAACCAGGCGCGGGGAATTGGCATCAAAGGCTGGGCTAAAGGCAATTTTCATGGTCACTCCGGTCATGCTGGTGCGATCGGGGCACAGCGTCGACAAGTCGAACACGCCGCGATCAAGCTGGCGTTGCGAATTAGGATCGCACAGTGCAATAGGCAAGCCATGCTCCCCTCTTGGCGTAATCCTCCGAAGGCGTCGTTGCGCAGCCTGCCCCTGCTTGGTGTGGCCACAATCGTCTTGCTTGCCGCCCAGCCCGCCTATGCGCAGGGCACCTCTGACGGCCAAGCCGAAGAGAGCGAATCCTCCGGCGCAAATGCCGATCTGATCGAAGCTCTCGATGGCGAGCGCGAGGTTGACTTCGAAGCCGACGAGATTCGCTACGACGACGAAACCGACACGATCTCCGCCCAAGGCGACGTGATTCTCGAAGCCGGCGACCAGTCTGTTCGCGCCGAACGCGTGGTCTGGAACCGGATGACCGGCGAGATCGTGGCCGAGGGTTCGATCCGTTATGTCGATGCCGATGGCAACCAGCTGTTCACCGAACGGCTGGTGTTGACCGACCAGCTCGAAGCCGCGGCGATGAGCAACCTGTTGCTGGTGTTCCGAGAAGGCTCGCGGCTGGCGGCGAACGAAGCCCGGCGCAAGGCCGATGGCGATATCGAGCTGGACAAGGCCGCCTTTTCAACCTGCGCGATCGTGAACGAGGACGGCTGCCCCAAGAACCCGAGTTGGCGCGTCACCGCCGAGCGCGTCTATTACGACCAGCAAACCCAGCGCATCCGGTTCCGCGGCGCCTATCTCGAACTGTTCGGCACGCGCCTTCTGCCGCTGCCCGGCCTTTCGATCCGCGCCGACGGGACCGCCGATTCGGGCTTCTTTATCCCCGAGATCGAACTGACCGCCTCGAATGGCGTTTCGATCTCCGACAGCTTCTACTGGCGCATGGCGGATAACCGCGACCTCGAGCTGAGCGCCTACATCTACACCGCCACTGCGCCGATGGTTTCCGCCAAGTACCGCGAATTGACCAGCAAGGGCGCGTTCCAGGTCACCGGTTATGCAACCTACGGGACGCGCCTCCCGCTCACCGCGACAGGCGCTCCGACTGCCGTCAGCCGCGAGGACCTGCGCGGTTACCTCGCCGCCAACGGCCGGTTCCAGTTCAACGAGAACCTCTCGCTCTCCGGCTCGCTCCGCTATGCCAGCGACCGCACCTTCCTGCGCCGCTACGACATCAGCCGCGAAGACCGCATCCGCTCAACGGTTGCGCTCGAAAACATCGACGAGAGCAGCTATCTCTCGGTCGCCGGCTGGGCGACGCAGTTGCTGCTGGTCAATCAGGATCAGGGTCAGGAGCCAATCGCGCTTCCCTTGATCGACTATCGCAAGCGCCTAACGGACCCGGTGCTGGGCGGCGTGGTGGAGTTGCAGGGCAACACGCTGGCGCTCGCCCGCACCGACGGGCAGGACACCCAGCGCGCCTTCGCCCGCGCCCAGTGGAACCTGCGCAAGATCACATCGCTCGGGCAGGAAGTTTCGTTCACCGCACTGGTGCGCGGCGATGTCTATCACTCGGACCAGAACGATCTCTCGACCACCGCGCTCTATGCCGGGACCGAGGGCTGGCAGACCCGCGGCGTGGCGATGGCCGCGATCGACGTTAAATGGCCGCTGATCGGCGAATTCATGGGCGGGACGCAGACGATCACCCCGCGCGTGCAATTCGTTGCCGCGCCGTCGGTCCGCAATCTGTCCATTCCCAACGAGGATGCGCGCGCCATCGATCTGGAGGATTCCAACCTCTTCGCGCTCAACCGCTTCCCCGGCTACGACCGGGTCGAGGACGGCGCGCGCGTCACCTACGGTGCCGACTGGCAGCTCAATTTCCCCGGCTGGCGTATCTCTTCGACCATCGGCCAGTCCTACCGGCTCAGCACCGAACCGGTGCTGTTTCCCGACGGCACCGGCCTGACCGAGCGCTTCTCCGACTTCGTCGGCCGCACCGAGGTGCGCTATCGCGATTTCTTCAAGCTCGTGCATCGCTTCCGCCTCGACAAGGATGATTTCGCCATCCGCCGGGCCGAGGTTGACGCCACCTTGGGGTCTGACCGCACATACGTTGAACTCGGATACCTTCGCCTCAACCGCAATATCGAACTCGATTTCGAAGATCTGCAGGATCGCGAGGAAGTGCGCGTGGCCGGGCGGATCGCCTTTGCCAACTACTGGTCGGTGTTCGGCTCGGCCGTGGTCAACCTCACCGACGCGGCCGAGGACCCGACGCTGGCTTCCGACGGGTTCGAACCGCTGCGCACACGCCTCGGCATCGCCTATGCGGATGACTGCCTGGAAATGGGCTTTACCTGGCGGCGCGACTACATCGAACTGGCCGACGCCCGCAGCGGGAACTCGTTCCAGCTCTACTTCTCGCTGCGCAACCTCAATTTCCGTTAATTTGCACTCTCGCCACTGTTCAGGCATTTGGCAGCGCGCACGCTTTTGGATAGAGCCTTGCGCGCACCGCAACGGCTGACTCAGCTAGTGTTCAGTACGGCGCGTTATGGCCGGAAATGAACAGACAGGCGCGAGATGACCTCGTGCCGCATGGATGAAAGAGAACGATAACGTGATTGCGTTTGCCCGAAAGCTCGTAAACATCACGGCCGCGAGCGCCCTTCTGCTCTCCGGCTCGACGGGCGTTTATGCCCAGGCCGTCGACTCGCAGAACGATGCCTTCAACATCCCGAGCGACATTTCGTTCCTCGGTCAGAGCGATCCGAACGTTCGCCGCGCCACGGCGCGGGTTAACGGCAACATCATCACCGGCACCGATGTCGATCAGCGAGTGGCGCTGATCCTCGCCGCCAACGAGGGGGTCCAAATGCCTCCCGAGGAACTGCAGCGGCTCCGCCTGCAGGTTCTGCGCAACCTGATCGACGAGACCTTGCAGGTGCAGGAAGCCGCCGCGCTCGACATGGCGGTCACGTCCGACGAAGTCGACGAGGCCTATGCCCGCTTCGCCCAGCAGGGCCGCAACATGACGGTCGAACAGCTGGCCCAGTATCTCGAATCGATCGGATCGAGCCCGCGCACGATCAAGCGCCAGATTCAGGGCGAACTGGCCTGGGATCGGCTGCTGCGCCGCAATGTCGCCCCCTTCGTCAACGTGTCGGAGGCCGAGGTCAGCGAACTATATGAGCGCATGCAGGAATCGCGTGGCGCAACCGAATATCGGCTGGGTGAAATCTTCCTCCAGACTACGCCCGCCAACCGCGACGCCGTCGCCGCCAATGCCCAGCAGATCGTGCAGCAACTGCGCGAAGGTGGCAGCTTCCAGGCCTATGCCCGCCAGTACTCGCAGGCGACCACCGCCGCGGTCGGCGGCGATCTTGGTTGGATCAGGGTCGAGCAGCTGCAGAACCCGCAGCTGGAAGGCATCGTCGGCGAAATGCTGCCGGGCCAGCTTGTCGGCCCGGTCGAGATTCCGGGTGGGCTCTGGATCGGCCTGCTGATCGACCGCCGCCAGATCGGCATGCCCGATCCGCGCGATGCCCAGCTCAGCCTCAAGCAGATTTCGATCAACTTCGAGCCCGGCACCACCGAGGCAGAAGCGGAACGGCGCGGCAATGCCTTCGTCGCCGCGATCGACTCCATGAACGGCTGCGGCGATGCCAACGCCAAGGCCGCCGCAATCGGCGCAACCGTGGTCGACAACGACGAGATTGCCGCCCGCGCCCTGCCGGAAGCGTTGCAGAACGTGCTGCTGGGTCTCAACATCGGGCAGGCCACCCCGCCCTTCGGCGACCTGCAGGACGGCATTCGCGTGCTGATGCTGTGCGGCCGCGACGATCCGCCTGCGACCGCCGGGCCGGACATGCGCCAGCTGATGTCGCAGCTGGAGGACGACCGTATCAACAAGCGCGCCCAGCGCTACCTGCGCGACCTGCGCCGCGATGCGGTGATCGAGTACAACTAGGCCAATGGACAAGCCGCTGGCCGTTTCGATCGGCGATCCGGCCGGAGTCGGCCCTGAACTGATCGTGGCGGCATGGCGCGCACGTGCCGAACGCGGCCTGCCCGCCTTTGCCGCCATCGGAGGCCTTGATGTGCTGCGCTCCGCCGCAGCGCGGGCGAAGATCGATCTGCCGCTCGTCGAGATCAGCCGAATCGAAGAAGCCCGTTCCGTCTTCAACGACGCCTTGCCAGTGCTGTCCGGAACCGACGGCGCCTACCGCCCCGGCGCTCCGAGCGAGGACGGCGCGAGGCTCGCCTTTGCCTCGCTCGAACGCGCGATTGCGCTGGCCAAGGCTGGCGAAGCCGCCGGAGTGGTGACGGCGCCGGTCTCCAAGGCGCAGATCGCGCGCATCGAACCCAGCTTCGTCGGCCAAACCGAACTGCTTGCACAGCACTGCTCACTGGCGGCCGAAGATGCGGTGATGATGCTGGCTGGCCCCAGCCTGCGCGCCGTGCCGCTCACCGTCCATTGCGCCCTTTCCGAGGTGCCGGGACTGGTGACGCAGGAGCTGATCGTCCACCGCTGCCGCATTCTCGCGCGCGCCTTGCGGGAGGACTACGGCGTTGCCCGCCCGCATGTAGCGGTCGCCGGTCTCAATCCGCATGCGGGCGAGAACGGGCGCATGGGGCGTGAGGAAATCGAGACCATCATGCCCGCCATCGCCACCTTGCGTGCCGAAGGGATCAACGCGAGCGGCCCGCATCCTGCCGATACGCTGTTCGCTCCGCATAAGCGCTCAAGCTACGATGCCGCGCTGGCGATGTATCACGATCAGGCGCTGGTGCCGCTGAAGACGCTCGATTTCGACGAGGGTGTGAACGTCACGCTGGGCCTGCCGATCGTGCGCACCTCGCCCGATCACGGCACCGCCTTCGATATCGCCGGCAAGGGCACCGCTCGCCCCGATGCGATGATAGCGGCGATCCGCATGGCCGGAGAAATCGCCGCCCGCCGCAGCGCCGCATGAGCGAGCTGCCCCCTTTGCGCGAAGTGATCGCCACCCACGGGCTGAGCGCGTCAAAGGCGCTGGGGCAGAACTTCCTGTTCGACGAGCAACTGCTCAGCCGCATTGCCGCCATTCCGGGCGATCTTTCCGGCCAAGCGGTGCTTGAAATCGGCCCCGGTCCGGGCGGCCTCACCCGCGCCTTGCTGCGCGCCGGGGCACGCGTCACCGCCATCGAGCGCGACACGCGCTGCATCCCCGCGCTGGCAGACCTGTCCGCCGCCTTTCCCGGCCAACTCCGCGTGATCGAAGGCGATGCGCTGGCCGAGGACCATGCCGCGCTGCTGGGCGAGCCGTTCCACGTCGTCGCCAACCTGCCCTACAACATCGGCACCCTGCTGTTCACCCGCTGGCTCGGCGGCGAGACTTGGCCGCCCGCGTGGCGCTCGCTGACGCTGATGTTCCAGCAGGAAGTAGCCCAGCGCATCGTCGCCGCGCCGGGCTCTGGCACCTATGGCCGCCTCGCCGTGCTGGCGCAGTGGCGCAGCGCCGCGAAGCTCGCGATGAAGGTCCACCGCAGCGCCTTCACCCCGCCGCCCAAGGTGATGAGCGCCATCGTCCACGTTACGCCTGCCGAAGCGCCAGAAGGCGTGAAGGCACGCATGCTTGAACGCCTGACTGAAGCCGCCTTCGGACAGCGCCGCAAGATGCTGCGCCAGAGCCTCAAGGGCCTGCCCGGCGCACTAGACGCGCTGGAGACCTGCGGCATCGATCCGCAGCGCCGCGCTGAAACGCTCGCCATCGGCGAATTCGTGGCGCTGGCGAAGGTACTATCCTGACCCGGTGTAATTGACTTGGCCGCACCGAGGGGCCAGATCGTTTCCGATGAAACAGCCCTCCCCAAGCGAACTCGCCCTGTTCGAAGCCATCGACCAAGTGCGAATGCTGGAGCGCACGCAGAACTGGGCGCGGATCAATTCCGGCACCGCCAACATGGCTGGTCTCGCCACAATGGCGAAGAAGCTCTCCGACGCCTTTTCCACCCTACCCGGCGAGGTGTCGCTGCGCGATCCGGCCCCCGTTTGCGCCATCGACGCCGAGGGCCGCGAGGTCGCGCTTGAACATGGTCGCCATCTGGTGGTGCGGGTGCGCCCTGAGGCTGAGCGTCGCTTCGTGCTCACCGGCCACATGGACACCGTATATCCGGTCGATCACCCGTTTCAGGAGCTGACCTGGCTCGACGACGACACCCTCAACGGCCCTGGCACCGCCGATATGAAGGCCGGTATCGCCGTGATCCTCGAAGCGCTAACCGCCTTCGAGACAAGCGATGCCGCCAAGTCGGTCGGCTATGATGTGATGATCAATTCCGACGAGGAAACAGGGTCGCTCTCCTCCGCTGCGCTGATCGCCGAACTCGCCAAGGGCAAGGCCGCCGCGCTCACATACGAGCCAAGCGCCCTGCCCGATGGCACTCTCGCTCATGCCCGCGCGGGATCGGGCAACTATGCGGTGGTGTTCAAAGGCCGCTCCGCCCACGCCGGACGCAATCCCGAGGATGGCCGCAATGCGCTGGTCGCGGCGGCGGACTGCGCGCTGGCGCTGAAACAGATGCAACACGCCGACCTCCCGATAAACCCGGCCAGGATCGACGGTGGCTCGGCAAACAATGTCGTGCCCGACCATGCCGTGCTGCGTTTCAACATCCGCCCGAAGACCACCGCCGCAGCCGAGGATTTTGAATCCAACCTCAAGACCTTGCTCGACACCATTGCCAAACGCCATGAGGTTGAGATTAGCCTCACCGGCGGCATTTCGCGCCCTCCCAAGCCGGTCGATGCGCGGGCGGCCAAGCTGTTCGAGCTGGTGAGGCAGGCTGGCGCCGATCTCGGCCAGACCATCGGTTGGCAATCGAGCGGCGGCGTGTGCGATGGCAACAACATTGCCGCCTGCGGTGTCCCCGTCGTCGATACGATGGGCGTTCGCGGCGGCTCCATTCATTCACCACAGGAGTTCATGATCGTTTCCTCGCTAACCGAGCGCGCCAGACTGAGCGCGCTTGTCCTGCATCGCCTTGCCACTGGAGCACCGCTATGAGTTTCGTCATCCGCACTGCCCGCCTCGGCGACCTCCAGCCGCTTTACGAGATGGCCAAGCTGACCGGCGGCGGCTTCACCAACCTGCCGCCCGACCGCAATTCGCTCACCGCCAAGCTCGACCGCTCGGTAGCGGCCTGCAGCAGGGACGATGACGAACTGGACGACGACCTGTTCGTGCTGATGCTCGAAAACGTGGAGACCGGTGAGGTGCGCGGCACCAGCCAGATCTTCTCGGCCATTGGGCGGAAGTGGCCCTTCTATTCCTACCGCATCACCACCGTCACCCAGCACTCGAACGAGCTGGAGCGCACCGTCACCGCCGAATTGCTCAGTCTGGTCAACGATCTGGGCGGCGCGAGCGAGGTCGGCGGGCTGTTCCTCCACCCCAGCGAACGCGCTGGCGGGCTTGGCATGTTGCTCGCGCGCAGCCGCTATCTGTTCATCGCTGCCCACCGCGCGCGGTTTGGCGACAAATTGCTGGCCGAACTGCGCGGCATTATCGATGAACGCGGCGGCTCGCCGTTCTGGGACGCAATCGGCGGCAAGTTCTTCCACATGGGCTTCCAGGAGGCCGACGAGTTCAACGCTGTCCACGGCAACCAGTTCATCGCTGATCTGATGCCCAAGCACCCGGTCTATCTGGCCATGCTGAGCGAGCAGGCGCGGCAAGTGATCGGCCTGCCCCACCCGTCTGGCCGCGCCGCCATGCGGATGCTCGAAAGCGAAGGGTTCTCCTATGAGGGCTATGTCGACATTTTCGACGGCGGCCCGACCATGACCGCACGCACTGACAGTGTCGCCTCGATCCGCGACGCGAACCGTGCCCCGGTGATCTCGTGCGAACTCGACAAGGGCGAAAAGGCACTGATCGCGACCGGCAGGCTGGCCGACTTCCGCTGCTGCTATGGCGCACGTGCGATAACGGCGGACGGCATGGCCATCGACGCCCACGCGGCAGACCTGTTGCAGGTCAGCGAGGGCGACGAAGTCTGGAGCATCACGCGATGACACTGGTCGAGATCAATTTCGACGGTCTCGTCGGCCCGTCGCACAACTATGCCGGGCTCAGCCTCGGCAACCTCGCAGCGACCAAGAACGCAGGCAAGGTCTCGCAACCGCGCAAGGCGGCCTTGCAGGGGCTCGACAAGATGCGCGGTAATATGGCCTCAGGCCTGGCACAGGGTTTCTTCCTGCCCCTGCCCCGCCCCAACGCAGGCTGGCTCGAAGCGCTTGCAGCGGATGCCACCATCAACCCCGCGCTGATTGCCAGCGCCTGGTCCGCCAGTTCGATGTGGACGGCCAATGCTGCTACCGTCAGCCCCGCCCCCGATTGCGCTGACGGGCGCTGCCACCTCACTGTCGCCAACCTCGTCACCATGCCGCACCGCAGCCAGGAGTGGCCCGATACGCTGGCACAGCTGCGCCTCGCCTTTGCCGACAGCAAACATTTCGCGGTCCACCGAGCCGTCCCGCCCTGCTTCGGCGATGAGGGCGCGGCCAACCACATGCGCTTTTGCGAAGGCCACGCGAGCACCGGGGTCGAGGTGTTCGTCTATGGCCGCAGCGGCGGGCGCTTCCCTGCGCGCCAGCATGAGCAGGCCAGCCGCGTTGTTGCCCGCAGCCATGGTCTCGATCCGGCCAAGGCGCTGTTTATCGAGCAGAGCCCCGAGGCGATCGCCGCCGGGGCCTTCCATAACGACGTGGTGGCCGTCGCCAACGCGCAGGTGCTGTTCGCACACGAACAGGCCTTTGCCGACCGCGAAGGTGCCAACGATGCGATCCGTGCAGCTTTCCCCGCGCTGGAGGTGGTCGAAGTGCCCTCGTCGCGCGTGAGCCTCGCCGATGCGATTTCGTCCTATCTGTTCAACGCGCAGCTGCTGTCGATGCCCGAGGGCGGGATGACACTGGTGGTGCCCGGCGAGTGCCGCGAAAACACCGCAGTGAGCGGCTGGCTCGACGACATGCTTGCCAGCAACGGCCCGATCCGTGCGGTGAAGGTTGTCGATGTGCGCGAATCGATGGCCAACGGCGGCGGCCCGGCCTGCCTGCGCCTGCGCGTGGTGGCCGATCCGGCCACGGTCGATCCGCGCTTCATGCTTAGCGAAGCCAAGGCCGATCTGATGGCTGAGGTGATCGCCGCGCAGTGGCCCGAGGAGATCGACCCGGCCGACATCGGCAAGGCGGCGCTTGCCCAATCGGTGCTGTCAGCGCGCGCCGCGTTGCTCGCTGCGCTCAACCTGTCTGAACTTGCTTAACACACCCTACTGTCGGATTGCCTTACAGCTCTGACAGCCTTAACCATCGTGTCGCTAGGAAATCCGTGCTTGGCATGGTGATTGCGTTAGGATGGGTAAGGAAGGGTCAATCATGTTTCGCAAGATTTCACGTCTGTTCATCATCAAGACGCGGCTGGAAGCCTTCCTGATTATCTACGCCCTCGCGCTCGGCGCGACCCAGCGTGGCACCGTCTATCTCGACCAGTATCCGGGCTGGGGCGGAAAGCTACTGTTCCTCGCCTGTACTACCGCCGTTTTCATGGCGGGCGGAAAGATCCTCGACTGCCTGAAATACGAGCGCGGCCAACTGGCGGCGAAGAAGCCCACGATCCTACCTGCTGAATAGGTGCCCCATCAACAAGCGGCCCAATTTGCCTCAGGCGTGGCTCAGGCCAGCATGAGGCGGGGTTGTGGTGAATTGGAAAGTGGGGGTTTCTGTTGCTAGCTACCCCCGGAGCCCCGGAATCCGTTCTGTTGCCCGGTCGGTCCAACCGCGCTGTATAGCCTAATAATATCAGGGCGTTAGCCCATCAATTACGCAGCGATGGCGAGTGCTTCGTTATCGTTGGCACTTATGAGTTTTGAACAGTTTTACGGGTTACTCAGCCCGGGCAAAAACCTTGTCTTTTAATACACGTCGATCCTGGTTCGGCCCCGTCAACACTGGCGCAAAAGCGCCGATCTTGGTGGAGCCGCCGGGTACTGCCCCCGGGTCCGCTGCATCTATTACACAAGGCCATTTATCGCCATATCCGGTCGAAACCGGCAGGCCCTATATAGGCCTTGTGCAATGAATGTGAAGTGAGCGCTTTTTACCTGCGCCTCAGACGCCGGCGCTCGCATACGCTCGCTTGGCTATCCTCGCTTGCGGGCAGCAAAGCTGCCCACGCTGCGGTCGGCCTTGCGGTTGCTTTGCAACCGTTCTGGCGCGCCGCCTACTTCTTCAGCGCGTCGCGGATCTCGATCAGCAGGTCGATCTCGCTTGGCCCCGCAGGCGCCGCAGGCTCTTCAGGCTTCTCGTAACGTGCCTTCAACCGGTTGACGTAGCGCACCAGCAGGAAAATGATGAAGGCGAGGATGACGAAGTTGATGATGGCCGTGGCCAGCGCGCCATAGCCGATCATGGCAGCCCCCGCCTCCTTGAGCGCGGCATAGTCGGTCATGCTGCCTTCGTAACCTTCAGGCGCCGAGAGCAGGATAAAGTAGCTCGAAAAATCGGCCCCGCCGAAAATCCAGCCGACGAAGGGCATGATCACCTCACCGGTCAGCGAGGTAACGATCGTGCCAAAAGCGCCCGCGATAATGACCGCGACCGCGAGGTCCATCACGTTGCCCTTGGCGATAAATTGCTTGAATTCTGCAAACATTCCCGTTGCTCCCGTCTATCCCTTAACGACAGCATCAATTGCAGAAGCCCCTGCTTTTCGCCAGCCACTATTCGGCGCGCACCTCGGGCCGAGAGCGCATCTCGGCAAGGATTTGCTTCAAGACGTCGAGCTGCGGATCGGTCGGCACCTCGGTGCTGGCGGCGCTGTCCGGCACCTCCATCACCTTTTCCTGCATCTCGTCGAGCACCCGGTTTACCGTGCGCACGAGCAGGAACAGGGCCACGGCGACGATCAGGAAGTCGACCGTCTGGGTGAGGAAATCGCCATAGCCAAGCATCGGCACGCCAGCCGCCTTGAGTTCAGCATAGTTCTGTTTGCTGCCCGTGTAATCGGCGGGAATGTCGCCGAGCAGGATGAACCAGTTGGAAAAGTCGACATCGCCGAAGATCCACCCGATCACCGGCATGATCATGCTTTCGTTAAGCGATGTCACGATCTTGCCAAAGGCAGCGCCGATAATCACACCGACCGCCAGATCGAGCACGTTGCCGCGCGCGATGAACTTTTTGAACTCCTTAAACATGATCGACTCCCCTGCTGCCTTCGCCTTGTCTGGCCCATTGACGCGGCAAAGCCCGTTTCGATCCCGCCGCCCCTTTGGCGGCTGCAATGCTTGTAACCGCGCGGCACCGTGCTACATAAGCAACACACCTGTTGGAGGAACAGTCTGATGAAATTTGTCCCCAAGGCGCTCGTTGTTGCCTGCACGCTTGTGCTGGCCTCGTGCGGTATCAACTCGGTCCCTGCGGCAGAGGAAAACGCCAAGGCCAAGTGGGCCGATGTCGAAGCCGCCTTTCAAGAACGCGCCAACCTTATCCCGGCCTTGCAGGAGATCGTCCTCTCCTCGGCAGAGCAGGAACGCGCCACGCTTGACGCGGTCGTCTCTGCGCGCGCTTCGGCGACCCGGCCCGAAGTGCAGGTTACCGGCAACGACCTCAGCGATCCGGCCAAGATGGAGCAATACCAGGCCGCCCAGAACGAGCTGGGCGGTGCGATTTCGCGCCTGCTGGTCTCGGTCGAAGCCTATCCCGAGCTGAAAAGCCAGGACAACTTCGGCCGCTTCATGACCCAGTTCGAAGGGCAGGAAAACCGCATCCGCGTCGCCATCCGCGACTACAACGAGGCGGTTCGCAAGTATAACACCACGATCCGCACCTTCCCCGATACGATCGGCGCCAACCTGATCCACGGGGCCGAGCCGATGGTGCCTTACAAGGCGGCCACCGAAGGCGCCGAGGTTGCGCCCACGCTCGACATGGGCGTGAACTGATCGCACCCATGCCGCTCTATCGTCTGATTACAGGGCTGCTCACGGCGCTGGCGGCAACGCTGGCGCTGTTGGCAATGCCTGCCTCGGCCCAGCCGGTCTTCCCTGAGCGCGGAACTGCGCCGGTGGTCGATCAGGCGAACATTATCGATCCGGCCACCAAGGCCGAACTGACCGCTGCGCTCGACGAATTCGAGCAGCGTAATCAGCGCCAGTTCGTGATCGCTACGGTGGATAGCCTCGATGGCTATGACATCGCCGACTACGGCTACCAGCTCGGCCGCGCCTGGGCGCTGGGCGATGCGGAGCGAAATGACGGGATCATCCTGCTGGTCGCGCCAAACGAGCGCAAAGTGCGGATCGAGGTCGGCTACGGGCTGGAGGGTATCATCCCCGATGGCCTTGCCTACGACTACGTCGAGGAGATGAAGCCCTATTTCCGCGATGGTGACTATTCCGCCGGGATCAAACTCGGTGCCGCGCTGATCATCTCGCAGCTTGAACTTCCTCCTGAGGAGGCCGCGCGCGTGGCGCAGGAAGCCAGCCAGCAACGCAAGAGCGAAGGCGGCATTCCGGCAGGCGGGCTGATCTGGCTCGGCTTCTTGCTGTTCTTCTTCGTCCTGCCGGCCTTCTTCGGGCGCGGCCGACGGCGGCGCTATCGCGGCGGCGGTGTTGGCGGCGTGGTCGGCGACATCATCCTGTGGGAAGCCGGCAAGGCGATCACCCGCGGCGCGATGGGCGGCGATGACTGGGGCGGTGGCGGCGGCTGGGGCGGCGGTGGCGGCTTCGGTGGTGGCGGCGGCTTTGGCGGCGGCGGCGGTTCATTCGGGGGCGGCGGCGCCTCCGGGGGGTGGTAGACGATGGCACTTCTCGATGCATCCCAGCACAAGATCGTCTCCGATGCGGTGGCACAGGCCGAACTCACCACTTCGGGCGAGATAGTCCCCGTGCTCACCGACGCCTCCGACAACTACGCTGAAGTCGTGCTGGCCTATTGCGCTGCCATCGCCTTCACCGCGATGAGCGTGATGGCGGCCTTCCCTATGGTCTTCACGGGCCTGTGGGACGGCCTTTGGGGCGGCTGGGGCCACGATTGGACCACCGGCGAATTCACCACGCTGATGCTCGGTCTCGGCGTGGTCTCGTTTGCTGCCACCTGGGCGATCCTGCTGATCGACGCGCTCAAGTTCCGGCTCGTGCCCGGCCCGCTCAAGCGTGCGCGGGTGCGCGACGCGGCGGTGCGACACTTCAAGGTCGGGGCCGAAAGCCGCACCCATGGGCGCACCGGGGTGATGCTTTATCTCTCGATGAAGGAACACCGCGCCGAGATCGTGGCCGACAGCGCCATTGCCGAGCTCGTCCCCGCCGAGGTGTGGGGCGAGGCCATGGCCGACATGCTGTCAGAGGTCCGCAAGGGCTGCCTTGCCGAGGGCATTGCTGCGGGCGTGCGCGATGTCGGCAAGGTGCTCTCGCCGCACTTCCCCCGCGCCGAGGACGACATCAACGAGCTGCCCGATCGCTTGATCGAACTCTAGTCCTCCGATAGGCCGCACGCCATGGCAACAGACGATGCGGATGCGCCCGAAGAGGTGATGTGGGCGGGCAGGTTCATCACCGCCAAACGCCGCGGGAAATGGGAATATGTGGCGCGCGCACGCGGCATTCGCGCCGCCGTGATCCTTCCGCTCGATGGCGACCATGTGGTGCTGGTAGAGCAATATCGCGTGCCGCTGGGCTGCAACTGCCTCGAACTTCCTGCCGGGCTGATTGGCGATGAAGACGGGTCCGAGGATGAAGACCCATTGGCCGCCGCTCGGCGCGAGCTGATCGAGGAAACCGGCTATGCCGCCGCGAAGTGGGAAAACCTCGGCGAGTATTTCTCCAGCCCCGGCATGGTCAGCGAGAGCTTTACCCTGTTGCGCGCGAGCGCGCTGACGCAGGTCGGCAGCGGCGGCGGGGTAGATGACGAGAACATTATCGTTCACCGGGTAAAACTGGCGGATCTGGAAAAGTTCGTGGCCGATACGCGTGCGCGCGGGGTCGCGATTGATGTGAAAATGCTGCTGCTGCTTGGCGCAGGAATGGGGGAATAACACAATGAAAGTTCTGGTTCTGGGATCGGGCGCAATGGGCTGCCTCTATGGCGCGGCCTTTCACCGCGCCGGTCACGAGGTGATCCTGTGCGACGTCAACCAACAGCATATTGACGCGATCAACGCCAATGGCCTTGAACTCGATACCCGCAACGGGATGGAGCACCTGCCGATCCGCGCCGCCCTTCCCGCCGAGGTGAGCGAACCGGTCGACCTCGTGTTGGTGTTCACCAAGACGTTTCACACCCAGGGCGCGCTTGAAGGCATCAAGGCCGCCATCGGCCCGCAAACGCACCTGCTCAGCTTGCAGAACGGGCTCGGCAACGACCGGCGGCTGGCCGGCTTCGTGAGCGACGAGCGGGTGATGGTTGGCGCTTCGATGCTGCCCAGCGATCTTGTCGGCCCCGGCAAGGTGCGCAGCCATGGCGAAGGTTTTTCGCGGCTCTATCCGGCCTTCGGCGGCGACCCGGCCTTTGCGGCTGAGGTGGCCAAGGCCATGACCGAGGGCGGCCTGCCCGCCCAGCTCGACCCGGAAATCCACGCCGCGATCTGGGGCAAGGCCATCTTCAACGCCACGATGAACCCGATGTGCGCGCTCACGCTGCGCACGCCGGGCTTTCTGGGTGCCAATCCCGAAAGCCGCGCGCTGATTAGCGAGGCCGTGGCCGAGGGCGTGGCCGCCGCGCGCGCCAGCGGGGTGACCATCGATGCCCAGCCGATCCTCGACCTCACCGAGGTGAGCATGAAAGACCATGCCGATCACGAGGCCTCGATGCTGCAGGACGTGAAGGCAGGCAGGCGCACCGAGGTCGATGCCATTGCCGGCGCCATCGTCGAAGCTTCCGAAGCGCATGGCCTTGCAGCACCCGTGCTCAAGACCTTGTGGCGGCTGGTGAAGCTGGAAGAGGCGAAGCTGGGTTAAGGCACACCGCCCCGCTCATCCTGAGCTTGTCGAAGAACACCCGCCGACGGTTTCCCCAAGCGCCACCAGTCTGCGCCTCAGATCAGCCCGATCTCGCGCAATCGTTGCTGGAGATAGTCGTCGGCGGTGATCGGCTCCTCGCCGCCCTCACCAATCGGATCGATCACGTAGTCGGGCCGAAAATGCAGGAAAAACGGCATCGAGTAGCGCGACCGCGCCGCCGCCGCGCCCTTGGGGTTCACCACCCGGTGCGTGGTCGAGCGTAGCTTGCCCGCGGTCAGCCGCTGCAGCATGTCGCCCACATTCACCACCAGCGCGCCTTCGGGCGGAGTTACCGCCAGCCACTCACCATCGCTGGTCAGCAGTTCGAGGCCAGCCTCCTCGGCCCCGAGCAGCAGCGTGATGGTGTTGATGTCCTCATGGGCTGCTGCGCGCACGGCACCTTCGCGTGCTGCCGCCACGGGCGGATAGTGCAGGTAGCGCAGCACCGAATTGCCCTGCGCCACGGTCGGCGCGAAAAAGCCCGGCGCCAGCCCCAGCGCCGCCGCGATGGCTTCCAGCAGGCGCCCGCCCGCCGCCTCGAACTCGGCAAACAGGGCGAGGCTTGCAGCGCGGAAGTCCGGCACCTCGGCAGGCCAGACGTTGACGGGCATGTAGCGCGCCAGCGAATCGCCCTCGGGCAGTTCGCGTCCGACATGCCAGAACTCCTTGAGATCGTGCACCGCGGCATCCTTGGCGTGTTCGGCCCCGAACGGAGTATAGCCGCGCGCGCCGCCCTGCCCGGCGAGCCGGTACGCCTGCTTGACCGGCTCGGGCAGCGCGAAGAACGCGCGCATCGCGGCATCGGCGCGGGCGATGGTTTCCGGCGCAATCCCGTGGTCGCGCACGATGGCAAAGCCCGTCTCGGCGAAGGAGCGGCCAAGGCCGGAAGCGAGGGTGTCAAGCGGCTCGCGCAAGGAAAGCGTGGCGATCTGTGTCATCGCGCCTCAAGTCCCACTTTCCTTTTCTCGGCGCAAGCACTACGCATCGGACAAAATCAACGAGAGGACTCCATGGCTGATACGAAGGCAATCACATTCTACGATCTGCAGGTCTCCACCGGCGCAACTATCAGCCCGTTCGTCTGGGCCACCAAGTTCGCTGTCCGGCACAAGGGTTTTGATCTCGATGTCGTGGAAGGCGGCTTCACCGGTATCGCGGAACGCACCGGCGGAAAGACGGAGCGCCTGCCCGCCATCGTCGATGATGGCAAATGGGTGCTCGATAGCTGGGGCATCGTTGAATATCTCGATGCGACCTACCCCGAACGCCCGCTGCTGATCCCGCACGAAAGCGTGGCGGTGATGACCCGCACGCTCGACGCCTGGTTCTGGAGCACCGCCGTCGGCCCATGGATGCGCAGCTACTGCGCCGACTACCGCGATGTCTGCTTCGAGCACGACAAGGACTATATCACCAGCTCGCGCGAGGTGATGCTGGGCGGCAAGCTGGAAGACCTGCAGGCGGGCCGCGAGGATCGGCTGGCAGCGATCTCGGCCAGCCTTGAGCCGCTGCGTCTTGGCCTGCGCGAGAGCAAGTTCCTCGGCGGCGACACGCCCAACTATGCCGACTATCGCATCATCGGCAGCTTCCTGTGGCTGGCCTCGCTGGCGCAGACCCCGCCGCTTGCGGCAGACGACCCGCTGCGCGACTGGATCGAACGCGTGCGCGACCTGTTTGGCGGGCTCGGCCAGCATCCCGGCCTGTTCAACCTTTACGGGCTCGAGCAGCGCGAAGGAGACCCCGACCCGTTCAACCGCGGGGCGGGCCTCGGCGGTATTTTCAAGCGCAACACCGGGCCTGACTCGACCAGCGCAGAAACGAAATTCATCACAAAAAAAGACAGCTGAGGTTAGCGACGATCTCGCCGTACAGCTTTGCGAGGCGCTTGTGGGAACTGTTCCACAAGCGCCTTTCCTTTTGCCCGACCAACCCATAGCAATCTAAGCATGGTGGAGCAGGCAGGCTGCGCTGCTAACCCGCCAAAGACGCAGGGAAGGACTAATCCAGTGCGTATTCTCGTGACCCGCCGCTGGCCCCAAGCGGTCGAAAAGGCCCTGGGCGAAAAGTTCGACGTGGTCTTCAATACCGATGACAACCCCTTGTCACAGAGCGATCTTGCCGCCGCGATGCACGATTTCGACGTGCTCTGTCCGACCGTATCCGACCGGATCGATGCCGACGTTATCGCAGGCGGCGACCGGGTGCGCCTGATCGCCAACTATGGCGTCGGGTTCGACCATATCGATGTCGCCGCCGCCACGGCCAAGGGCATCGCCGTGACCAACACTCCCGGCGTGCTGACCGACGCCACCGCCGATATTGCGCTCACGCTGATGCTGATGGCCACGCGCCGCGCCGGCGAAGGCGAGCGCGAGCTGCGTGCGGGAAACTGGACCGGCTGGCGCCCGACACATCTCATCGGCTCGGCTCTGAAAGACAAGGTGCTTGGCTGTGTCGGCTTCGGGCGGATCGGGCAAGCCACCGCCGCGCGCGCGCATCACGGGTTCGGGATGAAGGTGGCCTACTATGCCCGCCGCGAAATGCCACATGCGATCGAGGTGGACGGAACGTTCTATCCCGATCTCGAACAAATGCTGGCGATTTCCGATGTGGTTTCACTGCATATTCCCGGCGGACCGGAAACGGCCAACCTGATTGACGCCGCAGCGCTCGCGGCGATGAAGCCGGGCAGCTATCTCATCAACACCGCGCGCGGCGGCGTGCTGGATCACGAGGCGCTGGCCGAAGCCCTGCGCAGCGGCCAGCTCGCGGGCGCGGGGCTCGATGTGTACCCCGCCGAGCCGCAGGTGCCCGAATGCCTGCTCGCACTGGAGAACGTGGTGCTCCTGCCCCACCTCGGCAGCGCCAATGCCGAGACCCGCGAGGCAATGGGTATGCGCGCGCTCGCCAATGTCGAGGCCTTCGCCAAGGGCCAGCCGCTGCCCGATCCGGTCGCATGAGCGATGCTGTCGCCGCGCTGATCGCAGCCGAGCGACTGCCTGACGACTATCGCGAGGTGGTCGAGCGCTTCTGGCAGCCGCTCGCCGACCGCATCGCGCGCGAGGCGACGACGCACAAACCGCTGATCGTCGGCATCAACGGCGCGCAAGGGTCGGGCAAATCGACGCTGTGCCGCTTCCTCGAAGTGCTGCTCAAGCCGCGCGGATTGCGGGTGGTGACGCTTTCGCTCGACGACCTCTACCTCACCCGTGCCGAGCGGGCGGACATGGCCGCCAAGGTCCACCCGCTGTTCGCCACGCGCGGGGTGCCGGGAACGCACGCAGTGGGCATGGCGCTCGGCCTGATCGAGGACATGCTGGCGGGCCGCGGATTCACCCTGCCCCGGTTCGACAAGTCGGTCGATGATCGCGCCGACGCAGGCGAAGTGGTGAGCGGCCCGGTTGATGTGCTGTTGTTCGAAGGCTGGTGCGTGGGCGCGGCGCCGCAGGATCCAGCTGCGCTTGCCGAAGCGATCAACCAGCTCGAAGCCGAGGAGGATCGCGGCGGCGTGTGGCGCGGGCTCGTCAACCGCTTCCTCGCGGGCGACTATGCCGACCTGTTCGCGCAGATCGACCTGCTGGTGATGCTCAAGGTGGAGGGGTTCGAGGCGGTCGCCGCCAACCGCCGCTTGCAGGAGCACAAGCTGGCCGAGGCCACCCCCGGCGCTCCGGGCCTGATGGACGAGACCGCCCTCACCCGCTTCCTCGACCACTACGAACGGCTGACCCGTCACCAACTCGCCGAAATGCCCGCGCGCGCCGATGTACTGTTCGAAATTGGCCCCGATCAGCGCCCCACGCGCCTGCCTGATGGACTCAAGGGGACGCGCTCGATAACCTAACATTTGTGATGATGGCACCGCGAAGAATCGGGCCGGATCGGGAGAGAGAGAGAATTATGGTGGCAATTGCCAAGGGCCTGGCAGCCCTGAGTGCCGCGGCGATGCTATGGGGATGCAGCGCCAACGAAGCGGACGCGCTTGACGAAGACCGGCTGCTCGCCGCCGAAAGCGATCCCGACAGCTGGCTCACCACCGGTCGCACCTATGCTGAGCAGCGCTTCAGCCCGCTGGAAGACATCAACGACGGCAACGTGGGCGAACTGAGCCTCGCCTATGCGGTGGAACTGGACACCAACCGCGGGCAGGAAGCGACCCCGATCGTTGTCGACGGGGTGATGTACATCTCCACCGCTTGGTCGAAGGTCTGGGCGCTGGATGCTGCCACAGGCGAAGTGCTGTGGAAGTACGATCCCGAGGTCGACGGAGCCAAGGGTGCCGATGCTTGCTGCGACGTGGTCAACCGCGGCGTGGCCGTGTGGGACGGCAAGGTCTTCGTCGGCACCATCGACGGGCGGCTGATCGGGCTTGATGCCGCCACCGGCGAAGAGCTGTGGGACGTGGTCACCGTCGACCAGTCCAAGCCCTACACCATCACCGGCGCGCCGCGTGTGGTGCGCGGCAAGGTGCTGATCGGCAACTCGGGCGCGGAAATGGGCGTGCGCGGCTATATCTCGGCTTACGATGCGAACGATGGCTCGCTCGTCTGGCGGTTCTACACCGTACCCGGCAACCCGGCCGATGGCCCCGACGGCGCAGCCTCGGACGAAGCCTTCGAACAGTTCGCGGGCGAGACCTGGTTCGGCGACTATTGGGAGCTGGGCGGCGGCGGCACCGTGTGGGATTCGATCGTCTACGATCCCGATTTCAACCAGCTGCTGATCGGCGTCGGCAACGGCGCGCCGTGGAACCACCGCGTCCGCTCCGACGGCAAGGGTGACAACCTGTTCCTATCCTCGATCCTCGCGCTTGATCCCGATACGGGCGCGTACAAGTGGCACTATCAGATCAACCCCGGCGAAACCTGGGACTTCACCGCTACTCAGCAGATCACGCTGGCGACGCTCGAAATCGACGGGAAAGAGCGCAAGGTCGCCATGCAGGCGCCCAAGAACGGCTTTTTCTATCTGATCGACCGCGCGACCGGAAAGCTGATCAGCGCCGAGCCCTATGCGACACAGAACTGGGCCGAGAAAATCGATCTGGAAACGGGCCGCCCGGTCGAAGTGCCCGAGGCGCGCTTTGCCAATGGGCCTTACCTCATCACGCCGATGGGGATCGGGGCCCATGCCTGGCACCCGATGAGCTATTCGCCGAAAACCGGCCTCGTTTACATCCCCGTGATGGAGGTGCCGGGCGCCTATGCCGACGATGCCAATTTCGAGCGGCATATCGGGCGCTGGAACACCGGCGTTACCTTCATGGCTCCGCCCGAAGGCTCTGTGCCCGGTGCCACACCCGAGGCGCGGCGCGCTTACCTCTCCTCGATCACCTACGGCAAGCTTACCGCCTGGGACCCGGTCAAACAGGAGAAGGTGTGGGAGATCCGCCGCGACTGGCCATGGAACGGCGGCACGCTGGCGACCGGTGGCAACCTCGTGTTCCAGGGCCTGCCCGATGGCCGCTTCATGGCCTACAGCGCCGACAAGGGCGAGGAGCTGTGGAGCTGGCAGGGTGAGCGCGGGATCATGGCCGGGCCGATCACCTACCGTGTCGACGGGGTGCAATATGTCGCGGTGATGGCGGGCTATGGCGGCTCGATGGGCATGGCAACGCAAAGCGACTGGATGCGCCGCCCGCCGCCCAACGGCGCGCTGCTGGTGTTCAAGATCGGCGGTACGGGCACAATTCCCAAGCTGCCCGAATGGAAGCCCGCCCCCTATGCCCGTAGCGACGAGAGCTTCACCCCGGCGCAGCTGGCCGAGGGGCAAAAGCAGTTCTTCGCCTTCTGCAGCATTTGCCACAATGGCCCGGTCAACCCCAACCTGATGCGCAGCGCCTATGCGACGAACGCCCAAGCCTGGCAGCAGGTGGTGATCAGCGGGGCGCTTAAGGACAAGGGCATGATCAGCTTTGCCCCCTGGATCGACGCCGAGCAAGCCGAGGCGATCCGCGGCTATGTCCTGAGCGAAGCCGAACGCCGCGCGGGAGAGGAGCAAGAACGATGACTGCATCCACCGATGTCCTGATTGTCGGCGCTGGCCCGGTGGGCCTGCTCACCGCGCTTACCTTGGCGCAGGCGGGCGCCACCGTGCGCGTGCTGGAGAAGGAGCCCGACATCATCGACAGCCCACGCGCTGCGGTCTACTTCCCCTCCACGCTGATCATTCTCGAAGAGCTGGGCCTGCTGCCCGAGCTGCTGGAGATCGGCTTCAAAAACGACACGTTCGGCACCCACATCCCCGATTTCGATTACTCCGCCGTGGTGGTGACCGACCCCATCGAGGGCATCCCCTACGACTACCAGCTCCACGTCGGCCAGCACGAGGTCGCCCGCGTGGCGATGGACCATGCCCGCAAGCTCGGTGTCGAGGTGCTGTTCGGCCATGAGGTGACGGCGCTCGATGAGAGCAGCGAAACGATCTCGGTGACGACCACGGGCGAACAAGGCGAACAGACCTTCACCGCCAAGTGGCTGATCGGGGCGGACGGCGCGCGCAGCACCGTGCGCAAGTTGGCGGGAATCGAATTCGAAGGCCACACTTGGCCCGAGCGCTTCGTCGCCACCAACGTCTATTTCCCGTTCAAGGAGCTTGGCTACCAGCAGGCCAATTTCGTCTGCGACCCGGTCAACATGGCGGTGATCGCGCAGCTTGACCGCGAAGGCTTGTGGCGCTGCACCTATATGGAGGACGCCAGCCTCCCGCTCGAAACCTACGAAGAGCGCATTCACCAGCGTTACGAGTGGTTTATGCAGGGGCGGAAGGACTACCGGATTGGCTCCTCCAGCCCCTACATGCTGCACCAGCGCGCAGGCGAAACGCTGCACAAGGGGCGCGTGCTGCTGGCGGGTGATGCCGCCCATGCCACCAACCCTTGCGGCGGGCTTGGCCTGACCTCGGGCGTCTGGACCGGCGTGGTGCTGGCCGACGTGCTCGGCGCAGTGCTGCGCGGTGAGGAAAGCGAGGAGGTGCTAGGCCGCTTCTCCGACGAGCGCCGTCGCATCTTCTGGGACGTCGTCACCCCCGCCGCGACCGAGAACAAGCGGATGCTGCAAGAGGCTGATCCCGCCAAGCGGCAGGAAGACCTCGCCCACGTGAAGGCGCTGAAGGACAATCCCGATAGCGGCGCGCTGCTGATGCTGTTCGCCTACAAGGTGATCGGCGACACGCTGCGCCCCGGCTCGCGCTGGAAGGACGCCGATCCGAGCGACCGGGTGGCGATCAATATCGGTGATCGGCAGGGTCAGATCCATTGACCCGCTCCTATCGCCCCGCCGACCTCCATGCCGCCGGAGCCGATACCCCGCTCGAACTCGCAGCACACGGCTTCTTCTGGACCGGCGGCGAGCTGATCGACCACCCGGCGGCGGGCAAGGCCATGCGCGGGCAGCAATATGTCGAGTACTGGATTCCACGCGAGCTGACGCACGACCTGCCCATCGTGATGATCCACGGCGGCGGCGGTCAGGGCACCGACTTCCTCGGCACCGCTGACGGGCGCGAAGGCTGGGTCCACTGGTTCGTGCGAAATGGCTGGGCGGTCTATCTGGTCGACCGCCCGCAGCATGGCCGCAGCCCATTCAACCCGGAGTTTCAGGGCGAAATGGGCAAGCCCGGCCCGACCGTGTTTCTAGAACGGCTGTTCACCCGCCCCGGCACCTTCGACGACAACTATCCGCAGGCCAAGCTGCACAGCCAGTGGCCGGGCGATGGCACGCTTGATGATCCCGCTTTCCTGTCGTTCCTCGCCGGGACCGGCCCCACACTCGCCGACCAAGCGCAAAGCCAGATCGACGCCCAGCGCGCCGGGGCCGAGCTGCTCGACCTGATCGGCCCGGCGGTGCTGCTCACCCATTCCGCCGGTGGCCCTCCGGGCTGGCTGATCGCCGACGCGCGGCCTGAGCTGGTGCGTGCCGTGATCGCGGTCGAGCCGCTGGGCCCGCCATTCGCGGCGATCAGCGGCGCGCTGCCCTATGGCATTACCCATGCCCCGCTCACCTTCGACCCGCCGCTGGCCGAGGGCGAGTTTCCGGGCAGCGCCAACCAGCCCTCGCCGGGAGAAGGGCTCGTCGCCTACAAGGTGCAGGCCGAACCCGCACGCCGACTGCCCAATCTGGCGCGGATGCCGATCGTCGTCGTCACCGCCGAGGCGAGCTGGATGGCGGGCGACAACCACGCCATGGTCCACTTCCTCGCGCAGGCCGGGTGCCGGGTCGAGCACCTCAGGCTCGAAGAGCACGGCATCCACGGCAACGGCCACGCCATGCAGCTCGAACGCAACAGCGACGAGATTGCCGCCCTCCTTTCGCACTGGTTGGGCGATCAGGACTTGACAGATCATTAGTTTTTGTAACTAATTCATCACAGACATTATATTTGGGATGGGTGGATGCGAATTCTTATCAAGTCGCTGGTTACGGCGAGCGTGTTCGTGGGGCTGGCTGCGGTTCAGGCGCAGGAGCCCCTGCCCGCGATATCGCAGGAATATGCCCCGGGTGACTGGCCGCTCTATGCCCGCGACCATTCGGGCCAGCGCTATGTCCCGCTCGACCAGATCTCGCGCGAAACCGTTGGCCAGTTAGAGCGGGCGTGGGAATTCCAGCTGCGCCCGGAAGGCGGCGGTTCGATCATGGCGGGCACGGTGCCGCTGGTGATCGACGGTCGGATGTACCTGCCGACAGGCAATGCCGTCGTCGCGCTCGAAGCCGACACCGGCCGCGAAATCTGGCGCCACCAGGTCGAAGACGCCACGGTGCGCCGCGCCGTCACCTTCTGGCCCGGCGATGCTACGCACGGACCGCGGGTGTTCTATTCGACCGGAAACGCATTGGTCGCGCTCAACGCCTCGGACGGGAAACTGGCAACCGGCTTCGGCGATAACGGCGTGGCTCCGTTCGAGGGTGCCAGCTATTTCTACCCGCCCAGCGTCTTCCGCGATACGCTGGTGATCGGTGCCTTCACGCCCGAGCTGGACAAGGGGCCGGACGGTGACACCCGCGCCTTCGATGCCGTTACCGGCGAATTCAAATGGGCCTTCAACACCATCCCGCATCCGGGCGAGTTCGGCCACGAAACCTGGCTTGACGATGGCTGGGAGGATCGCCCCGGCGCGAACATGTGGGTCTGGTACACCACCGCCGATATCGAGACCAACACGCTCTATATGACTCTCGGCAGCCCCGGCCAGAACTACTGGGGCGGCGACCGCCCGGGCGACAACCTGTTCGCCAACTCCCTCGTCGCGGTCGACATCGATACGGGCGAGTACAAGTGGCACTTCCAGGCGATCCACCACGAGCTGTGGGACTGGGACTTGCCCGCCCCGCCCGTGCTGGTCGACGTGGTGAAGGACGGCACCCCGATCAAGGCACTGGCGCTGACCGGCAAGAACGGCCTGATGTATATCCTCGATCGCAACACCGGCGAACCGGTCCACGGCGTGCGCGAACAGCTCGTCGGGCGCGGCGATGTGCCGGGCGAATGGTATTCCCCAACGCAGCCGATGCCGGTCAAGCCTGAGCCGCTGCAGCGCATGTGGTGGAGCCCCGATGATGTGGTCACAGCGGAAGATACCAACGAGGAACACGCCGCCGCCTGCCGCGCCCTGCTCGACAGCTACGGCGGCCAGTTCTTCAATTCCGGGCCGTTCACCCCGTTCTTCCTGCATAAGGAGGGCGATCCGCCGCGTGGCTCGATCAACATGCCGCACAATGGCGGTTCGGTCTGGGGCGGCAGCGCGGCCGACCCCACCACCGGCTATGTCTACGTCAACATCACCGAGGGCGGCTCGATCGGCTGGATCGAGGAACGCGACCCCGAAGGCAACTATGGCAACGGGACGCGCGGTTCGACCCAGCCCTATGACCGTGGCAGCCTGATCGGACCGGGTGCCTATTCAGGCTTCAACGCCAGCTTCAAGGATGAGGACGGCCGCAGCGTGAGGTTGCCCTGCATCCGTCCGCCGTGGGGCCGGATGATCGCGGTGGATGCCAACACGGGTGAAATCGCCTGGGCCAGCACGCTCGGCACCACCCCGCAACTGCCCGAGGGCCGACGTGACACCGGCGCCAACAACTCATTCGGCGGGGCGACGGTCACCGCTGGCGGGCTGGTCTTCATCGGCGCCACCAGCGACGGAATTTTCCGCGCTTTCGACAGCCGTACTGGCGAACTCGTGTGGAGCGAACAGCTCGACTATGCTGCGCAAACGATCCCGATGAGCTATCTCGGCAAGGATAATCGGCAATATCTCGCGGTGGTCGCCACCGGCAACACGGGTAAGCTGGTGCTTGACGAAAACGGTGCTCCGGCCAATGCCGAAAGCGTGATCGTCTGGGCTCTGCCGAAAGATTAGGAGAGGAACAATGCACAAGATCCTGCTGGGCGTGGCCGCGCTCGCGCTCGTGGCTAGCGGTGCCACGGCGCAAGATACGGGCGTCGTCACCACCCCCGAAGGCGCGGTGCTCGATACCGACCCCGACCTTGCCTACAAACCCGGCGAGTTGAGCGAGGCCCAGCTGGACGCCAGCAATGCCGCGCTGTTCACCGCCGACGGCATGAACGTATTCCGCCGCTTCCCGCGGGGCCTCACCGATCAGATGGTGGCGTTCTACACCGAGGCTCTGGCCTTGCGCTCGCTGAACCCGATCCAGCTTACCAGCACCCAGCAGATGATCCTTACCGGGGTCGGTTCGATGCAGATCAAGCTTTCGGCGGGGCAGCAGGGCGACCGGCTGTATAACCTCGAGGGCGGCTATGCCGGCGGCACGGGAATCCGGTTCCTGCTGCTGCGCTATCCCGATGCCGAGCTGGTGCGCCAGCGCTTCGTGGACGCAGGCTTCGAGGCACCCGAATTCGTCGAGCGCCCCGACGGCGTGGCGCAAGCGCTGGTCAGCGATCCGGCGGGGCTCGACATCGTGCTTCTGGCAACTCCCGACGCGCTCGACCATTCCGACGATGGCGTCGGGGTTGGCATCCATGTCTCGAATATCGAGGAAAGCCGCGCGTTTTATCGCGACTTCGTGGGGCTGGAGGAGCTGCCCGCCTACGAGGCACCCATGCTTGGCACCACCATCTATCCCTATGCCCATGGCGAGACGATGCTGCTGCTTTACAAGATGGGTGACAACCTGCCCGCCGACACCGGCTCGTCCGGCATCCAGTACGTTGTCAGCGATGCGGCTCTGGTCGATGCCCGCGGCAAGCATCGCGGGATTGCGGTGGAGACGCCGCTCAATCGCCTGACCGGCTTCGGCCTCACCACGGTCTGGCTGAACGATCCGGACGGGGTCACCAACTACTTCGCCCAGACCAGCGCCTCGACACCGCCGATAACGCCTGCAGACTGATCATGAAAAGGGCCGGAAAGAGCATTTGCTCCCCGGCCCTTTTTCAATGCAATGGAGTGCAGCGCCTACTTCTTGACCTGCATGATGTAGGTCGCGAGCTGCTCGATCTGCCCCTCGTCGATCATCCCGCCGAAGCTCGGCATGGCGCCCTGGCCGTTGTTGACCATGTTGACGATGTAGCCCTTGTCGAGCCCCTCGTTGCCGTCGAATTCGGGGCCGATGTGGCCGGTCCCGCCAGCTTCCGACAGCGCATGGCAGGCGCCGCAGCTGAACTGGCTGAACAGCGCCTTGCTTTCGGCCATCTGATCGGCGGTCAGCGGGGCATCGGCGGGGGCCTGATCGCCCGCTTCCTCGGTCGGCATGGCCAACGCGCCGATGGCAGGCACGGCCAGCGCGCCAAGCCCAATCGCCGCGATGCCAGCGCGGGTCAGTTTGCCAAACGCGGTCATGTCGAAAACCATAGGTCAGTATCCTTCCAGAACATAATTATCACGCGAGTTATAATAGCAACCGCGTCCTCTTTAAACCTGCTATGGACATCGCAAGCTTTATGGGAGATTTACGCAGCAGCGCTTGACGGAATAAAACAGACATTGTCAACGTCAGGTGTCAGGTTGGCGGCAGCTTGAGAGGATAAAAACGTTTCCATGACCAAATTTTTGCCTTTGCGGACAAGCCGCATCGCCCTCTTCCCGCTGCTGGCTCTGGCCGCCTGCTCCAACGAGCCCACCCATGCCGACCTGCCCTATGGCACCGTCCAGCAAATGATGGTGAACGAGGTTCAGCCGACGGCCGAGATCTACTGGGGGGCGGTCAAGTTCGAAAGCCGGCTCGAGCCTGACGGATCGGTGGTCGAGGAGGAATTCGAGCCCAAGACCGAAGAGGAATGGACCGAAGTTGCCGACGCCGCGCACAAGCTTCAGGACTTCGCCGCCGAACTGCAGACCGAAGGCTATGCCAATGATCGCGGCGAAGACTGGCTGGTCTTTGCCGATGGTCTCGCGAAAGCGGCCAAGCAGGCCGAGGACGCCGCGCTGGCGAAGGACCCCGACGCCGTGTTTGAAGAGGGCGGCACCGTCTACAACGTGTGCTCGGCCTGCCACCAGATGTATCCTCCCGCCCAGCTAGAGACGGCTGCGGGCGATGCCCAGGTCTCCTGAACGGGCCTCTGCCGCGCCGCTGGCCGCGCTGGCGACACTTACGCTGGTTGCGCTGATGCTGGCCGAGCCAGCGCTCGCGCATGACGTAGCGGAAGGTGACAAGGCCTTCGTCCAGTCGATCGACGGACCTGCGCCAATCCCGTTCCTCTATCTCGGCGCCAAGCACATGGTGACGGGATACGACCACATCGCCTTCCTTGTCGGCGTGGTGTTCTTCCTGCGGCGACTGAAGGACGTGGTGCTTTACGTCTCGATGTTCACCATCGGCCATTCGCTAACATTGCTGGGCGGCGTGCTGCTGGGGATCGGCGGCAATGCGCATATCATCGATGCGATTATCGGCCTCTCGGTGATCTACAAAGGCGTGGAGAACCTCGGCGGGTTTGCCCGGCTTGGTCTGAATTTCGACACCCGCATCGCGGTGCTGGTGTTCGGCCTGTTCCATGGCCTGGGCCTCGCCACCAAGGTGCTGGACCTCGACATGTCCTCAAATGGCCGGCTCATCAACCTGATCTCATTCAATATCGGGGTTGAACTCGGACAGGTTCTCGTGCTCACATTCGTGGTGCTGCTGCTTGGCATCTGGCGTGACCGTCCGGGCTTCGCCGCCTTCGCCAAAGTCGCCAACGTAGCGCTGATCTGCGTCGGCCTCGCTCTCACTTTCGTACAATTATCAGGATACTTCTCGTCATGACCCAAACCGCCGCCAAGTCGAAACTCCCATGGATCATCGTAATCCTGCTGGTGCTGGTTGGCGCCGTTGCGGTGCTGTTCGTCCTGCCTGCCGAGACCGGTTACGATCCCACCGGCGTGGGCGAGAAACTGGGCCTCACCGAGATTGCCGATCCGGTCGGCGAGGAAACGCTGCGCGGCAACGAGCGGATGGAAAAGCAGGAAGTTCTGGTCGTTTCCGACAGCGCCCCCGCCCCGCTCGACGGCGTGATCGACAGCTGGGAATATGAACTGGCCCCGTTCGAATCGGTCGAGTTCAAGTACACGATCCCCGAGGGTGCAACGATCGCCTTCAGCTGGCAGGCCACGGGCGAACTGCACTATGACATGCACGCCCACCCCTTCGACGGCGGCACCGCCATGACCGAGAGCTACGCCATTGGCGATGCCAGTGCGATGACGGGCACCTACACCGCCCCGTTTAGCGGCATTCACGGCTGGTTCTGGCAGAACCGCAGCCTGGACAATGTCACCTTGCGGCTCGAGGCGAGCGGCGGAATGACAAACTCAACTATCTTCGCCGCCAATGCCGAGATCGACCGTCCGCTTGAAGGGGCAGACGCCGGGCCCGAGGGCACGGTTACGGGGCACGAGCTGCAAGCCGAGAGCACCGGGGAGTAACACCCGGCCAATCAGCGCCAGACCGGCATTATTTCGGATTTTGTCAAACTCGATACCTTTTTGCCCCTTGTTGAATGCCCCGTGAAGAGGCTAGGCAGGCGTTCGGGATCAGCCGAACACGGCTGCGCAGAACTGTGGGAGCAGGAAAGATTATGGCAACCGAAACCAAGCCGGGCTGGCGCCGCGTACCGGGCTTCATGCTGGGCACAGCGCTGGCGCTCTCATTGGGTGCCTGTGCCACCGCGCCGGGCGAAAGCCTGAGCAGCACCCCGGTTTCGCTCGCCAATGTTGAATGGAGCGCCTACCTCGGCGACCCGGAATCGTCGCAATATTCGCCGCTCAACCAGGTGAATCGCGACAATGTCAGCCAGCTCGAAGTCGCGTGGGAATTCCCCACCGGCGAAGGCCAGCCCCCGCGTTTCAACCCGATCGTGGCGGGCGGACGGATGATCGTTCTGGCGGGCGACGGCAATCTCGTCGCGCTTGATCCGGCCAGTGGCACCGAATTGTGGCGCTCGAACATCGAGGGGCGCATCGGCGCGCGCGGCATCAACTACTGGGCCAGCGCTGACGGCACCGAAGAACGCCTGATGGTCGAAAACGACGGTCGTCTGCGCGCGATCAACGCCAAGACGGGCGAATTCTTCGAGGATTTCGGCGAAGATGGCGGGGTCGACCTGCGCAACATCCTGCGACCCGACGGCACCGCGCCCAACGGTCCGCTGATGAACGATAATCCGGGCCGCATCTACAAGGATACGATCATCCTGCCGCTGCCCGCCGGGCACTATGACTACGCCTCGTCTCCCGCCGACATTGGTGCCTATGATGTGCGCACGGGCGCGCTCAAATGGGTGTTCCATGTCGTCCCGCGCGAGGGCGAGTTCGGCTCCGACACATGGCCGACCAAGGACCGCGAGAAGTTCGGCGGCGTGCACAACTGGTCGGAGTTCTCAGTCGATGAGGAAACGGGCATCGCCTATATCCCCACCGGCACCGCCCGCTACGATTTCTACGGCGGCAACCGCCCCGGCAACAACCTGTTCGCGAACTCGGTGTTGGCGCTCAATGCCGAAACTGGCGAACGCATTTGCCACTTCCAGACCGTCCACCACGACCTGTGGGACTTCGACCTGCCGACCGCGCCCAAGCTGATGACGATTCGGCACGATGGCCAGGACGTGCCGATCCTTATCCAGCCAAGCAAGCAGGGCTTCCTGTTCGTGCTCGACCGCCGCGATTGCTCGCCAATCTGGCCGATCGACGAGGTGGCCGTGCCGCAGTCGGACGTGCCGGGGGAACACAGCTCGCCCACCCAGCCGGTCCCGACCTGGCCCGAACGCTACGGGCGCGATCACTTCGATGCCACGATGATCAACCCCTACCTTCCCGAGGAAGATCAGGCCAAGGTGCGCGAACAGCTCGCCACCGCGCGCAACGAGGGCTTGTTCACCCCGCCGAGCCTTGGCACCGGATCGGTCTCACTGCCGGGCCACAATGGCGGCACCAACTGGGGCGGCGTTGCCAGCGACCCGGTGAGGAAGCGCGTCTATGTCGTCAGCCGCGAGCTGCCGCTGCTGCTAAACCTCATGCCTGACAAGCGCGAAAGCGCGCTGGAGGCCATGCCGAACAGCGATGATCCCGACGTGATGCCCTATCGCTGGCCGACCAACTTCTGGTTGCAGTCCAATGGTATGGTTCCGATCGAGCCGCCCTTCTCGCTGCTCACGGCTTACGACATGACCACCGGCGAGAAGCTCTACGAAGTGCCCAACGGCGAGATCCTAACGCTGGAAGAAAAGGGCATTACCGGCGTTGGCGCGCAGGCTCCGCGCGGTGGCCCCGTAGCAACCGCAGGCGGGCTAATCTTCGTCGGCACCGCGACCGATCGGGCCTTCCGCGCCCGCGATGCCGATACCGGTGAAGTGCTGTGGGAACACCGCTTCGATGCCGCGACCGAGGGCGTTCCGGCGATCTATTCGGTGAACGGGCGCGAGTACATCACGGTGCCGGTTGGCGGCGTGGGCCACTTCGCGGGCGGCCTTGGCCTGCCCGAGCCGGGGCCGAGCAAATACGTCACCTTCGCCCTGCCCGAGGGCCAGTGACGATGACGGGCAGCGGGGTGCTGCAGCGCTTGGCGCAGGCAGCAGCCCGCCCTGAACGCAAGACTGGGGGAGAGACGCAATGAAACAAACACTGTTCCTGATCGGCGCCGCCGGTCTTGTCCTCGCGCTGCCCGCCACGGCGCAGGAGGTACCGGACGACCTTACCGTGATGCCGCCGGTGTCCGATGCCTATCAGCCCAGCCTCACCTCGTGGGGCGTCCCGGACCTGCGCGGCAGCTGGCCGATCAACGACATCGCCGACCTCCCGGTCAACCGCCCCGCGCAATATGGCGACCGGTTCTGGAAAACCGACGAGGAAATGGCCGCCGAACAAGGCAAGGTCGAGGCGCTGGAAGAAGCCTACGAGGTCGAAGACGAGCAATCGACCATCGGACTGGGTCACTGGATCGAGTTCGAGGCAGGCGTTCGGCGCACCTCGGCAGTGGTCTCGCCCTCTGACGGCCGCCTGCCCGAATGGACCGACGAAGGCCGCCGCCGCTCGGCGCTGATGCGCTCAAGCTGGCTGATCGGGCAGACCTACGACTGGACCGACGACTTCGACACCTACGACCGCTGCATCACGCGCGGCTTCCCCGCCGCGATGTATCCGGCGCGCTACAACAACGGCTTGCGCATCTTCCAGTCGCCCGGACAGGTCGCGATCGTGATCGAGATGCTCGGCACGCGCGTCATACCGGTGGGCGAAGGCGGGCATTGGCCCGAGGCCGTCACGGGCTGGTACGGATCGAGCCGGGGCCGCTGGGTCGATCACAACACGCTCGAGGTCGAGACGACCAACCTCACCACCGGCGCATCGGTGTTTTCGAACGGCACGCTCGGCGTTCCGCGCAACAACACCACCCCGGTGAGCGAGCAGGCCAAGGTGGTCGAACGCTTCACCATGGTTGGCCCCGATACGATCACCTACGAAATGACCTACGAGGACCCGGTCGTCTGGACCGCGCCCTTCACCCTGCGCGTCAACTGGACGCGCGACGACGACTACCAGATGTTCGAATATGCCTGCCATGAAGGCAACGTGCAGCTGCGCGGCTACATCAACTCTGACCGCGCCCGCCGCGAGCAGGAATATGCCCGTGGCCAGATGCTCGAACCCGTCGGCGACGATGCCGGCCCGCCCCCGGCAATGGACCCGGCCGCCGGAGGCCTCAAACGCCGCGAAGATTGATTTTCCTGGTGGCCTGACAGGGGGTCTGGCCGCCAACCGATTTCAGGAGAGAACGCAATGACCAAGTTGACAACCATGCTCGGACGAACGCTGTTCGTTCTGTCGGCCAGCTCGCTGGCGCTGGCCACGCCCGCTGCGGCGCAAAACGTCGTGCCCGACGATCTGACCACCATCGCCCCGGTGCCGACCGACTACGATCCGCCCAAGACCAGCTGGGGCGCCCCGGACCTGCGCGGCACCTATCCGATCGACAACATCGCCAGCCTGCCGATGAACCGTCCGGCGCAGTATGGCGACCGCTTCTACCTCACCGAAGAGGAATATGCCGCCCGGCAGGAACAGGCCGGGCGCTCCGATGCGGCCTATGCCGCTGAGGAAGAAGCCGGCACCATCGGCATGGGCCACTGGGTGGAATCGGATGCCTCGGGCCGCCGCACCTCGCTGCTGGTCTATCCGGCCAACGGCCAGCTCCCCGGCCTGACCGCCGAGGCGCAGGAGCGCTATCAGGCCGGCCGGTCAAGCTGGACGCCGAACACCAATTTCGAGTGGCTCGGCGATTTCGACACCTGGGACCGCTGCATCACCCGCGGCTTCCCCGCTTCGATGTTCCCGTTCCGCTACAACAACGGCATCCGCGTGATGCAGTCGCCGGGCGTTGTCGTGATCCAGCTGGAGATGATCCACGATGCGCGCGTGATCCCGATCGTGAAGGACAAGTCGGAAATTGCCGCCATGCGCTGGCCGGCAGAGGTGCGCACATGGATGGGCCAGTCGATCGGCTACTGGGAAGGCAACACGCTGGTGGTCGAAACCACCAACATCGTCGCCGGTGACAGCGTGCCGCACGATACCTACAACCGTGGCCCCTCGCCGCTCAACATGGCGACCATGGGCGTGCCGCCGTTCAACACCATCCCGACCGGCGAGAACGCCAAGGTCACCGAGCGGCTGACCATGACCGATCCGGGCCACATCGTTTACGAACTGACCTACAATGACCCCGAGGTCTTCACCGACAAGTGGACCGCACGCCTCGATTGGACGCAGAACAACGACTACGCGTTCTTCGAATATGCCTGCCACGAGGGCAACGTGCAGCCGCGCAACTACATCACCGCTTCGCGCGCCGGGCTTGAGGCGCTGAGCGAAGAAGACGCGGCGACCAACACTTCGCACTAAGCGTCAGGGACTGGCGGACGCTCGGGTGAGCGTCCGCCAGCCAGCTTTGCGGCCCGCAGAAGGCCGCGACACAACAGGGATGCCCACTAATGCTCACCTCGTTTGCGCGTAGCGCACTCACCGCCCTTGCCTGCCTTGGCCTCTCCGCCTGTGCCACGACCGACAGTGCCACTGCGCAAGCCACGCCAGCGCCCGAAGCATCGCTCGCCAACAGGACGGTGAAGACCGAGAACGGTCTGTTGCAGGGCACTTCGGGCAAGGTCGAAGGCGTTTCGGTGTTCAAGGGCATTCCCTTTGCCGCGCCGCCAGTGGGCGAGCTGCGCTGGGAGCAGCCGCAGCCCGCGGCCAATTGGAACGGCGTGCGCCAGGCAGATAGCTGGGGCGACAGCTGCGTGCAGAACCCCGCTCCGCAGCGCTTTCCGGTCAATTCTGCCACCGATATGCCCGACAGCCCCGGCATGTCGGAAGACTGCCTCTATCTGAACGTCTGGACCCCGGCGAGCGAGGCCGATGCCAATCTGCCGGTGATGGTCTGGCTCTACGGCGGCGCTTATAACGAAGGCGGCGGCTCTTCACCGTTCAGCCAGGGCGACCAGCTGGCGAAGAAAGGCGTGGTGGTGGTCACGTTCAACTACCGCGTCGGCTCGCTCGGCTTCTTCGCCCATCCTGAACTGACCGCCGCCAGCCCTGACGGTGCCAGCGGCAATCAGGCCATGGGCGATGCCATTGCCGCGCTGCAATGGGTGCACGACAATATCGCGGCCTTTGGCGGCGATCCCTCGCGCGTCACCATCTTCGGCGAAAGCGCAGGCGCGGCGATGAACGGCGCGCTGGCGGGTGCTCCTCCGGCAGAAGGGCTGATCACGCGCGTCATCAGCGAATCCGGTGACTGGATGGGCCTTAACATCGCCCCCATGGTCCCGCGCGAGGCTGCCGAACAGCGCAGCCTTGCCGCCGCTGAGGAGAAGCTCGGCACCACCAGTCTCGCCGCTCTGCGCGCTCTGCCTGCGGAGGAAGTCTTCGCCGCCATCCCCGGTCAGGGCATGATTATCGACGGGCGCATCGTGCCCGAAGACCTCTCGATCACCTTCGCCGACGGCCGCCAGCTCAAGGTCGACGTGCTGACCGGCTCGAACGAGGACGAAGGCAGCTTCACCGGCCTGTTCGGTCCTCCCGCTACGCTGGAAAGCTGGAACCAGGGCGAGGGCTTTCGCTGGGGCGATCAGGTCGAGTTGGGCCGCGCGGCCTATCCCGTCAGCACCGATGCGGAGGCGCAGGCCATGGCCACCCAGCCCTTCGGCGACAACATGAGCTGGCTGCACCACCAGTTCGCCAAGTATCAGGCTGACCTCGGCCAGAACGCCTATCACTACTGGTTCCGCCACGATCCTCCCTATGACGAGGGCCGCCCCAACCTCGGCGCCGCGCACACGGGCGAAATCCCTTACGTGTTCGACAACCTGTGCGCCCCCCGCACCTTCCCCGGCGGCTCCTCGGTCGAGCAGATGTGCGGCAACCCCGAGGAAGAGGCCTTTGCCGACCTCGTAAGCCAATACTGGGTGAACTTCGCCGCCACCGGCAATCCCAACGGCCCCGGCCTGCCGCAATGGCCCGAGGTCGATGCGGTTCCGGCAGGCAAGGTCATGGTGCTCGATGGCGCAGAAACCGGCGTTGGCGACTGGATTTCGCCCGCCAAGGTGGAACTCTACGATGCGCTGTTCGAAGACAAGGTGGCAGCCCCGCTCGGCATTGCTGACTAACAATTGCGCCCACCCCATCGCGCAGATAGGCTCCGCAGGCGATCCAGTGGCGTAAAGCCGTGGGCGCAACCGGACAGGCGCTATGGGAGAGCTGCGCATGACACGTAAGATGGGGACCCTGTTGCTGGCCTCGGCTGGCCTGATGGCAATGGGATTGGCAGGAACGGTTACGGCGCAATCGAGCACGGGCTTTGCCGAGCAGGTTGAGCGCGGGCGCCAGACTTTCGCCATTCATTGCGCCATGTGCCACGGGGCCGATCTTGCGGGCGGACAGTTCGCGGGCGGCCTCAAGGGCGCGGCCTTCCTCGGCAAATGGGGCGAGGTGCCAGCCGCTGACCTGTTCGACTATATCCATCGCTCGATGCCGCCGGGTGGCTCCAGCGCACTGGGAGATGCTGACTATGCCGATCTCACCGCGCTGATCCTCTCGGAAAACGGTGTGACGGGCGACGCGGCGCTGAGCTTTGCCAGCGGCCAGCTGGCCGGGCCGCTGCTGCCCCCCGCCCCGCCTCTCGAAGAAGGCAACGAGATCGGCATCGGCGGCATCACCGATCGCTACCCCTTCCCCGCCGCGCCCGAACCGGTCGACCGCTTTGCGAACTACGCCCCTGTGACCGAAGCCATGCTGTCCGATCCCGCACCCGAAAACTGGCTCAGCTGGCGGCGCGGGCATGAGGGGCATGGCTATTCCCCGCTGGCGCAGATCACGCCAGAGAACATCGCCACCATGCAGGTCGCCTGGTCACAGGCCCTGCCGCCGGGCGCGACCATGAACGAACCACTCGTGCGCGACGGTGTGCTCTATGTGTTTGGCTTCGGCGACAGCGTGTTCGCTTTCGACGCCGCCAATGGCCGTCAATTGTGGCGCTATGACAGGCACTTGGCCGACGATGTTGCCCCGCTCTCGAAGAAGGCGATCGCCCTCTATGGCGACAAACTCTACATCGCGACGTCGGACATGGCCATGGTCGCGCTCGACGCGCGCACCGGCCGCCCGGTGTGGGATGTGAGGATCTCTGACCAGCCCGGAATGCGCAGCAACGGCGGGCCGCTTGCTGCCGATGGCGTGATCATGGCGGGGCTCGCCACGACCGAGCCGGGCGGCGGGATTATCGTCGCGCTCGATGCCGAGACGGGTGAGAAGCTGTGGACCTTCGACACTGTCGCCAAGACCGGCACCGAAGGCGGCGACACCTGGAACCGCGTGCCCGATGACGAGCGGCGCGGCGGCTCGGTCTGGACCAGCGGCACCTATGACGCCGAAACCGGCCTCGCCCTGTGGGGCGTGGCGCAGACCTACGATACCGGCCCCTACCGCGACGTTCTGCCGGGCGCGAACAACGACGGGCTATTCACCAATTCCACCCTCGCCTTCGTGCCGCGCACGGGCGAGCTGAAGTGGTATTACCAGCACATGGCCAACGACCAGTTCGACCTCGACTGGGTGTTCGAGCGCGTGATCGGCGACCTGGAGATCGATGGCCAGCGCCGCCACGTGGTGATGACCGGCGGCAAAGAGGGCCTGTTCGACACGCTAGATGCCGCCACCGGCCAATATATTTCCACCGCCGACATGGGCTTTCAGGACTTCATCACCGCAATCGATCCGGTGACGGGCCGCAAGACGGTCGATCCGGCGATGAAACCGGGG
Source organism: Erythrobacter sp. UBA1916 (assembly GCA_002337385.1). Classification (GTDB taxonomy): domain Bacteria; phylum Pseudomonadota; class Alphaproteobacteria; order Sphingomonadales; family Sphingomonadaceae; genus Alteraurantiacibacter. The sequence continues at coordinate 92,939 of DDFY01000010.1, forward strand.
CGCGACCAGCCGTCGGTGTTCATGTGCCCCCACTCGGGCGGTGGGCGCAACTGGAGCCCCACGGCCTTCGACGAGGCCACAGGCACGCTGTTCGTCAACGCGCGAGATACCTGCATGGAGCTGCGCCCGGTAGCCGAAGGCGGGTTCCTGACGACCGGCGTCAACGTATTCTATTCCGCGCCGGCTGATTCCGACGGCAACTTCGGCTTCGTACAGGCGATCGACATGGCAACGGGCGAGGTAAAGTGGGAAACCCGCCGCCGCGCGCCCTACGACATGGGGATGCTCGCCACGGCCAGCGGGCTGCTGTTCACCGGCGGCATGGACGGCGCGTTCCTCGCCTATCGGCAGGACGATGGCGAACAGGTCTGGCGCAGCGCGCTTACCGGCGTGCCCAATGGCTCGCCAATCACCTACGCAGTGGACGGAAAGCAATATATCGCCGCGGTGACCGGAGTGGGCAATCCGCTCTCGTTCGGCCTGCCCGGGTTCACTCCCGAACTGCCCACGCCTGCCGTCAATTCGGCAGCCGTAACGGTCTTCGCCCTGCCCGATTGACCGCGACATAGCGGCGGCCACGAAAAAGGGGCAGGCGAACCATGGTCCGCCTGCCCCTTTTCGCAGTCTATTTCGGTGGCTGGATCAGGCGCCGCCGCAGGCCATCCCTGCCAGCAGGCTGACGACGAAGCCGTCATCGCCCTGGCCGACCATGTAGCAATCGTAGATGCCGAGCGTGAAACCAATCGCGCGGCCGAAGAACACGATGGTGATCCAGAACAGCAGCGAGGTGATACCCGCCACCTTGGCACCCGTCGGCACGACCGGCGAGGTATCCCATTCGGCAACCGTCTTCCACGTCACCGAGTGGAAATAGGCCATGTTCAGACCGGCAATCGCCAGCAGCGCCATCTTGCCCATGAAGAACGGGTTGATCATGTAGCTCGAGGTCTTCGAGATATAGAGCAAGGTGCCCGTGATCGCGGCAAGGATGAAGCCGCCCCATGTCCACTTGAGCGTATCGCGGCTCATCGAGGTGATCGGGTAGTTCTTCGAGGCAACGCCCAGCAGGCGCAGGTCCATCACGAAGATCGTGCCGAGCACGGTGACGAGTGCGATCACGTGGATCGTCTCGATGGTCGGGAATGCCCAGGTGCTTTCGGCGATGAAGATGCCGAGCGGGGAATACTGGATCGATTCCCAGATCGTCGTCGGTTCAGGATAATACATTATTCGAAACTCCCCCTTACACCGGCACGTAGGCGATCCAGCGACCGCAAACGATGATCAGACACCACAGCGCCATGATGAGCCAGCCGGTGGCCTTGGCACCGCCCGTGCCGACATAGCCAACGCCTGCCGCCTGCGCAGTCGCACGGATCGACTTGATCCACGAAAGCGAGACCAGCACCATCGCGATCAGCGCGATCATCTTGATCCAGAACACGGCGTTGATCATGTTGCGCACCGGCTCGGCCATGATCATCGACAGGCCCGAAAGCACGATCACGACAAGGCCCCAGCGCACCCAGGGCACGAAGCGCGCTGCAGTCTGCTCGAAGGTGAGGCCAGCGCCGGCCATGCCGTTCACCCGCAGCACCACCATCAGAACCGACCCGAAGGCGGCACCGATGGAAAGGATATGAATCGCCTGAGCGATTGGCACGTTCCAGAAGTTCTCGACCATGAACAGGCTGAATGCGGTTTCCTGCATCCAGAACGCCCAGTCGAGCAGGACAGTGCCTCTCATCCAGTCCGTTATATTGAAAAGTAAATCGCCCATTGGCCCTGTACCCCTCGTTGTTTTGGCTCGTTGTTTAGGTTTGTTGCCGCGACCAGATTGATCCTGTCCGAAGCATCCTCACCTTGATATCGCGCAAACCCGCTAGCGAGCATCTATCGTTCCGCCAAGCCTATTTGGCAGATTTCATTACTAATTGCAATTTTTCGCAACCTATGCTTTTACGCGGTAACAGGCGAAATAAAGGACATATTTTCCGTGTCTTGCGCCTCTAGAAAAGCATGCACCGCCCACACACGCCACGCCTCGGTTTTTCGTAGCGAGAAGGCATTGTCAAACTTGGGCCTGCAGTTTAGGACAGAATCAACAAGTCGCCTGGACAGGCAGAGCGACATCAGGCGAGAGGGTGATTCGGCAGCAATGGCAATGCGAGCGATGCTTAAGGCGGGAACCGCGGCTGTGCTGGCCTGCACTGCGGCCAGTGGCCTCGTTGCCCAAGCCGTACCTGCCGATGGCGACTGGCCCAGCATTCAGCGCGATGCCGCCGCCACCCGCTATTCTCCGCTGGCCGATATTAACCGCAGCAACGTGGCCGAACTGGCATCCGCCTGGTCCTATCCCCTGCGCGCCTTCAACACCGCCGTGCCGATTGTGGTCGAAGGCGTCATGTACTTCCCGGCGCAGAGCCGGGTGGTCGCGCTCGATGCCGCCACCGGCGAGGAAATCTGGGTCCACGAAGGCGATCTGCCTGCCAGCGAGGGCCCCTATGCCGGCCCCGGCACCTTCTCCGGGCGCGGCGTCAGCTATTGGCCGGGCGATGCCAGCCATGCCCCGCGCATCCTGGTAACGTCGGGCGACCGCATCCACGCGCTCGACGCTGCCACCGGCGCCCCCGTCACCGACTTTGGCGAGAACGGCTCGATCGCGATGGGCGGCCCGGGCTATGGCGGCACGCCGACGATTGCGGGCAACACCATGATTATCGGCGCGGCCTCGCTTGAGAACCCGCAAGGCCCGGCAGGCAATCCGCGCGGCTACGACATCGTGACCGGCGAGCGATTGTGGGAGTTCGACACCACGCCTGACGAAGGTCAGCCCTATAACGATACCTGGGGCGATGGCTGGAAGGATCGCGGCGGTACCAACATGTGGGGCTTCCAGGCGACCTACGACGCCAGCACCGGCACCGCCTATCTCCCCATCGCCGGCCCTGCGCACAACTATTACGGCGGCGACCGGCCCGGAACGAACGTCTACGGCAACTCGGTGGTCGCAGTCGATGCGCGCACCGGCGAATACAAGTGGCATTTCCAGACCGTGCACCACGATCTGTGGGACGTCGACATGAGCAATGCCGGCCCGCTGATCCCGGTCAGGACCGAGAGCGGCGGCCACATGGCCTTGGCCAACGTCGGCAAGTCGAGCTACTTCTTCCTCCTCGATGCGGAGACCGG
>DDFY01000010.1:96203-197869 GCA_002337385.1 Erythrobacter sp. UBA1916
TCCTCCTCGATGCGGAGACCGGCGAGCCGGTGCTGCCGGTGGAAGAACGCCCGGTTCCGCCGGGCAACGTCCCGGGCGAGTATTACCACCCTACCCAGCCGTTCCCGGTCGTCACCCCGCCGCTGAGCCGGGTCGAGATGACCTATCAGGACATCGTCAGCCCTGAAGACACCACGCCCGAGCACGCGGCAGCCTGCCATGCCATGTGGGAGAAGGCGGGCGGTTTCTACAACACCGGGCCGTTCACCCCCTTCCTCTACAAGGAAGCCGGTGCGGAGCCGATGTCGACCATCCAGCTGCCCGGCGGAACTGGCGGCGTGAACTGGGGCGGCCCTGCCGCCGATCCGACCACCGGCCTTGTCTACGTGAATGCGCAGGACACCTCGCTGGTCGGCTGGGTCGAAAAGGTCGAGGGCGACAAGCCCTACAGCTTCGATGCCACCTCGGCACCCGAGTATGACCGCGCCAGCGTCGATGGCAAAGGCCCGTTCTTCACCTTCAGCGCCCCGCTTTCGGGCGAATATGACGAGCGCGGCCGCCCCGTCGGCACCAGCGCACCGTGTTACAAGCCGCCGTGGTCGCGTCTGACCGCGGTCAATGCCAACACCGGCGAGATTGCCTGGGCGGTTCCGCTCGGCCTGTTCGAGGAATTGCCCGAGGGGCATCAGGTGCTCGGCAATTCGGGCAGCGCCGGGCCCAGTGTTACAGCTGGCGGACTTGTGTTCGTCGGTGCCACTAACGACAAACGCCTGCGCGCTTTCGACGCTGCCACTGGCGAGCAGCTCTGGGAAAGCGTACTTAGCGGCAACGCCAATGCAAACCCGATGACCTATCGGGGCCGCGATGGCAGACAGTATGTCGCAATCAATGCCGGTGGCATGATCGCGGCTTTCGCACTCAATCAGTAATCGCATACAGGAGAGGTCATGCGGGGGATTAAACAATTGAGCTTGATGGCGGCATCGGCGCTGGCCTTTGCCGGCTGCGCAACCGTGCCCGCCACGCCGGCACTTGCCGACCAGCACGAAGCCAGCGCTCCGGCGCGGATCGGCGATGCACCGAACATCAACGGTGTGTGGCAGGTGATCAACGAGGCCAACTGGAACCTCGAGCCGCACAGCGCCGGCCCGAACCCACTGTCCGAAGGCGACACCCTGCTGGGCGCGATCGGCGCGATCCCGCCAAGTCTGGGCGTCATCGAAGGCGGCGAGATTCCGTACAAGCCCGAAGCGCTGGAGCGGCTCAACCAGAACCGCGAAAACGTGATCAGCTGGGACCCGGAAGCCGCCTGCTATCTGCCGGGCATTCCGCGTGCGACCTACATGCCGCACCCGTTCCAGATCGTTCAGGGCGATGGCGACGACATTCTGATCGCTTACCAATATGCCTCGGCCAACCGCGTGATCCACATGGGAGAGGTCGGCATCCCGCCGATCGATACCTGGATGGGCACCTCCTACGGCCAGTGGGACGGCGATACGCTCGTCGTCACCACGCTGGCGCAGGGGCCGGGCCTGGTGAAGCTGCCCGGCGGCGAGATGATCGATGGTGTGACCTGGCTCGATCGCAACGGCAACTATCTCACCAACCACGCCACGGTGACCGAACGCTTCACCCCGATGGGGCCAAACCACATCGAATATGAAGCCACGATCGACGATCCGACCATCTATACGCGTCCGTGGACAATCAAGATGCCGCTGTACCGGCGGATGGAAGAGAACGCACAACTGCTTGAATTCAAGTGCGTGCCCTTCTCTGAGCACCTGCTCTACGGCGACTTAATCGCAGAGTAATGTTGGGTAGGGCAAACAGACAAAGTCAATTTGAAAGTTGTCCGAAACCCGGGGATTTTGACAAGGAGTAAACCATGCAGATCAAGAAGCTCAGCGCTGCCGCAATCGGCGCCGTGCTGGCGATCACGGCAGTGGGCGCCGCCGCGCACCACTCGTTCGCCACCGAATTCGATCGTAACAAACCGATCCGCCTGTCGGGCAAGGTCGTGATGTTCGAGTGGGTTAACCCCCACTCCTGGATTCACATCGACGTGAACCGCAACGGCAAGACCGAACGCTGGCGTATTGAAGGCGGCGCGCCGTCGGCCCTGCTGCGTCGTGGCTGGAACAGAAACTCGCTGCCCGCGGGCACCGACATCATCGTCGACGCCTTCCAGGCACGCGATGGCGACACCCGCGCCTCGGCTGCGGAAATTCGCTTCCCGAACGGTCGCGAGCTGTCGCTCGGCAACCCGACCACCGAGGCTGTGGCCGCTGCAGCCCGCCGCGCCGGCAACTAAGCCGACCACAATCGAACAAGCGAACGGGGGCCTTCAGGGCCCCCGTTTTCGTATGTGTACCAGCGATTGACTTTGTTCGGCAGGCAGGCTTTCACCCTCGCCCAAAGGGAGAGAACTGCAATGTCAGCCAAGCATCACGCGTTTACTCTGGCGCTCCTCATCGCCGCCCCCGCCACGCCTGCCTTGGCGCAGAGCGCAGCAGACGCCCCGGTGTCTTGCCTTCCGCAAGGCCCCTTCGGCCAGATGGACTATACCTCGGTGGAGGTGCTCGCCGATGGCCGCGTGACCTTCCGCCTATGCGCTCCCGAAGCGCAGGAGGTGCGCGTTACCAGCACCGACATCGACCCGATTATTCCGGCAGGCTTCGGCGGGGGCCCGCGCGGTCTGCCGCTCACCCGCGATGACAGCGGCCTGTGGTCTGGCACGACCACCCTGCCCATCCCGGCTGATACCTATCGCTTCAATTTCGAGGTCGATGGCGCACGTGTGCCCGACCCGCTTGCCACCACTTTCAGCCGCGAGCGCAGTGGCATCAATTCGACCTTCGAAGTGATCGGACCCGAGGGCGCATTCCAGAGCTACGATCCGGCGATCCCTCACGGCGTCGTCAGCCGCATCGAATACTGGTCCTCCACGCTCAATGCCAAGCGCGAGGCCTACGTCTACACCCCGAGCGGATACATGACCGGCAGCGACGCCTACCCCGTGCTCTATCTGGTGCACGGCGCAGGCGACAGCGCGGATAGCTGGACCAGCGTGGGCCATGCCAACTACATCGCCGACAACCTGATCGCCGCGGGCGAGGCCGAGCGGATGATCATCGTCATGCCCTTCGGCCACACCCCCGTCCGCAACGACGCGGACATGCTCGATAACACCGACTTCGGTGACGATCTTACCCGCGACCTGATCCCCTTTGTCGACAGCCACTTCCGCACAATTGCCGATGCCGATCACCGGGCCATGGCCGGGCTATCGATGGGCGGCGCGCATACGCTGCGTTTCGGCGTCACCCGACCCGACCTGTTTGGTGAGGTAGGCATCTTCTCGATGGGTCTCGGGATGGCCGGCCCCTCCGACATCACTGACTATGTCGCGGCCAACGCCGATGCACTCAAGGCGCGCGCGGCTTTGCCGGAGCCGGTCTATTACGCGATAGGCAGCGAGGATTTCCTCTACGGCACCTCTACTCCGACCCGCGCGATGTTCACCGAGCAAGGCATTGCCGTGGATTACAATGAATCGGGCGGCGGGCACACCTGGATCAACTGGCGCCGCTACCTGAAGGACTTCCTGCCGAGGCTGTTCCGCTAGCTCGCCGTGGAAAGGGCGGCCCCGATCTCGGCGAAGTCAGAACGCACTTCGGCAAGGGCCTCGGCATCGAACGCCATCACGCAATTGAGGATCGTCTCGCGCGCCGCACCGTAAAGCTGCTCAAGCGCGCCAGCGACCGGATTGCTGCGGTCGAGCCCCATCTCCAGCGCGGTGATCGCGGCGATGGCGCGGGTCAGCCCCTCGGAACGGTTGGTCGCATCGCCTCCCTCGTTGGCGCGGATGGCCCGGCCCAGCTCGCTCACCACCTGTTCGAAACAGAGGGCGACGAGGTCCTTGTTGTCCGAGCCGAGGATGCGGGCGTTGACCTGCACCTTGCGGTAGGCGTCATGCGGATTTTGGCGGAGCATCAGCATCAGTTGTCGCTCGAATTCCAGGCGTCAATCTGCTGCTTCAAGAAGGTCAGCGTCGATTGCGAGGCAGCAACACGGGCATCAGCCTTGGCGAAGCGCGACACCATCTGCAAACGCAGGGTTTCCTGCTTCTCGGCGATTTCAGCGGTCATCTCGGTGACCTGCTGCGCCTGGCTTTCGTAACGCTTGATCGAGGAAGCGAGCGAGTTGGCATCGCCGGTGGAGCCGGCACTGCGGGCAAGCTTGTCGAAGGTCGAATAGACGCCGTAGAGCCCGGTGGTGAACATGGCGGCGACGCCCTCGGCGTCGCGCTCGATCGTGGCGGCCAGGCGATCGTTGTCGATCTTGAAGGTGCCATCACGGTTGATCACCAGGCCGAGGTCGCTCAGCGTGCGCGGAGCGTCCGGCGCGGCATTGGGCATGACCACCGTGCCTGGCAGCTGAGACAGGCTCTGCCGGAGCGAACGTGCGCCCGGATCGCCGCGCAGTTCGCCGCCCTCGACGTTGGTGGCACGGTTCAGCTCAGCCACCACTTCGTTCAAGGCAGTGACGAGATCCGACATGGTCTCCGGCACACCGCCGGTGGTATTGGCAAAGGTGATATTCGTCGGCGTGCCGACATTGGTGCCCGTCAGCGTCAGCTGCAGGCCCGGTGCAATCTGGCCGGTGGTGTTGGTCTTGCTCGACATCTCCAGCCCGTCGAGCGTGAACAAGGCGTCCTGCGACACCTCCTTGAGCTGCGTTGCAGCGCCGCTGCCGGGTTGCCAGGCAAGCGCGGCAAGCCCCGGTTCGCCGGGTGTCTCGGTCGCCTCGATCACGAAGCCGCTCTGCTCGCCCTCAGGTCCCTTGAACACCAGCTGCGGGCCATCAACAGTCTGCGCGACATAGGCCGAAACGTCAGCACCAGAGGCGTTGATGGCGCTGGCAATGTCGGTGAGGCTGGAACCGCTGTCGATGGTGATATCCACCGCGGCTTGCGTAGTATCCTCGGTGAAGGTCGCGCCGTCCATCTTGCCGAACCGGACCGTGAGCGAACCTGCGCCAACCGGGTCGGTCGCCGAGACCATGACCGGGCCAGTCAGAACCTGGCGCTTGGCCAGCTGCGACACTTCGAGCGAATAGCTGCCCTTGCCGATCGTGCCGAGCGGCGTGCTGGCCGTGGCAACGGCGCTGTCTGCAACCTTGGGCAACGGGGCGAGATCGCCCGTGCGGACAAGATCGCCAAGCGAGCTGGCCAGCGTCGCAAAACCGTTCTTGATATTGGACGCGGCCGAAATCTTCTGCGCCAGCAGCTCACCCTTTGCGGCGAGCCTGTCGTTGCGCTGCTGAAACTGCGCCGCAGCCAGGTCGTTGGCAAGCTGGGTCATGTTGACGCCGCTACCTGCGCCAAGCGTCGTGATGATCGAGCTTGCAGTGCTGTTCGAGGTGCTTTCCATGACTGGTAGAACGGCCCTTTCCTGCTGCGATTAAGCCGACGCGCGGCCTTCGGCGTCGAATTGCATTTCGACCGGCACACTGACCTTCGGCAGCGGCGGCGTCTCGCCGCGGCGAACCGACAGCACGAAGGCAACGATGGCGGCGACAGCGGCGAAAAGCTCCTCGCGGATCACCTGCCGTTCGCGCGTGGTGTAATAGAGCGAACGTGCCAGCGGCGGATATTCGAGCACCGGAATCTGCATGTCGGCCGCCACTTCGCGGATCGCCATGGCCTTCTCGCCGCGCCCCTTGGCGACAACGATTGGCGCGGCGGCCTTGTCCGGGTCGTAAACAAGCGCAACCGAGAAGTGCGTCGGGTTGGTGACGACGAACTGCGCGTCCTTCATCGCCGGGCCGAGCGCGCCGGTGGCAATGTCGCGCTGGCGCTGGCGACGCGCCGCCTTGGTTTCGGGCGAGCCTTCGTTTTCCTTGTTCTCGTCGCGCATTTCCTTGTGCGTCATCTTCAGCCGCTGATCGCGCCGGAACCACTGGATCGGCAGATCGATCATCGCGATAATCACCAGCCCGCCCGCCAGCGAGGCAATCAGCGAGATGCACGCGCTCCACGCGATTTCGAGCTGCCGCGCGAGCGTGGCCCGGCCGAGGTCGGCGATATCGGGCAGCGTCATCCGCATCCACACGAAGGCGATAGCGCCAAGCAGCCCCACCTTGAGCAGCCCCTTGCCCATCTCGATCCAGCCTTGCGGGCCGAAAATGCGCTTGAGGCCCGACATCGGATTGATACGCTTGCCCTTGAACTGGAGGTTCTCCGCCACCCAGCGCCCCTCGCCGAACGAAAGCTGCGCCACCAGCGAAGCGGCGGGCACCATCAGGCCAAGGATCACCACCGGCACGGCGACATCAGGAATGATCGCGAGAACATCGCCCGCCCCGCCCCGCTCCAGCGAATTGGCATCGAAGGTTAGCGCAGTGATGACCAGCTTGCGCAGCTCGTCGAGCACCCAGGGTCCTGCCAGGATCATCCAGGCCAGCCCGGCGAGAACGGTGGCAGCCGTTGCCAGCTCCTTGCTGCGCAGAACATCGCCCTGCTTGGCCGCCTCACGCCTTTTGCGCGCGGTTGGCGCAAAGGTCTTCTCGCCGCTGTCCTCGCCGCTCATGGCGCGATCACCAATGCTACGTTGTCGAGCCCGGTACGGGCGATGGTTTCGAACTCGGCATAGATCAGCGGCGAAGCCACGATCAGCGCGCCCAGCCCTGCCAACACGCCCGAAGGCAGGCCCAGCGCGAACAGGTTGAGCGAAGGCGCCGAACGGCTGAGGATGCCGGTCAGCACCTGCACCATCAGCAGCACCAGCGTGATCGGCAGGGAAATGAGAACCCCGAACCGGAACATCTGCGTGGCGAACCCGGCAATCATCACGGTCCGATCATCGCCAAGCCAGGTCTCGCCCGGCGGAAAGGTGGAATAGCTTTCGACGACCAGCTCCAGCCATTGCAGATGGCCGCCAAGGGCAAGGAAGATCAGCGTCAGAACGATAGTGAAAAACTGTCCGAAAGCCGTGATTTGCGTCCCGGCCTGCGGATCGCTTGTCATGGCCATCGAAAGGCCCATCGCCCCGCCGATCACTTCTGCGGCGAGCACCGGGCCGGCAAAGGCGAGCTGCAATACGAAGCCCAGCGTGAGCCCCACCACCACTTCGCCGGCAACGGCCAGCGCACCTTCGATGCTGAAGACCTCGGCGGGCGCTGAAACGTCTGTCCAGGCTGCCACGAACACTGCGACAGCACCGGCGGCGACCACCCGCACCTGCGCAGGCACGCCCATGGCACCGAAGATCGGCGCAGCGACCATCGCCGCGCCGGTCCGGACCATCAGGAACACGACCAACCAGAATTCGGCCTCGATCGGTCCGATGCCGAAGGACAGGTTGTTCATTGCCCGATCGTGGCGATCTGCGAGAAAATCTCGACCATGAAGTCGGACAGGAGCACCATCATGCTCGCGCCGAGCACCACCAGCACCAGCGAGATCGCAGCAAGCTTGGGCACGAAGGTGAGGGTCTGTTCATTGACCGATGTCGCCGCCTGGATCAGGCCAACCACGAGGCCGACCGCAAGACTGGCAAGCAGGATCGGGGCCGCGATCAGCGCGGTGGTCCACAGCATCCGGTCGGCAAGCGCCAGCAGGGCGGGCATTTCATCCATCAATCCCCCTCCCCGCTATAGGAAACTGGCCGCGAGCGAGCCCATCAAGAGCGCCCACCCATCAACAAGAACGAACAATAAGAGTTTGAAAGGCAAGGAGACGAGCATCGGGCTCATCATCATCATGCCCAGGCTCATCAGCACCGAGGATACGACAAGATCGATCACCAGAAACGGCAGAAACAGCATGAAGCCGATCTGGAATGCCGTCTTCAATTCGCTGGTCACGAAAGCCGGAAGCAGAATTGAAAACGGCACATCGGCCTGCGAGGCATAGCCAGGATGCTTGGCAAGGTCGGTGAACATGGCGAGGTCGGTTTCGCGGGTCTGGCGGATCATGAAAGCGTGAAAAGCATCACCCGCATTCTCAATCGCCACTTCGGCGCCGATGGTGTCAGCAGCATAGGGCTCGATCGCCTCGGCGTTCACGCGGTCCAGCGTGGGCGCCATCACGAACAGCGACAGGAACAGCGACAGCCCGATCAGCACCTGATTGGGCGGCGACTGCTGCAGGCCCAGTGCCTGACGCAGGATAGCAAGCACGATGATGATCCGCGTGAAGCTCGTCATCATCAGGATCAGCGCCGGCAGGACCGTGAGCAGGCCCATCACCAGCAGCAGCTGGAGCGACAGGCTTAACGAGCCGTCCGGCCCGTTCGACAATTCACCAAAAGCCCGGTCGAGCGCACCGGGAACGGCGGCCTCTGTGGCAACCTGCGCGTGCACCAGCACAGGCGTCAGCAGCGCGCCGAGCGCAGCAACAATGCTAAGCGCCCGTTTACCATAATTGCTCATTGGGCGAACTCGTCTTCCCCGAGATCGGCCAGCGCCTGGGTGTTGGCCTTCGCCTTGGTTTGCGCGCGGCTTTGCGCTGCGCATTCGGCCAGCCAGGTGAAGCCGCTCTTCGAGGAGGCGACCAGGATATCGCGTCCGTTGTATTCGATCACCGCCAAGCGTTGGCCGGGCGAGAGCATCATCGTCTCCACCACCTTGATCGTGCGCGAACGGCCCTCACCGCCCGCACCGACCTGAGCCTGCAACTTCTTGGCCAGCTTGAGGCTGCCCCAGATCATCACCGCAATCAGCGGCAGCAGGATCGCCAGCTTGAGCAGATACCAGCCCACGTTACAGGCCTCCCTGCGGCCCTGCGGCAGCAGCGGCAGGCGTGGCGGTGAGCGCGTCTTCCGCATCGCCGCCCACAAGTTCGATGATGCGCAGGCCGAAACGGTTGCCTTCGGCCACCACCTCGCCGCGCGCCACGACCTTGCCGTTGACCAGCAGGTCAAGCGGTTCGTCGATCAGGCGATCGAGCATGATCACCTGCCCCTCGCCCAGCGCGCATATTTCGCGCAGGCGCATGCTTGATGCGCCCAGCTCGACCGAGACGGCCACGTTGATGTCCTTGAGCATACCAAGGCTGGTAAAGGGAATGGTCACGCATTGTCTCCTGTCAGCATCACGCGATCGAGTTGCAGCGCGACGCGGTCGTCTTGTTCGCCCATGGCCCCGCTAGCTACGCGGTGCTGACCCACGAACAGGGGCACCGAGCGCGCCACGGCGATCGGCAAGACCTGCCCGGGCGTGAGGTTCAGCAGCTTGCTGGCGGGCACCTGCATTTCCGCCAGACGTGCGCGCATATGCAGCGGCACATCGGCAATGGCGTCGGGCACCATTGCCGGGGCGACCGGCTTGGGCCGCGCACCGGCGTCGGTGAAATGAGTCAGCAGACGCGACACGGTGCCAGGGCGGCAAGCCAGCCGAAAGGTGATCGCCGGGCCTTCGGGCGCGACAATCGTGAAGGGCATGACAACCGCGTCAGACTGGCCCGGAAACACCGCCAGCTTGGCATAGTCGGTCGAGAAGGTGGCCTCTTCGCCCGCGCGCAGCGCAGCCGCATCGAGGCAAGACCCGAGCGCCTGCGTCAGCGTCCGCGCCAGCCGCTTGAGCAGCAGCTCGACCGAACTCGGCAGCTTGGGGCCAGGTTTGAAATCGGTTGCGTCGGCATCGCCGCCGAACATGGCTTCGAGCCGGGCCAGGATCGGCGTCAGGGCGAAGGTGGCAAACAGCCGACCACCCGCATCGCCTACCGGCAGAATGAAGTTACCCGCGATGGGCTCGATCTTCTCGGCCAGTTCACGCGCCAGCATCACTTCGGCTTCGCCCGCCTCGCAGGTCCAGCCGTTCGAGTTGAACACGGCGGCCATGCCCGTCGCCAGCACCGGCTCGAGCGCATGGCCGAGCCGGCCGAATGCGGTGAGCCGGCTATCGGCATCGGGGGCGGCCGAAACCAGCGCGGAGCAATGCATTGCTGCGCGCCGCTCTGCCACGAAGGACTGGTTCAGGTTCATTGGACGATCAGGCTCCGGAAGTAGACCTTGTCCACCCCGCCGAAACCTTCTTCCTCTTCGAGTACCTCGTTGATCGCGGCAACCATGCGCTGCTGCAGTCGCTCCTTGCCTTCAGGAGAGGAGAACTCGATCTCATCGGTGTCCGAAAGTGCGATCAGCAGTTTCGAGCGGATCGCCGTCTCGTGCTTCTTGAGCCACATCAGGACGCGACCGTCGCGCTGCGTCGAAGCGGCAAGGCCCAGCTGGACCATCGCGGGCGAATTGCGAAGGTTCGAGGTGAACTCGCTATCGAAGTTGAAATAGGCGGTGCGATATTCGCTGCCGTTTTCGCCGGGCACATAGGCACCGTCGCCCTCGCCCTCACCTTCGCCGCCTGCGGCGCTGGCATAGGGGTCTTCCTCGCCCTTTGCGACGAGCTTGGGCGAATGATCTTCCTTGGCTTCGGCATGATCGCCGATGACACCGGCCGCCATCAGGCCGAACACGCCGCCGCCGCCAGCTGCCAGCATGACCACCGGCAGGATGATCTTGCCGATCAGGCCGCCCTTCTTGGCGCCGTCATCACCGTCTTTCTTATCCTTGCTCATTGCCGAATTCCCTTAGCTGTCACGCCAACACGCCTCGACCACTGGCCGATGCGGGGCCGCCAGCGGGCTTGTTCGCCCCACCGTCAGATCCTGCTGCCTGTGATTGCGCGAATATGGATAAATGCGGATTGTCATCCTCATACGTATTTCTACGTGGGTCGCTGTTGTGGCCCGCACCATTCTGCGCATTTTCGCCCCCTGTTGCGGCGGCTTGCGCCTGCCCGTCGGCACGCTGGCTGGAGGCCTGATTGCCGTTCTGGCTGGAGTTCTGGCCCGAGCTTTGCCCTGAACTCTGGGCCGCTCCCTGTTGGGCCAGCGCCTGGCTCACGGCATGCCGCAGCTCGGTCGGGGCACCGGGCAGGTCAACGCTCAGCCGATCATCAGCCCGCAGCCCCACCGCAAGGGTGACGCGGCCGAAATCGGGATGAGCGATATCGATCTGGTTGCGTTCCGAGCGGGCGGCGACACGCGTTTCGATCAGCCGGTCGACCAACTGCGCAAGCGAGGTATCGGTCGGGCTGGACGGCGCCGCACCGGTCGGATGCACCTGCCCGGCGCGGGCCACAGAGCTGCCATCGCCCAGCGGCGATACGGCGGCGTCCGCAGGCGCGACCTTCGCTGCGGCCACGGGCGCGGCGGCCAGTCGTGCCTCACGCAATTCCTTGAGCGACTTGAGGTTGGTCTTCTCGCCCAGATCGGATTCGGCAAGTATCTGCGCTGTCGAAGCGCCATCGCGCGCGTCCTTGGCGGCCTCGGGTGCCAGCGCAACCTCTCCCAGCGAGGGCTGCGCGGTGCCACTGGCCGGCTGACGAGCGGGCGCGAAGATTGTCTGCTGGGCCTGTTCCCAAGCCAGCCCCTGCGCACGGCCGCCTCGTAACTGGTCCAGTTCACCCGGACGCGGGGAGCCATCGCGCCGCAAGGGCACGGGTTCGGCAGAGGTCTCAGGGGTGTCGCCCGATGCAGCCGGGTCCTCGCCATCGGTGAGCGCTGCGCTGCCTTCGACCGGGGCATTGGCGATCACCGGTGTCTGGGGCTGGTCTTGCACCATCGCCGCGACCGGCGCTGCAAGCGCGGCGTCAACGTCCGCCACCAGAGTGATGACTTCGGCGTTCGCCTCCCCCTCACCCGGTGCGGCCTCGGCAGTGTCCAACCCGATCATGAGCGAGGGATCGCCGGCAACGTCCCCGGCAACCGGCAAGCCTTTGCCGCCCTGCGGCACGCCACCGGCAACGGGGGGCCGCTCCTGCGCCAAGTGCCGGTTCGAACCTTCCGACCTGTGAGACCGGGAACCTGCCGGCGGCGAGTGCCTCTCGCCAGCGGCGCGCACTGTGGCCGGGGCAGACTGTTCCGATTTCAGCGTTCCCGCGTCATTATCGGCAAGACCGCTCTCATTCGGAGCCCCTTGCCTGCGATGCACGGCGGATTCCTGCGCATCAGAGCGCCGATCGCTGGCCGAGACCAACCCGGCAAACTGACCGTTGTCGGACCTATTGCCCGAGGAGGATGGTGATGCGGCGGATTCGCCCGGAAGCAGTATTTGCGATGAAACCTTCATGGTCCCTCTCTGGATTACTGCTCCGCACTATTCACGATCCGTGCCAATTCGGCGTCCGCCTGCGGTTTCGAGCATTTCCCCTGCAACCAGCCGCTGCTTCGCCTGTTCGAACAATGCGTCACGCCGCTCTTCGATCTGGTCGCGGCGACGGCTGGCCATGCGTTCCTGCTGCATGCGCAACTGGGCGTGGCTCTGGGCATGTTCGGCCTGCCGCTCGACGGTATGGGCGATGTCGCGCAGACGCGCGCCCGAGGTGAGCCGCCGCGCCAGATCTTCTCCGAAATCAACCTCTTCGCGCCGGATTTCCGTAGCAGCTAGCGCCCGCGCGCGCTCGGCAAGCCGTTCGCTACGTTGTGCCGCCGCCAGCGCCTGTGCAGCCTCGCCTGCCGCGCGCTGGTGTTCGATCTCGCGCAGCCGCAGCATCCTGGCAAGCAGCTTGGCGCGGCGTCTGTCGTTAGTTCCCATGACCGGTCATCGCGATGAGCTGGCCGACCGTCTCGTCAAAGTCGGCGCGTTTGCCGCGTTGCTGGCTGAGGAAGCTCTCCACCTGTTTGTGCATGGCCATCGCGCGATCAATGTCGGCGTCGCGGCCTTGCTGATATGCGCCCATCAACACGAGATCGCGGTTCGCCTCGTAGCGCGCCACCAGACCGCGCAGATCACGCGCAGCCTTGCGATGCTGCTCGCCCGCGACATCCTCCATCACCCGGCTAAGCGATGCCGAAACATCGATCGCGGGATAGCGGCCGTTCTGCGCAATGTCGCGATTGAGGACGATGTGGCCATCGAGGATAGCGCGCGCGGTGTCGACCACCGGATCATTGTGATCGTCGCCATCGGCCAGCACCGAATAGATGCCGGTAATCGACCCGCCGGACGTCGCCGAGTTGCCAGCGCGCTCGACCAGCTTGGTGATCGTCGCCAGGGCGGAAGGCGGATAGCCACGCGCAGAGCCATTTTCGCCCAGCAAAAGGCCAAGTTCGCGGGCCGCATGGGCAACGCGGGTAAGGCTATCGAGCACCAGCAGCACATTGAGCCCCTGCGAGCGATAATATTCAGCGAGGCTGGTGGCGAGCAGAGCGCCGCGCAGCCGAAGGTTGGGCGCATGATCGGCCGGCACTGCCACCAGCGCGGTACGGCGCGCGGTCTCCCCGCGCATATGGCGGGCGACAAAGTCCGAAACTTCGCGCGCACGCTCGCCGATCAGGCCAAGCACCACGACATCGGCCTTGGCACCCTGTGCAATCATGTCGATCAGCACCGACTTGCCCACACCCGATCCCGCGACAATGCCCATGCGCTGGCCCACGCCCATCGTGCAGGTGGCATCGATAGCGCGAATGCCGGTCACAAAGGGTTGCTCCACGCTCGAACGTTCGAGCGCACCGCTGCGCTCACCGCCCGAGGGCCACCACTCGCGCGCGGCAACCGCATCGCGGCCATCGATCGGCTGGCCGGTGCCATCGACGGCGCGGCCAAGGAAGCTGGGGCCAACCGGAAGCGCGCCAGGTCGGCCAAAGGGATGAACGAATGCGCCCGGCCGCAGTAGCACTGCGTCACCCAGCAAACTCATAAGCGTTCGGCCATTGCGGAAGCCGATCACCTCGGCGGTATGCGAACGCGCATGGCCATAGCCAATCGTGCACAGCGAGCCGACCGGCAGCGAAAGGCCCGTGACCTCGATCATGGTCCCATCGCAGGCACTGACCTTGCCATAGCGGCGCGGCGACAGGTCCAGCCCGGTGCGATCGGCCCGGATCGTTTCAAGCAGGTTCAACACGGAGTCAGCACTGCCCCACGGCGGCGCGAATGGCATCAGCCCAGCTCGGCGGGCCATCCTCGATCCCGCCATCCTCGGTCTCGATGCGGATGCAGCCCGGCAGCAGTGAAGGATCCTCTTCCAGCACCAGACCCGGCGCCACGAGGCCTTCAATCGCCTCCTTGTCAGCCGGATTGAGCCTTATGCGCCGCTCGTCAGCCGCGCGCATCAGCATCGAGGCGGCTTTTTCCACCCGGCGCGCGAGCAATTCGTGATCGAGCGCATAGGGCGCGACCACCTGTTCACACAGGGCCACCACCGTCTCGCGCAGCATTGAGCGGAGCCGGTCACCCTCGTCGATTGCCTGTTCGGCCAGCTCGCAGCCAAGGCCGGCATAGCGGGCCTCAAGCTCGGCCAGCTTGATCTCGTAGTCAGCGCGCGCCCGCGCCTGGCCCTCCTCCGCCCCGCGGGCGAAGGCTTCCTCAAGCGGATCAGGCTGCGGCTCTTCCGGGACGCTCTCTACAGCGGGTGGCGGCGCGCCACGTCCGAACCGGCTGTCGGTTGAAAATCCGGTCGGGGCGAGCGCAAGCAGGGCGCGGCTAGACATAGTCGCCGTCACCATCGCCGAGCATGATCGTACCATCGGCAATGAGCCGCTTGGCCACCTCGATGATACGTTTCTGCGCTGCGTCCACCTCAGCGAACTTGAGGCGACCACGATCTTCGATCTCGTCCTTGAGGCCATCGGCCGCACGGCTCGACATCGCGCGGAAGAACACCTCGCGATCCTTCTCCTCGATGCCCTTGAGAGCATCGATAAGCAGGTCCGAATCCACCTCGCGCAGCAGCGCACCCATCGCCTGCGGATCGAGCACGAACAGGTGCTCGAACTTGAACAGCTCGCTTTCGATCTGCTTGAACAGGGCCTTGTCGCGCTTGTTGATGACCGGAAGGATCCGCTTTTCGGCAGCCTTGCCAGCACCGTTGATAATTGCGGCCACTTCACGCACACCGCCAATGCGCAGCGGCATGGTGCCGAAGCTTTCGGTAATCCGGCTTTCGAGCAGTTCTTCGAGCATGGTCAGCGCCGACGGCGCCACCGGCCCGAGCGTAGCCACCCGGTGAACAACCTCCGGCTGGACATCGTCGGGCAGCCCAGCCAGCACCTTCGCGGCCACCATCGGATCGAGCTGGACCAGCAGCACGGCAATGGTCTGGGCGAATTCGTCGGCCACCAGCTTCAGAATAATTTCGGGTTCGAGCCAGCGCGCAATTTCGAGCGCGGTCGGCCCACGCGGCTCGTCGACCACGATCCGGCGCATCACGCCATCGGCGCGGATCGGGCCGACTGCGCTGGTCATGACCGAGCGTACCTTGTCGACGCGGCCCTCGGCCGGCATCACCCGCTCGTTCGCCGCCTGGGCGAAGTCGCTGATCGCCGCAGTCACCCGGTCGGGGGCAATCTCGCCGAGATCGCACATGTTCTGACCGAGCAGCGCAAGCTCCTCCGGAGTCAGCCGCGCCAGCAAGGAGCTGGCCTCGTCATCGTCCATCAGCAGCACCATCAGCGCGGCATTGGCAGCCTGGGGATGAGTCAGCGCGGTCATGCTGAGGCTTCCGCTTCTTCGGTCGTGGGTACAGGCGGGGCCTGGCGCAGCATTCTGCGCAGGGCCTGCAGTGCATCCTCGGGCTGTTCGCGGGTGATGCGGCGAGCCAGCTCGATTTGCTGGGTCAGCGCATCATTGTTCGCCGCTGGCATCTGCTCGGCATTGTGAGACAGCAACGCAGGGCGTTCCTCTTCGCCGGTTGCCTCGTCTTCCTCGCTGCTAACAACGCCGCCATCCAACATCGCGGGACCGTCGTCTGTCAGCTTGCCCGCATTGGCAGGATCGAGCTTCTTGGTTACCGCCTTGAGCAGCGGGCGCACGGCCAGCAGCAGGACGAGCAGAACAGACAGCAGCGCCACAACGTTGCGCAGAATGGTGGCGAACCAAGGCGTTTCCCAGAATGCCGGCTCGGCAATCTCGGTGGGGCTGAACGTCCGCATGCGCACGGTGACGATGTCACCGCGCTGGGTATTGGCGCCGACGGCGGCCGCCACCAGTTCCTCGACGTTCTTCAATTCCTGTTCGGGCTTGTCGCCCAGCGCCGACTGGTCGATCGCGACGGCGACCGACAGACGGCTGAGCGCGCCCGGACGCGTGCTCGTGACCGAAACCTCGCGGCCCACGTCGAACGTCCGGCTGGCATTGCTGGCGCCGTTGCGCACCGCGCCGCCTCCAGCCTCGGTGCCCTGCGGCGCACGATTGACAGCCTGATCATCGACAGGCGGCATATTGCTGGTTGCGCCCGGAACGCCGGCGGCGCGGCTCTGCTCGGCCTGAGTGGTCTCGCTCACCGTTTCGGAGCGAACCACACCTTCGGGCTCATAGCTTTCACGTGCGCGGGTCTGCTCGTTCATATCGAGGCTGACCTGCACTTCGGTCGAGAAAGCATTCTCGCCCACCATCGGGGTGAGCAGCTGGATCACCTGCTCGCGTAGTTTGGCTTCAGTACGCGCCTGCAGGTCAAGGCCATCGAGATCCGGGTTCACGGAGTCCGACAGTAGCGACCCGTTCTGATCGACAATCCGCACATGATCGGGCGTGAGACCGACCACCGATGCGGCAACAAGATTGGCAATCGCGCCGACCTGCGACTGGCTCAACGACTTGCCGCGCGCGAGGCGCAGCATGACCGAGGCAGTCGGATCGCCGTTTTCGCGCACGAACACCGAGCGGTCCGCCTTGGCGAGATGGACCCGCACCGTATCGACCCCGTCGATCTCGGCAATGGTCAGTTCCAGCTCACGCTCCTGCGCGGCACGCAGCCGGTCGCCTTCAAGCGTACGGCTGGCGCCCATCGGCAGGGAATCGAGCATATCGGAGCCACTTTCGGGCATCGACAGCGCGCCCTGCGAGGCAACGGTCATACGCGCGCGATAAAGCTCGTCTTCGCCGACCATGACCGCGCCAGTACCCGGATCGATCTCGTAGCCGATCCCGGCCTGGTCGAGCGCGGCGGCAACTTCCGCGCGCTCGCCATCGCCGAGCGATGAATAGAGCGTGCGCTGCGGCGCCGGCACCACCAGCGACCAGGTCAGCGCAGCAAGTCCAAGACCCGCCGTGCCGATAAACCACGGCAGCATCTTCCTAACGGCAGGCTGGGCCATAAAGCCCTTCACCTGAGCCATCGGCCCAGAGCCCGGCTCCATGGTCAGCGAACCATTTGGCGTAGCGGGAACGAGATCAGCCATCTAGCTCAGACCCCCATGCGCATAATGTCTTGGTACGCACTCAAGAGCTTGTTGCGCACCTGCAAGGTGGCCTCGAAGGCGACCCCCGCTTCCTGCCGCGCCAGCATCACCTTGGCCACATCCTGGGTCTCGCCGCGGGCATAGGCCTCGGTAATATTGGACGAACGCTGTTGCGCCTCGTTGACCGAGGACAGCGCCTCCTTGAGCGTGTCACCAAAGCCGCCGTCCTGCGCCGGA
Organism: Erythrobacter sp. UBA1916; assembly: GCA_002337385.1. GTDB lineage: Bacteria > Pseudomonadota > Alphaproteobacteria > Sphingomonadales > Sphingomonadaceae > Alteraurantiacibacter. Next base: position 113,608 of record DDFY01000010.1, read on the forward strand.
GCGTCGGTCGGGACCGCGCTCTGGGTTTGCTGGCCTTGCTGCAGTTCCTTGAGCAGGCGCGACTTCTCGAGCATGGCATCGCGCATCGCGATAACCTGCTGGACGCTCGCGCCACCTCCACCACCAACTGGGTTCATGAGACAGCTCCCATATCCATCCCGGCCTCACGATAGGAGGCAAGGCGATAACGCAGCGTGCGTTCCGAAATGCCCAGCTTGCGGGCCGCATCGATCCGCTTGCCGTTGCATTCCTTCAACGTGTCGATGATCGCACGCGCTTCGGACAGTTTGACGATGTTCGAAAGCTTCGGGTCGTCCTGGCTATCGTCGTTCACAGCAACCTCCTGCACCGGGTCAATCCGGGCTGGAGCATCGAACACGATATGCTCGGGACCGATCTCCTCTTCGCCGCCGGCCAGCACCAGCGCGCGGCGCAGGACGTTCTCCAGCTCGCGCACATTGCCCGGCCAGTTATGCAGACGCAGCATGGCGAGCGCCCCGGTGCTGATCCGGCGCGGGCCGCTCGCAGGATCGGCATGGCGCAGCAGCATCGCGCAAGCGAGCGGTGCGATATCGCCCGGACGCTCGCGCAGCGGCACAAGGTGGATCGGGAAAACATTGAGACGGTAGAACAGGTCCTCACGGAACCGGCCTTCGGCAACTTCGGTCGGCAGATCACGGTTGGCACAGGCGACGACGCGGACGTCCACCTTCACTGACCGTGTCGCGCCGACAGGCAGCACCTCGCCTTCCTGCAAGGCGCGCAGCAGCTTTGCTTGCAGGCCAATAGGCATCTCGGCAATCTCGTCGAGCAGCAGCGTGCCACCGTCCGCCTCGCGGAACAGGCCATTGCCACCCGCGCTGGCGCCGGTGAAAGCACCCTTCTGGTGGCCGAACAGCATGGCCTCCAGCATCGTTTCCGGGATCGCGGCGCAATTAACCGCGATAAAGGCCTTGCCCGAGCGCGGGCTGGAATCGTGGATGAAGCGGGCGAGCACTTCCTTGCCTGCGCCAGTCGGGCCGGTCAGCAGAGCGGGCACGTCGGTCTTGGCCAAGCGGTTGGCGAGAGCGAAAACAGACAGCGAATGAGGGTCAGCAGAGATTGGTGCGCGCATCCCGTGCGCAGCTATGCGGGCAATCAGGCCTGCTAGCGCCAGCTCGTTCGAAGGGTTATCATAGACGAAGGCGCCGTGGCGGCTCATGTCCTGCATGATCGCTTCGTTGGCGACAGCCACGCCTATGCTCCCGGCGCCCGCTGCTTCGGGGTCATCAACATCGCAAACCATCACCGGGTTGCTCAGAAAGAGCGACGATCGCACCCCAGCAAGCCGCCCTGCGAGCGATGGATGTTTTTTTTCGAACCCCTGCGAAACACCAAGTTTGTTCACGAAACCCCCCACGCATTAACCATACCGTCCACGAGGCCATTTGCGCGCCGGACGTCAAATTACGCGTTAATTAAGACCACGTAGTTCTACGTATTCCAAAAAGGGGCCCGGCTGGCTGGCCCAGCTTAAAAACGCTGGATTTGCGCCGGTCTGAGGTTTGCCTGCCGCGCTGATCAACGAGGCGGACCAACAGTCTAAACCTACCGGAGAACCTCACATGAACGTTATCAACACTAACATCGGTGCGATCCGCGCCAGCAACGCTTCGACTTCGGCCAGCGGCATGCTGGGCACGGCAATGGAGCGTCTGTCGACCGGCAAGCGCATCAACAGCGCCAAGGACGACGCCGCCGGCCTCGCGATTGCCACCACCATGACTTCGCAGGTGCGCGGCATGAGCCAGGGCATCCGCAACGCCAACGACGGCATCTCGCTTGCCCAGACGGCTGAAGGCGGCCTCAACGAGGTTACCAACATGCTGCAGCGCGTTCGTGAGCTGGCCGTGCAGTCGGCTTCGGGCACCTATCAGGCGTCTGACCGCACCGCGATGCAGGCCGAAGTCACCGCTCTGACCGCGCAGATCGACGACGCGCTGACCGACACCAAGTTCAACGGCAACGCCCTGTTCTCGAAAACTGCGGGCACCGATATGACCTTCGACATCCAGACCGGCGCGAACTCGGGTGAGGTCGTCACGCTGACCTCGAAGGGCATCGACGGCACGAAGCTCGATGCTACGGCACTCGACGTGACCGACGCTACGAAGGCCGCCACGACGATGACCAACGTTGATGCTGCCCTCGCTTCGGTGAACGCCACCCGCGCTTCGCTGGGTGCCGGTCAGAACCGTCTTGAGAGCGCTATGAACAACCTCAACGACAACATCACCAACCTGTCGGAAGCGCGCAGCCGCATCGAAGACGCCGACTATTCGGCCGAAACGACCAAGCTCGCCAAGGCCCAGATCCTGACGCAGGCTTCGACCGCGATGCTGGCCCAGGCCAACCAGAGCCAGCAGAACGTTCTGTCGCTGCTGCGCTAATACGAACCACCGCCGTTCCGCAAACGGCGCCCCAACGGGGCCCCGGTATCCGCCTGGATACCGGGGCCCTTTCCATAGGAGACAGGGATAGGTTCGGGTCCTTTCCATGCCACCCTATATATAGAGCCGCTCTTTCACCGCGGTGATCCGGCGCCTGTGGGTGACTGACTATAGCCTCGGAAATCTCCCAAGCAGGCCTAGCGGGCCGGTAGCCGCAGGAACCGGCAAAATGCGGCAAGAGGGTGCCGCTTCAGCGGCAAGAAATTGCCCTGTTTTGCCGGATAAAATCCTTTTTGTTCTGTACTTTACAGGGTATTATAAAAAATAATCGCGACAATTCCGTGACTTGTCGATTTTCTGGCTTCGAACTTTCCCGGCGCCCTTAAATCCGGGCTGAAAATGCCGGTCTGGTTAACAAGCTGCCGTGGAAAAGTTGGGGCGGCGAAAACGACATATGATTTGCGGAGATCATCTATGACCGTCATCAATACCAATATCGCCGCCATCCGGGCGACCAATGCTTCGACTTCGGCCAGCAGCATGCTGGGCACGGCTATGGAGCGCCTGTCGACCGGCAAGCGTATCAACAGCGCCAAGGACGACGCCGCGGGCCTCGCGATTGCGACCACCATGACCTCGCAGGTGCGCGGCATGAGCCAGGGCATTCGTAACGCCAACGACGGCATCTCGCTTGCCCAGACAGCTGAAGGCGGCCTCAACGAGGTTACCAACATGCTGCAGCGCGTTCGTGAGCTGGCCATTCAGGCCGCCTCGGGCACCTATCAGGCATCTGACCGCACCGCGATGCAGGCCGAAGTCAGTGCTCTGACTTTGCAGATCGACGATGTGCTGACCGACACCAAGTTCAACGGCAACGCCCTGTTTTCGAAAACTGCGGGCACCGACCTCACCTTTGACATCCAGACCGGCTCCAACTCGGGCGAGCAGATCACGCTGACCTCGACCGGGATCGATGGCACGCTGATTGATGCGACGGCACTCGACGTGACCACCGCAGCGCTGGCCGGGACGACGATGGACAACGTCGATGCCGCGCTGACCTCGATCAACAGCACCCGCGCCGCGCTCGGTGCTGGTCAGAACCGTCTTGAGAGCGTGATCAACAACCTCAATGACAACATCACCAACCTGTCGGAAGCGCGCAGCCGCATCGAAGACGCCGACTACTCGGCCGAAACGACCAAGCTCGCCAAGGCCCAGATCCTGACCCAGGCCTCGACCGCGATGCTCGCTCAGGCCAACCAGGCCCAGCAGAACGTCCTCACGCTGCTGCGCTAAGATCAACCTGCTCACCGCTTCTCAAGAGCGGTGACTTCTCAAGGCCCCGGCATCCACAACGGATGCCGGGGCTTTTTTTGATTTCTGGTGCGGGCGTCGATGCCCGGCTTGGGTTCCGGCTTGATCCGCCTCACCCAATCAGATCACCGCCATACGTCCATGTGAGCTGGAGGATACCCGAACGCAGTGCAGCAGTGACTGTTGAGCTGTAGACCTCGCCCGCATAGAGCCCTGCCCCGCTCACCAGCCAGGCTTGATCCGGTAGGAGGCCGCCTTGATCCGGCAGGTGACCAGCATGATCGGCTTGAGGGCAAAGGATCACAAAGGCGTCCCACGATCCTCAGGCAACCACGCGTTCGTCCGTTCAGCAAGACCGAACACCCTGCACACGGGTGGCAGGCCTGACCGGGGCCGCTACGCCCTGGCTTAGCTCAGGCGCCCAACACGCGAGCAGCCGGCCCACTTGGCAGGATGTCCTGTGAAGCAGATGAAATCCGTCGCCCCCGCGAACAGAGAAGCAATGATCAGCGCAGCGACAGCTAACAATGGCCGTGACGGTACACCGCTTTGCACCGGGAGGGCGCCAGCCGCATAGGTGTACGGCGCGTGGGAAACCCACGTAGACTAAGAGGCTACCGGCCTTCCAGTTCTAGGGAATGATCATGCCGACGCTAGCTCCGCAGGGGAGAGAGGACCAGCCCCCTCCCCTACGCCAGCGTCGCACGCTTAGTCGGCTACCGTGATCGAGATACGACGGTTGCGCGGATCGGTCTTGTCGTCGGCAATCAGCGGTTCGCGATCTGCCACGCCTTCAATCCGGCGGAATCGCGTTTGCGGCACGCCCTCACGCAACAAGGCCTGACGGGTCGCCTCGGCGCGTCCGGCCGACAGCGTCCAGTTGTTGACCTGTCGGTTGGAGCGGAAAGCCAGAGAGTCGGTATGACCGCGCACCACCAGCTCGCCACTGCTGCTGGCAAGAACCTCGCTCAAGGCATCGACCAGCAACCGCGCATCCTGGCTCAGCACGGTGGTGCCCAGCGAAAACATCGAGAAGTCCGCATCGTCGACGAGGTCGATCCGCACACCCTCGGTCGTATCGACCATGCGCACCTGCTTGAGAAGACGGCTGGCATTGCGCTGCTGGGCGAGCTTTTCTTCCAGCTCGGCGCGCATTGCACTGGCGGTGTTCCTGGTCGCAACCCCGCCCTCTTTCGGGCCACCCTTTGCATCGCGCGGAATGGTCAGAGACTTGGTGCCAGTCTGCCCGGCACGGTTGGGATAGTTATCGACCGAAGTAAGCGATTCGCCACCCAGCACGCCATCCGAACCGGCTGACTTCTCGCGGTAGTTGACGAGCGTGGGCGTGAAGTAGTCGGCAATGCCCTTGCGCTGATCCTCGGTCGTCGCGCCGAGCAGCCACAGCATCAGGAAGAACGCCATCATCGCGGTCACGAAGTCGGCATAGGCCACCTTCCACGCGCCGCCATGGTGGCCACCCTCGACCACTGTCACCTTCTTGACGATGATCGGGCGGACCGGCTCCTCCGCCTTGCCGCGCGCCACCTTACTTGCCCCTCAGAGCATCAAGCAGTTCGCTGAGACCGGGGCGGAAATCATGCCCGAGGCCCGAGCGCGCGCTCTCCACCACCAGCGGCTGCGGGTGTCCGTTGAGGCTGGCGATAATAACCTGTTTGACCGCCTGAAAAATCTGCTGATCGGCATCGACGATCTGCTTGAGGCGGCTCGCCATCGGCCCGATCAGGCCATAGGCCAGGAACACACCGAGGAACGTACCGACCAGCGCCGAGCCGATCATGCCGCCGAGAATTTCCGGCGGCTCGTTGATCGAGCCCATCGTTTTCACGATGCCAAGCACGGCGGCAACAATGCCCAGCGCAGGCAGCGCGTCGGCAGTGGTCTGCAGGTTGTGTTGCGGTTCGTGCATCTCGTGGAAGGTGCCCTTCATGGCACTATCCATGACCTCTTCGACCGCGTTGACCTCAAGCGTGCCGGAAGAGACGACAATGAGCGTAAGCGTGTCGCAGATCAGGCCGGTTAGGGCCTTGTTGGCAAGGATCGCGGGATATTCGGCGAAGATAGTGCTGGTCGAAGGGTCGCTGACGTGGCTTTCCAGCGCCACGGGGCCTTCCGACTTGAGCATCTTCATCAGCTTGGTCGTCAATGCGATCGCATCGATGTGGTCTTGCTTGCTGTGGCGCGGCCCCTTGAAGATCTTGGAGAACGAGCCGAACACGGCCTTCACCTCGTGCATCGAGTTGCCCACGATAAGCGCGCCCACTGCGGCGCCCAGGATCATGGTCCCTTCGAACGGCAAGGCGTGCAGCACCGGCCCCAACGAGCCGCCTGAAACCACAAATCCGCCGAACACGCAGACCAGCAGGACGACAATTCCAATACCTACGTTCATTTTTGTCCCCTATGCCTCCAATTGCCGTTCATCAGCGCAGCTGATCGAACAACGAGAGGCTGCTCAGCCTCGCAAAGCTGGCCTGGCTCCCTTCGAGCACCGTCAACATTTCCTGCAGGCGCGCGTAGGTGGTGGCGAAATCGGCCCCACCCACAGTCTCGCGTTCCTGCGCGATCATTTCGTCCGACGCGATGCGGCGTTCGTCCATGGTTTCGACCCAGGCCATGCGCGTGCCGATAACCGTTTGCGCGGTAGTCGCTTTTTCGAGCGCAGGATCGAGCGCGGCCAGCGCATCGGTGGCGGCTGCCGCAGCTCCGGCGCCGCCGCCATTCAACGCGGCGGACAGGGTCCCCAGCACCGCGAAGATGTCAGTCGCCCCAGAAGGGCCGTTGAATGAAAAGACGTTAGGCCCCGGAAGCGAACGCTCGACCGTCTGGCCATCGCCAAGCTCTGTCACCTGCGCATTGGCGCTACCGACATAGGATACGACGCCACCCGTCTCGACATAGGCCGGCCCAGCAATAGCGCCGCCGAACAGGCTCTCGCCCTCGCCATCGCGCGTGTTGGCAAGCGCAAGAAGATTGCCGCGCAGAACGTCGATTTCGGCAGCGATGGCCTTCTGGCCCTCCGCCGTCAGCGTAGTCGAACTCGCCTGCAGCGCGAGATCCCGTGCACGAATAATCGAACTTGTGACCGAGCTGAGCGCCGTGTCGGCCAGGCTCAGGCTGGTGTTGGCACGGTCGGAGTTGCGCTGGTCGATCTCGCTCATCCGCTCACGCCGCGCCAGAGTGCGCAGCTTGGCGGCAGCCAGCGGGTCTTCCGACGAACGGCTGAGCCGTTCGCGCGATCCGACCTGCACCTGCAGCTTTTCAGCCTGCTTGCGCAGCGACGAAATCTGCTGGTTTGAGCGTTCATAGAATGCGGAGGTGCTCACGGTAACCATCAGCCAATTCCCAGCAAGGTGTCGAAGATATCAGTGGCCACCTGCATCACGCGGCCCGAGGCCTGGAAGGCCTGCTGGTAGCGCACGAGGTTGGCCGCTTCCTGATCGAGGTCGACCCCGCTTTGCTGGTCAAGCGCGATGCGCGCAGAGCCAGCGATGGCATTGAGCGCCTCGCTGGTGACCTGCTTGCCGGCGACCTGTGCGGAAATTGAAAAGACGAGATTGCTGACATCCTGCGCGTGGCCATTGGCTTCGAAGGCCGAACGCAGGGACGCGAGATTGCTGGTGTTGGTGCTGCCGGCCGGCGATCCCGCAGGGGCCGTGGCCAGACCATCGCCATCGGTAAAGGCAAGCCTCATGTCGCTTGCACCGGTGCCCGAAAACAGCGGTTGCCCGCCTGAGCCATCGAGCGCCGCGCCATTACCCTGGGCGGTGTTCACCGTGCTCATAATGTCGCTGGCAAGCGTATTGAGACTGGAGCGCGTATCGGCAACCGCCTGAAGGCCCAGCGCATGGCCAGCCAGCGAACCACCAGACAACGCAACGGCCGTGCCGGCGACATCGAAGGTAAGCGTGCCATCGGCAGCCGTGGTCACGCCGAGCGCGAATTTATCGCCGCCCTGCACCAACAGCTCGCCCGAGGCACCCCCGGCGCGAATTTCAACCTGGCCGATGGCGTTGAAGGTGGTCTGCACATCCACCTTGTTTGAAAGCTTCTCGAGCAGACCATCGCGCTCGTCGAGCAGGGTTGCCCGCTCGCTGGTGCCCTCGGCGGTCCGGCCAATGCGCAGGTTAATGCGCGCCAGCTCGCCGGTCATGATGTTGACCTCTTCGACCTCGCCGCTGGCGTCGAACTGGAGGCCGGTGGCGGCGGCATCGAGGCTGTCGTTGGCGATGCGGAAGCTGCCTGCCATGTTGCCAGCGGCAGACATCGCCTCGGCCCGCAGCGAAGGGTCGGTCGGGTCGGCGGCAAGCTCGCTGAGTGCGGCCTCGAAGTCGACCACGAGATCGAACACCCGCGCGCCTTCGACAGCGCTTTCGATATTCTCCAGCCCGGTCAGTTCGGCGCTGGCCCGTGCGGTGTCGCTCGATGTCCGGCGCACTTCGGCCTGCCGGAACATGTCGGCATTGCGATGAATGGCAGAAATGCGCGCGCCCGAGACAGAGATGTCGCCCGGACGCATCGCAATGCTGGAGGCCGCGACCTCGGAGGCGACCACCGAGCGGCGGACGTAGCCCTCGGTCGAAGCATTGGCGATGTTGTTGCCCGTGATCTCCAGCGCGCCACGCGCGACCTTGGTGCCCGAAAGCCCGATCGTCAGCAGGTCAGCTGCCATGACTTAGCCCTCCCCTTCCGCCGTATCCTGGCCAAGATGACGCGCCAGTTGAGCCTCGATCTGGGTAGCAAGCCCGATCGTGCCGGTTGCCGCAGCGATTTCCGCAAAGCGTGCGTCGCGCATTTCGCGAAAGGTATCCGAGCCCGACGAACCGAACAGGTCTTCGCCGCCAAAATCAGCCGCAGCAGCGGTCGCCAGCATGTGACGCAGGAACACCGCCTCAAAGCCCTTTGCGACCTCCTTCAGCTGCGCCGCATCGCTCTCCGACGCCTGCGCAGCGGAGGGCTTCAACGGATCGGCCCCCATCAGGGAGGGAAACGAGAAATTGGTGGCGGGCGAGAGGTCCATCAGATCACTACCATTTCTGCCTTGAGCGACCCCGCCTGCTTGAGCGCTTCGAGGATCGCGACCAGATCGGCCGGCGAGGCGCCAAGGGCGTTGAGAGCATCGACCACCTCGGCAAGCGAGGCGCCCGGATCGAACATGGCGATGTGATTGCCCGGCTGTTCGATGCTGATATCGCTGTCCTGCTCGACGGCCGTCCGCCCATTGGCGAAGGGAGCGGGCTGGACGACCATCGGGTCTTCCTCCACCCGCACCACCAGCGAGCCGTGGCTGATCGCGGCCGGCGCAAGGCGCACCGCTGACGAGATCACCACCGTGCCGGTGCGCGAATTGACGACCACCCGCGCCGCTGCTTCGGCAGGCGAAATCGGGATCATCTCGATATCGGCCATCATCGAAGCACGCGCGTCGGAGCCTTCGGGCAGGCGCAGGGCAAGCGTCACGCCGTCCTCCACCGAAGCCACGGCGGGATAGCGCGCGTTGATCGCATCGCGCACGCGCGAGGCCGTAAGAAAGTCTGCCTGATGCAGGTTGAAGCGCAGGATCGGATCGGCATCGAAACCGCTCGCCACTGCGCGTTCAACGCTGGCGCCATCGGGAATGCGGCCCACGGTCGGCACGTTCACGGTAAGACGCGAACCGTCCGCACCCGAAACGCCGAGACCGCCCACGGCGAGGTTGCCCTGCGCCATCGCGTAAATCTCGCCGTCCGCGCCGTAGAGCGGGGTCATGATCAGTGCTCCGCCACGCAGGCTCGTCGCCTTGCCGATGGTGGACACGGTGATGTCGATGCGCTGGCCCGGCTTGGCGAAGGCGGGCAGATCGGCGGTAATCATCACCGCCGCCGCATTCTTCAGCGAGGGGTTCACACCCGGCGGCAGTTGCAGACCGAACCGGCCCGAAACGCCGCGCATGGCCTGGGTGAGGTAGGCAAAGCCATCATCGCCCGTGCCATCGAGGCCGACAACAATGCCGTAGCCGGTCAGCTGGTTCGAGCGCACCGACTGGAACGTGCCAATGTCGCGCACGCGCTCGGCCTGAGCCGGAACGGCAAGGCCAAGCACCACGCAGGCGGCGGCGAGAAGAGCAAACAGACGTGCCATCAGAACGGACTCACCATGGTGAAGAACTGGCTCAGCCAACCCGGACGTGACGCACGCTGGAAATGGCCGCTGCCCGAATAGGCGATCTTCGCGTCGGCCACCCGGCTCGACGCGATGCGGTTGTCGGCATCGATGTCGGTCAGGCGAATGAGACCAGCAAGCTGGATCCATTCCTCGCCCTGACTGAAGTTCATCAGCTTCTCTCCGCGAATGCGCGCCACGCCATTGGGCATGACCTCGGCAATGGTGACGGTGATGGTGCCGGTCAGCGAGTTGGTCTGGCTGGCATCGCCCCCTCCAGAGAACGACCCGGAAGCGCCAGAATTAACGTTGCCCGGATCAAACGAGAACGGACCAAGCGCCGGCGGCGTGATATCGATGCCGCCCTGGCGGTCGGAGCTGGCCGAAGTGCCCTTACTCGACTGGGTCCGTTCGGTTAGCACCACGGTAACCAAGTCGCCGACGCGCGCGGCCCGCTGGCCGTAGTGCAACGGCGCATAGCCAGCATAGGTCGAGAAGATCGCCCCGTCGGCGGGCGCGATGATCTGTTCCACCGGCGGCGGGGGCGGCATGGTGGCGGCATAGCCAGCTGGGCGGGTCGTGGTGCAACCGGCAGCCAGGAAGGCGCAGCAAAGCACGGGAATAGCAATATTTTTCATCTGTCGCCTCACAGCGTCTGGTTGGCGTTGCGCAGCATCTCGTCGACTGCGCTGACCATCTTTGAATTGATCTCGTAAGCGCGCTGCGCCTCGATCATGTCGACCAGCTCCTCCACCACGTTGACGTTGGAACCCTCGAGCATGCCCTGGCGGACATTGCCCCGGCCATTCTCGCCGGGAGCGCCAAGCTGGGCCGGGCCGGAGGCGGCGGTCGGTTGCAGGAAGTTGTCGCCGATTGCGCGCAGGCCAGCCGGGTTAGTGAACTGCGCGACCTGGATCGTGCCCAGTTCCTGCGCATCGTTCTGCCCCGGCAGCGTGGCCGACACGATGCCATCCTGCGACACCGTGATTGCCTGCGCCCCATCGGGAATCTGGATCGAAGGTTGCAGCGGATAGCCCTGCTGGGTGACGATCTGCCCCTCGGCCGACAAGGTGAAGTTGCCAGCGCGGGTGTAGCCCAGTTCGCCGCCGGGAAGCTGCACTTCGAAATAGCCGTCGCCGTCAAGCGCGAAGTCCATCCCGTTGCCGGTGCCGTTGAGCGTGCCCTGCGTCATGATCTGGCTGGTCGACTCAATCGAGACGCCGGTGCCCAGGTTCAGGCCAGTGGCATAGGCGGTCTCGCCCGAGCTGCGGGCACCGCCCACACGCACGTCCTGATAGGCGAGCGTAGCGAAGTTGGCGCGGTCGCGCTTGAAGCCGGTGGTGCCGACGTTGGCGAGGTTGTTGGCGATGACGCGCATACGCGCATCCTGAGCCTCAAGGCCCGTGCGAGCGACCTGTAGAGCGGAAACTGGCATTGTTTAGATCCCCTTATCGTCAATCTGGTTCGTCAGTCTGGCCGTGTCAGGTCAGACGCATCAGCGACGCGCCGCTCTCGTCGAGCTCCTGCGCGGTCGCCACCAGCTTGGTGCGCATGTCGAAGAGACGCTGCTGGTCGACCATCTCGACCAGAACTTCCGTCATCTTCACGTTGGATTGTTCGAGAAATCCGGATTTTACCGTCGCCGAGAGGTCGGTCGGCAAGACACCGCCGCCCTCCACCCGGAACAGGTTATCAAGACCCTTGGTCACCTGGCTGCCGACCGGATTGGCCAGCTTGATCCGCCCGATTTCCGTCGGCGGCGCCTCGGGCGCGGCAGGGTTGGTCACGGTCACCGCACCATCGGGTGCGATGGCCAGATCCCCTCCGGGAGGAACCGTGATCGGCCCCTGCTCGCCAAGGACCGGACGGCCCTCGCCGTTAACCAAAAGCCCAGATCCCGAAAGGGTCAGATCACCGCGCCGGGTATAGGCTTCGGAGCCGTCTTCGGCCTGCACCGCAATCATCGCCTCGCCATCAACCGCAAGATCGAGCGAGCGCCCGGTAAGGGTCACCTCGCCCTGGGTCATGTCGGCCCCGCGCACGGCAGCGTTCTGCATGGCGCGGGTTTCGAACGAGCCATTGTGGCTTTCGACAGTGACCGCCCGAGCATCCATCAGTTCGCCGCGAAAGCCGATCGTCTCGGCATTCGCCATGTTGCTGGCGAGCACGCGCTGCTTCTCCATCGAAGAGCGCATGCCCGAAAGCGCGGAATAGATCAGACGGTCCATCGTTCAGCCTCAGGTGCGCAGGTTGATCGCGGTCTGGCTGATCTGGGTGGCGGTATCGATCGCCTTGGCATTGGCCTGGAAGTTCCGCTGTGCGGTGATCAGGCCAACCAACTGCTCGGCGATGTCCACGTTCGAACGCTCAAGCGAGCCCGACATCAGACCGCCAAAGGCGCCGACACCCGGTTCGCCCATGCTGGCCGCACCCGAAAGACCGGTAGCCTGCCAGTTCGACGAGCCGACCTGCTTGAGACCGGTCGGCGTGGTGAAACCCGCCAGTGCGATCTTGCCGATCACCTCAACCGAACCATCGGCATAGCCGGCGCTGATATTGCCGTTGTCGCCAACGGTAACCGAAACGAACTCCGATCCGGCGGCATTGGTCTGCGGGACCTGCGCCGATACCGGCGTGGCCGAAGTCACCGTGCCCGCAGCATCGGTCGGGAACACCTGCAGGCGGTTGTCGCTGCCATCGTGAATGAAGCCGTTGGCGTCCATCTGGAACGAACCGTTGCGGGTATAGAGCGTCTCACCGCCGACTGCTCCAACCGTGGAGAAGAAGCCGTCTCCGCCGATCGCGATATCGAGCGCAGAGCCGGTCTGCTCGATCGGACCGAGCTTGAAGTTCTGCGTAATGGATTCGACCGTGGCACCGATGCCTTGCGTCAGCTTGGGATTGCTGACGGCCGATCCCACCACGATATCGCTGAACTGGGTGGATGAGCGCTTGAAACCATAGGTTTCCACGTTGGCGATGTTGTGGCTGATTACGCCCAGGTCGACCTGGGCGTTCTTGAGGCCATTAAGTGAGGTGTAGAAGGACATCTGAACTTACTCCGTCTAGAATCTGTATGGATCAGTCATCGCTCGCGGCAGCAGCCGCAGCATCGCGAGCAGCGCTGACGGCAGCCGCAGCCGATTGGGTGGCGTTGAGCATGTCGAGCTTGCTGCTGATCTCTTTGAGCGTGTCGTTCGTCTCGTTGCTGTTCGACAGCGCGGTGAACTGGGCCATCTGAGCCAGCATATCGGTGTTATCGACCGGGTCGGTCGGGTCCTGCTGCTGCAGCTGAACCGTCAGCAAGCGGAAGAAGTCGGACTGCCCCAGATCGCCATAGCCGCGCCCGGTGGTGTTGTTCGTCTGGTTGGTGGCGCTACTGGACGCCGTCGCGGAAGTTACAGTCATTTCATCCTCATCGTTTCGAGCATCAGTTGCTTGGCCGTGGAGAGTGCCTCCACCATGTTGCGGTACTGGCGGCTGGCTTCGAGCATCTCGACCATCTCCTCGGTCTCATCGACCGAGCTGATCCAGACATCGCCGTTTTCATCGGCCAGCGGGTGACCGGGCTGGTGCATGCGGGTCGGCGCCACATCGGCGCGGCGCACTGCCTGCACCGAGACACCGCGCAGGCTTTCGGCCGTCCCCAGTTCCTCTGCAAAGACGGGCCTTAGCGGGCGATAGGCTTCTTCCTCGGTGGCCGCGGCGCTGCCGGCATTGGCCATGTTCGAGGCAGCCGCGTTCATCCGCACCGTCTGGGCGGACATCGCACGCTGAGCGAGTTCGAAGATGTTGGCGGGGCCCATCGTTACTCGCCCCGCAGCGCGCGCTTGACGGTATCGACGCGCCCGCGCAGCAGTTCGAGTGTGGTGGCATAGCCAAGAGCGTTCTCGGCGAAAGCGGTCTGCTCGACGCCCATCTCGACCGTGTTGCCATCAAGGCTGGCCATGACCGGACGACGATAGCGCATGGCAGTGGCCTGCGCCTGGTCGATCGATTGCCCGCCCTCGCTGGCAGCAAGCGCGGCGCGAAAGTCGATGTCGCGTGCCTTGTAGCCGGGCGTTGCGGCGTTGGCGATGTTCGAGGCGAGCAGTTCCATGCGCTGCGAACGCAGCTGAAGTGCCGTCCCGTGAATGCCGAACAAGCGATCGCTCATGATAGTAATCCCGTCGTGACTTTCGATCTGCCGCCAACTTTGCAAGCACCGTGCCAAACTGGTCTTAGCGGCAGAAATCCGCCGGAAAGCGGTGCCGGCACTGCCGACCCGGCAAGCGTTCGCCGGAAACCGGCAAATGTCCGCCGCCCCCCTGAATAACTGCCGGATGCTGCCGTACTGGGATGCAGGATCACCCCGTGCAGTTCAGGAACCCGCACTTTGCCCGACTTGTCTTCCATTGCGATCGTCATCAGCTTGACCCTGCTGGCGACGCTGTTGCAGGCGGGCCTGCGCAACAGTCGGACTTGCCTCTCGCAATGTGCCGCCCTGTTGAAGAAGCCGTTCAACCCGGGCCAGACGCGGGCCGAACTGGCTCGCGAAATCGGCGACCTGCGCAAGGACGGCCTAGTCCGCGCAAGGCCCACCGCCAGCGGCGACGCCGAATTCGACAAATCCACCAACGCGATGATCCGGGCCCGATCGCTCGATGCGCTGATCACCGAACACGAGGCTGCGCGCACGCACCGGATCGAGAAAACCGCCATTGCGCGGCAAGTGTGCCATCAGGCCGCTGAGCTGGCGCAGATGATGGGCCTCGCTGGCACGCTGATCTCGCTGGCCACGCTATCACCGGCGGGCGGAGGGGAAACCTCGCTAACTGGCGCAATCGGGATGGCCGTGGGCACCACCCTGACCGGCCTGGCGCTCGGCAACTTCGCTTTCATCCCGCTCGCCGGGCTGATTGAGCGGCGTGCACGCACCGAAGACGAGGCGCGCGAAGAGGTCTTCGAGTGGCTGCAGATGCACGCTCAGGTCGCAATGCCCCGGCTGCGCGAAGACGAACCGCTGACGGTGGCCCACAAGAGCGCGGCATGATCTTCTCGACCACCAACGCGCGCTGGCAGACGGTGATCGCGGACCTTGCGCTGATCCTGTTTCTCGTGGCCGCTTCCGCGCTCGACGAAAGCCCTGCGCCAGTAGCCGCCGCTACCGTGGACACGCCACCCGGCGCAGACTCCGCCACTGCTGGCACCACGTCTGGCCCGACCGGCGAAACCAGCGACATCTCGCTTACAATGTGGAGCCCCGTCCCCGGCGCGCCGTCGCTAGCCGATTGGCTGGCCGAACAGGCACCCGACGAAAGCCAGCGGCTTGCCATTGCTATAACCTATACAAAGGGCGGCTTTGACGAGGCTCTTGTCACGGCCTCGGCCCTGCGTTCCGAGAGCGGCACGGCAGGCGTCCGGGCGCGGATCACCATTGCCGAAGGGGACCGCGCCGGTGCGCTGGTAAGCCTCGTACAGGACGATCCGCCAGCGGCAGAAAACCCGTAACACGAACTGGCCCGATTATTGCTTAGTAGAGCGCATGAGACCTTTCTATTCAAAGGAACCCGCCATGCGCCGTCTTGCTCTTCTCGCCGCGCCGCTTGCCGCTCTCGCGGCCTCACCTGCCGCCGCCAGCGGCTTCCATGATCTGGCAGCAATCGATGCCGCCGTGGCCCGGTTCGCGGGCGCCGAAATCGGTCAGTCGGGCGGTGCCCAGGCGCCGGTCGACCGCCAGATGCGGCTCGCCCACTGCGCCGCTCCGCTCGCGCTCGACTGGTATGGCGCAGGCGAGACTGCAGTGCGGGTCACCTGCCCCGGCAGCTGGCGCGTATTCGTGCCGATCATGCGTACGCGGTCGGCTGTGCCCGTCGCCGAAGAGGCTCCGGTCATCTCGCGCCGCGACCTCCTGCGAGTAGAAGCTGGCGGCGCTGGCTTCCGCGTAAGCCGTAGCGGCGAAGCACTTGAAGAAGGCCGTGTGGGCCAGGCGATCCGCGTCAAGATCGACGACGGCACCCGGCAGGGTCGCGTTGTTACCGCGCGCGTGATCGAGGCCGGGCTGGCCCGTGTCTCGATGCGCTAAGGCTGCACCTTCAGGCCCTGGCGAATTTTTTTCGTCCTGGCCTTAATACCGACAATATGTGACCGTTCTGGCTAGTGTAGACCCCGGATAAAGGACCAGTCATGAAGCCGATCGAGATCAACTCTGTTGCCAGGAGCCGCCCGCTTGGCGCCGAAGCGCAGCGGACGGTCTCGTCCGCTCCTACCGCGACTGACGCTTCGGCCGCTGCCCCTGCCTCTGCCCCCCGGGCGGAAGCCGAAATGGTAACGCGGTCCGAGAGCCTGTCTGCCGGACCGGTCCCGCCGGTCGAGGCTGACCGGGTGGCCCAAATTCGCGAAGCGGTGAAGGATGGCACCTATCCGCTCGTCCCCGCCAGCGTCGCCGACGCCATGATCGCCTCGCGCTTTATCCTCATCGAGGGCAAGAAGGACTCGTAATGCACCTTGCAGAAAACCTGCGGCAGATGCTCGCCATCCTCGAGAGCGAGCGCGCAGCCCTCGCCGGGCTTGACCTTGACCGCATCATCACTTGCGCCGACGGCAAGCAGCGCCTTTGCACCGAGCTGGAAGCCGTTTCGGGCCAGCCGCTCGACGACGAGTGCGAAGGCCTGCTCAACGCAGTTCGCCGCCTCAACGAGGTCAACCGCAAGCTTCGCAACATGATTGCCGACAACGTCCAGTCCCGTCTCGGCTCGCTGACCGGCAACAGCTTCCTCTATGCCGCCCCGGCAGAGCGGCTGGAGATGATGCCGCGCTAGGCCTTTGCCAGCGCTAGCCCGCCATTCGCACTGAGTTTGGCACAGCGCTTGCTTAACTATCCCCGTTACCCACGGGGAGATTACGCCAAGTGTCGACAATCCAGCGAACGGGCCAGCAGGCCGCTTTTGCTGCACCAGCCCCGCGCAGTGCGCGCGTGCATGCAGCCATTGCCGAAGCCTCGACGCAGACCTCGGTCGATTTCGATTACCTGATGGCACAGGCGCGCGTCGAAAGCGCGCTTGACCCATCCGCCAAGGCGCGCACCTCCTCGGCCGCCGGGCTTTACCAGTTCACCAACCAGACCTGGCTCAACACGCTGGATCGCCACGGGGCGCAGCACGGGCTCGGCTGGGCTGCCGACGCCATTTCCTCGACTAACGGGCGCGCCCGGATCACTGACCGCGCGCTTGCCGGCTCGATCATGGAGCTGCGCTACGATCCCGAGGCATCGTCGCTGATGGCAGGCGAACTGGCGGGGGACAACGCCGCCTATCTCCAGCAGACCTTCGGCCGCGCGCCCGATCACACCGAACTCTATCTCGCTCACTTCCTTGGCGCTGCCGGGGCACGTGAGTTCATTGCCGCCCATGCGGCAGATCCTGGCCGGGAGGCGGCAAGTCTGTTCCCCCGCGCTGCCGGTGCCAACCGCAGCGTGTTCTACGACCACGGCCGCGCCCGCTCGCTGGGCGAAGTACGCGACCTGTTTGCTGCCAAGCTTGAAAATGCCGGCAGCGCCCAGGTGCCGGGCGCGCGCGCCTATGAAGCGGGGCCGGCATATGGCGGCGGCTGGGAGGCGCAGACAATTCCTGCCGCGGCCACCAACGCACCAACACCGGCCCCGTCACGGCCAAGCATGGCGCAGGTGCTGACCAGCACCTTCGGCCCCGGAAACAGTTCAGGCTCGGCCTCGGCGCATGTCGCCACGGCCTATAGCAAGATCGCGAGGTTCGGCCTGTGAACGCACTTAAGTCATATTTCAGCCCGTCGCTGGCCATGCCGCTGGCGATCCTGATCGTTATCTTCCTGCTCGTGCTGCCGATCCCGGCCATGATGCTCGACGTGTTCTTCGTGCTCAATATCGCGCTGTCGCTGGCGGTGCTGATGACGGCGATGAACGTGAACAAGCCGCTTGACTTCTCGTCGTTCCCCACCGTCCTGCTGTTCGCCACCCTGCTGCGGCTTGCGCTTAACGTGGCCTCGACCCGCGTGGTGCTGATCGCCGGACATGAAGGCGGCGATGCGGCGGGCAAGGTGATCGAAGCCTTCGGGGAGTTCCTTGTCGGTGGCGACTTCGTGGTCGGCCTGTTCGTGTTCATGATCCTGATGATCATCAACCTGATGGTGGTGACCAAGGGCGCGGGCCGCGTGTCGGAAGTTTCGGCGCGCTTCACCCTCGATGCCTTGCCCGGCAAGCAGATGGCAATCGACGCCGACCTTGCCGCTGGCCTTGTCACCGCTGCCGAAGCCAAGACCCGCCGCCGCGAAATCGCCACCGAGGCCGACTTCTACGGCTCGATGGACGGTGCCAGCAAGTTCGTGAAGGGCGATGCCATCGCTGCCCTGCTGATCCTCGCGGTGAACGTGATTGCCGGGCTTGTCCTGGGCATGGTCACCCACGGGCTGACCGCCAACCAGGCAGGCCAGCTCTACATCACGCTCGCCGTCGGCGACGCGCTGGTGGCCTCGGTTCCCTCGCTGTTGCTGTCGATCGCGGCGGCCATGATCGTCACCCGTGTTTCCGATACGCGTGACCTTTCGGGTCAGATCGGCGGCCAGTTCGCCGATCATCGCACCTGGCTTCCGGTGGGCGTGATCCTGCTGCTGCTCGGCCTCATCCCTGCCATGCCGCAATCGATCTTCCTGCCCTTTGCGGCAGTGAGCTTTTTCCTCTGGCACAAGCTGCGCAGAAACGCCGCCGAACGCGCCATCGCTGATGCCGCGGCCGAGGCAGAGCCCGCGCCTGACCCATCCGTCATCACAATCGAGGACGTATCCGAAAACGCGCTGGTCAGCGTGGAGCTGGGCTATGGCCTCGTCCATCTCGCCGACGAACGCAAGGGCGCTCCCTTGGTCGCGCGCCTCACCGGACTGAGACGACAGCTGTCCGAGACCTTCGGCTTTATCGTCCCGCAGATCCGCATCCGCGATAGCCTCGAATGTCAGCCCGGCGAATATCGGGTCCGCCTCGGCGGCACGCGGCTGGGCGGCGCCATGGTGCGGCCCGACCGGCTGCTCGCCATCGACGCTGGCGACGTTTCGCCGCACGCCTTTATCGACGGGGACGATACCATCGATCCGAGCTTCGGATGCCCCGCCAAATGGATCGAGGCACGCCAACGCGAAATGGCCGTTGCCGAGGGCTATCTGGTGGTCGAGCCGGAAAACGTCATCGCTACCCACATCAACCAATTGCTGATGGCCCGCGCGCACCTGCTGCTCGGCCCGGACGAATTGCGCGAACTGCTCGACAACGTGAAGGTGCGCAATGCCGCACTGGTCGAGGCGATCACCCCGCAGCCGATGAGCCTTGGCGCCCTCACCCGCCTGCTGCGCTCGCTGCTCGACGACGGAATCACCCTCGCCCACCCGCTGCCCGTGCTGAACGCGCTGGCGCAGAGCGTACAGGTGACCACCGAGCACGACACGCTGGTAGACATGATGCGCACGCAGCTTGGCGGCCAGCTGATCGGCCAGATCTGCGGCCCCAACGACAAGCTGCCGGTCGTCACGCTCGCCGCCGAGCTGGAGGACATGGTGGTCGGCGGGCTGGTCGATCCGAGCACCGGGCAGCCGGTGATCGACCCCGATCTTGCCCGCACGCTGGGCGCGCAGCTGGCTGACGTGCTGGCCCAGCGCCCGCCCGGTTCTCCGCCTGCCGCACTGATCGTGCAGCCGCGCGCGCGCCGTCCGCTGGCCGCACTGCTCAAGCTGCGCGCGCCGCAATGCGCCGTGCTCTCGATTTCCGAACTGCCGCCCGAACAGCCGATCGACGTGATCGCCGTGATCGGTGGCGACGTACAGCAGCCCGCGCAGCCTGCGCTCGAACACAACGGTCAGGAGGCCATCGCCGCATGATCCACGATCATCGCCAGCTCGACCCGAAAAGCGCCTATGGCGGTGGCGATGCGCGCCTGATCGCGCAGTTCACGCCATTGGTGCGCAAACTCGCCTGGCATCTCGCGTCATCGGCTGGCCCGTCCATGGACGCCGACGACCTCATGCAGATCGGCCTCATCGCGCTCACCGAATGCGCCCGCAGACACGACCGGCCCACCGACGACGGTTTGGCCGCATATGCAAAGCTGCGCGTACGCGGAGCGATGATCGACGCGATCCGCAAGATGCAGAATGAGACCCGTGGCGCGCGCAAGGATCGCAAGCGGATTGAGAAGGTCCGCTCGGTTCTGGCGGGGCAGTATGGCCGCCCGCCCACCGATGCCGAGATGGCCGAGGTGATGAACCTCACACCAGCGGAATTCTCGGACAAGCAGAGCCGCAGCGCGCCCGTGCGTCATGTCGACATGGATGGCGCCTATGACGAAAGCAACACGGCCTTCGCCAGTGACGAGATGGACGCAGAAGACCTCCTGATCGAGGCCGAAAGCGGCACCGAGCTGGCCGCCGCCATCGCCGGGCTGCAAGAGCGGCACCAGTTGGTGATCCAGCTCTATTTCCTGGAGGAGCTGAACCTTGCGGAAATCGCGGAGGTGCTGGAAGTTTCGGTGCCGCGTGTGCACCAACTCAAGGCCGCAGCGCTCAAGGCCCTGCGCACTGCGCTAAGCTGACCGGATCACGGCAGACGAAATCGGGCGAGGAAGGCAATTGCCCTCCCCGCCTGCTCTCTTCGCATTAACGCGCGGCCAGTTCCGCCACCAGCGCCGGGGCCGGATAGATCTTTTCCAGCGCTTCCTGAATCGCGGCGGTGGAGACAACCACGGTGCGGTTCAGCGTGGCGTCGTAGCCATAGTTCCCGCCCAGCGAGTGGATATTGCCGTCGAAAGCCGCGCCGATCACGCTGCCGTCGCGGTCGATCACCGGACTGCCGGAGTTGCCGCCGATAATGTCGTTGGTGGTGACGAAATCGTAGGTGACATCGGGATCGATGGCATCGCGATTGTCGACAAAGGCAGGTGCCAGATCGAACGGCGCATTGCCGGTCGCGCGCTCGAAAGTGCCGCCCAGCGTGGTGGCGATGGGCACCTCGTTGCCACGCTCGATCCAGCCCTTCACCTGCCCGTAGGAGATGCGCAGGGTGAAGGTAGCGTCCGGATAGAGGCTGTCGCCATAGGCAGCGAAGCGTGCATCGGCGAGGTCCGCACCGGCAGCGGCAAGCGGCCCGGCATAGGCCTCGTCAACCTGCTGTTGCAGCTCGCGCTGGCGCGGCACCAGCCTGAGCGCATACTGGATCATCGGATCGTCCGACGCCTCGATGGCGGCAAGCCCACCTTCCCACAGCTGACGGCGATAGGCAGGATCGGCCAGCTGCGTGCCCGTCACCAGCCGCTCGGCCAGCTGTTCGGGGCTTTCCTTGCCCAGCAGCAACTGTGAATCGGCATCGTCGACACCCAGATATTCACGCGCCTTCGAGAGGCTCCAGCCCATGTAGAGCTGATCGAGCCACGGATAGATCGCGCGTTCGTCGGTGATCCGCTTTTCCAGCAGCGGCAGCGCGCTGTCGGTATATCCGGGCAGACGCTCGGCATTAGGCTTGGCGCGTTCCTGTGCTGCCATCACCAGCGCCTGGGCATAGCCATAGAGATCGCCCGAAGGATCGGTGAAGCGATATGGCAGATAGAGCGCGCGGTAAGCCTGCACCGCCGTCTCGACCTCGGCCCACGGATCGCCAATCGCGGCATTGCCCACGCTCAGTTCGCGCAGCTCAGCTTCGGCTGCGGCCAGCTTGTCGGTGAAGGCGGGATCGTTCAGCGCGTTGGTGCGGCCAATATAGACCTTGAGCGAATTCTCCACGCCGCCGAGCAGGTCGCGCCCTTCGCGCTCGCGCTCCTCGCTCTCTTCCATCGCCGAAATCAGCCGACCGCGCAGCTCCGATAGGGTGGCGAGCGTTACCGGCAGGCGCACCTCGCGTTCGAAGGCGCGCTGGCTTTCGGTCCACAGCCGCGCGGTGGAGCCGGGGTTGCCGACCACGAAGGTCAGTTCGCCCTTCTCGGGCGCACGCGGGTTCCAGGTGAGGTGCGCCTCGGGCGTCACCGGCTTGCCGTTCTCGTAGGCGCGCAGGAAGCTGCCATCGAGCGAATAGCGCGGGAAGTTGAAGTTATCCGGGTCGCCGCCGAAGGTCGCCGCGCGGTCTTCCGGGGCCCAGACCAGGCGCACGTCCGAATACTTGCGATAGGTGTAAAGCTTGTACTGCCCGCCGCCGAACAGGGTAACGACCTGACAGCGCGTGGTGTCGGTGTCGGGGCAGCCGTCGGCCTCAATGTTGGCAATCGCGGCGTCGCGCGCCCGGGTGAGCGCCTCACCCTCAAGCCCGGCGAAAGCGTTCTTCACGGTGTCCGTCACATCGGTGATCGACATCACGACCTCGGCCTGCTGACCGGGGCAAGCCTTCTCGTCCTCGCGGCGATCGGCGATAAAGCCGTTCTTAAGCAGGTCGTTATCGCCGGTCGAGTTGTCGAACAGGCAGCTCGCCACGCAGTGGTGGTTGGTGAGGATCAGCCCCTCGGACGAAACGAAACTGGCCGAGCAGCCGCCAGTAAGGCGCACAGCGGAAAGCCGCGTGCGTTCGAGCCAGGCCGCATCGGGCGACCAGCCATAGTCCGCCGCGAGCTGTTCGGCGGGGAAGTTGTCGAAGGTCCACATGCCTTCGTCTGCCCGGGCAGGAACGGCGGAAACGGTGAGGGCCGCCATAGCGACGCTGGCTGCAAAAACGTACTTTGTCATGTTATATCCTTGAGCAACTCTTGCAGCATCATTGCCGCATTGCGGTGCACAAGGCAATCCGGTTCCATAGGATACCAGTTTGATCTGTGTGCGCCGGTCGCGCGGAGCCTGTTGTCAGACCCCGCGCGACCGCGCGTTCCATCTCCGCTCAGGCCGGGCGGAAGCCGCCGCCCTGCACGCCCGCATCGGCAACGAAAGTAGCCGCCACGGAGCGCTCGAACTCTGGCTGCATCACGGTCGAGACGGTAACGTGTTCGGCCACCGCGCGTTCGGGGGTCAGCCGCACGAGCGCATAGCCCTTGCGGTCCTGGTCGCAGAACACGACCTCCTCGTTGCTTGCGGCGAGATACTTGCCCAGCCCCGGCAGCAGCGAACCGTAAGACGGGCTGGTAATGGCGGTGCATCCGATCTCGACGGCGGCGAGACGCCCGCCATCATCGTGCAGGTTGTTGGTCCAGGCGGCATGGCTGTCGCCCGCCAGCACCAGCGGACGCGCACCGGCACGCGCGAACAGCGCATAGAGCCGCTCGCGCGCATAGGGATAGCCATCCCAGGCATCGAGGTTGAACGGCACGCCTGCGCGATAGGCCTGCATCGCAGTGCCGATCTGGCCGCGATAGACCTCAGGCATGGCGGCGAGCAGTTCGCCAAAGCCATCAGGCCCCAGCTCTGCTTCGAGGTCTGGCCCGGCGACCTTCGCCATCACTACCTGATTGCCCAGCACCTGCCACGGCTTGCCCGCCTGCACCGATTGCGCGAGCACACCTTCCAGCCACGCGCTCTGGTCCTTGCCGAGCATTTCGCGGTTTTCCTCACCCAGTTCGGCGAAGATCGCTGCCAGCGATTCGGCGGGTGGCACGTCGCCCTTGGGCAGCACCTGCTTGCTACGCGCCAGCAGCCGCGTCTCCACCATGGCCAGCGTGGCAAGGTCGCCGAACTCGAACGAACGGAAGATCGCCTCACGCGCACGCACCGGGTTGGGATCGCGGATCGGCATCCACTCGAAATAGGCCTGCATGGCGACTGCCTTGCGCGCGGCCCAGTCGCCCTCCTCGCTCTGGTGGTTCTCGGCCCCGCCGATCCAGCTGTCGTTGGCGGTTTCGTGATCGTCCCACACGCAGATGAAGGCAGCACGGGCATGCGCGGCCTGCATGGCGGGATCGCTCTTCACCTGCGCATGGCGGCGGCGATAGTCGGCGAGCGTCACGATTTCGTGCGGCGGATCGGGCAAGCGGCCAATGGCCTTGCCGACTTCACCGCCATACCCTTCGGCGCCATATTCGTAGATATAGTCACCAAGATGGATCACCGCGTCGAGCCGGTCGAGCGCGGCCATGTCGGCATAGGCGTTGAAGAAGCCGCCCGCCCACAGCTGGCACGAAGCCACCGCATAGACCACCTCGTCGATCGCGCCGACCGGCAGGGTGCGGAAGCGGCCCACCGGCGAACGAGTGCCGTGCGGGCCGGTGAACCAGTAAACATAGTCAGCCCCCGGTTCGAGCCCGGTCACCTCGACCTTGGCGGTGTGATCGGCGCTGGCGCGCGCAACCACATCGCCCTCGACCACGGGCGAAGCCTCAGCCGAAGTGGCGACATACCAGCGCAGGGCAACGTCACCGCCAAATCCTTCACCAGCCGAAGCACGGGTCCAGATCACGGCGCCATCGGCGGCAGGGTCGCCGCTTGCCACACCGTGGGCGAAGGTGATTGCTGCGGGCGTGGGTTGGGCGAGCGTAACGCTCGCCGCCCCCATCGTGCCGCCCGCGCCCATCAGGGCCAGAAGTCCGCGACGATTGATCGGCATCGGATATCTCCTTTTCATCGTCTGTATCAGCGCAGGCGCGCGGTGAGCTCAATGCCGTAGAAGCGCGGTTCTGCGGGGATGAAGGTCGGATACCCAAAGGCCCCGCCGGTGTTGCCCGCATCGAGCAGGTATTGCTGATCGGTGATGTTGCGCATGAAGCCGGCCAGCTCGAACTGGTCGTCAGCAAACGAAACGCCTGCACGCAGGTTGAACAGCGTGACCGGGCCTTGCGAGGTAGTCGCCGAGTTGGGCAGCTCGAAGAAGATCGTGCTGCGGTGGGTCATGCTGGGCGTGGCAAAAACGCGCATATCGTTGCCAACCATCCGATCGATGGTGAAGCCCGCCGCCATCTGGAACTTCGGCTGCAGGCGGAAGCGCGCACCCGAATAGGTAGAGGCCAGCGCAGAGTCCTCGTCGATCTTGGCATTGGCATAGGCACCGTTCACGAACAGGCTGAGCCAATCGTTCGCCTGCACGAACAGCTCGGCCTCGACGCCGAGGTTGGAGGCATTGCCCGCGCTTTCGGTGCGGGTTGAGCCGTCATCCTGGCGCTTGCTGACCTGGAAGCCCGAATACTTTTGATAATAGACGCCGAGCGATCCCTGCACCGCGCCGGTCGCGAGCTTGACCCCGCCTTCGTAGTTCCACACGATTTCTTCGGGCACGATCTGGAGCCGGGGCACGGTCGTCAGCGTGGCATCACGCATGGCGGAAAGCTGCACCACCGGCGAGCGACGGCCTTTCGAAACGGTCGCATAGACGTTCACATCGGGATTGATCCGGTAAAGCGCGTTGAAGCGCGGCAACCAGGCATCGAAACTGTCGTCGGCAGTGAAGGTCACCCCGCCGGTGTCGATCTGGCCGGGGATCAGCGAGAAGGCGAGGCTCGGCAGCGCCCCCAACAGCCCGGCCTGCAACTGAGCCGGCAGCAGGCCTGGCAGCAACGGCGCGGGTACATCGGAGACATAGCCCGACTGGCGGTCTTCCCACAGGTAGCGCAGGCCGGCAGTCAGTTCGAGCGCATCGGTCGGCATCCAGGTGACATCGGCAAAGACCGAGTAGCTGTCGTTCTGGCCCTCATTCTGGAACCACGACTGATAGGGGATCTGCGTGATCGCGCCGCCGGTCAGAGCGCCGGTCAGCTGCGATGCGGGCACCGAACCATCGGGCGCGGTGCAGGGAAGATCGAGACCAGCAGCAGCGGCGATATTGGCGAGGCACTGAAGGAAGGTGCCTTCCTCGGCGGAGAACGGCACCGACTGGCGGCCGTCTTCGGTGAAGTAGTTCCACCCGAACGAACCGCGCAGCTTCATGCCCTCATAGGCGAAGCGGCCCTCGTGGCTGAACTGCCAACCCGAAGCATCTTCGGCGAATTCGAGGAACCATGCGGCAGAGCCATCGGCATCGAAGGTTTCGAGGCTGTCGAACTCGCGGTAGCCGTTGACCGTGGTGAAGGTCCAGTTGTCTGCAAACTGCCACTCGGCGGTCAGGTTTGCATCATAAACCTCACGATCGAGGCCGAGCTTGTCCTTGCCAAGCACGCTGGCCGAAAGCGGCGATCCGCCCAGCTGCGCCTTGCCGAACGGATTGGCGGCACCGGCGGCGGTCGGGAAGTTGCCCGAGATGAACGGTGTGCCGCCGTTGCGCTGACGGTCGAAGGTGCCGATCAGGTCGATGGTAAGATCGTCGCTCGGCGTGAAGCGCAGCGAGCCGCGCAGGCCGAGGTTGTCGAGCGCATAGAGCTCCTCATCCTGCGACGGGGCGAGGTTCTCGACATAGCCGTCGCGCTTCTTCCATTCGAAGGCGAGGCGACCGGCCACCACATCGTTGCCTGCGTTGAGGTGCCCGCGCAGCAGCGTGTAGTCGTAGTTGCCATAGGCCCCGGTCAGCTCGGCCGAAGTGCCCGGCTGCGGCTTGGCCGAGACGAGGCTGATCGCACCCACGGCAGAGGCGGTGCCGAACAGCGTCGCCTGCGGGCCCTTGATCACCTCGACGCGGTCAAGGTCGTAGATCGCCTGGTACGACCCGCGCGAACGCGAGATATCAACGCCGTTGTAATAGAGCGTGACGCGCGGCCCCTGCTGCGAAGAGCCCGAATCCGAGGTGATGCCGCGGATCACGATGCCGGGGTTGTTAGCGCTCTGCTCCTGGATGTTGAGGCCGGGAACATAGTTGGAAAGCTCGTCGAGATCGGAGACGCCCAGCTCTTCCATCCGCTCGCCCGAGGTGGCGGTGACGGTGATCGGAACGTCCTCCACGCGCTGTTCGAATTTCTGCGCGGTCACTACGATGCTGTTGGAGCTCTCTGCCGCCTCCTCGGCGAAGGCAGGCGTGGCGGCAAGCGTAGTGCCAGCCAGCAGCGTGAGTTTGAGCGAAGAACGAATGGTCATTTAGCGATTCCCGTTTTTTTTGGTTGAACGGGAGCGCGCCTATTCAGTCTCGATGACGGGATCGCGGCAGGATGATGACGATTGGATGACTCCGCAATTTTCTCGCCCGATTGATACCCGCGATGTCCACAAGCGGTAGGCTAGCGCCGGCCAGCAGGCGCGCCTATTGACCGCCGCATGTTTGCCTCGCTCCTCTCCGTACGCACTCTGCTGGTGGCCATCTTCATGCTGATGGCAGGCAGCGGCTTTCTCGCGACGCTGATCGCGATCCGGCTTGACGCGGCGGGTGCCGGATCGCTGGCGATCGGCCTTGTCGCCACGGCCTATTTCGCCGGGCTGATGCTGGGCGCGTTGCGGGTGACACCGCTGATCGCGCGGGTCGGGCATATCCGCGCCTTTGCCGCCTTCGTATCGATCTATTCGGCCAGCAGCCTCACCTATGCTCTGGTCGACAACTGGCCGATCTGGGTCGCTCTGCGCTTCATTGATGGTTTCGTGATGAGCGGCGTGTTCGTCTGCCTCGAAAGCTGGCTCAACCGCGTGGCGCGGCCCGACAACCGCAGCGCGATCCTCGCAGCCTATATGATCGCGCTCTATTCGGGGCAGGCGCTGGGGCAGTTTCTGCTTAACCTGCAGGACAACGCGCCCTCGCTGCCCTTCATGCTGTCAGCCATCCTGCTGTCGCTGACGGTCTTGCCGGTGGCGCTCACGCGCATTGCCGAGCCGGTGATGGAG
The DNA here is from genome assembly GCA_002337385.1 of Erythrobacter sp. UBA1916. Taxonomy (GTDB): domain Bacteria; phylum Pseudomonadota; class Alphaproteobacteria; order Sphingomonadales; family Sphingomonadaceae; genus Alteraurantiacibacter. Next base: position 141,141 of record DDFY01000010.1, read on the forward strand.
GAGATTTCTCCGTTCTCCCTGGCACGCCTCTATGACGCTTCGCCGCTAGGGATCGTCGGGGTGCTCGCCACCGGGCTGATGATGGGCGCATTCTACGGTCTTGGCGCGGTGTTCGCGCAGCGCATCGGCTTGCCGCTGGCGCAGGTCGCGGTCTTCACCTCGAGCGTGATCGCTGGCGGGGTCGTGCTGCAATATCCGCTCGGCATCCTGTCGGACCGGTTCGACCGGCGGCGGGTGATCGTCGGCTCGATGCTGGCGACCGCAGGGGTCTGCGCCCTCCTCGCCTTTGCCGAAGGGCCACTGGGCGTATTTCTGCCGGGCGCGCTGTTCGGCGGGTTCGCCTTTGCGCTTTATCCGCTGTGCGTGGCCCATGCCAACGATCACCTGACCGAAAGCGAACGCATCGGCGCGAGCAGCGGGCTGGTGCTGGTCTATTCGGCCGGCGCCGTGGCGGGGCCATTGCTGGCCTCGCTCGCGATGGGGCTGCTGGGAGCTACCGGACTGTTCGCCGCGATTGGCGCAGTTGCCATGCTGGCCGCGCTGTTCGGCCTGTGGCGTGCAGCGACTGCCTCGGCCGTGCCAGCCGACGAGCAGCAGCCCTATGTCGGCCTGCCGCGCACCAGTACCGCAGCTGCCGTGCTCGAAAGCGAGGTTATCGACGCCGCAGAACAAGACGCCGACAGCTAGCGAACCACGTCAGGCAGGCTTTGCGATCAGCAAGGCCCCGCCGAATTTCGACGCCATGAAATGCAAAAAGGCCGGGCCAGCAGATGCGCTGACCCGGCCCTTTTCGCTTGTCGCTACGGATCAGAAGTTGCGGCGCAGCGTCACCGACCACTCGCGCGGACGGCCCGGATTGCCGGTCACGACCCCGAAGCTGCCTACGTTCTCGGCCTTGCCGGTATAGTAGAACTTGTCGAAGATGTTGCTGACCGCACCGCTCAGCGCCCAGTTCCCATCGGCACTTTCGAACGTGATCCGCCCATTCACGAGGCTGTAGCCGTCAATCAGGTTGAAATCGTTGTTGATCGAATTGTACCAGAAGTGCGAACGGTAGCTCCAGTCGACACGCGGCGTGATCGTCGCCCCGCTCGCCAGTTCGGCGCGATACTGTGCGCCAGCCGAAAGCTGCCACTTGCTGATGAACGGCGCGATCATGTCCTTCGTGACCAGCGTCGCCGGGTTCTTGATGTCGGTATAGTCGAAATCGAGATAACCAAGCGAAGCGTCGATGGTGAAGTTGTCGACCGGCTCGAGGAAGGTTTCGAGCTCAAAGCCCAGCACCTCGGCATCGCCCGCATTGGACGGCACCGAGCACGACAGCACCACGCTATCGGGGCACTGATAACGCACCAGCTGGATGTCGGTGTAGTCGTTGAGGAACACCGCACCATTCAGGCGCACGCGCCCGTCGACGAGCGTCGACTTGAAGCCAGCCTCATAGGTGGTGAGCTTTTCCGGGCCGAAGGTCAGCACCTGATCGGGTGCCGACGGACGCGGGTTGATGCCGCCGCCCTTGAAGCCGGTCGAGACCTGCGCATAGAGCATCACATTGTCGATCGGCGTCACGTTGAAGCCGATGCGGTAATCGACCCGGTCATCCTTGAAGGTGCCGCTCTCACCGTTGAGGCCGGCAAGCAGGAAGTTCGGGGTCAAAGGCACACCGCTCGGCGCGGTGCCGTCGATGTTCAGACGGCCGTAGTTGTAGACCTTCTTGTCGTTGGTATAGCGAAGCCCGCCAACGAGGTTGAGGCTGTCGGTCAGGTGAACTTCGACATGGCCGAAGGCCGATGCCGAGCGGTTCTTCACCAGATCGTCAGACAGGAAGTCGAACAGCAGCGTCGGGATCTGGTTGCGCCCGGTGAGAGCATCGTTGGCGTTATAGTAGAAGCCGCCCACGGTCGCATCGATCAGGCCATCGGCGAACTGGCCGGACAGGCGCAGCTCCTGCGTGAACTGCTCGTGGCTGTAGTTGAACTGCTGCAACAGGATCGCGAGCGGCGAGCCATCAACATCGATGCCGCTGCTGCCTTCAGCCTTGCGATAGCCGGTGATCGAGGTCAGCGAGAGGTTGTCGGCAAGGTCGATATCGACATGGCCCGACACGCCCCAGCTTTCGACCGAGCCTTTCGGCTCAGCCGAGAACCCGCCCGGTGCCACCTGGGTATCGAAGCCGAACGCAGTCGTGTAGTTGCCACCGGTCGAATAGGTCGCATAGCTGGTGTAGCTGTCCGGCGCGGTGAGGAACCGGCTGTCGAACGGCACGCCCGCCGCAGGATTGCCCTCGACATAGCTGCGCACCGCCGGATTGTCGGCGTAGAGCAGCTTCGTGGCGACGACTTCCGAATTGTCGGTGGCATAGTCGGCGCGCAGGGTAACTTCGTACGGCGCATCAATCGGAGCATACCGCAGGGCCAGACGCACCGCCTGCAGGTCACGGCCACCCTCGGTGCCGAGCACGCAACCGGAGCTGACATCGCTGGTCGCAGGAAGGCCCTCGCCGGGGTTTACGCAGCCGTAGTCAAGCCGCTTGAAATAGCCGTTCGAGGTCTTGGAAACAGCCGAAACGCGCGCGAACAGATCTTCCGCAACGGTGAAATCGGCGCTGGCGCGCAGATCAAGCCGGTCATAGCTGCCATAGGTCGCCTCAACGAAGCCGCCACCGTTGCCGTCGGGCTTGTCGGTGTACAGCTTCACTGCACCGCCGACCGAATTCTTGCCTGCCAGCGTGCCCTGCGGGCCGCGCAGCACTTCGACACGCTCCAGATCGGTAAGGTCCATGACCGCGCCGAAGGTGGTGCCGTAGTAGATGTCGTCGATGTAGATGCCCACGCCCGGCTCCAGCGCGAAGCTGGCGTCGGCCTGTCCGACACCGCGGATGAAGGCGGCAATCGAGTTGCCCTGCAAGCCGGTGGCCGGTTCAAGCGCAACGTTAGGCGCATATTCGCCAAGCTCGGCCACGTTGGTCTGCCCGCGCGCTTCGAGCATCTCGCCGGTCATCGCGGTGATCGCGATCGGCGTATCCTGCACGTTCTGCTCGCGGAACTGGGCGGTGACGACGATCGTGTTGTTCGCCTCACGAGCGGCAGAACCCGTTGTATCCTGTGCCTGCGCAGGCAAGGCGGCACACAAGGCCAGCACCGATGCGCCAGCAAAAACTGCATTAACTCTGGTCGTAGATTTCAGCATCCGAGCTTCTCCATCCATTCAATCGACAGCCGAAAGGCCGAACGCACATCACCCTTGGCGTGGTTGTTCGGCCATCGGCCTTTTCTTACATGATCATTGCGTTGGAGAGGTTGCTGCCAAGCTGGGGGTCAATGCGATGCCACGAGCAAATGGCCTCCCCGCATATTCGCGGAAGACCGACGCAGCATGCAGAGAAACCCGGCTATTGCGATGGGGAACGTGCCCAAAGCTTCAGTTTCCTCTCCGCGAAACGAAGGCTCTTTTCGAAGGCCTCTCGCTTCCTAACGATCGTTACAAACGGCTTACCGTAACGCCCGTTAGGGTCACTTTACGCAAAAAGCAATCGCCGTTTGTACGTGGTGCGACGGATCGTGCGCCCTTTACGGGAGAGGTTCGGGAAGGCTTGGATCGAGCGATCGCCAGTCCGCGTAAACTCATGGCGCAAGGCGCTACTTCCGGCCGCACTATCACCAAAAGGCGGTGGCGCGTTCAGCGGGCAATCACGGCTTCAGGTGCGGCGATCCATGCAGGGCTGCAACGAGGCGGCGCACCTGATCGCGCAGCCCCTCGACATCCGACGCATCAATGTCGAGCCCTTCGGCCAGCGCCTCAGGCACCCGGAGCGCTTCGGTCCGCAGCGCGCGGCCCTTCGGCGTGAGATCGATCAACACGCGCCGCTCGTCCGCTGCATCTCTGTTGCGCGTGATAAGACCCGCCGCCTCCATCCGCTTGAGCAGCGGCGTCAGAGTTCCACTATCGAGATAGAGCGCCTCGCCCAGCGACCCGACGGTCTGGGGCACCTGCTTCCATAGTGCCAGCATCACCAGATACTGCGGATAGGTCAGCCCCAGATCGGCCAGGATCGGGCGATAAATGCGGTTGAGCAGGTTCGACGCGGCATAGAGGGGAAAACAGACCTGCCTGTCGAGATCGAGAGGGTCCTTCGCGTCAGGCAGGTCCATGTCGTTCGTCCTCAGTTCGTGTTCACCGTGATGGCGACGTCGATATTGCCCTTTACCGCATTCGAATAGGGGCACGCGGCATGGGCCTTGGCGACGATTTCCTCGGCGGTCTGCTGGTCCACCCCGTCGATAGTCACGTCGAGCGCCACGGTCAGCACGAAGCCGCCCTCACCGTTCGGCTCCATCCCCACGGTCGCGAAGACGACGATATCATCGTCAGCAACCTTGTTGTCGGTGGCATGGGTGACGTGAATGACGGCGTTCTCGAAGCAAGCGGCATAGCCTGCGGCGAACAGCTGCTCGGGATTGGTGGCATCGCCCTTGCCGCCCAGTGCCTTGGGCAATGCGAGGGGAAGATCAAGCAAGCCATCCTCGCTCGAAACCTTTCCGGCGCGCCCGCCGATGGCCATGACCTTGGTGCTGTACAACGTACTCATAAACTGGCTCCTGAATTAAGTTCTGCACAAACATATTGTGCACAACTTAAATTACAAGAACCAGCGCTCTACCGAGCAACTCACAGAGGCCCGGCTACCGCGAGACTGGGTGTGAAGCTGCTGTCCTGATCAGAATTCAAGCTGGTTCATCGTGCGCCCGTCAGGAAAGGTGACGGTGACGTTGAAGCCGCCATTGCGGCCATCACGCAGCGGGTAATAGGTCAGGTCAATCTTGTCGCCCGGCTTGAGCGTGCGGCGCGACCACCCGGCGCGGCTGAGGTGATTGGGGCTCATACCCTCGAACGCCCAGCGCTTGGTCTCCCCGTTGCTGTCCTTCGCGGAGACATAGAGGAAGGTGTGCGGATTGGTCCATTCCCAGCGGGTTACGGTCGCATCCTTGAGTGGGACCGCACTGCCCCATTCGAACATCGCGGTGGAATGGTGCGCCGACGAGGTGGTGGCACCGAGAGCAAGAATGCCGGCGGTGGCAAGGGCGATGGCTGGTAGTTTCATGATAGCTCCTGGACCTGATCGGTTAGTCGAGTTCGTCGAACCCGAGGTTCATGCTGGGACGCCCGTCTTCATCGGCCGCGTCGCGATTGTTTTCCTGGCAAATGTATTCGCGCAGGTCCCAATCGGGCTCGAGCCGATAGGAAACGGTGGTGGTGAAAGGCTCGGTAAACAGCGCCGGATCGGTGATGGTGGTATCGATCACCAGCTTCTCCGGGTTTTCGAGATAGATCCGCTCATGCATCGTGGTCTGCGGCGTGGGATGCAGGCCTGACAGCAACGAGATGAGCGGCGAAAAGCCGATGGTGTCGACCACCAGTGTCTCGCCCTCCCAGTGGCCGATCGAATTGCCGTTGAAGAGAAAATCCGGGTCGGCCGGGAGATCGCGTCCATCGGTGAAGATCTGACGCAGCTGGCTATGCGTTTCGATGACAATGTTCACCTTGCCCGGCGAGTAGATGAACTCGATCGGATAAGGATACCGCATCACGCCAGGCATGCCGGTGGGCATGCAGTTTGCACCCTCGGTCTGAAGGTTTTCGCCGCTGGCCTTGGCCGCGTTGAAGGCGTCGATCGCTTCGCGCGCTTGCTCAGTCAGCGGGGCAGCCCCCTCGGCTGCGCGTAGCTGGGCGATCGCTGGCCAGTCGGGCTGCCACACGCCTTCGAAAGCCGGCAGACGCGCGATCTCGGCGTAGGCCGCCTCTCGACTCGGCTCCACCTCACTTTGCGCGGAGGCTGCGCTCGCGAGTGCAAACGCTGACCAGACTGTGGCATTCAAGGCATTGATAAATCGCAACTCTTAACCCTCACCCCATTGTTGGCCCAGCCCAAGATCAGACTGCGCTCGACACCTTGAGCTAAATCCGATCGTTGACATAGTCAATCTCGAATTGACCGTGATGACGGACCGAATAGGGGTTGGTTCATATTTTTCATGATAAATATGAACGTATTTCCCTATTTTTCGCGAACCCTAGCGGATATGGGGCCGAAATAGGTGAAACCCACCTCAATACGATCAGGGCTTGACATTGATTAAATCAAATTGGATGAATGCGGCAGGGACAAAAGTCCTTGAGAAAAATGGCGCTTGCATGTGTCAAAAATGGGGGAGACGGGCCAACGGCCCGATATAACGACGTGCATGGCCTGCGCGGGGCGATCCCGTGGCCTGTGTGTCGATACCCTTCCCCGCCCCATGCGGTGCCGGTCTGGGAGGGAAGACAGATGACAAGCCGAACTGCACTCAATTTCCGCGCCGCATTGCTTGCTGCCTGCGCTGGATGCATCGCCACCCCTGCCCTCGCGCAGGACGAGGACCGCGAGCAAGACGGCACGATCGTCGTAACCGGCTCACGCATTGCGCGCGGCACCTTCGACAGCCCCGCCCCCGTCACCACGCTCGGTGCAGACGATCTCCAGCGGCGCGGCGTCACCAACATTGCCGAGGCGATCACCGAGCTGCCCTCGTTCCGCGACACCACCGGCCCGCAGACGCAGGGCTTCGGCAGCTTCAACGTCGGCGCACGGATCGTGAACCTGCGCGGGCTCGGGGTCACGCGCAACCTCGTGCTGGTCAACGGCCGCCGCTTCGCCCCCACCACGCGCGAAGGCTCGGTCGATCTCAACTTCGTGCCCTCGATCCTGATCGAGCGGACCGAGATTGTCACCGGCGGCGCCTCTGCCGCCTACGGCTCGGACGCGATCACCGGCGTGGTCAACGTGATCCTTGATGACCGCCTCGAAGGGCTCAAGCTCCAGGCCGACTTCGGCACTTCCGAGCGCGGAGACGGCGAGCGCTACCACGCCGCCGCGGCCTTCGGCACCGGCGTTGGCGATCGCGGTCATTTCGTGATCGGCGGCGAATGGTCGAAGCAGGAGGGCATCGGCAACTGCTTCCAGCGCGATTGGTGCACGCCCGGCGCAGTGGTCACCAACATTGGTTATGCCGGTGGCAACGGCATGCCCAACTACGTGCGCTCCAACGACAACGCCGGGCTCAATTTCAACAACGCCGGTGTGGTCACCCGGGGGCCCTATGCTGGCCTGTTCGGCACCGGCGGCATCACCTTCGATGCCAACGGCGACCCCACCGCCTTCAATGTCGGCGACCCGAGCTTCGCGCTGTTCCAGATCGGCGGAGACATCATCCCCGCTTATATCGATGCCAACATCACGGTCCCGGTCGAGCGCTACTCGGTCAACGCCCATTTCGACTACGAGTTCTCTGACAGTCTCACGGGCTTTATCGACGGCACCTACGGCCATGTCGACGGGCAACTGTTGCAAACCTCGTTCTTCAACACCCGCATCCCGATCTTCGCGGACAACCCCTTCATCCCCGATGCGATCCGGAACAACTTCACCGATCCGACGCAGCCCACCGGCCCGGCCTCGCTGACACGCCCAGCCGATGCCACCGCCTCCTTCACGATGGCGCGGCTGTTTAACGACCTTGCGCGCGGCTACAGCACCTCCGATGCCGACACCTACCGTATCACCACCGGGCTCGAAGGCGAGTTCGGCGGCGGATGGACCTGGGATGGCTACTACCAATACAGTCGGACCGATCGCCTACAGGTGGTGCAAGACAACCTCGTGGTCGGCGCGGCGGTGTTCCCGGTCACCGATCCGGCCACTATCGCCCAATCGAACGCCTATTTCTACTTCGCGGCCGACGCAGTGGTCGATCCGTCAACCGGCCAGCCAACCTGCCGAGCGCTGCTCAGCGACGACCCGGCCCTAAGGGCCGCGGCGCAAGGTTGCGTACCGCTCAACCTGTTCGGCGAGAACAACTACGACCCCGCCGCCAAGGACTACATCTACGGAGACCTGATCGAGGATATCCGCCTGCAACAGCACGTGTTGTCAGCCAATGTCAGCGGCAGCCTGTTCGAGGTACCGGGCGGCACTGTGGGCATCGCCTTCGGCGCCGAGTACCGGGTCGACAAGATCGACGTGGCCCATGACGACCTGTCCAACCTTTACGCCTATTTCCAGAACTTCGGCGCCGACTACAACGGCAAGACCGAGGTGTTCGAAGGCTTTGGCGAAATCGAGGTGCCGCTGCTGGCGGACACACCGATGTTCGAATCGCTGACCCTCAACGCGGCTCTCAGGCAGACGCATTACAAGATCGATGGCTTCGGCAGCTATCTGCGCACCAATGTCTCCAATTCGTTCGATGCGACGGCGTGGAAGATAAGCGGCAACTGGGAGCCGTTCGATTGGCTGCGCTTCCGCGTGAGCCGCTCGCGCGATATCCGTGCGCCCAACTTTGCCGAACTGTTCCTGTCGTCGGCAAGCGCCTTCAGCACGATCTCCAACCCGTTCCAGGGCGGCGCGGGCAACAACCCCTCGCTGCGCAGCGGCGGCAGCCCGTTCCTGCGCCCGGAAAAGGCCGATACCTGGGGCGCAGGTGCGATCTTCAGCCCCGGCGGTGCGCTTGAAGGGCTGCGGCTCTCGGTCGACTATTTCGACATCCAGGTGAAGGACTACATCTCCAGCCCGCCGGGCGGCGCGCAGAACATCGTCAACGAATGCTTCGGCGGGCGCGCGGCGGCCTGCGCCCTGATCAACGATGGCACCATCACCACCGGCGACGCTCTGACCGAGATCCGCAACGTCTCGCTCAACCTCGAGGAGCTGCGCACCAACGGGTTCGACTTCGAAGCCGAATACCGCGCCGATCTGGGCGGCAGCAATCAGCTGATCCTGCGCGCGCTCGCCACCCATGTGACCGAGCTTTCAACGCTGGCCTTCGGGCAACTGATCGACCGAGCCGGCCAGACCGGCGGATCGGGCGGCACCTCGTCGGCGGACTGGACCGCGAACACCTTCGTCACGCTGGTCAACCCGCGCTTTTCGACGACCTTGCAGGGGCGCTTCATCGGCGCGGGTGTGCTCAACGCGCTCTACACCGGCCCCGGCCAGGACGGCTACAACCCGACCAATCGCAACTCGATCTCCGACAACTCGGTGCCGAGCCGGTTCTACCTGAACCTGTTCGGGACCTTCAATGTCGGCCCGAACTGGGAAGATGGCAAAGGGCTGCAACTGTTCGCCCGGATCAACAACCTGCTCGACAAGGATCCGCCTATCGTACCCGAGTTCCAATTCCCGACCAACCCGGTCTATTTCGACACCATCGGGCGCTATTTCACCTTCGGTGCTCGCGCCCGGTTCTGATCGAACGCACCGCCCTCCCTGGTGCGCGACGCCAGCCGCTCCTTACAGAGTGTGCTGGCGTCGGTTCGGGGATTTGCCCCGTCTGGAATTTGCGCATATCGGGGCATCGCAAGGCCGATGCGGCGATAGGGGAAGCACGAGCGGATGACTGGCGAGCGAAATGGCGATCATGCGCTGCTGGTCGGGATCCAGAATGACCTGCTCTCGCCGCGTATCCTGTTGTTGAAGCGCCTGCTTGAACAAAGCGCACGGACAGACTTTGCCGGGCTGGAACCTGAAAACGCCTTCACCCGGCGCATCCTGTTCGCCCTCTATCGCAACCGTGAAGGCCGCGTGTTCGAACTTGCCTACACTCTGGGCAGCGACATGGCGCAGGTTAGCCGCGGGCTCGCCGCGCTGCGCAAAGACGGACTGGTCAACACCAAGCGGCAACGTGATCCCTACACCCTGACGGCCGATGGCGAGAAGCTGGGAAAACAGCTGTTCGTGATCGCCGAACAGCGAGAGGCACGCCTGTTGCAAGGGTTGGAAACAGGCGAAATTATCGAGCTGGTGGCCATGCTTATCCACCTGCAAGGCCGTGCCAACACCCTGCTCGCCGAGGAACTGGCTCTGACACGGCCCGAGGGCGAACAGTCAGAACTGCCGGCCGCGCAGACCGAGTTTGCAACCCGCGTGCATCCGCTGCTTTACAATCTTGCCAACACAGTCCTGCGCACGGCCACCGCCGCATTCAAGCGGCTCGCAGGCGTGTCGCAGTTCGAATGGCGAGTGCTGGTAAACATGGCCGACCGGCCGGCCATTCCTTTTGCCAGCCTTGTCGAGCATATTGGCGTGGACAAGGGCCAGCTCAGCCGGACTTTGAACGCACTCGAACAGTCAGGCCTGATCGTGCGCACCGAAGACGGCTCGGGCGCGCCACGCCGATTGGACCTGACCGCCAAGGGCCGGCGCGTCTATCGGCTGATGCTGGCGGATTCCGAACAGCGCAATTCGCTTATCATCGAGGGTCTGCGCCCCGTCCATCTCGAGCGCCTGCGCGCGCAGCTCGATCGCCTGATCACCAATGCCGTCACCATGGCGCCGGAGGCCTGATCTCGGGCCGTCCGACGATCCGAACTAGTTGGCCTTTTCGAGCCGCGACATCGGCGGCGCATTCCTGAACAACTCGCCGAACGGATCGTCCGGCTGTTCGGGCGCGGCGGCCTCGCGTACTGTCGCCCGGCGCATGTCGCGGCGCTCGTCCCAGTTGAACCCGCCACCGCGGTGAAGGCAGGCGAGGTTGTCCCAGATCACCATGTCGCCCACGGCATAGTCGATCGAAATGATGTACTTGTCCTGGGTCGCATGGGCATTGAGATAGTCGATCAGCTCGCGGCTCTCCCCCCAGCTCCAGCCGACCACGCGATAACAATGGGCCCCGGCATAGACCATCTTGCGGCCCGATCCGGCATGCGTGTGCACCAGCTTGTGCACCGGGCGGTGCCGCTCCTCGATCATCTCGCGCGTGATCTCCGCCCCGCCCTGCTTACGCGACCACCACAAGGAATGCTCGCATTCGAGATCGGCAATCTTCGCCTTCATCTCTTCGGGCAAGTCATCGTAAGCGGTGCGCGCATCCACAAAGCAGGTCGGCCCGCCGCTTGGAGGCACCTCCACCGCGCGCAGCATCGAATAGCTGGTGCGCAAGTCCATGAACGAGCTGTCGGTGTGGAAGATCATGTCGCCCTTGCGATAAGTCAGGGCGCTGGGGGCGCGGTTGATCTCGCCATCCTTGTCGAGGTTGCCCGCGTTGAACAGGTACTGGCGCGGACGCCCATCACGCGGCGGCAGGCTTTCGAGATAGCCGAAATAGCTGGCGAAGCGGATCTGGCCCTCGTCGTCTAACCCGGTGTCGCGATAGACGGTCACGCCCCATTTATCCTGCAGCGCGATGATCTCCTGAATCGTTGCCGGATCGAGCGGCTTGCTGATGTCGACGCCGGTAATCTCCGCTCCGAAGCGCGGGGACAGGGGTTTTGCCTCTATCATGGCTGGTATTCCTTTCTGCTGCGCTTCGCCGCGATGACCTTCGTGCCGAGCGCGCCGCGCAAAATGCGCGTTTTCGCGTCACTCTCCCTATCTGGCCTCACCCTATACCGACGGATCATATTCTGTGAGCTTGCGCCCGGGTGGCCAGAGCTGACAACTTTATGTAGGCTGGTACATTATAGTGCAAGAGCCCAAGGCAAACAACGCAGTCACCGATTGCCCTTCGGCAGCAACGGTCGGCGCAGTTCCAGCCAATGGAGCGACAGGAGGAGGTAAATCGTGACCCAACCCAAATCTCCACAAATGCCCGAACTGCAGAAGGTTGAAGGCCACTCGGAAGATCGCTTCCTCGGTTCGGACGTGTTCCGCTCGCAGGAGCACACCCTGCCCCCTCCTTCGCGCGGTGGTTCGATCCGCGAGGAAGTGCGCGATATCAACATCTATCACCAGACCGACGTGGTGGTGGTCGGCGGCGGTCCGGCGGGCTGCGCGGCGGCCTGGGCGGTAGCCAAGGCCGGGGCCGATGTGACGCTGGTCGAACGCTACAACTGCCTTGGCGGCCTCAGCACCGGCGGGCTTGTCATGTGGATCGACCGCATGACCGACTGGAACGGCAACCACGTCATCCAGGGCTTTGCCCGCGAATTCATCGACCGCATGCCGAAGGACGGCGTGGCTGGTCCGCCTATGGAAGACTGGGGCGCGCGCGAGGAAGCCAAGGTCGCCTACTGGAGCCAGCGCACCACCGCCTTTCACGGAATCGTGCAATGGGCCCCCACGCTCGACCCTGAGCGGATGAAATTGAATGCGCAGGAAATGCTGCTCGAAGCGGGTGTGCGGATCGTGTTTCACGCCTGGGCCGCGCGCCCGATCATCGAGGACGGCGCGGCGCGCGGCGTGATCTTCGAGAGCAAGGCAGGCCGTCAGGCGATCAAGGCCAAGGTGGTGGTCGACACCACCGGCGACGGCGACATGTTCGCCCGCGCCGGGGCCGAATTCGATACCGACATCGAGGAAGGCGACGTCCACCATTCGATGAACACCGGGTGGGTGCTCGGCGGGGTCAACATGGACCGCTGGATCAACTGGAAGGTGCTCTATCCCGAGCAATTGACCGAGCTGATGAACCGGGGCCGCGAGGAACTAGGCTTTTTCCAGACGCCCTATGTCAGCTGGCGGCCCGATATTGCGCTGTTCCTCGGCCCGAGACAATCGGGCCTCAGCGCGCTCGATGTCGACGATATGACCGAAGTGGAAATCCGCAGCCACCGGCTGATGGAAGGGCACTGCCAGTTCTTCCGCCAGCACGCGCCCGGCTTCGAACACGCCTATTCGCTGCAAAGCGCCAGCCAGCTGGGCGTGCGCCACACCCGCAGGCTCGGCGGAATTGGGCGGATCGAGCGCGCGGATTGGCCCAAGGGCACACCCGTCGTCGACGAGGTCGGCGTATCGCCCTCTATCAGTCCCAAGTTTCCCGTTGTGTCAGTGCCTTATGGCAGCCTTGTTCCACGCGTTCTTGATGGCCTTCTGGTGGGCGGTCGACACATTAGCTGCGATGCCAACAGCCACGGCTTCATGCGCGAGATCCCGCAATGCTGGCTGACCGGCCATGCCGCCGGTGTCGGCGCAGCGCTGGCGGCTAATGAAGGGATCGAACCGCGCGCAGTGGATGTGGACGAACTGCGCCGCACCCTCCGCGCTCAGGGCGCGCACCTGCACGACGATGCTGCCGTGAAAGCCGCCCGCAGCGAAACAGCTCCTGTCGCCTAACGCCAGCGGGCCGTCAGCCCTTCTCGGGCAAGAGCACCCCGCCGGTCTCCATGCCGCGCACCGCGTGGCGGAAGGTGTCGAGGTAGCCCGAGGCGGGCACCCGCATCCCCACGCCTTCGCGCGCAGACAGCTCGTCAGCCGTAAGCTCCACATCGATGCTGCGGTTGGCGACCGAAATCGTGATCACGTCACCATCACGCACCTTCCCGATCGGCCCGCCGGTCGCCGCCTCGGGCGAGACTTCCGCAACGGTCAGCCCCTTCAGGCACAGACCCGAAAGCTGCCCGTCGGTGACGAAAGCGGTCGTCTTGGCAAGACCCGCCGCATCGAGCGCAAACAGGATCAGCGAAGCGCCCCCGCCCATCGCCGGGCCACCCTTGAGGCCCTGATTGCGGCTCACCACCACGTCGCCTGGCTTCACGCCGCCAGCCTTGATCGCGTCCATGCAGCTGGCCGTATCCTCGAACACCCGTGCCGGGCCGGTAAACTCCTCGGGCCGCGAGCCGTCCCGCACGCCCAGCCGCACCACCGCCGTATCGGCAAAGTTGCCCTTGAGGATGGCGATGGCAGGCCCCTTGCCCACCGGGTTGTCGAGCGGCTGGATCACATCCGGCCCTTCGATTTCGTAGTCGGCGAGGTTTTCAGCCAGCGTCTTGCCAGACACGGTCAGTGCGCCGCCGTCGATCATCGGCAAGAGGCGCTTCAGCGTGGCGCGCGCGCCGCCCGCATCCTCGAACTGCTCGATGCGGATATGGCCCGTGGGACGCACCGGCGAGAGCACCGGAACGTCGCTCATCTCTTCCCACAGCGCGAAGACATCAACGCCGTTCTCGGCCTCGATCGCCGTGGCCTGCAAGTGCTTGATCGCGTTGATGCTTCCCGACACGGCCAGTACGGTCGCCACCGCATTCTTGAAGGCGGCCGGGGTGAGAATATCGCGCGGGCGCAGGTCCTCCATCACCATCTCTACGATGCGCTTGCCCGCGGCCTTCGCATTGGCCTGCATCTTGGGCGAGTTGCCGCGCACCGGCGCATGACCCGGCAGCGCCATGCCGAGCGCCTCGACCACGCAGTGCATGGTGTTGGCCGTCGCCATGCCAGCGCAGACGCCGGGGCCGCGAATGGCGTTTTCGGCCATGTCGGGGATCGGGAACTTCGGCTCCTTGCCGAAGATCGCGCCGACCTGGCCCGACCAGACGTCTTCCACATCGACCGGCTCACCATCGATATCGCCCGCCTGCTGGTAACCGCCGATGACGAGGATCGTCGGGATATTGAGCCGCGCCGCCGCCATCAGATGCCCCGGTGGCGTCTTGTCGCACGAGGTGAGGCAGATCATGCCATCGAGCAAGGCCGCTTCGACCTGCACCTCGATATCGTTGGCAATGATGTCGCGCCCGGCGAGGATATAAGACCCAGACTTGCCCGCACCGGTGATGAAATCCGAGGGCGCAGCAGTGCGCACCTCGAACGGCACCCCGCCCGCCGCGCGGATCGCTTCCTTCACCATCTTGGCGATGCCGTCGAGGTGAGCATAGCAGATGGCCAGTTCGCTGGAGGAATTGACCACCGCGATCTTGGGCTTTTCCATGTCCTCTTTCGACAGGCCCAGCGCTTTCCAGTTGGCGCGGCGACCGGGGCTGTTGGCATCAAGGCTGCGTAGTTTCATGGCTAGGTTCTCTCCCAAGGACACCGGCTTTGCGATTATGTCGCATACTACATAATACGGCGCAACCCACTCACCACTCGCGGCTCATTCGCCCTAACCCATGCCCTCGGCCGCCTCGGATATCTCGCGCATCACCACCTCGAGCATCCGCGTGCCGGCTACCAGCTCCTCATCGGAAAGGGCACCGAGAATACGCGCGCGGGTGGGATCGAGCACCTCGCGCACCTCCTGCATCATACGCTCCCCCTCTTTGGTGATTGCGATCAGCCTGGAACGGGCATCGCCGGGGTCGGGTTCGCTGCTGATCAGTTCAAGTGCCTCCAGCTCCTTCAGCACCCTGATCGCAGTTGGCCATCGAACCCGCATGTTGCGCGCCAGGTCCCCAACCGTCACCGGGCCTTCGCAGAAAGTCAGGGCCGAAAGGGTCTGCCATTGCGCGCGCGATATTCCGGTCCGCTGCTTGACCAGACTGTCGACGTAGCTGGTCCAGCGCCGAGCGGTGATCACCAGTTCGCGCGTGAGCAGGAACTCTTTTTCAAGCCGGCTATCGCGCGTGTAGTGCTCGTGAAACCGAGTGGCCCACTTGCCGATTTCCGGATCGCCATCGAACTGCATTTCGCCCACCCCTTTCACTGCTCGCCTGAAGCTGCCATCCGGTCGACCTCGACGAGATTGAAGGTTCCGAAATAGCGGTGCAGCAGGTCGCTCATGTCCATAGACTGCCTTTAGCTCGCTTCGTGAATTCTGGCCATTGGGCCGCGCGCATAGTGCTGCTATGGGCCCCGCCATGCTTACCATCGACGGCATCACCGTCCGGCTTGGCGGCCGGCCCATTCTCGAACGCGCCAGCGCTACGATTCCGCAAGGTGCGCGGGTCGGCCTGATCGGTCGCAACGGCGCAGGTAAGTCCACGCTGATGAAAGCGCTGATCGGCGAGATCGACCCCGACGAAGGCCAGATCGGCAAGCCGTCGCGCGCACGGCTGGGCTATATCGCGCAGGAAGCACCGAGCGGGCAGACCACACCCGAAGAGGCGGTGCTGGCAGCCGATGTCGAACGCGCCCGCCTGCTCGAAGAGGCCGAGACCTGCACCGATGTCGACCGGCTCGGCGAAGTGCACGAGCGCCTGCTCGCCATCGACGCCTACAGCGCCCCTGCCCGCGCGGCGAAGATCCTCGTCGGCCTCGGCTTCGACGAAGAGATGCAGCGCCGCCCGCTCGATAGCTTCTCGGGCGGGTGGAAAATGCGCGTGGCGCTGGGCGCCCTGCTCTTCTCCGAACCCGACGTGCTGCTGCTCGACGAGCCTTCGAACCACCTCGACCTCGAAGCGACGCTGTGGCTGGAAAACTTCCTCAAGTCTTACCCGGCCACGCTGCTGGTGATCAGCCATGAACGCGACCTGCTCAACAACGTGGTCGATCATATCCTGCACCTGCAGGGCGGCAAGCTGACGATCTATTCCGGCGGCTACGACGCCTTCGAGAAGCAACGCGCCGAGCGGGCCGCGCAACTTGCCTCGGCCAAGGCCGCGCAGGATGCGCAGCGCGCGCGCCTGCAAGATTATGTCGCGCGCAACAGCGCCCGCGCCTCGACCGCCAAGCAGGCGCAGGCCCGCGCCAAGATGCTGGCCAAGATGCAGCCCATCGCCGCTTTGATGGAAGATCCGTCGCTGAGCTTCGAATTCCCCTCGCCCGAGGAACTGCGTTCGCCGATGATCACGCTCGACGGCGCGGCAGTCGGCTATGGCGAGGCTCCGCCGATCCTGCAGCGGCTGAACCTCAGGATCGACGCCAATGACCGGCTCGCACTGCTGGGTCGCAATGGCAACGGCAAGACCACGCTCGCGCGCCTGCTGGCCGCCCAGCTTCAGCCCGCCGAAGGCGACATGTCCGCGCCCGGCAAGCTCAAGGTCGGCTATTTCACGCAGTATCAGGTGGAAGAACTGGCGAGCGATTCCACCCCGCTCGAGCTGATGACGCGGGCGATGGACGGCAAGACGCCGGGCGCAGTGCGCGCACAGCTCGGCCGGTTCGGCTTCTCCGGCCCGCGTGCGACTGCCAATGTCGAGAAACTCTCCGGCGGCGAACGCGCCCGCCTCGCGCTGGCGCTGATCACCCGCGACGCGCCGCACCTCCTTATCCTCGACGAGCCGACCAACCACCTCGACGTCGACGCGCGCGAGGCGCTGGTGCAGGCCCTCAACGACTATTCAGGCGCGGTCATCCTCATCAGCCACGACCGGCACATGGTGGAACTGACGGCAGACCGTCTGGTGCTGGTCGATAGCGGCACGGCGAAGGACTATTCCGGCTCGATGGACGATTACATCGACTTCGTGCTGGGTCGCAACCAGCCGAAGAAGGAGGGCAAGTCTGCGCCTGCCAAGGGTTCGTCGGGCAATTCAGCCAAGTCACGTGCGAAAGCCCGGGCCATCAAGTCTGAACTGGCGACTGCCGACAAGGCGATCGCCAAGCTGCAAACCAGCCTGAGCGAGCTCGATCAGGCCATGTACGAACCCGCCAATGCCGTCCCTCACCTCGCCGACCGCACCATGAGCGATCTGCTGGCAAAACGCGCCAAGGTCAGCGACGAACTGGAGAAGGCTGAAGCCGAATGGCTGGCGCTCGGCGAACAGCTTGAGGCGCTTGGGCAGGCATAACTACGAGGTCAGGGCAAAGCCAGCAGAGAGCCGTTGCTCAGCGACGCCACTCTACTGGACACCACTCCGCTCATACACCAGCTTGCCGCCGAGGAATGTCATGTCGACTACCCCGTCGCGGATTTCTTCTGCGGTTGCTGTCAGCGGATCAAACGGCAGCACGATCATATCCGCCAGCTTGCCGGGCTCGATTGTCCCCTTGATGTCCTCTTCCCACGACAGATAGGGGCCATTGGCCGTATACATCCGGATCGCTTCGGCACGCGTCACAGCTTCCTCGGGGCCATACACCGCACCGCTCGGTCCTCGCCGCAGGATCGCGGAGTACAGCCCGATAAACGGGCTGATCGGTAGGTTGTCGCTGCCGAATGCCATGAACAGGCCGAACTTCTTGACCGGGGTCGAAATCGCATTGTTGTGCGCCAGCCGCCAATCATCGAGCGTCGCATTGTAGCGATCTTCCAGATTGTAGAGAAAGTTCGGCTGCTGTGCGATCATGATGTTGTCCTGACGCATCAGGTCCATCGTCGCGTTCGGCGGCATGATCGTAAAGTGGTCGAGGAACCAGCGGCGGTCGTCCTGCGCATGATCCTCGGACGGGATCGCGCGCAGGCCGCGGCTGTAGGCGTCAACCGCCTGCACGATGGCCGCATCACCAATGGCGTGCACCCCCATCTGCCAGCCAAGCCGGGCCGAAGTATCGACGATCTCCTGAAACTCGGCGTCGGTAAACCTTGGCTCCGCACGAAAGCCCGGTTGCCCCTTGTAGTCGGCCAGCAGCCACGCAGTCGGACCGGTAAAGCCGCCATCGACGGCAGTTTCGCCAATCGGGCCGATCCTCACGTATTCATCGCCATAGCCGGTGGCGTGTCCGAAAGCGGCAAGCCGTTCGGCACCGGGATAGTTGATGTACATGGTCATGCGGGGCAAGGCCCAGTCGTGTTCCTCGTAGATCTCGCGCGCACGGCGGAACGTCATGGCTGCGGTCGGCTCGCCAGTCCCTCCGCGACCGACCGGCTCGTCGTCGATCGAGCCTGAGGCGTTGAAGAAGCTGGTAATCCCCAACGACAGGAGGTTCTGCAGCCAGGCAATGTAACCAGGCCGCATATCCGCCCAGTCATCGTCCGGGATGTACTGCCCAACAATCTGATAGCGTTCGCGAATGATGCCGTTCGGCTCGCCGCTTTCGTCATACTCGATAAGCCCTGCCGGCGGCTGCGGAGTAGAGCTGTCGACCCCGGCAATCTCCAAAGCGAGCGAATTGCTGACCGACGAGTGCCCCCCGGCGCGAACGAGCATCACGGGATTGTCAGGCGTGGCAACGTCGAGGTCTGCCCGCGTGATAACGCGGTTCTCGGCCAGGTTGCTCTCTTGCCAGCCCATCCCGGTGATCCACTCACCCGGCCCCAGTTCAGCAGCCTTGGCTCGGAGCATGTCCTGCACCTCGGCAATGCTCCTTGCATCAGACACCCGAATGTCGCGCGGAGACATCGCCATGGGGTGAACGTGCGTGTCGGTGAAGCCCGGCATAAGCGTGCGCCCGGCGAGATCGATCGTCTCGTCCGCATCGTAGTCCTGGAGCAGATCCTCGCCGCCGACGGCAACAATATGCTCGTCACGAACCGCGACCGCAGTCTTCAGGCGAAAGTCCTCGTCGACCGTGATGACCTGGCCATTGTGAAGGATCAGGTCGACATGTTCGGCCTGCGCCATGGCCGACGTACTCACCGTCATCGCGAAGAGAGTAATGAGCGCCTTGATCTTCATGCTATCGCCTCCGGTTCGCGCGAAACGGGTCGCCCTTTGGCAGCCACCGCGCATTGGAAATCGCACATTTGCTTGGTGCGGTTTGCGTTATGATGGCGGCAAGCTGCCCGGTCAGTTGGCGAGCGGCTAGGTACCTTTTTGGTATTTCATGGTGTTGCAGGGGCACCGCAACCACGATGCCCTCGCATCACCGTTTACCCGGCAATCAGCGCCGCATCTCGCACTCTGCCGAGGCACGGCTCCACACCGCATCACGCATGGCATGCAGTTGTTCGCCCTTGAACGGGGTCTTGCGCAACAAGCCCACTTCATCGGCGTTGTAAGGGCGCACGCCCTCCCCTCGCGGAAGGCTTTCGCCCCCAAGGCCGAAAACCACGAAGTTCATCAAGTCGGCCAGGGCCTCGTCGTCCATCGCGGCAAAGGCAATGTTCGGCAAACGGATCAGGTACTCCCGCCCCTCCTGCGTGCAAAGGAAGGTACCGACCTTGTCGCGCAGGCGCGGGATGGACTCGTCAGCCGCAACGCCGAGCAACCCGTGGCAACCGCCACAGCCTTCGGTATATTCGGACTGCCCGGACGGGATGACCACCACTTCTTCGCTGGCATCGGCCTTGTTGCTGCCAAGAAATGCAACGGCCGCAACCGCGCCAGCAAGACAGATTACCCCGGAACTGCGCAACATTGGCTAGCCTGCAACACCGACGATTGCCGCAGTAGAACAGTGATAGGCCATCGATGAATTGCCGAAGCACCAGATGATGTCATTGTTCGATTGCGGACGATACACGGGAAGGTCTCGGTCCGTTTCATTGCAGCGGCAGTCCGATCCAGTCGGCGTGCAGACACTCTTCCCGCAGCAATCGCGATAGGCGATGAGGTAATGGCGGCCATCGTCCGGGTTAAGGCAGGTGCCAACCCAGGCGGTGGGAGAGGGTTCAGAACCCGGCGGACAAGTGTGCGGGCCACCGCCGCAACATCCGCAGATAATTCCGTCGATCGCGCAGTGGCGCCAGTAGTCGCAACGATTCGGGTCTTCGGTCTGCGCGTTGCGCTCGAAGTCGGTCAGAGGACGGTCCGGGGTTGCCGCGCCAGCGCGGGAAACCGGCAAGAGGGGGAAGATAGGCGCCGCCACCAAGGCGGTTCCCAACTTGCTCAACAGGCTGCGACGTGACGTCCGGCGCGCGACCTTGCGCACGAACCGTTCGCACATGTTGTCGGACGAACGCTCAGACATTGGCGGGTTTCCTTTCAGGTTCAGGAGTACGGTCAGCACGCTTCGCGTCGAGATATTGCTGGACCGATGCAAAGCCCGTCTCACCAGCGGTAATCAGGCTTTCCAGATGTTCGCGATTGTTCACCAGTCCCTGAGCGACGACAACGCCCCGGGGATCAAGCAAGACGGCCGAGGGCAGTTTCCCGATCTGGAAAGCCCGGCCGACATCGGCGCTCAAGATCAATTCATCGTCGCGCACCTTGTAGCTCTTCGCCATGGCCTGATACTGGGACAGGTCACCATCGCCCACGAGCAAGAGATCGAGCCCCTCGTCTTCGGCAAAAACGCGCGCAGTTGGCAGCAGCTGCCGGCAAATCGGACAGGTCGGCGAAACGAAGAACAAAAGCAGCGGCCGTCCGTTCTCGCGCGGCAGGCCGACCGAGAACGTCTCACCCGTCAGCAACTTCGCATGGATGACCGGAGATGCCTGTCCCGGCTGCGGCCCCTGCGAGACAGCAAGCGCGCCGACCGGAGCGATCCGCTCATAGAGCACCCCCAGCTGCCGTGCGAGGGCAAGGACCGCCAGCGAGAGAACACCGACCACGATCCAGAGCAGGGTCTGGGAAATCACAAGCGTCATAGGGCACCTTTGGCAGAGGCCTGACGGCGTGTTTGCACGGCAAGCAATTCGTTGAGGACCTGGCTGAGGATAAAGAGCGCCACGCCCGCGCCAAGCCCATCGATCCAGTGGCCGGCAGAAAAAGCCGGCGCTGCAGCCAAGGCGGGAAGCAAGAGCACGATCAGAAGGACATTCCGGATCAGAAGCGCGGGCGATACATGCTGCCGCAGCGCACTCTGGAAGCATCCGCAATCCAGTTCCCGCTCACCGCGCAGCCATGCAACCAGCATTGCAACGGCGAAAGCCGTAAGAAGCGCGATGGCCAGCATTGCGCCGTAGTGCGCGAGCAAGCCGCTCAGCAGCGATGCCGCGGTCAGGGTTTCCAGTGCCACCACCAGTATCGCCGCCGCACGCGCAGCCGAGAACGGGACGAGCCGATAGCGCGCCACCAAGCCGACGAACTCCTCAAAGTGACGCAGCTTGGCCATTGCGGCGCTGGCGAACAGCAGGGCACCGAATATTCTCGACGCCAGAACCAGGGCCGGAGCCGAGGACCATCCCTGCAAGAGATCGAACATCATCAATTCCCCGGAACGAAGACGTTTCCAAATCCGGGCCAACCGCGCCCACGAAGCACCTCACCGGTCGTGGCGTCGCGAACTTCCAGTCCACCGGGACCGTCACCTTCGAAGCCGAACACGTAAAGCAAGGGGTCCTCTCCCTGCGACACGGCAACGCTGGTTGCTGGCGTATCGAGCGGGATGCGACGCAAGAGCTTGTGTTCATGGGCATCAAGGACCCAGATTTCCGTTCCGGCCACCTTGTGCGTCCAGTGGTTTCCGGGGTGCATCAGCACGTAAATCCGCCCGGTGTCGCGATGAAGCGCCATCAGCTGATTTCCACCCGGCCGCCAAGCCAGTTCCTGCACTCCGGTGCCGGGGGCCTCCATCCCAGCAGCCTCCTGGATCGACCAGGTCTCGCCGCTAATAGGACCCTCACCCAGCGGCACGGACAGGATCTTGCCCGTGTAAGTCAGGAAAAACCCTTCTCCGGTGCTGCGATCGACAATGCTGTTTTCCAGCACCGGATCGTTGTCGGGATCGAACATGCGCTCGGAGAACCGGATCGATGATCCGTTGTCGTCGTCCAGCGTCACCGAACCGATCGTGCCATCGCCGCAAACGGTGGCAAAGCTGCGCGGCCCGTAAGGGTAAACCAAGGCGCAGCCCGGAATCTCGATCGTAGTCGCAAGGCTCTCCTTCGCCAGGTCGACCACATGCACAGAAGACGAGGGAACCAGAGCGTAAATATAGGCCAGGCTATCGTCGTCGCTGAGGCCCATCTGCGACATCTTGGGCACCACATGGAGGTGCCCGGGGATCGGAATTTCGCTTTCAAGATCGAGCGTCTGCGCGTCGTAAACGCTCAAGATTTCGGAGCGTTCGCCGCGATTGCCATGGCTCCAATAGGTTTCGGCCAGGTAGATCTTGGATGCATCGCGCGGCAGGGCCACTGCCGCGTTATCGGTTGCAGGGACGTTGCCGAGCGACTTGATCGCAGGGTCATCGCCCTCGAACAGGATCACTCCGCCGCCGCCGAAGGGCGAAAAGTTGAAGATCCTGTGCGGCCCGGCTGCGGAGAGAACGGCGACGTCGCTGCGTTCTGCCGGCAGCACGGGCGTGCTCTCCGCCTCCTGCGCTGCGACCGAAACGCTGGCCAAGGCGCTGGCACCGAAGAGAATGGTCCGGGCCAATGGCGCACTGGGCTTGCGCCGCGCAATTGCCTTCGAAACTGCAAGACATCGAAGCATGATCGAACGGGTTTCCCTCATAATGTGCAGTCGACCTCCCTTAATCGGCACGTCTTTGTGAAGGGATGTCGACATCTCCGACAAGTTGCCAATCCGACAGCACCTGGTGCACTCAGGTCACCACAAGAGGCGCGTCACGGTGTTAGCCCCCTGGAAAACCGGCAGATAACCGCCGATTGACCTCCCAATAGTTTCACTATTACCACCCTTTACTCTGGCTGTCGTGGTGATGAAATGGCACCGGAGGGCGCTGTTTTGGCATCTCACATTCGGTCAAGCCTTGCCTAAGCTCCCGCCTTGGAATTGCCCTTGGGATGCGAAAGTCGCATTGTCGGCAACACGCTTGAAGGAGGATACTCAATTGCGTTTCGCCAAATCAGTACAAGTCGGCCTGCTGTCTGCGGTCGCAATAGGCATCGTCGGGCTCACGGTCCCGGTCGGAGCGCAGACCTCCGACGCGGCGAGCGAAGGCATGGCCTTGTTCGAGGCCCAATGCTCGATCTGTCATGCCACCGCAAAGAACCAGCCCTCGATGCTGGCGCCCAACCTTTTTGGCGTGGTCGGTCGGAAGGCAGGCAGCGCTGAAGGCTTCGCATATTCTGCGGCACTCAAAGATTCGTCCGAGGTCTGGTCCACGGAAACGCTCAACACCTTCCTGACAGCGCCATCGACCGTCATCCCCGGCACCCGCATGACGGTGGCCGTTCCGGACGATGAGCACCGGGCAGAGATCATCGCCTACCTTGCGACGTTGAGATAAACATCTCGCGGCTGCCGACAGACCGCTTCTCAGAACACCAGCTTGCGACCTGCCGCGCCCCCTCTCTACCCCGGCGCGGCAGGTCGCAAATCTGACATGAGTGGGGCCCCGGAAAGGGTGCCCCCTCCCCGAAGCCCAGCTTTCATCTAATTGCTATTTACGGGCCCCTAGCCCGGATCAGCCGCAGATCTCGCATTCGGGCAGCGGCGCGCTGTCTAGTCGGGTGACTTCGCCCGAGCTGCTGACCGAGTAATGGATCAAGGTCGCATCCGCGTTGCCCGATGTGTCCTTGGCCAAGGCCAGAACCATCATGTCGCTGTCTTCCAGACCATCCGCCGGAACCTGATAGTCAGCGACATAGCCATCTTGGGCCGAAACCGGAATGCGCTGCCCGTTCACATAGACGCGCACTTCCGCAAGACCTTCATCGTCCCAAGCGGAAACGGCGATCGGCAGATGCGCCGCCCCCGAGCCCGTAACGAACATCGCCGGAACCCGAATGCCCACTGAGGGAGGGGTCTTGTCGGCGCGGACCGCCGGGGGAACCAGATCGGCAGCATCGAAAGTGATCACTTCATCGGGCAGCGGCGGCGTGCGTCCGGGCACCTGCCTGTTCTGCGTCGCCTGCTCGAAGTCATAGGCATAGGAGAGCAGCTCCGGATCGGTATAGGCCTTCCCGATAAAGGTCAGGTTGACCGGCATCCCGATGTCGCTCGCCAGCCCCATGGGAACGGAAACGCTCGGTATCCCGAGATGACGGATCGTCCCGTTCATATTCGAGAAGTAGACGCCGTTGCGCATGGCATCGTCGTAGGATTCCTGGTTCTTGTTGGCGTCAGCCTTGCCGATATCCGCGGCGGACGGGAACACCACGAGGTCCAGCCCCAGCTCGTCCATCCAGTCTTCGAAGTCGACCTTGCGCAGTGTTTCGGCCGCCTGCAGCGCCTCAGCGAAACCGGGCAGATCGGCAGGTTCGGGAAGGCCTCTGGCGATTGCCTCCTTGCGGTCGCGATTGCCTTCGAAATTGCGAGCTTCCGGCGCACCCGGCTCGGAAGGAAAGACCATGTCCGGATCGATTTCGGTCCACGAGGAGAGATTGGGATCGCCGTTCAACCGTACAAACTGCTCGAGCATGTAAGGATTGACGTATTCCCACTCATAGGAAACCCCGGGTTCCGCACCCGGTCGCCAAACGCGGAACCATCCCTCGGGCATAATGCCGCGCTCCACAGGCCCCTCGATGCCTTCCTGATCCACTTCGTACCGGTGCATCACCGGGAAATCGACTTCGACGACTTCCGCGCCCATGGCCCGCAAGTCGTCAGCCGTCTTTTGCCAGAGCGCGAGTATCGAAGGCCGGACCTCGATGGGCCGTTCGCCCTGATCGCCAGCGCCGATATACATCTTCGGCACACCGATGCGCTTGCCGCGCAGGACGCCGGTCTTGGCCAGCGACATCATGTCATCAGGGCGCACATCCTCAACCCTTGGCAACACAACCGCATCCTGATCGCGCCAGAAATCGCCCACTGTCACCGGATCGGTGACCTGGATCACGTCAAGCAGCCGCAACATGTCCTCGACCGAGCGCGTGTGCGGGACCACCACGTCGCGCACCGGATAGAGCGGCCAGTTGCCGCGGATCGACAGCATGCCCCGCGATGGCGTGTAGGCAATAAGCGCGTTGTTCGATGCCGGTGAACGGCCCGAGGACACCGTTTCCTCACCCATGCCGAAAACGGCAAAGTTGGCCGTCGTCGACGTCGCCGATCCGTTGGAAGACCCCGAACGCCAAGCGGCGGTGAGGTATTCGGGATTGTATGGGCTTTCCGCTCGCCCGTAGAGGCCCTTCTCCATTCCCCCTTCGGCCAATGGAGGCATGTTGGTCTTGCCAACCAGTATGCCCCCGGCCTTGCGAATGGTGTCGATCGTGAAGGCATCCTCATTCGCGATCATGTTGGCAAAAGCGGGCGATCCGCTCGCCACCGGCAGCCCCTCCACCTTGTAGCTATCCTTGGTGGTGAACGGGATGCCGAGGAGCGGTTCATCGCCGCCCGCAAGACGGATCGCATCGGCCGCCGAAGCCTCTTCGAGGAAATTCGGGTTAAGCAGCGGAATCGAGTTCAGATCTGGGCCGTGCCGGTCGTAGGCGGCAATCCGGTTGAGATAGAGGGCCGCCAGTTCAACCGCTGACAGAACGCCCAGATCGAGCGCATGACCGACCTCATCGATGGTGGCCTCTTCCAGGTTGAAAGTCTCGGCAGTCGCAGTCTGGGCAACGGATAATAGGCTCAGGCCGATGACCGGCAGGCCTGCATGCCTCAGGGCAGTCTTCAGTTTCGCGAGACGTGACATCATCTTCTCCGGATAGATAACTGATATTTCTTGCTGAAAGCCATGGCGGGTTTCCCCTGCCGATCCGGACACTCGAACCTGACCGCCCATGCTATGGGTCAGCATCCGAGTGCCCGGCGAGGCGCGATCTGCCTAGTAGCGAATAGTCGCAGTCAGACCGATCGTCCTTGGCTCAGGAATGCGAACCTTGGTCAGGCCGAGAACACGGCGATTGTCCCTGAAGCGGTTCAGGATCGTCCGGTCGTCGAACAGGTTCTTGACGAAGAGCGAGATATCCCATGCACCAAGGTCCACACCCGCCCTTGCCGTGACGAAATGCGTATCGATCGGCTTGAACGCGTTGACATCGTAAGCCGTGGTGTTCGGATTGAACGCCGACCCCGGTGAGAAGCCGCCCTGATACTGATAGTCGCCCCGGATATAGGCGTCGCTCGAACCGATCGCGAAGTCGTATTGCGCATTCGCAACCACGGTCCACGGCTGGCTGACGAGTGAATCGCCCTCGGCAATCGACACGATCTCTTCACCGGCGTCATTGATCACCGCAATGCCCTGAGAGAAGTAAGCGTCGGTATATGCCACGGCGAGGCCGAGCGATACGCCGTGCGCGGGACGCACATTCAGCGACAGGTCGAAGCCCTTGCTGATCGCTTCGCCCGAGTTGTCGATGTAGCTAAGCCCGCAGGCAAATCGGCCCTGCTGCTTGTCCTTCCATTGCAGGTAGTAAGCAGAACCGGCGAAGAACACCGCACCGCCCGCTGCGCTGCCCTTGGCGCCGACCTCGTAGCTCCACACGGTATCCTGGCCATATGCGCCAGGTGCAGGCCCACCGTTGCGATCGAGGTCTTCCTTGCAGATGCCATCCACGTAAGGGATCTGCTGGTTCACGCCGCCGGGCCGCGAGCCCTTGGACACGGTCGCGTAGATCATCGTGTCCATGGACGGTTCCCACGCCACCGAGACCTTCGGATCGAAGGAGGTGTCGCTGCCTTCGCCGCTCACGGAGGTGGTTCTCCCGCCGTTGAAGGGGCCAGTGGCATAGTTGTCGAGCGAGGCCTCCGACTTGCCGTAACGCCCGCCCACCGTGACAGTCAGCTGGTCGAGGAAGCGATAGCTTGCTTCCCCGAAAACGGCGTACTGTTCGTCGAGAGCGGAATCGTCCTGCGTAAAGATGCGATCACCGCTCATCACCGGCTGTCCGAAGAACTGCTCGACGGTTACGCCCCGCAGCGTCTCGATCAGGCGGTCGAAGTCGCGATCGATAATGTCTTCATATGCGGTCTGCCGTGCGTGATTGTAGAATCCGCCCACCAGCCAGGTGAACGGCGAGTCCCCATCGTTGGACTGAATCCGCAGCTCCTGCGTGAACACCTTCTGCCGGTCGAGGAAGTAGGCGAATGCCTGATGGTTCGGGAACCGATCATCGAAGCTCAGGCCCACGAAATAGGAGGGAATGAGCGTCGAATAGTCGTAATTGGCCGTCTCGTAGCGATCGAAGTACGAGGTATTCGAGAATATCGAGAAGCTGTCGAAGTCGTATTCGGCCTTCAGGGCAAAAAGCTTGAAGCGGTCTGTGGCAGGCTGATCGACCGCGATGGCGGTGTTGAACACGCCGTTTTCAACATCCGACAATTCGTCCCAGATCTGGCCGTTGTCCTCGATCCGCCGTTCCTGGAAGTAAAACGATGGCGTAATAGTCAGCCGTTCGGTCGGGGCGATTTTCAGATCGACCTTCACGGCTTTCGATTCCGTGAAGTTGATGTTTTCGTCGACGATCTCGCCGCTAGGCTTGTCGAGCCGGTCGATCCAACCGCCGCGATGCTGGAACCACCCACTCACTCGCAGGCCGACCTTCCCGTCGATGATTGGGGTGCCATAGGCGACGCCGCCTTCATAATTCACGTCGCCCCCGCGAACGGCGCTGAGTTCCGCCCGGCCGTAAACCGAAGTGTCGTAAAGGCTGGGAGAGGGCGTGATGAAGCGCAAGGTGCCGCCTTCCGAACCGGCGCCGAACAGGGTGCCTTGCGGACCCCGGAGAACTTCGACGCGCTCCAGATCAAAAATAAGCGGATATGTGTTGTAAGCGCCGAAGTTTAGCGTGCGGGTGTGGATCGGCGTGTCGTCGATATAGATGCCGGTCGTGGAAGCGCCGGAGCCGCCCAGACCGCGAATGGAAATGCTGTTTCCGTTGCCAAAGCCGCGACCGAAATTGACGCCGGGAGTGCTGCGGGCAATGTCGTCGATCTCTCGGATCGACTGCTCGTCCATAGAGCTTTGCGAAAATGCGGTGACGCTGACGGGCACATCTGAGAGATTGGTCTCGCGGCGACTTGCCGTCACGACGATGTTGCCATCATTGACCTGATCGTCATCCGAAGCATCCCCAGACGCAGACTGCGCTAATGCGGAGCTCGACCACAAGACAGCCAGCATGCTGACAGTTAGACTAAATTTCTTCCCCATTTTGGATCCCTCTATATTATCGAGATCCCCTCCATTTTATCAAACTTTTTGACGCAGCTCCTCAATCACCAAAAGTCTGCGATCAGACCCATGATATAGTATGAAAATCAGCATTTTTTGACTTATTATGTCCAATAAACATTTTAAAAATTACACCTGCAAGATGCGAAATCACCACGCTTTGTTGACTCTGAGACAACACCGCACTGCGTTATGTAGAATTTGCATTTGCAATGACTGCTATGGTTCTGGATTTGACAATATGTGTCGCGCGATATCAAAGCATTACACGAAAAGGGAACGGCAGCCCTTGCGGCCCTATTGACGAGCGCTGACGATGTGACAGAATTGTGCATTCGCGAAGGAAGCGGTGGTGTGCGCATCGAACATCGTCTGCTGCGCGCTGCACTCCATGGAGCAGAAACGGGTCAAGCCTATGGGTATGGAAAGCAAGATGCTTCCAAGTCAGGCAATGCTGAAGGCATTCGATGCCTATGGGCGCACCATGGGCATCCGAAGTGCCGCCAAACTGCTCGATGTCGATCACGCCGTGGTGAGCAGACATCTCAACTCATTGCAGAAACTCGTGGGTGTCGAGCTGATCGATCGCTCCACACGGATGCTCACGCCGGAAGGTGAGCAATATCATTGCCGCATTTCCAGTGCCCTCGAAGAGATTAGCAACGCCACCCTGGTGCTGCAGCGGCACCTGTCGGAAGAGATCCTTGTGTGGTGCAGCCCCGGAATCGCCTATCATTGGCTCGGCCCCAGGCTCGCCCAGATCAAGTCGGTAGACCTGCAACTCCGCCCCAGTGACCGATCCCCCAATTTTCGCTCCAACGAGGCGGACGGGGACATCCGCTATATCCGCCCCGGCGATGAGGACCTCTACGGCGGGGAAGTGAGGGTTATGGAATTTGCCCGTCCGATGGTGTTCCCCTTTGCGAGCCCTGACTATGCGGCCCGCATCTCCTCACAGCTTTCGGAGCCGCGGGACTTGTTGCAATTCGATCTCCTGCACGAGGAAAGCGACCTCGAATGGCGAGGATGGTTCGAGCATCAGGGAGTGGCCGACATTCCAGAGTCCTTGCCCGGCGCGCGCCTTTGGCAGGCCCATCAGACACTGGACGCGGCACGCTCGGGGCGCGGCATTGCTCTAGCCAATGACTTTCTCGTTCAGGACATGCTGGCAGCGGGCCAGCTTGTCAGGCTGTCACCAGCGGAAGGGGACTTTGTGGCTCCTGTTCTCGGTGCCTATTGCTTCGTCACGCGGAAGGATCGCTGGTCGGCGCACGGCGTTGCACGCTTCAGGAATTGGCTAATTTCCTCGGCCAAGGAATTGGACTAATCCGCATAGGCGGCGGATAGGCTCAATCACGGCCCCGGGCTTCAGGTCGGTTCGGTTTCGGCTTCCGGCCTGGTTGCACAGCCCCCGGAGCAGCCACCTACGGCTCGCATCGGCTCCTCGCCCCGCATGGCCGTCAGGCCGAGCCGCTCGAACATGGCGGCATCGCTGTCATCACCGGCATTGGGTGCGGTCAGCAACTTCTCTCCCGTGAAGATGGAGTTGGCCCCTGCCATGAAGCACAAGGCCTGCGTGGCATCCGACATGCTTTCGCGTCCGGCGGAAAGACGCACCATGCTCATGGGCATGCAGATCCGCGCCACCGCCACGGTGCGGACGAATTCGATATCATCGATCTTGGCCATCGGCGTATCGGCCAGCATATCGCCCAGCGGCGTGCCCTTGACCGGCACCAGCGCATTCACAGGCACACTTTCGGGATGGCGCTCCAGTGTTGCGAGCGTGTGGACAAAGCCCACCCTGTCAGCCCGCGTTTCGCCCATGCCTACAATGCCGCCGCTGCACACATTGATGCCGGAGTTGCGCACGTTTTCCAGCGTCGTCAGCCGGTCCTCGTAATTGCGGGTGGTGATCACGCGGTCGTAATATTCCGGGCCGGTATCGACGTTGTGATTGTAGTAATCGAGGCCCGCCTCAGCCAGTTGCTCTGCCTGCGCGGGTGACAGCATTCCCAGCGTCATGCAGGTTTCGAGCCCCAGCTCGCGCACGCCTTTCACGATCTCCACGATCTTGGGCATGTCGCGATCCTTTGGATTGCGCCACGCGGCGCCCATGCAGAAACGCTGGCTTCCGGCATCCTTGGCCTGCGCGGCGGATTGCAGCACCTGGCGCACATCCATCAGCTTGGTCGCCTCCACCCCGCTATCGGCATGAACGCTTTGCGAACAATAGCCGCAGTCCTCCGGGCAGCCACCAGTCTTGATGGAAAGCAGGGTGCACAATTGCACCTCGTCCGCCCGGTGGTGTTCGCGGTGCACGGTGGCTGCACGGAACACCAGTTCGGTGAAGGGCAGATCGAAAAGCTCGGCGATTTCCTCGCGCGTCCAGTCATAGCGGATCATAGCTCGGCATTATTAATGCGGGGTCCGGGCGCCGTCCATCACGAAGAAGGAAGCGCCGGTGAAGGACAGCGCCCTCTTGACGCTTATGACCGCCTATGTAAGCATTCACTTACTTGGTGGTGGCGCGGCAAAACCCAAGGCCAGATGCTTGCGCCAGTGTTCGAGCTTACACGAGCAATTAGAAAAGCTGGGGGAGAGCAAATGCCGGAATCTCAAGACGGCGTCGAAGCAGTATCGCGCAGCCGGCTTGCACTCGCTGCTATTGCGCTGCTGGCATGTACGGCTTGCGCCACGTCCAATCCTGCACAGCAAAGCACCACGGTCGCGATCGAAGGCGACGGCACCGTGCATATCCCGGCAATGGCCGCGCCGCCTTCGACCTTCCTGAGCGAGGAAGGCAAAGACTATCTGCGCGCCCACCTGCAGGCTGGTCATGACCCGGACCTGAGCCGCCCAGTCGCAGAACAGGGCGGCATGCCCAGCTACATGCTGCCCTATCTCGCCCGTATGCGGCAGCTCTATCCCGTGACGCGGGAGGAGCGCCAAATCGCAGGCGTCGATGCGCTTGTCTACACGCCGCGCGACGGCCTCTCGCCGGAGAATGCCGGACGGGTTTTGATCAATCTGCATGGCGGCGGCTTCGCCTCGTGCTTTCCGGGCTGCGCGGAGCTGGAATCGGTTCCCCTGTCCGCATTGGGCGGCTTCAAGGTCATAAGCCTCGATTACCGACAGGGCCCGGACCACCGCTTCCCTGCGGCGAGCGAGGACGTGGCGGCGGTCTATCGCGAATTGCTTCAGACTTACCGGCCCGAGAATATCGGCATTTACGGCTGCTCTGCCGGAGGCTTGCTGACGGGCATGGCGCTTGCCTGGTTCCAGTCCCACGACCTGCCTCGGCCCGGTGCCGCCGGCGTCTTCTGTTCGGGCCTCGCCGCACAGGATATCCCCTTCGGCGGCGATGCGCGCGCCTTTGCGTTCCCGATGGGAGAAGGCCGCTTGGCACCTCCCCTACCCTCGGCCAACGCCCCGATGTTTCCCGAGCCGAGCTATCTGGCGGGCGCTAGCCCGAACGATCCGATGGTTTCTCCGCGCATGTCGGACGAAGTGCTCGCCGCGTTCCCTCCCACCCTGCTGATCACCGGGACCCGGGGAATGGAAATGAGCGCGGCCGTTTTCGCCCACGGGCAGCTCGTAAAAGCCGGAGCCGATGCACGCCTGCATGTCTGGGACGGCATGTTCCACGGCTTCTTCTACAATCCCGACGTTCCGGAATCGCGCGAGGCCTACGACGTGATGGTGGACTTCTTCCAAAGCCATCTGGGCCAAACCGATGCCGGCGAGCCTTCTGGCACAGGCCCCTACCCGGCGCTCGTCGAGGTGGACCCTACCCTGCCCCGGCATGTCCTCTATCGCCCGGCGCGGCTGGGAGACGTGGCCCCCGGAACGCTGGGTCTGGCGCTATGGGGGAACGGCTCGTGCGCGGCTGACGGAACGAGCGCGCGCCCATATTTGCAAGAGATCGCCTCTCACGACTATCTTGTGATCGCACCGGGTACCGTCAGGAGCGGTCCGGGCGGATCAGGCCCGCCCGAGACCACACTTCCGCCCGATCTGGTCGAGACCACAAGCTCTGATCTGCGCATGGCGATGGAATGGGCCATCTCCGAAAACCGCCGCCCCGGCAGCCCGTATTACGGCCTGATCGATGAGGGGCAAATCGCGGCCATGGGCTATAGCTGCGGCGGCCTGCAGGCTATCGAGCTGGCTGCAGATCCGCGCATCGATGCGGTGATCATCAACAACAGCGGCATCTTTCCCGACGGCGCGACACGGATTCGCAACTTGCCGGTGGAACGCGACGCGCTGAACCGCCTCCACACGCCAATTCTATATCTGCTGGGTGGCCCCAGAGACGTAGCGTACGAAAACGGCATGGCCGACTTCCACGACATCCACCACGTTCCCGCCATGGCCGCCAATATCGACACCGGCCATGCCAGCACGTTTCTGGAGCCCGCTGGCGGTGCCGTGGCCGAAGTCGCCGTTGACTGGCTGAACTGGCAACTGCGCGGAAACGAAGAGGCCGCACAGACCTTCCTCGGGCCGGATTGCAGGCTCTGCACCGACCCGCGCTGGACCCTCGAACGAACGTCGCCCGAATAGGCTGAAACTCACCCACAAGCGAAGCGCTGCGCCGGTACACCGCCGTTTGCAGCATGCTTGCATCTCTCGAAGTAAGTAAGTACATACTTTTAGTCAATGAGCGATCGTTACCGAGTCGGTGCAGCAGCCGCGCACCGGACGGATGAAATACCGCGACGCTGGGAGAAGTCTGAAGTGCGTATTCTCTGTGTTCTGGCCACCCTTGCGCTCGCCATATCGCCACCGGCGCAAGCACAGATTGTCGGGCCTGTTGCGGTCGATGGCGGTAAAGTCGCCGGGGCCGCCGAGGGCGACGTCGCCATATTCAAAGGCATTCCCTTCGCCGCCGCACCGGTTGATGATCTGCGCTGGAAGCCGCCCCAACCCGTCACATCGTGGAACGGCACTTATGAGGCCACCGATTTCGGGCCCGATTGCCCGCAACTGCGCGGCGCCCCCACTGAGACGGCGAGCACCACCCTGCCGCCAGATCAGAGCGAAGATTGCCTCTATCTCAATATCTGGACGGCGGCCGATTCCTCCGCGGAGCGTCGCCCCGTCATGGTCTGGATTTACGGCGGCGGATATCGCGCTGGAAGCACCGCACTGCCAACATATGACGGCGCAGCACTCGCCCGCGAAGGCGTGGTCTTCGTCAGCATAGCTTACCGGGTGGGACCGCTTGGCTTCATGGCCCACCCTGCCCTGTCGGCGGAATCGCCCCGCCACGTGTCGGGCAATTACGGCCTGCTGGATCAGGTCGCCGCGCTTGACTGGATCCGGCGCAATATCGCCTCGTTCGGGGGCGATCCCGACCGCATCACCATTTTCGGCCAGTCCGCCGGGTCGATGTCGACCAGCTATCTGGCTTCCTCACCGCTCGCGACCGGCAAGTTCCACCGGCTGATCGGCCAAACCGGTGCCGGCTTCGGCATCCTCACGCCCCGGCCCATTGCCGATGCGGAAGCGGTGGGCCTGGCGTTTGGCCGGGATTTGGGCGCTGAGACCCTTCCCGAACTCCGCGCTCTGGACGCCGGCGAACTGATCGCGGCAGCAGGTTATGAATCGGGGACGTTCCAGCCGATTTCGGATGGTTGGGCCGTGCCCGGCACGCTGCGCGATATCTATCGCGAAGGCCGCCAGAATGACGTGGCGATGATGATCGGCTCCAACGATGACGAGGCGGGCGAAAATCCGGCGCAGACGCTGGCAGGCTATCGCGCAGGGCTGGAACGGCAATATGGGCCTGACGCGGCCCGCCTGCTGGAACTTCACCCCGCATCAACCGACGCCGAGGCCCGCGCCGCCGACCGGAGTTTGGCGACCACCACACTTGGTGATTACACGATGTTCAGCTGGGGCCGCGCACAGGCGACAACGGGCCGCCAGCCAGTCTACGCCTATCGCTTCACCCGCAACCCGCCGATACCGCCCGCCGAATATCCCGGCGGACCGGATGCAGCTCCGCCCGGAGCCTGGCACGGCGCGGAAATCCCCTATGCCTTGGGCAATCTGGCGGCACGCGACTGGCCCTGGACCGAACGCGACCGCGCGCTTTCCCGGCAGATGATGTCCTATTGGATCAACTTCGCCACCACCGGCGATCCCAACGGCTCGGGCCTGCCACATTGGCCGACCTATCGCGAAGAGCCTGCCGAGGTGATGGAACTGGGCGATCAGACCCGCGCCATCCGCCGCCCGGAGCTTCCGACACTGGAAATACTTGATCGCCACCTGGGCCACTGACCCCCAGGTGCACGCCAATAATAGCGTCCAAATAACAACACAAATTTAGGGAGATACCGACCATGGCTTTCACATTTTCATCATCGCGTATGGCCGCCAGCAAGTCAGCGCGCCTCCTTCTGCTGGCCGGAACTGCCATCGCAACGGTGCCGACAGTCGCCAATGCGCAGTCGGCGCAGGACGAGCAGGAAGTTAGCCAAGAGGACGCTTCGGCAACGATCGTTGTAACCGGCAGCCGCATCAGAGGCGTTGCTCCGGTCGGTTCGAACCTGATCGACGTTGGGGCAGAGGATATTGCCAAGTCAGGTGCTTCCACGGTCTCCGAGGTGCTCCGACAGGTTCCCCAGATCACTTCGCTGAGCATCAATGCGGAAGGCGCTACCGGTGTTGGGGCAAGCAGCAACATCACCCGCGCGACCGGCCCTAACCTGCGCGGGTTGGGAAGCACGGCCACGCTGGTGGTGGTCGACGGAAATCGCGTCCCCATCGCCGGTACGCAGGGCAATTTCGTCGACCCGTCGTTCATTCCCTCGCTTGCCCTCCAGCGGATCGAAGTGATCGCGGACGGTGCATCGGCAATTTACGGTTCTGATGCTGTTGCCGGTGTGATCAATCTCATTCCGCGTAAGGATTTCGAAGGATTGGAAGTGCGCGGGCGCGCGGCTTTCGCAGACGACTACACCGAGTACCAGATCGGCGGAATCGCCGGCGCTTCATGGGATACCGGCAACGTTGTGTTCGCGGCCGACTATGTCAAAAACGACGCCCTCCTCGGCTCGGACCGCGACTTTGTGTCAGCAGACAGGAGAAGCGGCGGCGGTTCGGACGCCCGCTCAACAGCGTGCCAGCCTGCGACCATCACAACTGGTGGAGAGACCTATGCAGTGCCCGCAGGCGCCACGGGTGTGCTCGATTTCAACGATCTGGTTCCGGGCACCGTCAATCGCTGTGACTTGTCCAAGCCAGGCTTCCTGATCCCGGAGCAGGAGCGGGTCAGCCTGTATGGCAGCTTTCGCCAACAGCTTGGCGGGGTCCTTAGCGTCTTCGCTCAGGGCTTCTATTCCAAGCGCACCTTCTCGGGGCCTGTCGGCATAACCGGGGTTACCAACGTGGTGGTTCCCACCAGCAACGCCTTCTATCCGGAGAATGCTCCGGCGACCCCAATCTCGGTCAGCACGAATTTCTTCGATACGGTCGGCCAGCGCTACACGCATGGCGTATCGGAAAGCTACCTCGTGATCGGCGGGCTCCGCGCGAACCTCAAGACGTGGGAAGTAAAGCTGTCTGGATCTTATGGCGAAAGCTATGACGAAGATAACCGCGATCCCACGATAAGTGCGCCAGCACTCGGAGGCGCACTCGCCAATTCCGATCCGGCCACTGCGATCAATCCGTTCGGAACCACGCCCAACAATCTGGCTTCGGTTGAAGCGATCAACGTCGATACCTTCAATCCGACTGCAACAAACCGGCTCAAGTCCGTTGCGCTCGATGCAAACGGCCCCCTGTTCAGCTTGCCTGGCGGCGAAGTCAGCATGGCGCTGGGCGCCGAATATCGCGAAGAACGCCAGTTCGGAGCCTTTACCTTCGGACCTTCGTTCGCCCCGATCAGCCTTCCCAACGACATCGACCGCAATGTGAAGGCCGTCTACGCTGAACTTTATGTCCCGATCGTGGGGGCCGACAATGCCGGCCCCGGGATGGAGAGCCTCGATTTGGTCGCCGCCGTGCGGCACGAGGATTACAGCGACTTCGGGCAGACGACCAATCCCAAGTTCGGCATCAACTGGAGCCCGCTGGAGGGTTTGGTCCTGAGGGGCAGTTTCGGCACGTCGTTCCGGGCGCCGGGCCTCGCCGAGGTTGATCCGAATTCCAGCGGCGCCGGCATTCGCACGCAAACACTTTCCGTTCCAGGACAGACACTTCCGGGGACCTTTGCAGTGCTTGCCGCAGGTAATCCAAACCTTGATCCCGAGACCGCAACAACCTGGTCGCTGGGCTTTGACATCACCCCGTCGAGCATTCCGGCGCTCAGGTTGAGTGCGACCTATTTCGACGTCGAGTATGAAGGGCAAGTGATCGACGTTTACACGATCATTCCGCAAGTCCTGGCAGAGCCCGAGAACTTCTCCGAAATCGTGACATTCAACGATGGCGGTGCTGACTGGCAGAATGCGGTCGATTGGCTGTCGGGGACCCAGTACTACGATCCGGGATCAATCAATTTCGCCCTGCTGGACGGCATCATCGATGCGCGTAAGGCCAACCTAGGCAAGACGCTTGCCAGCGGGATGGACTTCGAGCTCGCCTACGCATTCTATTCGGGCAGCAACGACTTCACCTTCGCCGCGAACGCCACCTTGTTCTTCAACTACAAGAACTCGACGGGTTCCGGACAGCTGATCGATCGCCTCGGCACCTATGGATATCCGAACGATTTCCGCGCGCGCGCCATGTTCGGTTGGGATCGCGGGCCGATCTCGGCCAGGGCCACGGTCAATTATCTGGATTCCTACGTGAACACGACCAGCACCCTCGTCCGGAACGTAGATAGCTATACGACCGTCGACTTCGACCTCAGCTATACGTTTGGCGAGGACGCGGGAAGCGTCGCGAAAGGTGTCAGGCTTGGGCTGAACGTCCGCAACCTGTTCGACCGTGATCCCCCCTTCGTGGACGCGGGACTGGGCTACGACCCCTCCGCAGCAAGCGCGGTGGGCCGGATTGTCAGCCTGTCAGCATCAAAGAAGTTCTGACCTAAGGTTCCTCCCTGCGGCGGGCACTCCCTTCAGGTTGGGTGTCCGCCGCTTCTTTTTCCTCCACTGCATTTCCGAATGACGGACGCGCAACGCACTTAAGCCCTCGGGATCGCCCGAAGAGGCGCAACAGGCTATGCTTGCCGCTCTTGCGACCGCGCTTATAGAGAGTGCCGGTCTTGAAAAGCCGCTGCGCCGGATATCGAGATCCGACGAGTTCGAATTGCTGGAGAATGGACGGAATGGAAGGCCGCAAAAAGCAGAAATCCGATGTTGGTACCCGGCAACGGATATTGGCGGCGGCTCTGGAGGAATTCTCGTTACATGGATATTCGGGCGCACGGATCGACCGGATTACGAAGCAGGCAGACGCCAATGTCCGCATGATCTATCACTTCTTCGACAACAAGAAGGGCCTGCTGGATGCCGTTCTCGCCCAGATTTTCAACGAACGGCAGGAAGCCCTGCAGAAGACCCCCGAGACGATCGAGGATCTGTTGGGTGACTACTTTCAGGGCTATTCGACCGATCGCCACCGCGTGCGCCTGCTGGAGTGGGAAGCGCTGGAGAACGGCACACGGCTGGACAATCTCAATACCGTCGAGGAACGCAAGATCTCCGCGAAGAAGCGGGTCGAGGCGCTGGCCCGTCTGCAGAAAGACGGACAACTGCCAGCCGATATCGATCCGGAGATGCTCTACCTGTTCTGCGTTGCCCTGACGATATACCCCCTGAGCTTTCCCCAGTCGGTCTATGTCGCGACCGGGGAAGATGCTTACTCCGACGAATTCCAGAAACGCTACCACACGGCCCTTCAGCAGCTGGCCGGGATTTTGAAGGGCAGCCAAACCTCTGGCGAATAACGCGAGAACCGAGCTTCGCACTGCGAAGCCCGATCGTCAGCGAGCCAGCGCCAGAGCTGGGCAACGCGATAAGCCGGAGCGATCCGCCTAAAAGGTGGAGTTCGTGGCGCCGCCATCGATCACGAGGCTCTGCCCGGTGATATAGTTGACTTGCTGGCTACAGAACATGGCGACAAAGTCGCCGACATCATCGCAATCTCCGAACCGACCGGCAGCGATGTTCCACTCCTTTGCGAATTGCTCCACAAGCTCGTCATAAGTGATGCCGGCCGCTGCGGCCCGCTCGTTGAACTGCTTTTCCACGAAGGCACTGTGATGCATTCCCGGCAGCAGGTTGTTGATGACGACATTGTGCTTGGCCACGACCTTGGAAACCGCCACCGAATAGTTTGAAAGCGCCGCCCGCGTGTTGCCTGAAAGCAGCCGGATTTCAGCGGGATACTTTGCCGCAACCGTAGCGATATTGACAATTCGGCCCCACTTCCTTTCGACCATGCCGTCAATCACTTCGCGCATGAAACGCACCGGCGACAGGAGCGATATCTCGATCGCCGAGAGCCATTGCTCGTCGGTCACCGCCCGGTAGTCCGGCGTCATCGGTGG
Organism: Erythrobacter sp. UBA1916; assembly: GCA_002337385.1. Taxonomy (GTDB): domain Bacteria; phylum Pseudomonadota; class Alphaproteobacteria; order Sphingomonadales; family Sphingomonadaceae; genus Alteraurantiacibacter. The sequence continues at coordinate 180,080 of DDFY01000010.1, forward strand.
AGGAGCACAGGTTCCAACCAGAATATCTGGATCGGGACAGGCCGCGAGGATTTTCGCACGCCCTTCCTCGCTGCTGTGATCGGCACAGACGGGCGTTACACGGGCGCCGGTTTCCTGCGCAATCTCTTCACAGGCACGAACCAGACGTTCTTCGGTGCGGGCCGAAATAAAGACCTCGACACCCTCGCGCGCCAGCGCCTGTGCCGCGCTGCGCCCCATGCCAGCGCTCCCCCCGTTGACCAGCGCTTTGCGCCCGCGAATTCCCAAGTCCACCTTGTTCTCCTTCCCTCGTCACGACGTGGTAAAACGCCTTCCAACGGAGGCGCGACCAGTTCGATTTCGTGTCGTATCCAGTGGCTCATGCCACGTTGAGAGCACGTAAGAAAGTACTTACTTTCTTTTGGCGGGTTGGTTATGAAGGTGAGGAATCGCCATCGCTCTCGCGCAGGAAGCGGCGGCCCGAAGCGATAAAAAAAGACCAAAGATGATCGGCAAATACCGGCGAGTGGAGTGATGGATGCCTGTTGATACCAAATCGCAAAGCTCAGGCTGGACGGTCCGCTCTGCCTACACGGTCGCCCTGCTCACCCTGATCTATGCGTTCAACACTGCGGACCGAAATCTCTTCGGCTTGCTGGTGCCGCTTATCCAAGAGGACATGCACCTGTCCGACACGGCAATCGGGCTGCTGTCAGGCTTGGCCTTTGCGTTGTTTTACGCCACCGCCGCCCTGCCCATCGCGTCGCTCGCCGATCGTTGGAACCGGCGCAACATCATCAGCATCGGCCTCGCGTTCTGGAGCCTGATGACGGCCATGCACGGGCTGGTGAGCAACGCCATTCAGCTGGCAATAACGCGTTTCCTGCTGGGCGCTGGCGAGGCTACCAGCGTTGCGCCGTCGAACTCGATCATCGCCGATCTGTTCTCCCCCGCGCAGCGCCCATTGGCCCTGGGGTTCCTCTCCATGGCAACGTCGATCGGCATTCTGGTGGCCTTTCCGGTCCTGGGCTGGGTCAGCGAAGATTACGGCTGGCGAACCGCATTTGTCGCCGCCGGCATACCCGGTCTGCTTCTTGCCCTGCTGTTCTTCTTGACCGTGCGCGAACCCGAACGGCAGGCTGCGCCCGGTGAAGGAAAGGTGGGAGACCCCGTCCCCCTCCTCGAAGCTCTGCGCTACCTGGCCGGGTCGCGCGCCTTCATCTTCGGCGTCGCGGCGGGCACGCTGGTCAGCATGAACATGGCCATCACCCATACGTGGGTGCCGTCCTTCATTTCCCGCGTTCACAACCTCGATCAGTCCGAGATCGGCACCTTGATGGGCTTTCTGCGTGGCCCCGGAGGGATCATCGGCGGGCTGCTTGGCGGTTGGCTCACAACCAAGCTCGCCGAGCGCGACGAACGATGGCTCTACAAGGTTCCTGCGATTGCCATGTTGTTGATTGTGCCGGCGCAGCTGCTCTTGCTCTTCGGCGAAGCCGGGTGGACATGGCAGATCGGTCTGGGCCTCGAGACCATGTTGGTCATCTCCACGATCGGTCCGCTCTTCGCCCTCTTGCTCAGTGCATCGCAGCCGCGGACACGATCAGTCGCGATTGCCCTGTTCCTGTTTGTCTCCAACCTGGTGGGACAGGGAAGCGGCCCGCTAATCTCCGGCATGATCAGCGATGCTTTGCTGCCGTCGCTCGGCGATGAATCCATACGTTTTGGCATGCTGACGGCGGTTGGCGCCGCGCTGCTGGCATCGGCCTGCTGCTTCGCCTCGGGCCGGAACATCGCGGCCGACCGGCTGCGCGCAGCAGCGACCGTGACCACCCACTGACGCCTCAGTCTCCACCGGACCGGCGCAAAACCATTCACAAAATCAGACCGATAAGAAGGAAGTACACATGAGCGAACTTGAAGACACCAAGATCAACGGTGTCAGCATCATCGACCGGCTGCAGATTCTCGACGAGGTCAATCGCTACGCCTGGGCCTGGGACAGCGGCGATATCGAAGAATATCTGAATTGCTACGCCGAGGACGGCGCGCTCGAACATCCCACCAAGGATGGCAAGCCCGGCTATCACGTGGGCCGCGACGCCGTGCGCGAAGCAATCCAGGCTAACATGGATGCGCGCCCAACCAATGCTTACGGGCTGCAGCACCACTTCGGCTCCCCGCGGCTCGAACCGAAGGGCGATGACGTGGTCGTCAACGCCTATTGCGCGGTCCTGCGGCACGAGTTCCATCGCACCTACTGGCCGCACGGCGCGACCTTCCGGATCGGAACCTGGCACTGCCAATATACCCGCACCCCGGAAGGCTGGCGCATCAAGGTGCTCTCCGTGAAGATGTGGACCGACACCGCCTTCAACTCAGGCGTCGAGATTCAGGACCGCAAGCCCGGCATGGTCGGCACCGGCACGCCATTCGGCTGAGTACATTTACCGCATTCAGAACTCGCAAGACAGGATATTCCCAGCATGCCGACCATCCCTACGCTCGAACACGCGTTCAGCGTCCGCCTCCGTTTTCCGGAAGGTCCGCGAACCCGCTTCAAGCCCGCGTTCTCGGAATTCAAACGGGGTTTCGTCTCCGTTGCCGGGGGCGACGTCTATGGCCCCAGGCTGAGCGGCAAAGTGGTGCCGAACTCAGGAGGTGACTGGCCGACGATGTGGCCCAGCGGGCTGATCGACTTCGAAGCACATTACATGCTGGAAACGGACGACGGCACGCCGATCTACATCCACAATCGCGGCATCGCCTATTCGTCTCCAGAGACGGTTCGCAAGATCGAGGCAGGTGAGCCGGTCTCGCCCGACGAAACCTACCTTCGGATCACCCCCCGCTTCGAGGTGCCGGAAGGCGAACACGATTGGCTGGGCCGCACGATCTTCGTGGGAACAGCACAGCGCGAAGGCAACGAAACGCAGTTCGAATACTACGCCGTCCGCTAAGGCGCTGCCGAATGCGGCCCGATGCCCTGCGAGCCCTCGAGGCGCGTCGGGCCTCCGCAACGCCGATAAAGCAAATGAGCTAAAACCTATCGGTCCGGCATGGCGCCAAGAGCTGCCAGCCGGACCGTTTCTTTGGCGCCTGCCTCGCTTAGTCGCAGGACTCTTCGGTTGCGTCGCTAGGCATGCCGCTCTCCAGCCGCGCGCAGGCGATCAGCGCATGCACGCGAGCCAGAGGGTCATGTTCCACGTGACTGTCGAGGTCCAGATACATCACCGCGCGATCCTGCCGAGTGAACTCGGGCCAATAGGGCAAGCCCTTCCGTTGCGGCGATCCGAACCGTGCAAAATTGATCCAGGCGTCGGCCATAATGTCCGCCATTTGCTGGGGCTCGTCTCCCGGGCCAACAAAGTCCCTGCTCAGCTCGACGTTGTCGAAGACGAGCGGCAGATCCAGCGAGTGTGGAGAACGCAACATCCCATCGCGGGCCGGCGTCTCCCACCTGAGGGAATAGACATAGACAGGCGGATCCTGATCGGACTTACGCTCCGCGGCGAGGATCGTCTCATAACTGGTCTCGGCACTGGTCAGAGCCGCGGCAAGATGGCCCGGCGAGTAGTCGGGAAACACCTCGCGCAGTTCGGCGAGAATGGCAGGGCCATAGCCCGAATACATGCTGGCAGCTCCGCGCTCCAGATCCTCTTCGGTCATGTTGATGAACTCGGGATCCTCCGCAGCCATCATCAAGGTCCACTCATCCTTGGTCCAGCCAAGCATGAGCGAGACGTCACTGGCCACTGGCGTCGTGATCGGATCGAAGGGATGATAGGGCAAGGTATCACTGTCCAGAACCGTGCGCAGCCGCGCGGCCATATCGACGGCTTCCATGTCGCCCGTGCGCTTGAAGCGGACCTCGACCTCATCATTGCCCTTGAACAGATTGATCGCCCGCTCGACCAGAAGTTCCGCCGGCACTGTCCTGATGAACTCCGGATCGTATTCCTGCATTCCGGCCGCTTCGAAAATGGCCTGTGTATCTCGCGCGATTGACGATGCATCCAGCGCGCGCGGATCCGCGCCGCTTTGAATGATGGCCTTGCTGAACAGCCCTTGTGCAGCAGGCATGGCCAAAAGATGCGACACCTTGGCCGCGCCGCCGGACTCGCCGAACACGGTGATGTTGTCGGGATTGCCGCCGAATGCGGCGATATTGTCATGCACCCATTGCAGCGCCTCTGCGATGTCCTGCATGCCGAGATTAATGCTGTCGCTGAACTCCGGCCCCATTTCCGTGAGGTTGGTAAAGCCAAAGAGATTCAACCTGTGATTGAGCGTAACAACCACGACATCGCCGCGCTGCGCCAGGTTGGTTCCGTTGTACACGGGCGCGCTTCCAGACCCCCAGGCGAAACCGCCGCCATGCAGCCAGACCATTACCGGCCGGCCGTCGCCGTCGCTGTGCGGCGTCCAGACATTGAGGAACAGGCAATCCTCGCTCGGAGGGTCCTTGGTGTCGAACTGGCTACCCAGAGCCACAACCGCCTGAATGCATCGCGAACCGTATTGCTCGGCTGACACCACGCCGTCCCAGGCCATCGGCTCGACCGGTGGCTGGAACCGCCGATCGCCAACCGGAGCCTGCGCGTAGGCAACGCCCAGATAGTGCTCGATGCCATCCTCGACCCGGCCTCTAATGGCACCTTTATCGGTCTGAACGATCACCGATTCCGCAGCCGTATCCGCTGGGCCGTCCTGCGCAATGGAAGCGATGGGATTGAGGCTGACCGCCAAGGCGATCCCGCAGATGGTGGATTTCAATGCGTGACGAAGTGGCATGATCTCTCCTGCTGGCATATCGATGTGACCAGGCAGATACCGGATCGCTCGCGCCTAAAGTAAATATATACTTACCATCTGCATAAGCTTCGTCAATGGCGCGCTGAACGGATCATGGAGTCTTGCGGCACGGTCGGGTTCCTCATGTTGCTGAGGGTGATCTGGCGCAGCTTCGCCCCTACCCTCGACTTTCATCCAGTGCGTTAGCGCCCTCTCCTGCACCGCTCTACACACCCGGCGCATTGCCATCGCCGACAGGCTGGCCGCTTGCCAGCTCCCGGTTTGACCATCCGCCGCCCAGGGATCGAAACAGATCGATCTGAGCCCGGGAAACCGCGCCGTCCTGTTGTGCCAGCGCCGCGCTTGCTTCGGCCAAAGTGCGTTCGGCATCGATCAACTCCAGGGAATCGACAATTCCTTCACGCTGGCGTCCGCGCGTTATGGTGGCTGCGCGTTCTGCCGCCGCTACAGCCGCCTGCAATCGAGCACGCCGGTCGAGCGAACGCGCATAATTGCTCAGTGCGGTTTCAGTTTCCTGCAGCGCGGAAAGCACGGTGCCATCAAATGCGGCAAGCGCGATGTCCGCCTCGGCCTTCGCCGCATCGACCTGCGCCAGAGCGGGTTCGCGGTTGGGAAAGGCCCAGTCGACCAGCGGACCGACGAGGAAATTGAGCGCGCCGCCGGTGAACAGGTCGGCCAGGCTAGGCGCGGTGGCACCGATCGAGCCGCCAAGTGTGATACGGGGATAGAGGTCTGCCTTGGCGACCCCGATGCGCGCGCCGCTGGCCACCACCCGGCGTTCGGCAGCGCGAATATCGGGCCTGCGAGCGAGCAGCGCGGCACCGTCACCCACCGGCAGCGGCGTGTCGATCTCGAGCGCAATGCTTCGCTGCCCCGCAATCTCGGGCAGTTCGGCAGGGGCGCGTCCGGTAAGCGTGGCGAGCGCGAACAAGGCCGCGCGTCGTTGTGCCTCCAGCGTCGGTATTTCGGCAGCGCGCTGTTCACGCAGGGTCTCGATCCGGGCCACCGCAAGCCCGCTTTCAAGCCCGGCATCGTGGCGTCCCCGGGTCAGGGTCAGGCTGTCGTCGAGCAGGCCCACGATCCGATTGGCCACGGCAATCTGCGCAGCGAGGCTTGCCGCCTCGGCATAAGCGCGGGTGGTGTCCGCCACCACCATCACCTGCACCGCGTCCGCATCGGCCTGCGCTGCCGCGACATCCTCGCGCGCCGCCTCGATCCCGCGCCCGACGCGACCGAACAGGTCAATCTCGTAGGCGATGTCGAGCCCCGCATCGAACTTCCACCCCTCACGGTCGGCGAGCCCCGGTGCCTGTGTTTCGCTTGCACGGCTGTAGTTGCTGCCCGCGCCCAAGTTCGTCTGCGGCAAGCGGCCGGCACGTGCTCCGCGCAGCGCTGCACGGGCGCGAGCGATACGGGCGCTGGCCTGACGCAGATCGGTGTTGGCGGCAATCGCATCGGCAACGAGGGTGTCGAGGACCGGATCGTCGTAGAGCCGCCACCAGTCGGCGGGCAGCGGTGTGGGGGTGACGGTCCCCTCCTCGGCGGAAAGAAAGGGGCCGGTCGTCGCACGGGGACTAGGGACATGTGCGACGGGGTCCGGCCCCGCCGCGCAGGCCGTGAGGGCCAACGCGGATAGCGAAGCGAGAGCGTAAGAACGGATGCGCATTATTGGTGGCTCCTATTCGGCAGGAACGGCGTGCGGGTCTTGCGCGGCACCGGGGCCTGCCTTGCGCGCGGGGCGCAAGGCCGACAGCCGGTCGCCCAGTGCGCGGCACACGACGTAGAAAGTGGGAGTGAAGACAAGGCCGAAGCCAGTCACGCCGAGCATCCCGAAGCACACAGCCGTGCCCAGCGCTTGCCGCAGTTCGGCCCCTGCCCCGGTGGCGATCACCAGCGGCACCGCGCCGAGGATGAAGGCAAAGCTTGTCATCAGGATCGGACGCAGCCGGGTGCGTGCGGCTTGCACAGCGGCCTCCACCGGTGACAGGCCATCGCGCTCTTCGCCCTGGCGTGCGAACTCGACGATCAGGATCGCGTTCTTGGCCGCCAGTGCGATCAGCACGATCAGTCCGATCTGCGTGAGCACGTTGTTGTCCATGCCCCTGAGGTTCACGCCGAGCATGGCCGCAAGCAGGCACATCGGCACGATCAGGATGATCGCCAGAGGCATCACCAGACTTTCATATTGCGCCGCGAGCACGAGGAAGACGAGCAGCACCGCCAGCGCAAAGACATAGACCGCCGTGTTGCCTGCGGTGTTCTGCTGATAGGCGATGCCAGTCCATTCGGTGTCGAACCCGGAGGGCAGATTGGCCGAGGCCACCTCCTCCATCGTCACCAGCGATTGCCCGGTCGAAAAGCCCGGCGCGGTATCGCCGTCCACCGCCACGGCAGGGGCGAGGTTGTAGCGCGTCACGCGATAGGGGCCGGTGGTATCGCTAAACTTCGCGAGCGAGCCTAGCGGAACCATCGAGCCATTCGACGAGCGCGTATAGAGCCCGGCGATATCGCTTGCCTGATCGCGGAAAGGGGCGTCCGCCTGCGCGGTGACCCGATAGGTCCGCCCGAGCAGGTTGAATTCGTTGATGAAGGCGCTGCCGAGATAGACCTGCAGCGTTTCGAAGATGCTGGAAGGCGCGACGCCGAGCACCTGCGCCTTGTCGCGGTCGATATCGGCCTTCACACGCGGCGTGCCGGTGTCGAAGAAGGTATAGACCCCGGCCAGCCCTTCCTGCTGGTTGGCCTGCCCGATCACGCCATAGGCCGCTGCCTGCAGAGCCTTGTAGCCTTGGCCGTTCCGGTCCTCAATCATCATCCGGAACCCGCCTGCTGAACCGATGCCGCGGATAACCGGCGGCTTGACGATCATCAGGCGCGCGCCCGTAATGTCGGCCGTGGCGGCCTGGGCCTCGGCTATCAGCGCGTCGATGGTCTGGCCCTTGGCGGCGCGCTCCTTGAAGTCGTCAAGCACCCAGTAGGCCGCAGCCGCGCTGGCACTTTGCGTTTCTGAAGTGCCATCGAAGCCCGAGAGCATGACCGAGTTGGTGATCCCGTCGATTGGCAACACGCGCTCGGCGACCTCCTGCAGCACCTCGTCGGTGCGGGTGGTGGCGCTACCCGGCGGCAGCTGGATCACGGTCAGGAAATAGCCCTGGTCCTGCTGCGGCACGAAGCCGGTCGGAGTCCAGACCAGCGCGCCCGCCGTGAGCGCGATGAGCACGCCATAGATCCCCATCATCCGGCGCGGCATGCGCACCAGCTTCGCGGTCCAGTTGGCGTAGCGGTCGCTGAACCGCTCGAAAGCTGCGTTGAACTTCTCGCCCGCCCCATCAATGGCACGGCGCCAGCGCGGTGCGCTTTCCGGCAGGTGTTCGTGACGCCGCAGCAGGACCGCCGACAACGCCGGGCTGAGCGTGAGCGACACGATCAGCGAGATGATGGTCGCGGCCGAAATGGTCACCGCAAACTGCTGGTAGAACGCGCCCGAAAGCCCGCCGATGAACAAGGTGGGCACGAACACTGCGCACAGCACCAGCACGATGGCGATCAGCGCGCCGCCGACTTCGTCCATCGACTTTCGCGCGGCGGCAAGCGGTGGCAAGCCTTCCTCAAGATTGCGCTCGACGTTCTCGACCACCACGATCGCATCGTCGACCACGATGCCGATGGCCAGCACCAGCCCGAACAGCGAAAGGTTGTTAAGCGAAAAGCCGAACATGGCGAGCACCGCGAAAGTGCCGACCAGCGAGACCGGAATGGCCAGCACCGGGATCAGCGATGCGCGCGCCTTTTGCAGGAAGGCGACGATCACCAGCACCACGAGGATCACCGCCTCGAACAGGGTATCGACCACGGCGTCGATGCTCTCGGCGATGAACTCGGTCGGGTTATAGACGATGCGGTATTCCATCCCTTGCGGGAAATCGGCAGCCAGGGTTTCCATTTCGGCCTTGATGGCATCGGAGGCGGCCAGCGCGTTCGAGCCGGGCTGTTGCAGCACCGGGATGATGACCGAGCCCTTTTTCCCGAGATAGGCCGAGGTGGCATAGTCCTGCGCCCCGATTTCCACGCGGGCGACGTCGCGCACACGCACCTGTCGGCCCGCAGCGTCGGTGCGGATCACCACGTTTCCAAACTGCGCGGGATCGGTGAAGCGGCCCTGCGTCTCGACATTGAGCTGGAAGGCAGTGTCAGGGCTTGGCTGCTGACCGAGCGTGCCGGCAGCAACCTGCACGTTCTGGTTGCGCAAGGCCTGCACGATATCGCCTGCGGTGAGGTTCAGCGCGGCCGCGCGGCCGGGGTCGATCCACACCCGCATGGACAGCTCGCGCTGGCCGAACAGCTGCACATCGCCCACGCCCTCGATCCGCTGCAGGCGGTCGCGGATGCGGGTCTGCGCGTAATTCGACATGTATTCCCGGCTGAGCGAGCCATCGGGCGAGATGAGGTTCACGATCAGCAGGAAGTCAGGTGTGGTCTTTTTCGTCACCACGCCCAGCCGCTGCACCTCTTCAGGCAGGCGCGGCTCGGCAATGGCGACGCGGTTCTGCACCAGCACCTGCGCCTCATCGAGATCGGTGCCCGGCTTGAAGGTGACCGTTATCGTGACCCGCCCGTCGCCGGTGGACTCGCTCGACAGGTAGAGCATGCCGTCGACGCCGTTGATCTCCTGCTCGATCGGGTTGGCAACCGTGTCGGCCACGGTTTCCGCCGAAGCGCCAGGATAGACCGCGTTGACCGTCACCGTGGGCGGCACGACCTCGGGATACTGGCTGACCGGAAGGAAAAAGTACGAGATCGCGCCCACCAGCGTGATCACAACGGCGATCACGGCGGCAAAGATTGGGCGGTCGATGAAGAAGCGGGACAGGCGCATGGAGGCCTCCGTCGAATGAAGGTGTTCAGGTGTCGGCGATGGAAGGGGCGTAGGTCGCCGCTAGCGCGAGATCGTGGCCGATCCTGCCGTTATCACGGGAGCCTCGGCAGACGGGGGCGCCGCAGGCGGCGTGATGCGCGTTCGTTGCGCGCGCACCTGGCTGCCCGGCATGGCCATCTGCACCCCGCTGATGATCACCTTGTCACCCGGAGCGATACCCGAGTGGATCACCCGCAGGCCATCGGCGAGCGGGCCGAGCTTGACCTCTTTCGCCGCCACGGTTCCCTCGCCGTCGACCACCAGCAACAGCTTGCGCGTCTGGTCGGTCGTTACGGCAGTATCGGGCACCAACAGCGCCTGCTCGGTTCCGCCGGTGGCCATTCGCATGTTGCCGAACAGGCCGGGGGTGAGGAAGTCCTCCCCGTTGCGTACCACCGCGCGGGCGCGGATCGTGCCCGAGTTCTGGTCGATCGCGTTGTCGGTGAAGTCGAGCGTGCCGTGCCAGCGATAGTCGCTTTCATCGGCGAGGCGGATTTCCACCGGGGTTCCGCTCGCCAGCCCTTCGCGGCGGGCCTTGAGGAACATCGCCTCCGAACCTTCGAAGCTGAAGTAGATCGGATCGACAGCGTTGATCGTGGTCAGCAGCGTAGCCGCTCCACCCGCCCCGGCGGCAACAAGGTTGCCCGCATCCACGCGGCGATCGGAAATACGGCCGGAGATCGGCGCGCGCACGGTGGTGAACTCGACATCGAGATTGCGCGAGCGCACTTGGGCCTGAGCCGCAGCCAGCGCGGCCTGGTTGGCGCGCACTTCTGACTCGAGCCGGTCGATCTCGGTCGCCGCCACACCATCGATTTCGACCAGCCGCTGCGCACGGGCAAGATTGCTGCGCGACAACGCAAGCGCGGTCGAGGCGCTGGCGACACTTGCCTGAGCCTCTGCCAGCGCAGCGCGATAGGGGCGCGGATCGATCGTGAACAGCGGCGCGCCCTTGCGAACATACTGGCCATCGGTGAAGTGGACCGCAGCCACCTGCCCCGAAACCTGCGGACGCACTTCGACGCTGCGACTGGCCTCGAACCGGCCGATGAACTCATCCCATTCGGTAATCTCGCGCTGCAACGGCAAGGCAACCTCGACCACCGGCAAGGCGGGTGCGGCAGCGGGACTGTCTGCTCCGGCAAGCAGCCACCAGCCAGCCAGCGCAACCACCGGCAGCGCAGCAGCGGCCCACCACCGGCGCGAAGAGCGCGGAGTGGTTGCCTCCGGCTCATCCCGCAGCTGGTCGATGCGAGGCCGGTCTTCGGAAATAGCTTCCTCCAGCGATGAATAGTCGTCGCGGTCGCGGCGATCATCGAAGGAATCAAAGGGCGTATCGAACATGACTTTTCCCCTTCGCACCCTGCTCGAGGGTGCAAGTCGTGGTTCCCGGCAGCGCCACGCGTCCGGGGTGAAGTGATCCAATTTTTGGCCAAGGGCGGCACACCGAGGCGTGAGGCCCCGATGCACTGGCAAATGGCATCCCGAAGGATGCCTGCCAGCTTTCTATACCGCTAAGTATGTAATCTGGCGTTCAGGTCAAGAGCTATTTCTGTATCGCCCGGTATTTTTTTGCGCGATGCAGCAACCTGCCCCTTATTGCGAGGGCCACATCGCCATCGTCGCATCGGCAACCTGCCGCAGCTCGGCGGCTGAAAGGCCTGCCTGTGCCTGAACCGAAAGGCCGCGCAGAACGGTAAGGAGAAACTGGGTCGTCACCTCGGCATCGGCACCGGCCGGAAACTCTCCGGCGTCGATCCCGGCTTGCATCCGGTCGATGAGCGCGTTGTGGCTATCGCGCCCGATGCGATCGAGGTGGCTGCGGATCGCTTCATCCTCGGTACCGCAGGTGACGGTGGCGATGACACCCATGCAGCCGCGACACTCACCTTCAGTGATCGTCGCGATTGCACCCTCGAGCAGGTTGGCCGCTGCTTCGCGCGCGGTCGGCGCGGAAACCGCCTCACCGATGTAGGCAAGTTTCTCGCGCTTATAGAGGTCAAGCGCACTCTTGAAGAGATCTTCCTTGTTGCCGAAGGCGGCATAGAGGCTCGGACGGGTTATCCCCATGGCCTCAGTCAGATCGGTCAGCGAAGCGCTCTCGTAACCCTTGGTCCAGAACACGCGGAGGGCTGCGCTCAATGCCTCTTCGACATCGAATTCACGCGGGCGACCTCTCGTTGCAACCTTTTCCATATCGCGCAGTATATATTCATATCTTCGCGCTGATCAAGGCGAACCCCCGCAGCTCCGATGCGGCCCAAACCAAGTGGCACCTGTTTTCAGCACTGGAGGCCGGTCAGAGATCAGGAGTTCAGTCGCTTCGGTCTCCGAAACCACCGCCGCTTCGGTCTCCGAAACCACCGCCTCCGGGGGTCAGGATCACGAACGCATCGCCCGGCTGCATCTCGGCGGACTGGGTGGCGGACAGCTCCTCTCGCGAGCCATCGGCCCGCTCGACCCAGTTGCGGCCCGGCTGTGCATCGCCGCCACCGCAAATGCCGCGCGGTGCTACCTTGCGCCGATTGGCGAGCATGTTTGCGCGCATGTCTTCGAGGAACGTGACACGCCGCTCGACCCCATCGCCACCCTTGTGGCCCCCCTCGCCCCCTGAACCGCGCCGGATAGCGAAGCGGTCGAGCCGCACCGGCAGGCGTGTTTCGAGAATTTCCGGATCGGTCAGGCGGCTGTTCGTCATATGGGTCTGCACCGCGCTGGTCCCGTCATGGTCCGGCCCTGCGCCCGAGCCCCCGGCAATGGTCTCGTAATACTGGTGATGCTCGTTGCCGAAGGTGAAGTTGTTCATCGTGCCCTGCGACGGCGCAAGGCGTCCGGTGGCGGCGAACAGCGCATCGGTGACGACCTGGCTCGTCTCGACATTGCCCGCAACCACGGCCGCGCCGGGTGCTGGATTGAGCATCGAGCCCTCGGGAACGATAAGCTCAACGGGGCGCAGGCATCCGTCGTTCATCGGGATCGTATCGTCGATCAAGGTCCGCAGGACATAGAGCGCGGCCGCGCGCGTGATCGAGCGCGGGGCGTTGAAATTGTTGGGCTGCTGCTCGCTCGTGCCGGTAAAATCGAGCACCGCAGAGCGGTTCTCGCGGTCGATCCGGATCGCGACCTTCACCACCGCGCCGCTGTCCATCTCGTAGGCGAAACTGCCGTCGTCCAGTCGGCCCAGCAGTCGGCGCACGCTCTCCTCGGCATTGGATAGGACGTGGCCCATGTAGGCGCTGACGACCTCTCCACCTTGGTCGCGGGCCGCGGCTTGCAGCAGTTCGGTCCCGCGCGTGCAGGCCGCGAGCTGGGCGCGCAGGTCCGACAGGTTGCGGTCGGGCTTGCGCGCGGGATATTTCGCCGATGCGAGCGCTTTGCGCACCGCATCCTCGCGGAAGGTGCCTTCGTCGACCATCAGGAGGTTGTCGATCATCACCCCCTCTTCTTCGATGGTCCTGCTTTCAGGCGGCATAGAGCCGGGCGCGATCCCGCCGATATCGGCATGGTGCCCGCGCGCGGCAACGAAGGCGTCAGGCTCCTCGGTCGTGTCGTCGTAGAAGACGGGCACGATCACCGTGATGTCGGGCAGGTGCGTGCCACCATGGAAGGGATCATTGAGCACATAGGCATCGCCGCGACGAAAACCGCGCCCGTCCCTGCCCTCGCCGCGTTGCTCGATCACGCGAGCGATGCTGTCGCCCATGCTGCCAAGGTGCACGGGGATATGCGGCGCATTGGCGATCAGCGCACCTTCGCGGTCAAACAGCGCGCAGGAGAAATCGAGCCGCTCCTTGATGTTGACCGAGGTCGCGGTGGACTGGAGCACCACGCCCATTTCCTCCGCAATCGCCATGAACAGGTTGTTGAAGATCTCCAGCCTCACCGGATCGACCTGCGTGCCCGCCGCGCGGTCGCGTTCCAGCGGCACTGTGCGGGTAAGGACCAGGCTGCCCTCCTCGGCCAGCTTCGCCTGCCAGCCGGGTTCGATCACGGTGGTCGAGCCGGGATCGATAATCAGCGCCGGGCCATCGACCGCCTCCCCTGCACCTAGCGCGGCGCGCTCGATCGTGCGCCAGTGTCCGGTGGCCTCGCCCTCTGCGGCAATAGGCTGCGCGACGGCTTCGCCCAGCCCCCCGGAGATACCACTGGCTTCGACACTCAGCGCTTCGACGATGATCGGTGCCTCGTCGTCGGAATAGCCGAAGCGCTGGCGATGGAGGATACGGAAGGCAGCATCCATCGCATCCGTCTCGGTGCAGTCGACGGTAAGCGTTGAATCGCTGCCCTTGAAGCGCAAGCGCGCGCGGCTGTGCAGGTCCACCGCATCGGCGGCGATCCCCTGTTCGACCAGTGCGGCGCGGGCTTCGTCCTCAAGCGAGGAAAGGTCGCCCGCAAAATCTTCGCCGAGCTGCCTGACAAGGCTGACTTCGCGGATCGCCTTCACCGGGGCGAGGCCGATCCCGTAGGCGGAGAGAATGCCCGCCAGCGGATGGACCAGCACGGTTTCGATGCCCAGCTCGTCGGCGACCTTGCACGCATGCTGCCCGCCCGCACCGCCGAAACAGGCGAGCGCATAGGCCGTCACGTCGTGGCCGCGCGCGACCGAAATCTTGCGAATGGCATTGGCCATGCTGTCGACCGCAATGGCGAGGAAGCCCTCGGCGATATCCTCGAGCGTCTTCGGCTCGGGAAGCGATGCGGCGACCTCTTCCAGCCGGGACTTGGCGGCTGCCGGATCGAGCGGCTGGTCGCCATCGGGGCCGAAGACAGAGGGAAAGAATGCCGGGTCGATCCGGCTAAGGAACAGGTTGCAATCGGTCACCGTCAGCGGGCCGCCCTTGCGATAACAGGCGGGCCCCGGATGCGCGCCCGCGCTCTCCGGTCCGACGCGGAAACGCGAACCATCGAACGAACAGATGGACCCGCCACCCGCCGCGACCGTGTGAATCTGCATCATCGGCGCAGCGACCCGGACACCCGCAACAACACTGTCACCGGTCAGCTCGTATTCGCCCGCATAGTGCGCGACATCGGTGCTGGTCCCGCCCATATCGAAGCCGATCAGCTTCTTGTGACCGAGCGCCTCGCCGGTCGCGACCATCCCGACCACACCGCCTGCCGGGCCGGAGAGAATGGCGTCCTTGCCGCGAAACGCGCCGACTTCGGCCAGTCCGCCATGCGACTGCATGAAGCGCAGCGCGCCGGTCTCGGGCAGGCCTGCCTGCAGACCGTCGGTATAGCGGCGCAGCACGGGCGAGAGGTAGGCATCGACCGCAGTCGTATCGCCACGCGGCACCAGCTTGATGAGCGGCGAAACCTCGTGGCTGACGCTGACCTGCGCAAAGCCAAGCTCGCGCGCGAGGCTCGCCAGCCGTTCTTCATGCTCGCGATGGTGCCACCCGTGCATCAGGACGATGGCGAGCGCGTCAAAGCCTTCGTCGCGCAGGACCGTGAAGTCGCGCCGGGCGGTGTCGAGATCGAGCGCGCGCAGAACCGTGCCATCGACCGCGACACGCTCATCCACCTCGACCACACGGGAAGGCAATTGTTCGGGCAGGACGATATGGCGGGCGAAGATATCGGGCCGAGCTTGGCTCCCGATCCTGAGCGCATCCCCGAAGCCGCGCGTGATCGCGAGCGCGAGCCGCTCGCCCTTGCGCTCCAGCAGGGCATTTGTCGCCACGGTCGTGCCGATCCGCATTTCGGCAATCGGCGCTTCGCCATATCGGTCCATGAGCCGCCGGACCGATTCACTCGCGGCATCATCGTAGCGGCCGGGATCTTCCGAAAGCAGTTTATCGGTAACCAGCCGCCCATCGGGCGCGGTTGCAACGACATCGGTGAAGGTGCCGCCGCGATCGATCGCGAAGCGCCAGGTTCCGGGCTGTTCGGGCTTGGGCATGGAGGCTCAGGGGTTCTCCGCTAAGAAACTTCGTTATAGCTACTTAGGCCCCCTCAGGCGCATCGCAAGATTTCCCCGGATCACGGACTGGTGCCGTGATGCACTGTGCGACCGTCCACACGGCGCAAGGATCAACGGGAATTTCTAAAAATATAAATTTATCATAAAGATGAACGAAACATCTCAATTCAATCGCAACTTATCTACGATCGATGCACCAATGTCTCGAAGGGCCGTGAGCTCCTGCCACTCGGTCAGCGCGACCGAGTGGCAGGTTTTCGACGTTTGACGGTCGTTAATGCGAGGTCTGACCACCATCCATCACGAAGAAGGAGCCATTGGTGAAGCTCGCTTCGTCGGAACAGAGATGAAGGACAGTGCCTGCAATTTCCGCTGGCTCAGCCGCGCGACCGATGATGTTGTGCTTGAAGAACTCTTCGCGAAATTCCGGCGAATCCAGCCATGCCTGCGTCATCGGCGTGGCCACGAGGCCCGGACCGATGCAGTTCACGCGAATGCCCCGCTGCGCATATTCGATCGCCACGGCCTTAGTGAGCCCCACCACCGCATGCTTGGCCGCGACATAGGCCGACATGTTGGGATCGGCCACCTTGCCCGCGACAGAGGCCGTGTTGACGATGGCACCGCCTCCGTTGCCCAGAAAGTGGCGCACCTGCGCCTGCATGGCGAAGAACACGCCCTTGAGGTCCACATCCATGATGAGATCGAGATCCTTCTCGGGCACTTCGTGAAATGGAACCGGCGGCGGCAAGACACCGGCATTATTGAACGCCGCATGCAGGCCGCCAAATTCGGCAACGCACTTGGCGACCAGATCGGTCATCGCCTCGCTGTCGCGCACGTCGGCCCGGCGGTACATAGCCCGGCCCCCTGCCCTGCGGATCAGGTCCGCGGTTTCGCCGGCATCGTCATTCAGATCGCCGATCATCACGGCGGCACCCTCACGGGCAAAGGCCTGACAGGTTGCCCGGCCAATGCCAGTGGCGCCGCCGGTGACGAGAACTACCTTGTTTTCATATCGCATGATCATTCATCCCAGGGTTCGATTTCACCGGTTGTCACCTGTGCCGATGTGCACAGCAAGAAGCAGTCCAGAACGTCGGTCGCGCCGGGGAACCGGGCACGGACCATGGCTTCCAGCTCGGCGGAGTTTTCCGCCTGCTGCGCGGCCTCGCCCATGAAAGCGATGTAATCGCGCGTCCATTCGATGCCGGCATTGTCGTTGGTGAGCCCCGGCGAGGTGTGTCCGGCGATGATGCGATCTGGATGCATCGCCTCAAGCCGGTCAAGCGCGGCGATCCAGTCGCCATATCGATCAGGCGTGTGCTCTCCCAGCCAGACATTCATGCCGTTGTAGATCACGTCGCCGGCCACCAGCGTGCGGGTCTGATCGTCCCAGATCACGGTGGAGCGGACATGATCACCCTGCATCGGGCCGAGGATCTGCAGCGGGTGCCCTTCCAGCGAATAGACACCTCCCTCCACCGGCTCGGGCACGACCTGGCGCACCGGGGCATTGGCGCCCAGCATCGGGCCCCAGCGCTCGAACTTGATCGGCACCGTGCGAACCATATCCTTGACCACAGCCTCCCCGGCGAGGATTTCCGCATCCGGGAAAGCATCCTGCAACACGTCGAGCCCGAAGAAGTGATCGGGATGATCGTGCGTGACCAGCACTGCCTTGAGGGTCTTCCCGCTGTCCAGAATGCGCGCGAC
Source organism: Erythrobacter sp. UBA1916 (assembly GCA_002337385.1). Lineage (GTDB taxonomy): Bacteria > Pseudomonadota > Alphaproteobacteria > Sphingomonadales > Sphingomonadaceae > Alteraurantiacibacter. Next base: position 197,428 of record DDFY01000010.1, read on the forward strand.
CACTCGGTGCGCATCGGCGCGCGAGAACGGCACGTCGATCAGCACCGCGTCGTTTTCACCCGACACCAGCGTCATGTTGGCGTGCAGGCTCAGCTCGGATGTCGGTATGACTTCGTAGGATAGCGGCGGAGACGGCGCCGGGCCGTCCTCAGCCTGCGCCGTGCTGGCTGACAGCGCCAAGGCGCTGGCGATGGTTGCTGTGATCAGATGCTTCATGCGATCCCCGACTTTCCCGGTGCAATGATATGATTGGGATCCAGCGCCTGCTTGATCTTGGCGTTGAATTCGCGGTTCACCGCACCGTATTGCTGCGCCACCAGATCCATGGTGTTGACCCCGGTGCGATAGCTGGCCCAGCCCTGCTCGCCGAAGCGCGACACCATCTCGCGGTAACACGTGTCGGCGCGTTGCTGCTCCTCGGTGTCCGTCGTCAGAACATTTG
>DDFY01000026.1:0-48808 GCA_002337385.1 Erythrobacter sp. UBA1916
CATTGGTGCTGACGGGGAACAATGATGCCGCCGACCTCGCCGAAAAGCCCAAATAGGACCGGTTGAATGTCCGGCTTCATTTTGTCGGTGGCTGCGATCTCTCGAACATAGTCGGAAAGCAGGATGGTCGCATGAGCATTTTGGTCAGCCATCTTCAAGCACCCAATCGAGCGGTCGCCCATGGAAGCCAGGCTCGCCGAAGATGCGTAGCCAAGCAACAAACTCCGCTATCCATTGATCGTCATGCAGGATGGGCCGCCGCCTGACCTTCCGGCAAACATCATAGCGTTCGGGGTCGCGAAACATAGCCGGAATTTCAGGCCCTTCGCCGCCAAAATAGTAGAAATCTGACGCAATCAGTACGCGGTCAACCCCGGTGTCTCGCCTGACATGCTTCTCCCGGCGTTGACCATGGTCATCTGAATGGAAGGAGTCCAATTGCAGCCATTCAGTGTCATCAGCGGACCGATGGTAGATGTTATCGCCGCAGCTCTGCTTCCGGCTTCCACATCGTTGCGGTTTTTTCCCAGCGAAACGTAGGTCGTTCCAATAGGATCGAAAGTCCATTGCCTCTGCGACCTTCATCGCATGGACAAGACGAGTACCTCTGTCCATCCGCTTGTTAGCACTACCTGTGCCAACAACCCAATCTCCAGCTTGGGCACTGCGACGGATATCAGGTTTGCAGGTCGCGAGGGTGCAAGAACCGTAGAATGGGTTCGGTGCGAAGCCGCTATCATAGCGCACCACATATGAGAACAAACGGCTCACCGACTTCTATATCAGCAACAATGCCGCTTGATTTGGCGTGGCGGGCAGGGCGTTCCGTCTTGGTCGACCCAGGATTTGTCCGTGCCGTTGATGGCATCGATGATCGAATTGCCGCCCCAACCTACAACGGCGTCGCCGAAATTGTTCAGGGCGTCGGGCACCTCGCAATCCTTCTCCCCATGCGCCCACACTCCCACGATCCGCTTGCCGAGCTTGTGGGCGTATTCGATTTCCCAATTCACCCATTCGCTGTTCTTCGTCTGCGGCGAAATGTAGACCAGCAAGGTGCCCGCCCACTGAATGCGCGGAGCGAGAATGCCGCTCTTGATGTAGTCAGCTGACTTGGCTTCGTTCGGGTTGCTGGAATTCACGGAAGAATCCCGAATGCTCATCCCGTTCTTCGCGAGCAAATCCTTGATCTTGCCAAGGCCAGCATCGTCCTCATGAACGTGGCTGATAAACACATTCTTGTTCTGGTCTGCCATCTTAGCCCTCATATTCCCGATATGTTCTCCACATATGGGCGAGGGACTTAGTCTTTCAAGACCAAAAGATGCATTTGTTGCCGATACTTGATGAGAGACTGATTCACGCGCTCCATATCAGCCTTCAGCTCATCGAATTTCGGAAAACGCTCCTGGATCAGTTGTGGGTCGAGCACTTCCTCTCCGGGGCTTGCATCGTATTTCTTTAGTTCTCGGTCATACCAATGACGAAAGCGGGCTTGCCAACGGGTAAGGTGTGGCCGCAGCCCCTCGTTCAAAACCTCGATCGACAAGCGGACAATCTTTTGGGTGCTGTCGCGCTTCACCTTCTGGGCTGGAATTCCCTTCACTAGCTCACGCGTTACCGTGAAGAAGCCGTGCCATGAATCGTAGATTTCAGAAACGACATCATTTTCGAAGTCGATGGGCAGGCCAATCTTTCGAGTGCTCAGTTCAACCCAGATCGCATAGGCAACTTGCTTGTCCGCCATATTTGGTTTGAAGGAAAACTTCTGATCCCCGATGCCAATGTCGGCTTGGTCAATCTCAAAGCTCTTGAATGTGAAGCCCCCAGCATAGATGCGCCAGCAAGCCAGCAATGCTGAAATGACGAGAGCCCCTACCAACAGCCATCCGCTGGCAGTTAAAACGAGCGAATATTCGGCCTTATTCCACGCGAGCGAAAAGATCGGCTCAATCGAATCAGTAGTGGACTTGGAGGAACTGCTGCTCATGGCAGCAATACCTAATCTGCCCCTCACCCCATGTCACGCTTCGACAAAAATGGGTGACGGGGCTTGGAAAACCGATCACCGGCTCAGAAGCTGGCTTGTTCGAAATAGACCTTCATCTTCGTCAGCTGCTGAGCACGCCGTGCTGTTGCTAAGCATGTCCGCACACTTAGATATGAACACCAATAGAGGACGGCCTGAAACAGCATCCACGAGGGGAATTGCAATCTACCTGCCCAAAGCCATCCCAAGCAGGACCCAAGCGCTTAGCCAGCCGAAAGACCGTTCGGCAACAAGCTCTGCAATTCTTTGCTGGAAGTGGTGGTGCCGCTTACAGGACTCGAACCTGTGACCCCATCATTACGAATGATGTGCTCTACCAACTGAGCTAAAGCGGCGCTCATCGCCCTTTAGGTCCACGCGCAGCGGCCTGCAACGCGCAAACTTACAGGGAAGTGGAGGCCCGAGCCGGAATCGAACCGGCGTGCAAGGATTTGCAGTCCTCTGCGTAACCACTCCGCCATCGGGCCTTTCCAGTGGGTTAGTGGCTGACGGAGCCTGTTTCCCGCACTGCCTGTCCGATCATTCCGCACTTTCGCGCTTCAAGCATCGGGCAGGCCGGTGTCTCTAGCGTGGCGTTCGGGCGCGTCAAGCCTCTAGAATCCACGCTGAATGGCCTGCGGAACAGCGATGAGGGTCTGTTCGAGCTCAAAGGCTCGGCGTGTCGGCTGCGTGGCCGCTTCCCGGCGCCTTCAAATGGGGCGAATGCGCTGCCAAGGTGTCTCGCTTCCAGCATCTCTTCTCTCGTTCAAGAGATCGGTTAAGCCGTTCGTCTATTGAAGGCGGGTTTCGACGTCCGCGCAGATGCGCGGCTGATCAAATGCGATTCAACTGCTTTCCAAAGCGCCTGTTCGCGCGCGGAGCTTTCGAGAGCGATAAATGCAAACAGGGCGCCGGTTTGCCGACGCCCCGCTTGGTGGTTGCCGAAGTTCCGACCGGTCAGATCTTGTCGCCCAGCGCGCCTTCGACCTTGCCCTTCAGGTTCTGCGCCTGACCCTTGGTCTTCTGCGCCTTACCTTCGGCCCGGGTCTCGGGGTCGTTCGACTGTTCCTTCACCGCGCCCGCAATCTGATTGCCGAGGCCTTTTGCCTTGTCCGTAAGTTCACCCATCGCGTTGCTCCTTCGATATCTGGCAGGCACTGCGCCTGTCTGACCAATCAACGGGGCTAGGGGCGGACAGTTTCGCTTCTGGCCCGCATTTGCGACCAGACGAAGGATGCAGGCGATGTGGCACCGCGTGGCGGGCTGCTCTCGGCGCCGGGCAGGCTATTCAGCCGGTTGCGTTGCGCCTGACGCTGTCTGCCCCGGTTCGGAGTTCGCCTTCAGCTTCTTCGCATAGTGCGACAGGGCAAGGATGCAGATCACGATACCGGCAAGACAAACGGCCGTGGCGATATAGCCGTCGAGCACCGCCTGTTGCGAGCCCAGGAACATCCGCGCACCGATAAGCGGCGCGGCCACTGCGGCGAACTTGGCCATGAAGCTGGCCCAGCCGCCACCGGTCGCGCGCACGGCGCTCGGATAGTAAATGCTGGTGATCGAGATCACGGCCGCATGACCGGCGCCAACCAGCACGATGCCGATCAGCACAACCGGAATGAAGGCCGGGCCGTCGAGCACGATGCCGAAGCCAAGCAGCAGCACGAAGGGAATGGCGACCAGCGGTGCCAGCGTGATCCACCCGGGGCCGCGCCGCTCGGTGAACATCAGCAGGATAACACCTGCAATCGCGCCGGAGATCCCGCCGACTGAACTGATGTCGCGTGCCGTATCGACGGTCAGGCCCAGCTCCTCGAGGAACACCACGCCGAAGGCCGTCTTGAGATAGATCGAGAAGGAACTGAAGAAATAGGCGGCCCAGATCAGCGGGGTGATATAGGCCAGCCAGCCCCGGAACAGCTCCTTCATCTTGCTGAACGGGTCTTGCTTTTCGTCGGTCTTGCGCTCGTCGGAAAGCTCGAAGGTTGAGAACTCCTTCGCGCTGAACGTCGGATCGAAGCGCGACAGCATCGGTGCGATCTGGTGCGCTGGCTTGCCCGAGGCGACCATCCAGCGCGCGCTTTCGGGCAGTAAGGTGAACAGGATTATCGCCAGCACGGCCGTTAGCCCGCCGCAGAAGAAGAACACCATCTGCCAGCTCGGCTCGGCCATGAACGAGGGCACGACGCCGGCCGCATGGAGCCCGGCATACCAACCTTCGGGCGAGGCCAGCAGGTTGGCTGTTTGCGCGGCGCCGGCGCTGCCGAAGGAAAAGCCGAGCATGATGATCGTGACCGAGGTGGCTTTCATGCGTTTCGGCATCGATTCGATATTGAGCGACCAGATCGGGGCGAGCAGCCCGCCAATGGCAAGGCCACCCAGCAGGCGCAGGGTGAACAGCACTTCGGGCGAGCCCGCAAAGCCGGTCAGGAACGTGAGTGCGGCGGCCCCCAGCGTCGAGACGATGATAACCGGGCGGCGGCCAATGATGTCGGCGATGTAGGAGCCGATCAGCGAGCCGATCATCTGGCCGATGAAGGCGGCGGTGGATACGTCGCCCATCTGCGCCTCGGTCAGGGACATGTCGTCGCGGATCTCGGGAAGGGTGACCGAGACGAGCGCAAAGTCGAGCCCGTCGAAAAAGGTCACGAGGCAGCTGAGCAGCAGGATGTGCAGGTGGAACCTGGTGAATGTCAGCTGTTGCAGAAACGCGGATACATCCAGCGTCTTCGCCGGTCGACTGGCCATGTGCGATCTCTCCCCCGACCGAGCCCTTAGCATGCTCACGGTCTGCCTCCAGCTTAGGCCAGAAGCTCCGACACAATGCAAGGCGCTTTGGCTGGAGAATCGCACGCTTCAGGCGACTGCCGGCGTGATGTTTTGCAGATGGGGGCGAGGGGACGGGCGCAGCCTGGCGCTAGTCAGGTGGCGGCCCGTCCGGTCGCGTACAGTCCGTTCTCAGGCTGCGCTTGAGTTCACGCCCATGCTTTGCAGGTAACGGCGGATATTGCGGCCTGCCTGACGCAGGCGCTGTTCGTTCTCCACCAAGCCGATGCGCACATAGCCTTCGCCGTCCTCGCCATAGCCGACGCCGGGGGCGACCGCGACTTCGGCATGGGTGAGCAACTGCTTGGCGAATTCCATGCTGCCCATTTCCTTCAGCGGCGCGGGCAGGGGGGCCCAGGCGAACATCGAGGCGGGCGGAGGCGGGATTTCCCAGCCCGCACGGCCAAACGCCTCGACCATTACGTCACGGCGCTTGTGATAGAGCTGGCGGTTCTTCTCGACGATATCCTGCGGCCCGTTCAGCGCGGCCACGGCAGCGGCCTGCATCGGGGTGAAGGCGCCATAGTCGATATAGCTCTTCACGCGGGTGAGCGCGGCGATCAGCGTGGGGTTGCCCACCGCAAAGCCAAGCCGCCAGCCCGCCATCGAGAAGGTCTTCGACATCGAGGTGAACTCGACCGCCACATCCTTGGCGCCAGGCACCTGCAGGATCGAAGGGGTCGGCTTGCCGTCGAAATAGAGCTCGGAATAGGCAAGGTCGGACAAGATCCAGACCTTGTGGAACTTGGCCCAGTCCACCAGCCGTTCGTAAAACGCGAGGTCGACCACTTCGGCGGTCGGGTTGCTGGGGAAGTTCACCACCAGCACCGTGGGGCGCGGCACGGTGAAGCTCATCGCCCGCTCTAGTTCGTCCCAATAGCGCTCGTCGGGCGTGGTCGGCACCGAGCGGATCGAGGCCCCGGCGATGATGAAGCCGAAGGTGTGGATCGGATAGCTCGGGTTGGGGGCGAGGATAGTATCGCCCGGCGCGGTGATCGCGGTGGCGAGGCTGGCCAGCCCCTCCTTCGAGCCGAGGGTGACGACGATCTCGCTTTCCGGGTCAAGCTCCACACCGAAGCGGCGCTGGTAATAGCTGGCCTGGGCCTTGCGCAGGCCGGGAATGCCCTTCGACTGCGAATAGCCGTGGGCGTCGGGGCTCTGTGCCACCTCGCACAGCTTGTCGATCACGTGCTGGGGAGGGGGCAGGTCAGGGTTGCCCATGCCGAGGTCGATGATATCGCGCCCTTCCGCTCGCGCGGCCGCTCGCATCGCGTTGACTTCGGCGATGACATAGGGCGGCAGTCGCTTGATGCGGTAGAAATCGGTATCCATGGCCTTGCTCGGCTAATTCCTCGTTGTTGATTTGGGGCGGCCCTTGTGAAGCAAACGCACTGTTTGCGCAACGCGCCGCGTAGAGGCATCGTGCGCTTTGTGCTGCCAATCGGCTTGTGGCACGCTATGAGGCGGATGAAGGAACCGGGGCTATGGCATCAGACGACCGCCAGGATGGCAATACGGGCCAGGACGTGGCCGACATATTCACCGAGATGCTGCGCATGCAGGGCGAAGCGGCGCGCCAGATGATGGCGGGCTTTGCCCCTGATGCGGCGCAGTCGCTGCCCGACAAGGCGGCGATAGACGAGTTCGGCGCGGCTCTGCTGGCGGCCCAGCAGAACTGGTTCGATATGGTCCTGCCGGGCGAGAAGCAGCCGCAGCCTCCGCTGCCCGATGCCCATCCGTCGGCCTGGTTCGATGCCATGCACAAGCTGGCGGCAACCATACCCGCCTTCGATCTCGACGCGCAGCAGGCAATGTGGCGCGACGGACTGGAGCTGTGGGGCAAGATTCTCGGCCACTACACCGAACAGGGCAACGCAGACGCGAATCTCGAAAAGCTTTGGCGGAGTGATCGCCGCTTCGCCGATCCGGCCTGGCGCGCCGAGCCGGTCTTCGCGCTGATCCACCAGACCTACCTGCTGATGGCCGAGCGGATCACCGGGGCAATCGAGAAGGCCGAGGGGCTCGACGAATTTGAACGCGAGCAGATGGGCTTTGCCACCCAGGCGATGCTCGATGCGATGAGCCCGGCCAACTTCCCGCTGATGAACCCGGTGGTGCTTGAACGCACGATCGCCACGCAGGGGGAGAACCTCGTCAAAGGGCTCGAACGCCTGACCCACGATATCGAGGCTGGCCAGCTCACCCATACCGACAAGAGCACCTTCAAGCTGGGCGAGAACATCGCTGCCACCCCCGGCAAGGTCATTTACGAGACCGAGCTGTTCCAGCTCATCCACTATACGCCGACTACGGAAAAGGTGCTGGAGACGCCGCTGTTGATCTTCCCGCCGTGGATCAACCGGTTCTACATCCTCGACCTCAATCCGAAGAAGAGCTTCGTGCGCTGGGCGCTCGAACAGGGGCTGAGCGTGCTGCTGGTGAGCTGGCGCTCTGCCGATGCCAGCCTCGCGGATATTACCATGGACGACTACGTGCGTGCGCAGATCGAGGCGATCGAGGTCACCCGTGAGCGGCTCAAGGTGAACGATGTCCACACGGTCGGCTATTGCGTCGCGGGCACCACGCTTGCCGCCACACTGGCGGTGCTGGCCCGGCGCGGAGAGGCCGACAAGGTCGCTTCGGCTACCTTCCTCACCGCGCAGGTCGATTTCGAGCATGCCGGGGTGCTGAAGCTCTTCGTGGACGAGGAGAACCTCGACTTCATCCGTCAGGCGAGCACCGGCGGATATTTCGACGGGCGCTACATGGCCGCAACGTTCAATCTGCTGCGCGGAACCGATCTCATCTGGAACTACGTGGTCAACTACTATCTGCTGGCCGAGGACTATCCCGCCTTCGACCTGCTCTATTGGAACGGCGACGTTACCAACCTGCCGGCCAAGTGGCACGAGGCCTACCTCACCGATCTTTACCGCGACAACCTGCTGGTGGTGCCCGATGCGCTCTCGGCGGACGGAACGCCGATCGACCTGACGCAGATCACCACGCCCGCTTATGTCCAGGCGGGCCGCGAAGACCATATCGCCCCGCCTGAGAGCGTGTTCGAAATCACCCGCCATCTGGCCGGGCCGATCAGGTTCGTGCTCGCGGGCAGCGGCCATATCGCCGGGGTGGTCAATCCACCTGCCGCGGGCAAGTACCAGCACTGGACCGGCCCCGATCGCGCCGATAGCCTCGACCAGTTCGTTGCCGCTGCGAGTGAGACCAAGGGCAGTTGGTGGCCCGACTGGTTCACGTGGATCGAGCAGCTCAGGCCCGATCAGGTGAAGGTGAAGGGCGCGCGCAAACCGGGGGGCAAGACCAACCCCGCGATAGAGGATGCTCCCGGGCGCTATGTGAGGCAGCGCTAGGGCGCGACCCCGTCACAATACTCATTATTGTGCACTGCACAAAAGTTCCTTGACGAATGTGAGTCGAGGGCTTATTTGTGCACTGCAACAAAGTGACATTCCGTCTGTCGCATCAAGATCTGGCAGCCGGGAATCGCAGAAGCGAGGTAGCTATGGCAGACGAGCCCAGCAAGAAAGACGTCAGCGCGGAAGCGGCGGCCGAAAAGGCCTATGCCGATGCCGTTGGTGGCGTGAAGCCGACGGCGGCTAAAGCAGCCCCGACAGCTGAGAAGGCCGAATCGGCACCTGCTCCGGCGGTGCAGAAGAAGGCTGTCGCTCCCAAGGCTCCGGCCAAAAAGGCGGCGCCCGCAAAGAAGGCTCCGGCGAAGAAGGTCGTAGCCAAGAAGGCTCCGGTCAAATCGGCCAAGCCTAAGGCGCCGGCCCCCAAGGCACCGGTTGCCGCCGCTCCCAAGGCCCCCGTTGCAGCCAAGGCTCCGGCCAAGTCAGCACCTGCCAAGACTGCCTCGAATACAAGCACCCCAAAACCCAGCGCTGCCCCCAGCGTTACCGAATTGAAGGAAACGATCATGACCACCAACGATTTCACCGCCACGATGACCGAAACCATGAGCGGCGCCGTCGCCGAAGTGCAGAGCAAGATGCAGGAAGCTTACGACAAGAGCACCAGCATGGTCACCGAGATGACCGAGTTCGCCAAGGGCAATGTCGATGCCATGATGGAATCGGGCAAGATCCTCGCCGAAGGCGTGCAGGGCATGGGCAAGTCCATGGCTGACGATGCCAAGTCGGTTTACGAGACCGCGACTGCCGACATGAAGGAAATGGCCTCGATCAAGAGCCCGACCGAGCTGTTCCAGCTGCAGGGCAAGATCATGCGTCGCAACTTCGATGCCATGGTCGCCAATGCCTCGAAGGGCACCGACGCGATGATGAAGCTCGCCAACGACAGCGTCGCCCCGATCAGCGGCCGCGTGAACATGGCTGCCGAAAAGATGTCGAAGGTCGCCGCATAAGGCGCCTTCCAACGAACAACCGGCTACCTACCTCTCCTCCTCTCCCAGGTAGCCGATTGGGCCGGGCGATCCTTGCGATCGCTCGGCCTTGTTCTTTTGGCGGCCGCTCGCAGAGCCCGCCTCGGGGCAATTGCGGTGGGGCATTTAATCGGCAGCTAAGTTGATATTGGCAACAAAATGAGCAGGCCTGACTTGCAGGCGGGCCATACGATACGATATTTGGTGTCGACCATGACCAGCCCCGACCTTCCCAACGCCGTATCAATCGGCCCCGATCGCGCTTTTGCCGACCTGGTTCCACAGGCCGGCCCCGGTCGCGACTCTGATGACGAGGGCGATACTGGCGGCGGCTCGGGTCAGGCCGCGCTCGCCACCAAGACGCGCGCCAAGCCGAAGAAGCCGAGCCAGTACAAGGTGCTGTTGCTCAACGACGACTATACCCCGATGGAATTCGTGGTGATGGTGTTGAAGCGCTTCTTCAAGATGGACCTTGAACAGGCGACGCGGGTGATGCTGCACGTGCACCAGCGCGGCGTCGGCGTCTGCGGCATTTTCCCCTATGAAGTGGCCGAAACCAAGGTCAATCAGGTGATGGACTGCGCGCGTGAGAACGAACACCCGCTGCAGTGCACACTTGAAAAGGCTTGATTCCCGGTCGCCGGTATCAGGGGCTTCGCCCTGCCGGGCGCTTAGGGGCATGACCTCGGGGGAAATAGCGTCTAAGGCCGGGAAGCCCCGTCTCTCAGCAAGCCAAGCTATTGTCCCGCTTCATCACCTCCGTTGATCGTTATATCTTCCGCCTAGTGGTGGTGCCGATGGTCGGCGTGTTTCTGCTCGCGGCCAGCCTGTTGCTGCTGGAAAAGATGCTGCGGCTGTTCGAGTTCGTCTCTCTGGAAGGCGGGCCGGTGGGCGTCGTGTTCAAGATGTTGCTGAACCTGATCCCGGAATATGCGGGGTTGGCGATTCCGCTGGGGTTGATGCTCGGCATCCTGTTCGCCTTCCGCAAGCTGGCCACATCGAGCGAGCTTGACGTGATGCGCGCGGTCGGCTGGTCGTACACCCGGTTGTTGCGCGTGCCCTATCTGATCACGCTGGTGCTGGTGGCGCTCAACTTCGCGATTGTCGGCTATCTCCAGCCCAAGGCGCGCTTTGCCTATCAGGAAATGGAGTTCGAGCTGCGCTCGGGCGCGCTGGGCGCTTCGATCCGGGTTGGCGAGTTCAACACCATCGAAGACAAGGTCGCCCTGCGGATCGAGGCGAGCGAGGACGAAGGCCGCCGCCTGCTGGGCATTTTTGCACGCCTGGCCGACGACAAGGGGCAGGTGCTCTCGATCTCGGCGCGCGAGGGACGGTTCCTCGCCAACCGGGAGGACCGCAACACCATCATCCTGCGGCTGGTCGATGGCACGATCATTCACGACGTGGCGGACGGTCCTCCGCGCGTGCTCAGCTTCAGCCAGCACGATCTGCCGATCGATCTGCCTGCGCTGGAGGATTTCCGCTCGCGCGGGGCGGACGAACAGGAATATGTCCTGCCCGAATTGCTGAAGATCGGCTGGAGCCCCGAAAGCACAGCCGACGAGCGCGCGGGTAGCCAGGCCAATTTCAACTTCCGCATGGTCGAGGTGGTGATGATGATCCTCTTGCCGCTGATGGCGCTGGCGCTGGCGATACCGCCCAAGCGATCGACATCGGCCTTGGGCGTGTTCGTCTCGATCGTGATCGTGGTCGCCTATCACAAGGTGAACCAGTATGGCGCCGAGGTCGCCGCCATCGGGCGGGTCGATCCGTTCCTTGCCCTGTGGGGGCCGTTTGCGCTGCTCGCGGTAATGATCTTGTGGATGTACTATCAGGTCGCCTTCGTTCCCGGCGGGCAGGCGATAGGTGTGTTGGAAAGCTTCTTTGCCAAGCTGGGCAAATGGCTGAAGAAGATGTTCGGAGCCAACCGGCGCAAGGCCTTGCGGATTTCGGACGCCGAGGATGAGGGATCATTGGGTGCTGTTTGATTTCTTCCCGTCACGCCAGCTGACCTGGTATCTGGCCAAGACCTTCGCGGTGCGCATCATTGCCGTGCTCGGTATGCTGGTGCTGGTGCTGCTGATGCTCGACCTGCTTGGCGAAACGGGCGATATCCTCGCTTCCCCCGGCAATGGCGAGCCGGAGCTGCTGCGCTACGCCTCGCTGCGCCTGCCGCAGCTGATTGCCCGGTTCCTGCCCTATTCGGTGCTGCTGGCCACGATCATTACCTTGGCGGCGATGAATGCCAATTCCGAGGTGGTGGCGATGAAGGCGGCGGGGCTGTCTGCCCACCAGATCCTTGCGCCCTTGCTGCTCACTGCGCTGGTGGTGGCTACGGCAAGCTTCACCTTCAACGAGCGGGTGGTCACGCGTGCGACCATGACGCTCAAGGCGTGGCAAGCGGTCGACTATGGCACCATCACGCGTGAGCCGGATGCGCGTACCAATGTCTATTTCAACGATGGCAACGACGTGTTGATGGCATCGGTGATGAGCGGGCAGGGCGCAGACAGCGTGTTGACCGGCGTGAGCTTCTACGAACGCGACGATGCGGGCATGATCGCACGCCAGATCCGCGCCGACCGGGCGACCTTTGCCAACCCGGGCTGGGCGCTGGAGGGCGCGCGCGAGTTCAGCGTGGCAAGCGCCACAGAGGAAGCGCTGCCCGATGGCACGGTGGTGGCCCCCGGCGTTACGCTGGCGCAGGCAGAACTGCGCCGCGTCGATCCCGATAGCGAGCCGCTGCCGCAGCTGACCAAGAGCATCGATGCGCTGAAGTCCGCAGGCCGCCGCACGGCCGAGCTGGATGCCAAGTGGTGGCACAAGATTTCAGGCCCGCTGTCGACGGTGCTGATGCCCTTGCTGGGGGCGGTGGCAGGCTTCGGGCTGGCTCGTTCGGGCCAGCTGCTGGCGCGCGCGGTGCTTGGTATGGCGCTGGGCTTTGCCTTCTTCGTGGTCGACAATGCCGCGCTCGCGATGGCGAGCTTTGGCGGATATCCGCCGCTGCTGGCAGCCTGGGCACCGTTCTTCCTTTTCCTGTTCGTGGGCGAGACGGTGCTGGTCAGGACCGAGGAATAAGGTTCCTATTTGGAACTATAATTCCTGGGATCCGTTGCCAGGTTACGCAACGGAGAAAACAGATATGACGCTCAAATTGCTTTCTGCCGCTACCGGCGCCGCTGCTTTGCTGGCTCTGGCTGGTTGCAACGACGATGTGCCTACCAACGAGGTCGAAGCAACGATCGACCAGCCCGATCCCGATGTGCGCGAAGCAGCCGTCGAAATGCCTACGGACCCGGTCACGGCCGAAACGCGCGAGAAGATCGCGGACGATATCGAACAGGATAACGCCGAAGAGCCGAACTGATCGACCGGGACGAGGCGGTAAGCCTTACCCGCGCTTGCCCATGGTGCTGCGCGCGATCCGCATGACCAGCACCACCAGCCCCGGATGGCTCGCTTCCTCGTAGGTCGAGGCAGGGCCAAGCTTGGCGGAAAGGCGTTGGTGAGCCAGCGGCAGCGAGTGGTAGGGCAGGCTCGGCAGCAGGTGGTGCAGCGCATGGTAGCGCAGGCCCACCGGCGCCCACAACGCGCCGATCTTCGTGTGGACGTTCACCGAATCGAGATACTGCGCGGTAACCGTCATCGCCTCACCCTCGTTCTCCCACAGATGGGCAACGAGCGTGCGCAGCTGATTGAAGGTGGCCACGGCAGAGGTCACGGCAATCGCCACCAGCAGGGGCTTCCACCCGAGCCAGAACGGCGTGCTCAGCAAGAATATCGCCCACAGGCTCGCGCCGATCTGCTGGAACAGGAACCAGCCGCGCTCCTTCTCTTCGGGCGGGCGACGGCGGAATGACGGGTTGATCGACAGCGAGGAGAACCGCTCCCACGCTATCCGGCGCAGTGGCGGGATCACCAGCCCGAGCGGGGCGATCACGCCCCAGCGCAGCAGCAGACCAATCGGAGCCAAGGCCGCGACGAGCACGAACAGCGGCAAGGTCCACGGCTTCATCAGCGCCAGTGCCTTGTATTCCGGGTCTTCAATCGTGCCGTAGCGCGTGCGCGAATGGTGCAGGTTGTGCACGTTCTCGTACATCAGGCTGGGCGTAAGCAGCGGGATGCCCACGAGCAGGTTCCACGCGGTGCGAAAGCCGGGCAGGGCGTCACGGTGGAGATGCGTGATCTCGTGAATGAACAGCAGCGCGCGATAGAGCGGGAACACCGCCAGCACACCGCAGGCAATCGCGAGCGGCACATTGTCGAGCAGGATCGCGGCGGCGAGCAGGCCATAACCGATCAGCGCCGAGCCGAGCATGTCGGGCCAATATATCTCGGGCCGCGCCACATTGATGTCGCGCGTCAGCTCAGCTGCGGCGCGCAGCATGGCCTTGTCGTCAGGGATCTGCGCATGCACGCGCCGGCGGGCGGTGCCGCTGCCGCTATGCGCGGGCTCGATCGTGGTAGTGGCATTCATCTGCATGGTCTTTTCGAATAGATTTCCCGTCAGCTTAGCGCATATGGGCATTGCGCGCCATTACCTGGCGCGGCAGTGGCCCTTCCAAGCATATGGCGGGCTTCTGCCCGATGAACGAAAGGCGGTATTTGTGACCGATCAAATAAGTGTCACTCCGGTGAGCGGCAAGGCCGAGTTCAAGGCTTTTATCGAATGCGCCTATGCGCTGAACGCGGATGATCCCAACTGGGTGCCGCCTTTGCGCGCGGATATGGTCGAGCTGCTGACCCCCGGCAAAAACCCGTTTCACGAACATGCGCGGATGCAGCTGTTCCTTGCCCGGCGCGGGGGCAAGGTGGTGGGGCGCATCTCCGCCCACATCGATGAACTCGCGCTCGAACAGCCGCCCGAGCAGGGCATGGGGCCGGGCACGGGCAACTGGGGCCTGATGGAAGCGGCCGACGAGGCCACCATGGCTGCGCTCATCGCCGCGGCAGAAGATTGGCTGCGCGATCAGGGGATGACCCGCGTGCTGGCGCCGATCAGTCTTTCGGTGTGGGAAGAGCCGGGCCTGCTCACCATGGGGCAGGATCACCCGCCAATGCTCATGATGGGCCACCACAAGGCGGCATATCAGGGCTGGATTGAGGCGCAGGACTACACGCTGGCCAAGCGCCTCTTCACTTACGACCTTAACGTGGCGAATGGGTTTCCCCCGCTGATCGATCGGATCGTGAAATCGGGCGAGCGCAATTCGAAGATCACCGTGCGCAACGTCAACCGCGCGCGGTTCGACGAAGATGCCGAGATCGCCATTTCCATTCTCAACGATGCCTGGTCGAAGAACTGGGGCTTTGTTCCTTTCACCGAGACGGAGAAGGAATATGCCAAGAAGAAGCTCAAGCCGCTGATCCTGAAGGGCACCAACATGATCGCCGAGCTGGACGGCGAACCGGTCGCCTTCATGCTCGCCTGGCCCGACATCAACCGCTTGCTCATCAACATGAAGGGCAAGCTGTTTCCGTTTAACGTGCTGCGCCTCTTGTGGTGGCTGCGAAACCCGGTGCCGGCTGACTTCCGCGTGCCGCTGATGGGGGTGGTGAAGAAGCACCAGAACACCCGGCTGGCCAGCCAGCTCGCTTTCATGATGATCGAATATATCCGCCGGGTAGCGGTGGGCAAATACAACGCTACGCGCGCTGAGGTGGGCTGGGTGCTGGAGGATAACCAGGGCATGGTCGCCATCGCCGACGCGATCGATTCCAAGTGCAACCGCGAATACAGGATCTACGAAAAGCCGTTGGTCTGACGCGGGAGCCAAAAGGCTGTTGGCGCGTTTGTTCGGCACGGAGGAATATTCTTGTCGTCGACATCCACAGACCTGCCTGCTGATCAGCAGCGCAAGCCAGCGCGAGGCCTCGCGCGCGTCCTCTTGGTTGAGGACGATGCTATCCTCGCACTGGCGCTGGAGGATGCGCTGTTGCGCGCAGGTGCCGGCAAGGTGACGATTTGCTCCAGCGTCGAACAGACCGTGCGCGTGCTCGATCGCGAGCCGCGCCCCGATGCCATGGTGATCGACGTGCACCTGGCCGACCGCGACGATGGCTGGGCCCTGGCCGAGCTGGTCACAATGCTCGGCCCGAGGCCGCCCCGCATTGCGTTCTCAACCGGATCGCCCGAAGACATTCCCGCAAATGTTGCCGCGCTCGGCCCGGTTTTCGGCAAGCCCTACGATCCCGATGATCTGGTCGCGGCCCTTGTCGATGGGCCCAAGACGGGCCTGTTCACGCGGCTTCGCCGCACCTCGCGCTAATCTTTCCCCCCGGGCCGCCGGTGTGCTGGCGCAGCCTGCGGGGATTCTTGACAAAAAAAGGCCCCCGTCCGGTTTCGGGCGGGGGCCTATCTTGGATCGTGTCACCCGGCGCGGGACGGGAAGAGGGGGGATAAGCGCCGGTGACATGGGGGAAATGCTCGTGCTGGCGGGCCGTTCCCAAAAAAATGACAGATACGTATTTTTATCTAGGCTCCTGCGCTTTGCGCGCCGCTATTAGGTCTTTGCGCTCTGTTTTTCAGAGGTCTAGGACACGAGGGATAATGGCTGGAACTCTCTGCGTCGGTATGCGTTCAGGGCTAGTCGTAAGAGGGAAATATCTATGTCAATCGGAGCTGAAATCGCTGCGCACCTCCCGTTCCTGCGCCGCTACGCGCGCGCGCTGACGGGGTCTCAGGCGAGTGGCGATGCTTTTGTTACTGCCACATTGGAAGCCGCGCTGGCGGACGAAGAACTCGCCGAGGAACTGCGCGGCGGCAGAGTGCCGCTTTATCGGGCCTTCGCCAAGATCTGGTCGAGCGCTGCAGTCGAGTCCGAGATGGCTTCGGCTGACGGCTCGGGACACGAGGCTGCCGCCCAGGTGCAGCTTGGCCGCATCACGCCCGCCAACCGGCAGGCGCTGCTCCTCACCACGGTGGAGGACTTCACGGCACAGGAAGTCGCCACGATCATGGATCTCGAAGTTTCCGAGGTAGAAGCGCTGGTGCGCGATGCCATCACCGAGATCGAGCGCGAGAGCACCACCCGCGTGCTGATTATCGAGGATGAGCCGCTCATCTCGATGCAGCTGGAAGACCTCGTGCGCTCGCTCGGGCATGAGATTTGCGGCACGGCTGCCACGCGCACCCAGGCGCAGGAAGTGGTCAAGGATTCGATGCCGGGCCTCGTGCTGGCCGATATTCAGCTGGCCGACGGTTCCTCGGGCCTCGATGCGGTGGACGACATTCTCGCCGTCGCCTCGGTGCCGGTGATCTTCATCACTGCCTATCCCGAGCGGCTGCTGACCGGCAACCGGCCCGAGCCGACCTATCTCATCACCAAGCCCTTCCAGGAAGCGACCGTGCGGGCCGCGATCAGCCAGGCGCTGTTCTTCGGCTCCAGCAAGCCGCTGAGCTGAGCTGGCGCGCCGCAGGTGGCCGCATGAAGCGATTGAAGCTCAAGCTACAGCTATACTGCGGCGAGGAAATCGCCATGGGGCCCGGCAAGGCCGACTTGCTCGAAGCGATCGCGCAGACCGGGTCGATCTCGGCTGCCGCGCGCGCGATGGAGCTAAGCTATCGCCGGGCCTGGCTGATGGTCGATGTGATGAACCGCTGCTTCAAGGAAAAGCTGGTCGATACCACGCCCGGCGGCGGCCAGAAGGCAGGTGCCCGCGTTAGCGATGCCGGGCAGCGGGCGCTCGTCGCCTATCGCGCTTTGCAAGACCGGGTGATGGGCGCGGTGCCCACCAGCGAAGACGTGCTGCAAACGATGCTCCGCGACCGGCCTGCGCCGCCCGAAGCCTAGTCATCGCTCAAGGCGCTGTTGGAGGCTTCCGGTTGGCGCTGGAAAAGGCCAGCAGGCGATAGGCCAGCGCCGCTGCCACCAGCCCGCCCGCAAGGTTGGCGACCAGCTCGCCGCTGTAGACTGCGCTTGCGCCCCAGCTTGGCTGCAACAGCAAGGCGAAGGGCACCATCGCCAGCCCCACGCGCGCGATCGACAGCACCAGCGCCTTGGTCGCATGGCCCACGGCATTGAACGCGCCGTTGCACACGATGAACACGCCATAGGCGGCATAGCCCCAGGCCGCGATCCGCAGGTATGCGGTGGCGGAGTGGCGCGTGGCCGGATCGTCGGTGAACAAGCCGGCCAGCTGGTCGCAGAAGAAATAGAGCGCGGTGGCGACGGCAAGGCCGTAAACAAGGCAGAACAGGCCCGATTGCACCAGTGCCAGCCGCGCGCGGTCATAGGCCTTTGCACCCCAGTTCTGCCCGACGATGGCCCCGATCGAGCCCGACAGGCCAAGCAGCGGTACCACCGCGAAAGTCTGCAACCGTCCGCCGATGCCGAAGCCGCCGACTGCCGCCTCGCCCTCGCGTGCGAGCAGGCCGGTGAGGATCGCGAGGCCGAGCGGATTGATCGAGCTGGTGAAGCTGGCGGGCAGGGCCACGCGCAGCACGTCGCGCGCGCCTTCTGCCACGTCAGCCTCGCGCAGCAGGGCGGGGCGCAGCGGGATCTCGGAGCTTTGCACCGCCCACAAGCCCACGCTCAGCCCCAGCAGCCAGCCCGCCGCCGTGGCGTAGGCCGCGCCCGCCATGCCGAACCCTTCGAACCCGAAAGCACCGTCGATCAGGATCGGATCAAGCACCCAGTTCGCCAGCGCGAAGCTCAGCGAGACGAAAGTTGAACGGTTGGCCAGCCCCTGCGCACGCAAGGTGCCGTTGAGGCCCGACAGGCTCAGCAGCAGCGGAAAGCCCAGCGCATAGGGCATCATGTAAAGCCCGATCAGCCGCAACGCCTCGCCATCGGCCCCCATCAATGAGAACAGCGAGGTCGCGCCAAAGGCCAGCGCCACGGCGATAAGCAGCCCGAAGCTTAGCCCCAGCAACACACCGAGGGTCGCGCAGGAGGCCGCGCGGCGCTCTCTGCCAGCACCAAGAGCGCGGCTCACCACCGAGGAGGTGCCGACCATGACGCCCACACCGAGGCTGGAGAGGGCGGTGCCGACGGGAAAGATGAAGCTGATCGCGGCGAGTTCGGTCGCGCCGAGGCGGCCGATGTAATAGGCATCGACGATCCCGGTCGAAACCATGGCCGAAACGCCGATAATCATGGGCGCCGTCTGGCGCACCAGATGGCCCGCAATGGAGCCGCGGACCAATCGTGCCTTTTCGCTCATGGTCGAGCCGATAGCCTGTGCTGCGCCGCAGCAACAGCGCTAAGTTAGGGTGCGATCATCACCTTGCACTGGCCGCTGCGCTGCTTGAGGCTTTCGAACACCTCAGGCGTGTCGGTGAGCGATATGGTGTCCGTCACCATCGTGCGCGGTGCGAGCGCCCCGCTTTCGAGCGCCGCCAGCGTGGCGACATATTCCTGCCGGGTGAAGAAGGCGCTGGTGACGAGGCGCACCTGCTTGCTCAGCATGGCGAAGGAATTGAACGTGTCGGGCTTGGTGCAGAGGCCCAGCAGCAGGATCGTGCCATCGGGCCGCACCTGCTCCACCGCCTGCGCGATCAGCCCCGGAATACCGACGCATTCGAACACCACATCGGCTGGACCGCCGAGAGCGCGATTGGCGCTGCCGACCGGATCGGCAGGATCGACCACGAACACGTCAGCGCCCATTTCCTGCGCGCGCTGTTCCTGATGGGGTGCGATGTCCTGCAGGGCGACCCGTCCGGCCCCCATGCGCTTGGCCCAGAAGGCAACTGCCAGCCCGATCGGCCCCGCGCCGAGCACCAGCACCTTGTTGCCAGTCCGCATGCCCGACAGGTTCACACCGTGCAGCGCCACCGCCAGCGGCTCGATAATCGCGCCATCGGCGAGGGTGAGGTCGCTTGGCAGCGGCACGCACTGGTTCGGGCGCGTCACCGCATATTCGGCATAGCCACCGCCTTGCAGCCCGAACTGCTCGCACCATTGTACGGTGCCCTTGCGGCATTGCTCGCAGTGGCCGCAGCTCTTGAGCGGGATCACCGAGACGAGGTCACCGGTCTTGTAGCCGCTGACGTCCTTGCCCGTTTCGACCACTTCGCCCGCGAACTCATGGCCAAGGATGTCGCCGTGCTGGCAGCCGTAGGCGGCATCCTCGGTCATGTGCAGGTCGCTGCCGCAGATGCCGCAGCGACCGACCTTCACCACCAGTTCGCCCGCCGAAGGAGCCGGATCGGGCACCTCTTCCCACTTTAGTGGAGTGTGCAGGCCCTGGAAGGTGACGGCTTTCATCGCGCGGCTTACTCTTCCGAGATCTTCAGCACGGGCTTCACCACCGAGCCATTCTCGCTGGCCTCGATCGCCTCGTTGATCTCGGAGAAGTCGAAGTAGCCGATCAGCTTCTCGAACGGGAACTGGCCCTTCACGTGGTAGTCGAGCAGTTCGACGAGGAATGAGCCTACATCGCTGTCGCCGCCGAGGATGCCCATCACGGTGCGGCCGTTGCCCATGAATTCGGCCTCGTTGAAGGTGAGGTTGTCCGCCGGATTGCTCGCGCCGACGATCCCGCAGATGCCCTTGGGCGCGAGCAGGCTCCAGGCCTCCTCGATCACCTTGTTGATGCCGGTGGTGTCGAACACATAGCCGAGACCTTGCGGGCACAGCTCCTTGATCTTGTCAGCCGCGCCATCCTTGCCGTTGAAGGCGTGGGTGGCGCCCAGTTCCTTCGCCAGTTCGAGGCGGCCATCGTTCACGTCGACCGCGATGATCGGGTTCGCGCCAGCGATCTTGGCCGCCATGATCGCCGCCATGCCCACGGTGCCTGCACCGAATACCGCAATCGGCATTCCCGCGCGGACCTTCATCGAGCGCAGCACCGCGCCTGCGCCGGTCATCAGGCCGCAGCCGATGGGGGCAATCTGGGCGAGCGGGATATGCGCGGCGCTGTCGGGCACTTTCACCGTGTTCAGCTGATGCGCGATGGCGTGGGTGGCGAACGAAGACTGGCCAAAGAAGTTGGCGTTCATCTTGTCGCCGTCCTTGAACATCACGGGGCTGCCATCGGCCCGCACGCCGCTCCAGTTGTTCGGGAAGAAGTTGTAGCAATAGGTGGGCGCGTCGACCTCGCAACTGGGGCAGGTGCCGCAGGAGTTGAAGCTCATCACCACCCGGTCGCCCGGCTTGGCGACAGTCACCGCGCTGCCGACTTCCTCGACGATCCCGGCGCCCTCGTGGCCGAGCACGACCGGATGCGGCACGGGCAGTTGCTTGTCGCGCACGGCCATGTCGGTGTGGCACACCCCGCAGGCGACGATGCGCACGCGCAGTTCGTCGGGGCGCAGGTCGTCCAGCTGGACCTCTTCGATGGCGAAGGGCTCGGTATTGCCCCGGCAAATGGCGGCGCGGGCGAGGGTGGTCATGGTAATTCTCTCCAGGTTGAACGACTTTCGTGAGGTGTACTTATGCCTGCGCTGTCAGCCGTTCAACGGCTTAACCGGGCCAAGCTGCATACCGCCGTCAATCATGATATGAGCGCCAGTCATATAACTGCCCGCATCCGAGGCGAGCAGCAGCGCGAGCGGCTTGATCTGGTAGGTTTCGGCCATGCGCCCCACCGGCACCAGTTCGTCCCACGCCTTCTTCGCGGCGGGGTTCTTCTTCACCCAGCCATCGCCGATATTGGTGGCGAAAGGGCCGGGCGCGATGGCGTTCACGCGGATGCCATAGGCAGCCAGCTCATAGGCGGCGTGGCGCATGAAGTGCTTCACGCCCGCCTTGGCTGCCATATAGGGCACGCCGACAATCGCTTCGTTGACCTCCGCCGCGTTTGACGAGGTGATGACGATGGCCCCGCCGCGGCGTTGCGTATTGGCCTTCATCACCCGCGCCGCCTCGCGCACGGTGCGGAATACGCCGGAGAGGTTGATGTCGATTGACTTGTCCCAGCGGTCAGGGTCGTAGACGTCGATCTGGCCCTCGGGGTTGCGCTTGCCGTCGGGGCCCCAGAAGCCGTTGCCCACATCGAGCCCCGCATTGGCAAAGGCAATGTCGCAGCCGCCATAGGCCGCCACGTGATTGTCGAAAGCGGCAGCGACCTGCGCGAGATTGGAGACGTCGCAGGCGTCCCAGCGCGCTTCGTAGCCTTCATCGCACAGGCGCTGCGCCTCGCGCGCCGCGCCCTCGGCATCGATATCGGTGAGCGTCACCTTCGCGCCGGCTTCGGCGATCACTTCGGCATAGGCGAGGCCAATGCCCGAGGCGGCCCCGGTGACAAGGCCCGAGCGGCCGGTGAGATCAAACTGATCGAGCGTTTTCATGGGCCTATCCTTCCAGAGCAGGTGGGGTTAGCTGCCGGGGGAAGGGTCGCGGTCTCGCCCGGCATCGCCGGAGCGACGGCACGGATGAGACCGCGAACGGCGTCGACGAAGGCCTCTCCCCCCTTCATCGCGCCAATTACAAGTAGAGCTGCCGGTTGATCTCCAACCCGTGCTCTTCGCAGTAGCTTTCGTAGTGACTTATAAACCACCAGACATCGAGAGTCTCGACGAAATTTCCGTTCTCGTCGTAGAACTCGTTGGCCCCCTGCATCCAGAAGAAAGCCTTCATGCCGTTCGGGTCGTCAGTGACGAGCGTGTGCGCGTGGCCGGGGAACTCGGTGATGAACTCGCCGGGGCGGCACACCCAGTCATATTCGAGGTAGCGGAACGAGCCTTCCAGCCCGATCGCCCAGACCATCCCGCGATGCTTGTGCGTGCCGATCACGCCGGGTGACTTGATCCACAGCACGTTGGCATAGATGTTGTTGCGGACGTCGAAGGCGAGGTGGCGGATGGCGGCATTGTCGCCGAAGGGAACCCACGGACTCTCCTCTTCCGACAGGCCGACATAGGTGCCCGACACGCAATACTGATCGAGCACGGCGCTGTGCGCTTCGGGCACATTGACGATCTTGTAGGCGCCCGAGGGCGGGGCTTTGATCCCGCCCAGCTTGCTGGTCTCATTGGCCACTGGCGGTGCCCTCCTAGAGGTATAGCTTTTCGTTGATGGGCAGGCCGTTCTCGCGGCAATAGGTCTCGTAGTGGTTCATGAACCAGAACACGTCGGTGGTCTCGACGAACTTGCCGTCACCATCGAAGAAGTCGATCGGGCCCTGCATCCAGCCGAACAGCTTCACGCCCTCAGGGTGATCAGTCACCAGCGTGTGGCTTTCGCCCGGGGTTTCGAGGATCACGCCGTGCGGCGTGGCCACCCAGTCATATTCGAGATAGCGCACCGAGCCTTCAAGGCAGACCATCATGATCGTGCCGCGATGGAAGTGAGTGCCGATCACGCCGGGGCTTTTCACCCACAGGATGTTCGAAAACAGGTTCTGGCGCACGTCGAAAGCGATGTGCTTGATCGCGGCATTGTCGCCGAAGGGAACCCAGGGGCTTTCCTCGTCGCTCGGCGCGTCGATGTAGCGGCCGCCGGGCGAGGTGCGCTTCACGAGATCGGCATAGGGATATTTGATATCGACGATTTCCGCCTTGTCGCTCGGCGGTGCGGTCATGGTTGCCATGGGTACTCTCCTGTTATCTTATCAAGGTATCGACATAGTCGGCGCCGATGCCGACGCTGTCGTAATGTTCGCGGGCGGCTTTCATGTAGTCGAACACGTCATAGTGGCCGATCGAGTTGCCTTGCTCGTCAAGCCACATCAGCGGGCCGGAAACGACGAAGAACACCTTCATCGGATCGGGATGATCGTAAGACACTAGGGTGTGCGATTCGCCGGGGGTCTCGAAGATGAAATCGCCCGCGGTGGCGGTCCAGTCGTGTTCGAGATAGGCCCACTTGCCGCTGATCGTGTAAGCCCAGATCGGCTTGGGGTGATAGTGCCGGTTCACGATGCATGCCTTCTCGGCCATCAGCACGTCGGCCCACATGTTCAGCGTCGGGCTGATCCACACCGGCTTGGAATAGACGCCCTCGACGATGGGGACCCAGTATTCCTTCGGGCCTTCCGCGATCTTGGCCATATAGGCCTCGGGCTTGGCACCGGGGCGCAGGGCATGGGGCACGGGCGGCGTACCTGCCCAGGGTTCTGTCGTGGGGGCTTCGGGCATGTGCTCTCCTCTCACCAAGGAACTGCCCTCTTTTGAGGTGCAGACTGCCTGCGAGGTTACACTGCTGGCGAGGGCGCGGCTAGGACTGAGGCGAACCTCGCCCGGTATCTTCGCGCAAGTGCCCTAGCGCAGCGCGCGGAACGCGCCCGGGGTCATGCCGTTGCGGCGGCGGAAGCAGCGGGTGAAATAGGCGCTGTCGTTAAAGCCGTGGTCGAAGGCGATCTGGGTGATCGTGGCCTCGGGATAGGCGAGCAGTTTTTCGCCCGCGCGCGTGAGGCGGCGCTCCTGAATATAGGCGCTGGGGGTAGTGCCCATGCTCGCGAACACCTTCTGCACCGCGCGCACCGAGATGGCGCAGGCCTCGGCGATATGGATGACCGAGAACTCCGGGTCTTGCAGCCGCGCCTCGACGATGGCGCGCACGCGGCTGGCCATTTCCGGCTCGGCGCGCTTGGCCTGTTCGAAATCGGCCCCGTGCAGGGCCATGGCCAGCATCCCGGCGAACAGGCGGGCGACCTCTTCCTCCCAGCCGAGATGGTGCTCTTCGCGAAACCCCTGCTGCCATAGCGAGAGCAGGAAATCGTGAAAGATGCGCAAGCTTGGCGAGGTGCCGGGCAGGCGCCGCACCAGCCGGTCATCAAGCGGGCCGAAGCTGGCCTCGATCAGGTCGCGCGGGAACTCGGCCACCAGCGTCTCGTGATGGCTGAGCTCGATCTCGTAAGGCTCGGCAGTGCTGCACAGCACCGCATCGCCGGGTTCGAGCCGCGCGGTCTGCGTTCCTTGCGAATAGCTGCCGTGGCCGCGCGATTGCAGGTGCAGGATCAGGTTGTCCTCGCTGCCGGGAAGCGGGGAACGCAGCACCCGGCACGGGTTGGTGCGCGGACGAAGCATCGCCAGCGGGCCGATGTTCCAGCTCCACATCCGCCCGGTGAACTCGCCGTAAGCTGCCTCCACCCGGCTACCGGCATAGCGCAGCGCGGCCATGTCGTTCCAGTATCGCGCGCGCTCTGCCGGGGCGACGTCGCGGGTGGTGAATTGCTGGATCGCGCTCATGCCGGGTCAGACGGGTTGGAAGGTCAGGCCCTTGCGCTTGAGCGCAGCGGGCGCGGTTTCCTGCAGCCCCATGGCGATCACGCCCGAGACCAGCGACAGGCCGATCAGTAGCCACAGGAAGCTGTCCATCCCGAAGGCATCGTTCAGCGCGCCGCCAATGATCGGCCCGAACACACCGCCGAGCACCTCGCAGCTGCCCATGGCAAGGCCAAGCACGGTAGCATGGTGGACCGGGCGGAAGGTCTCCGAAGGGATCGTGGCCATGAAGATCGGGAACACCCCGTTCACCGCCCAGCCGACGAAGAAGATCGCTGCAAGGCCGAACGCTCCGCCCTCCCAGTACATCGCGCCCAGTGGGCCGACCACTGCCAGCAGCGGCAGCGCCACCATCACCGGCCTGCGCCCGATCACGTCGGAAATGCCCGCCACGGTGAACGAATAGATCGCCGCCGCAATCCCGAGCGAGCCCATGATCCAGCTCATCGTGCTGGGATCGTAGCCTTTCACCTCGGTGAGGTAGAGCGGCATGAAGGCCCAGGTGGTGACGAAATGGGCGACCATCAGCACGCCCACCACCACGCTGATCCACATGTTGCGCACTTTCATCGCGCTGGCGACAGCGGCGAAATAGCTACCCTTGGGCGCGGCCTCTTCTGTCACCGGGGCCTTGGCCGGTTCGCGCAGGGCGAACCAGATGAGCGCCGCGCTGAGCAGGCCGGGCAGGGCGGCAAGATAGAACGCCTCGCGCCAGCTGAACTGGGTGGCGAACCACACCAGCACCACGGGGGCAAGAAAGCTGCCGAGCAGGTTCGAGCCGAGGTTCTGCGCCACGCCTTGCGCCAGGCCACGCCGCTTGGGATCGACCTCGCTGGCGACCATCGCATGGCTGATGGGCATTACGCCGCCCTCTGCCGCGCCCATCAGCAGCCGCGCGCCGAACAGGAACAGGAAGCTGGTCGCGATCCCCGACAGGAACGAACATAGCGAGAAGGCGACGGTCGAGAGAACCAGCAGGATCTTGCGCTTGCCCAAGCTGTCGGACAGGCGCCCGACGAAGAAGGCCGCAATCGCCCAGCTGAACGACAGGCCCGAGGCAAGCAGGCCGATCTGCGTCTGCGACAGGCCCAGCTCTGGCTCGACGAAGGGCATCAGCGCGTTGAGCGCCTGCCGGTCGAAGAAGACGATCCCGAAGTTCAGCGCCAGCAGGAACACCAGCAAGGTTTGATAGGCGGGCGAATTGGTCAGCCAGTTGCCCTGTTGCGGTGTGTCGGTGCGGGGTGCGGACATGGTCGGGGCGATCCTGTTATGGCTATGGCGTTGAGGGCTGGTCAGGCGAAGGGGCGGGCGGGGTCCGAACCGTCCCAGTCGTGGCTCGCTTTCCAGAAGCGGGTGAAGGTTGCGTCCATTTCCGGATTGACGGGCAGCAGCTCGAGGAAGCCGGTGGCAGGGCCAGCGCCGTTGTCGAGATAGACGACCTCGCCGCCGGTAGGCACGGAGGCGCGATAGGCCTCGTGATAGCCGCGCGACCGATAGCTCTCGCTCGCGGCGTCGACATCCTTCACCGCAATCCCGAAGTGATGAAACCCGTGGCCGCGCAGGCGGATTGTCTCACGGTAAACGCTCGGGTTCGTATCGAGCGGCTGGATCAGTTCGATCATCATGTGCCCGGCAAAGCCCATGGCAAGCGTGACATCGGCCTCGCTTTCATGGCCGCGATAGATCTGCCCCGGCGCCAGCAGGTGTGGCAGCACGAAGAACGGCCCGGCGCGCATGTCGGTGGTCCAGCGCTCTATGGCCGCCATCAGGTCGGGCACGATAAAGGCCGTCTGGGCGATCGTGCCCATCGGCTGGCCAAAGCCAAGCTGCTGCATCGATTGTCTCTCCCCGGTCAGCTCTCCGGCCAACCTTTCCCGAAAGGCTTGCGCAGGGCGCAGAGAAAGTCAATGAAGCTTGCACGAGTCTATAAACTTGCACGAGTCAAATAGGTCAAACGAGAGAGGCGATCATGGCAACGCAACTGAAACCCCGCGTCGAATGCAGCGAGGCCGAATGGAAGGCCCGGCAGGAACTGGCTGCCTGCTACAGAATTTTCGCGCACCTCGGCTGGTTTGAGAGCATCTACAACCACATCACCGTGCGCGTGCCGGGCGAAGACAATGCGTTCCTGATCAACCCCTATGGCCTGCTGTGGGAAGAGGTGACCGCCTCCAGCCTCGTCAAGATCGACGGCGAGGGCAACAAGGTCGGCGACAATCCCTATCCCGTGAACCTCGCCGGTTTCACCCAACATTCGGTGTTTCACAAGCATCTCGATCATGCCCATGCCATCGTCCACACCCACACGGCTGACACCATGGCGGTATGCAGCAGCGCAGGCGGCCTGCGGCAGAGCAATTTCTATTCGTGCTTCTTTGCTGGCGAAGTCGGCTACCACGATTTCGAAGGCATCACCGTGCGTTCGGAAGAGGGCGTGCGCCTGATCGAGGACGTCGGCCAGCACAAGGTGCTGCTGCTGCGCAACCATGGCCCGGTGGTGATGGGCACCACGATCTACGAGATGTTCCTGCTTTATTACATGCTGCAGCGGGCCTGCGAAGTGCAGGTGAAGACGGCGGCAATGGGCGATGCGCTTGAGGTGTCGGACGATATTATCGCCGTGCACCAGCGTGACCGCGACAACCAGCTGACCGACGAGTTCGGCAAGCTCGATTTCGAAGCCTGGACCCGCAAGATAGATCGGATCGACCCCAGCTGGCGCGACTGATATAGGCTGGCGTCATGACTGCCATGACCGTCAACGACAGGCCGGTGAACTTCGATCTTGATCCGGCCACGCCCTTGCTGTGGGCGCTGCGCGAGGCGGCCAATCTGACGGGCACCAAATATGGCTGCGGGCAGGGCGATTGCGGCGCCTGCATGGTGCTCGTCGATGGCGAGGCCCTGCGCAGCTGCCTGATCACGCTGGCCGAGGCCGAAGGGCGCTTCATCACCACCATCGAGGGGCTGGCGCGGGATCGCTCGCACCCGGTGCAGCAGGCGATGGTGGCCGAACAGGCGATCCAGTGCGGGTTCTGCACGCCGGGGATCGTGATGGCGGCGGCGGCGCTGATCAAGCGTAACCCTGATCCGAGCGAAGACGAGATCCGCCAGGCGATCCCCAACCTGTGCCGCTGCGGGGTCTATCCGCGGCTGGTTGCGGCGGTACAGCGCGCGGGGCGCGTGGCGCGCCGGGCCGAGCGAATCAGCGCCGCGCCCGCACCGGGTATTGATCCCGCCGATGCCGCGCGTGCGGTTCCGGCTATGGCTATTGACGAAGAAGGACCAACAGAATGAAGGCGACGATCTGGCACAACCCCAAGTGCGGCACCTCGCGCAACACGCTTGCCATCCTGGAGGAGCGTGACGGGGTGGACGTCGAGGTGATCGAATATCTCAAGACCCCGCCGAGCCGCGCCAAGCTGGCGCAGCTCTATGCCGATGCCGGAATGACTCCTGCGCAAGGGCTGCGCCTGCGCGGCACCGACGCCGAGGAACGCGGACTGCCCGAGGCGGACGCTGACACGGTGCTCGATGCCATGGTGGCCGAGCCGATCCTGATCGAGCGCCCGCTGGTCGAGACCGACAAGGGCGTGCGCCTGTGCCGGCCCAAGGAACGGGTCGAGGAAATCCTCTAGTCGAAGGTGGCGCTGGCAGAGGCGCTGCCACCTGAAAGCTGGCGATGGGTGGCGGCAAGTGCTGCCACCATCACCACGGTGGCGGCCATGCCCAGCAATCCCCCGATGACGCCTTGAATGAGCGCGCCGATCTCGCCGCCGACAGCCGCGACAAGTCCGGCGATCACTATTCCCGCCACGATCGACATCACGAAATAGACGAGGAAGATCAGCACGAAGAACAGCAGGATCCGGAAGGAATTGCCCTTCGTCAGGTCCCAGCTGCGCTTCAGCACGGTGATCGGATTGGTCACCTTCTCGATCGCAATGACCGGAGCGGCGAGCGAGAACTTGATCATGGCATAGATGATGACGACGAACGCGATCAGCCCGCCCAGGGCGATCAGCGCTTCCACCCCAATGGCTGCCAACAGCGCCACGAACGCCACGAACAGCACCGACAGGCCGAGGGTTACAATGAGATAGGCCGCGATTGACGGCAGCAGCCCCTTGGCACCAATCGCAATCGCCTCGCCCACCGTGGGCCGCCCCCTGTCGCGCAGCAGCGCCAGCAGGCTGATATAGCCGACCATCTGGGCAATGGTGGCGATCGCGAAGATCCACCAGCTATTGGAATAGGCGGACATGACCTGTTCGCCGACCCGCTCCATCTCCTCGGGCGTGGTCATGGGTGCGGCCATGATCGCGTTGAGATCCGGCCCGAAAATTGCTAGCAGCAGCGAGGGCAGGAAGAAGAAAATCCCGGCGACGATCCCCAGCACCTCACGATTGGCGGAGATCATTGCGACCGCCTCGTTCCATGCGGCACCCATGTCGAATTTCATCACTTGATCCTCATAATCGCGGCCACAATCGCAGCGGGGGCTTGATAAGCGCATCACCAAGCGGCACGCAAACCCGATTATGAGCTTTCAGCCGATTGAATGGCGCCAGTCGCTTGCGCCGATCCCTTATCGCGCCGCTCTTGCCGAGCAGGAAACGCGCAACCGCGCCATCGCCGCTGGCGAAGCGGATGAGCTGATTTGGATGCTGGAGCACGAGCCGGTCTACACCGCCGGAACCAGCGCCGACATCGCCGATCTGGTCGATCCGCGCTTTGACGTGGTCGAGACCGGACGCGGTGGGCGCTACACCTACCACGGGCCGGGGCAGCGGGTGGCCTATGTGCTGCTCGATCTGGCCAAGCGCGGGCGCGATGTGCGCCGGTTCGTCCACGGGATCGAGAACTGGGTGATCGCCACGCTGGGCGATTTCGGGGTCGAGGCCTTCGCCGTGCCCGAGCGGATCGGCATCTGGACCCACGATATCGACGGGCGCGAGGCCAAGATCGGCGCTATCGGCGTGCGCGTGCGGCGCTGGGTGACGATGCATGGGCTGGCGGTGAACCTGTCGCCCGATCTCTCGCACTTCGGCGGTATCGTGCCCTGCGGCATTGCCGACTACGGCGTCACCAGCATGGAAAGGCTGGGCAAGCCGCTTGCGCCCGAGCTATGGGATGAGGCATTGCGAGCCCGCAGCGAGGAGTTTCTTGCTGCGCTCACCGCTGCGGAGTGACCATGCGCCGACCTATCCTGATCGCCAGCCTCCTTGTCGCTTCTAGTGGCCTGCTGACGGCCTGCGACCTGTTTTCGGACAAGCCGGAAGAGGCTGCCATCGACGAAAGCAACGTCAGCGGCGAGGTGCTGGAAGGCACGATTTCGGACGCCATGCTGCCAATCGATCAGCTGCAATCGGCTGCTCCGCAGGCTTCTGACGGGCCGGAAACCAGCGCCAGCGATGCGGCCACCTCTGACAACGCCAACGACGATACGGCTGAGCCGGAGGAGGAGACCGTGACCGTCGAGACCTTTGAAGAGGCCTTTGCACCTGTCGAAGGCGAAGCGGCCAATCAGGCCGACTAGCTGCGGTTCAGCAGTATCCGCGCCTGTGCGAGGTGCGGCTTTTCGATCATTTCGCCGCCGAGCTGGAGCGCCCCCGCTTCGGGCTGCTCGGCGAAGGCCTGAACGATGGCACGGGCGCGGGCGATCTGTTCTTCGCTCGGGGTGAAGGCCTCGTTGATCACCGGCACCTGCGCCGGGTGGATCGCCAGCATCCCGGCAAAGCCATCGGCGCAGGCATCTTCGGCGATCCGGGCCAGCCCTTCAAGATCGCGGAAATCGGCGTGGATGGTCTCGATGGCAGCGACTTCCTTGGCTCCGGCAGCCAGCAGTACCTGCGTGCGGACATGGCGGAACAGGTCGGTCCAGCGGCCTTGCTCGTCGCGCTTGCGCTGGGCGCCGACAGAGCGGGCAAGGTCCTCCGAGCCCCAAGCGAAGGCGGATAGGCGGTTCAATGTGAAGTCGGGATCAGCAAAGGCGGGGATCGCCAGCGCAGAGGTCGCGCTTTCGCCGAGCATGGGCATGATTTCGGTCTGGCCGGTCGGCACACCGGCGCGCTGTTCCAGTTCGTAAAGCTCGGCCGCGAGCGTGCGCAGCTGCTTGGGCGAGCTGACCTTGGGTGCAACGATCCCGTGCGGCGCAGCAGGCATGACGGCGGCCAGATCGTCGCGCCAATGCGGCGTGTCGAGCGCGTTGATCCGCACCCAGCGGCGCAGATGCGGGCCTGCCGTGACTTCCGCACCATGAACATGCAGCCACGCGCGCGCCTGTTCGCGGGCGTTCGTCTTGGCCGTTTCGGCCACCGCGTCTTCAAGGTCGATCACGACCGCATCGGCGCCGGCAGCGGCGGCCTTGGCCAGCTTCCTCTCGCTATCGCCGGGAACGAACAGCCAGGATCGGGTCGCCATTGCAGGGGTGCTCCTCTCTAGTTGGTGAACGAGCGGGCGAACTCGCTATAGCGCGCCTCGACATCGGCCAGATCGGGGCCGACCAGGCAAACGCGCGCCTGATCGCGCAGCCGCGTTCCCTGCCGCACCAGCAACGCACGCCGTTCCGTACTGGTTATGGCGTTGGCCGCATGGCGCAAGGTATCGAACATCACTTCGGTTGCAATCGGGCTGGTGGCAGCCGCGCTGCAGAACGCGCCAAAGCCGCGCTTCAAATAGTGTCCAAAGTCGTCGGGCAGGGGGTAGATCGCGCAGCCGCTGCCTTCGCCGTCCTCATCGTCACACAGCAATTTGTCGAGATTGCGCGCGCCCAGCTCGGCGGTTGCCGCGCCGAGCCAGTGCAGCGCCGTGATTGCGGTGAACGGGTCGTTGATGCCGGGCGATAGCGCGCGCAGCCCGATCTCGACCAGCTCGTCGATCAGGAACTGCGGGTCTTGCGCGGGCGTGCGGGCAAAGCCGAAGGTGAAGGCAGCGCGCAGCCTTGCCGCCAGCTCGTCGCTGGCCTCGGCGCCGCATATTTCGCCAAGGGCCATGCCGGGGTGCACGAAGTCGCCCGTGCGCACCGACAGCACGAAGCGGCCTTTGCCCTCGCTCATGGCGCCGAGCATATCGTCAAAGTCGATCAGCTGGACATAGCCGGTGCTGGTCGCCAGCAGCGGTTCGCCCGTGGGGCGTTCGCGGGGGCCTTCGCAGTTGGCGCTTTCGGGAAAGTCATCGCGAACCAGTTTGAGCAGGCGCTGGCCGATATCGTGCAGCACCTTGTTGATGCGAATGGTCGAGGGAATGTGGTTGAGGAAATAGACCAGCACCCCCACCGACAGCGCCATCAGCACATAGGCGACCAACAAGGATAGCTGAGGCACGAA
Organism: Erythrobacter sp. UBA1916; assembly: GCA_002337385.1. GTDB lineage: Bacteria > Pseudomonadota > Alphaproteobacteria > Sphingomonadales > Sphingomonadaceae > Alteraurantiacibacter. Next base: position 31,695 of record DDFY01000026.1, read on the forward strand.
ACCGGCGGCAGCATCGGTTGCGCCGGTTGTGCTGCCAGGCAGGGCCGTCTCGTCTGCACCGCGCACGGTGTGCAGCACTGTGAGGGCATAGACAAAGGTGGCGATGAAGGTGGCGAGGCTCAGCTGGTTGCCCTTGTCCTCCATGAAGTTGGTCAGCAGGCGCGGGCCGTAAGTGCCGCTGGCATAGGCGACCGCGGCGATGGTGATCGAGAACACCGTCGCGGCCACCCCGAGCATCGATCCGGCGATGACCGACAGCATGTTCGACGCGCTTTCGGGCTGCGCGGCGACCATCCAGTTGGCGTCGGTCAGCCCTGCAACGAGCCCCGAACGATCGGCCCACACGCACAGGAAGGCGAGCACCGCCGAGCCAATCGCGAACAGCGAGGGGAAGAACCAGTAATTGGCGGTCAGGCGGACCCAGAACCAGCGCAGATTGGCTTTCATGGCTGGGGGTCAGCCCGCCGCAACCGGCCCCAGATCGCCCTTGCCGACCGTGGCACTGGCCATTTCCAGCATCTTGTCGAGGCTGGCCTTGGCCTTCAGGCGCAGGCCTTCTTCAATCTCGATGCGCGGTTCGAGATCGCGCAGCGCGACGTAGAGCTTCTCCAGCGTGTTCAGCGCCATGTAGGGGCAGATGTTGCAGTTGCAGTTGCCGTCAGCCCCGGGCGCGCCGATGAAGGTCTTCTCGGGCAGGGCCTTTTCCATCTGGTGCATGATATGCGGCTCGGTCGCCACGATCAGCGTGTCGCCGGGGAAATCGCGCGCGAAATTGAGGATCGAGCTGGTCGAGCCGACATGATCGGCATGGTCGATGATCGCGGGCGGGCACTCGGGGTGCGCGGCGACCGGTGCGCCGGGGTGCTGCGCCATCAATTTGAGCAGCTCGGTCTCGCTGAAGGCCTCGTGCACGATGCACACGCCCGGCCACAGCAGCATTTCACGGTCGAACTTGCGGCTGAGCCAGCCGCCCAGATGCCGGTCAGGCCCGAAGATGATCGGCTGATCCTTGGGGATCTGCTGCAGGATCGTCTCGGCGCTGGACGAGGTGACGATGACGTCGCTGAGCGCCTTCACCTCGGTCGAGCAGTTGATGTAGGTGATCGCGATGTGATCGGGATGGCGCGCGCGGAAGGCGGCGAATTTCTCGGGCGGGCAGCTGTCTTCGAGGCTGCACCCGGCTTCCATGTCGGGCAGCACGACGATCTTCTCGGGGCTGAGGATCTTGGCGGTCTCGGCCATGAACTTTACCCCGCAGAACGCGATCACGTCGGCATCGGTCTCGGCGGCCTTGCGGCTCAGTTCCAGGCTGTCGCCGACGAAATCGGCCAGGTCCTGCAACTCGGGCTTCTGGTAATAGTGGGCTAGGATCACCGCATTGCGCTCTTTGCGCAAACGGTTGATCTCTTCGATCAGGTCGGTCCCGGCGGGAATTTTGGCAGCGTCGCTCATGCGCGAATCCTCATGTAGTCTTTGGGCGCTGTTTGTCAGGCTATCGCCCAGATGTCACCTGAACGCGTGGCAAGGCCGCGCCGTTCCAGATCGATCAGGTGGGCATGGACGCTCTGCCCGGCGGCGGGCCAGAGCTTTTCGGAAACGCCCTTGTACATCACCGGCACCAGAGCGGCGATGGAACGGGCCTCTTCGCCCAGCAGCTTGACGATCTGCCTTTCGCGGGCGCGGCGGTGCCCGGCCATGCCGCGCACGAGCTGTTTGGGCTTCTCCACCGCAGGGCCATGGGCTGGGAAATAGATGCGATCCTCGCGGGCATAGAGCCTATCGAGGCTGGCGAGATAGTCGGCCATGTCGCCATCGGGCGGGACCACCACGCTGGTCGACCAGCCCATCACGTGATCGCCGGTGAACAGCGCGCCGGTCTCTTCCAGCGCATAGCACAGGTGGTTCGAGGTATGCCCCGGCGTGGCGATAGCGGTGAGCGTGAAGCCGGGGCCTTGCACATGCTCGCCGTCGGTGAGCGTGCGGTCGGGCGCATAGTCCTGATCGAACGGCGCATCGACGCGCGGTGCGTCAGACCGGATGTGCAGTGCCGCGCAACCGATGATCGGAGCGCCCGTCACCTGCGCCAGCGGGGCGGCGGCGGGCGAATGGTCGCGGTGGGTGTGGGTGCACATGATGGCGACCACCGGGCGCTCGCCGATCGCGCGGGTTAGGGCATCGAGGTGGGCTGGCTCGGCGGGGCCGGGATCGATCACCGCCAGCCCCTCGTCGGTGCCCACGAGATAGGTCTGGGTGCCGGTGTAGGTGTAAGGCGAGGCATTGGGCGCGAGCACGCGCGCGACCAGCGGTTCCAGCTGGTCAAGGTCGCCGGTCGGCCAAGGTTGCGGGGGCAGGGACATGTGCGCCATATGGCGGCAAGGACGGCGGATTGCCATGCGCGACGAGCATATTCTCGTTCGCTATGCAGGCAGCAGCGATCATGCAGGCCATACTGTTCACGCTTGGCAAGCCGGTCGCGCGCTGGCGACGGAGCGAGCGTCAGTGTGCGGCGAAGGCGCGGTCGATCCGGCTGTAGAGACGTTCGATCTCCGGCGGTTGCGGCTCAGCTCTGCGCTGGAAGGCCTCGTCGAGCCTCGTCAGTCGGTTATAGAATGCGCAGGTGGCATCGACCACCAGCTTGGCATGTTCGCTCAGGGCTTCCCGCTCTGCCGCCGAAGCCGCTTTCTGAGGGCTTGGCAGGCGGCCGGTCCGGTGCAGCTCGAATGCGCTGAGATCGCCACGGAAGTAGGCTTTGTGATTGAGCAGCCAGGCCATCGCGTGCATCATTCGCGTGGTGGTTCGCAAGGCCTCGCTTGAAAGCGCGACGCGGGCCTTCGTGCGGGCATCGGTTCCGATGGCCGGTTGGCCAAGGTCGCTCACCGCCCAGACTGCTTCTTGCGTGTTGCTCGCCATGTCGAATTCGGCACGGGCGGCCTCGGTTAGGCAAAGCGCTTCTTCATAGAGGGTGTCGATGATAGCGGGGGATACATTGGGGGCAGATCGCATAACGACCGTTGGGCTAGCGCGCGGCTAACCACTGCGCCAGTACGGTATGGTACGACTTTCCCACAAGCGAAAACGTGTCCCATTAGGGCACAATTTTTTCAAGTGCAATCAGGCAATGATATCGGGCGTCAGATAGTCAGCAATGGCGGAAATCTGGTCTTTCAGCCGCAGCTTGCGTTTTTTCAGCCGGGCGACCTGCAGCAGGTCCGGCCCATCACTTTCCGTGAGCGCGGCAATGGCGATGTCGAGATCGCGATGCTCAACCTGCAGCATCGCAAGCGTCTTGCGCATCTCTTCTTCCGTCATGCGGCAATCCTGCCCATCCTCGATACGCTCCTCATACCGGGGCAGCGACATATCCTTGCGTTCTACCGCTTTACCGCATCCCGTAATTGTCCGCTTAGGACTATTGTGATTTGATGACAATTGCGCGGCTTGTCTTGATGCACCGGCCAGCCGAGTCGGCCTGTCGAGACGGTCTTTGCCGCGCGGTCCAAACCGGTCGGCCCGGTCCGGCCATGGCGAAAGGAGAACAGCCCTATGCAATCTTCACATGTCAGCGCGCTTCAGCAAAAGCATGAAGGCCTTGACCGCCGCCTCAAGGAAGAAATGAGTCGCCCATCCCCCGATGCGACGCTCGTCCATGACATCAAGAAAGCCAAGCTCAAGCTGAAGGAAGAAATCGCGCTGGATTGACGGCGTTGTAAACGGCGTGCGGGTCCGTTCCTGCCTGATTTTCAACGCAGGATCGGCCGCGCGCCGATTTGCATTTTCCATTTCGTGCTATAGGCCTGCAGGTCATGCCTTTGTCCGCCGCCTCCGCTGCCCGCACGATCCTCACCCGGCTGCACGAGGTAATGGCGGCGCGTACCCACGCGCAGGCCAAGCTGAACAATGTCGTCGAGGTCATCGGCGAAACACTCGATAGCGAAGTCTGCTCGATCTATCTGCTGCGCGAGGGCATGCTTGAACTGTTCGCCACGCGCGGGCTGAACCAGGCCGCTGTGCACGTGACGCGGCTCGGCATTGGCGAGGGGCTGACCGGCACCATCGCCCAGAATATCGAGACGCTGAACCTCGAAGAGGCCGCCACCCACCCCGAATTCCAGTATCGCTCCGAAACCGGCGAGGAACGGTTCCACTCGTTCGCGGGCGTGCCGATCGTGCGGCACGAGCGGGCGATCGGGGTGCTGGCCGTGCAACATGTCGAACCCCGGCTCTACCAGGAGGTGGAGATCGAGGCGCTGCAGACCGTGGCCATGGTGCTGGCCGAACTGATCAATCACGCCGGGCTGGTCGATGGTGAGCAGCTGGGCGGCACCAGCAATGCCCAGACCGGGCAGACGCAGATCAACGGGCTGATGCTGGTGAAGGGCCTCACCCGCGGCAAGGCGGTGTTCCACCAGCCGCGTGTCCATATCGAGCAGACCGTGGCCGAGGATATCGAGGCCGAGCGTGAGCGGGTCTATCAGGCGTTTGACCGCATGCGCGACCAGATCGAGCAGATGTCGAGCCAGGCCGAGTTCGGCGTCGGCGGCGAGCATGAGCAGGTGCTCGAGACCTACAAGATGTTCGCCTACGACGAGGGCTGGAGCCGCCGCATCAACGAGGCGATCGATTCCGGCCTCACCGCTGAGGCGGCGATCGAGCGCGTGCAGCAGCGCACCCGGATGCGCATGCGCCAGATTCAGGACCCGCTGCTGGCCGACCGGATGCACGATCTGGAAGACCTGTCGAACCGGCTGCTAAGGATCGTTTCGGGCAAGGTCGGCACGGCGGCGACCAGCGGGCTGACCGGCGATTCCATCCTGATCGCGAAGAACCTCGGCCCGGCCGAGCTGCTCGAATATGACAAGCGCCGCCTGCGCGGGGTGGTGCTGGAAGAAGGCTCGCTCACCGCGCACGTGGTGATCGTGGCGCGCGCCATGGGCATTCCCGTGGTCGGCCGCCTCAGGAACCTGCGCGGGTTGGTGCGCGAGGGCGACGAGATTCTGGTCGACGGCGATACCGGGCAGGTCACGCTGCGCCCCACGCAGGCGGTGGCCGATGCCTTCGATGAACGTCTGGCCCGCAGCCGCGAGAAGCGCGCGGGCTATGCCAAGCTGCGCGATGTCGAGCCGCGCACCAAGGATGGCGTGCGCATCGAGGTGATGATGAACGCCGGCCTGCGCGACGATGTGGCCATGCTCGGCATGACGGGCGCGGACGGGATCGGCCTCTATCGCACCGAGTTCCAGTTTCTGGTTTCGGCGGCGCTGCCTGCGCGCGAGCGGCAGGCGCGGCTTTATCGCGACGTGCTCGATGCGGCCAAGGGCAAGAAGGTGATCTTCCGCACGGTCGATATCGGCGGCGACAAGAGCCTGCCCTACCTCGTCAACAAGACCGGCGAGGAAGACGAGAACCCGGCGATGGGCTGGCGCGCGCTGCGCCTCTCGCTGGAGCGTGACGGGCTGCTTAAAGCGCAGGCGCGGGCCTTGCTGGAGGCGGCAGCGGGGCGCGAGCTCAACGTGATGTTCCCGATGGTGTCAGAGCCATGGGAATTCGATGAGGCGCACAAGGTGTTCCAGGGGCAGGCCGCCTATCTGCGGATGCACAAGCACCAGTTGCCGAGCAAGGTGAACTATGGGGTCATGCTCGAGGTGCCCTCGCTGGCCGAAGTGCTTGACCTGCTGATGGACCGGATCGCCTTCGTGTCGATCGGCACCAATGACCTTACGCAGTTCCTGTTCGCCGCTGACCGCTCGAACCCTGCGCTGGCCGAGCGTTATGACTGGCTGAGCCCGGCGATCCTGCGGTTCCTTTCGCGCGTGGTGAAGACCTGCGCGCCGTGGCCGGTCGATCTCGGGGTCTGCGGCGAGATGGGCGGGCGCCGGCTGGAGGCGCTGGCGCTGATCGGGATCGGGCTGCGGCGCCTGTCGATCACTCCGGCGGCGGTGGCGCCGCTGAAGGAGCTGATCGGTTCCATCGATACCCGCGCATTGTCGGCCCAGATGGACGAATGGCTGGCCAATCCCCCCGCCGATATGCGCGGGGCCTTGCGTGACTGGGCGGAGGCGCAGGGGATCGCGTTCGAGTAGGGGCCGGTTTAATGCCCTGATTTAGCGCTGACCCTCCCTTGACTTGCCGCACGCATGTCTTTCTTTTGGGGCAAATGGTGGCTCGGGCTTCCGTGGTGCGCGAGGCCCGAAGGGTCGCAGGTAGGGTAATGACGCAAGACGAAGAAAACTCCGAGGCAGTCTCCGAGACGCCTCCTGCAAGCGTCGGCGCACAACTGCGCGCTGCGCGCGAGGCGCAGGGCAAGTCGGTAGCCGACATGGCGGAGAGCACGCGTATCGCGGCGCGCCATATCAAGCATCTCGATGAGGGCGAGTTCGACGAGCTTCCCGGTCGCATCTATGCGATCGGATTTTCCAAGACCTATGCCAAGGAAGTTGGCCTCGATCCCGATGCGATCGCTGATCAGGTCCGCGCCGAGATGGGCGAGGCGGAAGCCCATTCCGCGCATTACGACACCACCTTCGAGCCGGGCGATCCGACCCGGGCCCCGGGGCGCAAGCTGTTGTGGTTCTCGCTTTTTGCCGCGGCCCTGCTGCTGGCGGGCCTGTTCGTTTTTGCGCGCGAGTTGTTTGCTCCGGCCGCTGACCTGCCTTCGCTGGTCGAGCAGGAAGAGGCCGTGGCGGTGGCGCAGGCTGCAGCCGACGAGGCAGCCGGGCAGGCGGCCGCTGAGGAGCCGGAGGCTGGCGGCGAGGTCGTCATCACGGCCGAGGGCGAAGCATGGGTGCGGATCGCCGATGGCGAAGGACGCGTGCTGAAAGAGGTGATCCTGAACGAGGGCGATAGCTACACCGTTCCCGCCGACGCCGAGAATGCGCAGATATCCACCGCGCGGCCCGATCTGCTCGCGATCACGATCGGCGGCAAGGCAGTGCCCAAACTGGCGGAGGAAATGCAGACCTTCATTGACGAGCCGTTCAGCGCGACGGCACTGCTCGCGCGCGGGCAGCAACCGCAGGCAGAACCGGGCAGCCCCGCAGCTCCGCGCTAGGGCAGGCGAAACAGTCTATTGGTGGGGGATTAGCGCGGCTTGCGTATTCCCCGCACCGGTTAAGCGCTTATTTTGGTTAACGTTGGCATCCATGCCAGCGGGGCGACATCGAGGCAGGAGGATAAGCAAGCACGATGATCCAGCAGATTGCACGGGCACGGCACGGCCTGATGGTGAGCAGCGCGGTGGCGCTGGCCATGGTTGTGAGCACTCCGGCAGCGGCGCAGGTGGATGCGCGGCTTGAGCGGATCGAGGCCCAGATCCGTGCGCTCCAGCGCACTGTGTTCCCCGGCGGGGACGAGCGCTACTTCGAACCGGAAATCACCGCGCAGGGCAACGCCGCGAACACGCCGACGCCCGGCATTTCCAGCAGCGCGATGACCGACATATTGGCGCGCCTTTCTGCAATCGAGAGCCAGCTTACCCGGCTCACGGCGGCAACCGAGGTCAACGAGAATGCGCTGACCGCGCTTGAACAGCGGGTAACGGCAATGGAGGCGCTTCGCGCGGCCAACACGCCAAGCCCGACGCCTCTGCAAACCCCGGCGCAAACCTCGGCGCCGACGCCGGCTCCTGAAGACAACCAGCCGAGCGGCGTGATCGCGGTTCCCGGTTCGGGTGACAGCGGGCCGAGTCCGGAACGTCTGGCAGGCGTGCAGGCCATCGCGAAGCCTGCCACCGGCGATATGGGCGAAGACGAATATACCTACGGTTTCCGTCTGTGGGATGCCGGCTACTACCCTGAGGCGCAGCAGCAGCTGGCGCTCTTTATAGAGAAGTATCCGGACCACCGGCTGATCTCCTATGGCCGCAACCTGCTTGGCCGTGCTTTCCTCGATGCGGGCGATCCGCGCAGCGCGGCGACGCACTTCTTCGAGAACTATCAGGCTGACAAGCAGGGCGCGCGCGCTGGCGACAGCTTGCTCTATCTTGCCGATAGCATGATCCAGCTTGAAGATACCCGCCGCGCCTGCATCGCTCTCGCCGAGTTCGGGGAGACCTATCCGGCGCTGGCAACGGGCCGTCTGCAATCGATGTACGACGGGCTGAAGGGCCGCGTCACCTGCAGCTGATCCGGTGAGCGAGGCCCCGCCGCCCGAGCTGGTCGCGCGGTTTCGCGAGGCACTCGCGCGGCTCAATCCGGAAGGTCGCACAATCGGGCTCGCCGTTTCGGGCGGGCCGGATTCGATGGCTATGCTGCTGATGGCCCATGCTGCCATTCCGGGGCACTTTGCCGTGGCGACGGTCAACCACGGCTTGCGCGCTGAGGCAGCCGACGAATGCGCGCTGGTTGCTGCGGCTTGCGAGACGCGCGGCATTGCCTGCGCGATGCTCCCGGTGTCGGTGGGTGAGGGCAATGTGCAGGCCGAGGCGCGGACGGCGCGTTATGACGCGCTATGTGAGTGGGCCGATGCGCAGGGCCTTGCTGCGGTCGCCACCGCGCACCATGCGGATGATCAGGCAGAAACGCTGCTGATGCGGCTGAACCGGGGCAGCGGCGTGGCGGGGCTAGCCGGGGTGCGTGAGCGCAACCAGCCACCGCAGTTCGATTGCGCGATTATCCGCCCGCTGCTCGGTTTCCGCCGGGCGGAACTGGCGCAGGTGGTGGCGGGCGAGGAGGTTGCGCATGATCCTTCGAACCACGATCCGCGCTATGACCGGGTGGCGATGCGGCAGAACCTTGCGGGCTGTGACTGGCTCGATCCGCTGGCCATTGCCCGTTCTGCCAGCATTCTGGCCGAGGCCTACGAGGCGATCGAGGACTATGCCGATCTCTTGTGGCCGCAGGCCGTTCGCGTCGAGGGCGAGGGCTATGTGCTCACCCCGGTAGCGGCGCGGGAAATGAACCGGCGGCTGCTGGCGCGGGTGCTCGAAAAGCTGGGCGGAAGGCCGCGCGGCGGCGACGTGGCGCGCTTGCTGATGAGGCTCGAAGCGGGCGAGGGCGGCAATGTCGCGGGCGTGCTGGCGCGGGTGAAGGGCGGCGAATGGGTGCTGGGGGCGGAGCCGGTGCGGCGAACCTAGCGCTCAAACACCAACACCGCTCGTCCTGCGCTTGTCGAAGGGTGAGCGGATCTTGGCAAAAGGCTCAGGACCAGCCGAGGTCAGGAAGTGGGGTTAGCTCAGCTCGCCTGCAGCGAACCGCCAACGCCCGTGCGCACGCCATCGGTGATAATCACCACATCGCCCAGCTTGGCAATGTCATAGAGCTTCGAGACAAAGGCGTCGGGCACCCCGATGCAGCCGTGGCTGGCATAGCCGCGTTCGACCTCGCTGCCGCCGTGAATGGCGATCCCGTCCCATGTCAGCCGCAGGGTCCAGGGCATCGGCGCATTGCCATATTTCTCGGAGACGTTGTGCCGCTCCTTGGTGAGGATCGGAAACACGCCGGTGGGTGTGGGGTGCGCCGGGGTGCCGAGCATGGCGGCGGCGGCGCCGATTTCGTAGCCTGCGCGAAACACGCTGATGACCCGAGCTTGGAGATCGACCGTGATGCGCAGCGGGCCATCGGGCACGCCGGCATCGTCCCAATGCCATTCACCGTAGCGGATGGGGCCGTCGATCGGCAGCACACGCTTGATTATGAAGGGATCGTCGGGGTCAAAGTCGGGGGCGGTGGCCAGCGCGCGTTCGGCCTCGGCCATGGCTTGCGGATCGACCGGATCGAAGCCGTCATAGTCGGCGGAAGGGTCCGCCACGGCATCGGATGCGTCGGCGAGCGGTTCCACGCCGTCTGCGGGGTCTGTCACCTCAGCGCTATCGGCGAGCACGTCTTCGCTTTGCAGCCAGCCGTCCATCGTGTCCTGCGTTTCGCCCGAAGGGTCTGCCACCAGCACCAGCGCGATTGCTGCCACCAGCACGAGGCTCATGCCGCCGATCCATTTTACGCCTGCGTCCATGGGCGCGATAATGGGGCAAATGCCTTAACAATTCCAGACTGTTCCAGCCGCTGTCTCGTGAGGAGACGCGGTCTGGAGCAATGGCCTGTGGCTGGACGCTCTATCCGTGGGCGCCGAAGACATTGGCGATCACCGTGGTGATGCGCAGCGATAGTGCATGGGCCTCGTCGATCGGCTCGATAAAGTCACGATGGATCGCCTCGTAGCCGTGGTCGGCGTTCTCGGGCCAGTCGGTGGGTTCGGCAAGGTCGAACTGGTCGATCTGCGGGAAGCTTACCGGATAGGCGCGCCGCAGCTGCGCCAGCGCCTCGTCCACGCGCAGGGTGAAGACCATCTCCAGCACGTCGTCGCGGCTCACATCGTTGGCGCGGCTGAACACCGGCACGCTGACAGCGCGCAGGAACATGTGCTGGAGCAGCGCAAGGCGCAGGGCCTGCGCCGCGCCGATCATCCGGCGCTTTTCCTCGCGGGCCGGATCGGCGTCTTCCTCCGGGAGCAGCGCGAGCAGCCGGTGCAGCTTCATCGCATCGACGCGCAGGCGGCTGGCCAATCGCCGGAACACGCCCGCGCGGTCGTCCTTCACAAGGTATTCGCTCAGGGCTTCGCAGGCGTCGGTCAGGTGGGTTTCGGTGCCGCGATAGGGGCGGCTGGCCCAGTAGGCCGAGTTGAACAGCTCACCGAATGCGGCCACCGTCTTCACGCTGGCGAGGCCATTGGCCGCGCGCACCAGCCGGATCAGCTCGCGCCCGCGCGGGCTGTCGCGCAGCAAGGCGGCGATTTCCTCGTAGTTGCCCTCGGCCGCCTCGCCCACGCCCGCGATCACGTTGACCGGATAGCCGAGCTGCTGGAGGATCGAATTGTGCGGGATGGCACGGATTTGCCTGAGGCTCATATCGCGGTCGGCGTTAAGGTCGCTCTGGCGGCGGCTGACGCGGCTGCCGGTGGAGTTGAGCAGGCCCAGCCCGAAAGCGGTGATCGCGCGGCTGTAAGTCCGGCTTTCTAGGTGCTGGCGCTGATGCTCCTTGATCGCGCGGTAGAAGTCGAGCGAGAGGTCGGTGCGGCGATAGAATTCGTCGGTCGGCGCATCGGGATCGGTGTCGTTGGGGCGCAGGATCGCGATCCGGCTGAGCATTGCGAGCGCCAGCTCGGGAGTGTCGAACCACAGGTAGCCGTCGCCGCCCTGGAAGCTCACCTCGGGTTCGAGCGCAATCCCGGCGCGCACGAAGCGGCGCTTGGCCCAGGGCGATAGCGCCCAGTCTAGCCGGTCGGCCATCTTGGTGGGATGCGCGCCGCGGCCCATGCTTTCGCCGTGGGTGTTGAAGATCAGCGCGCTGACATCGCCAAGGCCGTTGGCGTCCATGGCTTCGGCAAGGCGGCCCTGCAGGCGTTCGATGGCAAGGCTGGCGGGGAGCTGGCCGACAAAGCGCCCGGCGTCGGAAAAGCCCGCCTGAATCGCGATGCGCCCGCGCTTGCGGACATAGGCCTGATATTCGGGCTCGGCGAGCAGTTCGTCGAGGAAGCGGCCGCCATGTTCGAGTGCAGTTTCGGTTTCGAACAGGGGCGAGCAATCGACCTTGTCGGCAATTCCGAACAGCTTGGCGTAGTAGATCGCCGCCAGCACCGTGGCGGGTTCCTCGCACTCGGCGATCAGCATGCGGATCGGCGCGTCGGCGTCGATATGGGCGATGATCTGCGCCATGGCGAGGAACTGGCGCGTGGCGGTGCTGGCCTCAATCGCCAGTGCGCCGAAGTTGGAACGCAGCGGCTTGGCCTCGGCAATGGCCTTGCGCAGGTGGACCACGGCGCCCTTGCTGGCGAGGTCGATCTTGCCTTCGGGATCGAGCCGGCGGCGGATCGCGTTGTGCAGCTGCTTGGCATTCACGCGGAAGTGGATCCAGCCCATGCCGAGCCCGTCGGCCCGCATGGCGGCGGCGAGTGTTTTCAAGGCGATGGCGCGGCTCTGGTCGGCGTCGCGGGCTTCGGCTTCGAGCTTGTCGATCATGCCCTTGAGCGACAGCAGCTTGCGCGGATCGCTGGCGGTCAGCCGGTTGGCGGCGACCGATAATGCGGCAGGATCGGAAAGGTCGGCGGCAAAGTCCTTCGCCCGCTCGGCAGCATAGTCGCGCGCGGGGACCAGTTCGGACAGCAGCGGATGGGCGGAGTCGATCTCTTCGAGCTTCGCGACATAGCGCGCCAGCCGTTCAGCCTTTTCGGCGAGGCGGAAGCCGATCGAGTTCGACCATGTGATATCGGTCCGACCATCCATGTCGTAGCCGACCCAGGTGGCAAACCGGAACGGCAGCGGGGCGAGGTCGTGCCATTCGCCGGGCCATTTTGCAGCGGCATGACCAAGCAGCGTGGCGACCACCTTGTCGCGCGCATCCTGGGCATTGGCGATGGCGAACATGGCGCGGCTGTGTTCGTATCCGAGCGTGACCTTGGGACGCTCCTCGCCGACGCAGGTTGCATCAATTGTGCCCTCGCCAGAGGCACAATTGGCCAGCGCTGCGGTCTGTTTCGGGGTGAGCAGGAATGTTGGATGAGCGGTGAATACTGCGTGCAGCTGCGGGCGCTCCCACCGCTCCTTGAAGGCGGCGAAAGTGGCGCTGTCGAGGCTGGCTTGCAGGGCCTTGGTGTTGTCGTCCTGCGCAATGGGGGCGACCAAGCTGGTCATCCGTTCGCAGCGGTTCTTGAGCGCTGCCACTTCCAGTTCGGCGATCATCGCCTCGCATTGGGCGAGGGTGAGTTCCCCCGTCTCCAGCTGTCGCGATAGGTCGAGCGAGAGCTGGAACACCGGGTTGAACAGCGGGGTCTCGACCGTGCGCTGGTGCAGGTCTTGCAGGCGATCGGTGAGGGCAGTGACGGAGGCGAGGGGTTCGCTCACTGGCCGAGGCCTGCTGCCTGCTTCGCCAGTTCCTCGATTTCGGCAGGGCTTGCACCCTTGGGCGCGACCCAGCTGCCGCCTACGCACAGCACCTGCTCGATAGCGAGCCAGTCGGGCGCGGTCTTGGCCGAAATGCCGCCGGTGGGGCAGAACTTGCAGTGGCTGAACACGGCGGTGAGCGCCTTCAGCGCCGGGATGCCGCCATTGGCCTCAGCGGGGAAGAACTTGAAGTGGTCGAAACCCATGTCGAGACCCGCCATCAGCTCGCCCGGAGTGGCGATGCCGGGCAGATAGGGCACGCCGCTGTGCTTCACCGCCTGCCCCAGCGGCTCGGTAAGGCCGGGCGAGACGATGAACTCGGCGCCCGCTGCAAGAGCGGCATCAAGCTGCTCCTTGTTGGTCACCGTACCGGCACCGACAATAGCGTCAGGCACCAGGTTCATGCGCTTGATTGCCTCCAGCGCATCGGGGGTGCGCAGTGTAACCTCAAGCACCTTGAGGCCGCCAGCGACGAGCGCTTCGGCGATGGGGCGGGCCTGATGGACATCGTCGATCACCAGCACGGGGATCACCGGCGCCATGCGCATGATTTTTTCGATTTTGCTCAAGAAAGGTCTCCGTGGCGCTGAAGGAAGGCGGCAGCGGCGCCGAACAGGCCGGGTTGGGGATGGGTGATGAGTTTGACGGGCAGGTTTGCCATCAGGCTTTCGAAGCGGCCCTTGGCGCGGAACCTCTCGGCAAAGCCGGAGCGCGGCAGGAGATCGCGCAGGCGGTAGCCCAGACCGCCCGCGATCACGACGCCGCTCGCGCCCTGACACAGCGCCGTATCGCCAGCGACCGCGCCCAGCGAGAGGCAGAACCGGTCAATCGCGGCTTCGGCAAGATTGTCTGTGCGCTCCATGCCCGCGGTCCAGATCGCGACATCGTCCTGCTCGGCGATGGCGCGGCCCTCCATCGCGGCGAGCGTTGCATAGATATCGACGATGCCGGGGCCGGACACCACCCGCTCGACCGAGACCCGCCGATGACGATTCCTGATCCGCGCGAGCAGCGCGTCTTCGATGGCATCAAGCGGCGCGAAGTCGGTGTGGCCGCCTTCGGTCGCCTGCACATGGGTGTAGCCAGCGCCGTCGCGATAGAGGTGGGCGACGCCAAGCCCGGTGCCCGGCCCGAGCACGCTGAGCGTGCCGCTGGCGGGTAGGGGCCCTTCCGGTCCGGCCAGATGCAGGAACTGATCCTCCGGCGCGTGGGCGACGGCATAGGCCACCGCCTCGAAATCGTTGACCAATACGAAGTCGTCGACCCCGAGCTTTTCGCGCACCAGCGCGGGGCGGATCAGCCAGGGATTGTTGGTGAAGCGGATCACCTCGCCCTGCACCGGTCCGGCGATGGCGATGGCCACGTTGCGCGGCAGCGAGCCGCCCTTGCGGCTGCGGAAATCTTCCCAGGCGGTCTGGAAGCTGGCGTGATCCTGCGTGTGGAGCGTCACCGGCTCTTCCAGCGCAATGCTGCCGCCCGAGCCGCTGGCGAGCGCGAAACGGGCGTGGGTTCCGCCGATGTCGACTGCAACGAGGTCCATTACAATCCTGCCGCTGCCAGCATCGGGGAGGCGCCTTTCTCTGCTTCGTCGGCCAGCAAGCGATACATCGCGAACAGCTCGCGCCCGGTGCCGTCTTCTGGCTCGGGATCGGGAGTGGGGGTGCGCGAAGAGAGGTCGGCGCTGGTCGAGAGTTCGCCCGTTACCGCGCAGACCTTCACGATGTCGCCATCGCGTAAGCGGCTGAGCGGACCGCCGCCCAATGCTTCGGGCGAGCAGTGGATCGCGCTCGGCACCTTGCCCGATGCGCCGGACATGCGCCCGTCGGTGACCAGCGCCACCTTGTAGCCGCGATCCTGCAACACGCCCAAAGGCGGGGTCAGCTTGTGCAGTTCGGGCATGCCGTTGGCGCGCGGACCCTGGAAGCGGACCACCACCACGACGTCGCGCTCAAGCTCACCGGCCTTGAAGGCTTCGGCGACGGCGGCTTGCGTTTCGAACACGCGGCACGGCGCCTCGATGGTGTAGCGCGAAGGATCGACCGCGCTCGACTTGAAGCAGGCGCGGCCGAGGTTGCCTGCCACCAGCCGCATGCCGCCATCGGCTGCGAAAGGTTCGGCAGCGGGGCGCAGCATTTCGGGATCGCCCGAGGGGCCGGGATCGCGCCAGGCCAATGTGTCGTCATCGAGCCACGGCTCTTCGCCGTAGGTGCTCATGGCATCGGCACCCGAAGCCAGCACATCGGCGTGAGCGAGGCCTGCGCCGAGAAGCTCGCGGATCACGTAGCCCATGCCCCCCGCTTCGTGGAAGTGGTTCACATCGCCCGAGCCATTGGGATAGACCCGCGCCACCAGTGGGACGACGCTCGACAGTTCGGCCAGATCGCTCCAGTCGATGATCACGCCCGCCGCACGGGCGAAGGCGGGGATATGGATCGCATGGTTGGTCGAGCCGCCGGTGGCGAGCAGGCCGATAGCGGAGTTCACAATCGCCTTCTCGTCAACGCAGTGGCCGAGCGGACGGGCCTTGCTCTTGGCTAGCTCCGCCACGCGATGAATTGCTGCGCGATCAAGCGTTTGCCGCAGCTTACTGCCCGGGCGCACGAAGGCCGCGCCGGGAATGTGCAGGCCCATCATCTCCATCATCATCTGGTTGGAGTTGGCGGTGCCGAAGAAGGTGCAGGTGCCGGGGCTGTGATAGGAGCCCAGTTCGCTGTCGAGCAGCTCGGCGCGGCTCGCCTTGCCCTCGGCATAGAGCTGGCGCACGCGCTGTTTCTCCTTGTTGGAGACCCCGCTCGGCATCGGGCCCGAGGGCACGAACAGTGCAGGCAGGTGCCCGAAGCGCAGCGCGCCCATCAAGAGGCCGGGCACGATCTTGTCGCAAATGCCGAGCAGCACCATGCCATCGTACATCGCGTGGCTGAGTGCGATCCCGGTGGCCTGGGCAATGGCATCGCGGCTAAACAGCGACAGCTCCATGCCCGCTTCGCCCTGCGTCACGCCGTCGCACATGGCCGGGGTGCCGCCTGCGACCTGCGCTGTGGCACCAGCTTCGCGGGCGTAGACCTTCAGCCGCTCGGGATAGCGGTAGTACGGCGCATGGGCGCTGAGCATGTCGTTATAGGCGCTGACCACGGCGATGTTCGGGCCGGCGTTGGTCTTCAGCGCTTCCTGATCCTGCTCGGCTCCGGCGAAGGCGTGGGCGAGGTTGGAGCAGGAGACCATGGTGCGGTCCTGCGCCTTGCCGCCTTCACGCTCGATTAGCGCGAGATAGGCTTCGCGCGTGGGCTTCGAGCGTTCGATGATGCGCTGGGTGACGCGTTCTATTGTCGGGTGAAGATCACTCATGCCAGCTTGCTCCGTCGCGTTCGATCAGCGCAATGGCGGCGCTCGGCCCCCAGCTGCCCGCGCCATAGGTTTTGGGCTTGAGGTCTTCCGATTCCCAAGTCTGGCGGATGGCATCGATCCACGTCCACTGCGCCTCGACCTCATCGCGGCGCACGAACAGTGTCTGGTCACCTTTCACCAGATCAAGCAGCAGCCGCTCGTAGGCGATGCGCTTTTCCTTGCCCGAGAAGGCATCGGGCATGGCGATGTTGAGCGGCACCTCGCGCAGGGCAATACCGTCCTGCTCGATACCCGGCACCTTGGCCATGACCGAGAGCGTGACGTTCTCCTCGGGCTGGATGCCGATCACCATGTGGTTTGGCTTCACCTTCGCGCCGGGGAAGATCGAATGTGGAATCTCGCGGAATTGCACCACGATTTCAGTCACGCGGCGCTGTAAGCGCTTGCCGGTGCGCAGATAGAACGGGGTGCCCTGCCAGCGCCAGTTATCGATATGGGCTTTCAGCGCAACGAAGGTCTCGGTGTCGCTGTCGCGGCCCAGTTCCTCGTCATAGCCGGGCACGATCTCCCCGCCGCTGGCCCCGCCGCGATATTGGCCGGTCACGCTCTCGCCCGGGCCGACCGGACGCAGCGCGCGCAGCACCTTCACCTTCTCGTCGCGCACCGCGCTGGCGTCGAAATGTGTCGGTGGCTCCATCGCGAACAGTGCGAGCAGCTGGAGCATGTGGTTCTGCACCATGTCCCGCAGCGCGCCGGCGTCGTCATAGAAGTCAACCCGGCTTTCGAGGCCGACGGTCTCCGCAACGGTGATCTGCACATGCTCGATTTGCTGGGCGTTCCACAGCGGCTCGAACAGGATGTTGGCAAAGCGCAGTGCGATCAGGTTCTGCACCGTCTCCTT
>DDFY01000026.1:48918-53221 GCA_002337385.1 Erythrobacter sp. UBA1916
AGGTTCTGCACCGTCTCCTTGCCGAGATAGTGGTCAATGCGGAAGATCCGCTCTTCGCTGAAGGCCGAGGCAACCGCGTCGTTGATCTCGCGCGAAGAGGCAAGGTCGATGCCGAGGGGCTTTTCGAGGCAGATGCGTGTGTTCTCGCCTGCCAGACCATGCGCTTCCAGCCCTTCGATGGTGGGCTTGAACAGGCTTGGCGCGGTCGAAAGAAAAATCGCCACCTGCCGATCCTTGCCGACCTTCTCCGCCAGATCGGCGTAGTTCTCGGGCGTTGTCACGTCGAGCGTCTGGTAGTGCAGGCAGTTGAGGAAGTCGGCCAGCGGGCCGCGCCGTTCTGCCGGGAGGTGTTTCTCCAGCGCGGCGCGGGCAAAATTGCGGAACTCGTTGTCGCTCATCTCGGACCGTGCGGTTCCGACGATATTGAGGTCGCTGGGCAGCAGGCCATCGGCGTGCAGGGCGGCGAGGCTCGGCAGCAGCATGCGCTGAGAAAGGTCGCCCGTGGCGCCAAAGAGAACAAGCGTGTCGGCTCGTGCGGTCATAAATCCCCTGTTGAGAGCGTTCTCAGTTGTGCGAACGGCTACCACGATAGTGCTGCATTGCAACACGGCGGGCAAGGTCTAGGCAGAGATTTCTTCCACCGTTACCTCGCTGAAATCGAATTGCGAGGCACCGAACACGGTCATGAAGCTTACATCCGCCGCGTCGCGCCCGACGCCGATCTTGGCCGTTTGCGCCGGTTCGGCCATGCCGGTGGCGTCGACCAGCTGCCAGGTGCCGCCTTGCGGGGTCTTGGGGTCAGCGAGGAACACCTCGGCGATGGCGTGAAAGTCGGGCGGGGTAACACCGGGAGAAAAGCAGCTGACATAGCGCGCGGGAATCGCGCTCGCCCGGGCCAATGCGACCAGCACATGCGTAAAATCGCGGCAGATGCCGGCCTTGGCGTTGATCGTATCCACTGCCGTGGTCGAAGCATCGGAGGCGCCGGGGGTATAGGCAATATTTTGCGCCACCCATTCGCGCATGGCGGCAATCTTTGCTCCGCCCTCAAGCCCGGCGAACTCGCTTTCGACAAGGTCGAACAGGTTTGACGATTGGCAATAGCGGGAATCGAACAGGTATTTCACCGCTTCACCCGGCAGCAGGCGTGGCGGCACGCGGTCCATCAGATCAAGCTCATCGATCTGGCGCACGACATTGACAGTCGCGGTGTAGTCGACGCGGCACTGGCCCTCGGCGTGAATCCAGAAGCGGTCGCCGATATTGTCCTGCGCGGGCACCCGCGCGGTGTGCATCGCCTTGGGAATCCAGGTGTCGGACACCAGCAGCTCTTGCTCTGGCAGGGCGGCGGCCTCGAACTGGAGCAGCACGTCGGTGGGGTGCGGCAGGGTAAAGCCAAAATGGGCAGATATCGACAGCGGCATTGGCTGGGAGACTTTCGCGAGAGGGTGCAAAGGTGCTGCTATGGTTACGGCCATCCTCGCGCGAAGTTCCTACTCGCCGATGACGTGGGCCACGATTTCGCGCCTGTGGGGGCGAGCCCGGTGTTCGGCAAGGAAAATTCCCTGCCATGTCCCCAGCAAGAGGCGTCCATCTCCCACAGGCACCGAAAGCGAGGCGCCGGTGAGCACTGAGCGCAAATGCGCGGGCATATCGTCCGGTCCCTCGTCGTCGTGCTCGTAGTGCGGCCCTTCGGGCGCGATCCGGTCGAGCCAGCGCAAAGTGTCGCGCGGCACCGCGCTGGCGGCGTTCTCGTTAATCAGCAGGCTGGCCGAGGTGTGGCGGCAGAACAGCGTGACAAGGCCGGTCTCGATCCCGGCCTGTTCGAGCCATGCAGCCACATCGCGGGTGATTTCGATAAGGTCCTTGCCCTGAGTGGCAACGGTGAGACGGGTTTGGAGCTGTCGCATCCGGTCAACTTAGGTTCACCGGACACTTGCACAAGAGCTTCAATTGTTCGATAATTGTTACCGAAGAGAGGTAATTTGATGAAGAGACTGATCCTTACATCCATGGCGCTGGTCACGGCGCTAACCGCCACCGTTGCCAGCGCGCACCATTCTTTTGCGGTGTTCTTCGATGACAAGCAGGAGGTAACCCTGCGCGGCACCGTAACGATGTTCCGCTTCACCAATCCACACGGCACGCTTGCCTTCGATGTCACGGGGCCGGATGGCGAGGTTCAACACTGGCGCGCGGAAACCAACGCGCCTTCGGTTCTGCAGCGTCGCGGTTGGACCAGGTCCAGCGTGCGGCCGGGCCAGGTGATCACGATCAAGGGCTGGCGCGCCCGCGATGGCAGCCGCTACATCCGCATGGGCGAAGTGCGCGATGCAGAGGGCAAGCTGGTCGGCGGCCGGTTTGGAACTGGCGATGATTAAGGGCTGGCTTGCAATCGCGCCGCTGGCGCTGGTCGTCGCCGCTCCCGCCATGGCGGAAGACGTGCCGGACTTCGAGGGCTTCTGGGGCCTTTCCTGGGCACCCAGCGTGCCTGCGGAGGACATGGTGGAAGCCTTGCCGCCGAACACGGTGATGATCGAGGACACGGGCGCGGCAGAATTCCCGCGTGGCGAATACGGCGGACTGATCCTGACGCCGGAAGCCAAGGCCCATGCCGAGGTCTGGCGCAGCGAGGACGACATGACGCTCGACCGCGTGTGCCTGCCGCCGAGCATCGTCTATGCGGTGCAGGGGCCATTCCCGTTCGAAGTGCATCAGACGCCTGAACTGATCGTGTTCAAATACGAATATTTCGATCAGACCCGGCTTATTTTCATGGACGGACGCTCTGCGCCGGAAGGCCTGCCGCACTCGAAGATGGGCTTTTCAGTCGGGCACTGGGAAGGCGATGATCTGGTTATCGAAACCGATCATATCTCCGCCAGCACCATCACCAACAACGGGCTCGACCATTCCGACAATATCCGGATGATCGAACGCTATCGCCTGAGCGATGACGGTGCCAAGCTGATGGCGACGCAGTGGTTCTCCGATCCGGCCTCGATCGAGAACAATGGCGCACGCTGGATCGTTTGGGAAAAGCGCGAGGGTGAACACATCTACCCTTACGAATGCGACCCGACCTTTGCGCTCGAATATGGCGCGATCGAAGAATAGGTTTGCGCAGGTTCACCGCCCCGAGGCCAGGCCTCGGGGCGGGCGCTATATCTCTGCGTAGAGCTGCAATTGTACGGTGCGCGCCGAGCTGTAGGTCAGCGCGCCGCTTGAGCTGACGTTCCAGCCATAGTCGTTCAGCACGTTTTGCGCCCTTGCGCGCAGGACCATGTCGGCACCGCCAAAGCTGAAGCGGTAGCGCATCCCGAGATCGAGCGTCGTTTCGGCACCGACCAGCAGCGTTCCCAGTGCGTTGACCGGGCGGGAGCCCTTGTGATCGAGCGTGAAGTCGAACGATAGCGGCGAGGTGCCTTGATCGAGCCGCCAGTCGAAGTTGCCGGTCATGCGCAGCTTGGCTTGCCCCACCGGGCGCGTGCCGATCAGTCCATCGTCGACCGCTTCCCCGCTCAGCGCAGGATCCGACATAACCGCGCCGCCCAGCAGCGTCATCCCGGCCACGGGGCGGGCGATGGCGGAAAACTCCAGCCCCTCGTTCACCACCGTGCCCAGCAGCCGATAACGCAGGCCAGTGTCGAGGTTGTAGTAGGGCTTGGAGATGCGGAACGCACCCAGCAGCAGGGTCACCGCGTCATCGGGGGCGTAGCGCACGACCAGCTCTTCCTGCCGGGTGTTGATGGCAGCGGGGGCTTCGGCCCGGTTCACGGCCCGGTCGGGCGCGACATCGGCCTCCTCCATTCCGCGGGCGAGGGCGCCAAACAGCGTCAGCCGGTCGGTCAGGGCGAGGGCAAGGGCTCCGTTCCAGGCAATCGGCTTGGCCCCGGTGGCGACATCAGGGGTGGCGGGATCGGCATAGGTGACGCGCTTGGTGTAGTCGATCGCGCTTGCGCCGAGATCGAAGCGCAGGAACCGGGTCAGCGCGCCCGACCAGGCAATCCCGGCAAACAGCTGGCGGACCTTGTCTCTGTTGGTTTCGCCAAAGTCGAACACGGGCTCGGGGCGTTCATCGTGCACGAACAGCGAACCACTGCCGAGCGAAACCCGCTGCGAGCCGCCAAAGGTGCGCAAGCGGTCGCGCCCGCGCAGGCTTGCCGATAGTTGTTGCGCTTGCCCGAGAACGGAAAACTCCTGCACCAGCCGGACCTCGCCCGAAAACGAGCGGTCAAAGCTGCTGGGCGAGGCGACAATCGCACGGTCGGCAATTGCGCCATCGGCGGTGACACCTATCATC
>DDFY01000026.1:53345-54315 GCA_002337385.1 Erythrobacter sp. UBA1916
AAAAGCGGCTGAGGTCGCGCTTGCCTGAGAAGAAGGCCCCGCTTTCGAGGCGCAGATCCTGCGCGATGGGGGTGCGCAGGATCAGGCCGCCGTCGAGCGTGTTGCTTGCGTTATCGGCCCAGTCTTGCCCCAGGAAGCGGAAGCGCTCGATTTCGGGCGGCAGGGCATCGCCTGCCACGAACATCAGTGGGGTGGCTTCATTATCACGCACCAGCCCCACCGACGAGAACGCCAGAACTTCGGTCTCGGCCTTCGGATCGTAGGAGAGCACGAAGCCGACATTGGCGCGGTGGGAGCTGCTCGAATCGCTGCTCTGGCTGGCGCGATAGTAGCCACCCGAGAACAGCCCCAGTCCCGGTGCGATCCCGCCTAGACGCAGATCGTAGCCGAAGCCTTCGTGGCCGCGTTCACGGCGGCTCACGTCGACAGTCAGCGACCGGTCGAAGGCAGCTTTCCTCAGGCCATAGTCGACCAGGCCGGTGGGGGCGGGGAAGGCATAGCCGAGCGTGGCAATGCCAACCCGGATCGTGCTGGAGGAACTGATCCGCGGTGAAAGGCCGTTCACCTGGTCGTAGTAAAGTGCCTCGAGCCGGACATTGCCTGCATCGACCGGGTTGAAACCGCGCACCTCGCGCGACGAATAGAGCCCGGTCCGCTCGCTGCCGACCTGGCGGCCGAAGGCATCGTTGCTTTGCGCGATGGCGTTCTCGGCCACGGTCTGCGTGGTCTCTTCCTCGTCCGTCGTCGGCTCGGAGACAATGGTGAAGTCGTCTTCGGCTTGCCCCTCAGGGGTGGCCGCCATGCTCTCGGCCAGAGCGGGCGCGGGGAGGGACAGCGCCGCTATGCCCGCGCAAAGAAGCCAGCATGAGCTCGTGCTCCGGTAGTAGATCGACACACCAAGTAATCCCGATTGCGCGTTTATGGTTTGCGAATGCGCCAACGGGCGGCCTTTCGCACAAAGCAAAAGGCC
>DDFY01000026.1:54415-56126 GCA_002337385.1 Erythrobacter sp. UBA1916
AAAGGCCGCCCGCCGCGAGGAAGCCCGAGGGGCTTAGCCGCCCGTGGGCGGATAGGAAATGCCGAGCTGATCGAGATAGCTGTCGTACTTGCTCGGGTCGTAGTAGAACTGTTCCTGCTCGGGCCGGATGCGGTCCATCAGCTCCTTGTTGAGGTGAATGCCGGGCATGTCCTCATCGGTCAGCACCGGATCGTATTCGCCCTCGGCGAACTGCACCCCTTCCTGATAGGCCTTGGCCTCTGCCAGTTCATCCGGGTTCATGATCAGGTCGAGCGTTGTCAGCGCTACGGCCTTCGCGCCGGCCAGCGCGCCCTTGTGAGCGATGGGCGTGGCCATAGCGATGGCGGCGGTCTGATGGTGGCCGATCATGCTCGGGATGTTGGAGGGGAAGCGGATGGTGATCGTGGGCAGTGCCCACATGATGTCGCCAATGTCATCCGATCCGCCGCCGATCGAGAACTCGGGCGGGCCGCTCAGTTCCATGACTTCGGTGTTCAGCGGCTGGATCGGCCGACCGAGCCCTTCCTGCACCATGCGCGTGAAGGTCTCGTCGTCTTCGCTCCACTCGGGCATGCCGACATATTCGATGTACTGCTGTGCGAGTTCGGCCATCGGCAGGTTGCCGTGCTGCGGGGCGGCATAGCCCAGGATGCGGCGGGTCACCGAGGTGTCGGTGGCCATGGCGGCGGCTTCGGCGATCCGGTTGCCCGTTTCGTAAAGGCCGCGGATGCCGTCGAAGTCACGCTCGCGGAAGTAGTACCAGACCGAGGCGACGTCGGGGACGATGTTCGGCTGGCCGCCGCCGTTGGTGATGATGTAGTGCGAACGTTGGGTGGGGTAGAGATGCTCGCGCCGCATGTTCCAGGCCACGTTCATCAGCTCCACGCCGTCGAGCGCGCTGCGCCCGGCCCAGGGCGCGCCAGCGCCGTGCGAGGACGAACCGTGGAACGTGTATTCGACCGAGACCATGCCGTTGCCGCCGCCTGCACCATAGCTGGTGCCAAAGCTGTTGCTGACGTGGGTGAAGATGCAGGCGTCAAAGCCTTCGAACATGCCTTCGCGCACGAAGAACGCCTTGGTCGCGAGCAGCTCCTCGGCGATGCCAGGCCACAGCATCAGCGTGCCGGGGATGTTCTCGCGCTCCATGATGTCCTTCACCGCAAGCGCGGCGGCGACCATCACGGCCATGCCCGAGTTATGGCCTTCGCCGTGCCCTGGCCCCGCTTCGATCTGGGGGCTCAGCTCGGTGATGCCGGGCACCTGGCTGAGGCCGAGCAGCCCGTCGACATCGGAGCCGAGCGCGATCTTCGGGCCGCCGGTGCCGTTGGTCCAGGTGGCGGTGAAGGCGCTGGGGATCCCGGCCGAGCCCAGCTCGATGGTGAAGCCGTTCTCTTCGAGGATGCCGGTGAGATATTCCTGGGTTTTGAACTCCTGGAAGCCCGGCTCGGAGAAGCTGAAGATGGAGTCGACGATTTCCTGCACCAGCTTGGCGCGGGAATCGACATCGGCCACCACGTCGTCGCGCAGGTTGTCGGGTATCTCGGCGGCGGCGGGGCTGGCGATCGCGAGCGACAGTGTAGCCGCGGCTGCGAGGATTGAGGAACGTACAGACATCATCTCTGGAGTTTCCTTGCGCTTGGATTTTGGGACAAGGTTGGCCCGCGTGAGGCGGATCGTTTGCAACCTTGAATGCGAAGCGGGGGCCGACATC
>DDFY01000026.1:56256-79314 GCA_002337385.1 Erythrobacter sp. UBA1916
GGGGCCGACATCGTGATGTCGGCCCCCGCAGGTTCACCTTAGTACTTGATGCTCAGGCCGAGGCGGAAGGTCCGGCCCAGCGTGTCGTAAAGCGAGCGGTTCGTTTGCGGATAGGCCTCGGTGTTGTTTCCGAACGGACCGTTACCGATCAGCACCGGAGCGCGATCGAACAGGTTCTTCACCGCAAACAGCGCCGTTGCCTCAACTCCGCCAATGTCGAAATCGTAGGTGAAGTTGCTGTCGAGGTAGAAGGTGCCCTTGATCGAGTTGGTGTTGATCGTGCGGTTCAGGTTGTCGCTGGTGGGACAGCCGGTGGTGCATTCGATCCAGTCGTTGTCATAGACGCCATCGCCAAAGCCGCGGCCCACGAAGACGGCGGAGAAGCCGCTGTCGAAAGCGTAACCTGCCGATACACGATAGACGAGTGTCGGAATGCCGCCGCCGTCGTTAACACCGGCGATGTCGTTCACCTCGAAGCCCGAGTCCGAAACATTCTCGATGGTGTAGGTCGCGAGGCCTCGCAGGGTCAGCGCGCCCGGACCGACCGGAGCACGGTAACTGGCCTCGAAGTCGAACCCGCGCGCCTTCTGGCTGGCGAAGTTGATCGGGTAGCGGTTGATGAACTCGACGTCGGTATCAGAGCCAGCCTCGTAGATGATGAAGTCGCACAGTTCCGGCTGGCTTCCATCGAAGCAGAGGTCGACGGTCTGCTGTGCAGTAATCGTCGAGATGGCCCCCTTGATGTCGATATCGAAGTAGTCGACCGAGGCGGTGAAGCCGGGCATGAACATCGGCGTGAAGACCACGCCGAGGCCAAGTGTATCGGCTTTTTCAGGCTCCAGATTGGGATTGCCGAGCGTGCGTTCGACGAACTCTTCGGGACGGACACCGCCGCCGGCGAGCGGAATGTTGACCGCGTTGGTGCGCGCGGTGCCAGCGTCGAACAGTTCGAGCAGGTTGGGCGCGCGGATGTCCCGCGAAAGCGTGCCGCGGAAGCGGAGGTCGTCGATCGGCTGCCAGGAAAGGCCCGCCTTCCAGGTCGTCACCGTGCCCGAAGTCGAATAGTCGGTGACGCGAACCGCGCCGTTGAACTCGGCTCCAAAGCCTAGCGGAACGAGCGCTTCGACATAGCCTTCCTTCACGTTCACGCTGCCGGTGGTGACCCGGTAGTTACCGTAAAGGAAGCGGTTGAGGTTGACCGGGTCGATGTAGCCGCCGACCGAGTCTTCACGGTATTCACCGCCGAAGGCGATGCTGACCGGGCCAGCCCAGGTGTTGAACAGCTCGCCAACCGAGAAGTTCAGCGCGACGACGTCCTGCTTGATCTCCTGCTGACGCGAGGGATAGACCTCGAACAGGAAGTTGAGCGCCTCCTGCGTCACACCGCCCACGCCGAGCCGGTTGATCGGCACGCAGCCGGGCAGGTCGTTCGTAGCGTCGGCATCGGTGTTGACCCGGCACTGGATGGTGCCGCCCGAGAACACCGCATCCTGCATCGCGGCGAGGCGTGAGTTTTCCCAGGTGTTGATCAGCATTTCGTCGGTCTTGGCTTCGCCATGCTGGAAGTACGTATCCCAGTCGACCTCGAGACCGGCGAGGCCGAAGAACCCGTTGGCGCCGACGACATAGCGCGAAACCTCACGGGTGTTGTTGCCGCCAGCAGCGGGAATGCCGGCATTCGAGGTTCCCATGCGGATCGCGGTGATCGGTTCCGCCGCAGTGGCGTTGTAATCTGCGATCTGGGCCGCGAGTTCGGGCGGCAGGAAGGCGTTGTCGATGGCGATATCGACGTTCACCGAAGGCGTCTGCTGATAGTAGCTCTTGCCTTCGAACTTGTTGTAGCTTGCCTGTGCGAAGACTTCGAAGGACGGGGTGATCTCGTAGCTGAGGCGTCCGAACAGCCCGATACGATCCTCGTCGTTGGCGAGCGAGTTAGAACCGACGTGGCCCTGGCCGGAATACCTGTAGTCGCCGCCGACCATCCACTGCCCAGACACCTCGCCGAAGTTGAGTTGGTTGGTTGAGGCCAGGCCGGTCGCGTTGTCGATGGTCCCGAAATAGGTGCCGCCGAACGGGCAGGAGGCGGCGTCATCTCCGGCGCGGCAGCCGGTAATCAGGCCGCCAGGGGTCAGGTTGGACGAACCGATCCCCGCTTGCACGATGCGCGAGGGCAGACCGTTGCCCGGGACATAGGCGGGATTGTTGATCATGAAGTAGCCCGAATCGTTCCAGGCGCGATCAATGAAGTCCTTACCGGTCTGGTTGAAGTACTCGCCGCTCACGATGAGGTGGCCGCGGCCATCGGCGAATTCGGTGCCGAGGGTCAGCTGGGCAAGGTGGTTGGGCACGTCAGAATAGGTGGTGACACCATATTCGTAACTGGCCTTGATGCCGGTGAAGTCCTTGTCGAGGATGAAGTTGACGACACCTGCGACAGCGTCCGAACCGTAGACCGACGACGCACCGCCGGTGACCACCTCGACGCGCTCGATCAGAGCTTGCGGGAAGGTGTTGATGTCGACGAGGCCGTCCGAGGTCGAGCCGACCGAGCGCATGCCGTCAAGCAGTACCAGCGTACGCGACTGTCCGAGTGAGCGCAGGTTCAGGGCCGAGATGCCCGACTTGCCGTTGGAGAGGCTGCCGGAGTTCGTAACAGCGGTCTGGCTGCCGTTGACCGAGGGCAGGGTGTTGACGAAGTCCGCAATGTTGGCGGGGGCTTCGGCGTCAATTTCCTCGCCCGAGATGACCGAGAGCGGAGTCGGTGCATTGGAACCGTCGCGCACGACGCGGCTACCGGTGACCACGATGCGAGTGCTGTCTTCGCCGTCCTGGGCAAGGGCAGCGCTCGGCATCAAGGCGAGGCCGGCCATGCTGGCGGCAGAAGCAAGAAGGCTGACGCGGGCGAGGCCTGCGGCACGGGTTGTGACGGAAAGCGGATTACTCATGGATCGAACCCCCATTAATCTAGGTGTGTGTCGATCCTCCCCAAACGATAAAACGGGTCATTCTGCGGCTGCGGTGTTTCGTCCCTGATCGAAACTTGCCCAGCCGTGCGCCCTGGAGAATTTATAGTTCAATTCGGGCGCCCGGATGTCGCAAAGTTTGCGTCAATTCGGTTACTGTATGGGGGTATTCGTCAAAAAACGCCCAGATATGGACGAAATTCAATTTCAACTGAGTAAAGATTATTGTGATTCGTCAACGCTGGCCCTCTGATTCGAGAATTACCGGTGCCACGCGCCTGTGTGCGACCTCGCGCATGAGGAACGAGGAGCGGATTTTCGATACGTAAGGCAGCTTGGAAAGCTCGCGCCGATAGACGTGATCGTACTCCTCGAAGCTGTGCACGTTGATGAGCATCATGAAGTCGTTCTCGCCCGAGATGAACGAGCAGAACGACATCGACGGGCAATCGAGCACGGCCTTCTCGAACTCCACCAGCGAGCTCTCTTCTTGCGAACTGAGCTGGATCAGCACTAAAGCAGTAATTGAGTAGCCAAGCTTTTTCTGGTCAATTATGGCGGCGTAACCGGAAATGACGCCAGCCTCCTCGAGAATCTTGCGGCGACGAGCGACCGCGGTGCTCGACAGGTTGACCTCCTCGCCCAGCGCGACATCGGCCGCGCGACCGTTGGCCACCAGGCCCTTCAAGACTCGTAAATCGGTACGATCCATGGATGCGATGGTGGATTTCAACGAAATATCCTTTCTTTCCGGCCGATATCATAAATATGACTGCTAAACTTTTGCATATTTCACGATAAACGCAATGGCTTTGGTGGTATTCCCCTTAATTGAAATCCCCGCAATGTCTTGCGGGGCACCATCATGGGGGCATCATGCGTTTTCTTTCAAACACTTCACGTCTGCGGACGGCTTCATCGTGCATGGCCCTGGGGCTGTCGGTCTTGTTCGCCAGCGCGCCCGCGCACGCGGAGGATCACCTGTTGGACCCTGCGACTCCGGCTGACAGCGGCGCGGTCTATTTCACGCTGCCAGCACCGGACGCCGGGGGCGAATCGGATTGCTATATATATGCGACTTCGTTGCGCTCGGGGCTTGGCTCTCCTGACATGCGGCTTGATCGCGGGATGCTGGGGGGCGAGCAGCTGCTGTGCTTCCGCAAGGTGGGCACCCAGATTGCGGCGGTGTTCGAAAATCCCAAGTTCCAGGCCTCCGGCGATGCCGACACCGAGATCGGCGCCGAGGAGAGCTTCCCCACTGCGGTGGTCGCCATGCTGCCCATCGTGGCCGATAACGGCGCGGACGGCGTGGTGGTCGACATGTCGAAGTTCCTCATGCGCGATTCGATCGACATTTCGGCGCGGCTGGCGCCCGGCGGCGACTACCGCGCTGCGCCCGGCCTTTCGGGCATCGACACCGCTTCGGTGAAGAGCTTCCCGCTCAACACCGAGATCGACACCATCCAGACCTTCACCAGCGCGCGGCCCAGGCGCGAGATGAACGAATTCTCGCCCGAACCGCGGGCGCTGACCTTCATCGTCCACCATTCGTTTATCGAGCTGCCCGAGCCGGGTTTCGTGCCGCGCCTGGCCGATCCGCGCGCACCCGTGGGTGGCCCGATCATCTATGACTACGGCGCGCCGCTGGGCGAGCCGGTGGCCATACCGCTGGCGGCCCGTTTTCGTCTCGAGAAGGTCGATCCCAGTGCCGAGGCGAGTCCGGTGGTGAAGCCGATCGTGTTCTACATCGACCGCGCCGCGCCCGAGCCGGTGCGCACCGCGCTGATGGAAGGCGTCAACTACTGGGCCAGCGCCTTCGACAAGGCCGGATTTATCGGTGGCTTCCGCGCCGAGATCCTGCCCGAGGGGGCCGACCCGCTCGACGTGCGGTATAACATAGTCAATTGGGCTGACCGGATGACGCGCGGCTGGTCCTACGGCGGCGGCATCCGCGATCCGCGCACGGGTGAGATCATCAAGGGCAACGTCGTGCTCGGCGCGCTGCGTGTGCGGCAGGACATCACGATCTTCGAAGGCCTCGTCGGCACCGCGCAGAACGGCACCGGCGGCCCGAACGACCCGGTCCGCGCCGCGCTCGACCGCATTCGTCAGCTTGGTGCGCACGAGGTCGGCCATGCGATCGGCTTCATGCACAACTTCGCCGGGTCCACGCAGGATCGCACCACGGTGATGGACTATCCCGGCCCGCGCATCCTGATCGAGGACGGCGAGATCAGCCTTGCCGATGCCTACAAGCGCGGCGGCGGCGCCTGGGACGACTACTCGGTCGACTGGCTTTACGGCACTGCCGAGGAAGCCGATGCCAAGGCGCTGGCGGCGGAGGAAATTGGGCTCGCTTTCTCGACCGATATCGACGGTCGCGATGCCGCTATGCCGAGCGCGGCGGCGAGCATGTGGGACGATGGCCCCGATCCGATTGCCGCACTCGATCATATCGAGACAGTGCGCGCTATTGCGCTCACCAACTTCGGCGAGAACGTGCTGTTGCCGGGCCAACCGCTCGCCTTCTTGCGGCGCAAGTTCGTGCCGATCTGGCTGCTGCATCGCTACGATGTTGACGCGGCAGGCAAGCTGATCGGCGGCTATGCCTACGATTATAAGGTGGTGGGTGATAATCACCCGCTGCCCGAATGGATCGATGCCGAAACCCAGCGGGCGGCGATGGCAGCCCTGATCGACACGCTCGACGAAGACTTCCTGACCGTGCCTGATCGGCTGCTGCCGATGCTGTCGGTGCCGATTACCCGCACCAGCGATCCGCAGTTCAACATCGAGGTGTTCCGCAATGCGGGCGCTGCGGCCTTTGATCCGCTGGTCGCCGCTGATGTGGCCGCGCAGATCACACTCGACAGCATGCTCGCGCCAGCGCGCCTTACCCGCATGGTCGAGCAGCATCGTCAGGATGCGGCGATGCCGGGCGTGACCGATCTGGTTGACGAACTGGTTTCAAATGTGATCAAAGCGCGCAGCAACGAGGTCGGCCGCCGGATCGCCTGGCGGACCGTGCTCTCGTTGGTGGAAGCTATGCGCAACGAAGACACTTCGCCCGAGGCGGCGGCCATCATCGCTGGCCGTCTCGACCTGCTTAAGGACGAGCTGGAGGATGCCAAGGGCGGTGTCGATGCCGATTGGGCGCACTATGTGGCCGATCTGCTCGACGATGACGATGCGCTCGTGGCAGTGCTTGAAGACAAGGAGGAGGCCCCGGAGATTCCGCCAGGAATGCCGATCGGCGGTTTCGGAGGCTGGTTCGATGACTGAGGCCGCAACTCTGGAGGCCAAGGCCGAGCCTTTGCTACTCCCGCTTGATGGCTGGCACCGCGAGCAGGGCGGGCGGATGGTCGAATTCGCCGGTTATGCCATGCCGATCCAGTATGAAGGCATCATGGCCGAGCACGAATGGACGCGCACCAGCGCGAGCCTGTTCGATGTCAGCCATATGGGCCAGCTCACCATCGCCGGACCGGGCGCGGGGGCGGCGCTGGAAAAGCTGCTCCCGGCCGATCTGGGCGCGCTCAAGGAATGCCGCACGCGCTATTCTCTGCTGCTGGCGGACGATGGCGGCATCCTCGACGACTTGCTCATCACCCGCACCGGCGAGGACGCGTTCCGGCTGGTGGTGAACGGGGCGGTGAAGCACGACGATATCGCCTACCTGCGTTCGCGCCTGCCTGCTGAGGTGACGCTCGCCTACCATAACGAGATGGCGCTGATCGCGTTGCAAGGCCCGCTTGCGGCGTCTGTGCTCGACGATCTGCTGCCGGGCATTGCCGATGCGCTTCCGTTCATGGCGTCGGCGAGCCGTGGCTGTTCGGGCACGCACCTGATCGTATGCCGTTCGGGCTATACCGGCGAGGACGGGTTCGAGATCGCGGTTCCGGCGGACAAGGCCCGCGAGCTGGCCGATGCGCTGCTCGCCGATGCGCGGGTGAAGCCTGCAGGGCTGGGCGCGCGCGACAGCCTGCGGCTCGAAGCAGGTTTGCCGCTTTATGGTCACGACATGACCGCGAGCATCGACCCGGTGAGCGCCGACCTCGCCTTCGCCATTTCCAAGCGGCGACGCTTGGAGGGTGGCTTTGCCGGGGCGGACAAAGTCCTGCCGCTGCTCGCCGAGGGCGCGCCCAGCAAGCGTGTCGGCATTGCCGTTGAGGGCAGGGCGCCCGCACGCGAAGGCGCGACGATCATGGTGGATGACCGCGTAGTCGGCGTCGTCACCTCTGGTGGTCATTCGCCCACGCTGGGCCGGCCCATCGCCATGGGCCTGGTCGAAGCGAGCCTCGCCGAGCCCGGCACCCAACTCCAAATCGACGTGCGCGGCCGCAAGCTCGCCGCCACGGTCGCACCACTTCCATTCGTACCCCACAACTACCGCCGCCAAGGAGGCAAATAATGACCCGCTACTTCACAACCGACCACGAATGGATCGAGGTCGAGGGCACCAGTGCCACCGTGGGGATTACCGATCACGCGCAGGAACAGCTGGGCGATATCGTCTTCGTCGAGGTGCCTGCGGCAGGCACCGCCGTGGCCAAGGGCAAGGAAGCTGCCGTGGTGGAATCGGTCAAGGCGGCAAGCGACGTCTACAGCCCGATCACCGGCGAAGTGACCGAAGGCAACGGTGCGCTTGAGGACGACCCTGCGCTCGTCAACACCGCCGCCGAAACCGACGGCTGGTTCTTCAAATCCACAATTGCCGATCCAGCGGAACTCGAAGGGCTGATGGACGCCGAGGCTTACGCCGCCTTCTGCGCCGATCTCGACTAGGACACAGCCACACATGCGTTATCTTCCGCTTACCCCGGCTGACCGGGTCGATATGCTGTCGGCTATTGGTGCCTCCTCGATCGAGGCGCTGTTTGCCGATGTCCCCTCTGCCGCCTTGCTTGACGGGCCGATTGACGGCCTGCCGGGCCACGCCAGCGAAATGGCGGTGGAGCGCCACATGGCGCGGCTTGCGGGCCAGAACACGGCTGCTGGCGAAGCTCCGTTCTTCCTTGGTGCGGGGGCCTATCGCCACCACGTGCCCGCCTCGGTCGATCACCTGATCCAGCGCGGCGAGTTTCTCACCGCCTATACGCCCTACCAGCCCGAAATCGCGCAGGGCACGTTGCAGATGCTGTTCGAGTTTCAGACGCAGGTCGCGCGCCTCTATGGCTGCGACATTGCCAATGCCTCGATGTACGATGGCTCGACCGCGGCCTGGGAAGCGGTGGCCATGGCGCGCCGCATCACCAAGCGCGGCAAGGCGCTGCTCTCGCCCGGTCTGCATCCGCACTATGCGGGCAATATCAAGACCATGGCGAAGTTCACTGGCGACCAAATCGTGCATGAAGCACCCAGCCTCAGCGCCGACGCTGGCGAAGATGCGCTGATCGCGCAGATCGACGGCGAGACCTCCTGCGTGCTGGTGCAATATCCCGACATTCTTGGCCGCCTGCCCGATCTCGCGAAGATCGCCGAGGCGACCCACGCGCAAGGCGCGCTGCTGGTGGCCGTGGTCACCGAGCCAGTGGCGCTGGGCGCGATCCAGTCGCCGGGTGAGCTTGGGGCCGACATCGTCGTGGGCGAGGGCCAGTCGATCGGCGTGGGCCTGCAATTCGGCGGGCCGTACCTCGGCCTGTTCGCCTGCCGCACAGAGCATGTGCGGCATATGCCCGGCAGGCTCTGCGGCGAGACCGTGGATGCCACGGGCAAGCGCGGCTTCGTGCTGACGCTGAGCACGCGCGAGCAGCATATCCGGCGCGAGAAGGCGACCAGCAACATTTGCACCAACTCGGGGCTGTGCGCGCTGGCCTTCTCGATCCACATGACCTTGCTGGGCGGCACCGGCCTTGCCGCGCTCGCCGCCGAGAACCACCGGCTCGCCTGCCTCGCGGCGGACAAGCTGGCCGAAGTGCCGGGCGTTTCGGTGCTTAACGAGAGCTTCTTCAACGAGTTCTGCATCGAGCTGCCGATCAGCGCCCGCGCAGCGGTGCGCGAGCTGGCTGCGGCGGGCGTGCTGGCGGGTGTTTCGCTCGGGCGGCTCTATCCGGACGAGGAGGGGCTCGCCAACGGGCTGCTCGTCGCCGTCACCGAA
The DNA here is from genome assembly GCA_002337385.1 of Erythrobacter sp. UBA1916. GTDB lineage: Bacteria > Pseudomonadota > Alphaproteobacteria > Sphingomonadales > Sphingomonadaceae > Alteraurantiacibacter. The sequence goes on from DDFY01000026.1 coordinate 65,317, forward strand.
ACCACCAGTGAGGACGATATCGACGCCCTTGTCACTGCCATCCGGGAGAAACTGGCATGAACGTGAATCCCTCCGGCTGGCGTCCGTCCACCCCCGACGCTGTCACTCCCGATGGCGAGACCGCTCCCACCTTCACCGGCAATCGCGCGCTGATGCTGGAAGAGGGGCTAATCTTCGAAATCGGTTCGCTCAACAATTACGGCGTCGATCTGCCAACCCCCCCGGCAGAGACGTCGGCCCGGCTGGGCGGGATGTCACGTCCCACCCCTCCCGCCCTGCCGGGCTTAAGCGAACCCGAAGCGGTGCGGCATTACACGCGCCTGAGCCGTCAGAACTATGCCATTGATCTTGGCCTGTTCCCGCTCGGCAGCTGCACGATGAAGCACAACCCGCGGCTGAACGAGAAGGTCGCGCGGATGGCCGGCTTTGCCGACCTGCACCCGCTGCAGCCGATGAACAGCATTCAGGGTGCGCTCGGCGTGATCGACGAGCTGGCGCACTGGCTGGTCACGCTCACGGGCATGCACTCGGTGGCGATGAGCCCCAAGGCCGGTGCCCACGGCGAACTGTGCGGCGTGCTGTGCATTCGCGCTGCGCTGGAAGCACGGGGCGATCCGCGCGAGGTGATGCTGGTGCCGAGTTCAGCGCATGGCACCAACCCCGCCACCGCTGCCTTCGCCGGATACAAGGTCGAGGCGATCCCGGCAGGTGATGACGGACGGATCGACTTCGAAGCCCTGAAGGCACGGCTCGGGCCGGACGTGGCGGGCTTGATGATCACCAACCCCAACACCTGCGGCCTGTTCGAGCGCGACATGATCGCGATCTGCGAGGCGGTCCACGCGGCGGGCGGCTATGTCTATTGCGACGGGGCGAACTTCAACGCCATCGTCGGGCGGGTGCGTCCGGGCGATCTCGGCGTCGATGCCATGCACATCAACCTGCATAAAACCTTCTCCACCCCGCACGGCGGCGGTGGGCCGGGTTCGGGGCCGGTGGTGCTGTCTGAGGCGCTCGCGCCCTATGCGCCCTTGCCCTATGTGACCAAGGCCGCCGATGGCAGCTTCGAACTGGTTGAGGAAGGCGACGAAGGCGCGGGCGAGAGCTTTGGCCGGATGGCGGCGTTCCACGGCCAGATGGGCATGTTCACCCGCGCGCTGGCCTATATCCTGTCGCATGGGGCCGATGGTCTGGCGCAGGTCTCGGGCGATGCGGTGCTGAATGCCAACTACGTGCTGCGCGCGCTGGAGGATGTGCTCCAGGCGCCCTTCGCCGATGCTGGCCCGTGCATGCACGAGGCGCTGTTCTCGGATGAGGGCCTGGCCAAGGGCTTCTCCACGCTCGACGTGGCCAAGGCGCTGATCGACGAGGGCTTTCACCCGATGACGGTCTATTTCCCGCTGGTGGTCCACGGTGCGATGCTGATCGAGCCGACCGAATGCGAGAGCAAGGCCGCGCTCGACGAGTTCATCGGCGCGTTGCGCGGCATTGTTGCGCGGGCCAAGGCGGGGGACGAAAGTCTCCACCTCGCACCGCTCTACGCGCCGCGCGCAAGGCTCGACGAGACGGCGGCGGCGAGGAAGCCGAAGCTGGTGTGGTCGGACTAGGCGGCGTGGCGTAAGTCGAAACGCAATTGAGCGTCGGCTTCGGGATAGTCTTGCCGCAAAAGCGGCCATTCCGGAGCCGACGCTCAATTGCGGACATTGGCAGTTCGACCGGCAAATGTGGTTGTGTGCCTTATTCGCAAGTGCCGCTCACGCCTGCTATTCGCTCCATTACTGCGTTCTGTGTATGCAAAAGAAACGCCTTGGCATGTTTGGCCTTGCAACGTGAATGGCGCATGGCGTCATCCGTGACTTCCTGTCCCCTTGTCACGGGAGGACACGGCACAAATACAGTTTCTCGACCAGTCTTGTCGAGCATGTCAGCATCGATACGCAAGGCGGCAAAATGTTCGATGTCGTCCGGGTCCGCATCCATTGGCCAGCAATCAGTGACGATAAGATCTGCCGTTATGATTGCCTCCACGTCACTGGTTGCGGCCGCTCGCGGCGGCAGATCGTCGGAGTAATAAGCGAAATTAGATGGAGAGACTTGCACGACTTCGATGGGAAGCACTTCAGCTGCCTCTATCCAGGATTTTGCGATGTTCCCGCGCGGACCGACCATGGCCACACGCAGATTCTCCCAAGAACCGCGTACGCTTAGCAGATAGCACAGGTCACCCAAGATTTCACACGGATGGTCATCGTTCGTTCGCAGATTGATGACGGGTGCAATCGCCGCGTCTGCGAAACTTCTGAGCCGTCTAAGGGAAGGCGTACGCACACCGAGCAAGTTGAACCAGTTGTCCAAGTAGCCAGCAAGGTCTTCGACCGTCTCCTTGCCTTCAAGCTTTGCATCGAGTCGGACACACGTGGCTCCCATAGCGGCAGCTCCAAGGACTAGCGCACTGGGATTACGCCATCCTGGAAGCTCTTCGATCAAGCCAACGCGCAGCCCTGCCAATGATTGAGGTACGGAACCATCATTCCAACGCTGAGCGAGTTCGACTGCGCGCGAAGCTATTGCTTCGATGACCTGACAATCCAGATCAGAAAGTGAAAGAAAGTCTGTCATGGTTTCAGCGCTTTCAGCATCCCTGCTAATCTGAATCTCATAGGTTGGCCGGCTCCGAGTAGTGCCATTGTATTCTTTCAGCAAACAATAGCGGAGGCCACAACGGGCGCCGGGAAACTGGCCGCTTTCCTACAGGCACCAAGCGCAGGCATAAGAGCGAAGGCCCTGCGCCTGCGCTCTTTGACATCGTCGATTTCCTGCGGCCTTGCGGCGCCCTTCGGACCCGGAGCTTTTTCTCTCCAGGACACTGTCACACCTGTCACACCTTTGGGGTGTGACAGGCTCAGGCGATCACGCCGAACAGATCATGCGCGTCGGCATCTTCGATCTCGACGTTGACGAAATCGCCGGGCTGCAATTCCTCGGGCACATTGCGCAGATAGACCGCGCCGTCGATCTCGGGCGCATCGGCCTGTGAGCGGCCCGTGGCACCCACATCGCCGTCTTCATCAGGCTCGCCGACCTCGTCGATGATGACGGGGATGGTGTTGCCGACCTTGGCCGCGAGCTTGGCGGCGCTGATGCGCTCGGTCACTTCCATGATCCGGGCATAGCGCTCCTCCTTCACCGCCTCGGGCACGGGATCGGGCAGGGCATTGGCCTGTGCGCCCGCGACCGGCTCGAACCGGAACGCGCCCACACGGTCAAGCTGGGCCTCTTCCAGCCATTCGAGCAGGTACTGGAAGTCCTCCTCGGTTTCGCCGGGAAAGCCGACGACGAACGACGAGCGCACCGCGATCTCGGGGCAGATGTCGCGCCAGCTCTTCAGCCGTTCGAGCACCTTGGCCTCGTTGGCCGGGCGCTTCATCGCCTTCAGCACCTTGGGGGCGGCATGCTGGAACGGGATATCGAGATAGGGCGTGAGCAGTCCCTCGGCCATCAGCGGGATCACCGCGTCGACATGCGGGTAGGGATAGACGTAGTGCAGGCGCGTCCACGGCGTCGCGCCATCGGGTGTGCGCAGCTGGCCGAGCTCGCGGGCGAGGTCGGTCATGTGCGCGCGGACGGGGTGGCCCTTCCACATGCGCTCCTCATGTCGGGTGTCCACGCCATAGGCCGAGGTGTCCTGACTGATCACGAGCAGTTCGCGCGTGCCCGCCGCGACCAGCTTTTCCGCTTCGCGCAGCACGGCATCGATCCGGCGGCTGGCGAGCTTTCCGCGCAGCTGCGGGATGATGCAGAAGGCGCAGGAGTGGTTGCAGCCCTCGGAAATCTTCAGATAGCTGTAGTGTCTGGGAGTAAGCTTGATGTCGGGCTGCGGGATCAGGTCGACAAACGGCCCCTGCGTGGGCGGGGCGGCCTCGTGCACAGCCTCGACCACATCCTCGTACTGATGCGCGCCGGTGATCGCCAACACCTGCGGGAAGCGGGCGCGGATGGTTTCGGCCTCGTCGCCCATGCAGCCGGTCACAATCACGCGGCCGTTCTCGGCGATTGCCTCGCCGATCGCCTCAAGGCTCTCTTCCTTGGCGCTGTCGAGAAAGCCGCAGGTGTTGACCAGCACGACGTCGGCCCCGGCATAGTCGGGGCTCATGGCATAGCCATCGGCGCGCAGGCGCGTGAGGATGCGCTCGGAGTCGACGAGCGCTTTGGGGCAGCCGAGCGAGACCATGCCGATGCGCTTGGGATCAGGGATTTGGGTAGCCATTATCGCAGCGCCCCTACACGCGATGGCCGCGATAGGCTAGATGGGTGCTGATTGAGGGGAAAGGAGCCGCGCGATGGGCGAGATTAATCTGCTGGCAGTTGTGGCCGGAACGGCGGTGTTCTGGTTGCTGGGGGCGGTTTGGTATGGGCCGCTGTTCGGCAAGGCATGGCGCGAGATGAATGGCGTAACCGACCAGATGATGAAGGACGGCATTCCGGGCGCGAATCCGGTCTGGCTCATCATGCTGCTGAGCTTTGCCTTCGAAATGGTGGTGGTGCTGATGCTCGGCCACCTGATCGCGCGCACCAACCCGGCCCCGCACGTAATCATGATGATGGCGACCGGCCTGGCCATTGCCGTGATGACCCCGGCGCTGGGGATCAACTATCTTTACCAGATGCGGCCCGGCAAGCTGTTCGCCATCGATGCTGGCTATTTCGTGGTGGGCATGGCGCTGGTCGGAGGCGCGTTCATCCTGTTGTGATGAGCCTCGGCCAAGGCAGCTGGTTCATTTTTCGCTTTCGGTCGGTGCCGAGGGCAGGATTTCCACCACCACGTCGCCCGCTTGCAGGGCTTCGGCTTCTGGCTCCCAGAACCCGCAGGCACGGCCATTGCGATAGATCCGCATCCCGCGACCGCCCGTGGCAAGCGCGGATAGCGACTTGCCGATTTCCTCTGGCATCACCGGTCGTTCGACCAGCTGCACCCGACCGGTGACCGAGGCAAGGTCGGCGAGATATTCCGCGATATGCGCCCCGCGCGCGCTTCCGGCCAGCAGCAGACCGGTAAAACGCACCGGGTTGATCACCTTGTCGGCGCCCGCCTGCCGCGCGAGCAGTTCGTTGTCGTCGGCACGGACAACGACGCTGATCGGCACGTTGGGAGCAAGGTGGCGCACGGTGAGCACGATGAGGATCGAGGCATCGTCGCGCCCCGCCGAGACGAGCACAGTCTGGGCCTGCTCGATCCGCACGGCGCGCAGGTTGTCATCGCGCGTGGCATCGGCCTCGATCACGTTGCAGCCCAGCTCTTCGGCATGGGTGAGGCGCTCGGGCGAGGTGTCCATCACCACGATGGAAGCGGGGTCGGTTCCGCGCTCGATCAGTTCCTCGACCGACTCCTTGCCGGAAACGCCGAACCCGAGCACGACGACGTGATTGGATAACTGGTCCTGGATGCGAGCCATGCGGAACTTCTCCCAAGAGCGCTTGATGAGGAAATTATAGGCGGTGCCGACGAAGATGAAGAGCACCGCAAAGCGCACCGGCGTGACGATCACCGCCTCGACCAGCCGCGCGCGGTCGGAGATCGGGGCAATATCGCCGAAGCCGGTGGTGGTGATCGAGATCATCGTGAAATAGACCACGTCGAGAAAGCTGACATGGCCATCTGCATTGTCGATCAGGCCATCGCGGTCCCACCAGTGGATCATTACCACCAGCATGATCAGTGCCAGCGCGATTGAGAGCCGGATGGTGAGATCGCCCCAGACCGGGATCTGCACCGCGCGGCGCAGGGGCGAGAAGCGGCGCCTGCTTTCGGCAGGTCGCTTGGGAGGATGGTTCTCGAACAAGCCTGATCCTCCCCCCTTCGCGCTTAGCCGAACTGCTCTGCCAGTCGACCGATGGCGGCATGGTCGGTCAGGTCGAGCTGGAGCGGCGTCACCGCCACGTAGTTCTCGGACACGGCTTCCAGATCGGTGCCATGATCGAGTGTATGCTCCATTTCCTCAAGGCCAAACCAATAATAGCTACGTCCACGTGGATCGGTGCCCTCGACCAGGCTGCCGCGTGCATAATCATGGAAACCCTGCCGCACCACGCGAATGCCGCGCACCGCATCGGGCGCGCAGGCGGGGAAGTTCACGTTGATGAGCGTGCGCTTGGCCATGGGGGTGGCCATCAGCGGCTTGATCACTTTCGCGCCCCAGGCTTCGGCGATGGCAAAGCCCGGCCCCGTGCCGCGAAAAGCCTGGCTGAGCGCGATGGCAGGAATGCCCGCCAACGCAGCCTCCATCGCGGCCGAGACAGTGCCCGAATAGGTGACGTCGTCGGCGAGGTTTTCGCCCGAATTGATGCCCGAGATGACAAGGTCGGGCATCTTGTCGGCAAACAGCTTGCGCAGTGCGAGGTTCACGCTGTCAGTTGGCGTGCCGGTGACCGAATAGCGCCGTTCACCGTGTTCGCGCAGGCGCACCGGCATGTGCAGCGTGAGCGCGTGGCCGGCGCCTGACTGTTCCTCGGCCGGAGCGCAGACCCACACGTCGTCGCTCAGCGTGCGGGCGATCGATTCGAGCAGGGCGAGGCCGGGGGCGTGGATGCCGTCGTCGTTGGTAAGCAGGATGCGCATGGGCCCGGCCTTAGCCCAGCGGCGTCAGCTTATCGACCCCGCCCATGTAGGGCGCCAATGCGGAAGGCACGGCGATCGAGCCATCTTCCTGCTGATAGTTCTCCATCACCGCCACCAATGTGCGGCCCACGGCGAGGCCCGATCCGTTGAGCGTGTGGCAGAAGGCAGTCTTCTTGCCGCCCGCCTCGGGGCGATAGCGCGCGTTCATGCGGCGCGCCTGAAACTCGCCGCACCAGCTGATGGAGCTGATTTCGCGGTAGGCGTCCTGCCCCGGCAGCCACACTTCGAGGTCGAACGTCTTGCGCGCGCCAAAACCCATGTCGCCGGTGCACAGCATCATCTTGCGATAGGGCAGGTCGAGCGCTTCGAGCACGGCCTCGGCGCTGGCGACCATGTGGCCGTGTTCGGCTTCGGCGTCTTCCGCGCGGCAAATGCTGACCAGCTCGACCTTTTCGAACTGGTGCTGGCGGATGAAGCCGCGCGTATCCTTGCCCGCCGCGCCCGCCTCGGAGCGGAAGCATGGCGTAAGCGCGGTGAGGCGCAGCGGCGAAGACAGATCGTCGATGATCTGTTCGCGGACCGAATTGGTGAGCGAGACCTCGGCGGTGGGGATGAGCCACAGGTCGTTGCCGGTGCGGAACAGATCTTCAGCGAACTTGGGCAGCTGCCCGGTGCCATAGAGCGCATGGTCGCGCACCAGCACCGGCGGGTTGCACTCGGTATAGCCGCGTGTCCCGCTCTGGAAATCGAGCATGAACTGCGCCAGCGCCCGGTGCAGTCGCGCCATGGGGCCGCGCAGGAAGGTGAAGCGCGCGCCGCTCATCGCGGCGGCGGTTTCGAACTCCATGCCCAGCGACGGGCCGAGATCGGCGTGTTCTACCGGGCTGAAAGCGAACTCACGCGGGGTGCCCCAGCGGCTGACCTCGACGTTGTCCTCTTCATCCGCGCCTTCGGGCACGCCGTCGGCGGGCAGGTTGGGCAGGCTGGCAAGCGCCGCTTCCAGTTCGCTCCCAAGCTCGCGGTCGCGCTCTTCGAGTGCGGGCATGGTCTGCTTCAGTTCAGCGACTTCGGCCTTGAGCGCTTCGGCCTTGTCCTTGTCGCCCTGGCCCATTGCCTGACCGATAGCCTTGGAGGCTTCGTTGCGGCGGCTTTGCGCCTGCTGCAGCCGGGTCGAAACCTCGCGCCGTTGACCATCAAGGTCGAGGAGCCGGGCCGAAGTCGGCTCAACCCCGCGCCGGGCGAGGGCGGCATCGAAATCGGCGGGATTTTCGCGGATGAATCTGAGGTCGTGCATGGGCTGGGCCTATGCCCCGATGCGCCACGCCTTGTCCAGCGGAGCTTGGGCCAAATCGGGTGTGGTGGGATTGGCGGTGTGGCAGGGATGAGACGTCGTTCGAGCGTGAGGGGAGTGCGGCGCAGAGTTATCGGGAGCTTCCGTGGTTTCGGACGGCGCTCAGCTCCCATTCGTGGCCGTCGACGCGGAGCAGGATCGACTAACCTGTGGATTGGCGTTTGCTGGTGGACATTCGCATACGTCATCGTGGCAACGGCCTTCTTCACCTTCACATCTATGGGCGAGTGTTTCCAAGGTGCTGAGGGGGCAGCTTTCCACCCCATCGCGGCCATAGAAATGCCTACTCGTCAGTCCTGAAAGCTGCCTTCGGCGGGCAAGCGGCTGAGCGGCGCAAAATGAGCCGCTTGCGGAAGGTTGGCCTGGGATCTCGTCATGTTGACAAGGCGACGTCGCCTCCCGGGACTGGCTCATAGCTCTGCACGACCTTCGCGCTCCGAATGACCATCTGCGTATAATCAGGAGCATCGCCCATTTAGACGGCGACGGATCAGTTGAGTATCCGGCGCGATTGGCGCTACAGGCCGGTATGAATTTTGATGCCGCCACCTTCCTTCGCGAACATTGGCAGAAGAGCCCTCAGTTGATCCGCAACCCTTGGCGGGCTTGGGACAATCCCCTGACGCCGGATGAGCTTGCCGGTCTGGCCTGCGAACCCGGCGTGGAATCGCGGCTCGTGCGCCGGACAACGCCCCGGTCATGGGACCTGACTGACGGCCCCCTGTCGAGCGCAGACTTCGCAGAGGTGGACGGGGCGCCATGGACGCTGCTCGTGCAGGCGGTTGATCATCACGTCCCCGCAGTTGCTGCACTGCTCGAGCCGTTCCGCTTTATCCCCAATTGGCGGATCGACGATGTGATGGTCAGCTACGCCAGCGATGGCGGTGGCGTGGGGCCGCATTTCGACCAGTACGACGTTTTCCTGGTGCAGGGCCTCGGGCGGCGGCGCTGGCAGGTGGGCCCATGCTGTGATGAGCGCACCCCACTTCTTCCCCACGATCGCTTGCGGTTGCTGGCGGATTTTCAGCCAACTCAGGAATGGGTGCTGGAGCCCGGCGACATACTCTACCTGCCACCCGGTTTCGCCCATGACGGGGTTGCCGTGGGCGAAGATTGCATGACCTATTCGATCGGCTTTCGCGCTCCCTCGCGGGCCGAGCTGGTATCGGGTTGGGCTGATCATGTTATCGACCTGCTCGATGATGACGACCGCTATTCCGATCCCGACCTCACCCCCGCCGCCCATCCGGGGGAAATCGCGCCGGAAACACTCGACAAACTGCACCATATGGTGACCGAGGCGCTAGCCAACCGCGATAGCTTCGCTCGCTGGGTTGGCGCTTTTGTCACCGCACCCAAGTCCGATCTTATCGACTGGAGCCCCGATGAGATGGTTACGCCGCAGGCAATAGCAGGCGAACTGGCCGCGGGCGGCATGCTGGAACGCAATCCGGCGAGCCGCTTCGCACTCGTTCGCTCAGGGCCGGAAAAGCTGACACTGTTTGTCGATGGCAACGCCCGTGAGTGCGGCGGCACAGTCGCACTCTTCGCCGAGCAGCTATGCGATCACGCCTCGCTGAGCGTCGACCCGGCGTGGGCGGGATCACCCGAAACCGTGAGCCTGATATGCGATCTTGCCAATTGCGGCAGCGTCGCGATCACGTCGGACGACTGAATACGGCGCGGTCAGGCCGCGCGCCATGCGCCTGGGAGTAGCCCGTCTAGCGTCCAGTCGCCGACCGCCCAGCGTACCAGCCGCAGCGTCGGATGTCCGACCGCCGCCGTCATCCGGCGAACCTGCCGGTTGCGGCCTTCGCGAATGGTGAGGCGCAGCCAGCAGTCGGGGATGGATTTGCGCACGCGGATCGGCGGGTTGCGCGGCCAGAGCATGGGATCGGCGATACGCTCAACCGTTGCGGGCAAAGTCACTCCATCCTTCAGGCGAAGGCCCTGCCGCAACCGGCGTAAGGGTTCTTCCGTCGGATCGCCTTCCACCTGAACCAGATAGGTCGTGGCGAGCTTGGGTTATAGCACCATCTATCCCAAGGCTTATGGTGTAGCCGAAGCATGCGAGCGTCTGCGCGAGTGGAGCGGTGCAGCTTGAGATTTCGAAGTATCCGTCGGAATGGCGGAATTTGGGCCGTGTGCGGACGGGCCGCTATTAGCGAGCAATTCGTAGAGAGCGGACATTCGGCCGACGACTAAAATGCTAGTGGAAGCAGGAACCTGACGCGAGAAGAGAGAGTTGCCATCTCTGATGCGGTTGGACACCGACCGCGAACTCTGAAACATCCATATTAATGCATTCCGCAACCTGGAGCATACCCCATGAGCAAGACCGGCAAGCAGCTATTCACGACGCTGGAAAGCGACGGGACCCTCACTGTCGCGATCGAGGAGACGACCTTCCCCGAGCCAACCGGCAACGAGGTCCTGGTGAAGATCGAGGCGGCGCCGATCAATCCGTCGGATCTCGCGATCCTGACCGGCGCGGCGGACTTCGAGAACGCGGAATACTCGCCCAGCAAGGTCGTCGCCAAAATGCCGGAGGCTTTCAACATCGGACAGAAAGCACGCCATGGTCAACGTCTGCCTGCGGGAAGTGAAGGCGCTGGCACCGTCATCGCAACCGGCGACAGCGACATGGCCAAGGCGCTGATGGGCCAGCGCGTGGCCTGCGTGCCGGGCAGCGCCTATGCCCAATATGCCATCGCCGACGCGGCGATGTGCCTGCCTCTGGGTGACCATAGCGCCGAGGAAGGTGCCAGCAGCTTCGTCAATCCCATGACCGCGCTCAGCTTTGCCGAGAACGCCAGAATGGATGGCCAGAAGGCGATCCTGCATACGGTGGGTGCCTCCAACCTTGGCCAGATGCTGGTCAGGATTTGCCAGGAAGATGACCTCGCGCTCGTCAACATCGTCCGCAAGCAGGAGCAAGTCGACCTCCTCAAGGGGTTGGGCGCGACGCATGTGGTGAACTCTTCGGACGACGACTTCATGGAAAACCTCAAGGCCGCGATCGCCGAAACGGATGCGTTCTATGGTTTCGACCCGATCGGCGGCGGGTCGATGGTCGATACCTGCTTCAAGGCGATGGAGCAGGTCGCACAGTCGAAGATGACCGACTATTCGCGCTATGGCTCCAATCAGCCCAAACGCATGTTCATCTACGGCCGCCTCGACCTCGGAACGACGACATTGACGCCGGGTTACGGCTTCGGCTGGACCCTGTCGGGCTGGTTGCTGACACCGTTCCTGCAGAACGCAAGCAAGGAAGCTGTAACGCGTATGCGCCAACGCGTGCTGGAGAATCTCACCACGACATTTGCCAGCAGCTACAAGACCAAGGTCGACCTGGAAGGAATGCTGACCAAAGACGCGATCCTTGATTATCGCCGGATGAAAACGGGTGAGAAATACCTCGTCACACCTTGGCAATGATCGGTGTGCTGGAACGGAGCCTGAAGGGCAAACTGTGGGCCGGTTGCTGACTGACCGTTGAAGCGGCAAAGCGGTCGTTCGGCTTACAAGCCTTTGGCTGCGTTCAATATGGCCTACTGCCAGCGCTATTCGCTCGGCAACTTGTTGAGCGCATGGCGATATGTTGTAATCTAGACATAAAGCAGAGCCAAATTTGGTCTTTTGCCGTCGCTCGCTATACACTCGGCCTAGATTGGAGGCCGTCCAGCGTAATCTCGACTCACGCCCGGCAGGTCTGCGTTAGAGGTACCGGGATGATCAGGAACGATGGCCAAGTCGCTTGAAGGCACCGCAGTTCGCCGGCTGAACCTCAACCTGCTTTACCCGCTTGACGCCATTCTTCACGCCCCGACGCTTACCGAGGCGGGGCGGCGTGTGCACCTTAGCCAGTCGGCTATGAGCCATGCCTTGCGGCGGCTGCGCGATCACTTTGGTGATGATCTGGTGGCCTATCAGGGCTCTCAGCAGCACCTCACCCCCCTTGGTCTGGCCCTGCGCGCGGCGGTCCGCCGCGCCCTGCAAGAGGCTCACGGCGCGTTCGAATTCTCGCTGCAGTTCGATCCTCAGACCTCAGTCGAAAGCATCACCATCGCGACCTCGGAAGCGATTGAGCAGATGTTGCTGGCACCGGTCCTGCGCAATCTCTCGCGTGAGGCGCCCTACGTCACGGTGAACCTGACGTCGCTGGGACGCAACACGCCGCGTCAGGCCCTGGAAGAAGGAGCCGATCTGATCGTGCTGCCTGAACAGGGAGCGGATGCGCGGCTCGAGACCGCGCAAATCCTGAGTGATCGCATCTCGTGCATGGTCTGGAGCGAACACCCGGTACTCGGCGGTCAGGATGAAATGACCGAGGCCCAGTATCTCTCGGCCCGGCACATCGTGGCAAGCGACGAGGCGACGCCGACGGTCCCGCTGGACGCTGCTGCAGCGGATATCCTCAATGCGCGCAAGATCGCGATAAAGGCGAGCTCTCAGGCGACATTGCCGGCCATTGTCATCCAGAGCGATCTGGTCGCAACCGGCAGTTCCTGGCTGTTCCAGTACTACGCTTCGACAATGCCGCTGAAGGTCCTGGCGGCACCGTTCCAGACGGTCGAAACGCCCATCGTGGCGCAATGGGCCAGCCATCGGCGCAGTGATCCGATGCTCGAATGGTTCCTGCAGCGGCTTATGGAGCGACGGCCGCTCTAGGCATTCAAAACGTTCATGGCGGGCATGAAATGTTCGCGTTTGTCCGTCACATGACTGCAGCATAGGCTCGACTGCGTTGGGACAGAGACTCCGGCGCATTGTACGCCAGACGAGGTCACCCGGCAGCAGGAGAACCGCCAAGGAATGTCGGCGACACGCCGCACACCTGGCTGAAAAAATCTGTTGGAAGTGCCGCCAAAGCGAGGTGTGGAGATTCTGCGCCCGGTGAGGTGTGCCTGTCGGAGGTGTGAGTATGTTCAATATTTCTAAGGGTGCGCGTCGGTTTCTGGGAGCCGTTAGTCTCAGCTCGATCACGATGATCGCTTTGAGCGCGTCAGCGCCAGCGGCGGCTCAGAGCGAGCAGGCGCAGGATATTACCGTTGCGGCCATGCCGCTTGGCCAGGCACTTGAAGAGATCGCGCGTATCAGCGGGACCAAGATCGACTACGATCCGGACGCGGCGCGTACGGTTGTCTCCAAGCCAGTAAGGCATGCCGGATCGGCCTACGATGCTGTCACTGCCGCAACCGACGGCACGAACCTGATCGTTGATGTGAGCGCTGATGGTGCGATCACCGTCTACCAGGGCATCCTGGTCAGGGCTCGGCGCGACGAGGCGGAAACCAACACGTTGGTGCGTCAGGCCTCCACTTCGGACCGCAGCGGCCTGTCCCTGCGCGAACAGCCGCGCAACAATCAGGTCATTTCGGCCAAGACCATCCAAGATCAGCAGGCTCTCAGCATCAGCGAAGTCCTGCGCAACGCGGGCGGGGTCTCGACGCTTTCCAATAGCCCGGGGAGCGGCTCGTCATACACGGTTCGCGGCTTTTCGAGCGGCGGCCTCGTCAACGGCCTGTCGAGCTCGGGCAACTTCGGCGTATCATCGGGAGCGAACCAGCCGATCGCGAGCATCGAGCGGGTCGAGATCCTGAAGGGCCCCGACGCGCTGCTGGTCGGCTTCGACAACCTTGGCGGCAACGTCAATGTCGTGACCAAGAAGCCCGACGCTGAAGCGCGGATGATCATGAGCCTCGACGTTGGTTCCTATGGGTTGGTGCGCGGCGTGGTCGATGTGAACCATGCGGTGACCGCCGACAAGAGCCTCACGGCCCGGGTCATCGCCAGCGCCCAGACCATGGACCACAACTACGGCGGTTATACCGGCAACGAAGACTACCTGATCGCGCCCTCGGTGCGGTTCACGGACGAGCGCACCGACATCATTGTTGGCTTGAGCATATCCGACACGCGGACCGGGCTCACCCCGTTCACTCTGTTCGATGAGGAAACAGGCCAGATTGTCGACCGCGACCTCGGAACGCCGATCTTCTCGGGCTGTTCCCCGTCAGCACCAATG
>DDFY01000030.1:0-104458 GCA_002337385.1 Erythrobacter sp. UBA1916
TCTTGATCTGCTTCATCGCGCGGCCCATTTCCTGGTGCATCTTGAGGATCTTGTTGACCTCCTGCACCGAGGTTCCCGAGCCCGCCGCAACGCGCTTCTTGCGCTTGGCGTTCAGCAATTCGGGGCGTTCACGCTCCTTCGGCGTCATCGACCCGATGATCGCGTCCATGTGGACGAGCACCTTGTCGTCGACGCCGCTGGCCTGCATCGCGGCCTTCGCCTTCTTCATGCCGGGCATCATGCCCGCGAGCATGCCGAGGCCGCCCATGTTCTGCATCTGCTTCAGCTGCATGCGAAGGTCGTTCAGGTCGAACTTGCCCTTCATCATGCGGTTGGCGAGTTCCTCAGCCTCTTCGGCCTTGATGTTCTCGGCCGCCTTTTCGACCAGGCTGACAACGTCGCCCATGCCGAGAATACGGTCGGCCATGCGCGATGGGTGGAAAAGCTCGATCTGGTCGAGCTTCTCGCCGGTGCCCGCAAACTTGATCGGCTTGCCGGTGACAGCGCGCATCGAGAGCGCCGCACCGCCGCGCGCATCGCCGTCCATCCGGGTGAGCACGACACCGGTCAGCGGCACTTCGCTCGAGAACGACTGCGCGACGTTGACCGCGTCCTGCCCGGTCAGCGCATCGACCACCAGCAGCACTTCGGCAGGCGTCGCCACGCTGGCGACGGCCTTCATCTCGGCCATCAACGCTTCATCGACGTGGAGGCGGCCCGCGGTATCGAGCAGCAGGACGTCAACGTTCTGCAACTTCGCCGATTCGAGCGCGCGGCGGGCGATATCGACCGGCTGCTGGCCCGCGATGATCGGCAGCGTCGCCACCTCGACCTGTTCGCCCAGAACCTTGAGCTGCTCCTGCGCCGCCGGACGGTTGACGTCGAGCGAGGCCATCAGGGCCTTCTTGCCCATCTTGGACTTGATCAGGCGGGCGATCTTGGCGGTGCTGGTGGTCTTACCCGAGCCCTGCAGACCGACCATCATGATGACGGCGGGCGGGCGAACATCGAGACTGAGCGGAACGGCCTCGCCGTGCTCGGTATCGCCGCCGCCGAGCATCGCCACCAGCTCGTCGTTGACGATCTTGATGACCTGCTGGCCGGGCGTGACCGACTTGAGGACTTCCTGGCCAATGGCACGTTCGGTGACCTTGGCGATGAAATCGCGCGCGACGGGCAGCGCCACATCGGCTTCGAGCAGCGCCACGCGCACCTCGCGCATGGCATCGCGCACGTCCTGTTCGGACAGCGCCCCACGCCCACGCAGGCGGTCAAAGACACCGTTCAACCGATCGGACAGCGTATCGAACATGCGCGTCACAACTCCAAACTATGCGCCTGATCGGGACCAAACGCGAAAAACGCCGGCGGACGAAACCTCGTCGGCCAGCGTGAGCCCTTAGGCCCGCCAGTTCCCAAATTGTATTCGGGTATGTCGATATCCGGCCACCGTGGCCACCGGGTAACGGCATATCCGAAGGTGAATGGTGGAGCCTAGCGGGATCGAACCGCTGACCTCAACACTGCCAGTGTTGCGCTCTCCCAGCTGAGCTAAGGCCCCGTTCCATTCAAAGTCCCGGTCGCTGGGTGCGTCCGGGAGGCAGCCCTCTAGAAGGGTGCTGCCGATAGTGCAAGAGGGTTTTTTGTGTTTCGCCTCTTGTCTTACGCCAGCCCATCCGGACTGGCATCCTCGGCGCCGATCCCTCCCCCCGGATCAAGTCCGGGGTGCGGGGCACCTGCGGGCGGCCGGTCGGCCTTTGGTTCAGCTTAAGGCCGAACGACCAGCACCTTTTGATCGCCTGATAGGCTAAACCCACAAGCCCCCTGAGGGCCGCAAGGGCGACTGCCCACCCGGACCGGCCCCGCAGGGTTCAGCTGGGAGGACGCAGCCCCGGATGGGGCTGCGCAAAGCAATCAGGTATCTTCTTCCTTTTCGTCGGCGGCAGTGGTGACGCCGAGATCATCGTCGCCGCCAAGGTCGACGTCGTTGTCGGGCGAATCGTCATCGTCGTCGATGTCGTCGAGTTCGTCGTCATCGCCGCTCAGATCCGAATCGGCTTCCTTGCTCTCGACCTTCTTCTCTTCCTCGAACGGAATCGGCTGCTTGGACTTGAGCACCGGCTCAGGCGTCCATTCGTTGCCGCATTCGATGCAGGTGACCGGGTCTTCCTTGCCCAGATCGTAGAAGCGTTCACCGCACTTGGGGCAGGTGCGCTTGGAGCCCCATTCTGGCTTGACCATCAAAGTGTCCTTGTCTCGCCCGGATATAAAGAGTGCCGGGTCGGGGGTAATCGGGTGACATGTTCCTGGCTGACATACCAGCTCGGGAATCATTGGCGCAGCGCCTTGCCATAGGGCCATGCCACTGTCAAAGCGACGCGCAATTCCCAGTCATTTGTGCAGGATCGTCACCATTTCCAGCTCCGCCACCTCGAACCCGCACCGCTTCACCATGTCGGGCCCGCTAACCGGCGCAATCCGTGTGCCCGGCGACAAGTCGATCAGCCACCGCTCGCTGATGCTCGGCGCGCTCGCCGTGGGCGAAACCCGCGTCACCGGCCTGCTCGAAGGCGAGGACGTTCTGGCCACCGCCGCCGCCATGCGCGCGATGGGCGCAGACATCGTGCGCGAGGATAGCGGGACCTGGAGCATCCACGGCGTGGGCGTGGGATCGCTGCTGCAACCGACCTCTGCGCTAGAGATGGGCAACTCGGGCACTTCGACCCGCCTGCTGATGGGCGTAATCGCCAGCCATGCCATTTCCGCCGTGTTCACGGGCGATGCGAGCCTCTCCAAGCGCCCGATGGGCCGCGTGATCGAGCCGCTCTCGCAGATGGGCGCGCAGTTCGAGGCTTCCCCCGGCGGCAAACTACCGCTGCGCCTGCAGGGGGCCTGCCCAGCCGTGCCGATCGAATACCGCCTGCCGGTCGCCAGCGCGCAGGTGAAAAGCGCGGTGCTGCTGGCCGGGCTTAACACCGCTGGGGTCACCCGCGTGATCGAACCAGTGATGACGCGCGACCATTCCGAGCGGATGCTGCGCGGCTTCGGTGCCGAGCTGAGCGTCGAGGAAGTGGACGGAGAGCGCGTGATCGAGATTCGCGGCGAAGCCACCCTCGCCCCCCAGACCATCGAAGTGCCGGGCGATCCCTCGTCCGCGGCCTTCTTCGTGGTCGCCGCACTTCTAACCGAGGGCAGCGACCTGATCGTCGAGAACGTCGGCCTCAACCCCACCCGCGCTGCCTTGCTCAGCGTGCTGCGCCAGATGGGCGGCAGCATCGAGGAGCTGAACCGGCGCGATGTCGGCGGCGAACCGGTCGCGGACTTGCGCGTGCGCCATTCCGCGCTCACCGGCATCGACGTCGACCCGGCTGTCGCACCGAGCATGATCGACGAGTTCCCGGTGCTGTTCGTCGCTGCGGCACTGGCCAAGGGCACCACCCGCACCAGCGGTCTCGACGAGCTGCGCGTAAAGGAAAGCGACCGCCTCTCAGCCATGGCCGAAGCGCTGACGCTGGCGGGCGCACGGGTCGAAGAAGCCGAAGACGGCCTTACCATTCACGGCACTGGCGGCGAGCCGCTGCCCGGAACGGCGAAAGATTGCGCTGTGACAACGCACCTCGATCATCGAATCGCCATGAGCATGGCCGTGGCCGGGCTGGCCTCGCGCGATGGGGTTCTGGTCGACGACACCTCGCCCATCGCCACCAGCTTTCCGGCCTTTAACCAGCTACTGGAAGAGGCACGCGCATGATTATCGCCGTCGATGGCCCCACCGCTTCGGGCAAGGGCACCGTTTCCAAAGCGCTCGCCGCGCATTTCGGCCTGCCGCACCTCGACACCGGCCTGCTCTATCGCGCGGTCGGCTATCAGGTGTCGCTCAACGGCGGCGATGCCGAGAATCCCGAAGATGCGCTGGCGGCCACCGCCTTTCCCGACGAATTGCTCGACAACCCCGAGCTGCGCAGCGAGGAAGTGGGCGGGCTGGCGAGCCGCGCCTCGGTTCACCCGGAAGTGCGCGCAGCCCTGTTCGAACGCCAACGCACCTTTGCCACCCAACCGGGCGGCGCGGTGCTGGACGGCCGCGACATCGGCACGGTGATTGCGCCAGAGGCCGAAGTAAAGCTGTTCATCACCGCCAGCGTGACCGCGCGGGCCAAGCGCCGCTGGCTCGAAATGACCGGGCGCGAGATCGAAATCTCGCTCGACGAGATCGAGGCCCAGATCGCCCGCCGTGACATGCGTGACCGCAGCCGCGACGATGCGCCCCTGCGCGCCGCGGAAGAGGCTATCTTGATCGACACCAGCACGCTCGACAAAGACGAGTCGATTGCCGCCGCCATCGCTGCGGTCAACGAGGCGACCGGGCAGACGCCCTGCGCTTGACCCATGCGGCCCGCCTCTCGCTGCTGAGTGCGAGCTGGCTGGTCGCGCTCGTCTGGTCAGGCTGGGCACCGTTCGACCGGGCAACCTGGTGGATGGAAGTGGCCCCGGTGCTGGTGGCCCTGCCCGTGCTCTGGCTCACCCGCCGCAGCTTCCCGCTCACCGCTCTGGCCTTAACCCTGATCGGCTTTCATGGCCTCGTGCTGATGCTCGGCGGAGCCTACAGCTATGCCCGCGTGCCGTTGGGCTTTGCGGTGCAGGACTGGCTCGACCTCGCGCGCAATCCCTATGACCGTTTCGGCCATCTGATGCAGGGTTTTGTGCCAGCCATCGTGCTGCGGGAGTTGTTGCTACGGCTCTCACCATTGCGCCCCGGAGCCTTGCTGGCGACGCTGGTGGTGGCCTCCTGCCTTGCTGTCAGCGCGCTTTACGAGTTGATCGAATTCGGAGCGGCGATGGCGCTGGGACAAGGCGCGGACGAATTCCTCGGCACCCAGGGCGATAGCTGGGATACCCAGTGGGACATGCTGATGTGCCTGGTGGGGGCCGTGGCTTCGCTGGCCCTGCTTACGCCCATGCACGAACGCCAGTTGGCAAAGGTTTCGCCCGCAACGCTTTAGGTCAAACTCTAATCGTTCGCGAACGAATTTCAGGGACCCGTCACTTGGCAAGTGTCCCGCAAGATACTAAACCTCCCCACAAACAGGCATGCATATATCTTCCTTGCATCATTCCTGAATGATAGCCCATTTTTGACAATTTACTTAAATCTTTAAGTAGAAATTCCATCACCTCTGAGCGAATAATAGGCCTCCAAATAGTGCTAAAACAAATTTCTAATTTTGGTGATTATGGGCCGAGACTACTTACTTCACGTGTAAAATCACTACTTTACCCGCCACGCCGGGAGGGCAACGTAGTTATGCTCCACAACGGCCGAAGTGGCAGCACATTGCTAGGAAACATGCTTGATCAGCATGAGGAGATATTCTGGGACGGGGAAACATTCGAAAAGAAACTGCATAAGAAAAGTGCGAGAAGCGGCATCGGCTTCGCAGAGCTCTGGGGCGAAATTGGTGAGCAATCAGCCTTCGACGACCTGAAAAAAAGAATGCGGCAGCGTGCGGCTGGGCGTATTTTCGGCACTGAACTGCAGGACTATCATACCAGAATGATGGGTTCGAGCATCGAAAGCTATCTTGATCGACTGCGCCATTTGGGCTTTACAAAATTTGTTTTTCTTGAACGAAATTACCTGCGAAAAATCGTCTCACATGTCATTGCGACTGAGAAACGGTCATTTCACGTAGCGGCAAATAAGCGCGCGGCCCCTGCAAGGATTCACTTAAATCCTGACCGCCTGTATATTGGACATCGCCATACGACGCTTCTTGACGTCATGCGGGAATACCAAGAATTCAGGCAACGCACCATCGAACACCTCAAGCAAGACAATGTCTTATTTTTATCTTACGAACACGATATAGAAGGCGATCCTCAGGCGGCTACTTCCAAGATATTCAAGTACATCGGGGTAAGACCGATCCGCCCTGAAGTCACTTTGGGCAAAACAACGGATAGAGACCTGCACAGTGTCGTAGAGAATTTCGACGAAGTTTTGGAATTCGTTTCCAAGAGTGAATTTTCGGAGCAGATCAAGCCCTTCAAAGCAAGCGCCCGACCCTCATCCCAGCAAGGGGGAAGCTAAGGGCAAATCAGGGTTTATGGCAGCTGCGATAGTGTATAATATCGCCTCAGGGGGTTTGAGTATGAGCTGCTGGGAAATCGATCGATTGGCTGCCAGACGGTTGCTGGATCGACTCAAAATTGAAGCGACCACTGCGAGCGTCGAAGAGGCTGCCATGGAATTTGCCAGGCACCGCATGGAGGTGGAACAGTGGGCTGCAAACCGCGTGCAATCGACGGTTATCGGTGCGCTCGAAGCACAATCCATGCACGTCTTTGTCCAGATGGATGACAAATGGGCCAACGGCTTTCGCGCCGCAGAGGAAACGGTTGCGAGGTTGTCGACCAATGAGCTGTTGGATCAGCCCCGCGGATCCGTGCAGTCGAAGGGGCAGGTTTTGCGGTCGATGGTGCGCGGTGCCCGCGAGCGCTCGGCTATCGTCGAGAAGCGCCCCGGATAGCCGGATAGGTTGCTCGCACAAGCCAACGCCAGCAACAGACATACAGTGACGTTCCACGCCCCTACCCCTCGCGCTCAACCTCCCGCTTCAGCTCCCCGCACATGCCAAGCGCAAACGCCGCCTCCGCGATGACGAACAGCGGCCCCGTCAGCAATGAGCGCAGGTCATCAAGAAAGGCCGGTTTGCGCCCCTCGAAGTAGTGGCCGAGGAACTGCAGCGCCCAACCCAGCACGAACAGGCCGATCCCGGTGCCGAGCCACAAGGACGGCCCCATCTGAGCCACCTCCAGCCCCAGTCGCGCCATGGCGATCAGCACCAGTGCCAGCACGCCGCCGAGCAACTTGTCGAGCTTGAGATAATATAGCGCCGCCGCCGCAGTGGCGATCACCGCCGGGGTCAGCGTGAATGCAGGCAAGGCCCAGACCGGGCGCGACAATAGCACCTCGACCGCCAGCACGATCAGCGGGATGCCCAGCGCATGGGTCGCCACATTGCGCCGGTCGCGGTGATATTGGCGGTAGTGCGCAAGGGCTTCGACCAAGGGGGCGTGGCTTGTCATGCGGGCTTTCCTACACCGGGGCGGCGGTGGCAGGAAGCCAGCGTCATGCCCTTATCCTGCCATCACCTCCGCAAACATGCCTCATGAAGCCGATTGGATCGGGCCAGGTTTTTGAGCTCAGGACACTGTCACACCTGTCACACCTTGGCCCCGCCCAGCCCAATTGGCTTGCCTTTCGCGCCCGTTTCGCCTAGGGGCGCGACCGTTCCGAAAGGCTTTGGCTTAGAAGAACCCCGCATGGGCATTCGGCCCTGCGTGGAAACGGCCCTCTTGCCCCGTTTGGCCCCGCAATGGTGCGGGAGACGGGTAAAGACCCCGGTAAAACCGGTGGCCGGTAGCAAATGTGAACAGGATAGACACTGATTATGGCATCTAGCCCAAACCCTACCCGTGATGACTTCGCCGCAATGCTCGATGAGCAGCTCGGTGGCGCTGAAGGCGGCTTCGAAGGCCGCGTCGTCAAGGGCACCGTTACCAGCATCGAAAATGGCATGGCCATCATCGACGTCGGCCTCAAGAGCGAAGGCCGCGTCGCCCTCAAGGAATTCGAACGTGGCGAAGACGACCACGGCCTGAGCGTCGGCTCGGAAGTCGAGGTCTTCGTTGACCGCGTCGAGAACGCCGACGGCGAAGCCATGCTCAGCCGCGACCGCGCCCGCCGCGAAGCCGCCTGGGACAAGCTCGAAAGCGAGTTCGGCGAAGGCAAGCGCGTCGATGGCCGCATCTTCGGCCGCGTGAAGGGCGGCTTCACCGTCGATCTCGACGGCGCCGTGGCCTTCCTGCCCGGCTCGCAGGTCGACATCCGCCCGGTGCGCGATGTCACCCCGCTGATGGACATGCAGCAGCCGTTCCAGATCCTCAAGATGGACCGTCGCCGCGGCAACATCGTCGTGTCGCGTCGCGCCGTTCTGGAAGAGACCCGCGCCGAACAGCGCAGCGAGCTGATCGACAAGCTGGCCGAAGGTCAGGTCGTCGACGGTGTGGTCAAGAACATCACCGACTACGGCGCCTTCGTGGACCTGGGCGGCATCGACGGCCTGCTTCACGTCACCGACATGAGCTACAAGCGCGTCAACCACCCGAGCGAGGTGATCGAGATCGGCCAGACCGTGACCGTGCAGATCATCCGCATCAACGCCGACACGCAGCGCATCAGCCTCGGCATGAAGCAGCTTGAGAGCGATCCGTGGGAAGGCGTTGGCGCCAAGTACCCGATCGGTGCCAAGATCACCGGCCAGGTCACCAACATCACCGAATACGGCGCCTTCGTGGAGCTGGAGCCGGGCATCGAAGGCCTGGTCCACGTTTCGGAGATGAGCTGGACCAAGAAGAACGTCCACCCCGGCAAGATCGTCTCGACCTCGCAGGAAGTCGACGTCATGGTGCTCGAGGTCGACAGCGAAAAGCGTCGCATCTCGCTTGGCCTCAAGCAGGCTCAGCGCAACCCGTGGGAAGAGTTCGCCGAATCGCACCCGATCGGTTCGACCGTCACCGGCGAAGTCAAGAACGCCACCGAGTTCGGCCTGTTCATCGGCCTGCCCGGCGACGTCGACGGCATGGTCCACATGTCGGACATCGCCTGGGGCATCTCGGGTGAAGACGCGCTGGCGCTGCACCGCAAGGGTGAAGAGGTCCAGGCCGTCGTGCTCGATGTCGATGTCGACAAGGAGCGCATCAGCCTCGGCATGAAGCAGCTTGAGAAGGGCGCACCTTCGGCTGATGGCGTGGGCGACAGCTCGAGCCTGCGTCGTGGTGAAACCGTCACCGTCACCGTTCTGGAAGTCCGCGATGGCGGCCTCGAGGTTCAGGTCGGCGAAGACGGCGCAACCGGCTTCGTCAAGCGTTCGGACCTCGGCCGCGACCGCGACGAGCAGCGTCCGGACCGTTTCCAGGCTGGCCAGAAGGTCGATGCCATGGTCACCGGCTTCGATCGTTCGAAGAAGCCCAACTTCTCGATCAAGGCGCTGCAGATCGCCGAAGAGAAGGAAGCTGTGGCACAGTTCGGTTCGGCCGACTCGGGTGCTTCGCTGGGCGACATCCTCGGCGCCGCGCTGAAGAACAAGGACTGATCCTGTTGAGAGCGCCCGGCCATCCGGCCGGGCGTCCTCGGACTTTCAGGAAGGCCCGCTTGCCCCATGGCAGGCGGGCCTTTCCTACATGGGGCAAGGTGCGTAGAACGTGGCCATGCAAGCCCACTGCCAATGCGGTGCCCTTCAGGCCTCGATCACCGATGACGTTCAGCCGACACCGGTGCTGTGCCATTGCGACGACTGCCAGAGGCGCAGCGGCTCTCCCTTCGGCGTGATCGCCTACTATCCCGACAAGGCCGTCACCGTTTCGGGCGAGGCGCGCGAATACCGGCGCGGCTCCTATGCCGGCACCGCACTGACCAACGGTTTCTGCCCGCAGTGCGGCAGCACCGTCTACGTCCTGCTGGAAAAGGCTCCTGCGTTGATCGGAGTGCCCGTGGGCGCTTTCGCCGATCCCACCTTCCCCGCTCCTGTGCGGGCCGTATGGGCGCAGCATCGCCACCCTTGGGTGAGCCTGCCCGATGACATCCCCAGTTTCGCAAGAGGTACCGACGGAAGATGACACTCGAACTCCACCAGTTCCCCTGCCTGTCCGACAACTACGGCTATCTGCTGCACGACACCGCCAGCGGTGAGACGACCTGCATCGACACCCCCGATGCCGAGGCCTACCTGCGCGAAGCCGAGGCGAAAGGCTGGCGCATTACCCAGATCTGGAACACCCACTGGCATGCCGACCACGCAGGCGGCAACGCAGCGATCAAGGCCGCGACCGGCTGCACGATCTACGCCCCGCAGGAAGTGGCGGCGAAGTTCCCGCTCGATGTGGTGCTGGCGGGCGGCGACAGCGTCTCGCTGGGCGACAACACCGCGCAGGTCATCGACGTGGGCGGCCATACCAAGGGCCACATCGCCTATCACTTGCCCGAAGCCGGTCTCGCCTTCGTGGGCGATTCGCTGTTTGCACTGGGATGCGGGCGCATGTTCGAGGGTACGCCCA
This sequence comes from Erythrobacter sp. UBA1916, assembly GCA_002337385.1. Lineage (GTDB taxonomy): Bacteria > Pseudomonadota > Alphaproteobacteria > Sphingomonadales > Sphingomonadaceae > Alteraurantiacibacter. The sequence continues at coordinate 10,117 of DDFY01000030.1, forward strand.
AGCAGTTCTGGGCCAGCCTCGAACGGCTGCGCGCCCTGCCCGGCGATACGACGATCTGCTGCGCGCACGAGTACACGAAGGCCAATGCCGCCTTCGCTCTGCATGCCGATCCGGGCAACGATGCGTTGATGGACTACGCCCGTGAAATCGACACCAAGCGCGCGGCGGGAAAGCCGACGGTCCCCTTCCCGCTGGCGCGCGAACTGGCAACCAACCCGTTCCTGCGCGCCGATGATCCCGACATGCAGGCCCACTGGGGCGGCGACAGCCCGGCGGAGACCTTCGCCGCGATCAGGGCGGCGAAGGACTCGTTCTAGCTTGGCTTAATAGGCCGCGGTGAAGCGTGACCGGCTGTGGTTGTGCGCTTCCAGCTCGTCGACCATGGCGATGGCATAGTCGGCATAGCTGATCTTGCTCTCGCCATTGGCATCGACCACCAGTTCCTCGGTGCCGAGCCGGAAGCTTCCAGGCCCTTGCCGCTCGCCGACGAAGATCTGCATGGCGGGCGAGAAGAAGGTCCAGTCGACCTCCTGCTCCTTGCGCAGCGTATCGAGGAAGTGGATGCCGCCGATCACGAACGGTTTGATGTTCTCCGGGAAGTCGGGCGAATCGTAAAGCCGCACGCCGTCGGCATTCTTGAGGCTCGCCGCGCCGCCCATCACCAGCAGGCGCGGAACGCCTGCCGCCTTGACCGCGCCCAGCAGATGTTCGGCGGTGACGTTGAAGTGAAGCGCGCTGATAACCGCATCGACACCCTTGATCGCCTCGGCAAGCGCCTCGGCATCTTCGGCATCGCATTGCTTGGCGGTCACCCCGTCAGAGGCCGGGATCGCCTCCGGGTGACGCGACAGGCCGAGAACCTCGTGCCCCCGCGCAGCCGCTTCCTTGGCAATTTCGGAGCCGCCCTTGCCGCTCGCACCCAGTACCGCAATCTTCATCTCTCTCATCTCCCGATTGTTCAGATCGGGAGATGGGCTAGCCATGCGGACGCGGCAAGGCAAAGCACAAAAGAAAACCCCCGCCGAAGCGGGGGCATCCTTCGCACCAAAAATGGCGCGGATCAGATCGCGGCGATTGCCTTGTCGGCCAGCGCCTTGTCAGCTGCTGCATCGTGGCCCTCGGCAATGAGGCTTGCCGCAGCCTTAGTCGACGCATCAGCCGCCCGTGCCTTCAGCTCCTTGATCGCCTGACGCTCGGCAGCAGCGATCTTGTCGGTAGCCATCTGCTCGCGGCGAGCGATAGTAGCAGCCGTATCGGCCTCGGCCTTGGCGACGATCGCCTCAGCTTCCTGCCGCGCGCCGTCGAGCATAGCCTCGGCGTCCTTTTCGGCACCGGCAATCTTGGCGGCATATTCCGCGCGCAAGGTCTCGGCCTCGGCCCGCAACTGCTTGGCCTCATCAAGGTTCGCCTTGATCGCGGCGATCTTGGCATCGAGCCCGCCGCCGATCGACTTGTGCACGCCCTTCCACACCAGCACGATGAGGAACACGAGCATGGACAGGCCGACCCAGCCACCTGGCGTCAGGCCAAGCGCGATCGGTTCAGCATGCTCAACATGAGCGCCGTGACCTTCGGCCTCGAACACTGCGGGGCTCTCGACTTCGAACACCTGAGGGGGTTCCGGATTAGCCATGGGCCATCGCTTTCTTCACCGCACTCAGGGCGGCAGTCTGATCCACGTTAACGCCAGCGAAGCGCGAAACGATCTCCTTGGCCGCATCGGCAGCCACGGCTTCGATCTCACTTGCTGCCGCATCGCGCGAAGCGGCGATGCGGGCTTCGGCTTCGGCCATACGGGCATCGAGCCCCGCCTGCACTTCGGCAAGTCGTGCCTCGGTGCTGGCCTGGGCCTTGCCCTTGGCCTCACCCACGAGCGCCTGCGCCGAAGCGCGGTTGGCATTCTCGCGGGTACGCCAGGCCTCTTCCTCGGCATCGGCGGCATCGCGCGCGGCCTGAGCCGCGGCGAGGTCGTCGGCGATCTGCTTGTCGCGCAGGCCCACCGTGTCCATCACCTTGGGCACCATGCCCTTACCGATAACGAAGAACAGGATGCCGAACACCAGCAACAGCCAAAACAGCTGGCTGGCAAAGGTCTCGGACATCTGGGCTATCTGAGGCATGGACGGATTCCGGCTATGGTCTGGTGAGCTACGCTTGAACGGTCAGGCCGAGGCACCCTTAGGCGCGCCCGGCCTAGCCAAATCAGGCGACGAAGATCAGGATCATCGCGACGACGAACGACAGCAGGCCGAGAAGTTCGGCAGCCGCGAAGCCGATGAACAGGCGGCCCTGCTGGCCATCAGCCGCGCCCGGGTTGCGCAGCGCGCTCTCGAGGAACGAGGCGAAAACATTGCCCACACCGAGCGAGGCCAGACCGGCACCAACCGCAGCGAGACCGGCACCCAACAGCTTTGCAGCTTCTGCATCCATGATAAAAACCCTTCCTTTAGAACTTAATAAACAGGTAACTTGCGAACTTAGTGCAGGTGCTCGGCGTCGTTGATGTAAAGCGACGTAAGCAGTGCGAAAACGTAAGCCTGGATGCCGGCGACGAGCAGTTCGAGCGCGCAGATGGCAATCATCAGGATGAAGCTGGGGCCGCCGATCAGCACGCCATAGCCGGGACCGGCATTGGCAGCGTCGATCACGAAGCTGGACAGCACCTCAAGCAGCACGTGCCCGCTCATCATGGCCACGAACAGACGCAGGCCGAGGCTGAAGGGACGGAACAGGAAGCTGATCAGCTCGATCACGAAGATCAAAGGAATCATCAGCGTGGGCGTGCCGTGGGGCACGAACAGGCTGAAGAAGTGCAGCCCATGCTTCCAGAAGCCGACCACCAGCACGATGGCGAAGGTCATGATGGCAAGCACGCCGGTGACGGTGAAGTGGCTGGTGAAGGTGAAGGCATGCACACCCGCCATGGCGAGCGGCAGCGGGATCAGGCCCAGCAGGTTCGCGAACAGGATGAACATGAACAGGGTGAAGACATAAGGCACATATTTGCGCCCTTCCTTGCCCATGTTCGCCTCGAGCAGGTCGTCGATGAAGCCGGTCATCGTCTCGACCGCCATCTGCCAGCGACCGGGCACAACTTCACGCTTCATGCCGCCGATCATAAAGATCCACAGCGCGATGCCCGCGATCAACATCCACAGCGCGGAATTCGTGAAGGCGATATTGTATCCGGCAATGGTCCAATCGGAGCCGAACAGCGGCTCGATAGCGAACTGGTGCATCGGATCGACTTTGGCGGTGTCTGCGGCCACGTCTATCTTCTCGCCTCTAACTAGCTGCAACAAACGCCCCTAATCGTAAGCTTCAGGGGCGCTTGCTGGTTATCCGGATAATGTTCCTGAAGCCGACAACTATTCCGAGGAACAGCATCACCAACAGACCCCAAGGTGCTGTCCCGGCCAACTGGTCAATCGCCCAGCCCACCAGCGCACCTCCAAGAATCCCTCCGAGCAGATAGGAAAGCACGCGATTGCCGAGCTTTTCGCCCTCGCTTGCTCCCTGCACGGTCGGCCTGTTGCGCTGCTCTTCTCGCTCGCGGGCGGCTGCAAGCCGCTTCTCGAGCGCGTCGATCCGCGCATCTTCACCGATGGATTCCCGGGCGGGTTTCTTGTCGCTCATGACTTTCCCTACATGGGATAGACACTTGCACGCAATACTAACCGCCGAAGGCGTGTGCCCCTTAGGCGGGGGCTACCGGCGAGTCAACCGCAGGTGCGGCAGTGCAGCGTGGATGTCTGCAAGCGCGCGCCTATCAAGGGCAGCGCGGATCGCGATCGGGCGAAGAGGCAGTTCGCGCCGTCCACTGACCGGTCGAATAGGCGACATACATTTCGCCCGGTTCGGTCCGCGATATGGCAAGACAGCCAGCGGTGAAGGCATATTCCTCAAGCGTGGCGCCCTTGGCCTGCGCCTGCTCGGCATAAACCGCGCGGCGGCGGATATTGATGTCGTCCACCATCGCCCGCAGCTGGGCAGTGCCTGAGCCAACCACGCCAAGATAGCCATCCATCTTCTCACCCACCTGACCGGCGGCACGGGCGGCGGCATAGGCCGGGTCGCGCTGCGCCATGGCAGGGCTCATCGCCAGGCCGAGGCCGAGCAAGGCGGCGGCGCCGCTGGCAAGCCAAATCCGGGTCTTTGCGGTCTTAGTCATGGTCTCTTCCTTCGCACCGACATCAGAAGATGTCGGAATTTTCATCCAGCGTGTTGCCGGCGTCTTCCGCCAGCCGATAAATCACTTCCTGGGTGATATTGATGTTGAGCTCGATCACGATCGGCTCGGTCGGGGCTTCGAGCTTGATGCATCCTGCCAGCAGGATCGGCCCAAGCAGCGCCACCCCCATCATTATCCCCCGGCCGGCTTTCGTGTTCATATTGCTCCCCGTTCTGGGGGGCTTATGCGCGCGAAACGCAGGCGTGGTCAATTTGACATTGGTCATAGGGCATCCTCACTTTCGGATGGCTGAATGGCGGGTTCATCGCCGCGTTGGCGGCTTATCTCTTCCTCGGCGGCACGTTCAGCCTCGGCGTCTCGTTCTTCGACCGCGTCCTGATCGATCTCGCCGCGCAGCACCTCACCGCTCTCGCTGATCAAGCCGAGACCGCGCGGATCGCGCAGGGACGACGGATCATAAAGTGAGCGGGTGCTTGAAATGAGCTGGTAGAACGGGGCGCGGATATTGAGCCGCAGCTCCAACGGCAGGCGCGCGACCGTGCGCGAGATAATATTGTTTTGCGCGCCCTCGCCCTGCCCGATCCCCTCGAACCTCACCCGCGTGACCAGCTCGCCCGCAAGCGGCCCGTCGAGCAGGATTTCGGCCTCGTCGAACTTGAGGTCGCGCAGGGTCTGAAACGCCAGATTGCCCACGAGCGACAAGTCTTCGTAGGTCAACTGCCCGACATAAGCGAGATTGCCGCCCGGCGGACGCGCAGTAAGCACACCGCCTTCAAGGAACCCGTTGCCGTCTTCATCGAACACGATGGGAATAACGCCATCGAACGTGCCGGTGGCGGCGAGGTTGTTCAGCTCCATGCGCTCGATGAAGCGGTTGGCCTCCAGCCCTTCGATGACCACGGTGTAGGTGCGGCTTTCAGACAGGCCGATGTTCATCGTCAGCGGCCGCAGCGTGAGCGTTCCGCCAAGCAGCGGCCATTGTCCGCCTTCGATTTCTATGCGCTCTCCATCAATCAGCTGGAACGCAACCTCGCCATCGTAAATCTCGATGCCGGGGTTGATCGTGCCGACCTTGATGATCTGGTTCGGGGCGGTGGTCAGCCCGAGCAGGTCGGTGAAGACGATCTCGCCGCGCGCATGTTTGACCGGCCCGAAGGCGGCCGCAAGATCGAGGTTATCGGAAGCGAAGCGCCCTGAGCTGGTGACGCCATCGGCAGACCAGTCGATCTGCCCGGTTCCCGTCACCGTGCCTGAAACATTCGCCACCACGCCGAGTGCAAGGCGCGAAAGGTCCTGCGGTTGGAACGTGCTGTCGAAGGTGATGCCGTCGACCGTCAGATCGGCATGGCCAGCCCCGGTCGAAAGATCGTGTGCGATGGCGACCCGCGTTACGGCCACCTTGCTATCGGGCTCGCGCAAGAGCGCGCGGGCGCGAATCACTCCGCCTTCGAGTGATAGCTCGGCGCTTTGGGCGGTCAGCGGTTCGAATCGGTCAGGTGCGGCGCGGTCTTCCAGCCGGAACGCGACATCGGACATGGCCAGCACACCATCGGCATAGCGCCAGGTGCCCGAACCTTGCGAGATATCGAGCGGGACGGCGGGCAGATGGGGCGCGGCCTCGGCAAAGGTGCCGCCGATATCGCCCTGCTCCAGCCGCGCGTCGAACTGGCCGAGCGCCAGTCGCAAGGTATCATCGCCCTCGCCCAGTTCGAGCAGCGCAGCCGTGGTGCTGAGCGTGCCCGGCCAGCTTACCGTCAGCGGACCGGTGGCAAGGTGGAGCGGCGCGCCGCCCATGCGTGCCCGGAAGTCGAGCGGCTCGGTACGGGCGGCGAAGCTCAGGCCCTGCGCACCGTAGCGCAGCAACGGTTGGCCCCCTTGCGGGCATAGCTCGATCTGCTCGCGCCCGAAGGCAAGGTCGCCCAACGCCAGCGCCTCGACCTTGAAGGTCTGGCAGCTGCGCCACAAGGCGAGGTTCCCGCCAGAGCTGTAGGTTCCATCAAGCGGCACCTCGGCCCCGCTCACCATCCCGCCTGGAACAGCGCCCGATGCGAAGGCCCGGCCGGCAAAGCTGATCGTGCCATTGCGCGACTGGGTCAGGCGCAGGGCCGGGATCGCGAGGCGGGCATCACCCGCGGCATAGTCCGCCATCGAGAGGCGCAGCGACAGTGGCTGGCCCGCAGCCTGCTCCATCCGTCCGCTGATGCGCGGCAGCCCCGCTCCGCCAGTGAGGAAATTGCCGTCGAAGCGCGGCAACCCCTCGCCATCCAACGCGAACTGCGCCCGCGACAGGCCAAGCACGATATCGTCCGAGCGGCCGCGCAGCTCGGCCTGCGGGACAACAAACGACAGGCGCTGCCCGTTCTGGCGGAAGGAGAAGTCGGCTAACAGGCGCGCGCCGCGCAGCTCGGGGGCAAGCGCACTGTTCATTCGCGCAATCAGCGGGGCGAGCAAGGTGCCCTCAGTCGCGCGTTCCGCCTCGGCGAGCAGCTGACCGGGCCGCGCTCCGGGTTGGAGGCCAGTGCCTTCGATTGCCCCCTCGCCTTCGATCCGCGCAAAGTTGTCGCGGGCGCGGACAAGGCCATCGGCTTCGAACCGGGCGAAGCGGCCCTCGCTGGTGGCAAGATCGCTGGCGGCAAGGCGATAATCGGCGGTGAGCAGGCCCTCGCGCCAGGAGAACGAACTGGTCCCCTCCAGTGCGGCAACGCTGCTACCCGGTGCCCGCCCCGCCCCCGTCGCCACACTGGCGCGGCCAGAAACCGTGGCAAGGTCACTGGCCGCGAGCACATCGAGTTCGACGCCGCCGTCGGCCAGAGACATGGTTTCGCCACAAGCAAGCGAATCGAATCGCAATGGCCCTGCAAAATGTGGCTTGCCGCTGTCCACGCTCACCGCGCCGAACAGGCTCGCCCCTTGGGCAGAGCAATCGTTCAGCTCGAGGGTCGGCGCGACCAGGGCCAGTTCGCCGGTGAACCCATCGGCAAGGTTGCCCGCACCACGCATCTTGGCGCCAATCCGGCCATAGTCGCTATCGATCAGCGCGCGGCCATCGTCGATGCTCACCGCCAGATCGGGCAGCGCGAACGGCGTATCGCCGCCGGTATAAAGCAGCTTGTCGAGCGAACCGAGACTGAGCCGTCCATCGGCGATTCGCCCGAACAGGCGCGGACGCACCAGCCGCACTTCCTGCACACCTGGCAGGCCGAGCCTTGGCTGGGTGATGATTTCCATCCGCTCGATGGTGACGTCAGGCCGGTCAGGATCGCCGATCACAATATCGGTCAAGACCTGCTCGTAGGCCGAGATCTGCTCGACCTTGTATTGGGCCTCGATCCCGCGGCTGTTCAGCTCGCCCGCAATAATGTCGTAGGCGATCTCCTCACGCGTTATCCATGCCCAGGCAGCGCCGCCCACGCCCAGCAGCACGACCGCGCGGATCGCATTGCCGAAGGTGAGCCACTTGCGGCCCGTTCGCGCCGGAGCATCGGAGATATCGGCATCCTGCGCCATCGCGCGCACACTTGCGCGAGGATGCGCGCAAAGGCAATGGAAGGCTTAGGCAAATCAGAGAGGAAGCGCTTGCCCGACCGGCCCGACAACCACTCCGGCGCCCATGCGGGATCGGGCCATCGCGCTCGGCTGCGCGCACGCCTGCTCAATGGCGGGCCCGAGGCGCTGGCCGACTACGAGGTGCTCGAATACCTGCTGTTCGGCGCCCTCGCCCGCGGTGACACCAAGCCGCAAGCCAAGGCTCTGCTCGACAAGTTTGGCTCCCTGGCAGGTGTAATGAATGCCGATCCGGCCGCCTTGTGCGAAGTGAAAGGCGTGAGCGAGGCAAGCGCGGCGATGATCCGCATCGCCAGCGTCGCGGCGCGGAGGATGGCGCGTTCGCAAGTGTCAGAAAAGCCGGTGCTGGGAAGCTGGCAGGCGCTGATCGACTATCTCGCGATAGACATGGCGCACCTCAATGTGGAGCGCGTGCGCGTGCTCTATCTCGACACCCGCAACCGGCTGATTCTCGACCAGCACGTGCACGATGGCACTATCAACGAGGCCAGCATTCACCCGCGCGAAGTGGTGGGCACCGCCATCACACGCGGGGCGGCGGCGGTGATTCTCGTGCACAACCACCCCTCCGGCAACCCGGAGCCGAGCAAGGCCGATATCGACATCACCCGCCGCATCGCCGAGGCTGGGCGGCTGGTGAACGTGACAGTTCACGATCACGTGATCGTGGGCCGCGAAGGCTATGTCTCGTTGCGGGCCAAGGGCCTGCTTTAGCTCAGATCGCGAAACCGAAGCGCCGATAGACCTTGCCGATTGCCGGACTGCGGGCCAACGCTTCGTCGATATCCTCCTGCCCGCCAGTATCGCCCGCCTCGCGCCGAATAATTCCGCGCAACAGCAAGGTTGCGGTCTGGGCCGGGATCAGCGCCAGCGCCGCATTGGCATCGGCCAGTGCCGCATCGATCTGCCCATTGCGCAGATAGGCCATCGCACGGCTGTCGAGCGCCGCGCCGGGATTGCTCGCTTTTTCCACCGCCTGCACACACAGGTCCAGCGCCTGCGCAGGCTTGATGTTCCAGGTGCCCATATACCAGCACTTGGAATTGAGCAGCCAGGCATCGTTCGGGTCATCATCGAGCAGCGCGTCGATCCGGGCCAACCCGTCATCAAACAGGCCCTCGCGTGCATCCAGCTCGGCCAGCGCCAGCGCGAGCGCCTGACGCACGTCCTCGTCACCATATTGCTCTTCCAGCAAGGCGCGCGCTTCTTCCATTGCGCCGGTATCGGCGAGCGCCTCGGCCAGCGCCATGGCCCGCCCTGGGCCAGGATCGAGCGCATAGGCCTCGGCGAGATCGTCGCGCGAAGCTTCACGGTCGAGCATGTCCGCCAGTGCCTGCGAACGCCGGGCATAGGTATCTGCGGCGCCATCAAGCGCGATCGCCTTGGTGAGGTCGTCGTAGGCCCCGGCGAAATCGTAGGTCATAATGCGCAGGTTCGCGCGGTTGAGATAGGGCATGACCTCGTCGGGGTCGCGCGCGATCAGGGTGGCATAGGCCTGTTCGACCGGCTCCAGCAGGCTCCGGTCATCGGCTCCGGCAAACTTCCATCGCCGAGCCACGTCGTCATCCGCTTCGAGCCGCAACGGGTTGCGTCCCAGCGCCGCTGCCTTGCGGCGTTCCTCGGTGATCTGGTCGACCGCGACCTCACCGCCATCGGAAACGATGCTCTCGATAACGGTGAGCATATTGCCATCGAGGCTTGCCCGGCGATGCAGGCGGCGACCGGCTATGGTCTCGTCCAGATCGGCAGTGCCGAGGAGCTGAAAAGCGTCCTTACCTTCGGGAAGATGCAGCCGGTAGGTCACCTCGCTGGCCGAGGGCGGCCCGATATCCACCGGAATGTCACGCCACTGGCGACGTGAACGGTCAGGAGAAAAACTGAAGTCGGCGATGAGCAGTTCGGGCGTCACCTTGCCTGTCGCCCCTTCGAACCGCGTCGGAGACGTCATCAGGGAATCGACGGTAATCGCAATCTCGCTGTTGTCCGAACCTTTCGCGAAGTCCGCTGAAACGACCTGATGAACGCCGAGGATCGCGTAAATCATCCGGTTGGCCAGATCGATGCGCTGGTCTTCATCAGCCTGTTCGAGCGTAGCATTGATGAACGCAGCCACGGGGCCAACGACGTCGAACCGGACCTTGGCCAAAACCGGAATATCGATCCCGGCGCGCTGGTCGACATCGATGGCTACAGCCGTATCGGGCGTGCGCGGAAGGGTCTGGACAATCGGCACCAGCTCCGCGCCTTCGGCCTGCAGCGGCAGGGCATAGCCGAACGGGGGGACATTTCCGGCAACGGCAACATTGGCCCCTTGCGACGTACCATCGAGCCAGTAGCTATCGCCATCGATAAGGGCGCGCACGATTATGTGATTGAACAGCCCGGCAGACGGCAGCATCTCCGGCAGCGCCGCGCCGATCTCGGTGTGAACCAGCACCGGCTCGGCCTCAATTCCCAGCCCATCCAGCAAGGCAAGCAGGAGCTTGGTCTTGGCCTTGCAGTCACCATAGCGCAGATCCCAGGTCTCCTGTGGTTCCTGCGGGAGGTAGTTGCCGCCATCGAGGCCATTGGCGAGATAGCCGATTTCCTCCTGAACCATCTCCAGCGCAGCCACGGCGCGATCGAGCGGGCTGGAATACTCGGCCATGATTGCCTGCACACGCTGAGCCAGTTCACCACCCGGTGCGATGACGCCTTCCACATCATACAACGGCGCCTGCGCGCGCGAGACTTCCTTCCAGTCGGCAAAGGTCGTCAGTTGCAACAGCGAAGGACGCCGGTAGCGCAGCGGGGCGTCGCTGGGGAACTCGTCGCCTTCTGCCAGCGGAAGGGCAAGTTCGAGCCAGTTGTAGCCGCTATCCAGCGTGGGCGGTGCCAGCTCGACATTCGGCGCGGCCTGGAAGTGCACCGCCGCGCCATCTTTCCACGAGGCCCTGACCCTTGCAAAACCGGGCCGAAAATCTGGCAGGTGCGGAAGGTAGCTGATGCTTTCCACCTCGTCGCCAAGGGCCTGCTCCTCGCGCGTAACCGAGTAGCGCACGCGCAGCACATCGCCCACCTGCAAGCCCGGCACGGCAAGCATCGCTGTCAGCACCCCGTCCAGCATGCGCTGCTCAAGCGCCTGCTCGCGCCGGATTACTTCCAGCCGCTCGCCGGCATCGAGCATGTCGATCACCTCGCCATCGCGCAGGATCGATATCTCGTGCACGATGAGGTCGCCCTTGTCGGGCTGCCAACTGGCGCCGACGGTGCCGGCCATGGTCAGATCCTGCGCGCTCGACATGCGGATTGCGCGGTCGGAATAGTCCCACAGCTGGCCATCCTCGATCCGCAGCTGCTGATCGAAAATGACCATATTGGTGGTGCTGTCGGCTATTGCGGCTTCAAGATCGGCCGCCGCGATCCACGCCGGGGCCGCGTCGTAGAGCACCTCTTCACCAGCAATCGCGGGGGCGGTCAGAAAGGTGGCCACAAGCATGGCAGCGGCGCATTTCAGACGCATATCAAATATCAACTTTCGACAAGATTCCCTGTTGAATCGAATGCTCTCACATGGGCCCCGCCAAAGCAATTGCTCAACGCCAGGATCGGCGCCCTCTTGTCTTTCGGCACCCCAGCGCCTAGCCGCGCCGACAGAATTTCCGTCCATACTGGAGCACACCAATGGTCCCCCGCTACGCCCGCCCTGCCATGTCCGCGATCTGGGAGCCCGAGATGCGCTATCGCATCTGGTTCGAGATCGAAGCCCATGCGGCGGTCAAGATGGGCGAACTAGGTGTGGTGCCGGAAAGCGCGGGCAAGGCGCTGTGGGACTGGTGGGCAACCAACCCGAAGATCGACGTCGCCGCGATCGATGCCAAGGAAGCCGTGCTCAAGCACGATGTGATCGCCTTCCTCGACTGGGTTGCCGAGCAGGTCGGCCCCGAGGCACGCTTCATGCATCAGGGCATGACCAGCTCCGACGTGCTCGATAGCACGCTGAACGTCCAGCTCGCGCGCGCCAGCGATATCCTGCTCGCCGACCTCGACGCGCTGCTCGCCGCCATCGAGCGCCGCGCGCAGGAGCACAAGTACACCCCCACCATCGGCCGCAGCCACGGCATTCACGCAGAGCCGGTCACCTTCGGCCTCAAGCTTGCCGAAGCCTATGCCGAATTCAGCCGCGCCAAGGCCCGCCTGATCGCGGCGCGGGCAGAAATCGCCACCTGCGCCATTTCGGGCGCGGTCGGCACCTTCGCCAATGTCGATCCGAGCGTCGAGGTCTATGTCGCCGAGCAGATGGGGCTGGAGATCGAACCCGTTTCGACTCAGGTCATCCCGCGCGACCGCCATGCGATGTTCTTCTCAACGCTCGCCGTGATCGCCAGCTCGATCGAGCGGATCGCGGTCGAAGTGCGCCACCTGCAGCGCACCGAGGTTCTGGAAGCCGAGGAATATTTCTCGCCCGGCCAGAAGGGCTCCTCTGCCATGCCGCACAAGCGCAACCCGGTGCTGACCGAGAACCTCACCGGGCAGGCGCGCATGATCCGCTCTTATGCCCTGCCCGCGATGGAAAACGTCGCCCTGTGGCACGAGCGCGATATCTCGCACTCATCGGTCGAGCGCTTCATCGGCCCCGATGCCACGATCACGCTCGACTTCGCGCTCGCCCGCCTCACCGGCGTGATCGACAAGCTGCTGGTGTACCCTGAGCGGATGCAGAAGAACCTCGACCGGATGGGCGGCCTCGTCCACTCGCAGCGGGTACTACTGGCGCTGACGCAGGCTGGCCTCAGCCGCGACGAGAGCTACCGCCTTGTCCAGCGCAACGCGATGAAGGTGTGGGAATCGGATGGCCAGCTGTCTCTGCTTGAGCTGCTGAAAGCCGATCCCGAGGTGAGCGCAGCGCTTACCGACGAGCAGCTCGAAGAGAAGTTCGACCTTGCTTACCACTTCAAGCACGTCGACACGATTTTCGCCCGCGTCTTCGGCGGCTGATCGGCGCTCTTCCCAAGCGGCGGCGGTTTGGCTAGCCTTGCGGGCGGATTGAGGAGATACGATGCAGATATTGCGCACATTCGTCTGGGGCTTGCTCCTCGTCGCGCTGGTGGCCTTCTCGGTCGCCAACTGGACCGATGTCACCGTCCGCATCTGGCCCGGCATCCTCGTCGACACCAAGGTGCCGGCCATTGTCATCATCTCGTTCGCGATCGGGTTCATTCCGATGTGGCTCTACCTGCGTGCGTCCAAGTGGCAGGCGCGTCGCCGCATCCAGAGCCTCGAAAACGCCGCACGGGTGGCTCAAGTGACCCCGGTGCAGCCCGAAGCTACGACTGCCAGTGCGGTTGACGCGACCCCGGTTGCCCCAGCCGAGCCCGATGTGCCGGCAACACCGCCCGTGGGGGCAGACCCGATGTCGCCCCTTCCCACTCCTCCCTCCACCAAACCGGAATAGCCGTGAGCAACCCAATTTATCTTGCGCTCGACGTGCCGCAGATCGAGGCGGCGAAGGACCTGCTTGGCAAGGTCCGCAACCATATCGGCGGCGTGAAGCTGGGCATGGAGTTCTTCTATGCCCACGGCCACCACGGGGTAATGGAACTGGCGCACGCCAGCGGGCTGCCGATCTTCCTCGACCTCAAGCTGCACGACATTCCCAACACCGTCGCCGGCGCGATGCAGTCGATCCACGTGCTCGAACCGGCCATTGTCACCGTTCACGCTTCGGGCGGACGGGCGATGATGGAAGATGCCAAGGCCGCCGCGGGCGAGCATTGCAAGGTGGTGGCGGTGACCATGCTCACCAGCCTTGACGAAAACGACCTCGCGCGGACCGGCGTTGGCGGCACTCCGCACGATCACGTGATGCGGCTGGCCGAGCTGGCCGAATCGGCTGGGCTCGACGGGATTGTCTGCTCGGGACAAGAGGTGGGCGCCGTCCACAAGCAGTGGAAGCACGGCTTTTTCGTCGTTCCGGGCCTGCGTCCGGCGGGCAGCGCCAGCGGTGATCAGAAGCGCGTCGTGACCCCGCGACAAGCGCGCGACGATGGCGCCAGCGCGCTGGTGATCGGGCGGCCGATCAGCAAGGCCGCCGATCCGCTCGCCGCCGCGCGCGAGATCGAAGCCACGCTGTGACAGGCCTGATCGCGCGTTAACCGGCATCCGAGAGGTGACGTTTAGCGCCTCTGCGCTTAAGTGAGCCTCGACATGGCATCTCCTTTGATCAAGATCTGCGGCCTCTCCACGCCCGAGACCATCGACGCGGCCATCGCGGCCGGGGCAACGCATGTCGGCCTGGTCCATTTCAAACCGAGCCCGCGCCATGTCAGCATCGCCCGCGCCGCCGACCTGCGCGAACGCGTGCCCACCCACGTCAAAACTGTGTTGCTGACGGTCGACATGGAACCGGCGCAAATGTCCGATATCCTTCAGGTCGTCCGGCCCGACGTGCTGCAATTGCATGGGCAGGAAGCGCCCGAGTGGCTGCAGGTCATCAAGGAGCATTCCGACCTCGAAATCTGGAAAGCTGTCGGCGTGAAGGATCAGGCAAGCCTCGAACAGGCGCAGCGTTACCGGCCCTTTGCGCACCGCCTGCTTTACGACGCCCCTGCGGGCAAGCTCCCCGGCGGCAACGGGCTCGCGCTCGACTGGCGCTTGCTGGGCGAGTTCCGTCACGAAGCCGAATGGGGCCTGGCAGGCGGTCTTGATGCGAGCAACGTGGCCGAAGCGATCCGCCAGACCCGTGCGCCGCTTGTCGATGCCTCATCGGGCGTGGAAAGCGAACGCGGCGTGAAAGACACGGACAAGATTGCCGCCTTCTGCGAGGCTGCGCGCGCGGCCATGGCGGCGCTGCCCGGCTGACCGCGAGGCTGAGCGACATCTTGCCAAGGGCGGGAGGCTCTGCCAACGCGCTGGCATGAGCGAACACACTCCCAACAGCTATATGAACCAGCCCGACGAGCGCGGGCATTTCGGCCAGTTCGGCGGACGCTACGTCGCCGAAACGCTGATGCCGCTGATCCTCGACCTCGAAGCCGAGTATCGCAAGGCCAAGGCGGATCCGGAATTCAAGGCCGAATTCGACGATCTGCTGGAGCATTACGTGGGCCGCCCTAGCCCGCTCTATTTCGCGCCGCGGATCACCGAGGAGCTTGGCGGCGCCCAGGTCTGGTTCAAGCGCGACGAGCTGAACCACACCGGCGCCCACAAGATCAACAATTGCATCGGCCAGATCCTGCTCGCCATGCGCATGGGCAAGACGCGCATCATCGCGGAAACCGGCGCGGGCCAGCATGGCGTGGCCACCGCGACGGTATGCGCGCGGTTCGGCCTGCCCTGCACAATCTTCATGGGCGCGACCGATGTGAAGCGGCAGCAGCCCAACGTGTTCCGCATGAAGCTGCTCGGCGCGCAGGTGGTCCCGGTGACCAGCGGCCGCGCCACGCTGAAGGATGCGATGAACGAGGCGCTGCGCGACTGGGTCGCGAACGTGCATGACACCTTCTACATCATCGGCACGGCAGCAGGCCCGCACCCCTATCCGGAGCTGGTGCGCGACTTCCAGAGCGTGATCGGCCGCGAGGCGCGCGCACAGATGCTGAGCCGCACCGGCCGCCTGCCCGACCTGCTGGTGGCGGCCATCGGCGGCGGCTCGAACGCGATCGGGCTGTTCCACCCGTTTCTTGACGATCCCGAGGTGAAGATGCTCGGCGTGGAAGCGGCGGGTCATGGCCTTGATGGTGATGAGCACGCTGCATCGCTGGCGGGTGGATTCCCCGGCGTGCTTCATGGCAACAAGACCTACCTGCTGCAGGACGAAGACGGCCAGATCACCGAGGGCCACTCGATCTCGGCGGGGCTCGACTATCCGGGCATCGGTCCGGAACACGCCTGGCTCAAGGAATCGGGCCGCGTCGACTATACCTATGCGACCGACGATGAGGCGCTCGACGCCTTCCAGCTGCTGTGCCGCACCGAGGGCATCATCCCCGCGCTGGAGCCTTCGCACGCCATCGCCGCCATCGTGAAGGTCGCGCCGACCATGCCCAAGGACGCGATCATCTGCGCGAATCTTTGTGGCCGAGGCGACAAAGACATCTTCACCGTTGCCGAAGCGCTGGGAGTGGAGATGTGAGCACGCGTTTCGAAACCACCTTCGCCAAGGGCCCCGCGCTCGTCTGCTTCATCACGGCGGGCGACGGCGACACAGCGGCCAATCTTGATGCGCTCGTCGCAGGCGGCGCCGACGTGATCGAACTGGGCATGCCCTTCACCGATCCGATGGCCGATGGCCCTGCGATTCAGGCCGCGAATATCCGCGCGCTCAACAAGGGCACCAAAACCGCCGACGTGCTCAAGCTCGCCACCGAGTTCCGCGCACGACACCCGCAAGTGCCGCTGGTGCTGATGGGCTATGCCAACCCGATGATCCGCCGCGGGCCGGAATGGTTCGCTGAAGAGGCATCCAAGGCGGGCGTCGACGGCGTCATCAGCGTCGATCTTGCGCCCGAGGAAGATCAGGACCTCGGCCCGGCGCTGCGCGACAAGGGCATCAGCCTGATCCGTCTCGCCACGCCCACCACCGACGACAAGCGTATTCCCGCCGTGCTCAAGGGCTCCTCCGGGTTCCTGTACTACGTCTCGGTGGCCGGGATCACCGGCAAGCAGCAGGCCGCCATGGCCTCGATCGAAGATAACGTGCAGCGCATCAAGAGCCACACCGACCTGCCCGTCGCAGTCGGTTTCGGCGTGCGCACGCCCGAACAGGCCGCCGAAATCGCCAAGGTTGCAGACGGCGTCGTGGTCGGCTCGGCCTTCATCGATCTGGTGGAAAAGCACGGGCCCGACGCCCCCCAGCACCTCAAGGCGCTGGTCGAGGGGCTTGCCAAGGCGGTCCATTCCGCGCGAAAGGCCTGAACCATGAGCTGGCTTACCAAAGTTCGCAACCGCCTGCCCTTCGTGAGCAAGCGCGATACGCCCGACAACCTGTGGATCAAGTGCCCCAGGTGTCAGGATATGCTGTTCACCAAGGACTACGAGGCCAACCTCTCGGTCTGCCCGAAGTGCGGCTATCATGGCCGCATCGATGCCGACACCCGGCTCGCGCAGCTGCTTGATCCGGGCTTCACCCTGCTGGCCGATCCGGTGGTGACGGAAGATCCGCTCAAGTTCCGCGACGCCAAGAAATATGCCGACCGCATCAAGCAGGCCCGCGCCAAGAGCCCGCATCCCGATGCCTTCACCGCCGCCGAGGGCACGATCGACGGGCGCAAGGCCGTGGTCGGCGTGCAGGACTTCTCGTTCATGGCCGGCTCGATGGGCATGGCGGTGGGCGATGCCTTCTGCAATGCCGCCGAGGCCGCGCTGAAGGCGAACTGCGCCTACATCGCCGTCACCGCTGCTGGCGGCGCGCGCATGCAGGAGGGCATTCTCAGCCTGATGCAGATGCCGCGCACCACGGTGATGACCCGCCGCCTCAAGGAGGCTGGCCTGCCCTATATCGTGCTGCTGACCGATCCGACCACCGGCGGCGTCACCGCCAGCTATGCGATGCTGGGCGATGTGCATATTGCCGAACCCGATGCGCTAATCGGCTTTGCCGGACAGCGCGTGATCCAGGAAACGATTCGCGAGCAACTGCCCGAGGGCTTCCAGCGCGCCGAATATCTGCACAAGCACGGCATGGTCGACATGGTGGTGAACCGCCACGATCTCAAAGAGACGCTGGCAACGCTGCTTGACTATCTCACGCCGCGCAAGGCTGCCTGAGACACCCCGCCCCGATGAAAGACTTTGCCGCCAGTTCGGACGCCTTTGTGCAGGCGCAGCTTGACCGGCTCGCCGCGCTGAGCCTGCCGCAGGGCCGGATCGGGCTCGACGTGGTGAAGGAATTGCTCGCCCGGCTGGGCAATCCGCAGCTTGACCTGCCGCCGGTGTTCCATGTCGCGGGCACCAACGGCAAGGGCTCGACCTGCGCTTACCTGCGCGCGATTCTCGAGGCGCAGGGGCTGGTCGTCCACACCGCCACCAAGCCGCACCTCGTGCGCTATAACGAGCGCATTCGCATCGCGGGCAAGCTAATCGAAGACCGGCTGCTAGGCGAACTGCTGGCCGAAGTGCTCGACATTTCGGAAGACCTCGGCCCGAGCTTCTTCGAAGTAACGACGGTCGCCACCTTCCTCGCCTTCCACCGCATCCCGGCCGATGCCTGCGTGATCGAGGTCGGGCTTGGCGGGCGGCTCGATGCGACCAACGTGATGGACAAGCCCGCCGTCTGCGCGGTGAACACGCTCGGCGTCGATCACGAGGCGTTTCTGCTCAACGATGAACCCGGCGCGCCCGATCCCAAGGCCAACCCGATGGTGCGGATCGCCTACGAGAAAGCGGGCATTGCGCGCGAGGGCGTGCCGCTGGTGACGCAAGCCTATGCGCCCGATGTCGCCGCGCGGGTGAGCCTCAGCGCGGAGGAAGCGGGCGCGCCCCACGCCATGCGCGGGCGTGACTGGTTCGCCAACATTTCCGACACCGGCATCGCCTACCGTGACTACTTGGGCGAACTGGCCCTGCCGCTCCCCACCATGCCCGGCGCGCATCAGGCCGATAACGCCGCGCTGGCCACCGCGATGATTCGCCACCAGAGCGCGGTTACAGTGAGTGAGGAGGCCATCGCCGAGGGCATCCGTAGCGCCTATTGGCCCGCGCGGTTGCAGAAGCTGGGCGCTGGCCCTGTCACCGCCACGCACCCGGAGCGGCTGTTCCTGCTCGACGGCGGGCACAATCCCGATGCGGCCGAGGCGCTGGCGACGTTCCTGTCGCAGAAGGTCGACCAGCCGATCGACGCGGTGGTGGCGATGATGGCGGTGAAGGACGCGCGGCGCTTCATCCAGATCGTCGCCCCGCATCTTGCCAGCCTCACCGCCGTGCCGATCCCCGGCAGCGACCATGCCCCGCTCGATACGCTGGCCGAACTGGCACGCGAGGCGGGTGTGGCCAAGGTAGGCACCGCCGAGAGCTTCATGCAGGCCCTGGAAGCCCTGCCCGCCACCAAGGAGGGCACGGTGCTGATCTTCGGCTCGCTGTACCTTGCGGGCAAAGTGCTGGCTGAAAACGGCGACCTGCCGGACTGAGGTCGCGGCTACCCTTCGACAGGCTCAGGGTGAGCGGGCCTTAGGCCCGGCGCTGCAGGCAACTCAGGCCTGATCGCCCTCGCCATCCGCCCGCTCCGTGCCCGCCGTGCCCATCGCGGCATCGACCAAACCGGTGCGCATCATCCACCAGAACAGCACGATCCCCGGCAAGGCGGCGAGCGTCGTCAGGATATAGAAGTTCACATATCCCACACCCTCGATCAGCGCGCCTGCCGTGGTGCCGGTAAGGAAGCGGCCCACGATGCTCGCGGCGGCGGAAATCAGCGCATATTGCGAAGCGGTGAAGCGCAGGTCACACAGCGCCGAGAAATAGGCTACCACCACCACGCCGCCGTAGCCGCTGGCAAAGTTTTCGAACCCGATCGCCCCGGCCATGCCGATGTTCGAATGGCCCGCTGCGGCAAGGCCCGCAAAGCTGAGGTTCGAAATCGCCATCAGCACCAGCGAGATCAGCACCGACTTCTTGAGGCCGAGCTTGGCATAGATCACGCCGCCCACGAACACTCCGATGATCAGCGCCCAGAAGCCCACACCCACGTCGTAGATCGCAATCTCGTCGTTGGTGTAGCCGAGGTCGTCGAACAGCAGGCGCAGCGTAAGATTGGCCAGCGTGTCGCCGATCTTGTGGACGAGGATGAACAGCAACACCACCAAAGCGCCGCTGCGCTTGAAGAACTCGGTGAAGGGCCCGGCGATGCTCTTCCATTTCTCGGCAATGCCGGTGCGCACGATTTCCACCTTGTGGCGCGCCGGTTCACCGAGAATCAGGGCGGTCAGCATGGCGGGAAAGGCAAACAGCGCGCAGGCCATATAGGCCAGTTGCCAGCCCCCGCGCGCCGCCACCAGCAGGGCCACCGCTGCGGCGAGCCCTGCACCGATGCGCCAGCCGTACTGGCTCATGCCCGACCCCACGCCGAGCTGATAAGGCTTCAGCGTCTCGATCCGGTAAGCGTCGATCACGATGTCGAAGGTCGCGCCCGCCGCGCCCACCAGCACGGCGCTGGTTGCGGTCCAGACGATATCCTGCGCCGGATCGGCCAGCGCGAGGTTTATCACGGCGGCGATCACCAGCACGCCCGTCACCAGCATCCACGAGACGCGGTGCCCCAGCCCGCCGATCAGCGGCAGTTTCACCGCGTCGACGACCCAGGCCCACATCCACTTGAAATTATATACCAGGAACGCGAGCGAGAAGGCTGTAATCGTGCTCTTTTCAATGCCATCCTGCGCCAGCCGCGTGGTCAGCGTGGCGGCGATCATGGCATAGGGAAAGCCCGAGGAAACACCGAGGAAAAAGGCCGCCAGCGATTCCTTTTCCAGATAGGGCCGGAGCGATCCCAACAGGCCGCGTTCGGGCGCTGCTGCTGCGTCTGGTTCCATCGTCTCACTTCTCCTTCGTGCTGAGCCAATTAGCCCAGCGCACCATGTACGCGGCCTGATCGCACGGTTCATGCAAGCTCGGCAATTGGCGAATGCGCGGGAAATGGGGATTGCACCGCCCACCCTTCCCCTGTTGCCCGCACGCGGCTAAGGCGCGGCGATGAGCGACAACGAAAAAACAGGCGACCGCCCCGCCGGCGAACGCATCGCCAAGCTGCTGGCCCGCGCAGGCGTGGCCAGCCGCCGCGAGGCCGAGCGGATGATCGAGGCCGGGCGCGTGAAGCGCAATGGCGACCTCGTCACCACGCCCGCGACCATTATCGAGAACCTGCGCGGGGTGACGGTCGACGACAAACCCGTCGCCAAGCCCGAGCGCACCCGGCTGTTCGCCTTCCACAAGCCGCAGGGCCTGATCACCGCCGAGCGTGACCCGGCCGGCCGGCCCACGATCTACAACGCGCTGCGCAATGCCCTGCCCAAGGACGCGCCGCGGCTGATGCCGGTCGGGCGGCTCGACTTCAACACCGAAGGCCTGCTGCTGCTCACCAATGATGGCGAGTTCAAGCGTCAGCTCGAACTGCCCGCCACCGGGGTGCCGCGCACCTATCGCGCCCGCGCCTTTGGCGATGTCAGCCAGGAGCAGCTCGAAGCCCTGAGCGAAGGCGTCGAGATCGACGGGATGCGCTTCGGCTCGATCGAGGCTGATCTTGAGCGGCGCACGGGCCGCAACCAGTGGATCATCATGACGCTGACCGAGGGCAAGAACCGCGAAGTGCGCCGCGTGCTCGAATATCTCGGGCTGGAAGTGAGCCGCCTGATCCGCACCGCCTACGGCCCGTTCCACATCGGCGAGCTGCCACGCGGTGGGGCGCAGGAAGTGCCGCGTGAGCACGTCGAACGTTTCCGCTCTTCGCTGAAGAAGGGCCGGCCGTGAGGATTATCGCCGGAGACTGGCGTCGCCGCCCACTCGTCGCACCCAAGGGTGAGGCCACGCGACCGACGTCCGACCGCACTCGCGAGACGCTGTTCTCGATGCTCGCCAGCCGTTTCGGCACCTTCGAGGGCCTGCGCGTGGCAGACCTGTTCGCAGGCTCGGGCGCGCTCGGGCTGGAAGCCTTGTCGCGCGGGGCGGCACATTGTCTGTTCGTCGAGGAAGACGCCCAGGCGATCCGCGCCCTGCGCCAGAACATCGCCAACCTGCGCGCTGCGCCGCAAAGCGATGTGCGCGCGGCCAGCGTGTTCTCGCTCAGCCCGGTGAAGGAACCGCTCGACCTGATCCTGCTCGATCCGCCTTACCACAGCGGCGCGGGCGCAGTGGCGCTCGACCGGCTCGGACGACTCGGCTGGATCGGCCCCGCCACCTGGATCGCGCTCGAAGTGGCGGCCAAGGAAGAGATCAAGCTAAAGCGGCTCGAAGTCGAAAGCGAGCGTAAGGTCGGCGCGGCTCGGCTGGTGCTGCTCCGTCAGACGGTTGCGAAAGACGACGACGTTCCCTAAACGTTCGCATGCCTATGACCCTGCCCGCCTCCTCTGAAACGCCCGAATGGCTTGCCCGCCTCAACGAACCGCAGCGCGAGGCGGTGCTCACCACCGAGGGGCCGGTGCTGATGCTCGCGGGCGCGGGCACCGGCAAGACCGCTGCGCTCACCCACCGGCTCGCGCACCTGATCCGCGAACGGCTGGCCTGGCCGAGCGAGATCCTCTGCGTAACCTTCACCAATAAGGCCGCGCGCGAGATGCGTCACCGGGTGGGTGATCTGATCGGCGATGCGGTGGAGGGGATGCCCTGGCTCGGCACGTTCCACTCGATCTGTGCCAAGATGCTGCGCCGCCATGCTGAACTGGTGGGCTTGCAAAGCAACTACACGATCATCGACACCGACGATCAGCTGCGCCTGCTCAAGACGATGATCCGCGAGGCCAATCTCGACGAGAAGCGCTGGCCGCCGCGTCAGCTGGCGGGTCTGATCGACAGCTGGAAGAACCGCGGCCTGCTGCCGGGCGACCTCACCGCTATCGACAACGAGGCCTATGCCAATGGCAAGGGCCAGGCGATGTATGCCGCCTATCAGGATCGGCTGAAGGCGCTTAACGCCTGCGATTTCGGCGATCTGCTGCTGCACATGCTGACGATCCTGAAGACCGACCGCGAGGTGCTTCAGCAATACCAGCGCCGGTTCAAATATGTGATGGTGGACGAATATCAGGACACCAACGCGGTGCAGTACCTGTGGCTCAGGCTGCTGGCGCAGGAGCGCAAGAATATCTGCGTAGTCGGCGATGATGACCAGTCGATCTATTCCTGGCGCGGGGCCGAGGTGGCCAATATCCTGCGCTTCGAGAAGGATTTTCCCGGTGCCAAGGTGGTCCGGCTGGAGCAGAACTATCGCTCCACACCGCAGATCCTTGCCGCCGCTTCGGGGCTGATCGAAGGCAATTCGCAGCGGCTGGGTAAAACCTTGTGGACCGAGCTGCCCGAAGGCCAGAAGCTGCGCGTGGTCGGCGTCTGGGATGCGCCCGAGGAAGCGCGCCGCGTGGGCGAGGAGATCGAGCGGCTCGAACGCGAGGGTGCGCCGCTTGAACAGGTCGCGATCCTCGTGCGCGCGCAGTATCAGACCCGCGAGTTCGAAGACCGCTTCATCCAGATCGGCCTCAACTACCGCATTATCGGCGGATTCCGCTTCTATGAACGCGCCGAGATTCGCGATGCGCTGGCCTATCTGCGCGTGATCGCCCAGCCCGCCGACGATCTCGCTTTCGAGCGTATCTATAACCAGCCCAAGCGCGGGCTCGGCGCGAAGGCGCTCGAGAACATGTACCGCCATGCCCGCGCGCAGGGGCTGCCGCTGGCCGCCGCAGCCTTGCAGCTGGCCGACAGCGACGAACTGCCCGCCCGCGCGCGCAATACCATCGGCGCGCTGATGAACGACTTCCTGCGCTGGCGCGAGGCAAGCGAAAGCCTCAGCCCGGCCGAACTGATGCGGCTCGTGCTCGAAGAATCGGGCTATGACGCGATGCTCAAGGCCGACCGCTCTGCCGAAAGCGCGGGCCGCGCCGACAACCTCGTCGAGCTGGCGCGCGCGATGGAGGACTACGAGACGCTCGGCGACTTCCTCGAACACGTCAGCCTGGTGATGGACAACGACGCCGCCTCCGACGAGGAGAAGGTCACCATCATGACCATGCACGCGGCCAAGGGCCTGGAATTCGATCACGTGTTCCTGCCCGGCTGGGAAGAAGGCGTATTCCCCTCGCAGCGCTCGCTCGATGAAGGCGGGCTGGCCAGCCTCGAAGAGGAGCGCCGCCTTGCCTATGTCGCGATCACCCGCGCACGGCGGCGGTGCACGATCTTCCACGCCGCCAATCGCCGCATCTATGGCCAGTGGACCAGCTCGATCCCCAGCCGCTTCATCGAGGAACTGCCCGACGAGCACATCAAGGCAGAAACCACGCTGAGCGGGGGCAAGTCGCTCTGGCAGGCCAACTGGAGCGAGCAGGAAGACCCCTTCGCCCATGTCGCAAGCACCCGGCCTGAGCGGAGCGGCTCGCGCGGCCCCGGCTGGCAACGCGCACTCGCCACCGGCTACGAAACGAAGCCGGCCCGGGTGAAGGAAAGCACCCGCTCTGCCGCCAGCTTTGCCGCCAAGCCCCGCAGCGACATCGCCATCGGCGCGCGCGTGTTTCACGAGAAATTCGGCTATGGCGAAGTGCTCGCTCAGGAAGGCAACAAGCTCGAAATCGCCTTCGAGAAGAGCGGCACCAAGAAGGTGATCGACAGCTTCGTTACTGCGGCGGAATAAAGCTGCGTCTTTCCTCCGGGCACAAAGTCGGTAATGGTTGGTTATTGCCTGGACCGTGCAAACGGCCAGACTGCAAGGAGCCGGTTGGGGGCTACGGATAATGAGAAACTTTCTAGACACCCAGTTGCCCGCCACTGCCGGCGGCGCGGCGCCCGATATCAGCAAATTCCTGGCCACGATCCGCAAGCGCTTCTCGCTATCCGAGCATGAAGGCGACATGATTGCGGCCCAGCTGCAAGACGTATTCGAGCTGAAGGCTGGCGACTATCTCGTGCATGAGGGCGAGAAAATCGGCTATTCCTCGCTGATCCTCGAAGGCTTTGCCGCCCGCTTCAAGGAAACGGCCGCTGGCGAACGCCAGATCATGGAAGTCCAGATCCCCGGCGATTTCGTCGATCTGCACAGCTATCCGCTGGAAGTGCTGGACCATTCGATCGCCGCGCTCACGCCCTGCAAGGTTGCCCGCCTGCCGCATCGGGCACTGACGCAGCTGATCGAGGATCACCCGCGCTTTGCCCGCATCCTGTGGTTTTCCACCATGGTCGATGCTTCGATGCATCGCGAGTGGCTACTCAACATCGGCACCCGCAATGGCATGGCCCGGATCGCGCACCTGATGTGCGAGATTTACAGCCGCTCGGAAGTGGTGGGACTGACCGATGGCGGCTCGTTCCGCTTCCCCTTGAGCCAGACGCAGATCGGCGAATGCCTCGGCTACACCCAGATGCACGTCAACCGGATGCTGAAGAAGCTACGCCAGACCGGGCTGATCGCCGGTACTGGCCAGGTGGTGGAGATTCTTGACTGGGACGGCCTTGCGCAACTGAGCGAATTCGATCCCGCCTATCTCTACCTGACCGGGCGCGAGAGCTGAGTCCTGGCCGCTGAGGCCCGGCCTCAAAGCCGAGAGACGGACTCAAGCCACCAGGAGTGATCTTCGGCAACGTGGATTCGCCAGCTGCGGCCGTCTTCGCACAACAGCAGAAACTCGCCGGCCCCGAAGGTGCGCACGGAAACTGTGATCGCATCCGCAGCATCGCTCTCGTCGAAATCGAGCGTGCGGGTATTGCCACTCTCGCGGTCGGTGCCGCTCGCCTTGTAGCTTCGCAACTGGTCCATTGGTGCTTCGCTTACAGGACCTTAGAGATTGCGCTTCGCCAGGAGATGGTGAGCGTCAGGACGTCCGCTCGCACCCATTGCAAGACGGCCCCGGAAGCATGCACCGAGCCCTGTTACAATACGACAAACTAAGTCTATTCGGCGAAGGCCGAGGCGCTCAAATAGCGCTGACCCCGAGAAAACTGGGCTGCGGACCGTTCCACTCACCAGCTGGCACTGGCTCGTCGTCCTGCCGGTCACGTTGCCGTGCCGGCCGATCCTCGCGCGGCTTACGCTCTTCGCTAGCTTTGCGCTCAGGCCGCTCACGACGAGCCTTGCGCGGAGCTTCCTCTTCAGCTGGCTCTGCCTCGCGCTGCTGCTCCGGCTCCGCCTTGGCCTGCGCCTTAGGTTCGGCCTTTGCCTTGGCCTTGGGCAGCTCGACGCGCACGTCTTTCTTGCCGAACACGGCAACGGGATTGCCGGTCAGCTTCTCGACATTGGCCATGGCTTCGGCGTCTTCGTCGGAAACGAAGGTGAAGGCCCGGCCCAAATTGCCCGCGCGGCCCGTGCGGCCGATGCGGTGGACATAGTCGTCCGGGTGCCAGGGCGTGTCGAAGTTAAACACGTGGCTCACACCCTTCACGTCGAGCCCGCGTGCGGCGACGTCAGAAGCCACGAGAATGTTGATCTCGCCCGACTTGAAGCGGTTAAGCTCCGCAATGCGGCTCGACTGGTCCATGTCGCCATGGATCTCGCCGCTGGCAAAGCCATGGCTCTGCAGGCTCTTGTTGACCTCGCGCACGGTGGTCTTGCGGTTCGCGAAGATAATCGCGGTTTCCACCAGGTCGTTGCGCAGCAGCCAGCGCAGCGTCTCGCGCTTCTCGCGGGTCTTCACCGGGATCTTGAAGGCAGTGATATTGTCGTTGGTGGACGCCGCACGGCTCACCTCGATCCGCTTGGGGTTCGAGAGGAACTTCTTCGCCAGATTGGCGATCGGCCCCGGCATAGTGGCGGAAAACAGCAGCGTCTGGCGCGGTGTCGGCAGCTTCTCGCAGATGAACTCGATGTCGGGGATGAAGCCCATGTCGAGCATCCGGTCCGCCTCATCAATCACCAGCAGATCGCAACCGTTGAGCAGGATTTTCCCACGCTCGAACAGATCCATCAAGCGGCCCGGCGTCGCGATCAGGACGTCGACGCCGTCGTTCAGCGCCTTGATCTGATCGCCCATCTGCACGCCGCCGATAAGCAGCGCCATCTTCAGATCGTGGTTGGCACCGTACTTCTCGAAATTTTCTGCCACCTGCGCGGCCAGCTCTCGGGTCGGCTCGAGAATCAGCGAACGCGGCATTAGCGCGCGGCGGCGACCATTTGCCAGAACATCGATCATCGGAAGGACGAAGCTGGCGGTCTTGCCGGTGCCGGTCTGGGCGATGCCTATCAGATCGCGCATCATCAACACGGTCGGAATCGCCTCGGCCTGAATAGCGGTCGGCTCCTCGTAGCCCGCATCGCTGACGGCCTTGAGCAATTCGTCTGACAAGCCGAGATCGGCAAATTTCATAGGCGGTGTATCTGTCCGGATCATGTGGAGGCACTGCGCCGTATCGCGTGGTGCCGAAAAGTTATCGTGGACCGGGAAAACGCCCCAGCCACGAACACCAGCGCGCCCTTTGCCCGCGCGGGCGCAAAAGTCAAGGTTTTGCAGTCTGGCGCGCTTGATCCTTGCCTAGTCGCGCGCTGCGACCAGACGGCTCAGGCTGGAGATGCGGCAGGTGTCACCCGCACGTGACTGCAGTTCGTCACGGTTCACGCACAGTCGCCCGTCCTCGTTCCGCTCCACGTAAAAGCCCGCGTAGAAGGCCTGCGCGCTGCATGAACGGTCAAGCGAAGCGGACAGCAGGTGGCGGTCTCGTGTGATCAGCAGCAGTCTGTCGTCGCCCATCGGCTGCACACTCGCCAATTGGTCAAGCGGCAGGCAATCGGCATGATCGGCTTCCTGGAACCGGGCTGACATGGTGCGACGCGGCAGCTCGGCCATGAGGCGCGAGCTGGTGGCGCCGCGACTGGGCGAGATGCGGATCACCACCCGTCGTTCGATCCGGACCTGCTGCGCCTTTTCCGGCTCTGCCGCGCGTTCGAGCACGCGCAGACGTGGATCAACCGTGCCTTCGAAGCCACCCGGCAAGGACGCCTCACCCGGCCCACCTCCCGGCCCTTCGGCATGCGCAGCGCGTTCCGCCACCACTGAGGCGGAAAGCAGCGCAAGGCCGGCAAGGAGAGGAAGAGCAAGTTTCATATGTCGCAGGGGCGATTGGCAAACATCAGCAAACAATTGGCATGACGGATTGCCCTTCTAGACCACCCGGTTGAATAGTGGCTTAACCCCTGTCGCAAGCCTTTGCAAAGTGGCCGCGGTGCTGGCATCAGCCCGCTCATGAGCGACATTGCAACCTTCGCCGCCCGCGCTGCCGACCTGCTTGGCCAGCGCGGCTTCACGCAAGATCCCGAACTGGTCGAGCCATGGCTGACCGACTGGCGCGGCCGTTTTACTGGCCGCGCGGTCGCCCTCGCCTCGCCCGCTTCGACCGAAGAGGTCGCTCAGCTGGTCAAGCTGTGCGGCGAATATGGCGTGCCGATCGTGCCGCAGGGCGGCAATTCGGGCATGTGCGGAGGTGCCACGCCCGATGAGAGCGGCGATGCACTGGTGCTGTCGCTACGACGGATGAGCAAGGTGCGCACGTTTGATCCGGCTTCCATGCAGATCACCTGTGAGGCGGGGCTGGTGCTGCAAACGCTGCACGAGCTGGTCGAAGCCGAGGGCCTGCGCTTTCCGCTCACGCTCGGCGGCAAGGGATCGGCGACCATTGGCGGGCTGATCTCCACCAACGCCGGGGGCACTCAGGTGCTGCGCCATGGCATGATGCGCGCGCAGGTTCTCGGGCTGGAGGCAGTGCTGGCCGACGGCAGCGTGTTCTCTGCCCTCACCCCGCTGATGAAGGATAACCGCGGGTTCGACCTCAAGCAGATGCTGATCGGCTCGGAAGGCACGCTCGGGATTGTCACCGCGGCGACCCTGAAGCTCGAACCGGCAATTGCCGAACGGCGGGTGATCTGGGCCGGTGTGCCAACCCTCCCCGCAGCCCGACAGTTGCTGCTGCATTGCCAGAAGCAGGCGGGCAATGCGCTCGAAGGCTTCGAGGTGATGGCGCAGAACACACTGGAAGACGTGCTGCACCACCTCCCCGGCTCACGCGCGCCGCTTGGCGAGGCGCATGGCTGGCACGCGCTGATCGAACTCGTGGCCGATGCGGACACGCGCGACCAGCTGGGCGAACTGGCTGAAAACATGATGGCCAGCGCCTTCGAGGCGGGCTTGCTCGAAGACGCAGCGATTGCGGCCAACGAGACTCAGGCTGAACAGTTCTGGCTGCTGCGCGATTCGATCGCCGCTGCAGAGCGCGAAAAAGGCCCGGCCGTGCAACACGACATCTCTGTCGCGGTGCAACGTATGCCCGACTTCGTGGATATGGCCGTGCCCCTGCTGGAGAAAGACTGGCCGGGCACCCAGGCCGTCGCCTTCGGCCACCTTGGCGATGGCAATGTCCATTTCCACGTTATCGCCCCGAGCGGTGTCGATGCCGCCGAGTGGTACGAAGGCGATGCCAAGGCCATCAGCGAGCAGGTCTATGCCCTGGTCACCGAATGGGGCGGATCGATCAGCGCTGAACACGGGATTGGCCAGCTCAAGCGCGAGACATTCGGGCGCATGGGCGATCCCGTGAAGGTGGCGCTGTTGCAGCAGGTCAAGCATGCGCTCGATCCTGGCGGGTTACTAAATCCCGGTAAGCTGGTGCCCTAGGTTGCACAGCTGAATCGAAAATTCTAAAGACTACGGCCTGAATACCAGTCATTCACAAGACGAGCGCGGTTTGCCAAGCCAGACCGCACAACCCATTACCAAGTAATCTGATTTTTTGGAGAAGATTGTATGGCCTCTGAGCCGAAAGCCAGCCTGCCGATCCTGTACAAGGATCTTATTCCGCTCAACAGCAACCAGCACGGCGGCTGGAATGCCCGTTCGGTCGACCGGGCCGACTGGGTTGTCAACCAACATGCGATCCCGCTCACGGCCGAGGAATTCCCCGCTGCGCAGCGCGATTATCCGATCGTGTTCTCGGCAGGTGAAAAGCCGGTGCCGCTGGCGCTAATGGGCCTTAACGAAGGCGTGAACGTGTTCTTCGACGACGAAGGCGCCCCGATCGGCACGCCCTATGTGCCCGCCTATGTGCGCCGCTATCCGTTCCTCCTCGCCAAGATCGACCCGTCGTCGGAGAACCTGTCGCTGTGCTTCGATCCGACCAGCTCGCTGATCGGCGAATTCAAGGACGGCCAGCCGCTGTTCGACGCCGAAAACAAACCGACCGAGCACACCCAGAACCTGCTCCAGTTCTGCGAAAAGTTCGAGGAAGCCGGGATGAAGACCCAGAGCTTCGTCGATGAGCTGGTGAAGGCGGACCTGCTGATGGACGGCGAAGTCTCGATCCAGCGCAACGACAACCCCGACCAGCCGTTCGTCTATCGCGGCTTCAAGATGGTGAACCAGGAAAAGCTGCGCGAACTGCGCGGCGATCAACTGCGCAAGTGGAACGAGAACGGCATGCTGCCGCTGATCCACGCGCACCTGTTCTCGCTCGACCTGATGCGTGTCGTGTTCGGCAAGCAGGCGCAGCAGGGCAAGGGCCCGCAGGCTGCCGAGGCTCCTGCAGTCAACTGATTGCGTCGTATCGCTTCGAAGTGCCGATGCCGCACTTCGAAGTTGATACGATTGATGCAGTTTGCGACAATTTCATCCAAGGCCCGTGCTTGAAAAGGCGCGGGCCTTTCTTATACTGGAAGCGTCCGGCAAAGCTCCCCTCATGGCTTGGCCGGATGGTGTGCCGAGGCACACCTCCTCCCTGAACCTTGGCCACCTCGTGCTTTCTGCACGAGGTGGTTTTTTCTTGCCTATTCGGCTGCCAGCGCTCGCCCGCCGCCGCGCAGGCTAACCTCGTCAGCAAGCAGGCGAACTAGTCCGACGAGCACGGTGACGACTCCCTCCAGACCGGGCCCCGGCTCATGCATGGTTTCCTCAAGATAGGCCTGCCGGCAGACCTCCACCTGCATCGCGTGCAGCCCGCGCGCCGGCGCGCCATGCCGGTCAAGCACATAGCCGCCAGCATAGGGCCGGTTATGGCTGGCAAGCCATCGGTTCGCTGAAAAATGCGCCAGCGCGCTCTGCACGAGCCCGCCATCGCAGGATGCTCCGAACCGGTCGCCGATAACGAAGTCCACCGCGCGCCCGACACCGGTTTTCGGGCCGAGTGGTGGCATCGAGTGCAAATCGATCAGCAAGGCCGTGCCCCAGCGATCGCGCAGGCGTTCCATGCTGGTTTCCAGCTCGCGGTGGTATGGCTGATGCACCTCGTCGATGCGCGCGCCCAGTTCCGTCGGTGTCAGGCGCTGGCGCCACAGTTCGCCCATGCCCGGCAGACGCCGTGGCACCAGCCCCAGCCCACTGCGCGAGCGCCGTCCGGCGGCAAAGCGCGCAAACGAGCCCCGCTCCCCGCTTGGTGCCCCGCCCATCACCATGTCCCAATCCATGTCATCGGTGGCGCGATTGAGGTCGATCATCGCACGGGGCGCGCGGGCGACCAGCAGGTCAGCCCCGGTCTCAAGCGCGACCTGTTCGGCCACCAGATCAATCAGGCGGTCTTCCAGCCGCACCGAGGCCATCGCTGGATTGCGCATTCGCGCCAGCAGGTCGGATGGATAGGTCCGCCCGGCGTGCGGGACAGCAATGAGCACCGGGATCGGCGCTGGATCGCGGCGGTGAAGCACGAAGGCTGGCTGGCCGCGCATTCCCGGCAACGAGCCACCACCATGGGTCTGCGATGCTGTCGATCGGGCTCGCAATGCCTGCGAATCGCTCTTTCGGGGCGGCGTGAGCGTCATCGCCCATTGCTGGCCCGGATTGCCGCCTATGTCAAAATCGGCCGCTGCACAGCGGCGCGCCTAACGGTGGATATTATCCTTGCCCCTTCAGGCTGTCTCAAAGTCGGTCAGGCCGGATTCCATGGAGGAATTTGTAACCGCTTCGAGCTAGGGCTTGGGCTCACTCATGGACAGGGAAGAAAGCATGATCCGGATCCTGCTCGCCGAAGACGACGACGCAATGCGCACCTACCTCACGCGAGCGCTGGAACAGGCTGGTTATTCGGTAATGTCGGTGGGCAATGGGATGGACGCTATCCCCTTGCTCGAAACCGAAGTGTTCGACCTCTTGCTGTCCGACATCGTCATGCCCGAGCTGGATGGGATCGAGCTGGCCCAGCGCTGCAATGAGATCAGCCCCGGGACCAAGGTGATGTTCATCACCGGATTCGCCGCCGTCGCACTGCGCGCCAGCCGCGAAACGTCGAATGCCAAGATGCTCTCAAAACCCTTCCACCTGCGTGATCTGGTGCTCGAAGTGGAGCGGATGTTCGAAGATCAGGCGCTGGCGTTAAACTGAGGCCTTGCCAGCGCCCTCAGCTGACGCTAGAGGGCGCGCCTGCCTTAAACGGCAAACCCGAATGGTGTGGGCGTATAGCTCAGTGGTAGAGCACTATGTTGACATCGTAGGGGTCGCAAGTTCAATCCTTGCTACGCCCACCATTCGCACTAACCCACTGAAAATGTGAGTGTTTCAGCGCGGAAGCTGGTCGCGCGCTTCCTGCTCGATCACTTCGAGCTCGGCGATGGTCTTGTCGATCGCGTCGCGCTGGTGCCGCAGTTCGCCAAGACGGTCTGCGACCTGCTGCAACAAGTGGCGCATCTGGCTCTCCTTGCCGCGATCGGCATCGTAGAGCGACAGGAACTCCCCGATCTCGCGAATCGAGAAGCCCAGCCGCTTGCCGCGCAGGATCAGCTGCATCCGCCCCATCTCGCGCCGCGAATAGACACGCATCGCTCCCACGCGGCGCGGCTGAATCAGCCCCTTGTCCTCATAGAAGCGCAAAGTGCGCTGGGTCACACCCAGCTCCTCCGAAGCCTCGGCTATCGACTTGAGGCCCTCTTCAGCGGCAACTGAGCCTGTTTCTGCCATCTCGGTCATGCCGATGTCTCCTCCTTGCGCGCGGCGGCCTTGGCACGCTCCTCGGCAACCAGTTCTTTCTTTTCGAGCTTGCCGACCAGGGTCTTGGGCAACTCGGGGCGGAATTCGTATGCGTCGGGCATTTCGATTGGGTTCAGTCTGTCCTTGAGAAAGGCGTCAAGCTCAGCCTCGGACAGGTCCATCCCATCGTGCAAGGCGATAAACAGCTTAGGTGCCTCACCGCGGTAGTCGTCGGGTATCCCTATCGCAACGGCTTCCTTCACCGCCGGATGCTCATAGGCGGCGTCCTCGATGATGCGTGGATAGACGTTGTAGCCCGAGCACAGGATGATGTCCTTGATGCGGTCGACCAGGAACAGGTAACCATCCTCGTCGAGATAGCCGATATCCCCCGTGCGCAGTGCGCCATCAACGAAGGCGGTCTCGGTGGCGTCGGGGCGGTTCCAGTAACCGCGCATCAGCTGCATCCCGCGCGCGCAAACCTCGCCGCGTTCGCCCACGCCCTTGCAGCATTCGCCGGTTTCGGGATCGCGAATCTCGATGATGGTGTGCGGAAAGGCAGGGCCGGCCGAATTATCCTTCACCGGCGTGCGCCCGAGCAGCGGATTGCAGGTGATGATCGGCGAGGCCTCGGTCAGGCCATAGCCTTCCGAGATGGGAGAACCGGTGCGCCGCTCGTACTGGCTGCGCACATCGAACGGCAACGGTGCCCCGCCCGAGATCGAGGTGCGGACCATCGAGAGGTCGGGCACCTTGTTATCGGGCAGCGAACCGATGGCGTTGTAGATCGTGGGCACGGCGAAAATCTGCGTCGGCGGCTTGCGCTTCACCGTCGCCAGCACCTCGTCCATCACGAAGCGCGGCAGCAGCACCAGTTCGCTGGCGGTGTCGATGCCGTAGTTGAGCACGCAGGTCAGCCCGAACACATGAAACAGCGGCAGCACGCCCAGCGTGCGTTCCTGCATGGCCCGCTCATTGCCCACGTGCAGCATCATCTGCGCCGAATTCGCCGCCAGCCCCGCGTGGGTGAGCATCGCGCCCTTCGGCCTGCCGGTGGTGCCGCCGGTATATTGCAGCACGGCCACGTCATCCGGTGTGATATCGGCCTGCTGCGCCAGCGGTGCATGGGCGGCGAGGCGGCGGTAGTCGAGATAGTCCACCCCGGCACGCTTCTTGGCGAGGTCGCCGCGCTTCAGGGTACGCAGACCAAGGCCCTGCCAGAACGGTAGCACGTCGGCCATCGGGCACAGCAGGATGCGTTCGAGCGCGCTCTTGCCATGCGCAGCGGCAACCTTGCCGTGCAAGGCTTCGAGATCGGGCACGGCGATGATCTTCGCCCCCGAGTCGGCGATCAGGAATTCCAGCTCGTGCTCGGAATAGAGCGGGTTGAGGTTCACCACGATCGCGCCCAGCCGCAGGACGGCAAAATAAACGATCACAGAATAGGGCGTGTTGGGCAGGCACAGGCCGAACCGGTCGCCCTTGCCCAGCCCTGCATCGGCCAGCCCGCCCGCCAGCCGGTCCACCGCTTCACCAAGTTCGGCATAAGTCCATTCACGGCCAAGGAAATCCATCGCGATGCGATTGGGATGGGTCGCAACCGAATGGTCCAGCGCCTCGGTCAGAACCCGTTTGCGCAAGTGGCCCGATGCGTCGAGAATGCGACTCGTATCGAGCGGCAGGATTTCCGATTCAGCCTGGTTCATCAGGCACCCTTTCCCGTTATGATGCGTTAGACTGGAAGAAACCGCATCTTGATTTTGCTTGGCTTGACGTATACGTCAGGCTCTGAACTTTATCGTAACAAAACGGCGCAAAAGGTCAATGCGCTGGAGAGAAGAGAGAAAGGCACCGTTCCCATGAGCCAGGCTGTTATTGCCGGATATGTCCGCTCCCCCTTCCATCCTGCCTATCGCGGCGCGCTCGCCAAGGTACGCCCTGACGATCTTGCTGCCAACACCATCAAGGGCCTGATCGAACGCACGGGCGTGAAGGCTGAAGGCATCGAGGATCTGGTGCTCGGCTGCGCCTTCCCCGAGGGCGAACAGGGTTTCAACCTCGCCCGTCTCGTGGTGCTGCTGGCAGACCTGCCGCAGTCGATCGGCGGGATCACGATGAACCGCTTCTGCGGCTCCTCGATGAGCGCTATTCACTATGCCGCGGGCCAGATCGCGCTGGGCGCGGGTGAGGTGTTCATCTGCGCCGGCGTCGAATCGATGAGCCGGGTGCCGATGACCGGGTTCAATCCCATGCCCAACCCCGAGCTGGCCAAGCGCAGCGCCGCCTATGTCGGCATGGGTGACACCGCCGAGAACGTGGCGAAGAAGTATGACCTGTCGCGCGCGGCGCAGGAAGAGTTTGCCCTAGCCAGTCAGAAGAAGGCAGGTGCTGCCATCGAAGCGGGCAAGCTGAAGGACGAGATCATCCCGATCGAGACCGCCAATGGCCTTGTTGACGCGGACGGCACGCCCCGCCCCGGCACCACTGCCGAAGACCTTGCCGGTCTCAAGCTCGCCTTCGACAAGAACGGCAGTGTCACCGCCGGCACCTCTTCCCCGCTGACAGATGGCGCGGCCGCCGTGCTGGTTTGCTCGGAGGAATATGCCAAGGCCAACGGGCTGCCGATCATCGCCAAGATCAAGTCCATGGCCATTTCCGGCTGCGCGCCCGAGATCATGGGTATCGGCCCGGTCGAAGCGACTAAGAAGGCGCTTAAGCGGGCGGGCCTGACGATGGACGATATCGACATCGTCGAACTGAATGAGGCCTTCTCCAGCCAGTCGCTTGCCTGCATCGGCGACCTCGGCATCCCGACCGAAAAGATCAACCTCGACGGCGGCGCCATCGCCATCGGCCACCCGCTCGGCGCGACGGGCGCGCGGATCACGGGTAAGGTCGCCCAATTGCTGAAGCGCGAGGGCAAGAAATATGCACTCGCCACGCAGTGCATCGGCGGCGGCCAAGGCATCGCCACCATCCTGGAGGCTGAATAATGAGTGACAGCACAATCTCAAAAGTCTGCGTGATCGGGGCTGGCACCATGGGTGCCGGTATAGCCGCGCAGGTCGCCAATGCGGGCGTGCCGGTGTTGCTGCTGGACATCGTCCCCAAGGAGGGCAGCAACCGCAATGCCATCGCCGAGGGCGCGGTTGCGAAGATGCTGAAGACCGACCCCGCCCCCTTCATGAGCAAGCGCGCGGCCAAGCTGGTCGAAACGGGCAATATCGAGGATCACCTCGACAAGGTGGCCGAGTGTGACTGGGTGATCGAGGCGATCATCGAGCGACTCGACATCAAGCAAGACCTTTACGCCAAGCTGGAAAAGGTCCGCACACCCGGCACGGCTGTGAGTTCGAACACCTCGACCATCCCGCTCGCGCAGCTGACCGATGGCCGCTCGGACGAATTCAAGCGCGACTTCCTCATCACGCACTTCTTCAATCCGCCGCGCTACATGCGGCTGATCGAAATCGTGGCGGGTCCGCACAGCGATCCGGCCACCGTCGCCAAGGTGAGCGACTTTGCCGACCGCAAGCTCGGCAAGACGCCGGTGACCTGCGAGGATTCGCCGGGTTTCATCGCCAACCGCATCGGCACCTTCTGGATTCAGGCCGCAGTCAACGCTGCCTTCGACATGGGCATATCGGTGGAAGATGCCGACGCCATTGGCGGCAAGCCGATGGGCGTACCCAAGACCGGCATTTTCGGGCTGATCGACCTGATCGGGCTCGACCTGATGCCCTATCTGCAAAAGAGCCTCACCAGCACCCTGCCCGCCGACGATCCCTATCAAAAGATCGCCCGCAGCGAGCCGCTGATCGAGAATCTGATTTCCGAAGGCTATACCGGCCGCAAGGGCAAGGGCGGGTTCTACCGCATCAACCGTGAAGGCGGCGGCAAGGTCAAGGAAGCCATCGACCTCAAGAGCGGCGAATTTTCCGCCGCGCGCGGATCAAGCGTGGTGCGCGGTTCGGCAGCCAAGGGCAACCTCGGCAAGCTTATCTCCATTCCCGGCAAGGTGGGCGACTATGCCTGGGCCATTCTCGGCCCGACCCTGTCCTATTCGGCCAGCATCGTGCCCGAGGCGACTGAGACCATCGTCGGCGTCGATGATGCGATGAAGCTCGGCTACAACTGGAAGTCGGGCCCGTTCGAGATGATCGACAAGATCGGCGCGGCCAAGCTGGTCGAGCGGCTGAAGGCCGATGGCCTGCCCGTGCCGCCGCTGCTCGAACAGGTCGGTGATGGCAGCTTCTACCGGGTCGAGAACGGCAAGCGCCAGTATTTCGGCACCGATGGTGAGTATCACGACGTGGTGCGCCCCGAGGGTGTGGTGCTGCTGGAGGACATCAAGCTCTCCGCCGAGCCGCTCATCAAGAATGCCTCCGCTGCGCTGTGGGACGTCGGCGACGGGGTCGCCTGCCTCGAATTCACCGGCAAGATGAACACGCTCGAGGGCGATGTCATGAAGCTGATCCATCAGGCCGTGCCGCTGGTGGCGAAGGACTTCAAGGCGCTGGTGGTTTACAACGAAGGCCCGGCCTTCTCGGCTGGTGCGAACCTCGGCCTTGCTATCTTCGCGATGAATATCGCCGCGTGGAGCGAAGTCGAAAAGCTGGTCAAAGGCGGACAGGCTGCTTTGAAGGCGCTCAAATATGCGCCCTTCCCCGTCGTTGCCGCGCCTACGGGCCTCGCTCTGGGCGGCGGGTGTGAGGTCTGCCTCAATTCGGATGCGATTCAGGCCCATGCCGAGACCTATATCGGCCTCGTCGAAACCGGCGTGGGCATCGTCCCCGGCTGGGGCGGCTGCGGCGAGATGCTCGAACGCTGGATCGACAATCCGCGCGCACCCAAGGGGCCGATGGCAGCGGTGAGCAAGGTGTTCGAAATCGTCTCCACCGCCACCGTGGCCAAGAGCGCCGCCAATGCCAAGGAACTGGGCTTCCTGCGTCCAACCGACCAGGTCACCATGAACCGCGACCGCTTGCTGTTTGACGCCAAGCAGCGCGCGCTGTCGATGGTCGATGGCTATGTGCCGCCCGAAAAGCCCGAGTTCCGCCTCCCCGGCGCATCGGGCCGCGCAGCGCTCAAGCTGGCGGTGGACGGCTTCCGCAAACGCGGCATCGCCACCCCGCATGACGAGGTCGTGGCAGCAGAGCTGGCCAATGTGCTGACCGGCGGCGACACCGATCCGACCGAAGTCGTGACCGAGGACCAGATGCTCAAGCTGGAATACGAGAGCTTCATGCGATTGGTCCGCAATCCAAATTCGCAGGCCCGGGTCGAGCATATGCTCGAAACCGGCAAGCCCCTGCGCAACTAAGGGAGAGACGCGATGCAAGTCTATGACGCACCCATTCGCGACATGCGCTTCGTGCTCGAAGAGCTGCACACCGACGATGGCTTTGGCGACCTCGAAGGGTTCGAGGATTTCGATAGCGACGTGTCCGCCGCGATCCTCGAGGAAGCGGGCAAGCTGTGCAAGGAAGTGCTGCTGCCGATCAACTGGCCGGGCGATCAGGAAGGCTGCAAGCTCGAAAACGGCACCGTTTCCACGCCCAAAGGCTTCAAGGAGGCCTACAAGGCGTTCTGCGAAGGCGGCTGGGCCGGGCTCGGTGTGGACGAACAGTGGGGCGGCCAGAACGCGCCGCATTCGCTCGGCAAGATGGTCGAGGAGATGACCTGTTCGGCCAACCTCTCGTTCGGGCTGTACCCCGGCCTTACGGGCGGCGCGATGGTCGCGCTGGAGGCCCATGGCAGCGACGAGCTGAAAGAGTTTTATCTCCCAAAAATGGCCAACGGCGAATGGTCGGGCACGATGTGCCTGACCGAGGCGCATTGCGGCACCGACCTCGGCATGCTGCGCACCAAGGCCGAACCACAGGATGACGGCAGCTTCCTCGTCACCGGCAACAAGATCTTCATCTCCGCCGGTGACCACGATCTGACCGAGAACATCATTCACCTCGTGCTCGCACGTCTGCCTGATGCGCCTGCAGGCGTGAAAGGCATCTCGCTGTTCCTCGTGCCCAAGTACCTGCCCAACGCCGATAGCGAGCCGGGCGAGCACAACAAGGCCGGGCCGACCGCGATCGAGCACAAGATGGGCCTCAAGGCCTCGGCCACCTGCCAGATGAGCTTTGACGGCTCGAAGGGCTGGCTGGTCGGCGAGCCCAACAAGGGCCTTGAGGCCATGTTCACGATGATGAACACCGAGCGCGTGGCAGTCGGCATTCAGGGCCTTGGCGTGGGCGAAATCGCCTACCAGTCCGCCGTCTATTACGCGAAGGACCGCTTGCAGGGGCGTTCGCTGTCGGGCGTGAAGAACCCCGATGGCCCGGCCGATCCGATCATCGTCCACCCGGACGTGCGCCGGATGCTGATGACCATGCGCGCCTACAACGAGGGCTGCCGCGCCCTGTCGGCCTGGGTGAGCCGTGCGCTTGACGCACAGCACGCCGCGAAGGAGCCGGAAGCGCGCGAACGGGCGACCGATTTCATCGCGCTGATGACGCCGGTGGTCAAAGCCCTGTTCACCGACCTTGGTCACGAAAGCGCCCAGCTGGCGGTGCAGGTCTATGGCGGTCACGGCTACATTCAGGAATCGGGCGTCGAGCAATTCGCGCGTGATGCCCGGATCGCCCAGATCTACGAGGGCACCAACGGCATTCAGGCGCTTGACCTAGTGGGCCGCAAGCTGCCGCACCGGATGGGCCGCAACCTGCGCAGCTTCTTCCACCCGGTTTCGCAGTTCTGCGAGGACCATGCCGCCGATCCCGCTATCGGCAAGCTGGTCGGTTCGCTGCAACAGAGCTTCGGCGCGCTGCAGCTTAGCACCGGCCATATCGCGCAGAAGGGGCTGAAAGACCCCGAAGAAGCCGCCGCCGCCGCGACCGACTACCTGCGCCTGCTCGGCTTTGTCGCCATGGCCTATTGCTTTGCCAAGGCGGCCAAGATCGCCCATGCCAAGCTTGCCGAAGGCACCGGTGAAGAGGCGTTCTACAAGGCCAAGATCACCACCGCGCAGTTCTTCTTCGACCGTCTGCTGCCCGTCGCCACGGCGCAGTTCATGGCGATCAAGAGCGGCAAAGCGAGCATGATGGAGCTGCCTGAGGAGGCGTTTTGACCGTCACTCCGGCATCCGGGGTCGAGGCCTTCGCATCGCGACTGGCGATCCCCGCGATCGTTGCACCGATGTTCCTCGTCTCGGGGCCGGATCTGGTGGTGGAATGCTGCCGGGCCGGCCTCGCGGGCACGTTTCCTGCGCTTAACCAGCGCTCCAGCGCCGGGTTCGACGAATGGCTGTGGGAGATCGAGGAGCGGTGCGGCCCTGATGCTGCGCCCTATGGCGTGAACCTGATCGTCCACAAGACGAACCCGCGCGTCGAGGTCGACCTGGAGCTTTGCGTAAAGCACAAGGTGCCGCTGGTCATCACCTCGCTCGGCGCGGTGCCCGATCTGGTGGCGGCGGTGCACTCCTATGGCGGGTTGGTGTTCCACGACGTGATCCAGCGCCGCCATGCCGAAAAGGCCGCCGAAGCCGGGGTCGACGGGATTATCGCCGTTGCCGCCGGTGCTGGCGGACATGCCGGGACGCTCAGCCCCTTCGCCTTGCTCAGCGAAATTCGCGAGGTGTTTGACGGCCCGCTGATCCTTTCGGGCGCGATGAGCCACGGACGCCATATCGCTGCCGCGCAGATGATGGGCGCGCAGTTCGGCTACCTCGGCTCGCACTTTATCGCCGCCGCTGAAAGCATGGCGGGCGAGGCGCAAAAGCAGATGATGACCGAGGCCAGCGCCAAGGACATCACCTATACCGACAAGGTTACCGGCGTGGGCGCGAACTTCCTCACCCCCAGCCTCGCCAGCGCCACTCTGCCCGATGGCCACGGCGAGATGACGCTGAACGACGAAGCGCGGGCGTGGAAGACGATCTGGTCGGCCGGACACGGCGTTGGGGCCACCCGCGCGGTACGCCCGGCGGCGGACATCTGCGCGCAGCTGATTGACGAATATCGCGCCGCGCGGACCGAATTCTGTGCCTAGGCGGACCCTTCGGGGCCACGGATCGTTGACCTTTGAATGACCCCGATCCCCACCCGCAGCAGGCCCCGTGTCAACGCCATCGCCACGGCGACCCCGCAATGCGAGGTGCATCACAACTATAACGACTGGGCCGAACGCCAGCTGAGCGGCTCGCGCGGGGCGGCGATCTTTCATCGCATGATGGCCCGCAGCGGCATCGACCAGCGGTTTTCCGTGCTATCCCAGGATGATGGCCGGATCGGCTTCGGCAGTTTCTACAATGCCGGTGCCTCACCGGGGACCGCCGCGCGCATGGCCCACTATGCCGCCAGCGCGCCCGATCTCGCGGTGGAAGCGATCGGGAAATTGCCCGAGCTTTCCGGCATCACCCATATGGTCACCGCCAGCTGCACCGGGTTCATGGCGCCGGGGCTCGATCAGGTGGTGGCGCGGCGACTGGGCCTTCCTGCAACGGTCGAGCGCCTGTTTCTGGGCTTCATGGGCTGTTACGCCGGGATCACCGCGCTGCGCACCGCCGCGATGATCGTGCGCGCCGATCCTGCTGCCCGCGTGCTCGTGCTGACGGTCGAGCTGTGTACGCTGCACATGCAGGACACCGACGATCTCGAGCAGCTGCTGGCGATGGGGCAGTTCGCCGATGGTGCGGCCGCCGCCGTGGTCAGCGCATCGGGCGAAGGGCTGGCGCTGGGAGAGGCGCTTTCGCTCACGCTCAACGATGCGGCGGAGCTGATCACCTGGCACGTCGGCGACACCGGCTTTGCCATGCACCTTTCAGGAGCGGTTCCGGGACGACTGGTCGAACAACTCGAAGACCCCGCCACGCTGCGCGAAATAGTCGGTGCTGCCGGAGCCGAAGCGATAGACAGCTGGGCGATCCACCCCGGCGGGCGCTCGATCCTCGATGCGGTGGAGCGCGCGCTTGATTTGCCGGATGATGCGCTCGCTCACTCGCGTGAGGTGCTGCGCACTTGCGGCAATATGTCATCGGCCACGGTGCTGTTCGTGCTTCAGCGGGGCATGGCACAGCGGCCCGAACACGGCGTCGCGCTGGCCTTCGGGCCCGGGCTGGCGGTGGAAGGCCTGCACTACGCGTGGCACGATCATGCTGGCTGAGCGGCGTCAGGCCGAGGAGCTGATGGACGACCCGGCGCTTGATCGCGCCACCTACGAAGCGCTCATCGCCGACCTCGCGAAGGTCAACCGCCTCACGCTCGCCTATCGCCCCACCCTTGCCTTTCTCGAACGCGCACTGGCCGGGCGCGACAGCTTCAGCCTGCTCGACGTGGGCTATGGCGATGGCGACATGCTGCGCGCAATCGCCCGCTGGGCTGCAAGGCACGGAAAGCAGGCGCGGCTGGTGGGAGTCGATCTTAATGCATCGAGCCTTGCCGCGGCGCAAAAGGCAACCCCCAGCGATATGCCCATCACCTACGTGACCGGAGACTACGCCGCGCTCGACGACGAGTTCGACCTGATCGTGTCCAGCCTCGTTGCCCATCATATGAGCCATGCTCAACTGATCGCCTTCCTGCAGCATATGGACCGCGAGGCAAGGCTCGGCTGGTTCGTGAACGACCTGCATCGGCACGCCCTGAGCTATCTTGGCTATCCGCTGCTCGCGCGGCTGATGGGCTGGCACCGGATCGTCCGGCTTGATGGGCAAACCTCGATTGCCCGTAGCTTCCGTCCGGCAGACTGGGCTGGCCTGCTTGACCAGGCCGGCGTCGCAGGTGCCGAAGTCACCCGCTGGTTTCCGTTCAGGCTATGCGTCAGCAAGACCCACTGATCCTCGGCGCAGGCCCGGCCGGATGCGCGGCAGCAATCGTGCTGGCGCGCGGCGGAGCACAGCCGCTGCTGCTCGACCGGGCGCAGACCGTGGGCGATCCGCTGTGCGGCGGGTTCCTGAGCTGGCGCACCGTCGAGCAATTGCGCGCGCTGGATGTCGATCCGCTCGCTTTGGGAGCGCATCCTGTCACCCAGCTGCGCCTGTTTGCAGCCGGACGCGAGGCCACCGCTCCCCTGCCCCATCCCGCCTGCGGACTGTCGCGCCACGCGCTCGATACGGCGCTGCGACAGGTTGCACAGGCGGCGGGCGCAAGGCTGGTGTTTGACCACATCACCGCCATCGAACCGGGTGTCGCCCACGGCAAAGCGCAAGACTGGCCCAGCGAAAGTCTGTTCCTCGCCAGTGGCAAGCACGACATTCGCGGCACGGCGCGCCCACGACATTCCGATGACCCCGCGCTCGGCCTGCGGCTCCGCCTGCCCGCCACCACAAAACGGCGCGACCTGCTGACCGATGCCATCGAACTGCACCTGTTCGCGCGAGGCTACGCGGGAATCGTGCTGCAGGAAGATGGCACCGCGAACGTCTGCCTTGCCCTGCGCAAGTCGGCGCTGGCCGAGGCCGGTGGCTCTCCACAGGCGCTGCTCGCCCGCTTGGCAGCGCAAGAGCCCGCCCTATCGCACCGCCTTGGCGACGATTGGAACACAGCGCGCGTCGAATCGATCGGCGCGGTGCCCTATGGCTGGATCGCGCGCGATACTGCGCCCGGACTATTCCGGCTGGGCGATCAGGCCGCCGTCATCCCCTCACTCGCCGGCGAGGGCATCAGCATCGCGCTGGCAAGCGGGCACATGGCCGCCGCCCATTGGCTCGACCACGGGCCAGAAGGCGCGCCGCTTTACCAGCAGGCCTTCGCCCGCAAGGCCAGACGTCCGGTAGCCGTCGCCCGGCTTGCCCGCACGCTGGCGGAAAGCCCTCGCGCCGCCACACTCGCAGCCCTTGCTGCCCGCTACGCCCCGCAGGCGATCCATGCGCTCGCCAGTCTCAGCCGCATTGCCGCGCCGCCTCCTCTTGCGCAGCCTGCGCGCCCTGCCTAAGACGCTCGCAAACTCTTCCCATTCATTCCAGACAAACAGGGACCAAGCATGGCCAAGATCAAGGTGCTCAATCCGATCGTGGAGATCGACGGCGACGAGATGACGAAGATCATCTGGCAATGGATCCGCGAACGGCTGATCCTGCCCTATCTCGACGTCGACCTGAAATACTACGACCTCTCGGTCGAAAAGCGCGACGAAACCGACGACCAGATCACCATCGATGCCGCCAACGCGATCAAGGAATGTGGCGTCGGCGTGAAGTGCGCCACCATCACCCCCGATGAAGCGCGCGTCGAGGAATTCGGCCTCAAGCAGATGTGGCGTTCGCCCAACGGCACGATCCGCAACATCCTCGGCGGCACCATCTTCCGCGAGCCGATCGTGATCGACAACGTGCCGCGCCTCGTCCCCGGCTGGACCGACCCCATCGTGGTCGGCCGTCAT
The DNA here is from genome assembly GCA_002337385.1 of Erythrobacter sp. UBA1916. Taxonomy (GTDB): domain Bacteria; phylum Pseudomonadota; class Alphaproteobacteria; order Sphingomonadales; family Sphingomonadaceae; genus Alteraurantiacibacter. Next base: position 53,788 of record DDFY01000030.1, read on the forward strand.
GCCTTCGGCGACCAGTATCGCGCCACCGACACCCTGATCCCCGGCGCCGGCAAGCTGCGCATGGTGTTCGAGGGCGACGACGGCCAGAACATCGACCTGCTCGTGCACACCTTCGACCAGCCCGGCGTGGCGGTGTCGATGTACAACCACGACGAATCGATCCGCGACTTCGCCCGTGCCAGCTTCAACTACGGCCTCGACCGTGGCTGGCCGGTGTACCTCTCCACCAAGAACACCATCATGAAGAAGTATGATGGCCGGTTTAAGGACCTGTTCCAGGAAGTGTTCGACACCGAGGGCTTCAAGGAGAAGTTCGAGGAAGCCAAGATTTGGTACGAACACCGCCTGATCGACGACATGGTCGCCGCCGCGCTGAAGTGGAACGGCAAGTTCGTCTGGGCCTGCAAGAACTACGATGGCGACGTCCAGTCGGACATCGTGGCACAGGGCTTTGGCTCGCTCGGCCTGATGACCAGCGTGCTGATGGCGCCCGATGGCAAGACCGTGGAATCGGAAGCCGCCCACGGCACCGTCACCCGCCACTATCGCCAGCACCAGCAGGGCAAGGCGACCAGCACCAACCCGATCGCCTCGATCTTCGCCTGGACGCGCGGCCTGATGTATCGCGGCAAGTTCGACAACACCCCCGATGTGGTGGCGTTCGCCGAAACGCTTGAGCGCGTCTGCATCAAGTGCGTCGAAGACGGCAAGATGACCAAGGACCTCGCGCTGCTGATCGGCCCGAACCAGAGCTGGATGACCACCGAGCAGTTCTTCGAAGCCATCGTCGAAGGTCTCGAAACCGAAATGAAGGCGCAGGGTCTCGTCTGAGCGAGCCATGCACCTGCGGAACGGCTTGCCGACCGCTAAGTTATGATAATGGGGCGCGCGACGGCGGTCGCGCGCCCCTTTTCATGTCACAGGAGATTGCATGACCAAGGCCCGCCTCGAAATCCGTGCAGCCGTTCCCGCCGATGTGCGCCGCATCGCCGCACTCGCCAAGCGCGTCTATGAGGACTTCGCGCCCTACACGCAGGGCGAAATCCGCGGCCAGATCAACAACTATCCCGAGGGCTGCTTCGTCGCCGTACTTGACGACAAGCTGGTCGGCTACTGCGCCACGATGCGCATCGGCGGCGAAAAGGCGCTGCGCCCGCACACCTGGGACGAAATCACCGGCAACGGCTACGGCAGCCGCCACGAGGCCACCGGCGACTGGCTCTATGGCTACGAGATGATCGTCGATCCGAAAGTGCGCGGCACACGGATCGGACGGCGGCTCTATGAAGAACGCAGGTTCCTTGCCGAACAGCTCGAACTGAAAGGCATCGTCTTTGCCGGGCGCATGCCCAACCTGCGCAAGAGCTGGCGCCGGGTGGAAAGCGCGGAGGACTATCTCGAGAAGGTCGTGGCCGGCAAGATCCACGATCCGGTGCTGCGCTTCCAGCTTGCCAACGGGTTCGAGCCGCTCGGCGTGCTCCCCGGCTATCTGCCCGAAGACCTGCGCAGCCGCGGTAATGCGGTGCACATGGTCTGGCGCAACCCGTTCGTCGATCAGGAGGCCAGCGCGCAGCTGTCCGTTCCGCGCGGGATCGAGAACGTCCGCATTGCCGCCTGCCAGCTGCAGGCACGCGCGGTGAAGGACTTCGATGAATTCATCCGGCAGGTGCAATATTTCGTCGATGTTGCAAGTGACTATGCAGCAGACTTCATTCTGTTTCCCGAACTGTTCACGCTCATGCTGCTGAGTGCCGAGGAAGAGGAACTCTCACCGCTCGAAAGCATCGAACTGCTCTCGCGCTACACCCCGCGCATTCGCGAGACGCTGTCGGAGATGGCACTCAAGTTCAACATCAACATCATCGGCGGCTCGCACCCCACGCGCATGGACGATGGCGACATTCACAATATCGCCATCGTGTGCCTGCGCGACGGCTCGATTCACGAACGCGAGAAGATCCACCCCACCCCCAACGAGGCCTACTGGTGGAACATCAAGGGTGGCGATTCGATCGACGTCATCCAGACCGACTGCGGCCCGATCGGCATCCAGATCTGCTATGACAGCGAGTTTCCCGAGCTTTCGCGCCGCCTTGTCGACCAGGGCGCGCGGATCATCTTCGTGCCGTTCTGCACCGACAGCCGCCAGGGCTATATGCGCGTGCGTTACTGCGCCGCCGCCCGCGCGATCGAGAACCAGTGCTTCGTGGTGATGGCGGGCAACGTCGGCAACCTGCCCAATGTCGGCAATATGGACATCCAGTATGCCCAGAGCTGCATTCTAACCCCCTGCGACTTCCCCTTCGCCCGCGATGGCATCGCCGCCGAAGCGAGCGAGAACGTGGAAACGCTTACGATCAGCGACGTGAATCTCGCCGATCTCTCTTGGGCGCGGGCCGAGGGCACGGTGCGTAACCTCGCCGACCGGCGGCACGACCTCTACCGCATCGAATGGAACGAGGACGGCGGCGCAGGCGCAGGTGAAGTGCAAGGTCCGGCACCGCGCCGGGGCCATGGCCCCGGTGGCGGCTGATCAGGCGACGGCGGTGTTCGGCTTGCCGTTGCTCACCTTGCTCACCAGCCAGATCGCTACCCATGCCGCAGCAAAGCCGGGAATGATCTCGTAAACGCCGGTCGCCTCGGCAGCGCCCGAGAAGATCCACGCGATCACGACGAGGGTGCCCGTCACCAGCCCCGCCAGCGCGCCTGATCCGGTCATCCCGCGCCAGGTCAGCGACAGGATAATCAGCGGGCCGAAGGCAGCGCCGAACCCGGCCCATGCGTTCGAGACCAGCCCCAGAACCTCGCTGTCGGGATCGGCGGCAATGGCAATCGCCGCCACCGAGACCAGCAGCACGCAGATGCGTCCGACGTTGACCATCTCGCGCTCGCTCGCCTGCTTGCGCAGGAACAGCCGGTAGAAGTCCTCGGTCAGCGAGCTGGAGCTGACCAGCAGCTGCGAGCTGATCGTGCTCATGATCGCGGCCAGCAGCGCGGCCAGCAGGAAACCGGTCACGAAGGGATGGAACAGCGTGTTCGCCAGCAGGATGAAGATCGTCTCGGGGTCATCGAGCGTGATGCCGGGGTTGAGCGCGACATGCGCGCGGCCAACCAGCCCCACGCCCAGCGCGCCAATCAGCGCCACGAACATCCAGCTCATGCCGATATTGCGCGCGGTTTTGATCCCGCCCTCGCGCACTGCCATGAAGCGTACGATGATATGCGGCTGGCCGAAATAGCCCAGCCCCCAGGCAATGGCGGAGATGAAACCGATCGCCGAAAGCCCGCCAAACCAGCTGAGGAAATTCGGGTCAATGTCGCGCAGTGTTGTTGTCACCGTGCCCACGCCATCGTCGAACAGCACCACCAGCGGCATCACCACCAGCGCCACCACCATGATGCAGCCCTGCACGAAGTCGGTCAGGCTGACAGCGAGAAACCCGCCGACCATCGTATAGGCAAGCACCACACCGGCCGTCAGCACGACACCGGCCATATAGGGGCTCATCCCGAGGAGCGGCTCATCGAGGAAACTCGCCGCGAACAGCTTGCCGCCGCCGACCAGCCCCGCGGCGCTGTAGACCGAGAAGAACACCACCACGATCACCGCCGAAACCACGCGCAGCGCGATCGCTCTGTCGGGGAAGCGATTGGCAAGAAACTCCGGAATTGTCAGCGAGTTACCGTAAGACACCGTCTGTTCGCGCAGGCGCGGCGCCACGATCATCCAGTTGGCAAGCGCACCGATAAACAGGCCGATCCCGATCCAGGCCTCGACCAGACCGGAAACATAAAGCGCACCGGGGAGTCCCAGCAACAGCCAGCCCGACATGTCCGATGCACCGGCTGACAGCGCCGCCACGGCGGGTGGCAGGTTCCGGCCGCCGAGCAGGTAGCCTTCGGAATCTTCGGTCGACTTGCGCCAGGCGTAAAGCCCGATGCCGAGCATGAGGATGAAATAGAGGGCGAGGGAAATCAGAGTTGGGGTCTGCATGGCCCCCATGCATAAGGATGCAGGCCGCTTTGTCACCCTTACCGTCGGAATTGATCAGGAAGCTGCGCGCGTTTGCGCATTGCAGCAATATTGTCGTTGTCCTGCCATGCACTTTTGTCGATAACTAAGCCCATGCATGGTTCTGCCCACCTTTCGCCAATGATGTCCGATGCGCTGGTGATCCTGGGAGCGGCCGGGATCGTGATCCCGCTTTTCGCGCGTTTCCGGATCACCCCGATCATCGGGTTCATCCTCGTCGGCCTGCTGGTCGGCCCCTATGGCCTGGGGCGCATGGTGGAAGCGCATCCCTGGCTCTACCATATCACCATCTCCGAGCCGGAGGGCCTCGAACCCTTCGCCGAATTCGGCATTATCCTGCTGCTGTTCACGATCGGGCTGGAGCTGAGCTTCAAACGCCTGTGGCAGCTGCGCAAGCTGGTGTTCGGGCTGGGCGCGCTGGAAATCCTTGTGATTGGCGCGCTGATCACGGCCATTCTCTATGCCACCGGCCAGTACTGGACGGGCGCACTGGCGCTCGGCCTCGCCCTCGCCTTTTCCTCGACTGCTCTCGTTTTGCCGATCTCAGGCACCTCCTCGCCGGTAGGCCGCGCCGCGCTTTCGATGCTGTTGTTCGAAGACATCATGATCGTGCCAGTGATCTTCCTGCTCGGCGCGCTGGCTCCTTATGCTGAGGCTGACGGGGTGGCCGGCCTGCTGGAGACAATCTGGCAAGGCCTGTTCGTGGTGCTTATCATGATGGTCGGCGGGCGCCTTGTCTTGCCGCGCCTGTTCGCCCAGGCCGCACGCACCAAGAGCCCGGAAATCTTCCTCGCCGCCTCGCTGCTGGTGGTGATCGGATCGAGCCTCGCCACAACCGCGGTCGGCCTGTCACCCATCGTCGGCGCGCTGATCGCCGGGCTGCTGATCGCCGAGACCGAGTATCACACCGAGGTTGAGGGGATCATGGAGCCGTTCAAAGGCCTCGCACTCGGCGTGTTCCTGCTCACGGTCGGCATGGGGATCGACCTTTCGATGGTGTGGCAGAACCTTGGCACCATCGCGCTGGCCGTAGTCGGCATCCTTTTCCTCAAGGCGGTGGTTACGGGCGCACTGCTGCGCTTCATGGGCGCCCGGCGCAGCACCTCGGTCGAAACCGGCATCCTGATGGCGAGCCCCTCGGAGACCACGCTAATCGTGCTGACTGCCGCGACCAGTGCGGCGCTGGTGAGCCGCGAGGTAGGCCAGTTCTGGCAGACTGTGACCGCCATCGGCCTCACCATCACGCCGCTGCTGGCCTTGCTCGGCAAGAACCTGGCTGGGCGGATGGACCCGGCCCCCACTCTTGAGGAAGTCGACGAAAACCCGCGCGCACCGCATGTCGTGATCGTCGGTCTCGGACGCGTTGGACGGCTGGTGGCCCAGATGCTGGCGCGGCACGACAAGGCCTATATCGCCATCGATTCCAATCCCGACCTCGTTCAGGATGCGCGGCGTGATGGCTATGTCGCGGTCTACGGCAATGCAATGCGCGCCGACGTGCTCGACAAGCTCGGCATCGACAGCGCGCCTGCCGTGATCCTGACCATGGACGAACACGTGCTGGCCCAGCAACTGGTGCGCAAACTGCGCCAGCAGTATCCCGACTTGCCGATTATCGCGCGTGCGCGTGACAGCGTCCACGCCGCCGAGCTTTATCGCAGCGGCGCGACCACCGCGGTGCCCGAAACACTGGAAAGCTCCTTGCAGCTATCCGAAGCGGCGCTGACAGGTCTTGGCGTGGCGGTGGGCCCGGTAATCGCCTCGATCCACGAAAAGCGCGACGAATTCCGCGAAAAGATTCAGCAGGGTGCGCACCTCGCGGAAAAGCCGAAGCTGCGCACCAGCACCGCCGAAGTCGCGTCCTGACGCGGCTTCGGCAAGCGCCGCTTTAGCCTGCGATCAGAGCTCTCACCGCGGCAATCGCGTCGTCCGCCTTGTCGCCGTCGGGTCCGCCGCCCTGCGCCATGTCGGGCCGCCCGCCGCCGCCCTTGCCGCCAAGCGCCGCGACGCCCGCACGCACAAGATCGACCGCAGAGAAACGATCGGTAAGATCCTCGGTCACGGCAGCAGCGAAGGCGGCCTTGCCCTCGTTCACGGCGCAGATCGCGGCAATGCCCGATCCCATCCGGCCCTTGGCCTCGTCAAGCAGACCGCGCAGTTCCTTGGGGTTCATGCCGTTGAGCACCTGCCCAGAGAAGGCGACGCCGCCGATGTTCTCGTCCGCCGCCGGAGCCGCACCGGCCCCGCCGCCGCCGCCCAGCGCCAGCTGCTTCTTGGCATCGGCAAGCTCGCGCTCAAGGCGCTTGCGTTCATCGACCAGCGCCGCGACCCGTTCCTCAACCTCGTCGGGCGAAGTGCGCAGCGTGGCAGCGACCGACTTCAGCGCCTCCTCACGGCCCACGACCCACTGGCGCGCAGCCTCGCCGGTCAGTGCCTCGATCCGGCGTACACCCGAGGACACCGCGCTTTCCGACACGATGCGGAACAGCGCGATATCGCCCGTGGCGCGCACGTGGGTGCCGCCACACAGCTCGACCGAATAGGTCTTGCCCGAACCGCCGAAGTTGTCCTGCCCCATCGAGAGCACGCGCACTTCCTCTCCGTACTTCTCGCCGAACAACGCCATCGCCCCGGCCTCGATGGCATCGTCGGGGCTCATCAGCCGGGTGGTAACCTCATTGTTTGCACGAATCTGGGCGTTCACCTCGGCCTCGATGGCGGCGAGATCTTCGCCCGTGAGCGGCTTGGGATGCGAGAAGTCGAACCGCAGCCGGTCGGCGGCCACCAGCGAGCCCTTCTGGGTAACATGGTCGCCCAGCTGGTTGCGCAGCGCCGCATGCACGAGGTGCGTGGCCGAGTGATTTGCGCGGATCGCGTCGCGCCGCGCGGCATCGATCGCGAGATGAACCGTGTCACCCACGCTGATCTGCCCGCTCTCGATGGTGCCATGCATCGCGTGCAGTCGGCCCAGCGGCTTGGAGGTATCGGAAACAGTGATCTTGAGGCGGTTGTCACCCGTGACGAGCCCGGCATCCCCTGCCTGGCCGCCGCTCTCGCCGTAAAACGGCGTCTGGTTGGTGAGCAGGATGACCTCCTGCCCGGCATCGGCGCGGCTGACTTCCTTGCCATCGACCACCAGCGCGACCACCCGGCCCTCGCCCTTTTCTGCGGTATAGCCGGTGAACTCGGTCGTGCCTTCACGCTCGGCCACGTCGAACCAGACCTCGCTATCGGCCGCCGCGCCCGAGCCCTTCCACGCCGCGCGCGCTGCAGCCTTCTGCTGCGCCATGGCTGCGTCGAAGCCCTCCCGGTCGACACCGATGCCGCGCGAACGCAGAGCATCTTCGGTCAGATCGTAGGGGAAGCCATATGTATCGTAGAGCTTGAAGGCCGCCTCGCCGGGCAGGTCCGAGCCATCGTCCAGGGTCGCCACTTCGTCGTCGAGCAACCGCAGGCCCTTTTCCAGCGTCTGCCGGAAACGCGTTTCCTCGCGCTCAAGTACCTCGGTAATCAGCGCCTGTGCGCGCGGCAGTTCGGGATAGGCCTGGCCCATCTCGGTGACGAGCGCGGGCACGAGCCGGTGCATCAGCGGTTGGTCGGCGCCAAGCAGGTGAGCATGGCGCATGGCGCGGCGCATGATGCGGCGAAGCACATAGCCGCGCCCCTCGTTCGACGGCAGCACGCCATCGGCAATCAGGAAGCTGGTCGAGCGTAGGTGATCGGCGATGACGCGGTGGCTTGCGAGCTGCTCACCCTCGGCCTTGGCCTTCACCAGATCTTCGCTCGCCTCGATCAGGGTGCGGAAAGTGTCGGTCTCGAACACGTTGTGCACGCCCTGAAGGACGGTCGAAATGCGTTCGAGCCCCATGCCGGTGTCGATCGACGGTCGCGGCAGGTCGCCGATGATCGCATCGGCTTCCTGGAGGTGCTGCATGAACACCAGATTCCAGATTTCCACGAACCGGTCGCCATCCTCGTCGGGCGATCCGGGCGGGCCACCGGCAATCGAGGGGCCGTGATCCCAGAAGATTTCCGAAGAGGGGCCGCAAGGACCGTCCGAGCCCATGGCCCAAAAGTTGTCCTTGGTGGCGATGCGGATGATGCGATCGTCGGGCAGACCGGCGATCTTGCGCCAGAGTTCGGCGGCCTGATCATCGGTGTGATAGACCGTGACCAGCAACCGTTCGGGATCGAGCCCAAACTCGCGCGTGACCATGCCCCAGGCCAGCTCGATCGCGCGCTCCTTGAAGTAGTCGCCGAAGCTGAAGTTGCCGAGCATCTCGAACAGCGTGAGGTGGCGCGCGGTATAGCCGACATTGTCGAGATCGTTGTGCTTGCCGCCAGCACGCACGCACTTCTGGCTGGTCGTGGCGCGCGGCGCGGGCGGTGTTTCCAGCCCGGTGAAGACGTTCTTGAACGGCACCATCCCCGCGTTGACGAACATCAACGAGGGATCGTTGTAAGGAACCAGCGGTGCCGAGGGCACAACCGTGTGATCGTTGGCCGCGAAATAGTCGAGAAACGCGCGGCGAATGTCGTTGGTCGAATGCATCGCGCCGAATTAGGGCCTGTTCACCTGCACGACAAGCAACATATTGCGCGCGCGATAAACAGGCTCGCTTCCTGCTTCCAGTATCGCGGTGTTCCCTACTTGCGTTGCGCCATCACCAACCACGCAGCGGCAGGGAGCGACACGATGCCTTCGCGGCAGTTGCGCTGCGACAGCGCGTCAAGTTTCGTCACAAAGGTCTGCCGTTCGCTTTCGTCGAGTTGGCCGAGGGCCCTTGCGGCAGGGCCGATAGTGCAGAAATAGTCGCGTGCATCTGCCACCGGGTCTTCACCGGCGCCCACGATCATTGGGAAATCGATCGGGGTGAGCGCAATATCAGTCCACCCGCCGGCGGACAGGATCTGCTCGACATAGGCCGGGTCAGCAAAGGCGAAGGGGCCGGGAGCGCGAGGGTCAAGCGATTGCGACGGCTGCGGTAAAAGGCGCGCCACCTCGGTCATGAACGGATTGAGCGAGGGCGCGCGAAAGCACGAAAACAGCAGCTTCGCGCCGGGAGCGGCTAGTGCAGCAAGGTTCGCGAAGGCCGCCACCGGATCGTCGAAGAACATGACGCCATGCCGCGAAATCAGCTGATCGGGCGCGAAAGCATCGTCCGGCTTCCAGGTCGAAGCGTCGTCACATGTAAAAGTGACGTTATTGAGCCGCTCACCGCGAACCCGCGCTGCATCGACAAGCTGGGGCGAAATATCGACTCCGCGCACCTGTGTCGCCGGATGGTTGCGCGCGATGGCCAATGACAGTTCGCCAGCGCCGCAGCCAACATCAAGAACCTGGCGCAATTCCCGCCCACGCAGCTGGGTGAGGAGGCGTTCAGTGAGAATGCCAAAGCTGCGGTCGGTACGGCGCCAGTTGTCAGCCCAACTTGCGCCTTGGCTACCTTGCCAGTCAGTCTTGTCCAATAGTCCCTGCCCCTGCTTGACGTCCGGGTTAGCCAGCCCTGTTCTTGATGCCAGGTCAGATCATGCACCGAAACAGGTGAATTACTCAAGTGCGGGAGAGTTCGAATACGAGGAAGCCGGCGCTGAACACTGGAAAAGTGCCTTAGCGCCGGCTCCGGTTCGCAAGGGGGGCTGCCATGATCGCTGCGGCCCAACCCTTCTTGAGGATCAGTCGTCGGAGTCCGCGTCCGGCCCCGTCATCATCTCCTCGGCGACCGCATCGGTCTGGCTACGAATCGCAGCTTCGATCCGGTCGCAAATCTCGGGATTCTCTTTCAGGTAATTCTTGGCGTTCTCGCGGCCCTGACCGATGCGGATCGAATCGTAGCTGAACCAGGAGCCCGCCTTCTCGACCACACCAGCCTTTACTCCGAGATCGAGAATTTCGCCGATCTTGGAAATACCCTCGCCATACATGATGTCGAATTCGACCTGCTTGAACGGCGGGGCCACCTTGTTCTTCACCACCTTCACGCGCGTCGAGTTGCCGACGATATCGTCGCGATCCTTGATCTGACCGGTGCGGCGAATGTCGAGGCGAACCGAGGCATAGAACTTGAGCGCATTACCGCCCGTGGTCGTCTCCGGGTTGCCGTACATCACGCCGATCTTCATGCGCAGCTGGTTGATGAAGATCACCATGCACTTCGAGCGGTTGATCGAACCGGTCAGCTTGCGCAGGCTCTGGCTCATCAGGCGGGCCTGCAGGCCGACGTGGCTGTCACCCATCTCGCCTTCGATCTCGGCGCGCGGCACCAGCGCGGCCACCGAATCGACCACCAGAACGTCAATCGCGTTCGAGCGCACCAGTGTATCAACGATCTCCAGTGCCTGCTCGCCAGTGTCAGGCTGCGATACGATCAGCTCGTCGATATTGACGCCCAGCTTCTTCGCGTAAACCGGGTCAAGCGCGTGCTCGGCATCGACAAATGCGACCGTGCCGCCCTCTTTCTGCGCCTCGGCCAGCACGTGCAGCGCGAGCGTCGTCTTGCCGGAGCTTTCCGGGCCATAGACTTCGATCACGCGCCCCTTGGGCAAGCCGCCCACGCCCAACGCAATATCGAGGCCGAGCGAACCGGTGGAGATCGACTCCACCTGCATGGCTTCCTTCTGCCCCAGCTTCATGGCGGAGCCTTTACCAAAGGCGCGATCTATCTGTGCGAGAGCGGCGTCCAACGCCTTCTGACGGTCCACGGTTTTGCGATCCTCTTCAACCAGCTTCAATTGGGTAGCCATGACACGGTCTCCGCTCTGTCGCTAGGGCTTCATCGCCCTTCGTCCACGAGACCTATGTACCCACTTTGTTCCATGAGAACAAGAGTGGAACGAAAATTTCCTGCATTTCTCCGGTGAGACACCGGAAAACGTAGGGTCAGCGCAGGGTGGAATGCATGTGCCAGTCGAAGTCAGCGATCGTATTGGCCGCTATGTCCAACTCAACATAACGGATACCATTCTTGCTCAGCAGGCGTTGGCGCGCAAAGCGGTAGTCCCACCCGGCCTCCGGCCCGAGCATGATTCGCATCTTCACGCTGTGCGGGTTGGCGTTCCCGATCCGCGCGCGCATCGGTATCCAGCGCGAGCCATAGGAGTCGGGATCCTTCTCCCCTACCCGCGCACATTGCGTAATGACCTGCGGGCTCTGGCCGATGTCCAGCTCGACCTCCTGCCCCACGGCATAGTCTCGCAGGTCCAGCTCGCCCACCAGCAGATCGCCCGCAGGCGAGGGCTCGAACAATGCCATGTTGCCGAGCGGCAGCGCCGCGCCGAGGCCGTGCTCCTCGTCATTCTTCGTCACCAGCATCAGCGTGGCGGCGTCAAAAACGGCAGTGTCATCGTCGCTGGGAAGCGCGCTCCATGGATCGCACTGGCTGGCGCGATAAACGATCCGTCCTTCCACCTCGGGCTGGTCGAGAAAGGCAACTTGCTTGAGGCCCTTGGCGGAAACCGTGACCGGCTCGGGCACCCGGTAAAGCTTGAGGTCGCCAAGGTCTTCCTCGGTCGCCATCATTGCGCCAGTGACTGTAATTTCCGCGCTATCCATCGTCGCCATCGGCGCAGGCACCATCTGCTGTTCTCGGCGCATCACGAGCCGTGCTTGCGAAGACGGCGGGGCATGCCGAATGATCCGTGATCCTGCAGCCGTGCTCCCAATCGGATAACAGGTGAGTTGCAGCGGGCGTGCCCGCGGCGGCTCCGCCAATCCCTCGAAATCGCTCTCGACATTGATCGTGCCCGCCACGGCCATCAGATCGGCATTCTCGAAGCTCTGGCCGTTATCGTTGAGCACAGTCAGCCAGCTTACCAGCCGCAGCCGCGCGTCTTCACGGGTACCCGGCTCGGCCAACGTGGCGACATAGTTTGCCTCCCAATCGAATCCCCAGGCGAGATAGGACAGGGTGACGGTATAGGTTCCGCCGCTGGCATCGCGGGTGTCGATGGAGAAGACCGGCTCGGACGAGAGCCCGGCTGGCACGCGCTCGAAGGCGAGGCTTTCGGGCAGGCCCGAGCAGCGCACTGGCTCGAACCCTTCGCTGGTCTGGAGCACCAGCCCGCCGTCGGCGCGGGTACGAACCACGGCGCTTTCGCTCGTCTGTTCGCCGGTGCCGGGATTGGTGCGTGTGATCCGAACACGGTTGCCCAGCGTCCCGTCGACCAGCGCGGCGGGGCTAAGGAGGTCGGCATTGCGGTTCTTCTCGATGGTGCCGCCGGGAAGCCCCGTGACGATGGCCGAGACTGCCACCATCCCCTCGGCCACACCGGTAAAGCGGATACGCGATTCGCCCGGCGGAAGCGTGACCGTACGGACCTCGGAGATCATCGCAAAGCCTTGCGGGTTATCGCGGTCGAGACGGTCGCCGCGCTCACGGTAGGGATCGCGGTAGATGGTGACGGCCTGCTCGACCGGCGCAGAGGCGTCAACCACGGCGCGCTCCTGCGCGGTGGCAGGTAACGCCGAGGCTGCGGCCAGCAGCGCAGCAAGGATTGAAAGGCGGCGCATCGCCCGCGCCCTCAGTACTTGGTCTCGTAGGTCACGCGCACCACGCGCTCGCCATTGGCGGGAACCGTGATGCGGTACAGCCGCGTATCGGCGTTAAGCTGCTCGCCTTCGACATCTTCTGACACCACGCGATAGTCGTTCGCCCAGTACCCGCGATCGAGGCCCGACTGGCGGAACTCGATGGTGACCGGCTCCGGCTTGGCATTGGTGAAGCTGTAACGCATCGTCGTCCGGTAGTAGTCGACTGCGCGGTCGACCTGCACGGTGCGCACGGTCTCACCGTTCTCAATCACGCGATATTGCGCGCTGCGCTCATATTCGGCGGCGGTGATCTTGTCGCGGCGCTCGACCTCGACCTTGCTGAACACGTCGAAGGCATCACCGGTGCGCAACGAAAGCACACTTCCCATCGGGGTGTGGCCAATTGAGTTCTCGCCAATGAACTGCGGATTGCCCGAGGCATCGCGCTGGTAGAAGCGCACGGTGCCTGCAGGCAGCGCATCCCCCAGCCCGCCTTCGCGCGAGGAGTTGAAGCTGATTGCGGAAGACACGCTCTGCCAGTCGTTCCAGGTCGCAAGCCAGCCCGCCCCCGCCGAATAGATCCGGCGCGCAGGCACGCCCTGCACATCGAGGAAGCTGACCTGCTTGGTCTGGTTGTTGGCAATCGTGGTGCGGCCTGCGATCGGGTAGAGATAGAAGTCGCCGAGCCGCTCACGGTCCGCCGTCTGGGTGCCGGGGCGCACCATGTCGCTGCGGCGCATGTTGCGCCCGCCGCCGAGGCTGCCCGCCACCAGCAGCGTATCGGCATTGGTGAAGGTGGTGCCGGTGGTGTTGGTCAGCGTCACCCAGCCCTGCATGTCGACCGTGCCCTTGGCCTCGTCGAACAGCGCGACATAGTCGCTCGACCAGCCGAGGCCGGGGGTGAGGTAGCGGATCGAGGCGGGCCGGGCGCCGCCGCGCGAACTTTCGAGGTTCACCGAAAGTGTCGGCCGCGCGCGCAGGTTCGGCGGCAGCTCATCGAAGATCACGCGCACCGGCAGGCCATCGTCGCGCAGCACCTCGACCTGTCCGTTCACCCGGATCACCACCCCGCCCACGGTCGAGAGCACTTCGGCACGCTGACGGGTCTCGGCGCCGGTGGCGGGATTGGTGCGGATCAGCGTCACCTCCTGCCCCACGGCCTTTTCCATCAGCTTTTGCGGGGTCAGCAGGTCAAAATCGAAGTTCTGTTCGATGATCTTGGTGTCAGCGGCGTTGAAGCTCAGCGTCTCGGGGCGGATCATCGCCGAGACATCGGGGAAGGTGACCGTGGACCGCCCGCGGGCGATTTCAAGCTGGCGCACATCCTGCACCAGGCTCTGCCCGTTGTTGTAGATCGTCACCGCAAGGTCGCCCTGCGCGCTCGGTTCGTTGGGGCCACCTTGCGCATTGGCGCTCACCGCGGTGGCGGCAAGCAGGCTGGCGACGAGCATCGTGCGGGTACGGCTAAGCATCTGGCGAATCTCCCCTTTCGTGAAGCGCATTATGCAGTAACACGGCCTTGCCGCGCCCTGAACGGCTTGCGCGACTGCCGATCAGCTGCGGCGCGAACTGGCGGTCAGCACTTCGGCCACCTTGTCGGCGATCTGCTGCACGCTGAAGGGCTTTGGAATGAAGTGCATGGCCACGATGTCGATCTGATCGCGCAGCTGCGCCTCGGCATAGCCGGACATGAACAGGATCGGCAGATCGGGCGCGACCTCGCGGATCGCCAGCGCCATGGCAGGCCCGTCCATCGCCGGCATCACCACGTCGGACACGACCAGATCGAACTGCTCCCCGCCGCGCACGATTTCCAGCCCCTCGTCACCGTCGCTGGCGGTGGTCACTTCGTATCCCTGCCGCGTCAGCGCGCGTTCGGCGACGGCGCGCACCATGTCTTCGTCCTCGACCAGCAGGATGCGTCCGCCGCCCGCCCAGTTGCGCGCTTCTTCTGTGACCTCAGCCTTCTTGAGGTCTTCCTCGCTCGCCTCGTGGACGGGCAGGTAGATCGTGAAGCGGGCACCGGCAGGCCTGCCGTTTGCGCCCTTTACGTTGCTGGCGAAGATGAACCCGCCCGATTGCTTCACGATGCCATAGACCGTCGACAGACCCAGCCCGGTTCCCTTGCCCACGTCCTTGGTGGTGAAGAACGGTTCGAAGATCTTGCCGATCACCGAGGGCGGAATGCCGCCGCCGGTATCCTCGGCGATCAGCGCGGTATATTCGCCCGCAGGAATGATTTCGGAGCCCATGCGCCGGATGTCGCGTGCCTCCACGCGCCGGGTGGTGAAAGTGAGCATGCCACTCGCACCCTCGCCCCCGCCGCTCGACTGGATCGCGTCGCGCGCGTTGACCGCGAGATTCATGATCACCTGTTCAAGCTGGCGCGGATCGGCCCGCACGGCACCAAGGTTGCGGTCATGCCGCACCTCGAGCGTGATCTTCGCGCCGAGCAAGCGCTTCAGCATCTGGGTGACCTCGCTCATCACGTCAGGCAGCTGCAACACCTCGGGCTGCAAGGTCTGCTGGCGCGAGAAGGCAAGCAACTGGCGGGTCAGGCTGGCCGCGCGGTTCGAATTGGCCTTGATCTGCTGAATATCGTCGTAGTCGCTGTCACCCGGCGTGTGGCGCAGCAGCATGAGGTCGCAATGGCCGATGATCGCGGTCAGCACGTTGTTGAAATCGTGTGCCACGCCGCCGGCAAGCTGGCCCACCGCCTGCATCTTGGTCGCCTGCGCGACCTGGCGGCGCAGACGCGTTTCCTCGGTGGTATCGGCAAGGCTCAGCAGCACTGCCGCCTCGCCCATGCCGCGCACGCCCGCCAGCCCTAGACTGGCCGGATCGTCAGGCTCGACGGAAAGTCTTACGGCGATATCCCCGCTCGAGGCCGGCCCCTGCGCGTAGCGGCGCACGGCATCGCTCATCGCGGTCTTGTCGCGCGAGACGACCAGGTCGGAAGGGTACGGCGGCAAGCTGCGCGCATCGAGCCCGGCAGCGCGCCGGAAGGCCGGGTTGGCGAACAGGAAACGCCCGTCGCGATCGGTCATCGCCAGCCCCAATGGCAATTGTTCGAGCAGGGCCTCCAGCTGCCCCGCATGCCCCTTGGCATCGCCGCCCGAGCCGCCCAGCCCCATCCCGACATCGACCAACAGCATGAGCGAGGCAGGTTCGACATTGGCCGTGGCCGCGCCAGCAAGCGGCGACGACTCGACCTCAGGCGCAGCGAGCGGCACTTGCCACAGGGTCTGCGGCGATCCCTTGCGTCCCTCGCGCGCGAAGTGAATGCGGTCGCGGTCGTCGCTGCGCAACAGAGCGGCGAATTCCTGCCCGGCGAGCGTTGCCGCACCATCACCGCAGGCCCGCGCGGCCAGCTCGCGGTTGGCCGCCAGGATCGTGCCTTCCGGCCCAACCAGCGCGAGGCACAGGCCAGCATTGCCGAACATCAGCCCGAACGGTCCGCGCAGCCATGCCGCCATCTCGGCCAGGGTGTCGACTTCATCGATCGGCGCGAACGACCAGATCATGTATTCGTCGGCCCGCCCGGCCCGGCGCGCACCTACCCGCCAGCTACGCCCGGCACCTTCCACCTCGCGTATACCCGCTTCACCATCGCGCCAGGCATCGCGCACCATGGCCGCGAGAACTTCGCCGCCACCGGCATCTAGCACCATGCGCGGCGGGGCATGCAGGCTGCCGAATGCCTGCTCGAATGCCGGATTGGCGCAGACCAGCCGGTTGGCCCGGTCGGTAATGGCAATCGCCGCTCCGGCTTTGCCGCGTGCCGCACCGCTCGTGCTCTCGATCGCCGCGAGCGTGACCGACCAGTCTGGCAGCGCCTCCTGCACATCGGCAGCGGGCCGTTGCGCGCGCATGGCCAGAGCGGCGGCCAGCATCATCGCCGCCAGACCGCAAGCGAAGCCCAGCGCAACCAGCGTCATGCCGCTGACCCAGTAGATCAGGCCGCCACTGGCAACGAGCACCAGCACGAGCGCGACCAGTTCGATCACTGGCCGGGCGCGGCTTGCCTCATGGGGTATCTTCGGCGAACGATTCACTCGGCAGGATGTAGCAGCTTTGCCCGCGCGGGTCGCCGGTTCCACTTGCGCGCGACCACAAACCGCCAGACGAATCCGCTGACAAGGTAGCCGAGCCCCGCGCTCACGATTGACAGAACGACGAAGCCAAACGCCGTCACCCCGGCGGTTTCAAGAAACCAGCCGAACTTGTCCCAGAACCCCCCGGCAGAAAGGCTGGGGTTTGCCGCATTGAACGTTGCCGCATCGACCTTGAGCACGAAGCGCCCGACCTTGTTCGCCACCACCAGCCAGAACGGCACGGTGAAGGGATTGGTAACGAAGGTGATCAGCGCTGCCACCGGCAAATTCGCACGCGCGGGCAAGGCCAGAAAGGCGGCCAGAAAAATCTGCCCGATCGGCACGATGAAGGCGGCAAACAGGCCCAGCGCAACACCGCGCGGAACCGACCGCCGCGTAAACCGCCACAGTTCGGAATGGAGGAACCGATGGGCGATGGGCGCCAACCAGCGGTTCCGCGCCATCTCCTCGCGCTGAGGCATAGCGGGCAGCAGCGAACGCCAGCCACCTTTTGCCTTATTGTCGCGCTTCTCGTCGGTCATTGCGGGTGCGCTCTTACACCTTTGTTGTGCCTGCGAAAGCGGACTTTAGACAGGAA
Organism: Erythrobacter sp. UBA1916; assembly: GCA_002337385.1. Lineage (GTDB taxonomy): Bacteria > Pseudomonadota > Alphaproteobacteria > Sphingomonadales > Sphingomonadaceae > Alteraurantiacibacter. Next base: position 71,043 of record DDFY01000030.1, read on the forward strand.
GAGAAAAACCATCGCTTAACGGCGTGGACTGAATCGCCTGCATGCGCAAAAAAACATGACACCCCGTCTGGCCGGTCAGCCTTTTTCGCGCATCAGGCGAGCCTTGTCGCGCTGCCAATCGCGGTCCTTGATCGTGGCGCGCTTGTCATGCGTCTGCTTGCCCTTGGCCAGCGCCAGCTCGACCTTGGCGCGTCCGCGTGAGTTGAAGTAGACGCTCAGCGGGACCAGGGTCATGCCCTTGCGCTCGACCGCACCGAACATCTTCTCGATCTCGCGGGCGGAGAGGAGCAGCTTGCGCGGACGCTTTGGCGTATGGTTGAAACGGTTGCCGTGGCTGAACTCGGGAATGTTCGAATTGATCAGCCAGACCTCGCCGTCTTTCACCTCGGCATAGCTTTCGGCGATATTGCCCTCGCCCTGACGCAGCGACTTCACTTCGGTGCCGGTCAGCACGAGGCCCGCCTCAAAGACGTCCTCGATGTAATAGTTGTACTTCGCCTTGCGGTTTTCCGCGACGATCTTGAGCTTATCAAATGCTGTGGGTTTGGGGCGCGCCATAAGGTCGTGGCATGTAGTGCGGACAAAGGCCTTTTGCAAAACTCTTTGCCTTTTCGCAGCCTAGCGCTTGGAAGGCAGCTGGAATCGCGCTTGTCTTGTCGCAAGCAATCACTGTAGTTTTCCGTCATCGGGTATTCGGGGAGCACCTTTCGCAATGATAACGATGATCATTCGGCTTGTCCGGCCTTTCGCCGCGTTGGCCATGGCAGCCTTTGCGATACCGTCCGCGCTGGCTCAGGATGCTCCGCCGCTCGAAGCCTATGGCGACTTGCCCGGTGTCGAGGATATGGCGATCTCGCACTCCGGTGAATATTTTGCCTTTTTTGCGACCGTCGCCGGCACTCCGCAGGTCGTCATTTTTGACAAAGACCAGAATGTCATGCGCCAGATCGCCTTAGGCGAATTGAAATTCCGCAGCTTCAGTTTCATCGGTGACGAGGCGCTGCTGCTGTGGCGCAGCCAGACCTTATCAGCGAGTGTGTTTTTCGCCGCAGGCCAATATGAGTTGTCACAAGCGGTGGTCGTGCCCGTGGACTCCGCGCGCGCGCCAACCACCGTGTTTGGCGAAGAACCCAGCCTGATGAGTTCGGTTTTTGGCGATTACGGCACGCGCATGGTCGATGGGCGTTGGCGCGGATACTTCGGGGCAATCGAGTATGCTCGCGCGGGCGATTATCGCACTTGGGTATTCGATCACGGTCGCCCAGCACTTTACGAGTACGATTTCGCCAAAGGCAACCGTACCCGCGCCGCCCCCTCGCCGCCGGAAGGTTATTCCCGGCGCTGGTTGGTCGACGGCGCGGGTACGGTTGCCGTCACATTCAACCTTGGCGAAGATGGCAGTTTTGAGTTCCGCAATTCAGTTGGTCAGACCATCGCCGAGGGCTTTGATGCGGAGGGCGATGTCCGGCTGAACGGGTTTGGCCCTCAGGGCGATACCCTGCTCTACAGCCTCGAGAGCGAGGATGACGGAGAGTACCAGCTGCTCGAGCTTCCCCTCGCGGGCGGAGAGTCCCGGCCGTTCCTGCCCGATGTTAGCATTGACCGGTATTACTGGAACCGCGACGCTAGGCGCCTCATCGGCTATCTCGCCGATGGCGAACTGACCATGTTCGACCCTGCCATACAAAAACGCGCAAGAGCGGTGCTAGCTGCCTTTCCAAGCGGCAATCCAGTCTTGATGGACTGGACGCCGCAGTTCACGCGCGTGCTCGTCCATACTTCCGGAAACGAGGATTCGGGCACATGGTATCTCGTCGATCTGGTTCAACGGCGGGCCGATGCTGTCGGCTTTGATCGGCCCACGATCGCCCCCGAACAGGTCGGTCCGATCTCAACCGTGAGCTACACCGCGCAGGACGGGCTGGAGATGGACGCCGTTGTCACTCTTCCGCCGGGGCGCGAGGCGAAAGACCTGCCCGTAATCGTGCTGCCGCACGGCGGCCCCCATGCGCACGATGAAGAAGGCTTCGACTGGTGGGCCCAAGCCTTTGCTTCGCGCGGTTACGCCGTGATCCAGCCCAACTTTCGCGGCTCCACCGGGCATGGGCAGAGCTTTGAGCGGGCAGGTTACGGCGAGTGGGGCCGCAAGATGCAAACCGACATTTCCGATGCTCTTGCTGCCCTTGCCGAACGAGGCGTGGTTGATCCGGCCCGCGCCTGCATCGTCGGCGCGTCCTATGGCGGCTATGCTGCGCTTGCGGGCGTGACCTTGCAGCAGGGCCTCTATCGCTGCGCGGTCTCGGTCGCCGGAATAGGCGACATCGGCCTCATGTACCGCACCGAAACCCGCGAATCAGCCGGCAACCGCCTGTTCAAGCGCTCACTGCGCGAAGAGCTGGGCGATTCGAGCGAGTGGGACGCGATTTCGCCGCGCAAGTTCGCCGCCCAGGCCGATGCCCCGATCCTACTGATCCACGGACTCGACGATACGATTGTCGACTTCGAGCAAAGCGCCAAGATGGCCGATGCGCTCAAGGACGAAGGCAAGCCCTATCGGCTGGTGGAGCTAGAGGGCGAGGACCACTGGCTCTCGCTCGCCGCTACACGCAAACAGATGCTGAGCGAGACCATGGCCTTCGTGCAGGAGCACAACCCGGCAGACTAGGCCGCAGGCTAGACGAGCCCGGCCCCTTCCAGCGCCGCGTCGACCTCCGCCATAGCCTCGTCGGAGATCGGCGCGATCGGCAGGCGGGTGTCGGGCGCGAACCAGTCGAACATCTTGCTCAGCGCATATTTCACCGGCGAAGGCGAAGCATCGGCGAACATCGCCCGGTGCAGCGGATAGAGCCGCTCGTTCAGCTCGCGCGCGGTGGCATAGTCGCCGGCCAAAGCCGCGGCGTGAAAATCGGCACACAGCTTGGGCGCGACATTCGCCGTCACCGAAATGCAGCCGACCTGCCCCACGGCATAGCCCGACAGCGCCAGCGGATCGTCGCCCGACAGCTGGCAGAAGTCCGGTCCTGCGCCCATGCGCTGCGTCACCACACGGGTGAGATCGCCGCTGGCATCCTTCAGCGCCACGATCTTTCCGGGGAAGCGCCGGTGCAGTTCGATCACCGTCTCGGGCAGGATGTCGGTCACCGTGCGGCCCGGCACGTTATAGAGCACGATCGGCAGATCTGCGCGCTCGGCAAGATAGGAAAAGTGCGCGAGCAAGCCCTTCTGGCCGGGACGGTTATAATAAGGCGCGACCAACAACAGCGCGTCGGCCCCGGCAAGCTGGGCTTCCTTGATGTGCCACAACGCGGTCTGCGTATCGTTCGAGCCCGCGCCCGCGATCACCGGCACGCGCTTGTTCGCCACCTCGGCGCAGATCGAAATGACCCGGTGGTGCTCGTCGTTGTCGAGCGTGGCGCTTTCGCCGGTGGTGCCGCAGGGCACGAGCGCGGAGGAGCCGTTCTCGATCTGCCATTCGATAAAGCGGCGATAGGCCTCGTCATCGACCCGGTTGTCGGCAAAAGGCGTGGCAAGGGCTGGAATTGATCCGGAAAACATGGTGAGCTGGCTCCTCGCACTTGCACAAATTCGCTATCGATTAATCCGGTATCCGCCAGAACGATGCGGATGCGGTCATTCAGCGCCTGATAAGGAGAGGGCTGGCACTATGTCCAGCATGGTTCGACATTGCATCTATTCGCTGATCGCCCCTGTGGCGCTTTCGCACCCCGGCATCGCGCTGGCACAGCAGGCGGCTGACTGGGATTCAGCGCGCGCCAGCCTCGTCGCCTCGCAACCGGGGCGGATCGCAGCGCAGATCGACCGTTGGGAGGCACTCTATGCCGACCGGCAGGCCACCCTGCCCTTTACCGAGTATTCGTCGTTCCTGCTCGCCAACCCGGGCTTTCCCGACGAAACGACCCTGCGCGCTCGCGCCGAGAAGCGCTTGCGCAGCGAATTCGTGCCCGAAGCCACAATGCTCGAATATTTCGCGGCCTATCCGCCGGTCACCAACTTCGCCAAGGCGCACTATGCGCTGGCGCTGATGGGGCGCGATCCGGCCCGCTCGGAAATTCTGGCGCGCGAGGCTTGGCGCGGCGGCGAGATGAGCCCGACCGCCGAAGCGGCACTGATGGCGATGAACGGCCAGCACTTCACGCAAGACGATCAAGACCGGCGGATGAACTCCCTGCTGTGGCAACGCGACAAAGATGCCGCCGAGCGCCAGCTTGATCGCGTCGCTCCCTCAAAACGGCGCGTGTTCGCCGCGAGGCTCGCCATCCTGCAAGGCGGCGATGGCTATACCAATGCGCCGGGGGCCTTGAGCGACCCGGGCTACCTGTTCAATCGCAGCCGCGAACTGCGCCAGGAAGGCCGCACCGCCGATGCCATCTCCATGGTGGCGAACGGCCCTGCCCTGTCGCACCTGCCGCTCGACCAGACCGCCTGGATCACCGAGCTGCTCGCCCTTGGCCGCGCGGCTTCGTCGCGCGACACCGTGCGGATCGCCACCCGCGCGCTGGAAGCCTTCGCGCCGGGCACCGATATCTCCCAAGGCGAATACCGGCTGCGCGACGATTTTACCTCGCTGATGTGGGCGGGCGGCACCAATGCCTTGTGGCGTTTGGGAGACGGCAATGCCGCCGCACCGCTGTTCTACAACTATGGCGCCGCCGCGCGCACGCCGCAGACGCGAACCAAAGGCTTTTTCTGGGCCGGCGAAGCGATGCGGCGCGCGGGCAACAACGCCGAGGCGACCCGCTACTACGAAATGGCCGCGGCCTACCCCGACCGCTTTTATGGCCAGCTCGCGCTGGAGCGGATGGGACGCCCGATCCCCTCGCTGGCCGGTTCCCCCAATGTCACGCCCTCGCCCGAGGCGCGCGCACGGTTCAACGCCAAGCCGCTGACACAGGCGGTCGCAGAGGTCGCTCGCGATGCGCCGTGGGCGACCGGGATCCGCTTCTACCGCGCCATCGCCGACCAGGCTGAAACGCTGGAAGACCATGTCCTGGTGGCCGATCTGGCGCGCGATATCGGTCGCCGCGACCTTGCCGTGATCGTCGGCGAGGCGGCGCAGGCCGATGGCTATTCCGGCTTCACCCGCATCGGCTACCCGCGTGTGCAAACCCCTTCCGGTGTCAACTGGACCATGGTCCACGCCCTTGCCCGGCAGGAGAGCCAGTTTGCCGAGAACGCGATCAGCCATGCCGGTGCGCGCGGGCTGATGCAGTTCATGCCCGCCACCGCGCGCGAGGAGGCCCGCTTTGCCGGGGTGCCCTTCTCCGCCGACCGGCTGATCTCCGACCCGCAGTATTCGATCCAGCTTGGCTCGAACCACATTGAACGGCTGATCCGTTATTACGACGGCAGCTATCCGCTGGCGATTGCCGCCTACAACGCGGGTCCGGGCAACGTGAACAAGTGGCTGCGCAGCAACGGCGATCCCCGCACCGGCGCGGTCGACTGGCTCGAATGGATCGAGAAGATCGAGTTCTACGAGACCAAGAATTACGTCCAGCGCGTGCTCGAAAACGCTGTCGTCTACGAGCAGCTCTATCCCGAGCAGGCCAGCTACGTGCACCCGCGTGTGGTGAGCGATTTCCTGAAGTAGCCGAAACTGGCGATGCGGGCTGCAATTCGGATATCGCGCAAAGACCGTGACGCTCATGCCCGCGCTCGATAGGGAGCAGGCACGCGAGGCAATCGCATGGATCGAGGAACGGCTGCCTCCCGGGGCGCTAACATAAGCGTACAAGTGACCACCAAGTGACCGCACAAGACAACACCAGTCCCATCACGCCCGCCGGTCTTTCCGCGCTGAAGGCGCGTTACGATCACCTGCTCGGCACCGAGCGGCCCGAGATCGTCGAGATCGTCAGCTGGGCCGCTGGTAACGGCGACCGCAGTGAGAACGGCGACTATCTCTATGGCCGCAAGCGCATGCGCGAGATCGACCGCGAACTGAGCTACCTCGCCAAGGTGATGAAACATGCCCGCGTGGTCGACCCGGCGCAGCAGCCCGACAAGAGCCGCGTGTTCTTTGGCGCGACCGTGACCATTGCCGACGAAGACGACGAGGAACGCGTGCTCACCATCGTCGGCGACAAGGAGCAGGACGCTGGAAAGGGCCTGGTCGGCTGGTCCACCCCGATTGCCCGCGCGCTGCGTGGAGCTGCTGTGGGCGACCTCAAGACCGTGCGGCTGCCCGGCGGCGAGAAAGAGTGGGAAGTGATCGCCATCAGCTACCCCGAGGGGCGCGACTGATGGCCGAGGTGATCAACCTGCGCGCCGTGCGCAAGGCGAAGCAGCGCGCCGACAAGACCCGCGAGGCGGAAGCCAACCGCGCGAAATTCGGCCAGACCAAGGCCGAGAAAGCCGCGCGCAAGCAGGAGAGCGAACGCGCCAGCCGCACGCTCGACGGTGCCCGGATCGAGAAGGACGACTGATGCGCTCCACCTATTCCGAGGCCACCGTGCGGCTTTACCATCTCGACCACGAGGCCGAGGGCGGCGCGGCCGAAACGCTGATGTACGGCACACTGACCGAGGCCATGGCCATGGCCGCGCAGCAGCCGGAAGAGGTGCAAGCCGGGTTGTTCCTCGCCACCGACAACGACGTGGTTGCCTATCTCGACCTTGCCGAGAGCTAAGGCGTCGGCGCGCCCTTGCCGGCGTTAGCAAGCTCAGTGCCCATCGCATCGCGCACACGCGGGCCATCCGGATTGCGCAAGTCGTAGGTGGTCAACCCTTGCCGCTGGCTGTCACGCCCGGTCCAGCAGTGATGGTCCAGCGAGAGACGGGCGTCGTCCGCCCCGGTGCGCCAATGCTCGTTCACCGTGGCGCGCGAGAATTCGTAGTCCTTCGAGAAGGTCTCGTAGAGTTCGCGGCGGTTGATCAGGTGCATGATCGACACCGCACCCGGGCCCGGGTGACGGGTCAGCGCGATCAGGTCTGGGTCATCCGCCCATTCTTCCGGCAGTTTCTTCGCCAGTCTGTTCGCCGCCAGCCGCAGTTCCTTGATCTGCTGTAACAGATCGGTGTTGAGCCGGGTGCGGCTGGAATAGCGGATATCCTTTTCGCGCTGGATCACGTCAGACAGGTCCGTCGGCATGGCGCCGCGCGTGTGGAACAGATCGACCTGATAGATCGTCATGTCGGTCCCCTCCTCCTCGTCGATCACGAACTGGAGCGGGGTGTTGGAGACGAGGCCGCCGTCCCAATAGGGCTGGCCGTCGACCTCCACGGGAGGAAAGCCGGGCGGAAGCGCGCCTGAGGCCATGACATGCTCGGGGCCGATGCGGCACTGGCGGTTATCGAACCAGGTGAGGTTGCCCGACAGCACGTTGACCGCGCCCACGCTGAAGCGGATCGGCCCCTCGTTGAGCAGGTCGAAATCGACCAGCTCGGTCAAGGTTCGCCTTAGCGGCGAGGTATCGTAAAAGCTGCTGCCCCCGAACAGGCCTGTGGGTGCAGTCAATCCGGGCAAGCGTGGCCGGAAGAACCCCGGCAACCCTGCGCTCGCGACCAGGGCAGCGGACGCCTCGTTAAACCAGCGGCGCGCCGGGCCACTGTCGGCAGGGGCAATGGCCGTGAGTTCGGAACTGACCAGATCCCAGAACTGCCGCAGCTTGCCGACCGCCGCATCAGGCGCGTTGCCAGCAATGATGGCGGAATTGATCGCGCCGATGGAAATGCCTGCAACCCAATCGGGACGGGCTCCCTTGGCGCACAGGCTCTCGAACACACCGGCCTGATAGGCCCCAAGCGCGCCGCCACCCTGCAACACGAGGACCTGTGGCGGCGCCGAACGGCTTGAGGCTTGTTGGGTCATTGCCGCTATATGGGCCGTCCGATGCTGCGCTGCAACATCGGACGGCTAACCAGCGATCAGTCCTCGCCTTTTTCGGTGTCCGCGGGCTCATCATCGGCAGGAGCGCTGTCGTCGTGCTCTTCCTCTGCTGCAGACGCGGCCGACTCGGTGGCCTGAACGCCAGCCGCAGCCAGACCGCCCAGCGAACTGCCATCGAGGCCCAGTTCCTTCATCAGGCCATCGAGCACAGGCGCCTGCGCGCGATAGGCCAGCGCGGCGCTGACCGCATCGGTGGCGAGGTTGCCGCTTGAGCCACCGGGCCCTGCCACACTGGTGCTGGCTCCGCCCTTCCCCTGCGTAAGCCCATCGACCTGCACGATCTTGATCGAGTCGATCGCTTCCATCGGCTTGGCGCTTTCGCGGATCACCTCGGGCAGCACTTTCAGCAGCGCCATCTTGGTCTGCAGGCTGATCTGATCCGACGAGAGGATATTGGCCGCCTCGTTGATCGCCCGCTGGCCAGCTGCCTCGACTTCGAAGCGCACCCGCGCAGCCTCAGCCCGCAGCCGTTCGGCGTCGGCCTCGCCCTGGGCTTCGAACTTGATCGCCTCGGCCCGGTTGCTGGCGGCGTCCTTCTCGGCCTCCGCCTCGACCTTGATCTTGATCGCGTCGCGTTCGGCGATCTTGGCGGCCTCGATCAGCTCGATCTTCTTCTGACGCTCGGCCACCTCGCTTTCGCGGCTGGTTGCAACCTGTTCCTCGGCGGCGACCGCCTTGGCACGCGCGGCATCGGCCTCGGCCTTGGCCTGACTTTCCTCGCGGCTCTTGTTCTGGACCGCGATCTGCTGCTCCTGCCGGGCGATTTCGAGCGCGCGGACCTGGTCGATCCGTGCTTCCTCGACCAGTCGGTCAGCCTCGATCTGCTGGGCATCAACGAGCTTCTTGGCCTCGATCCGTGCGGCATCGGCCTCGCGCTGACGCTCGGCCTGCTGGGTTGCGATTTCCGCCATCTGCGCGGCGCGGCGCACTTCGACCTCGCGCTCCTGCTCAAGCCGAGCATATTCGTTGTCGCGGCTGATCTCGAAGCTGCGCTGGTCGGCTTCGAGGTTCTTGGTCTCGATCTGGACACGCGTATCCTGCTCGATGTCATTACGCAGCTTCTTGCGCGCTTCGATCTGCTCGGTCAGCTTGGTGAGGCCCTCGGCATCGAAGGCGTTGTTGGCGTTGAAGTGCTCGATGCTGGTCTGGTCGAGCCCGGTCAGCGAGACCGATTCCAGCTCCAGCCCGTTCATGGCCAGATCGTTCGAGCTGACCTGCTGCACCTTCTGCACGAAGTCCGCGCGCTGCTCGTGCAGCTCGTTCATCGTCATGCCGGCAGCAACGCTGCGCAGCGCATCGACAAACTTGCCTTCGACCAGATCCTTGAGCGCTTCGGGCTGCATGGTGCGCATGCCGAGCGTCTGCGCGGCCATGGCGATCGCCTCGGCATCGGGCTTCACGCGAACGTAGAATTCCGCCTTCACGTCGATCCGCAGGCGGTCGAGCGTGATCAGCGCCTCGCCGTCGCGGCGCACCACCGCCAGCACCAGCGTGTTCATGTTGACCGGCATGGTCTCGTGGAAGATCGGGAAAACCAGCGCGCCGCCGTTCATGACGACCCTCTCGCCGCCCACACCGGTGCGCACGAAGGCGATTTCCTTCGATGCGCGGCGGTACATCTTCAGCAGCATGATGACGACCGCCAGCACGAGGATGACGATCCCCGCGGTTCCTATCAGGCCAATGTCAAGCAAAGCGTTCATGTATTTTCCCTCCGAAATCTATATTGTTCAATTGTTTATCGGCCCTAGCCGCGCTGGCGACAGCGCCATGGCGAAGAATGCCTGTCCCTCGCGGCGCACGATCAGCACGGCTTCGCCCGCGGAAATCGCGTTGCCCGCCTCATGCGGCTCCACCATGACATAGTGCGCCTGGCCGTGATGATCGTAGACCTTGGCCCGTGCCGGGGAGCCTGAGCGGGCCGTGCCTTCGGTGATCGTGCCGCGCTTGCCCACAAGGCTGTCGAGCCCGACAGCACTGGTCTCGTCGCGCGGCAACAGCCGGCCCAGCGGGCGAACCAGCACCGAAGTAACTGGCAGTGACGAACCCGCCGCAATCAGCGCGGCAAGCGCGGGGTAGAGCGGACCGCCAGTCAGCGAGATGGCGAAGGCCTGCAGGCTCATCCCGATCAGCGCAAAGGCGAGCAGGAACACCAGCAGCCAGACCATCAGCGGCACCTTGCCAAGCCCGAACAGCGTCAGCAGCGCGCCGCCGAACCCGGCAGACGTCGCATCGGCGTCCATTCCGGCACCAGCATCGGCGCCGGGATCAAGGTCGGCATCGACGTCGAAATCGCCGAGGCCAATAAGCTGGAACAGCAAGACCAGGCCCATCAGCCCAAAGGCGATGGCAAAAGGCAGGTTATAGGTGGCAAGCAGGCTCATCGCAGCATTCGCCGCATGGACTACCCGGGCGGCGCCTTCCTAGTTGAGGCACGACAATCGCGCCCTTCAGGCCAGGTTACCCGGTGCCTCTTCCCGCGCCAGCTTTATGGCATAACCCCCGTGATTTTTCCAGAAAAACCGGTATCGACAGATACGATTTCGCTCCGATTTTGGGTTAGCGCGATGGTTAGGATAGAGAAGCGCCATGCTGCGACTTTCTTTCCTTGCCCTGCTCGCCTTGTCCGCCCCGCTTAGCGCAAAAGATTCGCTGGGCATTTACGGCGAATGGGGTGCGTTCCGCGACGAGCAAGGGCCCCGCTGCTATGCCGTTGCCATGCCCACCCGCGCCAGTGGTGAGCAAGAATTTGCCGCCTTTGCCGCCGTCTCCAACTGGCCGACCAGACGCGTGCGCGGGCAAGTCCACTTTCGCACGAGCCGAAGGATAGGAGAGGATGCGCGGGTGACACTGCGCGTCGGGCGCGAGAGCTTCACGCTGACGGGCAGCGCCAACAATGCCTGGGCCGAAAACGCCAACGACGATGCCGCCATCGTCGCCGCGATGCGAGGAGCCACTGCTATGGTGCTTCGGACGCGTGATGCGAATGGACGCCTCTTCACCAACACCTACGATCTCACCGGCGTCTCCAGCGCCGTCGATGCCGCCAGCCTCGGCTGCACAGAGCAATGATACTGCGATCGCACGTGCAGATCGGCTGAGAATGCAAAAAGGGCCGGAGGATCACTCCCCCGGCCCCATTTAGACGTTGCTTATCGCAAGCGTTTAGAAGCGATAGCCAAGGCCCACCATCACCTGGTGACGGTCAAGGTCGACATCGAAACGGTCGCTCTCGAGGCCGCTCGGCGCTTCGAATTCGCCTTCCTCGTAGTTCGAATAACGATACTCGACCTTGCCGAAGAAGTTCTGGCCGAATGCCTGCTCGACACCGGCACCCAGGCGCCAGCCGTCGAGGTCCACATCGGTGCCGACATCGGTGGTGTTGTCAGTCGCCAGAACGTTCATGCGGGCGTTGGTGTAGCCGCCCTTGGCATAGACCAGCGTGCTCGGCGTAACGGGAACACCGGCGCGCACACCGACATAAAGGTCACGCCCGGCATCGATGTTCGACACGCCGAAGTTGGTGAGGTTGGTGGTGTCATAGTCGGTCTTGGCTTCGGATTCGAGCCACTCACCTTCGACACCCAGCACCGCGCCGCCTACGGCGAAGTCGTAGCCGACGCCAACACCGTAAGCGACGTCGTCGATCGACTGGTCGATGTCGTCGACGTTGTCGATATCGGTGCTCGAGCCCGGACGGACGCTGTCGTAACCGATGATCCCTTCAATGCGCGGACCGGTAAAGGTCGAACTGTCCTGCGCCATGGCGGGGGTCGCGAGCGCAATGCTCGACAGGCCGGCGATAAGAAGTGCGCGTTGGGTATTCATATTCTTACTCCATTTCGTAATCATCACACACTGATCATGTGCGTGGATTGCTGAAATGGGTATCGAGGCTGCTCCGTTCCATTAACCTCACACAACAAAAGTTTTGTGGTAAAATTGCCACACAGCCGTGAGCCAAGCCGAGATTTGTGTGCGACGAACGGGCGGAACCAAGGCCAAGCAGCGCCATTTGCGCGCGCGAAGGCCCCGTTCCGGCGCAGGTTTCAGGCGCTCTGGCGCGGATTCTGGCGGGATCCGCCGCTTGTCGCCAATTCAAAACGGCTCGGCCCGGGAACCCCGGATCGGGCTGACAAACCATGCTGCTTTCCAACCGGCCCCCGCGCGACTATATGGCGCAGTCTCATGTCCAATACCGATCTTATGCCGATTGCCGGTGCAATCGATCCCGTTCCCGTTGCCCGCGACATTACGCCGCGCGCCGACGGCCGCGCTGACCTTATCGGCCTGCCGAAAAAGCGCATCGCCGAGCTGTTCGCCGAAGCGGGGCTCGATGCCAAGCAGGCCAAGCTGCGCGCGAAGCAGGTGTTCCACTGGCTCTATCACCGCGGCGTAACCGAATTCGCAGCGATGACCGACATCGCCAAGACGATGCGCCCCTGGCTTGCCGAGCGGTTCGTGATCGGCCGCCCGAATGTGGTTGAGGCGCAGGTCAGTTCCGACGGCACCCGCAAGTGGCTGCTGCAGACCGATGACGGCCACGAGTTCGAGATGGTCTTCATCCCCGATGCTGACCGCGGAACGCTGTGCGTATCCTCGCAGGTGGGCTGCACGCTTAACTGCCGCTTCTGCCACACCGGCACCATGCGGCTGGTGCGCAACCTCACGCCGGGCGAGATCGTCGGCCAGGTCATGCTCGCGCGCGATGCGCTGGGCGAATGGCCGAAGAGCGCCGACGACACGCGTCTCGCTACCATGGCGGGCCTCGACGACGAGGAGAGCGAGTCCGAATATACCGCCGACGGGCGCCTGCTCACCAACATCGTGATGATGGGCATGGGCGAGCCGCTGTATAACTTCGACCATGTGAAGCAGGCGCTCATGCTGGTGATGGACGGCGACGGGCTGGCCCTTTCCAAGCGCCGGATCACGCTTTCGACCAGCGGAGTGGTGCCGATGATGGCCCGCTGCGGCGAAGAGATCGGGGTCAACCTCGCGGTCTCGCTCCACGCGGTCACCAAGGAGGTGCGCGACGAGATCGTGCCGATCAACAAGAAGTATGGTCTCGAACAGCTATTGCAGGCCTGCGCCGACTATCCCGGCGCTTCGAACGCGCGCCGCATCACCTTTGAATATGTGATGCTGGACGGCAAGAACGACAGCGACGAGGATGCCCGCGAGCTGGTGCGGCTGCTCAAGGCCTACAAGCTGCCAGCCAAGGTCAACCTGATCCCGTTCAATCCGTGGCCCGGCGCGGCTTACGATTGCTCAAGCCCCGAGCGCATCCGCGCGTTCTCGAACATCGTGTTCGAAGGCGGGATTTCAGCCCCCGTGCGCACCCCGCGCGGGCGCGATATCGATGCCGCCTGCGGCCAGCTCAAGACCGCCGCGCAGAAGAAGAGCCGCGCCGAGCGCGACCGCGAGGCCGCTGGCGAAGCATGAGCAAGCGGGCGGAAATCGATCCCGCCACGCAAGCCTTCTACCAAACCCGTGCGCGCGAGTGGGCCGAGGCCTTTCCTTACGACCACTCGCGCTTTCTCGATGACTTGCTGCCGCGCCTTGCCCCCGGCGCGCTGGTGCTCGAACTGGGCTGCGGCGACGGGCGCGACGCGGCGCGGATGGAGGCGCTCGGATTTCGCGTCGATGCCACCGATGGCACTCCGGCCATGGCCGCGCTGGCGCAAGAGAAGCTCGGCCGCCCTGCCCGGGTGATGCAGTTCGGAGAGCTGGAGGCGAGCAGCGAATACGACGCGGTCTATGCCCATGCCTCGCTGCACCACCAGCCCTTTGCCGGGCTCGCCGACGCGCTGGCGCGGATCGAGCGCGCGCTCAAACCCGGCGGCCTGTTCTTCGCGAACTACAAGCTGGGCGATGGCGAACACCGCGATGCACTCGGGCGGCTGTACAATTTCCCGCCCCGCGCCGACCTCATGGCGCTGTATGAAGCACGCGACTGGACCGTCATCGCAGTGAAGGACTACGAGGATAGCGGGATGGACAAGGTCTTGCGCCCGTGGATCGCGCTGACCGTGCAGAGGAACGACACATGACATGGCAGGTTGAGGCGCTGTGCGTCGGTCGCAAGCAGCGCTTTCGCGGCGATGAGCTGAGCGCGATTGCCAAGCTGGCGCTCGATGGCCCGGTGGCGATCACCCGCCTTGGCCTTGCCGGTGATGAACAGGCCGACCCGGTCAACCACGGCGGACCGGATATGGCGGTGCATCTCTACCCGCTCGATCATCACGCCTTCTGGCGCGAGCAGATCGGCGACCATGAGTTGCTCGGCAATCCGGGAGCCTTCGGCTCCAATCTCGCGGTGCGCGGGATTGGCGAAGGCGATGTGCTGCTCGGCAGCCGCTACCGGCTCGGCAGCGCGCTGATCGAGGCGTGCCAGCCGCGCCAGCCCTGTTGGAAGATCGAACACCGCTTCGGCACCAAGAAAATGGTCAAGGCCATCCTCGCCAGCGGACGCTGTGGTTGGTTCTTCCGCGTGCTTGAGGAAGGGACAACACAGGCCGGTGACGAGCTTGAGCTGGTCGAACAGGGCCTGCCCGACTGGACCATAGCCCGCGTGTTCGAAGCCCTGTGGGGAACCAGCGAACGCACCGATCCCACTACTCTGCGCGAGGTCGCCGAGCTGCCCCCGCTGGCCGACAAATTGCGCGACAAGATCCTGGCACGGCTGGACGCGAAGGCCTGATCCTGCCAGATAGTTGGGAAACTAACTATTCTGCAGTGAGAGGCCGCCCCCATGCTTGAAACCGCCCTCGTCAGTTGTGACGACCACCTCGATCTCAACATGCTGCCCGCCAATGTGCTGGCTGACCGGATGTCGGCCAAGTGGGGCGAACGCGCCCCGCGCGTGGACATTCCCGATGACGGCCCAGCGGGTTGGATCGCTGACGGCAACCGCTGGGGCTTCTGGGCGGGCAAGAAGGTCGAACGCAAAGGCCCCAAGCCGCTGCTGACGGCCTATGATCGCGGCGGGGTGGAAGACGTCACCGAACTGCGCGCCGGGCACCCCAAGCTGCGCCTCGCCGATATGGACCGCGATCATGTGTGGGCGCACGTCGTCTATGGCCCGGTCACCTCGATCAAGTCGGAAGACCCGGAGTTCACCGCTGAGGCCTATGCCGCCTACAACGACTGGCTCTATGAGGACTATTGCGCCGAAGCGCCCGACCGTCTGATCGGGGTCGCCATGCTGCCGCCGCAGCCGGAGATGGCCCATGCCGAACTGGAGCGGCTGGCGAAGAAGGGCGGCTGCCGTCAGGCCAACCTGCAGATCGCCGTGTGCGAACCGCGCCTTGAAGACAAGCGCTGGGAGCCGGTGTTTCGCCTGCTTGAGGAAAGCGGGATCGTGCTGTCGTTCCACGTCACTGTGTTTCCCAAGGCGGGTGATGCGTTCGACAAGTACAAGGGCTCGCCCGGCGCGACCTTCCTGCACGCCAAGATGTTTATCGAACAGTTCCTCGATCCGTTTGTCGACCTGTTCGCCTGGGGCCTGCTGGAGCGGCATCCGGGCGTGAAGCTGGTGATCGCCGAATGCGGCGCCGGGTGGGTGCCGTGGGTGGTCGAGGAACTGGACTATCGCCACTACCGCCTGTGGGAATGCGCCGACTACTGGGACGACAAGGGTGGCATTCCGCACCAGATGAAGCCGTCCGAGATCTTCAAGCGGCAGATCTATGGCACCTTCCAGCAAAGCCCGACAACCATGGCGCTGACCGACTTCTGGGGCCCGGACAACCTGCTGTGGGCGAGCGACTATCCCCACCCTGACAGCATCTGGCCCAACTCAGTGCCGACCATCAACCGCACCATGGGCCACATGGACCCCGCACAGGTGAGCAAGATTGTCGGCGGCAATGCGGCCAAGCTTTACGGGCTCGATCTAAGCAAGGCGACGGTCCGCGCACGGCTCGATGTGGGGAATGATCGCGCAGCGGCCTGACGCGGTTTTCCGCTCGGTTTGTCGCGGAGGGAAAACGGCTCGCCCCTGAATTCGCATCCCAACGATCCGTTCATCTCCGGTTGGGGAACCCTGAACGATATTGCTCGTCAATCCGGCAGACTGCTGGACCGACGAAAGGATCGAGCCATGAACAAGAAGTTGCTTACCTCCCTCGCCGCCATGGCTACCGCCGCTGCGGCGCTGACGATCCCCGCCGCCCCCGCTGCGGCAGACCCGCCGCGCTGGGCACCGGCCCACGGCCACGACCGTTATGACCGCTACGATCGCCACGACCGCTATGATGTGCGTTACGATCGCCGCGGCGACCGCCGCTACCGCAACGACCGCAGGTACGATGACCGTGGCCGCTATCGCGAACCGCGCCGCGTGAGCCGGGATGATCGCGTGTGGCGCGGCCGCGACGGTCGCTATTACTGCGAGCGTGACAACGGCACCACGGGCCTGATCATCGGTGCCGCCGGTGGCGCGTTGGTCGGTCGGACCATCGATACGCGTGGCGACCGCACGCTGGGCACGGTGCTCGGCGGCGTGCTGGGCGGGCTGCTCGGCCGTGAAATCGACCGTGGCGAGGCGCGCTGCCGCTAAGCTGCCACCCCTTTCCTATGATCAAGGGCGCTGCATCCAAGGGTGCGGCGCCCTTCTTATTGCGTGTGGTATCCTTTTGGGATACTATCTTCGCATGCACCGCGCCGGTCAGAAAATCCGCGCCTTTCGCGAGGCCCACGATCCGCCCTTGAGCGCGGAGGAATTCGGCGCGCGCTATGGCGAGCCATGGGCCAGCCGCACCGTCTATGGCTGGGAGGCGCAGGGAAAGATCCCGCGCGCCGCCACGCAGAAACGCCTTGCCGAGCTGGGCATCTGCAAGCCGTCCGATTTTCTTGATCCAGCCCTCTCCGAAACCAGGCAGGCCCCGATGAGCGACACGCACCCCTTCTACGACATGCATACGCACGGCTTCGTGCGCGTGGCCACCAGCACCCCCTGCGTGCGCACCGCCGATGTCGTGTTCAACCGCGAGGGGATCCTCGAAGAGGCGCGGCGCGCGGATAAGGCCCATGTCGACCTGCTGCTCTATCCCGAACTCAGCCTCTCGTCTTACGCGCTTGACGATCTGGTGATGCAGGAAGCGCTGCTCGAAACGGTAGAGCGCGAGATCGAGACTATCCGCAAGGCGAGCGAAGAGCTGACCCCGGTTCTGGTGATCGGCGCGCCGCTGCGCCGCAATGGCCGGATTTACAACTGCGCGGTGGCGATCGCGCGCGGCGAGGTGCTCGGCGCGGTGCCCAAGAGCTATCTGCCGAACTACCGTGAGTTCTACGAGAAGCGCTGGTTCGCCCACGGGCGCGATTGCCGAGACCTGTGGATCGCCATCAACGGGGCCGAGGTACCGTTCGGGGTCGACCTGCTGTTTGCCGCGCAGGACTTGCCCGGCTTCACCTTCGGGATCGAGATTTGCGAGGACTTCTGGGCACCGGTGCCCACCGGCTGCGCTGCGGCGATGGCGGGGGCAACGATCCTGTTGAACCCGTCGGCCTCACCCATAACCATCGGCCGCGCCGACGAACGCAAGGCGTTGTGCCACGTCAGTTCGATGCGGCAGATCTGCGCCTATGCCTATTCGGCAGCGGGCCACGGCGAGAGCACCACCGATCTGGCCTGGGACGGCCAGGGCATGATCTACGAACTGGGCGATCTGCTCGGCGAAAGCACACGGTTCGACCTCGCGCCCGAGCTGTGCATTGCCGATGTGGATACGCGCCGCATCCTTGCCGAGCGCAGCCACAACGGCACTTTCAACGACTGCGCCGAAGCCTCAGGCCGCCCTGAAGACAGCTTCCGCACCGTCGCCTTCGACCATGCGCCTGCGCCCGGCGATATCGGCCTGATCCGCCCGATCCGCCGCTTCCCCTTCGTGCCCGACCGCTCCGAACGGCTCGACGAGGACTGCTATGAGGCGTTCCACATTCAGGTCGATGCCCTGATGCGCCGGTTCCAGTCGACCAGGGCCAAATGCATGGTGATCGGCATTTCGGGCGGGCTCGATTCGACCCACGCACTGGTCGTGGCGGCCAAAGCCTGCGACCGGCTCGGCCTGCCGCGCACCACCATCCGCGGCTATACCATGCCCGGCTTCGCCACTTCGGACGGCACCAAGAGCAACGCCTGGAAGCTGATGCGCACACTCGGCATTGCGGCGGAAGAGATCGACATCCGCCCAGCCGCCGAGCTGATGCTGAAGGACATCGACCACCCCTATGCCGATGGCGAACCGGTTTACGACACCACGTTCGAAAACGTGCAGGCGGGCCTGCGCACCGACTATCTCTTCCGCCTTGCCGGGCACCATTCCGGCTTCGTAATCGGCACCGGCGACCTTAGCGAACTGGCCCTGGGCTGGTGCACCTACGGCGTGGGCGACCAGATGAGCCACTATGCGGTCAACGCCGGCGTGCCCAAGACGCTGATCCAGTATCTCATTCGCTGGACCACCCGCACCGACCAGTTCGACCCGCAAACCGAAGAAGTGCTCGAAGCGATCCTCGCCACCGAGATCAGTCCCGAACTCGTCCCGGCGGGCGAAGACCAGCAGATTCAGAGCACCGAGGCCATGATCGGCCCCTATGAACTCAACGACTTCTTCCTCCACCACGTGGTGCGCGCCGGGCAGAAGCCGAGCCATGTCGCCTTTCTCGCCTGGCATGCCTGGCGCGAGCACGGCGAAGGGCTGTGGCCGCACGCCTTCCCCGAGCACAAGAAGAACGAATATGATCTCGCCACCATCGCCTCATGGCTCGACAAATTCCTCGCCCGCTTCTTCGGTTTCAGCCAGTTCAAGCGCAGCGCCATTCCCAACGGACCCAAGGTGAGCGCGGGCGGCGCGCTCAGCCCGCGTGGGGACTGGCGCGCGCCGAGCGATGCGGTGGCCGATCTGTGGAAGGCCGAGCTGAAGGCCAATGTGCCGGTGGACTAAGGCCGGTTGTCTTTGTCCAGACTTAGCCGGGGCGCTTACCCTGCGGCGGGTGTGACCTTAATGATTGCGCCGTCGGCCATGTCCGTTAGCAAATAAAGCGCCCCGTCCGGCCCCACGCGCACATCGCGCCAGCGCTGGCCGAGATCCTTCAGCAGTATCTCTGGCTGGTTGAGCGGCATGCCTTGCGCATCGGTATCGTACCGCAGCAGCCCCTCGGTAAAGGTCGCCAGCAGCAGGTCGCCCTGCCAGCCGGGGAAGGCCTCGCCGGAATAGAAGGCGATGTTGCCGGGATTGAGGCTCGGCGGCCCCCAGGCGAGCACCGGGTCGATCTTGCCCGGCACCTTGCTCACCGCCTCGGCGGGTTCGCCGTTATAGTGAAAGCCCTGCGTCACGCTGATCCAGCCGTAGTCACCGCCGCGCATGATCCGGTTTAGCTCGTCGCCGCCGCGCGGGCCGAACTCGGTCTCCCACAGGTCGCCCGTTGTCGGGTTGATGGTCAGCCCGAGCGGGTTGCGGTGGCCGGTCGACCACACCTCGGGCCGCGCCCCCTCGCGCCCGACCCATGGGTTGTCGGCGGGAACCGAGCCATCGGCATTAAGGCGCAGAGTTTTGCCGAAGTGGTTATCCTCCGAAGCGACCATCTCGCCATAATTACGGTCGCCGCTGGTGATGAACAGATGGCCTTCGCCATCGAACAACAGCCGACCGCCAAAGCTGCCGAAAGCTGGCCCCTGCCCGCAGCAACGCTCCGGCTGGGTCTGTGCGCCATACCACGGCGCAGCAAGGAAGATGTCCTCGACATCGTGCAGCTCGTGTCCGCCGTCCCACACCGCGCGTGCCACGGCCAGCGCCTGCTCATCCGCGCCCGAGGGATTGGGCTTGGAATAGGCCATGTAGATGAGGTGATTGTGCGCGAAGTCGGGATCGAGCACGACATCGTTGAGCCCGGCAATGCCAGCCGCATAGATCTCGGGCAACCCGCTAACTGGCTCGGGATCAAGCGTTCCATCATCTGCGACAATGCGCAGCCGCCCCGGCCGCTCGGTCACCAGCATCCCGCCATCGGGCAGGAAGGCCATGCCCCACGGATTGACCAGCCCGCGCGTCAGCACCTCGACATGGATCGGGCCTTCGGCGCTGTTGAAATCCCACGGGCCATTGGCCAGCGCCGTCCCCATGAAGGGAGCCGGAGCGGGCGTCGGCGCGGATTCGGATGCGGCGGTCGGCGCGTCTTGAGCCAGTGTCTGACAAGCGCCAAAGGCCAGCGCGAGCGCGCTCGCCATGGTTACGATGCGGATCATTCCTGCAAGTTCCTCCCCGTACGAAAGCCTGATCTTGGCTGCCGCAAATTGACTTTATCTGAACACGAAAGCCGCTGTTGCGCGATCGTGCAAGTCTCTTTTGCACATGCTGCCCGTTGCAAGCATGGCGCGAGGGTGCAAACGTGGGGTTATGCCGCACTGCAATATCCATCGCCCCCGCCGGTTCTTCGCATGATGCGCAGCGCATTGATTACCGGAGGCGCGCGGCGAATTGGCGCCGCCATCGCGCGGCGCTTCGGCGCGGCGGGCTGGCATGTGGTGGTGCACTATCGCCGCTCGCGCGCTGAGGCAGAGGCGCTGGCTGCCAGCCTGCCCAGCGCAAGCACCGTGCAATGCGACCTTGCCGACGATGACGCCTGCATTGCCCTTGCCCGCTCGCTCGCAGGCGAACTTGGCGACTGGCGCGTGCTGGTCAACTCGGCAAGCCTGTTCGAATACGACAGCCATCAGGCGCTTGACCCTGACGTATTCGCCCGCGCCATGGCCGTAAACACGCGCGCGCAGGTTCAGCTGGCCAGCGCCTTCTTCGCCCATGCCCGGTCAGGCAAAGGGCGGCGGTTGATCCAGGTGACTGACCAGAAGCTGGCCAACATCAACCCTGATTTCTTCAGCTATACCATGAGCAAATGCGCCGCCGATGGAGCCGCACGGATGCTGGCGAAGGCGGTGGCACCGGGTGACCGGGTCTATCGGCTTGCGCCCGGCGCAATCCTCGCCAGCCACGATCAGACCGACGGCGAAGCCGAAAGATCGCACCGGCTCAACCTGCTCAAACGGCGCACCCATGCGAGCGAAGTTGCCGATGCAGCGCTGTTCATGGCCGAAGGGCAGCTTGCCAACGGACAGGCACTATTCGTGGATTCAGGACAACACATGCTTTGTCAAAACCGCGATGTGATTTACCTTGCCCGCGAGGAGAGCCAAACGGCATGACCAAACTAGGCAAAGTCAAGCTGCCCAAGCGCCACCTGCTGTCGACCCGCCTGTGGCACTGGATCAACGCGGTCAGTGTCATCATCCTGTTCATGAGCGGGCTGACCATCTCCAATGCCCACCGCCGCCTCTATTGGGGCGACTGGGGCTTCGAGACCGCTCAGGCATGGTTCGTCGCGCCGATGTTTCCCGGCTGGGCGACGATCCCCACCCGCTACAGCCTCGCCATCGCGCGCGATTATCACATCGTTTTCGCGCTGGTGTTCGGCTTTTCGCTGCTCGCCTTCATGCTGATCTCACTGTTTAACGGGCACATGACGCGCGACCTGTTCGCCCGCGCCCGCGAGTGGTCGCCTGCCCACATCTGGCTCGATTTTAAAGAGCATCTGAAGTTCAACTTCGAGCCGGTCGAGGGCAAGTACAATATCCTCCAGAAGATTGCCTATGGCGGGGTGGTGTTCGTGCTGCTGCCGCTGATGATCTTCACCGGCATGGCGATGAGCCCGGGGCAAGAGGCAGCCTGGCCCTGGCTGACCGAGATGTTCGGCGGACGGCAAAGCGCGCGCTCGATCCACTTCATCTGCGCCTTTGCCCTGTGCGCGTTCCTGATCATGCATGTGCTGCTGGTGCTCGTTTCAGGACCGTTCAGGCAGATGCGCGATATGATTACCGGAGGGCGCGAACAATGAAGCGGCGCAATGTTCTGGTCGGCGCGATGGCGGCCATGGTCTCGGCCTGTGACAAGGTCAGCGAAACCTCGGTGTTCCGCAGTCTCGTCGATGGTGCACAAAACTGGCACCGCGGGCTGCACCGCTCGCTCGGCTTCGGGCGGATCGAAATGGCGCCGGAGTACACGAAGAGCGATATCTCGCCGTTCTTCCGCGGCAACGGAAGCCGCGATGTCGACACCGACGCCTACCGCGCATCCGAGGCCGAGGGCTTCGCCAACTGGCAGCTCGCCGTCACCGGGTTGGTCGACAAGGACCTCAGCCTTTCGCTCGCGGACATCCATGCCCTGCCCCAGCGCACCCAGATCACCCGGCACGACTGCGTCGAGGGATGGAGCGCGATCGGCCAGTGGACCGGCCCGCAACTTTCCGAAGTGCTTGATCAGGCCGGCGTGAAGGACGGCGCGCGATACGTCGTGTTCCATTGCGCCGATACGCTCGGCGGCTCCAAATACTACGAGAGCATCGACCTGGACGATGCCTATCACCCGCAGACCATTATCGCCCACGAACTCAACGGCGAACCGCTGCCGGTGCTCAATGGCGCGCCCCTGCGAATGCGGATCGAGCGGCAGCTCGGCTACAAGCAGGCCAAGTACCTGACCGGCATCGAGCTGGTCGATAGCCTCAAGCCAATCGCGGGCGGCGAAGGCGGCTACTGGGAAGATCGCGCGGGCTATCAGTGGTACGCAGGGATCTAGCCCCCGAGAGCTCCGATCCGGCCCCACCGCCCCCGACGCATTCCTACCGCGTGATTGACTTGCTGCGGCTCGGCCCGCACACAGCCTTCCAACGGGACTGATAGAAAGGGACGCGCGCCCATGTGGCTGCTCGACAAAATGCTGACCAAACTGATCCGGGCGGGCAAGCTCGTGATCACCGACTACGACGGCAAGGTTTACGAATATGGCCCCGGCGGTCCGGTGCCCGATGGCAGCGGTGGCACCTATGACCAGCCAGTCCGCATTCGCCTGACCGACAAGAAGGCCTCAGGCCATATCGCGCGCTATCCGCAGGTCGGCGCGGGCGAGGCCTTCATGTGGGGCTGGCTCCACGTGGAAGAGCCTTACGATATCCGCGACATGATCCTCTACGTGACGGGTCAGGCCAAGGTCCACGGCGACCGTGCCTTGCAGCCGCAAGGGCCGATGAAGCGCCTGATCCAGAAGACCGCGGCCAAGGTCGATTCGATCAACCTCAAGAGCAAGGCGCGCAAGAACGCCGAGCACACCTACAACCTCACCCGCCGCCTCTATGAGCTGTTCCTCGACGAGGACCGGCAGTACACCATGGGCTATCACCGCACGACCGATGTCAGCCTGGAGAAGGCCCAGCTCGACAAGAAAGCGCTGATCGCGGGCAAGATGTACATGCAGAAGGCGCGCGAGATGGATCGCCCGATGCGTGTGCTCGATATCGGTTGTGGCTGGGGCGGCCTCGCGCTCTACCTCAACAAGCACTATGGCTGCGAAGTGCTCGGCGTGGCGCTCGCGCCCGACCAGATAGCTTTCTGCAAGGAACGCGCGAAGCAGGCCGGGGTCGAGGACAAGGTCAAGTTCAAGCTGATGGACTACCGCGACGTGGAAGGCACGTTTGACCGCATCAGCTCGGTCGGCCTGCTCGAACACGTCGGCACCCCGCATTACCCTGAGTTCATGGAGCACACCCACCGGCTGCTGGCCGATGACGGCGTGATGTTCTCGCACTGCTGCGGCCGCGCGGGCCCTCCCGGCTTCACCGACGCCTGGACCCGCAAATACATCTTCCCCGGCGGCTATATTCCCGCGCTTAGCGAACTCGTGACCGAGAGCGAGAAGGCCGGTTGGCAGGTGATGGACGTGGAGGCGATGCGCTTCCACTACTCGCACACGCTGGAGGAATGGTACAACCGCACCGTCCTCCACCGCGAGGAGATCACCGAGATGTATGACGAACAGTTCTACAAGATGTGGCTGTTCTATCTCGCGGGCGCGGAGCAGAGCTTCCGCAACGGCACGCTGGTCAACTGGCAGCTGCAATATGTGAAGGATCGCACTGCCGTGCCGATGATCCGCGACTACATGGAGGAAGAGGCTGCCCGCCTTCGCACCTCGGAAGATCCTCCGGTGTGGCACCTCGATCCGGCGCTTAAGCAAGCGGCAGAATAAGCCACCGCAACCCTCCCCATGTGTGGGGAGGACTGGGAGGGGGCCGCGCCCTAACGCGCCGCGTGCCCCCGCCCCGCCTCTCGCCACTAGCGAGGGGCGAATTCCTTTTCCCGGATTGACGCGTTAGGGGCCCTGCAATGACTGTTGCCCCGTCCCTCACCCGCCGCGCCATCTTCGCGCAGGCCTGGCCGATCATGCTTGGCCAGGCCTCGATCCCTTTCGTCGGTATCGTCGATACCGCCGTGATCGGGCGCAGCGGCGATGCCGCCGCTCTGGCTGGCGTGGCACTGGGGGCAACGCTGATCGGCTTCGTATTCTGGTCCTTCGGGTTCCTGCGCATGGGCATGACCGGGCTCACCTCGCAGGCACAAGGCGCGGGCGAGCGCCGCGAGGTCGAGGCGCTGCTGCTGCGCGGGATCGCCATCGGCATTGCGCTCGGCGTCGCGATCTTCGCGTTGCAAGTGCCGCTGGGTCATGCTGCACTGGCGCTGATGGCGGGCGGCGAGACCGTGAGCGCCGAGGCCGCCGCTTACATGCACGGTCGCTTCATGGGCGCGCCGGCCGCGCTGGCTGTCTATGCCCTCACCGGCTGGCTGTTCGGGCTGGGCCGCACACGCGATGCGCTCGCGCTGCAACTGGTGATGAACACTGCCAACGTAGGGTTCGACGTGTGGTTCGTCACCGGCCTTGGTTGGGGAGCCTTTGGCGTCGGTGCGGGCACGGCGCTCGCCGAGCTGGTGGCGCTGGTGACGGGTCTGGCGCTGGTGGGCCGTGATGGAGCAGGCACGGTGCTTGCCTTCTTCCGCCGCGCCACACGGTCGCAGGTGCTCGATCCGGCACGCCTCAAGCAGCTGTTCGCGGTCAACCGCGACATCATGATCCGCACCATCTCGCTGTTGCTGCTTTTCGTCTGGTTTGCCAATGCCGGGGCCCGGCTCGGGGCCGCGGCGCTGGCGGCGAACCACGTTCTGCTACAGTTCATCACTGTTTCCGCCTGCGTACTCGACGCCTTCGCCTTCACCGCCGAGGCGCGGATCGGCCATGCCGTTGGCGGACGGTCGCGGACGGACTTTGCGCGCGCGATCCGGCTGACGGGCGAGTTCTCGCTGCTGGCAGGTGTGTTGCTGTCGGCGCTGTTCCTGCTGGGCGGCGGCGCGGTGATCGACTTCCTCACCACCGACCCGCAGGTCCGTGAGGTGGCGCACCGTTTCCTGCCCTTCGCCGCGCTGATCCCGCTCATCGGAATGCCGAGCTGGCTGCTCGACGGGGTCTTCATCGGCGCGACGCAAGGGCGCGCACTGCGCAATGCGGCGATGTTTGCGACACTTGCCTACATCGCGCTTGATCTGGCACTGCGCAGCGAGGGCCAGCTTGGCCTTTGGATCGCTTTTTGCGCCAGTTATGTGTTCCGCGCCGTGGCGCTTGGCTGGCAACTTCCGCGCCTCTCGCGCACAATCGGCCACGCCTGACATTGCGGCGCTTGCCGCTTGCTGTTAGGCGCGCGCGAAATTCAGCCTTTGGAGTCTCTGTCGCAATGTCCGAAATCAAGCGCGTCGTCCTTGCCTATTCGGGTGGTCTCGATACCTCGGTGATCGCCAAGTGGCTCGAGGTTGAGCGCGGGCTCGAAGTCGTCACCTTCACCGCCGACCTTGGTCAGGGTGAAGAGATCGAACCCGCGCGCGAGAAGGCCCGCGCGATGGGCATTCCCGACAAGCACATCTTCATCGAAGACCTGCGCGAAGAGTTCGTGCGCGACTTCGTGTTCCCGATGATGCGCGCCAACGCCCGCTATGAGGGCGACTATCTGCTCGGCACCTCGATCGCGCGTCCGCTGATCTCCAAGCGTCTGGTCGAGATCGCCCATGCCACCGGCGCCGACGCCGTCGCGCATGGCGCAACCGGCAAGGGCAACGATCAGGTCCGCTTCGAGCTGTCTGCCTATGCGCTCGATCCGGACATCAAGGTCATCGCCCCGTGGCGCGACTGGGACCTCGCGAGCCGCACCGCGCTGATCGCCTGGGCCGAGGCGCACCAGATCGCCGTGCCCAAGGACAAGCGCGGCGACAGCCCGTTCTCGACCGACGCCAACCTCCTGCATACCTCGTCCGAAGGCAAGGTGCTGGAAGATCCGTGGGAAGAGACCCCCGACTACGTCTATTCGCGGACCGACCACCCCGAGGCCGCGCCCGACACCCCTGAGTACATCACCATCGACTTCGAGCAGGGCGACGGCGTTGCGCTCAACGGCGAGGCGATGAGCCCGGCCACGCTGCTGGCCGCGCTGAATGACCTTGGCCGCAAGCACGGCATTGGCCGCCTCGATCTGGTCGAGAACCGCTTCGTCGGCATGAAGAGCCGCGGCATGTACGAGACACCGGGCGGCGAGATCTACGCCCGCGCCCATCGCGGGATCGAGCAGATCACGCTCGACCGGGGCGCTGCTCACCTCAAGGACGAGCTGATGCCCAAGTATGCCGAGCTGATCTACAACGGCTTCTGGTTCAGCCCCGAACGCGAGATGCTGCAGGCGGCGATCGACCTCAGCCAGCAGAAGGTCAGCGGCACGGTGCGGCTGAAGCTGTACAAGGGCAATGCCATGGTCGTCGGCCGCAAGTCGCCAAACTCGCTCTATTCGGAGGCGCATGTGACCTTCGAGGACGACGCCGGTGCCTACGACCAGAAGGACGCCGCAGGCTTCATCAAGCTCAACGCCCTGCGCCTGCGCCTGCTGGCCCAGCGCGACCGGAGCTAAGCCCACGAGCATGCGTGGTTGGGCCAAGGTGTTGATCGTAATGCCTTTCCCAACCGCGACTCGCCACGCACACTGAATTCGGCGCGATTGAGCCCGCAACGGCCCCTTCCGCGCTCCGACTCCCTGTTCAAAGCTCCTCGCTTCACCGCAATTGCCGCCCCCTTCACGACGAACCGCCCCGTGCGAGCGACCAGCCGAGGAACCGAGGGTGGGAAGCCGCCTCTTACCCCCGTAAAGGCGCTCGCCATGAACGGACACGATCCCAAGCGCACTTCGCGCCGGACGCTGGCTCTCATCTGCGCCGCCGTAAGCCTTGCCACCACGCTTGGCATGGTCGGCGCAGGCCATGCCGAAACGCAGCTCGAAACGGCCGCGTTGGTCGCCCCGCGTGCCGCTGCCAGCCCCGTGTTCACCCCCAGCGAGCAGGCCCGCTTCGTCGAAGCCTTCGCCCCTTATGCCGACCCGGCCGACCCGCTTGACCAACCCGGCGCCGTCGACATCACCGCCATCACCCCCGCCGAGCCCGAAGCCACCCCACTCGGCAGCGGCGTCGCCTCCTACTACGGCCGCCGCTTCAACGGTCGGCGCACCGCCAACGGCGAAGCCTTCGACATGACCGCGCTCACCGCCGCGCACAAGACGCTCCCCTTCGGCACCCGCGTGCGCGTCACCTACCCGCGCACGGGCCGCAGCGTGATCGTGCGCATCAACGACCGCGGGCCCTATGCCCATGGCCGCCTGATCGACCTCTCGCGCGCCGCCGCCGAGGAGATCGGCCTCGTCGCGCAGGGCCACGGCACGGTCGAACTCGAAGCGCTCTCCAGCTAGGCAACGACGACTAGGCTTCGGCCAGCGCCTCGTCCGCCTCCTCGGGCGTCAGCTCCCACCAGCGCGGCACCCCCGCCTCGAACGCATGCAGCTGCGCCATCTCCAGCGCGCCGGTGCGATCGCCCTCGGGGCATAGCTGGAACGGCAAGGCCGCCCCCTCGGGCCGCGCCTCCTCCATCCGCTCCAGCCGGTTGCCCAGCCACTGACAGTCCGCTTGCGTCAGCCTGACACCCGGCTCGGTCTCGGCATCGATGCAGAAGCCGCCACAGTCCTCGCACGGCATCCTGGGGCAAGGTGTGACAGGTGTGACAGGGTCCTGGACAGATACCTCCCCCGCGCTCTTGTCCGCCGCCCGCTCCTCCTGCGCCTTCCGCAAGGCCCGCTCGGCCTGACGCTCCGCAAAGCCCGCCGGATCGCGCACCAGCTCGCGCGCGTCCTGCGCCTGCCGCAAAGCCTCGGGCGCGACACTGTCGGGCAGCGCCTCGCCCGCCTCCCCGGCCCCCTCTTCCGCGCGGCGCAGCGCCTCGATCTGATCGTCCAGCTGCGGGAGCGTGGCGGCAAGGTCGAGCCGCTCGGCCGCCTTGTCCAGCCTTGCGAGGTGCGCGAGCAGCAGGCGGCTGTCGAAATGCCGCCGCCGCGCCACCTCCTCGCCGTGGTAGTACACCGCCTCCTCCACCCCGTTGATGGCGCGCTCGGCCAGCTCGGTCTCGGCGACGGTGCGCGCGGCGAGCAGCGCCGCATCCCACGCCCGCGCAAACCCGGGCGAGCGCCGCCGCGTGCGATAAGCGGTCTGCCGCGCGACCCCGGCGCGCTGGCAGGCGATGGCGACCGAGCCCATGGTCATCAGGCTTTCGAGAAAGTCCGCCATCCTTGCGGGCGTCAGCGCGACCTGCTGGCCATTGGCTGTGCGCGCGATCTTCGGGTTGTCGGGATCGGCGAAGACGTGAGGGTCAAGCTGGGCGAGCTGGAGCGGGGTGAGCTGGACGATGGAGGTCATCGCGCGTCCTCCCGGTCCCACGGGAAGGCCAGCCTTGTGCTGGTGGTCTCGGACGCTGCCGGACGCGGCTGGCCGATGCGGCCCGCTTCGACATGGGCGAGCCAGCGCTGGGCGTGCTCAAGCGCGGCGGTGTCGCCGGGAGCGGGGATCGGGAGTTTCTGGGTGGTGGGGACGTCGGGGCGTTTTGGCATGGGGACACCTCATGGTCTGCGCGTTTCGTGGACCGCCTTGGGGAAAGCGGGCGCGCAGTGAGGCATGTTTTGGGGTGTGTAGGAAAGTATATTAACGCGGGTCTAGTCGCGACTTGGTTGCAACCACTCGCTGCTATGCTATCAATCTCATATGGCGGCAAGAAAAGATAATGCGCGTTTCACTGCTGTTATTCCTGTAGCTAATGAATCTTGTGCGATCCCGACCACCGTCCCGTTACCCCTCTCTTCTGACATTTCGTTTCAGAAAATTCGAGGTGATGACTTAGCCCTAATCACCGAAAAGGATAATGATGCTTTTGGAAAGTTGAAAGGTGGAACATATACACTTACGCTCTCCGGGATTGATCCTCAAAAATTTAGTGTAAACTTCGCAACACAAGTTTCTGCGTCAGCATTTACTCTTAACATTCTTGGTTCCGGAACTCCGCTTTCTCTCGGAAAAGCTTACATCATTCGCAGCCTCCGTAAGTCGAGTTTGCATAGTTCTGTTAGCAACTCTGGCCACCAGCATGGAATTCTCAACAAATTTGAAATTCCTAAGGGTACAGATCTCGCGGTCGCGAGTAAGCTCTACTCCGCACTTATGGTTGCGCTAAAGAAACACCCTCCCCTTGGCATCACGATCTCACGATACAGTTCGGCGACAGGCAGGGCCTCAGCAGATGATAGATTGATCGATCTTTGCATTGCCCTAGAATCAGTATTTCAATCACAGACTGAAATATCTTTCCAGTTTGCTTTATACAACTCCATTCTTGCAGAGACTGATCCGAAAAAGAGATTGAGTATTTTCTCCAACCTAAAGAAACTTTACTCGGAACGAAGCAATGTAGTTCACGGAAACAAGAGCCTCGATTCAAAATGGCTGGACGAAAAGTGGGATGACTTAGTCGGAATTACGAAGGCTTCAATTTTGAGGAAGATCGAATTTCTGAATGAATCCGATCATAAACGTTGGCGTGGCTATCTTCAAGGACTGGCGCTAGGAGTACCGGATGGCAAAGAACCCGATTAATTCGAATTCGATTCTTACCATTCCGATCATTATGTCGTCGGTGATGGGCATCAAGGTTGCTAGGGGTTACGCGCCCATTTGTGAACTGGCCGAGATATCGAAGCCAGATATCTACGATGCAAAAACCAACCCCACGGGTACGCAGCGCGATCTGAGCCCAAAGCACGCGCGAGATGCGTACGAATATATTAGAATTGAAGAGTTAGGATTTTTCCCAGAGGTCTTTCTTGCCCTTAGAGACAAGTCGTCTGCTAAAATCACCATAACAAATGAGACGAGAGGATATGGAAACCTCGAAATCTCCAAGAGCGCTATTCTAAAAAGCTCTGAAATAAAAATTTCGCGAGTAGATGGCAATCATCGGCTGCATTTCGCAGATGGACATTCTGATGGTTTTCCGCGCTTAGAGAAAGTCGTTTCATTTTGCCTTGCACTCGACATATCGACAGAACAAGAAATAAAGATATTTCGAGATATTAATAATAATCAGCGTCGAATGAATACGAGCCATCTGGACAATATTGATCTCAGGCTATCGGGAGCCAAGGCAATTGCCAGAAAGGATCCTGCGCTATACATCGCCAAAAAGCTGAGGGATGATAGCGACAGCCCGTTGCATGACAAAATTTATGATGGCGGAAGGTCAGATGTGACCAAGTTCATCCCACTACGCACTTTAAAAACCGGCATAGAATATATGCTTTCTAGGCCTACTCGTCTCACATCCTTGGACGATGTTGATGTACAAGCGACAGTGATCAAGAACTATTTTTCCGCTGTGAAGCAGTGGGAGCCTGATGCTTGGAAGCATCCCAAAGACTATCTTATGCTTCGCGGCGCAGGCCTTTGGGGAATTTGCTTCCTTGGAGCTAGCGTAATTGATCGCGCGCTTGGAAAGGGACAATATAAGGCAGGTGATATGCTCAACATTCTCCAGTCCGGGCAGGATTGGAATTGGGCTAAGGACGGTGACTTCCAAGGCTACAGTGGTCGGGGAGGAGCACTTAAGATCAGTGACATAGTTGTTGGCGAACTTGAGGATGGATCTGGCAGTTCTCTGAAGTCCTTGATTAAACGTATCTCTAGCGAAATTAACTGATCTAACCAGCGAAGTAGCACTTCCTAGGCCCGCCTACCCCAACATCGGCTTCAAATACTGCCCCGTATAGCTCGCAGGCGTAGCGGCAATCTCTTCCGGCGTGCCCTCGGCCACCAGTTCGCCGCCCCGCACGCCGCCGTCCGGCCCAAGGTCGAGAATGTGATCGGCGGTCTTGATGACATCAAGGTTGTGCTCGATCACCACCACCGAATTCCCCTGGTCGACCAGTCGGTGCAGCACCTCCAGCAGTTTGCGCACGTCCTCGAAGTGCAGCCCCGTGGTCGGCTCGTCGAGGATATAGAGCGTCTGCCCGGTGGAGCGGCGCGACAGTTCCTTCGCCAGCTTCACCCGCTGCGCCTCGCCCCCCGATAGCGTGGTCGCCTGCTGGCCCACCTTGATGTAGCCCAGCCCCACTTCGGCCAGCATCGCCATCTTGTCGCGGATCGGGGGCACGGCCTTGAAGAACTCCACCGCGTCCTCGATCGTCATGTCGAGCACGTCGGCGATCGAGTGGCCCTTGAACTTCACCTCCAGCGTCTCGCGGTTGTAGCGCTTGCCGCCGCATTCCTCGCAGGTGACGTAGACGTCGGGCAGGAAGTGCATCTCGATCTTGATCAGGCCGTCGCCGGTGCAGGCCTCGCAGCGGCCGCCCTTCACGTTGAAGCTGAACCGCCCCGGCTTGTAGCCGCGCGCCTGCGCCTCGGGGAGGCCGGCAAACCAGTCGCGGATCTGGGTGAAGGCGCCGGTGTAGGTGGCCGGGTTGGAGCGCGGGGTGCGGCCGATGGGCGACTGGTCGATCTCGATCACCTTATCGCAGTGCTGGAGGCCGGTCACCTTGTCGTGCGGCCCGGCGATCACGCGCGCGCCGTTCAGCGTGCGGGCGGCGGCGGCATAGAGCGTGTCGATGGTGAAGCTCGACTTGCCCGAGCCCGAGACGCCGGTGACGCAGGTGAAGGTGCCGAGCGGGATCGACGCGGTGACGTCCTTGAGGTTGTTCGCCTTCGCGCCGTGGACGGTGAGCTTCTTGCCGTTGCCCTTGCGGCGCTTGGTGGGCACCTCGATCGCCCGCGTGCCGTTGAGGTAGGCGGCGGTGAGCGACTTCTTGTTCTTGAGCACCTGCTTCAATGTGCCCTCGGCCACGATCTCGCCGCCGTGGACGCCCGCGCCGGGGCCGAGGTCGACCAGGTAGTCTGCCGCGCGGATGGCGTCCTCGTCGTGCTCGACCACGATCACGGTATTGCCGAGATCGCGCAGGCGTTTGAGCGTTTCGAGCAGCCGGTCGTTGTCGCGCTGGTGGAGGCCGATGGAGGGTTCGTCGAGCACGTAGAGCACGCCCGAGAGCCCGCTGCCGATCTGCGAGGCGAGCCGGATGCGCTGGCTCTCGCCGCCCGAAAGCGTGCCGCTGGTGCGGTCAAGGTTGAGGTAGTCGAGGCCGACGTTGTTAAGGAACCCGAGCCGCTCGACGATCTCCTTGAGGATGGCCTTGGCGATCTGGTTCTGGGTGTCGGTCAGCTTGTCGGGAAGTGCGGTAAACCATTGGAGCGCATCGGAAACCGAGTACCGCGTGGGCTGCGAAATATCGGTGCTGTCGATCTTTACCGCGCGCGCCTTCTCGTTGAGGCGGGCGCCGCCACAGGTCTCGCACGGCTGCGCGGTCTGGAACTTGGACAGCTCCTCCTGCATCCAGGCGCTGTCGGTCTGCTGCATGCGGCGCTGGAGGTTGCCCATCACCCCCTCGAACGGTTTCTGCACCGTGTAGCTCTTGCGGCCGTCCTTGAAGGTCAGCTCCACCGGCATGCCCTTGGTGCCATAGAGGATGATGTCGCGCTGATCCTCGGCGAGCTGGTTCCACGGCGTCTCGATCTCGAAGTCGTAGGCCTTGGCGAGGCTGGTCAGCACCTGCATGTAGTAGGGGCTCGGCGGGTTGCTCTTGGCCCAGGGCACGATCGCGCCCTTCTTGAGGCTCAGCTCCTCGTTGGGGACCACCAGTTGCGGATCGAACAGCTGCTTCTCGCCGATGCCGTCACAGGTGGGGCAAGCCCCCTGCGGCGCGTTGAACGAGAACAGGCGCGGCTCGATCTCCTCAATGGTGAAGCCGCTCACCGGACAGGCGAACTTTTCGGAGAACACGATGCGGTTGGCGGGCAGGCCCGCGCCCTTGAGGTTCTTGCCCTGCTCCTCGCCCTCGCGCCCCGGCACCACGCCATCGGCCAGATCGACATAGGCCAGCCCCTCGGCCAGCTTCAGCGCGGTTTCGAACGAGTCCGCCAGCCGCGTTTCCAGCCCTGCCTTCACCGCGATCCGGTCGACCACCACCTCGATGTCGTGCTTGTACTTCTTGTCGAGCACCGGGGCCTCTTCAATCGCGTACATCTCGCCGTCGATGCGCACGCGGGTGAAGCCCGCCTTCTGCCACTCGGCCAGCTCCTTGCGGTATTCTCCCTTGCGCCCGCGCACCACCGGCGCGAGCAGATAGGCCCGCGTCCCCTCGGGCAAGGCCATCACCCGGTCGACCATGTTGGAGAC
>DDFY01000030.1:104678-147639 GCA_002337385.1 Erythrobacter sp. UBA1916
TCGATATGCTCGACATCGGGCTTCTGCATCATCTCGAGGAACTGGCGCGCATAGGCCGAGAGGCTCTCGACATAGCGGCGCTGGCCTTCGGCATAGATGGTGTCGAACGCGAGGCTCGACTTTCCGCTGCCCGACAGGCCGGTGATGACGATGAGCTTGTCGCGCGGCAGCTCGATATCGACGCCCTTGAGGTTATGCTCGCGGGCGCCGCGGACGGAAATGTGGGTGAGTGACATGGGGGCTCACTTGGGGACTGGTTGACGCAGAGTCCAGCGCCCGGAAGGGCACGTGGCAGGTTAGGTCAATGTTCCTCAAACGTTCCAATGTGTCAACACAAGGCCAGCAGACGTAGTGCGCCGCTTGGCCGATTTGCAAAATCCGGAATGTCTGCAAGTGGGCCGGTTTCAGACTGTCTGGTTCTGGCGGTGGGAGCGCTGAAGCCGACACTCGGGCCCCGTCACTGATATTGGCCGCTAGCCGTGCTGCGTCAAAAGCTTGGAACCTGACATTCGTCTAGGAGTCAGACAGCGGGTTTTCACGGCGAGGCATTCGCTATCGCTACCTCAGGGGTAGATCGCAAAGCGGCGTGGGGGCTCACGAGGTAGCCGAAGCGGCATTTCGGACCCGCGAGCTCTACGGTGGCGTGCGCCAAGTCACTGATTAGTCGGCGCCATCATCCCGAACTTCGCGAACGACAGCTTCGATCGTATCGATTACTACCTGCGGCTTTTCTTGGTGAATATAGTGGCCGGTCACAGGCACTCTTCCGTTCGTCCCCCGGGTCGAAAGGGAGGCGAGTTCAAGCCAGCCCTTGTGCGATTCCTCCACCATAGCTTCTAGGCGCGCGCGCTCTTCTGCTGGAAAGTCAGGCGGAAGCGGCAGATCTGTTGAGGTCAGCACGATGAGGGGCATGTCGCCGTAATCGCGTTCGGGATTGATCACGATCTTTGCCCCACCATCCAGAGCGCCAGCGAAAAATGCCGCCGCAGTTTCAAACTGTACCGGGCTGCTGGCCAGCTTGGCTTTCAGAGCCGCTCTGACAGAAGGCGGAAATTGAGGCGGAAAAGCGAAACAGCCATCCGGATCGGGCCCGTTGGCGGTGAGATCCCCGCTCCGGACTTGATCTGCGCAGTGGTGCCACAACGCAGCAGGACCCTGCTGGTGGGCGGGAGCCGGATCTAGCGTCGGCGCCACGTTCGCCATTCGAGCCGGCTGATCCGGTATGCTCGGGTCGATGAGAATCATACCGACAACTTGTTCTGGGTTGCTATCAGCGAACAGCAGGGTCTCGTACGATCCGAGAGAATGGCCCACCAGCACATACGGCCCAGGGATGTTCGCCACCACCAAAGCCGCTTTGAGGTCAGACGCGTTCGTCTCAACAGTGGGCTCAAACGCAGTGCCATCACTGAGACCGAAGCCTGGCCGATCCCAGGAACAAACCTGAGTGGTCCTCGCGACTTGTGGCTGCACCTTGCTCCACGCTGCGGACCAGTCGCCCTGTCCCGCTGAGAGGATCACCGTGGGCGATCCTTCGCCCATGCAGACCATGTGGAATTCGCGCCCGCCCGGTAGATCCACGGATTGCTCTGTGTCGGCATAGGGAAGCAGCGTTTCATCGACCGCAGATTCGGCGGGAGAAACCGCATTCTGAGCAAGTGCTGGCGTGGAGATGAGCAGCGCGAACACAATCGTTGGGCCGCATTCGTGAAATTTCATGTGAGCCTCTCTCATTCCAGCTTCCTTATATCTGCTAGACTAACGCTGTTAGATTACGGCACAAGTGCAAAGTGGCGGCAAGAAATCTAGATCGAGCGACAATCGTCGAGGCAGCCCTCAAAATCCTAAGGGATGAAGGCTTGCATGCTGTTAGCTTGCGGAATGTAGCGTCCGCCGTAGGCGCACGTGCGCCGTCGCTTTACTGGCACGTACCAAACAAATCTGTGCTTTTCGGATATATGTCGGAACACATCTTTCGTGCGTGCCTCGACCAGGTGCCCCCTTCAACAGATTGGCGCGAATGGCTGCGCAACCTTGCGATTGTGGTCTGGCGCAGCCAACGACAGACTAGGGATTTGCACCAACTCATGCTTCAATCGGTGATGGAGCCTGAAGTGCTGCGCAGCTTTACAGCGCACATCGTAGATCAGATAATCGCGCTTGGTATCGACAGTTCAATTGCATTTGATGCGCAGAAATCTGTGCTTTCTCTGACCACGGGTTGGACCATGATGCCTCACGATCCAGCCTTTCAAGAAATCGCTCCAGAACCTGCTTTTCTTCGATGCCTAGATTCTGTGATTCGTGGATGGGATAATCTGTAATGCCGGCGGCCGCCGCAAAGCAATTAGTGTGCCGCCGCGCGCTTGGCATCGCTGGCTCATTACCGAATGGCACCTATCCGTCTTTGGCCCGGTTGCAGACAGGCAGGTTTCGCAGAGGATTGAGGCTATAGCCGCCGCCAGATGGATAAGGCGAGGCTTCACTGGACCTCGACACGGTCAGCTCTCGATTGGATGTTCCGCGCTGCCGCCTGAATGTCGCCAGCGCATCAGGTACTCGGTGGCGCGCTCTCGGGCGAAATTCTCGGGCAAGTCCAGCGCCGCCAGGGTTCCCGGTCCGATCAGCGATGCGCTTAGCGCCGCCATCACGGTAACCGCCACCACTTTCGGCATTGCATCGGGCGTCAGGCCCTCGCCCTCCGGTGTTTCGCCAAGCTCGGCAGGCACTTTGGCAAGATGCTGGTACATCGAATCCAGCCGATCACTGCCCTGGGCAGCGAGCCAGCCGATCAACCGGCCGACGCCGTCGCTTTCGAATCTGTCGAAAATCAGATCGACCAGGTCGGCTTCGGTGATGGCCCCGGTGCGTAGCCTGTTCGTCCCTTCGCGCACGGCCGTGATCATGTCCGCAATCAGCGCATCGGCAAGCGCGGTCTGGAGGTTCGCCGCCGATCCGAAATGATGGGTAATGTTGCCATGCGCCATCTTCAGCGCCCTTGCCACGCTTTGCAGAGTGACCGCATCCGGGCCGCCGGTGACGAGCAACTGGCGTGCCGCCGCGATCGCTTCGGTCCGGACATCATCCGGAGTGCGGCGGCGCCGGCGTGTGGTATCGAGTGCTATTGTCATCGATTACAATAGGGAGTAGGGGCGGCTCATTGTCAATGATGCCGATGGCGTTGGGTAATCAATGTACGAGCACAAAAGGTTTACCCGTGGCGCCGCCTCCGCGCACAGCGTCGCAGATCGGCGGGTCTGTTTATGAGACGATCGCGCCTAAGGCATGCGATCGGCGCTGCAACACTGGTGCTGGCAGCCTGGCCGCTATCTGTGGGGGCGCAAGAGATGCCTGCCCCGCAAGAGACCGCACAAGATGTGACCTTCGACGCGGCACTGGCACGGATCGATGCGACATCTCCCGGCCTCGCCGGAGAGGAGCATGCGGTCCGCGCGAGCGAGCTGCTCGCCGATGCCACCCGCACGCTGCGTAGGCCGACGGTGACCGCGTCTGCCAGCCTCATCGAGTATCAGAAGACGCTGGGGGTCGACATTTCCGGCGCGCGCGACAATGCCGAGAATGCGGCGAGCGATTTCCTGACCCAATTGCCCGGCCAGCTTCCGCCCGGCCTCCAGCAGATCGTCGGCGACGTGACGCAGCGTTTCGGTGCGGCGCTGCCTGCGATCTTCGGCCAGATTCCTGACACGTTCCAGTTCCAGACCCGTGACACGGTGTTCCGGCCAACGCTCACCGCAGCAATGCCGATCTACACCGGCGGCGCAATCGGCGCCGTTCAGGACGGCGCGGATGCCGCAGTCGGCGTCGCCCGCGCAAGGCAGGCTGGCGGGCGCGACCTGTCGCGGGTGAACCTCGTTAAGACCTATTTCGGGCAGCAGGTGGCGGTGCAGCTGGCCCGCTCGACCCGCGAGACGCTGGAGAGCTTCGATCGCCACCTGTCCGATGCGACCAAGCTGGAAGAAAACGGCTTCATCCCGCACGCGCGGGTGCTGCAGGTACAGGTCGCGCGCGATGCCGCGCAGCGCGCCTACGAGCGTGCCCGGCTGGAGAAGGCAACTGCCACCGATGCGCTGGCCCGGCTGCTTGACCATTCGGGCGAGATTTCTGCGGTAACACCGCTGTTCGTCCGGTCCACGCCGCTCCCGCCGGTGGAGACCTTTCTCGCGAGCGTCGATTCCACGCCGCAGGTGCGCGGGGGCGACGCGGCCTATGAGATTGCCGATGCTGGTGTCGATCTGGCCAAGTCGCGCTACCGCCCGCAGGCGTTCGCTTTCGGCAGCTACAACGCCAATCGCGACAGTGCGCTGCCGATCGATCCGGACTGGATCGCGGGCGTCACCTTGCGCTTTACGCTGATGTCCGGCTTCGACCGGCGCAAAACGCTTCAGGCAGCGCAGGAACGCGAACGCGCAGCGGCGGACGCTGCCGCCCAGACCCGCAGGGACGTCACCGGGCAGATCGTGCGCGCCTGGAACTTGGTCGAAACCGCAAGGCGATCCTTCCTGCTGCTCGACAGCAATCTCGCCGCCGCGCGCGAGAACCTGCGGGTGCAGCAGCTCTCCTTTGCTGCCGGAGAAGCGCCGTCGTCCGCACTGGTCGACGCTGAAGCCATCTTGGCGACGACCAAGACGCAGCGGATCGCCGCAGCCTACGAGTATGATCTGGCGCTTGCAGGCCTGCTCGCCGCGAGCCACCGTGTCGACGAGTTCAGCACGTTTCTGGCGCAAGCCGACCGACGCTTGGAGGATTACGAGTGAACGAAGAATCGGCCGCCCCGGCCTCGCGCCGCAAGCGCATCATCGTGATCGCCGTCGTTGTCGTCGTGCTTGCCGTGGTGATCCTCGGCCTGTGGCTTGCTAGCCGACCGGCCCCGCAGCAGCTTCAGGGCATGGTCGATGCCGAAGAGGTGAATGTCGCAACCAAGGCATTGGCGCGGGTCGAAAAGCTGATGGCCGAAGAGGGGCAGCGGGTGGAGGCTGGCGCGGTGCTCGCCACGCTGTCCAGCCCCGAGATCACGGGCGCTCAGGCGCAGGCACAGGGCGCACTCGACGCCGCGCGCGCGATCGCGTCGGCCACCAACGAGGGCCCGCGCGAAGAGGATATCGCGACGCTACGCTCGACCTGGCAGGCGGCGCAGGCGGCGGCCGATCTGGCGGCGGAGACAAGCCGCCGCACCCAGAACCTCTATGCCGAGGGCGTGGTCGCTGCGCAGCGCCGCGATGAGGCCGTGGCGGCGCGCGACAGCAGCGCGCGCATGGCCGAGGCTGCGCGCCTCCAATATCAGAAGGCGCTGGCAGGGGCACGGCGCCAGACCAAGGCCGCTGCCGATGCGCAGGTCCGTATCGCCCAGGCGGGTGCCCAGACCGCCGAGGCAATGGAGAGTGAGACCCGGCTCGTTTCGCCGATTGCGGGCGAGGTGGCGCGCAAGCTGGTCCAGCCCGGCGAAATCGTCAGCCCGGTTCTGCCTGCTTATCAGGTGCTCGACATCGACCATCCCTGGGTTTCAGTCAATCTGCGTGAGGATCAGTATAGCAGCCTGTCGACGGGCACGGTTCTTCGCGGCCACATTCCTGCACTGGATCGCGACGCGGAGTTTCGGGTCTATCTGATCTCGCCGCGCGGCGACTTCGCGACGTGGCGGGCGACCCGCGAGGCATCGGGTTACGATGTGCGCACATTCGAGGTTCGGCTGCGACCTGTGGAGCCGATCGCCGAGCTGCGCCCCGGTATGAGTGTCCTGTTCGACTGGCCGCAATGAGCGCGTTCGGGCGGGCACTGACGCGCGAGCTGCGTCACTTGCGCCGCGATCGCTGGGATCTGGCGGGGCTGTTCATCGTCCCCGGCATCCTGTTGGCGCTGATGGCCGGGATGCTGTTGCAAGGAACGATGCACAAGCTTCCGCTGGCCGTGGTCGACAGCGATGGCACCAGTGCGAGCCGGACGATGATCCGTGCGTTGGATGCCTCACCGATGATCCGGATCGACGGCCTCTATCAGAGCGAGCCCGATGCCATGCGCGTGCTGCGAAGCGGCGAGGCGATGGCTCTTGTCCATCTGCCGCCGGGGCTTGGCGAGGGGCTGGCCCGCGATCGTGAGCCCGTAATCCGCATTCTCTACAACGCCAGCTTCCTGTCGGCAGGCCGCCAGCTTTCGAGCGCCGCAGAACAGGCAGTGCAAGCGAGCGCGCTCCAGATTCTTGCCGACGAGCTTCCAAACCACACGCTGCCCTCGCCGCGCACCAGACGGCTTGCGGTGGAGGCAACCGCTCTGGGCAATGCCTCGGGCAGCTATGAATGGTTTCTCGGTCTGCTGATCTATCCGTCGGTGCTGCATCTGGTTGCAGCGTGCGCGACCGCGATGGCACTGGGGCGCGAGCTTCGTGACGGATCGCTGGCCAGCTGGGCGCGATCCACCGGCGGGGTCGCGTCGGCATTAGCAGGCAAGATGCTGCCCTATGTCGTGGTCGTCAGCCTGTGGGGCGTTGCCTGGATGCTGTGGCTGACCCTCGCGCGCGGCTGGCGGTTCGAGGGGAGCATCGCCCTCATCACTTTCGCCCAGACGCTGCTCTACGCAGGAACAGCCGCGATTTCGGCGTTGCTGATCGCCATCACACGCGACACGCCAGCGACATTATCTGCCGGTATCGTCTACGCGGGTTCGGCGCTTGCCTATTCGGGAGCGACGCTGCCGCTTAATGGGGGCAGCCTTTTCGCGCGTGCCTGGAGCAACCTGCTCCCGCTGCCCCACTACCTTGCGCTGCAGCTGGGACAGGTGAGCGACCAGGCGATAACGATGACCGGAGCCATCGTACCCACCATCGCGCTCTCGGCATACCTCGTGATAGCTGGCAGCGGCGCGATCGCGCTCATCTCTGTCGCGGCACGCCGCCAATGAGTATTGGGGCGGCCTTCCTGGCGACCTGGCGGGCTATCCTGGGGTCGCGCGAGTTGCTCGCGACGACCTTGCTCGCGGTGATGCTGTATTCTCTCTACTATCCGGCGCCCTATGCGCAGCAAACCTCGCAGGAGCTGCCGATCGTAGTCGTCGACCAGGACGATAGCGCGCTGAGCCGCGCGATGGTGCGCGAACTCGATGCGACCCGGGCGATCCGCGTGCAGGGTATCGAGACCAACATGATGACCGCCCGCGCAACGATGAACGCAGGCGAGGCGGACGGAGTGATCCTGATTGCGGACGGGCTGGAGCGGCAGCTGCGCACGGGCTCTCCCGGATCGGGTGTCGGCGTCTGGGTGAACGCCACCTACCTCGTGCGGGCGAGCGCGATCCGCGATGCGGTGACTGCCGTGATCCAGAATCTGGTCGTCACCCGCCTCGCGCCCACCAGTCAGGCGACACGCAGCGGCCCGCCGATCGCGATCGTCAGCGAACCGCTGTTCAACCTGACAGGCGGCTACAAGAACTATGTCTTCCCCGCCGTTGCCGTCGTCATCATCCAGCAGACGCTGCTGATCGGCGCCGCCAGCTTCATGGCGGGACGACGCCGCGAGGGAACCTGGCGGATGGGCCTGAGCGAATATCTGGGCACGCTGGCCGCCTTCAGCTCGGCAGGCGCGGTGACCTGTCTGTTTCTGTTCGGAATGGCGTTCTGGGTGCAAGGGGTTCCGGTGGGAGGCAATATCGGCGGCGTGATTGCGATCACGCCGGTGTTCGTGATCTGCGTGGCGGCTCTGGGCCTCGGGCTTGGCAGCTTCTTCGATCGGTTCGAACGGGCGATGGCGATTATCGCGCCCGCGTCGGTGCCGTTCTTCTTCCTGACCGGTGCCGCTTGGCCGCTTGATCAGATGCCCCGCATCGTCGCCGCGATTGCCTGGCTGATCCCGTCGACAGCCGGTTTGCACTCCTTCGTTCCGCTCAACCAGATGGGTGCTTCGCTTTACGAGGTCAGAGTGGCGGCCGGGATCCTGCTGACACTGGCCGCGATCTGCGTGGTTCTGGCGGGCAAGCGGATCGTGTCGCGCAAACCCACTTCCGGCTGATTCAGTCGGCGTTGCCCTGACGACAGGTTTTCGTCCGTTGAGGAGAAAAAGCCACACGATCATTGCCAGCCGTTAACGGCGACCTCTTCCGCGCAATATGGCGCGAAGCTGGCACCCCAAGGTGACCGCCGGAACTCCTGTTATCCCAATCGACGTCCCTGAAGCTGACAATTTTAATCGTATGACGATGCTGCGCACTCCTGCGCAAGCAATGGACGTCCGCTTTCAAGCTCATCGCGTTGGTTCTCGAACGGCGGAGCTCGGGGCGCTTACCTGCCGCCAGCACAACGCCGGGCTGCAAAAGATGCCGGCTTCGGGTTCTGAGGCAATCGCACCTTAGCCCACCCCCACTCACTTGCCCATCGGCCTCGCCCTGCTATGAGTTCGGTTTCAAACGAAATGAAATTCGCCATTCTCCGAGGTCCGCAAGTTCATGAAAACACGTTTTCTTGCCAGCTCCATGCTGGCCGTCCTGACCGCAGCCTGTGCCACAACGCCGGATAAAGTGCCCATGGATATCGCCGCCGCGCCCGCCGTTCCCGAAGCCACCAGCGCCTTTGCCGAGCTGAGCGCCCTGCCCTTCCACGCCCCCGATTTCACCGCGCTGAGCGATGCCGACTATCAGCCCGCCATCGAGGAAGCGATTGCGATCAAGCTCGCCGAAATCGAGCAGATCGCCACCAACCCGGCCGCCCCCACCTTCTCCAACACCATCGTGGCGATGGAGCGCGCGGGCCAGGTCTATTCCCGCGCCACCGCCGCTTTCGACCAGAAGGTCTCGGCCGACATCAACGATACGCTGGCCGCCGCCGACGAGGCACTGGCCCCGCAGCGCGCTGCTCTTTCGGATGCGATCTACCTCAACCCGCAGCTGTTCGCCCGCGTGAAGGCAGTCTACGACAAGCGCGCCGCCATGAGCATGACGCCCGAAGACGCCATGCTGCTCGAATTGACCTATGCTGATTTCGTGCACAACGGGGCGCTGCTTTCCGATGCGGCCAAGGCCGAGCTGAAGCAGATCAATGGCCGCCTGTCCGAGCTGGGCGCACAGATCCCGCAGCGGATTACCGAAGGCCAGGCCGATGCGGCCCTGGTGGTGGATACGGTGGAAGAGCTGTCGGGCCTGTCCGATGGCCAGATCGCCGCCGCCGCTGCTGCTGCCGAGGCCGCCGGAATGCCGGGCAAGTATGTGCTGGCGATGACCAACACCACCTCGCACCCGATGCTGGCGCAGCTTGATAACCGCACCACCCGCGAGCGGCTCTATCGCGCCAACTCGACGCGCAATTACACCGGCGATGACGAGACGGTCGACATGATCCGCGAAGTCATCGACCTGCGCACGCAGATCGCGCGCATCTTCGGCACGCCCGACTATGCCACCTGGCGGATGTACGATCGCATGGCCAAGACGCCCGAGCGCGCCATCGGCTTCATGGAAGAGATGGTTCAGGCCGTGCGCACCACGCAGGAGCGCGAGGCCGCCGAGATCAACGCCATGATCGCGCGCGAAGGCGGCGACTTCACCGTGCAGCCCTGGGACTGGCCCTACTATGCCGAGAAGATCCGGCAGGAGCGCTATGCGCTCGATAACGAGGCCATCAAGCAGTACTTCGTGGTCGACAACGTGCTGGAAGACGGCGTGTTTTTCGCGGCCAACAAGCTGTACGGCCTGACCTTCGAGAAGCGCAACGACATCCCCGTCTATGCCGAGGGCGTGAGCGTCTACACCGTGTTCGATGCCGATGGCAGCGAGCTGGCGCTGTTCTACTTCGATCCGTTCCAGCGTGACAGCAAGGGCGGCGGCGCATGGATGAACAACTTCATCGAACAGAGCCATCTGCTCGGCCTGAAGCCGGTGATTGCGAACACGCTCAATGTCGCTCCGCCCGCGCCGGGTCAGCCCGCGCTGATGACCTGGGACGACGTGACGACCACCTTCCACGAGTTCGGCCACGCGCTGCACGGCATGTTCGCTGACCAGCAGTATCCCTCGATCTCGGGCACCAACACCGCACGCGACTGGGTCGAGTTCCCGAGCCAGTTCAACGAGCCCTTCGCCGCCGTTCCCGAGGTGCTGCAGAACTACGCCAAGCACTGGCAGACCGGCGAGACGATCCCGATGGAGATGGTCGAGGCGATCGACCGTGCGAGCAAGTTCAACCAGGGGTACGACTTCGGCGAGCTGTTGGCTGCGCAATTGCTCGACATGAAGTGGCACTCGATCGCACCGGGCGAGGCCCCGACCGACGTGCTCGCCTTCCAGGAGGAGGCGCTCGGCAGCACGGGCCTGCGCACCGATCTGGTGCCGCCTCGCTACTATACGCCCTACTTCCGGCACATCTTCGGCCACGGCTATCAGGCAGG
This sequence comes from Erythrobacter sp. UBA1916, assembly GCA_002337385.1. GTDB lineage: Bacteria > Pseudomonadota > Alphaproteobacteria > Sphingomonadales > Sphingomonadaceae > Alteraurantiacibacter. The sequence goes on from DDFY01000030.1 coordinate 115,061, forward strand.
CTATTACAGCTACACCTGGACCAACATGCTGGCCAAGGACGGCTATGCCTGGGTCGAGGAGAACGGCGGGATGACCCGCGCCAACGGCGAGCACATCCGCGAAACGTTCCTCGGTCAGGGGCACTCGAAGAGCTACGGGCAGATGTTCCGCGACTTCACCGGGCATGACCCCGAAGTCGGCCCGCTGCTTGATGCGCTTGGTCTGACCCACGGCACGCCGAACATCGGTTCGAAGTGCGAGGACGGTGAGAAAGGCTGCGTCGGCTAACGCTGGATCGTCAGCGCGCGCTGGCCCGGTTCGCCGATCCAGCGCGCCTTGACGCCCCACACCTTTGCCAGCACCTCGCTGGAAAGCGCCTCTTCAGGGGTACTGTCAGCGGCCACTTCGCCGTGGTTGAGCACGATCACGCGGTCGGCGTTGTTCATCGCCAGCGTGAGGTCGTGCAGGACCAGCACCACGCCGCGTCCTTGGTTCGCGGCGGTGCGCAACACGCGCAGCAGGCGCAACTGGTGGGCAAGGTCAAGCGCGGCGAGCGGCTCGTCCGCCATCAGCCAGCGCGGCTCGCCCGCCAGCACCCGCGCCAATAGTGCGCGAGCGCGTTCGCCGCCGGAGAGGGTGGACACGGGGCGCTCGGCCAGCTCGGCAAGATCGCAGGCCTGCAGGGCCCGCGCAATCGCGGCCATGCCATCGGGTCGCTCGCTGTCTCCTTGCGGCAGGCGCCCCAAGGCAACGAGGCGCGCCACCGCCATGTCCCAGGCGATCTCACCGTTTTGCGGCAGGAAGCCGACTTGCCGTGCGCGATCACGCGGCGGGATCGCGTAGAGCAGCTCCCCGTCAAGCAGGACCGCGCCGAGTTCAGGCACTTCGATACCCGCCAGCGCACCAAGCAGGGTCGACTTGCCCGCCCCGTTCGGCCCGCAGATCGCAGTCAGCTGACCGGGCGCCAGCTCAAGCGAAACCTGCGACAAGGCCGCGTAGTCGCCCCGCATCACGGTCACAACGCGTGTGGTCAGCTCCATGGTGATCCTCCGCGCCGCATCTTCAGGAGAAGGTGCAGGAAGAACGGCGCGCCCAGCAGGTTGAGCGCAATGCCGAGTTGCAGTTCGCTGACGAGCGGCAGCAGGCGGCACGCAATATCAGCCAGCAGCACCAGCAGCGCCCCTGCCAAGGCGCTCGGCACAATCAGCGATGAGGGTGCGCGGTCGGTGAAGGGGCGCACCAGATGCGGTACGATCAGGCCGACAAAGCCGATCACCCCGGCCACAGCCACCCCGCTGCCCACGGTCAGCGCCACACCCATGATCATCAGCCAGCGCAGCTCCTGCGGATCGAACCCGAGCGAACGCGCCGCCGCCTCGCCCAGCGTCAGCGCATCGAGCGCGCGCGCCGCGCCAACAAGAAGGCCGATGCCGACCAATGTCAGCGGCGCGGCGATGAGCACGTCCTGCCAGCTGCGGTCGGTCAGTGCGCCCATCAGCCAGGTCACGATGCCCGCCAGCGCAAAGGCGTTGGGCGTCAGGCTGATCACCAGTGCCGTCAGCGCGCCAGCGAGGCTCGCGATCATCAATCCCGCCAGCGTGAACAGCGCCACACCCGCACGGCGACCGGCCAGCAGCGACAGCAAAGCCATCGCCGCCCCGGCTCCGATCAACGCCGCCAAGGGCACCCCCAGCGCGCCGAGATTGTCCGCCCCGCTCCACAGGGCGAGCGTACCGCCCAGCGCCGCACCGGGAGCAATACCGAACAGGCCCGGGTCGGCCAGCGGGTTGCGCAAGTAGCCCTGCATCGCCGCCCCGGCAGCGCCCAGCCCGGCCCCGATCACCAGCGCCAGCACGCCGCGCGGCGCGCGCAGCTCGGCAAGGATGACATAGGCGTTGGGCATGGTGGCCGGATCGATCCACACCCGCCCGGCGAAAAGCGATGCCGCCAGCGCGGCAAGAATGGCGACCAGCAGCCACCCTACCAGCCGCGTCATGACAGCCCCTCCCTGATTTCGCGCAGGCGAGCCAGCGCGCGCGGGATTGTCGGCCCGGCGCAATAGAGCAGGCGCGTATCGATCTCCGCCCGTGCGACGTCAGGCAGGGCATCGAGGGCGGGATGGTGCAAGGCCCGCGCCTCGCCAGCCGACAGGATCAGCTGCGGCGGGTCGGCCAGCACCTGTTCGAGCGGAAGATAGTCGCCCTGCCCCAGCCCGCGCGCGGCCGAGTGAAGCGAAAAGCCGGAATGTTCGAGCAGAGCAGCGGCGAGGCTCTCGGGTCCGGGAACGATCCCGCCTTCCTGCCACAGCAGCGCAACGACCGGAGCGTCATGCCGGGCCCCAGCCTGCTTCCAGGCCTCGGCCACCCTATCCGCCAGCGCCTCGCCCTTTTCGTTGTGTTCGGCCAGATCGGCGAGCTTGCGAACCTGCGTCAGGCTGTCGTCCACCGTATTTGCGATGTCGAATGTGAAGACCTCGATCCCGGCCTGTTCGAGTGCACGCCGGGTGGGCGCAGCGAGGAAGCGGTCGGCCACCACGATGTCGGGCGCGAGGGCAAGGATCTCCTCGGCGCGTCCCGACGTAGCGTGATAGCGAGCCGCCTGAGCGGCGGGCATCGAACTCGCGGCTGGGTCCTTGCTGAAGTGCGAAATCGCCAGCAGCTGTTCTGGTGGGGAAAATTCAGCGAGGATCGCGTCGCTACACGGGTTGAGGCTGACGATGGTGGGCCGGTCGTGTGCACCTTGCGGTGCGGGCGGCGCACTGCAGGCGGCTATCGCCAACGCGAACCACGATACCGACAGTGCTCGAAATATGTTCAAGAGAAAAATAGCCGCCTTGCGCAACTGCGCGGATCCCTCGCGCGGCACTCACACCGTCGCACACCTGTGGAACACCAACAAACGCCATCAGCGTCGGGTGTCGCCGTCGAACCATCAATGCGACCTAACAACCGATCGTCCCAAACTTCCGGTTGATGTATACGCGCTAGCAATCGCTCCCCTTGTGCGCAATGGTCGAATTGTCTAAGTCATAATACCTGTTTCAACCCGTTGCCGGCTTGTCCTGAATGGAGACAGCGTGATCGCCGTCAATGTCCTGGCAAACATTTGCGCCTAGCCGGACAGAATGGGCGGCATCTGCATCCTTACCGAAGAGTCGGTTCCTGACTTCCGTTCCCGCATAACGCGGCGGCGCGCGGCGCGTTCCCTGTCCGCCTGCGGGCATGGTTCACGTTCGATGCGCAAGCTTGGTGTGCTCGCGGCAGCGGTGGCCGTGCCTGCACTGGCCATGCCGGGCGGGTTGCAAGGCCTGACGATGCCAGCTGCAACCGCAGCTGCCGCATCACCCTCACCGATGGGCTTCGAAGTCCCGGGCAAGAGCTTCCCCGGTTCGGCCTTTTATTACCTGGAAGATACGCCGCAGCCCTCGGCTGGCGACGCCGAGCCCGGTTTCAGCCTTGCCTCGTCACCCGGTGACACCGCCCAGCCCGGCACGCACGACACTGCCAGCACGTTCTTCGCCGGCCCCGCCGCCCGCTCGTTGCGCGTGGCCGGTTCGCTGACCGACCAGTCCCGCGCGCAAGAGTGCATGACGCAGGCGATCTATTACGAAGCTGCCAGCGAATCCGATGCCGGTCAGCGCGCGGTGGCCCAGGTGGTGCTAAACCGGCTGGCTCATCCGTCTTACCCTTCAACCGTATGCGGCGTGGTATTCCAAGGCTCCGAGCGCAGCAGCGGGTGCCAGTTCACCTTCACCTGCGATGGCTCGCTGGCGCGCCAGCCGTCCGCCTTCATGTGGGGCCGCGCCAGCCGCATCGCACGCCAGGCACTGGCCGGCTCGGTCTATGCTCCGGTGGGGCTTGCCACGCACTATCACACGCTCGCAGTGCACCCCTATTGGGCCGACAGCCTCGATCAGGTGGCCGTGATCGGCGCGCACCAGTTCTATCGCTGGCGCGGCACGGCGGGGACCAGCCGCGCCTTTTCCGAACGCTACCACGGCGGCGAACCCGCGCCCGGTCGCCCGGCCGCACTGATGGCGCAGGCCGACGCCGGCACAGCGCCCGATCCGGCCAACCTGCCCGACAGCGGCCTCTCCCTGCCCGATCAGAGCTTCGCCACCAGCGCCGCAACGGCACCGGAGGCCACGGCAACCGGCGCACAGGCGCAGACACAGGCACCCGGTGCGGTTCCGGCCGAAGCGCGCGGTTCGCGACTGCCCGGAGGCGGTGCAATCCGCGCCGAATATGCCCGCAGCGGCACCTGGCGCGCGAAGCCGGGCGAGGACTGATCGTCAGGCCAATCCGGCGACCTCTGCAAGCGCGGTTAAAATCGCGTAAACCAATTCAGGGAACGCACGGTTAGGGCAACTTGCCTAGCTCTATGTCCGCTGTATGACAGCGGTAACAGAACGCCAGCCTAGAGAGCTAACCAAACATGTCGATTCGCCTCGCCGCAGCTAAGGTTTCGCGCAGAAGGTTGCCCACTTCCCACGTGCTCCGTCTGCAACGAGAGGCTGCCAACGACAACCGTGCCAGCAGCGCCGAACACGATGCGACAATCCGCCGCGCATTGGAGCTGTTCGGACGACACGGCCTGGGGGCCGCGCAAGTGGCGCATGACGCTGCCGAACGCGCCGCTCTGCACAATGACGCTGACGGCTTTGCCACCTGGCGCGATATCTGCGCCAGTCTCGATCGCAGGCTTGCGCGCAGCCTCAACCGCTTCTTGCCGCAAACGATCTGAGCGCGAAGATATTGCCTCGTCAACATTACGCAGGGTTACCTTAAGGTTTCTACATATGGCGCTGCGCTACAAATTGCGCTCTTCGGAGAGTATATTGGCAAACAGCGTCGAAACCATTACGCCCGAAGGCGTCAGCCAGCCGCCCCTTCAGGAGCGGGGCTTTTACGACAGCTACTTCACGGCGCCTTTGGGACTGGTTCTTGCCAGCAGCGCGAACTTCCTCATCAGCTGGTCTTGTGCCCTGCTGAGCGGCTCGCGCCCCCTGTTTGCCAGCGCAGTCCTCATGTCGGCCATATTGGCCCTCCGACTGGCCATATCGGTGTTCTGCGCGATTGCACCGAACTGCTGCTCACGCGAGCGTGTCGTGCAGGTCATGATGGCTTCGGAGACCGTGCTCTCAGCGAACATCGGCCTGTTCGGCGCGCTCTCACTGATGCTGCCAATAGACGGCGATCTGCAGCTTCTCGCGCTGGTCTATGCCCTGACCTATGCCTCGGCCATGACGATCCGCTGCGCCGACCGGCCAGAACTTGCCCGTGCCCACATGGCGATCATCGCAGTGCCAACAATCATGGCCGCGCTCTATGTCGGAACACCTGCCATGCTGGTCCTCGCGCTGGTGGTGCCCGGCCTTGCGGTAACGATGGATACACTGACCCAGAGCGTTCACCGCGACCTCTGCAATATCGTGCAGAACTCGCAGGAGCGCAAAGTGGCCAGCGAGCAGTATGAATTCCTCGCACTGCATGATGGGCTGACCGGCCTGCTCAACCGCGACGGCTTTCACCTCTCTCTTGAAGAGATGATCACGCTGTGCGGCCCCGGACAGCGCATCGCCTTGCTATGGTTCGATCTGCGCAACCTGCGCGAAGTAAACGAAAGCCAGGGCTATACGGCAGGCGACAAGCTGCTGTGCGAAATGGCCCGCCGCATGCGCGCCTGCACCCCGGAAAACGCTGTGCTGGCCCGGTTCGGTAGCGACGAATTCCTGCTCGCGGTGCCGGTCGATTCGCGCCACCACGCCGAGCAGCTGGTGACCAAGGTAAGCGACCACCTCCATCGCCCCTTGCGGCTCGACTACGCGGTGGTGGAAGCGGGCACCGCGATCGGTGTGGCGATCTTCGGCGAGGACTCGGCGACGATTTCGCACCTGATGCAGTCGGCCAACATCGCGCTGATGCAAGCCAAGGTGCAGGACAAACGGTCCTGCTTCTATGTCCCCGCGATGGGTGAGGAGCGCGCCGAACGCAAGGAGATGGAGCGCGACTTGCGAGCCGCCCTCTCGCGCGAGCAGCTGGAGGTCCATTTCCAGCCGCTGATCGATCTCGACAGCGGGCGGATCTGCAGCTTCGAGGCGCTGGTTCGCTGGACACACCCCCAGAGGGGCGAAATCTCACCCGAGGTGTTCATCCCGCTCGCGGAGGAAACCGGACAGATCATCACGCTCGGCAACTGGGTGACGGCGCAGGCCGCACAGGCCGCTGCCACCTGGCCCGAACACATCAAGCTGGCGGTCAACCTCTCGCCAACCCAGATGCGCGCGCCGGGTGCGGCGCTGGGAATCCTCCATGCCCTGCGCCTGGCAGGGCTGCCGTCGCATCGCCTGATCATCGAGGTGACCGAAAGCATCTTTCTCGAAGACTGCGTCCACGCGCGCCACTTCATGGACGACCTGTCACGCGCACACGTCCACTTCGCGCTCGACGACTTTGGCACCGGCTATTCGTCGCTGAGCTACCTGCACCGCTATCGCTTCGACAAGATCAAGATCGACCGCAGCTTTGTGTGCGGCCCGCAGGTCGGTCCGCACAGCGATGCGATCATTCGCGCCGTGGCCGGCATGGGGCACAAGCTCGGCATCGAGATCGTAGCCGAAGGCATCGAAACGGTCGAACAGGTCGAAAGCGTGCGCCGCGCGGGTTGCACACTGGGTCAGGGCTTCTACTTCAGTCGCGCCGTGACCTCACAGGAAGCGCAGAAGCTGCTCGACCAGGAAGAGAACCATCTCAGCCATTTCCTTGTTGCGCAGTAGGCGCAGCAGTCTCAGGCGCTGGCCAAGCGCCAGTTTTTGATACTGCGAACTGTTTGCAAAGATAAGATAATCTGCTGCCGCTTTCGCTGTTGCAATAGACTTTGGGCACGCCTAACGCACCTCGCATGAAAGGCATTGCCCGGCCGGGCGCAGAGCAATGCGTTGACGTTCCGGATTGCGCCCTCGACAGGCAAAGGACGAAGACACCCAATGGCCCGCAAGAAGATCGCCCTCATCGGCGCCGGCATGATCGGCGGCACGCTCGCTCACCTCGCAGCGAAGAAGGAAATGGGCGACGTCGTCCTGTTCGACATCGCCGAGGGAATGCCGCAGGGCAAGGCGCTTGACCTTTCGCAGTGCGGCCCGGTTGAAGGCTTCGACGCCTCGATCACCGGCACCAACGACTATGCTGACATTGCAGGCGCCGACGTGATCATCGTCACCGCCGGTGTGCCGCGCAAGCCCGGCATGAGCCGCGACGACCTGCTCGGCATCAACCTCAGCGTGATGAAGGCCGTGGGCGAAGGCATCAAGACCCACGCCCCCGACGCGTTCGTGATCTGCATCACCAACCCGCTCGACGCGATGGTCTGGGCGCTGCGCGAATTCNNCTCGGCGGCCACGGCGACACCATGGTGCCCGTGCTCTCGTACTCCACCATCAGCGGCATCCCCGTGCCCGACCTTGCCAAGATCAAGGGCGTGGACGCGAGCCGTCTCGACGAGATCGTCAAGCGCACGCGCGGCGGCGGCGGCGAGATCGTCGGCCTGCTGAAGACCGGCTCGGCTTACTATGCGCCCGCCACCTCGGCGATCGCGATGGCCGAAGCCTACCTCGGCGACCAGAAGCGCATCCTGCCCTGCGCCGCCTATGTCGAAGGCAAGTACGGCGTTGACGGCCTCTATGTCGGTGTGCCCGCCGTGATCGGCGCTGGCGGCATCGAGGACGTGGTCGAAATCGAGCTGTCGGACGAAGAGGCCGCGAACCTCAAGGTCTCGGTCGACGCGGTCGAAGAGCTGCTCGTGGCCTGTAAGGGGCTTGAGCCCTCGCTGGCGTAGGATTGAAAGCAGCCGCCCCGACACAGGTCTGGGCGGCTTCTTTTCCAGACAACTGCATACAAGATTCATCCTCTCTCGACGTGGGATGACGATCAAGAAAAGGCTGAACGCATGTCCATCCTCATCAACAAAGACACCAAGGTCATCACCCAGGGGATGACCGGCAACACCGGCACCTTCCACACCCAGCAGGCGCTGGACTACGGCACGCAGATGGTCGCGGGCGTCACCCCCGGTAAGGGCGGCACCACGCACCTCGGCCTGCCCAACTTCGACACCGTGAAGGAAGCCAAGGCCGAAACCGGCGCCACCGCTTCGGTGATCTACGTTCCGCCGCCATTCGCCGCGGATTCGATCCTCGAAGCCATCGAGGCCGAGATCGAACTGATCGTCTGCATCACCGAGGGCGTTCCCGTGCTCGACATGGTGCGCGTGAAGCGTGCCCTGACCGACAGCAAGAGCCGCCTGATCGGCCCGAACTGCCCCGGCGTGCTCACCCCCGGCGAGTGCAAGATCGGCATCATGCCCGGCTCGATCTTCTCCAAGGGCAGCGTCGGCGTCGTGTCGCGCTCGGGCACCCTGACCTACGAAGCCGTGCACCAGACCACCGCGGTCGGCCTCGGCCAGACCACGGCTGTCGGCATCGGCGGCGACCCGGTCAACGGCACCAACTTCATCGACGTGCTCGACCTGTTCCTGTCGGACGACGAGACCAAGTCGATCATCATGATCGGCGAAATCGGTGGCTCGGCTGAAGAAGAAGCCGCCGAATTCCTCAAGCAGGAAGCTGCCAAGGGTCGCAAGAAGCCGGTCGTCGGCTTCATCGCCGGACGCACGGCCCCTCCGGGCCGCCGCATGGGCCATGCAGGGGCCATCGTTTCGGGCGGCCAGGGCGGCGCGGAAGACAAGATCGCTGCGATGGAAGACGCGGGCATCCGCGTCAGCCCCTCGCCGAGCGAGCTCGGTATTACTTTGGATGCCCTGCTCAAGGAACTCGCCTGAGTTTTACCCGTAAGGGTTATGGTTGACGAAGAGCTTAGTGAAAGTCCTGCCATGGGTAATGAACCGCTGAATTTTCTTCCCGAAATGCCCGACCAGGGCGCGGCCCAGGCAGGGCCAAGCTGGGCTAATCCGCGCTGGCCGCTAGCCGACGACGGCAGCGACCTGACCGCTGGCCTCGACCCGACAGCGATGAAGCTGTCGGTCGAGAAGGCGGCCAAGAGCGCGGGCAAACCGGCCGATCCCAAGTCGATCGAGGCCGCGGCCAAGGATTCGATCGAGGCGATGATGCTGATCCGGCATTATCGCGTGCGCGGGCACATGGCCGCGACGCTCGATCCGCTTGGCCTCACCCACCGCGACAAGGAAGAAGAGCTGTCGCTCGCCGCCCACGGCTTTGCCGGGCGCGAGGATCAGGAAGTCTATGTCGGCGGCGCATTCGGGTTCGAATGGGTCAAGGTTGGCGACCTGTATAAGGCGCTGCGCAAGACCTACTGCGGCAACGTCGGCCTCGAATACATGCACATTGCCGACACCAGCGAGCGGCGATTCCTGCAAGAGCGGTTCGAAAGCCCGGAAGAGACGATCCAGTTCACGCCCGAGGGCAAGAAGGCGATCCTTCAGGCGGTGATCCGCGGCGAAGAATACGAGAAGTATCTCGGCAAGAAATACGTCGGCACCAAGCGCTTCGGGCTTGATGGCGGCGAAGCGATGATCCCGGCGCTTGAAGCGGTCATCAAGTATGGCGGCTCCACCGGCGTGCGCGAGATCATCTACGGCATGGCCCACCGCGGCCGTCTCAACGTGCTCGCGAACGTGATGGCCAAGCCCTACAAGGTCATCTTCCACGAGTTCTCGGGCGGCAGCGCCAACCCCGACGATGTCGGCGGCTCTGGCGATGTGAAGTATCACCTCGGCACCAGCACCGACCGCGAGTTCGACGGCATCAAGGTGCACATGAGCCTCGTGCCCAACCCTTCGCACCTCGAAACGGTCGATCCGATCGTGCTCGGCAAGACGCGTGCGCAGCAGGCCATCCACGACGATATCGGCGTACACCAGAAGGTGCTGCCGGTGCTGATCCACGGCGATGCGGCCTTCGCGGGCCAGGGCGTGGTGTGGGAGTGCTTCGGCCTCTCGGGCGTGCGCGGCTATGACACCGGCGGCTGCATCCACTTCGTGATCAACAACCAGATCGGCTTCACCACCAGCCCCAAGTTCGCACGCAACTCGCCCTACCCGAGCGATGTCGCCAAGGGCGTGCAGGCCCCGATCCTGCACGTGAACGGCGACGATCCCGAGGCCGTGACCTTCGCCTGCAAGCTGGCGGTGGAATATCGCCAGAAGTTCAAGCGGGATATCGTGATCGACATGTGGTGCTATCGCCGCTTCGGTCACAACGAGGGTGACGAACCGATGTTCACCCAGCCGCTGATGTATTCGGCGATCAAGAAGCATCCGCGTGTGTCGGAAGTCTATTCCGAGCGGCTGAAGAACGAAGGCGTGATCGAGGGCGGCACCGCAGCCACCATGCGCGCCGACTTCACCAAGCAACTCGACGAGGAGTTCGAGGCCGGGCAAAGCTACAAGCCGAACGAGGCGGACTGGTTCGCCGGTCGCTGGAGCGGCCTGCACAAGCCCGCCGATCCCGAACACGCGCGCCGCAACATCGACACCGCGATCGACAAGAAGCTGTTCGACCATCTCGGCCGCACGCTCACCACCGTCCCTGACGATGTGACGATCCACAAGACGCTGCAACGCGTGCTCGATGCCAAGCGCGAGATGTTCGAGACCGGCAAGGGCTTTGACTGGGCCACCGCCGAGGCGCTCGCTTTCGGCAGCCTTGTCACCGAAGGGTTCGGCGTGCGTCTGTCGGGTCAGGATTCGGGCCGCGGCACCTTCAGTCAGCGCCACGCGATCTGGATCGACCAGAAGAGCGAGGCCAAGTACGTCCCGCTGTCCGAGCTGCCGCACGGCAAGTTCGAGGTCTACGATTCCACGCTCAGCGAATATGGCGTGCTCGGGTTCGAATATGGCTTTGCCATGGCCGACCCCAAGACGCTGGTGCTGTGGGAAGCGCAGTTCGGCGATTTCGCCAACGGCGCGCAGATCATCATCGACCAGTATATTGCCGCCGCCGAAGCCAAGTGGCTGCGCGCCAACGGCCTCGTGCTGCTGCTGCCGCACGGGTTCGAGGGGCAGGGTCCGGAGCATAGCTCGGCGCGTCTCGAACGCTTCCTGCAGCTGTGCGCGAACGACAATATCCAGGTCTGCAACATCACCAGCCCGGCCAACTACTTCCACGTGCTGCGCCGGCAGATGCTGCGTCCGTTCCGCAAGCCGCTCATCATCATGACCCCCAAGTCGCTGCTGCGTCACCCGATGGCCAAGAGCGACGAGGACAAGTTCACCGGCGAGGGGCACTTCATGCGCATCCTCTCCGACAAGAAGCAGGTCGAGGACAAGAAGGTGCGCCGTCTCGTGCTGTGCTCGGGCAAGGTCGCCTATGACCTGATGGCCAAGCGCGACGAGGAAAAGGTCGAGGACGTCTCGATCGTCCGCATCGAGCAGCTTTATCCCTTCCCCGGCGAACCGCTGGCCGTGCGCATGCAGCGCATGACCAACCTCGAAGAAGTGGTCTGGTGTCAGGAAGAGCCGAAGAACAACGGATCGTGGTTCTTCGTCGAGAGCCAGATCGAAGAGGCGCTGACCGCCGCCGGGCACAAGGGCATGCGGCCCAGCTATGCCGGGCGCGAAGTGGCTGCCTCACCCGCCACCGGCTATGCCAAGCGCCACCAGGCGCAGCAGGAAGCGCTGGTGTCGGTCGCCCTGGGACTTTCCGAGCGCGGCAAGACTGCAGCAGAATACGCCGAAAAGCGCGGCGCCAACTAGGCTGAGAGACAAGAGATCATGACCATCGAAGTCAAAGTGCCCGTGCTGGGCGAAAGCGTTACCGAAGCAACCGTGGGTGAATGGCTCAAGCAGCCCGGCGATGCCGTGGCGCAGGACGAGCCGATCGCCAGCCTCGAGACCGACAAGGTCGCCATCGAAGTGCCCTCGCCGGTTGATGGCGTGATGGGCGATCACGTGGTCGCCGTGGGCGATACGGTGGAAGTCGGCGCGGTGATCGCGACCGTTTCCGAAGGCGGCAGCGGCGCGGCTCCCTCGCCTTCGCCCACCCCGGCTCCGGCGGCGAAGGCTGACGAAGCGCCCGCCGAGAAGGCCAGCGAAAGCGAAGTGGCCTCGCTGCCCGACGATGCGCCGACCATGTCGCCCGCCGTGCGCCGCGCTGTGCTCGAAGCGGGTCTCGACCCGACCACGATCAAGGGCACCGGCAAGGACGGCCGCCTGACCAAGGAAGACGTTGTGGCTGCGGCCAAGGCCAAGTCGGGCGGCGCTGCGCCTGCTCAGGCTGCCTCCGCCCCGGCGCCTGCTGCAGGCGGCGAGCGCAAGGAAGAGCGCGTGAAGATGACGCGCCTGCGTCAGACCATCGCCAAGCGCCTCAAGAGCGCGCAGGACACCGCCGCGCTGCTCACCACCTTCAACGACGTCGATATGACGGCGGTGATCGAGGCGCGCGAGAAGTACAAGGACGTGTTCGCCAAGAAGCACGGCGTGAAGCTCGGCTTTATGTCGTTCTTCTCGAAGGCCTCGGTGCTGGCGCTCAAGACCTTCCCCTCGGTCAATGCGCAGATCGATGGCGATGAAATCGTCTACTACGACTATGTCGATATCTCGGTGGCCGTTTCGGCGCCCAACGGCCTCGTGGTGCCGGTGGTGCGCGATGTCGACCAGCTGAGCTTTGCCGGCATCGAGAAGGCCATCGCCGAATATGGCGCCAAGGCCAAGGACGGCACGCTGACCATGGACGAGATGAAGGGCGGCACCTTCACCATCTCCAACGGCGGTGTGTTCGGCGGTCTGATGTCGACCCCGATCATCAATCCCCCGCAGAGCGCCGTGCTCGGCCTGCACCGGATCGAGGACCGCCCGGTGGTCCGCAACGGCGAGATCGTGATCCGCCCGATGATGTACATCGCGCTGTCCTACGATCACCGCATCATCGATGGCCGCGAGGCCGTCACCGCGCTGAAGACGATCAAGGAAGCGATCGAGGATCCGACCCGGCTGCTGATCGACTTGTAAGACCACATCGCCCCCGTTCGGGCCGAGCTTGTCGAAGCCCTGCCCTTGTAACGGGAGCAGCAAGACCGAAGTAAGAGCAATCCTTCGACAAGCTCAGGATGAGCGGAGTATATATGGCAGACTACGATTTCGACGTCATTGTGATCGGTGCCGGCCCCGGCGGCTATGTGGCGGCGATCCGCGCCGCGCAACTCGGGCTGAAGACCGCATGCGTCGAAAGCCGCGCAACCTTGGGCGGCACCTGCCTCAACGTCGGCTGCATTCCCTCCAAGGCCATGCTCCACGCCTCTGAGTACTTCGACGCTGCCGCCAATGGCGCGATGGCCAAGATGGGCGTGGACGTGACTCCCAAGCTCAATCTGGATGCCATGCATGGCCAGCGCCGCGATGCGGTGAAGCAACTCACCGGCGGCATCGAGATGCTGTTCAAGAAGAACAAGGTCACCTGGCTCAAGGGCCATGCCAAGTTCACCGGCGAGCACACTGTCGAAGTCGAGGGCGAAAGCCACTCGGCCAAGGAAATCGTGATCGCCACCGGCTCTTCGGTCACCCCCCTGCCCGGCGTCGAGATCGACAACGACAAGGGTGTCGTGATCGATTCCACCGGCGCGCTTGACCTGCCTGCCGTGCCCAAGAAGATGGTCGTCATCGGCGGCGGCGTGATCGGACTGGAGCTTGGCTCGGTCTGGCGGCGCTTGGGTGCGGAAGTCACCGTGGTCGAATTCCTCGACAAGCTGCTGCCCGGCATGGACGGCGACGTGCGCAAGGAAGCGGCCAAGATCTTCAAGAAGCAGGGCATGACGCTCAAGCTTTCGACCAAGGTCACCGGGGTCGAGGTCAAGGGCAAGAGCGCCAAGGTCACGGTCGAGCCCGCCGCTGGCGGTGAAGCCGAGGTGCTGGACGCCGATTGCGTGCTGGTGTCGATCGGCCGCCGCCCGAACACCGAGGGCCTCAACCTCGAAGCCATCGGCCTTGCCACCAACGAGCGTGGCCAGATCGAAGTCGACGGCCAGTTCCGCACCAAGGTCAAAGGCGTGCGCGCCGTGGGCGACGTGGTTCCCGGTCCGATGCTGGCGCACAAGGCCGAGGATGAAGGCATTGCCGTGGCCGAGTGGATTGCGGGCCAGATCGGCATCGTCAACCACGACCTGATCCCCGGCGTTGTCTACACTTGGCCCGAGATTGCGGGCGTGGGCCTCACCGAGGAAGCGGCGAAGGAGCGCGGCGCGATCAAGGTCGGCAAGTTCCCAATGCTCGCCAACAGCCGCGCCAAGACCAACCACGAGCCCGACGGCTTCGTGAAGGTGATCGCCGATGCCGAGACCGACGAGGTGCTGGGCGTCTGGTGCATCGCCTCGGTCGCTGGCACGATGATCGCGCAGGCGACGCAGGCGATGGAATTCGGCGCGCTGTCCGAGGACATCGCCTATACTTGCCACGCCCACCCGACGCACTCCGAGGCGATCAAGGAAGCGGCCATGGCGGTACGCGGCAAGCCCATCCATATGTGATCCGGTGACCGGGCTTAGCGAGCGACTTGCGGCCCGGTTGCTCTTTTCCGCTCTGATGATGGCTTCGTGTGCGCTGGCCGGATCGCTGCTCGGCTTTGGCGCGGCCCCGATAATCGGCTAGGCTGTGGCGCTCACATGGCCACAAGGATCTCGCCGATGACGATCTCAGCAACCGACCACAAGCACGCCGCCGCCGAGGTGCTCACCTTCTGGTTCGACGAGGTTCCCGCCGACAAGCGCTTTGCGCAAGACGACGCAATCGACCTGAAGATCGAACAGCGCTTCGGCCCGCTTCATGCCGAGCTGGCCGAGCACGTTCCGTCCGCCTGGCGCGAGCATCCGCACACCATGCTCGCCGCCATCGTGGTGCTTGACCAGTTCAGCCGCAACATGTTTCGCGACGATGGCCGCGCCTATGCGCAGGATGAAACAGCGCTGGCTCTCGCGCGCAAGGCGCTTCACAAGCATTTCGATATGGGAATGTCGAACGAGGAGAAGATGTTTCTCTACATGCCGTTCATGCATTCGGAACACCTTGCCGATGTCGAGCGCTCGATCACGCTGATGCACGCGGCCGGCCTTGCCGAGGGCGAAGAGTTCGCCCGCCGCCACGCCGCAGTCATCGCCCGCTTTGGCCGCTATCCCGCGCGTAACGAAGCGCTCGGCCGGGCGACGACCTCGGAAGAATATGCGTTTCTCGACGAGCACCCGATGGGCTTCTGACATGGCCGAGCTCTCCCCCTTCCACCTCGCCTTCCCCGTTCACGACCTTGCCGAAGCGCGCGCGTTCTGGGGCGGCGTGATCGGCTGCCCCGAGGGGCGCAGCTCGGACCACTGGGTCGACTTCGACTTCTTCGGCCACCAGATCGTCGCCCACCTCACGGGCAAGCGCGCCGATGCACACGAAAACCCGGTCGACGGGCACGGCGTGCCGGTGCCGCATTTCGGCCTCGTGCTGGACATGGAGCAATGGCAGAAGCTGGCCGACCGGCTCACCGCGGCAGGCACTGAGTTCAAAATCGCGCCCTATATCCGCTTCAAGGGCGAGCCGGGCGAACAGGCGACGATGTTCTTCACCGATCCCTCGGGCAACGCCATCGAGATGAAGGCCTTTGCCGACCGCACAAAACTGTTCGCCACGAGCTAGGCACTTCGTGTAGGCGCGCCGCCATGGCTCGCCCTAACCTCATGCTGAAACTTGCGCGCTGGCACATCTGGCTTGGCTGGCTGGTCGGCGTGCCGGTGCTGATGTGGACCGTCACCGGCCTCGTGATGACGCTTTACCCCATTGAAGACGTGCGCGGGGAGCACCTGCGCGCCGAGGCCCCGCTGATTGATCCGCGCGGGCTGGTCTTTCCCGCGGAAAGCTTGAACGAGGCGCGCGAAATCTCGCTTGTGCAGCAAGTCGATGGCCCCGCATGGCTTGTCACTGAGGCCGATGGCGGGCGCTATCGCTATTCTGCACGCAATGGCGAGGTGCTGCCCCCGCTGATCGAAAGCGAGGCACAGCGTGTGGCCGAGGCCGCCTATGAGGGCGACGGGACACTCGAAAGCGTGACCTATTTCCCCGCCGATGTCTCGCCGATGGACCTGCGCGCACCATTCGATGCCTGGCAGGCCCATTTCTCCGACGGCACCAACATCTATATGCGCTCGAGCACCGGCGAGGTCGTGGCCGTGCGCACGGGCTGGTGGCGGATTTACGACTTTATGTGGGGGCTGCACATCATGGACCTCGAAACCCGTGAAGACACCTCGCACCCGGTGCTGACGATCTTTGCCGCGCTCAGCGTGATCGGCGCGCTGCTCGGCTGCGTGCTTATGTTCCGGCGGCGCAAGGCCAAGCTGCGTTCTGGGATGCGGACATGATCGAACCTGTGCTCCCCCTGCTATCGCTCGGCGGAATCGCCGTCTTTGCGCTGTCGGGCGCCGTGGTGGCCGCGCAGCTTAACCAGACCTTCGTCACCGCCAGCTTCTTCGCCCTGCTCACCGGAGTCGGTGGCGGGTCGATCCGCGACGTGATGCTCGATGCGCCGGTGTTCTGGTTGATCGATCCGCTGGTCGCGCCGACGATCTTGCTGAGCGCAGCCGTCGTGTGGATCACCCCAGCGAGATGGTGGGAGGGCAAGTTGCTCGAATGGGCAGACGCTGCCGGGCTGGCCGCCTTCTCGGCGCTGGGCGCGGGCAAGGCGCTGGCCTATGGCGTCGAGCCAGTGCCAGCCATGATCCTCGGTGTGATAACGGGCTGTGCGGGCGGGATGCTGCGCGATGCGGTTGCGGGCGTGCCCTCGATCCTGATGCGGCCGGACCTCTATGTTACTCCGTCGGCCCTTGCCGCGACCACGGCTACCACACTGCTGCTGTGCGGAGTGGACGAATCGCTGGCGCTGCTCGCGGCTTCGGTCGTGGGATTTGCACTGCGCGGCGCCGCCATTGCCTGGAACCTGAAGCTGCCCGCCTATTCGCGCACAAGCGACGTCTGACGGCGGCAGATGGTCAGCCGGATACGGCCGCGCCATAGCCCTCTTCGCCGGGCAGCGGACCGCCGGGATAGGCAGGCGTCGCTCCGCTGTTCAGATCGGCATCGATCTCGCCACTGGCCGCATAGCTCTCGCCCGTCTCCGCATAGCGGGTAGCCGTGCGAGCGCGGGCATAGGCCTCGTCACTCAACTGGCCCTCGGCGGCGGAGACATAGGCCGGTTCATTGCCGTAGTCCGCATAGTCATTGTCGAAGTCGATCGAACGCAAGCGTCCGTCGTTGTCGATCCAGCAGCGCCAGGCCTCGCCATCGGCCATCTGTCCCGACACGCGCCAGCCATCACGCCCGCGCTCGGCATTGTCTACGCTGTCGATCCGTGCCGAACCACGCTCGACCTGATCGACGCACATATCGACCGCCCGGTCGATCCCGCTATCGGAATTGCGATCATCACGGCGGTAGTCGGCACGAGCAGGCGCGCGGCGCGGATAGCGTTCGTCATAGGTATCGCGCGACCGCTTGGGGCCGGTGGTGGCGATGGCGGCTATCGCGCCGAGCACCAGCACCCCTGCGATCACATCGCCGGTACTGATCCCGCGATCGCGGTGTCGGCGGCCATAACGGCGGTCGTAGCCCCGGTCATAGCGCCAGCCATGGGCCTCCATCTGCGTCGCCGCTGCACTCGGTGCGCCAGGTGACGGCAACTCAAGCGCGCTGACAGGCGTGGAAGCCATAGCCAGGGCTGCAAGCGACGTAGCGGCGGCGGAAAGACGGATCATGCGAGCATCTCCTTCGGGAGGCATTGTTCAATGGCTAGGCGGTTCCGGCTGTCGTCAGCCTGAACCGCCCTGCCTCATGGATTACAGGCCACGGATGCCGCGGAAGTCGACATCGACCACCCGGCCATTGCGGACCCGGCAGGTAAAGCGACCTTCGTCCCAGCGGTCATTGCGGTGGCGATAGCCGGCGCGATCCCAGCCACGACCGCGATAGTCCTCGCGCACCGCGATCCGGCCCCGGACCACGAACCCGCGACGGTTGCGGTCGATGTCACGAATATCGGTCACCTCGGCACGGTTGCCACTCCAACGGCGAGCGCGGCGTTCCGCAACCCGCACGCAGCGGTCGATTGCTCGGTCAGCATTGCGCTGGTAGTCGTTCCAACCTCGACGGTCGTCGTAGCGGTAGTCGCGGTCACGGTTGCCGCGCGACGAAGCCAGAACGGCGGCAAGCCCACCAAGCACGGCGACACCGGCGATGACCTCTCCGGTCGACAGGCCACCGCGATCACGGTCGTGGTGGCGATAACGCTCCTGCGCTGCGGCAGGCGTTGCGGCAGCCATCGCCATCGCGCCGGCCGCGACGGTAGCGATTGTGCCTTTGGTGAAAGCTTTGGAAATGGCGTTCATCTGGCGTCTCCTCAGATCGTTGAGACCACGGCGGCCTCCGATACCCAAGGTCTAAGCGAGTCGCCGTGAGACGGGACTGAACTCGCGCGTTAGCCAATGTTCAGCTTACAGGCCTATTTCATGAACAGGCATACAGGAAGGCAAAAGAAAGGGGCCGGCGCATCGCTGCCCCGGCCCCTCTTCTATTCGTTTCGATGTGCGAAGGCTCAGGCGTCTTCGTACTCGTCCTCGGTCATCACCGGGCCCGAATCCTGGCCCTTGGCTTCGACATCGCGGTCGACCAGCTCGATGTAAGCGATCGGAGCAGCGTCGCTGCCGCGGTAGCCGGCCTTGATGATGCGGGTGTAGCCGCCTTCACGGTCGGCATAACGCTCGGCCAGAACGTCGAACAGCTTCTTTTCCTGCGCGTCGTCCATCATGCGGGCGTGAGCCAGACGGCGGTTCGACAGGCCACCCTTCTTGGCGAGGGTGATCAGCTTCTCGACGTAGGGGCGCAGTTCCTTGGCTTTCGCCTGGGTGGTGAGGATCTGCTCGTGCTTGACCAGAGCCGCCGCCATGTTGCGAAACATCGCGGTGCGGTGCTGCGACTTGCGGCTCAGTTTACGGCCAGAAATACCGTGACGCATAATTGTCTTCCTTCAGTTCGTAGGGGGGCCGTGTGAGGTACCCCGATCCCGGTGGCTGTTCTCAGGGGTGCCACCTTGCCCCATAATCGGCCCCCGGCTCGCACCGGAGGCCGTATCTGGTTAGCCCAGCAGCTCTTGTTCGAGCTTCTTGGCCATTTCCTCGATGTTCTCGGGCGGCCAGCCGGGGATATCCATGCCCAGACGCAGGCCCATGCTCGAAAGCACTTCCTTGATCTCGTTGAGCGACTTGCGGCCGAAGTTCGGCGTGCGCAGCATCTCGGCTTCGGTCTTCTGGACCAGATCGCCGATGTAGATGATGTTGTCGTTCTTGAGGCAGTTGGCCGAACGCACCGACAGTTCCAGTTCGTCGACCTTCTTGAGCAGGTAACGGTTGAGCTGGTTGGTGTCGCTTTCCTGCGGCTCTGCAGCAACGCCGATCATCGACGACTGCGGCTGCGGGATACCATCCTCGAAGTGGACGAACAGCGTGAGCTGGTCCTGCAGGATGCGCGCGGCATAGGCCACGGCATCTTCAGGGGTCACGGTGCCGTCGGTCTCCACCGCCAGCGAGAGCTTGTCGTAGTCAAGCTCCTGGCCAACGCGGGCGTTCTCGACCTTGTAGCTGACCTGCTTGATCGGCGAATAGAGCGAGTCGACCGGGATCAGGCCAATCGGCGCATCAACCGGACGGTTCTGCACGGCGGGGACATAGCCCTTGCCGGTGTCAGCGGTCAGCTCCATGTTGAGCGTGGCGCCTTCGTCGAGGTGGCAGATCACGAGATCCTTGTTCAGGACCTCGATGTCGCCGGAAACGGCGATGTCACCGGCGGTGACTTCCGCCGGGCCGGTGACCGAAAGCTGCAGCCGCTTGGGGCCTTCGCCTTCCATCTTCAGCGCAATCTGCTTCACGTTGAGGACGATGTCGGTGACATCCTCACGCACGCCAGCCAGGCTCGAGAATTCGTGCAGCACGTTCTCAATTTTGATCGAGGTGATTGCGGCACCCTGAAGGCTGGCAAGAAGAACGCGGCGCAGGGCATTGCCCAGCGTGAGACCATAACCGCGCTCGAGAGGCTCGGCGACAAAGGTGGCCTTGCGCTTCTTGTCGCCGCCTTCCTTGATCTCGAGGGTGTTGGGCTTCTTCAGCTCCTGCCAGTTCTTCATGTTGACGGACATGGACTTCCCCTAAAGGTTCGTATTGGCGGCAAAGGCCGCGATCGCTCTGGAGCGTCGCGGCCGATGCGAAAAAGTGTGGTGTGGCAGGAACGCCCTGCCACGGGCACGAGTTCGATCAGACGCGACGACGCTTGGACGGCCGAACCCCGTTATGCGGGATCGGTGTCACATCGCGGATCGAGGTGATCGTGAAGCCCACGGCCTGGAGGGCACGAAGCGCGCTCTCACGGCCCGAGCCGGGACCCTTGATCTCCACTTCGAGAGTACGCACGCCATGCTCGGCGGCTTTCTTGCCGGCATCGTCGGCAGCAACCTGGGCGGCATAAGGAGTCGACTTGCGGCTCCCCTTGAAGCCCATCATGCCGGCCGAAGACCAGCTGATCGCATTGCCCTGCGCATCGGTGATGGTGATCATGGTGTTGTTGAAGCTGGCGTTGACGTGGGCAACACCGCTCGAAATATTCTTCTTATCGCGCCGCCGAATGCGGCCTGGTTCGCGTGCCATTGTTGTGGTTCCTCAGTATGGGGTCAGAAGGAAAAAGCTGGGACTGAAGCCCTGCTTACTTCTTCTTGCCGGCGATCGGCTTGGCCTTGCCCTTGCGGGTGCGAGCGTTGGTGTGCGTGCGCTGGCCGCGCACCGGAAGGCCGTTGCGATGACGCAGGCCGCGGTAGCACTTGAGGTCCATCAGGCGCTTGATGTTCATTGCGGTGTCGCGACGAAGATCACCCTCGACGGTATATTCACCGTCAATCGTTTCGCGGATCTGCAGGACTTCGGCGTCCGTCAGGTCCTGAACGCGGCGCGAAGCGTCAATGCCGAGCTTTTCGGCGATCGCCTTGGCCGTCGTCGGGCCGATACCGTGAATGTAGGTGAGCGCGATGATAACGCGCTTATTGGTGGGGATGTTTACCCCTGCAATACGAGCCACTTAGTTCTCCATGCTCCACAGGGGTAGGACCGTTGCCAAGGCCGCGGCGCCCCTATCTCATAGCTGCAAATTATCGCCTGCCTGCGAAATCAAACGAGCCGGGATTGGACCACCCAAAAAGGCGCCTGCCCTGCAACAGATCATTTCGAAAGAGACGAATGGACCGCGCAAATAGGGTGATTCGCCGACGAGGTCAACAGCAGAAAGCGGGTAATCGGAAGGTTCCGAACCCGCCTGGCGCTGAGCGCCATTTCTGCTGCATACATACCCCATGCGCAGGCGTGCGTCAAAACACGCCGACTGACCCCGCCTACTGAGCGAGAACCTGTTCGATCGATTCGCTGACCTCATCGATATCGGCCATCCCGTCGATCCGCGTCACGATGCCGCGTGCATCGTAGATCGGCAGAATCGGAGCAGTCTTGGCACGATACTCGACCATGCGCGTGCGCACGGTTTCCTCGTTGTCGTCAGGACGGCGCTTGAACTCGGTGCTGCCGCACTTGTCGCACACGCCTTCAACAGCGGGCTGCTTGAACTTGTCGTGATAGCCCTCGCCGCAACTTGCGCAGGTGAAGCGCCCGGTGACGCGCTCAACCAGCGCCTCCTCGTTCACTTCCAGCTCAATCACATGGTCAAGCTTACGGCTGTGCTTGGCAAGCAGCACGTCAAGCGCTTCGGCCTGGGCGGCAGTGCGCGGGTAGCCATCGAAGATCGCTCCCATGCCCTCGCCCATCGCCGCCAACTCATCGTCGATCAGCGCCGAGACAATAGCATCGGAGACCAGCTCTCCACGGTCCATCACGGCCTTGGCTTCAAGCCCGACCGGCGTTTGCGCCTTAACCGCAGCGCGCAGCATGTCGCCGGTGGAAAGCTGACGCATGCCGTGCTTGGCTACGAGCCGCGCTGCCTGCGTTCCCTTGCCTGCGCCCGGCGGACCCAAAAGAATAATGTTCACGAAAGCCCCCTCCCTAAACGGAGCAACACGGCACTTCGCCAAGATGGCTTAGCGCTGCCTGCCCTTCAATTTGGCCTTCTTGATAAGGTCGCCATATTGATGCGCAAGCAGGTGCGACTGAATCTGGCTGATCGTATCCACGGTCACGTTGACCACAATCAGCAGCGAAGTACCGCCGAGGAACAGCGGAATACCCGTCTGCGCAATACCCCACTCGGGAACGACGCAGACCACGGTCAGGTAGATCGCGCCGACTACGGTAATGCGGGTCAGCACATAGTCGAGATAGTCAGCGGTGCGCTTGCCCGGACGGATGCCGGGTATGAACCCGCCATTCTTCTTCAGGTTCTCTGCCGTGTCCTCGGGGTTGAACACCACCGCGGTGTAGAAGAAGCAGAAGAAGATGATGCCGATGGCATAGAGCAGCATGTAAAGCGGCTGACCATGTGCGAGATACTGGTTCAGGCTCTGCACGAAGCTGCCGACGCCACTGGTCGGATCGATCGAATTGCCCGCGAACTGGGTGATCGTCAGCGGCAGCAGCAGCAGCGAGCTGGCGAAGATCGGCGGGATCACGCCAGCGGTGTTGAGCTTCAGCGGCAAGTGCGAGCGATCAGCCTGCATGCCGCCGCGTTCAGCCGCGCGCTTGGGATACTGGATCAGCAACCGGCGCTGGGCGCGCTCGAAGAAGCAGATCACGAGAATCAGCGCCACGACCATCACCAGGAAGCCGCCAATCACCACCGGGCTGATGGCGCCGGTGCGGCCGCCTTCGAGCAGGTTCGAGGTGAACGTCGGGAACTGGGCAACAATGCCCGCCATGATGATCAGCGAGACGCCGTTGCCGATCCCGCGCGAGGTGATCTGCTCACCCAGCCACAGCAGGAACATGGTGCCGCCAACCAGGTTGATGACTGCCACGACGCGGAACATGATGCCCGGGTCGACCACGGCCTGCAGCCCGGTCGAGGCGCCATAGGCCTCAAGCCCGGAGGCGAGGAAGTAGCCCTGCACCGCGCACAGGAACACCGTGCCATAGCGGGTATACTGGTTGAGTTTCTTGCGGCCGGCCTCGCCTTCCTTCTTCAGCGCCATCAGCGCCGGGTGAAGCGAAGCGGCCAGCTGCACAACGATCGAGGCCGTGATGTAGGGCATGACGCCGAGCGCGATGAGGCTCATGCGCTCCAGCGAGCCACCCGAAAAGGTGTTGAACAGATCGAGGATGCCACCACGAGTCTGATCGTAAAGCGTCGAGAGGATCTGCGGGTTCACACCCGGCAGCGGTACAAAGCTCATGAACCGGAACACGATCAGTGCGCCGATAGTGAACCAGATACGCTGCTTGAGCTCGGTGGCCTTGCCAAAATTGGCAAAGCTCAGCGATGAGGCGATATTGTCGGCGCGTGATGCCATCGGTTCTGTCTTCGACTTCCTGACTTAGCGGCCCGCTCCCGGCTGGCCCGGCAGGGTAGATAGGGGCGCGCAGGCTCTTTGTCGAACCCGCGCACCCCTTTATACGGTTATTGCGCGCGCGCGGCCTTGTTGGCGGCAGCGCGGGCAGCCTTCTTTTCGTGCTCAGGAGCACCGCGATCGATCACTTCGACCGCACCGCCAGCCTTCTCGACCGCGGCAAGCGCGCCCTTGGAGGCACCGGCAACCTTGAAGGTCAGCTTGGCAGTGATCTCGCCCTTGCCGAGCAGACGCACGCCGTCCTTGCCGCCACGGGCAACGCCAGCGGCCTTCAGAGCTGCGTGATCGATGGTCGCCTTGGCGTCGAGCTTGCCGGCATCAACCAGCGCCTGGATCTGGCCCAGGTTCACCTCGGCGAAGTCCTTGCCGAACGGGTTGTTGAAGCCACGCTTCGGGATCCGCATGTGGAGCGGCATCTGGCCGCCTTCGAAGCCCTTGATCGAAACGCCCGAGCGGCTCTTCTGACCCTTCTGGCCACGGCCAGCGGTCTTGCCCTTGCCCGAGCCGATGCCACGGCCAACACGGATGCGGCCCTTGCGGGCACCATCGTTGTCACGGATGTCTGTAAGTTTCATAGTCATGCACTCGCTTTCGCTTTGTTCGCGCCAAAAAGGAAGTGGCCCGGTACAAGCCCGGGCCACGCAATGTCAATATTTCCTGCCGGATCGTCAGTCGACGATTTCGACCATGTGCGGCAGCTTGCGGATCGCTCCGCGCACTTCCGGCGTATCCTTCAACTCGACGACCTTGTGCATCTTGTTGAGGCCCAGGCCGATCAGAATCTTGCGCTGGCTTTCCGGACGACGGATCGGCGAACCGATCTGCTTGATCTTGATAGTCGCCATTGTCTGTTACTCCGCGATAGCAGCAGCTTCGGCTTCCGCCTCAGCTTCGCTGACCTGACCACCACGGCCCAGAAGGTCGGCGACCTTCTTGCCACGACGCATTGCAACCGACTTCGGCGAAGACTGGTTGGTGAGCGCGTCGAAGGTGGCACGGATCATGTTGTAAGGGTTCGAGGTGCCGATCGACTTGGTGACCACGTCGGCCACGCCAAGGCTTTCGAACACGGCGCGCATCGGACCACCCGCGATGATGCCGGTGCCCGGAGGCGCCGAACGCACGTTGACCTTGCCAGCGCCGAAGTGGCCCTTGCCGTCATGGTGCAGCGTGCGGCCTTCCTTCAGCGGCACGCGGATCATCTTCTTCTTGGCAGCAGCGGTTGCCTTGTTGATCGCCTCGGGCACTTCACGGGCCTTGCCGTGGCCGAAGCCGACGCGGCCCTTGCCGTCACCCACCACGACCAGCGCGGCGAAACCGAAGCGCTTACCGCCCTTCACCACCTTGGCGACGCGGTTGATGTGGACGAGCTTTTCGATCAGCTCCTCACCATCGTCGTCACCGCCGCGACGGTCATCACGACCGCGACCACGACCACGGCCGTCACGGCCGCCGTCACGTCCACCGCGACCACCACGATCGCCGCCGCGACCACCACGGCCACCACGAGCGCCGCGCTCGTTGCCGTCGCTCGCCTGAGCGGGCGACTGGTTGGCAGCAGCTTCGCTCGGAGCGGTGGTCGGCGTCGGGGTCGAGCCCGCATTGTCTACCACGGGAGTTTCCGCGTTGTTGTTTTCATCAGCCATCATCAGAACTCCAGCCCGCCTTCACGAGCGGCATCGGCCAGCGCCTTGACGCGGCCATGGAACAGGAACCCGCCGCGATCAAACACGACAGTGGTCACGCCGGCCTTCTTGGCGGCAGCGGCAATGTCCTTGCCGACCTGTTCGGCAGCGGCGACATTGGCGCCCGAAGCCTTGCCACCAAGCGTGGAGGCAGCGGCAACGGTGCGACCATCGGCATCGTCGATGATCTGGGCATAGATGTGCTTGCCGGTGCGGTGCACGGACAGGCGCGGCTTGCCGCCGGCGCGAGAGCGCAGGGCCGTGCGGACACGGCGACGACGACGTTCGAAAAGGGACAGCTTTGCCATCTTACTTCTTCTTCCCTTCCTTGCGGAAGATATACTCACCGCGATACTTCACGCCCTTGCCCTTGTAAGGCTCAGGCTTGCGCCACTCGCGAATTTCGGCAGCGAACTGACCGACCTTCTGCTTGTCCATACCCGAAATCTCGACCGTGGTCTGATCAGGGGTCTTCACCTCGATGCCCTCGGGCACCGGAAGGTCGACGTCATGCGAGAAACCGAGCTGCAGCTTCAGGGTCTTGCCCTGAACGCTGGCACGATAACCAACACCGGAGATCTCCAGCACCTTCGTGAAACCGTCGGTGACGCCTTCGATCAGGTTGGAAACCAGGGTGCGCTGCATGCCCCAGTGGGAGCGAGCCGGCTTGCTATCGTTAGCCGGCGTGACCGAAATCTCGCCGTCCTCGATCTTGTACGAAATCAGGTCCGACGTGCTCATCGAAAGCGTGCCCTTCGGGCCCTTCACGTTGAGCGAACCGTTCTCGATCGTGGCCGTTACCCCGCTCGGGATAGCGACCGCTCTTTTGCCGATGCGGCTCATCAGAACACCTCCGCCAGCACTTCGCCGCCGACGTTCTGGGTGCGCGCTTCGGCATCCGAAAGCACACCGCGAGGCGTCGAGACGATGGTGATGCCAAGGCCGTTGCGCACGTTCGGAAGTTCCTTGGAACCCGAATAGACGCGGCGGCCAGGCTTCGACACGCGGGCAACATGCTTGATCGCAGGTTCGCCCTCGAAATACTTCAGTTCGATCCGCAGGGCCTTGTGGGCGCCGTTGGTGTCTTCCGAGTAGCCACGGATGTAGCCTTCGCGCTGGAGCACTTCGAGCACGTTGGCACGCAGCTTCGAAGCCGGCGAAAGGACGGAATCCTTCTTGGCCTGCTGGCCGTTGCGGATGCGGGTGAGCATATCACCCAGGGGATCGGTCAATGCCATCTCTCTAGGTCCTTACCAGCTCGACTTGGTGACGCCGGGGATCATGCCCTTGTTGGCAAGATCACGCAGCTCAATACGGCACAGGCCGAACTTGCGGTAGTAGCCGCGCGGGCGGCCGGTGGTGTTGCAGCGGTTACGCACGCGAGTCGGGTTCGCGTTGCGCGGCAGCTCAGCCATCTTGAGGCGGGCCATAAGACGCTCGGTCTCATCGAGCGACTCATCGTCGGCAATCGCCTTCAGCTTCGCATACTTCGCGGCATACTTCTGAACGAGCTTCTTACGCTTCTCGTTCTTGTTGATGGAACTCAGTTTCGCCATTGGACTTAAGCTCTCTCTCTTCTCAGCTCTGCAGGCAGCGGCTTACGCCGCCGCCTTTTCTTCGTCAGCCGACTGTTCGGCCGGGAACGGGAAACCGAACAGGCGCAGCAGTTCGCGCGCTTCGTCGTCGGTCTTGGCGGTGGTGGTGACAATGATGTCCATGCCGCGCACCTTGTCGATCTGGTCGTAGCTGATCTCAGGGAAGATGATCTGCTCCTTGATGCCCATGGCGTAGTTGCCATTGCCATCGAACGACTTCGGGTTGAGGCCACGGAAATCTCGGATGCGCGGCATCGCGATCGTCACCAGACGGTCGAGGAATTCGTACATCCGGTCACGGCGCAGGTTGACCTTGCAGCCGATCGGCATGCCGTCGCGCAGCTTGAACTGGGCGATCGACTTCTTGGCCTTGGTGATCACGGGCTTCTGGCCAGCGATCTTTTCCATTTCCTCAGCGGCAACCTGAACCTTCTTCTTGTCCTGGCTGGCTTCGCCCACACCCATGTTGAGCGTGATCTTGTCCAGACGCGGGACTTCCATGTGGTTCTTGTAACCGAACTTCTCGGTCATCGCCTTGGCGATTTCCTCGTTGTACTTGGTCTTCAGACGCGGCGTGTAATCACCCATCGATCGTCTCCCCGGACTTGACGGCGACGCGCACCTTCTTGCCGTCCTTCTCTTCGAAACGGACGCGGGTGGGCTTGCCATCCTTGGGATCGGCAACGGCGACATTCGAAATCGCCATCGGCGCGGCAACGCGGTCAATGCCGCCCTGCGGGTTGGCCTGGCTCGGCTTGCGGTGACGGGTCATCACGTTGATGCCATCGACCACGACCTTGCCTTCACCGGGAATGACCTTGGCGACCGTACCGGTCTGACCCTTGTCCTTGCCCGCAAGCACGACGACCTGGTCGCCCTTCTTGATCTTTGCAGAAGCCATTACAGCACCTCCGGAGCGAGCGAGATGATCTTCATGAAGCCCTTGCCGCGCAGTTCGCGGACCACCGGGCCAAAGATACGGGTGCCGATCGGCTCCTCGTTCTTGTTCACGAGCACCGCAGCATTGCTGTCGAAGCGGATGACCGTGCCGTCGACACGGCGGACATCCTTCTTGGTGCGCACGATCACCGCGCGGTGAACGTCGCCCTTCTTGACGCGGGCACGCGGCTGCGCTTCCTTGACGGAAACGACGATCACGTCACCGACGCTCGCGGTACGACGCTTCGAGCCACCCAGCACCTTAATGCACTGGACGCGCTTGGCGCCGGAGTTGTCCGCGACGTCGAGATTGGACTGCATCTGGATCATTGATCCGGTTCCTTCTCATTGGCTTGCCGAGACACCCAATACGACTGGGGCCCGGCAGTTCCTAAACGCCTAGCCCTTCCCCGCAGGCTTGCGAGGAAGGGAAACTAAATCGGCTTGTCGGCTTAGTTGCCGGCGGCCTCTACATCGAGATCGGCCTCAATCGCAACACCCTTTGATGCAACGATCCGATCTTTCACCGCCCAGGTCTTGGTCTTGGAGATCGGCTTGGTCTCCTCGATGCGGACCTTGTCGCCAACCTTGTACTCGTTGGCTTCGTCGTGGGCGTGGTACTTCTTCGACCGCTTGATGATCTTGCCGTAAAGCGGGTGCTTCACGCGGCGTTCGACCAGCACGGTCACGGTCTTGTCGGTCTTGTCGGAGCTGACGGTCCCGATCAGGATACGCTTGGGCATAGTCTGTCTCCTCAGCCCTGCGCCGCCGCGCTCTTGGCGCGTTCGGTCTGCAGGGTTTTGATCTGCGCGATTTCGCGGCGGACCTCTTTCACCCGAGCCGAACGCTCGAGCTGGTTGGTCGCAGCCTGGAACCGCAGGTTGAGCTGTTCGCGCTTGAGCGAGGTCAGCTGTTCACCCAGCTGATCGTCGGTCTTGGTGCGAAGATCTTCAATCTTGGCCATTATTCGCCTCCCAGGTGCGAGGTGTCACCGAGACGGGCAACGACCTTGGTCTTGATCGGCAGCTTCATCGCGGCACGTTCGAAGGCTTCGGCGGCCAGCGGGCCGGGAACGCCATCGAGTTCGAACAGGATACGGCCCGGCTTGACGCGCGCGGCCCAGTATTCGACGGAACCCTTGCCCTTACCCTGACGGACTTCGGCAGGCTTCTTCGACACCGGCACATCGGGGAACACGCGGATCCACAGACGACCCTGACGGCGAATGTGGCGGGTGATCGCACGACGCGCAGCTTCGATCTGGCGAGCGGTGATACGTTCCGGTTCCATCGCCTTGAGGCCATAGGAGCCGAAGTTCAGCGCCGCGCCGCCCTTGGCGAGACCATGGATCTTGCCCTTGAAGGCCTTGCGGAACTTGGTTTTTTTAGGTTGCAGCATGATCTTCTACCTCAGCGAGCCGGGCGGACGCCGGACGTCTGCGATTCCATCATCAGGCGATCGGTCGAGGTCGGATCATGGCCCATGATCTCGCCCTTGAAGACCCACACCTTGATGCCGATGATGCCATAGGCGGTCAGCGCCTCGGCTTCGGCATAGTCGATGTTGGCGCGCAGGGTGTGCAACGGCACACGGCCTTCGCGATACTGTTCGACGCGGGCGATCTCCGCACCGCCGAGACGACCGGCACACATGATCTTGATGCCTTCGGCACCAAGGCGCATGGCCGACTGCATGGCGCGCTTCATCGCACGGCGGAAAGCGACACGGCGGATCAGCTGATCGGCAATGCCCTGAGCGACGAGCTTGGCATCGACTTCCGGCTTGCGGATTTCGACGATGTTCAGCTTCACTTCGCTGGTGGTCATCTTGGCCAGCTCAGCGCGCAGTTTTTCGATGTCTGCGCCCTTCTTGCCGATGATGACACCCGGACGTGCGGCATAGATCGACACGCGGCACATCTTGGCCGGGCGCTCGATCACAACCTTGGAAATAGCCGCCTGCGGCAGCTTGCCCATCACGTACTTGCGGATCTCGATGTCTTCCTTGAGCAGACGCGCATAGTCGCCACCCTCGGCGTACCAGCGGCTGTCCCAAGTACGGTTGATCTGCAGACGCAGGCCGATCGGATTGCTCTTATGACCCATGATCAGGCCTCCTCTTGTTCGCGCACGACGATCCGCAGCCGGCTGAACGGCTTAAGGATACGGGTCGACTTGCCGCGGCCACGGGTTGCGAAACGCTTCATGGTGACCGACTTGCCAACGCTTGCCTCGGCAACGACGAGCGCGTCGACGTCGAGATCGTGGTTGTTCTCGGCATTGGCGATGGCCGAAGCCAGCACCTTCTGCGCGTCGCGAGCCATCGCGCGCTTGGAGAAGGAGAGGATGTTCATCGCCTCTTCCACCTTGCGGCCACGGATCAGCGCAGCGACCAGGTTCAGCTTCTGGGCCGAACCACGGATCGTGGTGCCGACTGCCAGAGCCTCATTGTCGGCAACGCGACGGGGGGCTTTCTGCTTGCTCATCAGCGCTTACCCTTCTTGTCGGCAGCGTGGCCCGGGAAGGTGCGCGTGGGCGCGAATTCACCGAGCTTGTGGCCGACCATTTCTTCCGAAACGGACACCGGGATGAACTTGTGGCCATTGTAGACGTTGAACGTCAGGCCGACGAAATCAGGAAGCACAGTGGACCGACGCGACCAGGTCTTGATCGGCTTGGTGTTGCTAGCTTCCTGGGCTTCCTGCGCCTTCTTCAGCAGGTGAAGATCGACGAACGGACCTTTCCAGACGGAACGTGCCATCTTCGCTTACCTCTTCTTCTTGGCGTGACGCGAACGGATGATCATCTTGTCCGTCTGCTTGTTCTTGCGGGTACGAGCACCCTTGGTCGGCTTGCCCCACGGGGTCACCGGGTGACGACCGCCCGAGGTCCGGCCTTCACCACCACCGTGCGGGTGATCGACCGGGTTCTTGGCCACACCGCGGGTCAGCGGGCGACGGCCCATGTGACGCACGCGGCCAGCCTTGCCGAGGTTCTGGTTCTGGTTGTCGGGGTTCGACACCGAACCGACCGTACCCATGCAATCGGCACGCAGGTAACGCTGCTCGCCCGAGTTCAGACGGACAATGACCATGCCGCGGTCACGACCGACCAGCTGCACATAGGTGCCGGCCGAACGGGCGATCTGACCGCCCTTGCCCGGCTTCATCTCGACGTTGTGGCAGATCGTGCCAACCGGCATCTGGCTCAGCAACATGGCGTTGCCGGGCTTGGTGTCAGTCTTCTCGTCGGCGATGATCTTGTCACCGGGAGCAACGCGGTTCGGCGCGATGATGTAGGCCAGTTCGCCATCGTCATACTTGATGAGCGCGATGAAAGCGGTGCGGTTGGGATCGTATTCGATCCGTTCCACGGTGCCTTCAACGCCCCACTTGCGACGCTTGAAGTCGATGAAACGATACTTCTGCTTGTGGCCACCGGCGATACCGCGGCTGGTCACATGGCCCTTGTTGTTGCGGCCACCGGTCTTGCGCTTACCTTCGGTCAGCGCCTTGACGGGCTTGCCCTTGTGCAGGCCGGTCTTGTCAACGAGGACAAGCGCGCGGCGGGCCGGGCTAGTCGGGTTATAGTTCTTCAGTGCCATGGGATCAGCTCACACCCTCGGTGATGTCGATCGGGTCCTGACCCTCTGCGAGAGTCACGATCGCCTTCTTGAAGTCGGTGCGGGTGTAGGGCTTGCCCTTCCACCGCTTCGTCTTGCCCTTGCTCACGATCGTGTTGACCGCCTTCACCTTGCGATCAAACAGAGCCTCGACGGCCTCCTTGATCTGGGGCTTGGTAGCGGTGCCAGCGACCTTGAACACAACCGCGTTGTTCTCCGAGAGCAGCGTAGCCTTCTCGGTGATGTGCGGCGACAGGATAACGTCGTAGTGACGCGCGTCGATCTGCTGCTTAGCCATTGAAACGCGCCTCCAGCTTGGTGACAGCGTCCTTGGTCAGGACCAGCGTGTCGTGGTTGAGAATGTCGTAGACATTGGCACCCGCAGCCGGGAGCACGTCCACGCCCGGCAGGTTGCCGGCGGCCTTGCGGAAGTCCTCGTTGACGGCTTCACCGTCGATCACGAGCACTTTACCGTTCCAGCCATTCTTGCCGAAGATACCGGCGAGCGCCTTGGTCTTGGCATCCTTCAGATCAAGGCTGTCAACGACCACCAGGCCGCCAGCTGCCTTGCTCGAAAGAGCCATCTTCAGACCGAGAGCACGGATCTTCTTGTTCAGCGACTGCTCGAAGTCACGCTTGCGCGCACCGTGAGCCTTACCACCGCCGATGAAGATCGGAGCTGCACGATCGCCGTGACGAGCGCCGCCCGAACCCTTCTGCTTGCCCCACTTCTTGCCGGTGCGGGCAACGTCCGAACGCTCACGCGTCGGGCGGGCCGTGGCACGGCGGTTTTCAAGCTGCCATGTGACAACCCGGTGCAGGATGTCGGCACGCGGCGCGACGCCGAAAACGGCCTCATTCAGCTCCACGTTGCCGGCGGCTGCGCCGTCGATTTTCTGGACCTTCACCTTCACGGATCAGCCCTCCTTGTTCTCGTCCGAAGCAGGCGCTTCGGCGGTGGTGGTGACTTCGACCTCAGCCTCGGGCTGCGCGACATCCTTGGGAGCGGAACGGTCGATCACGGCGCCGGGGAACGGCAGGCCTTCAGGAGCGGCAACCTTGACCGCGTCCTTGATCATCAGCCAGCCATTCTTCGATCCGGGCACCGAGCCCTTGACGAAGATCAGGCCGCGTTCAGCGTCGGTGCGAACCACCTCGAGGTTCTGCTGGGTGCGCTGACGGTCGCCCATGTGGCCGGCCATCTTCTTGCCCTTGAACAC
>DDFY01000030.1:147836-149936 GCA_002337385.1 Erythrobacter sp. UBA1916
GTCGAACCGTGCGAACGGTGCGAGATCGACACGCCGTGGGTGGCACGCAAGCCACCGAAGCCCCAACGCTTCATGGCGCCGGCAAAGCCCTTACCAACGGTGTGACCGGTGACATCGACCAGCTGACCAGCGATGAAGTGTTCAGCGGAGATAAGCGAGCCGACCGGAAGCAGGCCCTCTTCATTCTCGACGCGGAATTCTGCAACCTTCTGCTTCAGACCGACTTCGGCCTTGGCGAAAGCTTCGCGTTGCGGCTTGTTGACGTTCTTCTGCTTGGCCCGGCCTGCGCCGACCTGAACAGAGAAATAGCCGTCGCGATCGGCTGTGCGGTGGGCAGTAACCTGGCACTCTTCCAACGACAGAACGGTGACCGGCACGTGCCGACCGTCCTCCTGGAAGAGGCGGGTCATCCCGACTTTCTTCGCGATCACGCCAGTGCGCATGATCCTAACTCCTTACAGAGGCACAAGGGGACCATCCCCAGGTGCGTGCCCAGCCCTGATGCAAGAAGCGAGCCCCGTCCGGGCTGAAGCGCCCTTCCCCGAAAGGAAGGACTAAGACGGGGGACGCAAACCCGAAGGAGAAACCCTCCGGCGGTATCCCTTGTGTCCCGATGGCATTTCACCGGGCTCTGTCTTCACGGTCCCTTGTGGAACCGGAGCACCCGGCCTGATGCCGGGGCGTTGCTGGCTTAGGCCAGCTTAATCTCGACGTTAACGCCAGCGGCCAGATCGAGCTTCATAAGCGCGTCGACCGTCTGGGCGTTCGGCTGCACAATGTCCAGCAGCCGCTTGTAGGTGCGCACCTCGAACTGCTCGCGCGACTTCTTGTCGATGTGCGGGCCGCGGTTCACGGTGAACTTCTCAATGCGCGTCGGGAGAGGAATCGGACCCCGGATCAGCGCGCCAGTGCGGCGTGCGGTATCAGCGATTTCGCCAGTCGCCTGATCAAGCACACGGTGATCAAAGGCCTTGAGACGAATGCGGATGTTCTGAGCGTCCATAATTCCAACTACCGATGCGAAAGAGCCAAGGAAGCATCCAATCTTTCGAAAGGGATACATCCCACAAAAAACAAAAGCCCGCCCCGCTTTCCGGTCAAACCGGACAGGGCGGCCTCATGAATGAATTCGTTGCGAGGGAGACGAATCTCTCTCTGTGAGCGGGCCTATACGGGGCTTGGTCCGTACTGACAACCCGAAAATCGGGCATTCCCCCCTTCCCTTTCACTTTTGCGACAGGACGAGGAAAAACAGCTTACATAAAAAGGGGCCCGGCTCGCACGAAGCGAACCGGGCCACCCTTTAATCCTGGCACCCTTGCGGGTGCGTCAGGCTTACTTGGTGATCTTCGAGACCACGCCCGAGCCGACGGTGCGGCCGCCTTCGCGGATAGCGAAGCGCAGGCCTTCGTCCATGGCGATCGGAGCAATCAGCTTCACGCCGATGGTCACGTTGTCGCCCGGCATCACCATTTCGGTGCCCTCCGGCAGGATCACTTCGCCCGTCACGTCGGTCGTGCGGAAGTAGAACTGCGGACGGTAGTTGGCGAAGAACGGGGTGTGACGGCCGCCTTCGTCCTTCGACAGCACGTAGACCTCGGCGTCGAAGTCGGTGTGCGGGGTGACCGAACCGGGCTTGGCCAGAACCTGACCACGCTCCACTTCGTCACGGCCCACGCCGCGGATCAGGGCGCCGATGTTGTCGCCAGCTTCGCCGCGATCAAGCAGCTTGCGGAACATTTCCACGCCGGTGACGGTGGTCTTCGAGGTGTCCTTGATGCCGACGATTTCGACTTCGTCGCCAACGTTCACAACGCCCGATTCCACGCGGCCGGTGACCACGGTGCCGCGGCCCGAGATCGAGAACACGTCTTCGATCGGCATGAGGAAGTTCTTGTCGACCGGACGCTCCGGCTGCGGGATGAACTCGTCAACGGCCTTCATCAGGGCGATGATCGAATCCTTGCCGATGGCGTCGTCACGACCTTCGAGAGCGGCCAGAGCCGAACCCTTCACGATCGGAATGTTGTCGCCGTCGAAATCGTACTCGCTGAGAAGCTCACGCACTTCCAGTTCGACCAGCTCGAGGATTTCCTCGTC
>DDFY01000030.1:150099-153524 GCA_002337385.1 Erythrobacter sp. UBA1916
ACGCCGACCTGACGCGAAAGCAGGATGTGCTCGCGGGTCTGCGGCATCGGGCCGTCAGCAGCGTTCACCACCAGGATCGCGCCGTCCATCTGGGCGGCACCGGTGATCATGTTCTTCACGTAGTCAGCGTGACCCGGGCAGTCGACGTGCGCGTAGTGACGGGCTTCGGTCTCATACTCGACGTGGGCGGTCGAGATGGTGATGCCGCGCTCACGCTCTTCGGGAGCCTTGTCGATGTTGGCGAAGTCCACGGCAGCGCCGCCGTAGGCTTCCGCCATGACCTTGGTGATGGCAGCAGTCAGCGTGGTCTTGCCGTGATCGACGTGACCGATGGTGCCGATGTTGCAGTGCGGCTTATTCCGCTCGAATTTTTCCTTCGCCATTTTGCAATAACCTTCTTTGTTCGAATCTGATTTTCTGAAAGATCAGGCGGGCACCCGCTGAATCAGGCGCCCGCCCCTAGACGTTGATCCTGCCTTAGGCAAGCTTCTCCTTGACCTCGGCTGCGACGTTCGCCGGCACTTCGTCGTAGTGCGAGAACTGCATCGAGTACTGCGCGCGGCCCTGGGTGAACGAGCGCAATTCGTTGACGTAGCCGAACATGTTCGCGAGCGGCACGTGAGCCTCTACCGACTGTGCGTTACCGCGGCTGTCGGTGCCCTGAATCTGACCACGACGCGAGTTCAGGTCGCCGATGACATCGCCGAGATATTCCTCGGGAGTCACAACTTCAACCTTCATCACCGGCTCCAGGAGCTTGATGCCCGACTTCTCGGCCACTTCACGCATCGCGCCACGACCGCAGATCTCGAACGCGATCGCGCTCGAGTCGACGTCATGGTAGGCGCCGTCGGTCAGGGTGATGGTGAAGTCGATGATCGGGAAGCCGACGAGGTAGCCGCTCTCGGCCTGCTCGCGCATGCCCTTCTCGAGCGCGGGGATATATTCCTTCGGAATGTTACCGCCCTTGACCTCATCGTTGAAGATGATGCCCTGACCACGTTCACCCGGCTCCACAGTCACCTTGGCGCGGCCGAACTGGCCCGAACCACCCGACTGCTTCTTGTGGGTGTAGTCGACGTCGACCTTGCGGCCGAGCGATTCGCGGTAAGCCACCTGCGGCGCACCGACGTTGGCTTCCACCTTGAACTCGCGCTTCATGCGATCGACGAGAATGTCGAGGTGAAGTTCGCCCATGCCCTTGATGATGGTCTGGCCCGATTCGTGGTCGGTGCTGACGCGGAACGAGGGATCCTCGGCGGCCAGACGATTGAGCGCGACGCCCATCTTTTCCTGGTCGGCCTTGGTCTTCGGCTCCACCGACAGCTCGATCACGGGCTCGGGGAATTCCATCCGCTCGAGGATAATCGGCTTGGCCGGATCGCACAGCGTGTCACCCGTGGTGGTCTCCTTGAGACCCGCGATGGCGACGATGTCACCGGCGAATGCTTCTTCGATGTCCTCACGGTTGTTGGAGTGCATCAGCAGCATGCGACCGATCTTTTCCTTCTT
This sequence comes from Erythrobacter sp. UBA1916, assembly GCA_002337385.1. GTDB lineage: Bacteria > Pseudomonadota > Alphaproteobacteria > Sphingomonadales > Sphingomonadaceae > Alteraurantiacibacter. Next base: position 151,612 of record DDFY01000030.1, read on the forward strand.
GTCCTTCACCGAGTTCAGCACCGAACCCTTGGCCAGCTGGCCCGAGTAGATGCGGGTGAAGGTGAGCGAGCCGACGAACGGATCGTTCATGATCTTGAAGGCCAGAGCCGAGAACGGCGCATCGTCCGACGACGGACGGGTCTCTTCGGTCTCGCCATCGAGCAGCACGCCCTTGATCGCGGGCACATCGAGCGGCGACGGCATGTAGTCGACCACCGCGTCGAGCAGGGGCTGAACGCCCTTGTTCTTGAACGCCGAGCCACACAGCACGGGCACGAAGGCCTGGTCCATGGTGCCCTTGCGGATGAGCTTCTTGAGGGTCGCAGCGTCGGGCTCGTTGCCCTCGAGGTAGGCTTCCATCACGTCGTCGTCCTGCTCAACGGCAGTCTCGATCAGCTTTTCGCGATATTCGGCAGCCTTGTCGGCGAGGTCAGCCGGGATGTCGACGTAGTTGAACGTCGCGCCCAGACCGTCGTTTTCCCAGATGATGCCGCGGTTGTTCACGAGATCGACCACGCCCTGCAGGTCGCTTTCCGCGCCGATCGGGAGATAGAGCACCAGCGGCGTCGCGCCGAGACGTTCGACGATCGAGTTCACGCAGTAATAGAAGTCAGCACCGGTACGGTCGAGCTTGTTGATGAAGCACATGCGCGGAACGCGGTACTTATCGGCCTGACGCCACACGGTTTCGGACTGCGGCTCAACACCGGCAACGCCGTCGAACACGGCGACCGCGCCGTCGAGCACGCGCAGCGAACGTTCGACTTCAATCGTGAAGTCGACGTGGCCGGGGGTGTCGATGATGTTGATGCGGTGCTTCGGGCCCTGGCCGTCTTCCGCCGCCCAGAAGGTGGTCGTGGCAGCCGAGGTGATCGTGATCCCGCGTTCCTGCTCCTGCTCCATCCAGTCCATGGTCGCAGCGCCGTCGTGGACTTCGCCGATCTTGTAGGACTTGCCGGTGTAGTAGAGGATCCGCTCGGTCGTCGTGGTCTTCCCGGCGTCGATGTGCGCCATGATCCCGATGTTGCGATAGCGTTCCAGCGGATATTCGCGGGCCATAATGAATTCCTTGAGCGTTGGGGGACTTCAGACGTCCGAAGCGCGCCCCATATGGCGATTAATATGTCAGCTTGAAGACCTGACGGCCCGCCATCCACAAACATGTGGCAGCGGGCCGGATCAGCATCTTACCAGCGATAGTGCGAGAAGGCACGGTTGGCGTCAGCCATACGGTGCGTGTCTTCGCGCTTCTTGACCGCGTTGCCGCGGTTGTTGGCAGCGTCCATCAGCTCGCCCGACAGGCGGGCCGACATGGTGGTTTCGGCCCGGCCGCGCGCAGCCGAGATCAGCCAACGGATGGCCAGCGCCTGAGCGCGCTCGGGGCGAACCTCGACCGGCACCTGATAGGTGGCACCACCGACACGGCGCGAACGCACCTCAACTTGCGGCTTCACGTTCTCGAGCGCATCGTGGAACACCTGCACCGGATCGCTCTTGGCGCGGGACTCGACGGTGTCGAGCGCGGTGTAAACGATGCCTTCAGCAACGGCCTTCTTACCGTCGAGCATGAGGTTGTTCATGAACTTCGACAGGACCTGATCTCCAAACTTGGGATCCGGCAAGATTTCCCGCTTCTCGGGACGACGACGACGTGACATTTCTCAGTCTCCAAAATCTAATTCGCCTACCCGGAGCTGATCCGGGCCGGGGCCTTTCTTCGAGCACAATGCCAGAAGCAGGCCCTGCCCCGGATCACGTCCGGGGCGACGGAAAAACCTGTTACTTGGGCCGCTTGGCGCCGTACTTCGAACGGCTCTGCCTGCGGTCCTTCACGCCCTGCGTATCGAGAACACCGCGCAGCACGTGGTAACGCACACCGGGAAGGTCGCGCACACGGCCGCCGCGGATCAGCA
>DDFY01000038.1 GCA_002337385.1 Erythrobacter sp. UBA1916
TGTTCTGGTTCTTCGGTCACCCCGAAGTGTACATCATGATCCTGCCCGGCTTCGGCATGATCTCGCAGATCATCGCCACCTTCAGCCGCAAGCCCGTGTTCGGCTATCTCGGCATGGCCTATGCCATGGTCGCGATCGGCGTGGTCGGCTTCATCGTGTGGGCGCACCACATGTATACGGTCGGCCTCGACGTGAACACGAAGATGTACTTCACCGCCGCGACCATGGTCATCGCCGTGCCGACTGGCATCAAGATCTTCTCCTGGATCGCGACGATGTGGGGTGGTTCGATCCAGTTCAAGTCGCCGATGGTCTGGGCCATGGGCTTCATCTTCCTGTTCACCGTTGGCGGTGTGACCGGCGTCGTGCTCGCCAATGGCGGCATCGATGACAACCTTCACGACACCTACTACGTGGTTGCTCACTTCCACTACGTGCTGTCGCTGGGTGCGGTGACCTCGATGTTCGCCGGGTTCTACTACTGGTTCCCGAAGATGAGCGGCAAGATGCACTCGGAGTTCCTGTCGCACCTGCAGTTCTGGATCTTCTTCGTCGGCGTGAACATGATCTTCTTCCCGATGCACTTCCTCGGGCTGCAGGGCATGGCGCGCCGCTATCCGGACTTCACTGCGGCCTATGCCGAGTGGAACCACGTTGCCAGCGTCGGCTATGCCATCACGCTGGTGTCGGTGGCGGTGTTCTTCGTGAACATCATCTACGCCTTCGTGGCTGGCAAGAAGGCCCCCAGCAACTACTGGGGCGAGGGCGCCACGACGCTCGAGTGGAGCCTCAGCAGCCCGCCGCCGTACCACCAGTTCGAAACGCTGCCGGTGATCGAGGATCATCACAGCGCGGATGACCATATCTCGACAAAGCCCGCGACTGCCTGAGCCGCGCCTTCTGTCTGACACCAACCAGAAGGGGCGCGCCGGTGACGGGGCGCCCTTTCGCCAAGGACCCGACGTGAACACCACAACCGCCACCTTTGCTCCCACCTTGCCGGCCGACTGGCGCGACTTCCTCGCGCTGACCAAGCCGCGCGTGATGAGCCTCGTGGTGTTTACCGGACTGTGCGGTCTGCTCGCCGCGCCTGGGCATATTCACCCGGTGCTCGGCTTTGCCGCGATCCTGTGCATTGCCATGGGCGCGGGCGGGGCGGCTGTGCTTAACCAGTGGTGGGAAGCCGATATCGATGCGCTGATGAAGCGCACCGCGAATCGGCCGCTGCCGGGCGGGCGGATGCGGCGCGAGGATGCGCGCGACTTCGGCCTGTTCCTGTGCTTTACCTCGGTTATCGTGATGGGGCTGGCCGTGCATCCGCTTGCGGCGGGCGTGCTGGCGCTGTCCATTGTCTATTACTCGGTGATTTACACCATGTGGCTGAAGCCGCGCACGCCGCAGAACATCGTTATCGGCGGCGGCGCCGGGGCCTTTCCGCCGCTGATCGGCTGGATCGCCGTGACGGGGCACATCACGTTGATGCCCGTGCTGCTGTTCGCGATCATCTTCACCTGGACCCCGCCGCACTTCTGGGCGCTCGCGCTGTTCGTGAAGACGGACTATGCCAAGGCAGGCATTCCGATGATGCCGGTGGTCGCCGGGGAACGCTCCACCCGGCAGCAGATTCTCGTCTATGCCGTGATCCTTCTTGGCGTGGCGCTGGCCCCTTGGGCTATCGGCGGCACCGGGGCCATTTATGGTGCCGCTGCCTTTGTGCTTTCCGCCGTGTTTCTGGCACTTTCGGCACGTGTCGCGTTCCGTCAGTCGCAGCCGGGCGATACCATGAAGCCTGAAAAGCAGCTGTTTGCTTTCTCGGTGCTCTATCTGTTTGCGCTGTTTGCGGCTCTGGTGGTTGATAGGATGGTGCTGGCATGACGCCCGAAGAACAGGAAGAGTTCATCCGCCGCCGCAAGGCGCGCAATGGGGTGATCGCACTGGGGCTGTTTGGCTTGGTGGTGCTGTTCTATTTCATCACTATCGCTCGGATCGGAGGAAACTGATGTCGCACGCAGCCACCCTCGATACACGCAATCGGCGCACGATGATGTTTGCCTTTCTGGCGGCGCTGGGGATGCTGGGCCTGGGCTTTGCCTCGGTCCCGCTTTATCGCCTGTTCTGTCAGGTGACCGGTTTTGCCGGAACCACGCAGCGCGCGACTGAGGCCGACGCCGCAGCCGCTGCCCGCTTTGCCGATAGCGCCGGTGCCACGACCTATTCGATTCGCTTCGATGCCAACACCGAACGCGACATGCCGTGGGACTTCGCGCCGCTCCAGCGTACCGACACGGTGACCGTCGGCCAACGCGACATGGCGATTTTCGTCGCCCGCAACAATTCGTCGGTGCCGATCACGGGCACGGCGACCTTCAACGTCGAGCCCGAGCAGGCCGGCGCCTATTTCAACAAGATCCAGTGCTTCTGCTTTACCGAGCAGGTGCTCCAGCCGGGGCAGGAAGTGCGTATGCCGGTGCTCTACTATGTCGATCCGGCGGCACTGGATGATCCGAATATGGATGAGGTGGAACAGATCACCTTGTCCTATACCTTCCATCGCGCTCTCGATCAGGGGTCGGCGAGCGAGGGGGAAGGCGAGAGTTAGGCTCTGGACCGCGCCGCAAGCGCGTTCTAAGGGCATGTATAAATCTGCCGATCAGGGAAGACAGACAAATGGCCGGTGCCAAGAACCACGACTATCATATCCTGCCGCCTGACATCTGGCCGTTCACCGGTGCGATGTCCGGGCTGGTGTTCACCAGCGGCATGGTCATGTTCATGCACTCGGACTACTTCCCGAACTGGCACCTGGTGCTGGGCCTCGGCGTTGTCGGGCTGATCGCCACGTTCTTCGGTTGGTTTTCGAAGATCGTGAACGAGGCGCAGGCGGGTGATCACACTCCCGTGGTGCAGCTGCACATGCGTTACGGCATGATCCTGTTCATCGCCTCTGAGGTGATGTTCTTCGTCGGCTGGTTCTGGTCGTGGTTCGATTTCGCGCTGTTCCCCTCGACCATGTCCGACGTGATCGACGGCGTCTGGCCGCCCAAGGCGATTGAGGCGGTGATGAACCCGTTCGATCTGCCGCTGCTCAACACGCTGATCCTGCTGTGCTCGGGCACCACGGTTACCTGGGCGCACCACTGCCTGATCCACGGTGATCGCGACGGCCTGAAGAAGGGCCTGTGGCTGACGATCCTGCTGGGTATCCTGTTCACCTCGGTCCAGGTTTACGAATATGGCCATGCGCCGTTCGGCTTCGGTGGCAACACCTATAGCTCGGCCTTCTACATGGCGACTGGCTTCCACGGCTTCCACGTGCTCGTCGGCACGATCTTCCTGATCGTCTGCCTGCGCCGCACCTACAAGGGCCACTTCACCCCGCGTCAGCACTTCGGCTTCGAAGCTGCCGCCTGGTACTGGCACTTCGTCGACGTGGTCTGGCTGTTCCTCTTCCTCGTGGTTTACGTGTGGGGTGGCTGGGGTGCCGAGTATCACTAAGGCCTGTTCGTGAGCGACGCCCACGATAACGCGAAGGGGCAGCCCACCATCGGTGAGGCTGCCCTTTTCGGTTTGTGTCCGCGCTGCGGCGCGAAGACCATGTTCGCAGGCATCACCCGCTTTGCCGACAAGTGCTCCTCGTGCGGGCTCGACTATTCGCGCTTCAACGTTGGCGACGGCCCTGCCGCTTTCCTGACCATGATCGTGGGCGCGCTGGTGGTGATCGGCGCGCTGTGGCTGCAGCTCTCGTTTGAGCCGCCATGGTGGGTGCATGTGATCCTGTGGGTGCCGATCACGACCGGAGGCGTGATTCTCGGGCTGCGGCTGTGCAAGGCATGGCTGCTGGCCAGCGAGTTCTCCCGCCGCGCCGAAGAGCATCGCCACGAGCACAAGGCGGAGGAATGATCTTCGGCATCCGCCGCTGGCCGATTGTTCCGACACTGGTGGTGCTGGCTGCTGCCGCGACCATGGTCGCGCTCGGCTTCTGGCAACTTGACCGGCTCGGGCAGAAGGAAGCGATGATCGCGGACTTCTCGCGCAATGCGCAAAGCTCGTCGGTCGTGGATCTGACCTCGCTCGCCGATGCCGACCGCCTGGCCTATCGCCGGGTGCGGATCGCCTGCGCCCAACCAACCGACTGGAACGCTGTGGCCGGGCGCAGCGCTGACGACGTGGCAGGCTACGTCCATCGCTATCTCTGCCATGCGGGCAAGCCAGCGGTGTTTGCCGACATCGGATGGTCGCAGGCCCCGCGCGACCCTTCCTTCGCTGGCGGAGAAGTCACCGGCGTGCTCGTCCGGCTTGGCGACGACTACAAGGTGGTCGCGAGCGAGGGCATTGCGGGCTTGCAGCCGATTGCCCGGCCTGATCCCCACGACATGCCGAACAATCACCTCGCCTATGCCGTGCAGTGGTTCTTTTTCGCGCTCACCGCGCTGGTGATCTATGTGCTCGCCTTGCGCCGCCAGCAACGCGATAGCACGGCGGCCTAAGGCATAGCTTGCGGGCGAGGCTCCTCGCCGCTAACCGCTCTTTCCGATGAAATACGTCTCCACCCGCGGCAATGCGCCGTCGCTCGATTTCGAGGGCGTGACCCTCGCTGGCCTCGCGTCCGATGGCGGACTTTACGTGCCCGAGGCATGGCCGCGCTTTAGCGAGGCCGAGATCGCCGCCATGGCGGGCCTTTCGTATGTCGAGCTGGCGGTGAAGGTCATGCTGCCCTTCGTCACGCCCAGCCTCACCGAGGATGAGCTGCGCGCCTTGTGCACCCGCGCCTATGGCCGCTTTGCGCATCAGGCGGTGACGCCGCTTGCCCAGTTCGATCAGCAGCACTGGCTGCTCGAGCTGTTCCACGGCCCGACGCTCGCCTTCAAGGACGTGGCGCTGCAGTTGCTGGGCCGTCTGTTCGAGCACTTCCTTGCCAAGCGTGAGGATCACCTCACCATCGTCGGCGCGACCAGCGGCGACACCGGCTCTGCCGCGATCGATGCGGTGGCAGGGCGCGAGCGGGTCGATATCTTCATGCTTCATCCTGATGGCCGGGTGAGCGACGTGCAGCGTCGCCAGATGACCACGGTGCTTGCGCCCAACGTCCACAACATCGCCATCGACGGCAGCTTCGATGACGCGCAGGCGATGGTGAAGCGCATGTTCGTCGACAGCCACATGACCGGGCGTTTCCGCATCAGCGCGGTGAACTCGATCAACTGGGCGCGGCTGATGGCGCAGGTGGTCTACTATTTCGCTGCCGCGCTTCAGCTCGGTGCGCCGCAGCGCAAGGTCGCCTTCTCGGTGCCGACGGGCAATTTCGGCGACGTGTTCGCGGGCTATGTCGCGGCGCAGATGGGGCTGCCGATCGAGCGCCTGATCGTCGCCACCAATGTGAACGACATCCTTCACCGCGCGCTCAGCACCGGCGACTATTCGGCAGGAACAGTCACGCCCACCGCCGCGCCGAGCATGGACATTCAGGTTTCCTCGAACTTCGAGCGGCTGCTGTTCGATGTCGGCGGGCGCGACGGCAAGGCGCTGGCCGAGCAGATGGCGGGCTTCGAAAGCACCAAGGCCATGCAGCTTACCAATGCCCAGCGCGAAGGCGCCGCCGCGCTGTTCACCAGCGCGCGCGCCGATGCCAACGATATGGTTCAGGCGATGGCCTGGGCCCACGAGAAATGCGGGCAGGTGATCGATCCGCATACCGCGATTGGCCTCCACGCCGCGCGTGCGGCCGAAATCGATCCGGCGATCCCCGTGGTCACGCTGGCAACCGCGCACCCGGCTAAGTTCCGCGACGCGGTGGAGCGGGCAACCGGCACGCGTCCGACCTTGCCGGGCCGGATGGGCGACCTGTTCGAGCGGGCCGAGCAATACGAACGCTTGCCGGGTGACTATGATGCCGTGCGCGACTTCATCGAGGCGCACGCGACGCCGTCGGCCTGATGGCTGAGCTTGTCGCAGCGCCGCTGGTCATGGCGGGCGAGGGCTGGGCCGACTACGGCCTTGTCGACTCGGGCCATGGGCGCAAGTTCGAACGCTATGGTGACTATCGCTTTATCCGTCCCGAGCCGCAGGCGATGTGGGCGCCGCACCTCGCCGAGTGGGATGCACATGCAGAGTTCGTCCCGGGCTCGGATGAAGATGGTGGTGGGCGCTGGCAGTTTGCCAAGCCGGTGCCGGAAGCGGGCTGGCCGCTGGGTTGGGAAGAGGTTCGCTTTACCGCGCAGTGTACCCCGTTCCGCCATCTTGGCTTCTTTCCCGATATGGCACCGGTGTGGAGCTGGATGCGGGCAATGCTGGAAGGCAAGGCCGATGCCAGCGCGCTTAACCTGTTCGGCTATACCGGCGTTGGCAGTCTTGCGCTCAGCCAGTGCGGGGCGGTCACCCATGTCGATGCGAGCAAGAAATCGGTCGCTCAGGCGCGCGACAACGCGGCGCTTTCCGGCATGGAAGAGCGCCCGGTGCGCTGGCTGATCGACGATTGCGTCAAGTTCGTCGCCCGCGAAGTGCGGCGCGAAAACCGTTATGACGGGATCATCCTCGACCCGCCGAAGTTCGGTCGCGGGCCCAAGAACGAAACCTGGCGTCTTGAAGAGGGCCTGCCCGGCCTGATCGGCGATTGCCGTCATCTGCTCGATGCCGACAGCCGCTTCCTGTTTCTCACCGTCTATGCCGTGCGGATGAGTTCGCTCGCGTTGGCGGGGCTCTTGGCTGAGGCCTTTGCCGGTCTGCCAGGGCGGATTGAATATGGCGAACTGGCGGTGCGCGAGGACGGGCCCGATGGCCGCCTGCTGCCCACCGCCATTTTTGCCCGCTGGGCGAACGACTAGGCCGCCGAGAGGTCTTTCAGGAAGTCGCGGATGCGCTTGGCGTTGTAGCCGAGGTCGCTCACACCCACGCGGCTGACCGAGCGCATGTCGACGCGGGTCGAGCCGTCCATCACCGGGGTCACCCGCAGCACCACATCGTCGCGGAAGCGAAGGTAGCCGGCATAGGCAGTCGCCTCGATCTGTTCCTTGATCGGCTGATTGGGTGCGACCGTCCACCCGCGCTGCTCCATCAGCACGCGCGCGGCGGCCAGCACTTCTTCCGGGCTGCGATCGATCAGGATCGGCTCGACATCGGAATAGGCGTCCTTGTGGAATTCCAGCCATTCCTCTTCCGAGAAAGGTCCGGTGCTGACCGGTGCCACGTCGAGCGCGACGAACTGCGGCATGTTGTTGAGGTCGGTACTGACGTCGTGGATCGGAGGCGCTTCGCTGCCCGGGATCATCACCTGGGTGTACATCACCAGCACCAGCCCAGCGCTCAGCACGAGGGCGAGGCCGGCTTTCCAGCGCTTACCGCCGCCCTTGACCACGAAGCCGATAATCAGCGCCAGCAGGGCCACGATGGCCAGCACGCCGGCAGGCCACATCATCATCATGAAGGCCCGGAAACCGGCGATCTTGTCGATGATGTCATACCGCGCCAGCGTCAGCCCGCCGAGCGCGATGACAATTGCCAGTAGCGCGCCGCCGAGGGCGAAGGCACCCAAGCCGCGCGCAATCTTGGCGCCAAGGGTGGGGCCGTTGAGCGGCTGGCCGGTCTCGATTTCTGTGGTCTGGTTCATCGCTGCTACCCTTGGATTTTTCGTGCGCGCTAGAAAGCTCACATTCGCTGTCCCGCGTCAACGGTGCCGATATAGACTCAGCCTGGCAACACAGGGGTGCTTGCCAAGGTTCCGCACTGCTGCCATGCGGCGCGCCATGGCAGACAGCCTCACACTCGAACTGGCCGATTTCGAACATGATGTCCACACGGGCATCTATTCGGAAGAGACAGGCCGCCCGCAGCCTTTGCGCTTCACTGTGCAGGTGCGCTTCCGTTGCCCGCCCGAACGTTTCGTGCCCGAGACGCCGCTGAGCGCGAGCAAGAACTACATGGACCTGAAGTTCGCCTGCTCTGACGCGCTTGGCGACACGCATTACCAGTTGATCGAGGCCGTGGCCGATCACGTGTGCGAAACGCTGTTCCTACAGGACGAGCGGGTGGAGGCGGTGACGGTCAAGATCGTGAAGCTGGCGCTGTCCGAGGCGGACGAGAAGATCGGCATCACGCTCCACCGCGACCGCCGATGAGCGCACCGGCAATCGTTGATGCGCGCGATTTGCCGGAAGGTGCGCTCGATGCGGCTGCGCAGTTTCATGCCAGCCTGGTGCCGCTGGTGCGCGAGCAGGCGAAGGAGCGCCCGCTGGTGGTGATCGACTTCGCCATTGCCGACTACACCCATGCAAGCTGGCGCCAAGCGGTGGTGGGGCAACTGGCGCGCGAGCTGGCACCGGTGCGCGTGAATGCTGTCGCCAGCGATAGCGCTGCGCTTGAGGCGCGGGCGGAGACCATCAACTACCTCCAACATGCGCCGGGCGTTACCGGACAAATTCTCGCACTGGATGACATTCCGTTTGAGAATAGCTAAGAAGGGGGGAATGTCATGTAGCCAGCCCTTGGTCGACGCCTTCCAGCGCAGGATCTCCTATCTCCGCCTATCGGTGACCGACCGGTGTGATCTGCGCTGCACCTATTGCATGCCTGAGGCGATGCAGTTCCTGCCCAAGAAGGACGTGCTGAGCCTCGAAGAGCTGCACAAGCTTTCGCTCGCGATGATCGACCGCGGGATCACCAAGATCCGCCTCACCGGGGGTGAGCCGCTGGTACGCCGCGATGTGATCGAACTGATTCGCGCGCTTGGTCGCAAGATTGGCGACGGGCTCGACGAGCTGACGCTGACCACCAACGGCACCCGGCTCGAGGAATTCGCCGAGGACCTGTTCGCCGCCGGTATTCGCCGCATCAACGTTAGCCTTGATACGATGGACAGCGCGCTGTTCGAGCAGCTTTCGCGCCGTGATCGGCTGGTGCAGGTGCTGCGCGGGATCGCGGCGGCGCAGGATGCCGGGCTCAAGGTCAAGCTTAACACCGTGGCGCTGAAGGGCCTCAACGAGAAGGAAATACCCTTCCTCGTCGAATGGGCTCATGCGCGCGGGGCGGACATGACGCTGATCGAGATTATGCCGCTGGGCGAGATCGAGGGCGAGCGCTCCGATCACTACCTGCCGCTTCCCGCCGTGCGCGACCGGCTCGAGCAGCGCTGGACGCTGACCGAGATCGCCGATTCGACTGGCGGACCGGCGCGCTATGTGCGGGTGGAGGAGACCGGCGGCAGGCTCGGTTTCATCACCCCGCTGACCAACAATTTCTGCGCCTCGTGCAACCGCATCCGCATCACCGCCACTGGGCAGCTCTATGCCTGCCTCGGCGGAGCCGAAATGGTCGACCTGCGCGCCGCGCTGCGTTCCGACACGCCCGATGCGCGGCTGGCCGAGGCGCTTGACGAGGCCATGCGGATCAAGCCCGAGAAGCACCACTTCCAGATCGCCGAGGGCAGCGCCCCGGCGCAGCCGCGGCACATGTCGGTGACGGGCGGCTGATGGCGGTAAGACTGGTCTTCCTCGGCAAACTGGCCGACCTTGCTGGCGCAGATGAGCGCGACGTTGCCGGTCCGCTCGACTGGGACGGGCTGCTTACCGCAGTCGGGCCGCAGCTCGCCGCGCAGGTGCAGGGCGACAAGGTCAAGCTTGCGCTCGACGGTGCGCTGGTTGCCGACAAGACCACGCTTGCCGCACCCGATGGTAGCGAGATCGCGCTTTTGCCGCCGGTCTCCGGAGGCTGACATGGCGCTTCATGTTCACCTGCTTGACAAGCCATTCAACCCTGGCGCGCTCTTGGGACCGTTCACTAATGCCCATCCCGGCTACGGCGGGCTGGCGAGCTTCATTGGGGCCGTGCGCGCCGATGACGATGTGCGCGCGCTCGAACTGCTGCATTACGAGAAGATGACCCGCCCGGGCATGGAGGCGCTGGCCGAGGAGGCTGCGCATCGGTTCGAGCTGCTCGGCCTGCTGGTGATGCACCGCTACGGCGTGATGGAACCGGGCGAGCCGATCGTGATGGTCGCGGCCTGTGCGCATCACCGGCGCGGGGCCATTGCCGCGGTCGACTACTGCATGGACCACCTCAAGTCCGACAGCTGGTTCTGGAAGCGCGAACAGCGTGCCGACGGCTGGCACTGGATCGAACCGCGCGACCAGGATCACTCGGATCTCGCTCGCTGGAACAGTTGATTGCTTCGATTTGATGGCGATCAAAGATAGACGCTAGCGATAGCGCCACACCGGTTTCCGCAAAGCAAGGGAGCCGAGCAGATGGCGAAACAAAGCGGATCGATGGCGGGATTGGCCACGATTGCAGCCGCTGAATTGATCGGCACCCGAACTGATTTGCCTGACCGTGTGAGCGGTCGGGGTTCACGAGTTCAGGACTATTATCTCCCGGTCCTGATCTTTCTCTGGGCGCTGGGTTCGGCGGCGATAGCTGCTCTGGCTTAGGGGCATTGCCATCAGCAGCTGCCATTTGGGCACAGTAATCAGAGTTGCGCGGGGCCACGAGGGCGGCCCCGCGCATTTTCTTTATTAGGGGGCCAGCTGCGCCGAGAGGTCGGTCAGGATCGCATCTTCGTTGGCGATCAAACCTTCTGCCTCGCTGCGCGCTGCCTCGATGGTCTCGGTCGATTCGCCGGCAATGCTGGCCGTGATGAACAGCTGGTCGAGATCGGCAAGGGAGACCATGGCTCGGCTGCGCTGGGTGATAAGTCCTGCCAGCGCCACTTCCGCCAGAGACCAGGCATCGCTGCCCGATTCTGCCCCGCGCGCTGCAGCAACTTGTGACCGGACGGCACCTTCGTCGGCCAGGAACGCGGTGTGCGCCGTGCGTACAGAAGCAAGCAGGTCGCGCGCCTCTGCCAGAACCGGCTGGGCGGGGCTTTGCGGCGGCGTTGGTGTGGTCTGGGGCGGGGTCATCACATAGCTGACCCGCTCGATCTCGCGCTGGGCAAGCGACGGGTATTCGCCCGGAGGCGTGGCGCAGGCCCCCAGCGCAAGCGGCGCGGCCGCGACGAACAACATGGCGATTCTGGCAATCATCTGCCAATCGCACTAGCCTGCGTCGACGCGGCTTTCCAGCCCGGCAATTTTTGCCCCTGCTGGCCTTCTCGGCATTGACAGCATCTGGGGCATCGCCTAACGGCAGCGCTCTTGCGGTGCCCGAGGGGCGCCCTTTTTTGTTGTTTGCGCGGGGACAGGTCCGATAAGGTCCGGCCCAGGCAAGAACGACACCAGATGAAACGGATTATAGCACCATGTTCGCAGTAGTGCGCACGGGCGGCAAGCAGTATCGCGTCGCCGAAGGAGACAAGATCGCGGTTGAGAAGCTGGCGGGTGACGCTGGCGACACAGTCGTGCTGGACGATATCCTGCTGGCTGGCGAGGGCGAGAGCCTAGCCGATGCTGGCAAGGTCACGGTTTCGGCCGAGATCATCGCCCAAGCCAAGAGCGAGAAGGTTCTCGTCTTCAAGAAGCGTCGTCGTCACAACTATCGGCGCAAGAACGGCCATCGCCAGCAGATGACCCTGCTGCGTATCCTTGGCGTGGGTGAAGGCAAGCCGGCTGCCAAGAAGGCTGCCGCGAAGAAGGCCGATGCCCCGGTGAAGGACACGTCCGAGAAGAAGGCTGCGCCGAAGGCCCGCAAGGCCGCGCCGGCCAAGGACGCTGCGCCCGCCGCAGCGGCCGACAAGGAATAATCCCGGCACGTCCGGGCTGGATTACGGAGTAAGGCACAATGGCACATAAAAAAGCTGGTGGCTCGTCGCGCAACGGTCGCGATTCGGAAAGCAAGCGCTTAGGCGTGAAGAAGTTCGGCGGGCAGCAGGTGCTCGGCGGCAACATTCTCGTGCGTCAGCGCGGCACCCGTTTCTATCCGGGCGCGAACGTCGGCATTGGCCGCGATCACACCCTGTTTGCCACCGCTCAGGGCGTCGTGCGCTTTCACGACGGTAAGCTCGGCCGCAAGTACGTATCGGTCGACGCGATGGCAGAAGCTGCCGAATAACGGATGGCGATAGCGGGCCATCCACCGGGATGGCCCCAGTCGGGCGGCGAATAGCCCGGCACTGGAAGGAGATGGGGCCGCCCCGTCTCCTTTTTTGCGTTTCTCCTTCCGCTTGCAGCAGGCCCGGGCATGCGGGCTGGCGAGGGGAACTGCGATGTTCATAAGAAGCGAACGGCTGATGTTGCGGCCGATCTTTCCCGAAGACTGGCGCGAGGTTTTCGCCGGGGTTGCCGATGAGAGCATCGTGCGGATGCTGGCGACTGCGCCGTGGCCCTATCGGGCTGAAGACGCCCGCACGTTCTGCAATCAGCCGCGCAAGGCTGATGAGATGCTGTTCGCCATCACCTTGCCCGGCAAGGACGGCGCGCCCCTGATCGGCACGATTGGTATGCGCGGCGCGGCGCACGAAGACGCCTACGAGATGGGATACTGGATCGCCCGTAGCCGGCAGCGGCAGGGTTATGGTAGCGAGGCGGTGGGCGCGGTGCTGGCCACAGCCCGCGCGCTTGGCGTGCGCGAAGCCCGGGCCGGTCACTTCGTCGACAACCCCGCCTCGGGTAAGGTTCTGAGAAGGTGCGGCTTTCAGCGCGAGCCACGGCTCGGAGAGGCAGTCAGCGCGGGGCGCGGCGGGCAGCGCGTGCCCATGCAGCGTTATCGCGTGAGCCTGGCGAAGTCCGCCAATGCTGTCGCGGTGCCGTAATTTACAAAAATGTCAGTAAATACCTACGTTTACATTCTACTTTGAATAGGTGGTAATATCGGATACTAAAATAACCTTATTGGCTCGCGGACCCAAACCGGAAGTTCTGGTTTGTCGTAGAACGAGCTGTGGGATTGTAGGGTTAGGAGTGGTTTTGAGCCGCCGTCGGTTGAGTGCTCAGGAAAGTCGCGCCGCTGCGCTGGAAGCCGCGCGTGCATTGCTCCTAGAAGAAGGCCCTCAGGCGGTGACGTTGAAGGCGGTGGCCGCGCGGGTGAACCGCACTCATGCAAACCTGCTTCACCACTTCGGCTCCGCTGCCGGGCTGCAACTTGCTTTGGCCAACTATCTCGCCACAGCGATCTGCGACGAATTGGCAGAAGCGGGACGATTGCTGCAGCGAACCGATCCGGCCCCTCGCAAGATGGTTGACCTTGTATTCGATGCGTTCGGTACGGGCGGGGGCGGTGCGCTAGCCGCCTGGATGCTTTGTACGGGCAACAAAGGGGCGCTCGATCCGATTCTCGAAATGGTTCGGGACCTGATCGACCAGTCCCTGCCTGAGGACATGGCCGAGGGCGAAGCGGTCAAGCGGCGCGAGCTGACATATGCGCTGGTGTTGATGGCGCTTGGCAGGTCATTGATGGGAGACGAGCTTGCCGGTTCATTGGAGGTCGACCGAGGCGCGGCGCGGCGCCATGGGGAAGACCTGATCGCCATTACGCGTTCGCGGCTGGAGCCGTCCTAGACATCGGAGCCAAGCGGTAGCCAGGCTGGCACCAGATCATTCGGGATACCCTCGATTCGCAGGTGATCGACGGCATAGCCCAGTTCGGAATACGCGGCCTTTCTGCGCTTCTCTTCAGAGCGGTCGAGCGGGACGACCACCAGCCGCCGGTTGACTTTCTGCCGCCAGTTCATCCGGGCGGTGTTTTCCTGCCCGACATAACAGCCCTTGGTGAAGCTCACGCCATTGAGTTCAACCGCATTGGTTTCGAGCCACAGAATGTCGCTCAGTTCCGCGCGGCCCTCTGGCACGCCACAGGTCAGGCGATGGGCCAGCCAGGCTGCGTCGCCGGGGGCCGCATCTTCGGCGGGGGCCGGGCCAAGGCCGCGCCAACCCAGCGCGGAAAGGCGCGGGTCAGGCGTTGTGGCGGCCCCATCGGCCGCATCGGGCGACCACCACACGGTGAGCGCCGGATCGCGCGCAATCGCGATCTTGCGGCGCAGGCGATAGAGCGACAGTCGCTTCGCCAGCTCGTCGGCGTGCTCGGCCTCGCAGTCGAGCAGAAGATCGTCCCCTTCGCGCCAGACGAGGAAATCGAACATCGTCTTGCCCTGCGCCGTCAGCAGCGCGGCATAGACCGGGAGCGGCCCGGCCACGTCGTTGGTGACGAGGCCTTGCAGGAACTGGGCAACGTCCTCTTCGCTGTCTTGTGGGGAGAGCCGGATAACGGCGCGGTGGGAAAGGGGCAGGGCAGTCATGCCACCATAGGTGGGAGCAAGCAGCAGTGCGTGCAAGCCGGGGACTGTTCGTTCGCCGCGCCGTGTGGCAGAGCGCGCTCATGACCGACACGATCACGATCCCCCGTCCCGACGATTGGCACCTGCACCTGCGCGATGGCGCGGTGATGGAGGGCGTGCTGCCCTATACCGCGCGCCAGTTTGGCCGCGCGATCGTTATGCCCAACCTCGTCCCGCCGGTGACCACCAGCGATGCCGCCGTTGCCTATCGCGACCGCATTGTGGCCGCGCTGCCCGAGGGGGCGGCGTTCACTCCGCTGATGACCGCCTATCTCACCGACGCCACCGACCCCGCCGATATCCGCGCCGGGTTTGAGGCAGGCATTTTTACCGCGGCCAAGCTCTATCCCGCCGGGGCCACCACCAATTCAGCCTCGGGCGTGACCGACCTCGCCAATGTCCGCAAGGTGCTTGAGACCATGGCCGAGATCGGGATGGTGTTCTGCGTCCATGGCGAAGTGACACATGCCGACATCGACATTTTCGATCGCGAGGCCGTGTTCATCGAACGCACGCTGGCGCCGTTGGTGCGCGACCTGCCCGAGCTGAAGGTGGTGTTCGAACATATCACCACCGAAGAAGCGGCGGACTTTGTCGAGGCCTCCGGCGCGAACGTTGCCGCCACGATCACGCCGCAGCACCTCCACATCAACCGCAATGCCATGCTGGTCGGCGGGATCAGGCCGCACGCCTATTGCCTGCCGGTGGCCAAGCGTGAGCATCACCGGCTGAGCCTGCGCCGCCTTGCCACCTCAGGCAATGCGCGGGTCTTCCTCGGCACCGACAGCGCCCCCCATGCGCGCGAGGCAAAGGAGACCGCCTGCGGCTGTGCCGGGATCTTCAACGCGCCCTATGCGCTCGAAAGCTACGCCACGGTGTTCGACGAAGAAGACGCGCTCGACAAGTTCGAGGGCTTTGCCAGCCGTAACGGTCCGGCTTTTTATGGCCTGACGGTCAGCGAAAAGACGGTCACGCTGGTGCGCGAGGAACAGCAGGTGCCCGCCACGGTCGAACTGGCAGGCACGCACTATGTGCCCTTCCACGCGGGTGAAACGCTCGGCTGGAAGCTGGCGGACTAGGCCGGGCGCGCTGCGGGGCGGCGCGACGATCGCACCAGGTCCCATGTGAACAGCGTGGCCGCTGCCCAGATAGCGATGAAGCAGGCCAACTGCGCTGGGTGCAGCTCCTCGCCGAACACGAACAGGCCGAGCAGGAACACCAGCGTGGGTGAGAGAAACTGCAGGAAGCCCATCACGGTGTAGGGCATGGCCCGTGCCGCAGTGGCGAAGAGCAGCAGCGGCACGGCGGTCATCGGTCCGCCAAGCACCATGCCGAAGGTTTCCAGCCCGTCGCGGCCCATGGCGAGCCCGGGCCCCATGTTCGCGCTCCAGAGAAGAAAGCCGATCGCGAGCGGTGCCAGCACCATCGATTCGACTGCGAGGCCCACCACCGGCCCGGCCGCCACGGTCTTACGCAGCAGGCCATAGATGCCAAAGCTGGTGGCCAAGGTCAGGCTTACCCACAAGGTCGTCAGCGCCCCTGCAGACAGGGCCGCGACCCCGATCCCCGCCAGCGCCACCGCGCCCCATTGCCGCCGCGTCAGCTTCTCGCCGAGGAACACCAGCCCCAGTAGCATCATGGTCAGGGGCAGGATGTAATAGCCAAGGCTGGCGGCATAGACGTGGTCGGTCTGGATCGCCCAGACATAGAGGCACCAGTTCACCGCGATCAGCCCGGCGCTCGCCAGCAGTGTGAGCATGGCGCGACGGTCGGCAAGCACGGCGGCCAGCTCACCCATTCCGCTGCGAAAGGCGATGATCGCAAGGCATAGCGGCAGGGTGAACAGCGTGCGCCAGGCGACATATTCGAACACCGGCACATTGTGGACCAGCTGCAGATAGAGCGGCATCGAGCCCCAGATCGCATGGGCGCCGAGGGCGAAAGTGAGCGCGCGTCTGCTGCCGATGGTCGATTGGGTCATTTCACCTCAAGCGGTAGGAGCAAGCTCTGCTTCCGGCAAGCTTGCCGCGCTGTTGCCGCCGGTTCAGCCTGGTTGCGCTAGATAGGTTGCGAATCGAGATGCGATTTATCTCGATCAGTCGATGGCGCGTCGCCTGTTCCCCTGTCGGGCGGCGCGGCAGCGGGCCTTCCAGGTCGGACTGCGGAAGGCATCGCCGGGGCGCTCGCGGCGCAGATCTGCGCGCGGGCGCCCTGATAGGCAAGGGGGCTTGCTCAGACTTCGCTAAAACCAACGCCCACGCTCGCGCGGGGTTGTTCCATCTCGGTGCTGGTGACGGGGTAGGCACAATAGTCGGCGGCATAGAAGGCGGCCGGGCGGTGATTGCCCGAAAAGCCGACCCCGCCGAACGGCGCTGCCGACGAGGCCCCGTTGGTGGGCCGGTTCCAGTTTACGATCCCTGCGCGGATATTGGCCCAGAAGCGGCTGTACTGCGCCGGATCGCCCCCGACCAGCGAGGCCGAAAGGCCGAACCGGGTGTTGTTCGCCTCGGCGATGGCATCGTCGAAGTCGTCGACCCTTATCACCTGTAGCAGGGGGCCGAACAGCTCGACGTCGGGGCGCTCGGCCATGCCGGTCACGTCGACCAGCGCCGGGGTCACAAAGGGCAGACCTTCGCGCGGACGGCGCATGTGGGTGATCGCCTTGCCGCCATTCGAGATCAGGTACAGGAAGCTCTCGGTCAGCTGGTCGGCGGTGTGCATGTCGATCACCGGGCCGATAAAGGGCTGCGGATCGTCGAACGGCTCGCCGATCACGATGCGCTCGGTCAGCGCCTTCACCGCGCCGATCACGTCGTCGTACATCGAGTTCTTCACGATCAGCCGCCGCGCGGCGGTGCAGCGCTGGCCGGCGGTGGTGAAGGCGCTTTGGACGATCAAGGCGGCGACATCGTCGATCTTGGGCGTATCCCACACCACCAGCGGATTGTTCCCGCCCATCTCGAGCGCGACGATCTTGCCCGGTTCGGTCGCCAGCTTGCGGTTGATGGCAATGCCAACCTGCGCCGAGCCGGTGAACAGCACGCCATCGACATCGGGATGGGCGACCAGGTCCTTGCCTTCGTCAGGCCCGCCGATCAGCAGCTGCACCACGGCTTCGGGCACGCCCGCGCGCACGAAGAACGAGAGCAGCTTTTCGCCGACGGCTGGCGTCTTCTCGCTCGGCTTGAGGATGACCGCGTTGCCCGCGATCAGGGCAGGGATGATGTGGCCGTTGGGCAGGTGGGCGGGGAAATTGTACGGCCCGAGCACCGCCATCACACCGTGCGGCTTGTGCCGCAACGCGGCGGCGCCCTGGAGCGCGCTGTCGAGTTTGCGCTGGCCGGTACGCTCGGCATAGGCGCGGACCGAAATTTCGACCTTGGCCATCACCGCCTCGACCTCGGTGCGCGCTTCCCACAAGGGCTTGCCGGTTTCGCGCGCGATCAGTTCGGCGAACTCGTCCTGATCCTTGCGCACTTCGTTGGCGAAGCGGCGCATCCGCTCGATCCGGGTGGCGAGCGGCTGCGAAGCCCAGGCGGGCCAAGCCTCGCGGGCACGCGCGACCAGTTCGTCGACATTGCCGTGCGGCGCGCGCCACAGCTCGGCCCCGGTGGCCGGTTCATAGGAAATCAGGTTAGGCACGTCGGACAAGGTCTCGTTTCCTTCAGACTTGGTTTCATCTGTTTCTTAAGGCCACATTTGCCAACACGCAAAGTCACGCTGGCTGAGGCGGTACATGGCCCATTGGTGCGGGCGCATCACCCAGAGCGTCACCCAGCGCGCGCACCCGCGCAAGCTTGGCCGCGAGTGGCTCCCAGTCGTCGTTCTGCGCGATGGCGTCCCAGATCGCCTCGACCTCCTCGATCAGCATCGATTCGGTCTCAGCACTATCCCAATAGGCGCTGTCTGACGGCAGCGCGTTGCGGCCCGTCAAAGCCTCGGCCAATGCGCCTTCACCAGCGCGCCCACCGCGATGGCGGTGGAAGAAGGAATCAGGCCCGATCTGTCCTTCGCGCATCACCACCTCGGCTGCGCTGACCAGCGCGCGGTCAGCCTCCTCGCCGCCGCTTTCGACACCCAGCCGCCAGCAGAAGCGCCGCAGCATGGACGCTTCGTAGAGCGGGCCGAAGCGGTTGAGCGCCGCCAGCAGCGCGTCGCTGTCGGCCAGCGGGCGCAGGGCGATGGCGAGCTGGGCCAGGTTCCAGCGTATCGCCTCGGGCTGGCGACCGAAGGCATAGAGGCCCTGATGGTCGAAATAGGCGGCGGTGAACTGCGGGTCCCACTTGGGCAGGAAGCGCCAGGGGCCGTAGTCAAAGCTTTCGCCGGTGAGGTTGATGTTATCGGTGTTGAGCACGCCGTGGACGAAGCCCGCGACCATGTAGCTGGCGGCAAGATCGGCAAGGCGTTCGGCGGCCTGATGCAGCAGGATCACTGCCGGATTGTCACGCTCGGGTGCATCCTCAGGGGGAAGGGGGCCGGGAAACTGCGCCAGGCAATAGTCGACCAGTTGTGCAAGGTGTTCGTGCTCTTCCAGCACCAGCAGCCGCTGAAAGCTGCCTATGCGGATGTGCGAGTGGGAGAGGCGCACCAGCACCGCCGAGCGGGTCGGGCTGGGCTCGTCGTTGCGCCACAGGCTCTCGCCGGTTTCGATCACCGAGAAGGTCTTGCTGGTGTTCACCCCCAGCGCTTCGAGCATCTCGGTGGCAAGAATCTCGCGCACCGCGCCTTTCAGCGTCAGGCGGCCATCGCCCGAGCGGCTCCACGGGGTCTGCCCGCTGCCCTTGGTGCCGAGGTCAAGCAGGCGGTCCGCCCCGTCGCGCAGCTGCGCGAACAGGAACCCGCGTCCGTCGCCAATCTCCGGGTTGTAGGTGCGGAACTGGTGGCCGTGATAACGCAAGGCGAGCGGCTGGGGCAGGTTGTCGGGCAGGGCCTCGAAGCGGCCAAAATGGGCGATCCATTGCTCGTCGGAAAGCGTGTCGAGACCGACCGTCCGGTCATGCCGCTGGTTGCGGAAACGCAGGGTTGCCTCGGGGAATGTCGCCGCCTCGACCGGGTCGGCGAGGAAGTCGGCCACTCCGGTGATTTGCGGGTCGGCACGGTAGGCTGCTGCGGGAGGGGCTTGACGCATAAGCGCATAAGTGGCCATCGCAGCGCCGTGGCGCAACCGGCCCACGCAAGACAAAGGTGGCAGTGCACGCCATGACGACGAGCGAATATGCGGATCTGTATTGGGAAAGCGCCGAAGGGCTGAAGCTCCACGCACGCGACTATCCCGGCCCGGCCGACCGCCCCGCGATCCTGTGTCTGCCCGGCCTCACCCGCAATGCGCGTGATTTCGAGCCGGTGGCGGAGGCCTTCGCTGGCGAGTGGCGCGTGCTTGCGCCTGAGTTCCGCGGACGGGGCGACAGCGACTATGCCAAGGAATCGGATAGCTACGTTCCGCTCACCTATGTGGACGACGTGCTGGCGCTGGTCGATGAGCTGAAGCTCACCAAGGTGGTCGCCATCGGCACGTCGCTTGGCGGAATTGTCACGACTCTGCTTGCGCTGCAACGGCCCGACCTGCTGGCGGGCGCGGTGCTTAACGATATCGGCCCGGTGATCGAGACCGAGGGGATGGAGCGCATCCGCGACTATGTGGGGCAGGGCCGCAGCTTCCCGACCTGGATGCACGCCGCGCGCGCCCTGCGCGAAAGCTCGCTGCACATCTATCCCGACTATGCCATCGAGGACTGGCTCACGCTCGCCAAGCGGATGATGTGCGTGGGCAACAACGGCCGCATTGCCTACGACTACGACATGAAGATTGCCGAGCCGTTCTCCGACCCCGCCGCGCTTGACAACCTCGACCTGTGGCCTGCGTTTGAGGCGCTGGGCGGAAGGCCGGGGCTGGTACTGCGCGGCGAACTCTCGGATCTGCTCTCGCCCGCGACCTTTGCCGCCATGGGTCAGCGGCTGGCCGGGTTCGACTGCGTGACCGTGCCGCGCGTGGGCCACGCGCCGACGCTGGCCGAGCCCGAGGCGCAGGCAGCCATAGCGCGGCTGCTCGAGCGGGTGCTTGGCGCATGAGCAAGGCTCCGCGGATATTGCACCTGCACTCGACTTTCGATGCCGGAGGCAAGGAAGTGCGCTGCGTGCGCCTCATCAACCACTGGGGCAAAATCGCCGAACACGCCATCGTGTCGGGCGACCCCGAACGGCGCGGGGCTGCACACCTGCTGGGCAAGGCGGCGAAGGTCAGCTGGCCGAAGTTTCCCTCGCTCACCGGCAAGCCGACGCCGGGGCGCTTCAAGAAGCTGGCCGAGGCCATGGCCGGTTATGACCTGATCTGCACTTACAACTGGGGCGCGATCGACGCGGTGATGGCCCACACGCTGTTTGCCGACATGTTCAAGCTGCCCCCGCTGGTCCATCACGAGGACGGCTTCAACGAAGACGAGGCGGGCGGCCTCAAGTGGCGGCGCAACTTCTATCGCCGCATTGCGCTCGGGCGGACGGCGGCGCTGGTGGTGCCCTCGCACACATTGGAGACCATTGCGCTTGACGTATGGCAGCAACCGCGCAGCCGCGTGCAACGGATCGCCAACGGCATCGACACCCGCGCCTTCGCCGCGCCGCCCAAGCGCGACATTTTACCCCGCCTGATCAAGCACAAGGACGAGTTCTGGATCGGGACGCTGGCAGGCCTGCGCAAGGTCAAGCAGCTCGACATGCTGATCCGCGCCATGACCTATGTTCCGCCCGAATGGCAGCTGGTGATCGCGGGCGAGGGACCGGAGCGCGAGAGCCTGCTTGCGCTGGCCGAAAGCCTCGGCGTGGAAGACCGCGTGCATCTGCCCGGCTTTGTCGCCGAGCCGCAGAAGCTGGTCGGCCTGTTCGATGTGTTCGCGCTGTCCTCGCAGTCCGAGCAGCAACCGATTTCCCTGATCGAGGCGATGGCAGCGGGTTTGCCCGCCGTGGCACCGCGCGTGGGTGATATCGCCTCGATGGTGGCGTCAGACAACGGCCCCCTGCTGTTCGAAGCGGGCGATCAGGACGCGCTGACGAAGACGCTCGACAGCTTGGCCCGCGATCCCGCCGTGCGCAAACGGATCGGGCAGGCCAACCGCGACAAGGCTCGCGCCGAATTTGACGAGCGGCGCATGGTGGAGCGTTACCGCGCGCTTTACTGGGGCCTGATGGACCGCAATGCCTTTACCAAGGCCGATGAGGCCTCGGCTTAGGCCTTCATTCTCGGTTCACCCGCGCCGGGTCAGCTGGGCACAGCACCGACACAGTTATTGCCAGTTCCCAGCCGCCCCCCTAAAGAGCGCGACTTATCCGCCCCAAGCAGGACAGATCGAAACAGACCCGTGGCCAGCACTCCGACCGATACGCCCAGTTCGCCAAATACCCGCAAGAGCGCGACCGACGATGTCTTCATGCGCGAAGTGGATGAGGCTGTCCGTCAGGATGAAGTGGCTGACTTCGTTAAGAAATTCGGCTGGCCAATCGGCATTTTCGTGGTGCTGGCGCTGGCCGCATTCGGTGGCTGGCTGATCTGGTCAGGGCAGCAGGAAAGCGCGCTGGAGGAAAGCTCCGAGCAGCTGGTCGCCGCGCTGGACGAGCTGGAAGCGGGCAATACCGACGTTGCCGACGATGAGCTGGCCCAGATTGTCGCGAGTGGCAGCGAAGGGGCAGCCGGAATGGCGCGCCTGTTGCAGGCCGGGATCGCGCTGGGTCAGAACAAGACCGACGAGGCCGTCGGCCTTTACGGCCAGGTCGCCAACGACCCCAAGCAGCCGCAGGAAATCCGCGATCTTGCCAAGGTCCGCATGGTCGCCGCCAACTTTGACAATATGGAGCCGCAGGCGGTGATCGACCAGCTCGGCCCGCTCGCGACGGCAGACAGCCCGTGGTTTGGCAGTGCAGGCGAGCTCGTGGCTTTTGCCTACCTCGCGCAGGACAAGCCCGATCAGGCCGGGCCGTTGCTCGTCGCCATTGCCAAGGACGAGGACGTTCCGGAAAGTCTGCGCTCGCGCACCCGGCAGCTGGCAGGCCTGCTTGGCCACGATGCAATCGATGATGTTGATGCCATGCTGGAAGAACTCGGCGCGGCCGGACCGCAGCAGGCTGGAGGCTCGCAATGAACCGTAATGTAGGACTTCTGGCCACTCCCATGCTGGCGTTGGCGCTGGCCGGTTGCGGCATGTTCAGCGGCAAGGAAGAGCCGCGCACGCCCACCCACGGTGAGCGTACCCCGATCCTGTCGCGCATCGCTACGGCGGTTGAGGCCGATCCTGCTCTGGCATCCACAGCGGTCATCGTGCCGCCAGCGCGCGTAAACGAGAGCTGGCCGCAGGCCGGTGGTAACGCCGCCAAGGTGGCAGGCCACCTTGCGCTGGGGACCAACCCCACCCGCGCGTGGACTGCCGACATCGCCGGCAGCACCAAGACCCGCCGCCTCGCCTCCGCGCCAGTGGTGGCAGAGGGGATGGTATTCGCCGTTGATACCTCCGCCGTGATCTACGCTTTCGATGCGCAGACCGGCGCCAAGCGCTGGGAACACCAGATCCGCGTTTCGGGCGACCTGGAAGACGCGACCTTCGGCGGCGGCGCTGCCTATGACGATGGCCGCATCTATGCGACCAACGGGGTGGGCGATGTCGTTGCGCTCAACGCTTCCGATGGCACCGAGATTTGGCGCGTGAAGCCCTCTGGCCCGCTGCGCGGCGCGCCGACCGTAGCGTTCAATTCCGTGTTCGTGATGACGCAGGACAACCAGATTTACGCGCTCGCGACCGCCGATGGCGCGGTCGAGTGGCAGGATTCTGCGGCGACCGGGCAGGCGGGCGTATTCGGCGTGGCAGCTCCGGCTGCCGGGCAGGGCACGGTCGTGGCCGGCTATTCGTCGGGCGAGC
The DNA here is from genome assembly GCA_002337385.1 of Erythrobacter sp. UBA1916. Taxonomy (GTDB): domain Bacteria; phylum Pseudomonadota; class Alphaproteobacteria; order Sphingomonadales; family Sphingomonadaceae; genus Alteraurantiacibacter. The sequence continues at coordinate 23,098 of DDFY01000038.1, forward strand.
TGATTGCCTATCGCTATGAAAATGGCCGCAACCTGTGGTCCGACGCGCTTGCGCGCACCTCGATCTCGACTCAGGTCGGCACCTTGACCGACGTTGATGCCGATCCGATTATCGATGGTGGTCAGGTCTATGCGCTTGGGCAGGGCGGACGCATGGCCGCCTATCAGCTGACCACCGGCCAGCGTATCTGGGAGCTTAGTCTCGCAGGGATTTCCACGCCCAGCGTGGTTGGCGAATGGGTCTTCACCCTGACTGACGATTCGCGCATTCTCGCGATTCAGCGCAGCACTGGCCGCATTCGCTGGATGAACCAGCTTGACCGCTGGCGTAAGCCGAAGGACCGCGAAGGCCCGATTTTCTGGACTGGCCCGGTGCTCGCCAACAACAAGCTCTGGATCGCCAGCTCACGCGGCGAAGTGCGCACGGTTGACGTGATGAGCGGCACCGACACGCTGTTCACCGAGCTGAAGGAAGGCGTATCGCTGCCGCCGGTGGTGGCCGATCAGACGCTCTACATCCTCGACGATAGCGGCAGGATCACGGCCTTCCGCTGAGCCCTCGTGCTGCGGCCTCGCCGTATTTATCGCGTCGTTAACCCTCATGTGCCTATGGCGGCAGTATGAGCAAAGCCGCCATTTCGCCCGCCAGTCGACCTGTCAGTGACGTTTCCACCGGCGTCGGGCTGGTTGGCCTCGTTACGCTGATCGCGTGTATCCTGATCGCGCGGGCCTGGCCCACTATCGCGCCCATCGTTGGCATCGGGGTGGGCCGCGGCCCCCTGTCTGGCCCCAGCGCTGCGCTGCTGACGATGGTTCTGACGGGCCTTGCCATGGCGACATGGTCGATTGTGGTCGACAAGGTGCACCGGCGTCCCTCCACGGGGATCGACTGGGCCAACCGGCGGCCGCTCGAAGAAACCATCGATATTTCGGTCACCAAGCTTGCGGGCCTGTGGGCGACCTGGGCGGTGATCGGCGTCGTCTACTATCTCGGTCGCTGGTACTGGGAAGGGCAATATGTTTTCGCCATGGAGGTGATCGGCTTCGCGATCGTGCCGATGTTCATCCTCTCGGTGCCCTATGTGCTGATGCTCGACCGCGTGATGATCAAGCCGCGTGACCATGCCTGGCACTTTGGCGCAATGCTGATCGGGCGCGAAGCCTTCGACATGGACGAGGTGAAGAAGCACTGGCGCGCATGGGCGATCAAGGGCTTCTTCTCGGCCTTCATGATCTCGATTTTGCCGATCGGCTTTGCCCATGTGGTGGAGGTAAACATTGGCGAGGCGCTGAACGATCCGTTCCGCTTCGGCCTGATGATGTTTGAATTCCTGTTCGTGATTGACGTGCAGATAGGCACGGTCGGCTATCTGCTGACGATGCGCCCGCTCGATGCGCATATCCGTTCGGGCAATCCGTTTCTGGCCGGCTGGCTGGCCGCGCTGCTGTGTTATCCGCCGTTCGTCTATGGCTTCATGGGCAATGGCGGCGCGATCCAGTACGAATACAATACTGCGGGCTGGGGGCACTGGTTCGAGGGCCACACCACCTTGCTGTGGGTATGGGCCATGTGGCTGGCTTTCCTGACGGCGATCTATGCCTGGGCGACGGTTGCCTTCGGCATCCGCTTTTCGAACCTCACCTATCGCGGTGTGCTCACGCACGGACCGTACCGCTTCAGCCGCCATCCGGCCTATCTGTCGAAGAATGCGTTCTGGTGGTTCTCGGTGCTGCCGTTCCTTGTCACGAGCAATTCGCTGGTCGACGCGGTGCGCAACACCGTGTTCCTGGGGCTGGTGAGCGGGATCTACTACTGGCGCGCACGGACCGAAGAAGCGCATCTGCTCGGCGAAGATCCCAAGTATCGCGAATACTACGCGTGGATGAGCGAACATGGCCTGATCACCGCGCCGTTGACGCGGTTTTTCAAACGGATGAACCCGCGCCGGGGAATGGTAGCGCAACCGGCCGAGTAGGGGGGGCATTCTCCGCATCCGCTCGCCCCGAGCTTGTCGAAGGGCTGGCTTTCCTTCGGGCCACGCGCCAGGTTTTCGAAGGTGGGGATGATCCTTCAATAAGCTCTGGATGCGCGGATCGCAGGGCTTAGGCGTTGCCAACCACGAAGCAGGCCAGCGCCAGCAGCAGCCCGGCAAACCGGTTCGACCGGAAACGCGCTAGCGGGTTAGCCCCGTCGCTCGGATCGAGGCTGAGCGCCTGCCAGCCCAGATGCGCTGCCACCGGCACCAAGGCGAGCAAGCTCAGCCAATCGGGCCGCAACAGCCAGAAGGCCAGCGCCCACAGCGCAATGGCTCCGGTGTAGAACCCTATCACGCCAGCCTTCACCTTGCTGCCCAGCGTCAGCGCCGAACTGCGAATGCCCACAAGCGCGTCGTCCTCGCGGTCCTGCAAGGCATAGATGGTGTCGTAGCCGATGCACCACAGCATCGCACCGGCATAGAGCGCGGCCATCACTTCCAGCCCGTCGCTGCGGAGCGCTACCCAGCCGGTTGGAGCGCCCCATGTGAACACCAGCCCAAGCCACGCCTGCGGCCAGCCCATGATCCGCTTCATGAACGGGTATGCCGCCACCAGCGCAAGGCTGCTCAGTGCGACGAGCTGCGCCTGCCAGCGTAGTTGTAACAGCACCACAAGGCCGACCGCAGCCAGCGAAAGCAGCCAGATCCAGGCCGCGCGCTTGCTTACCCGGCCGCTTGCGATCGGGCGGCTGGCGGTGCGGGCGACCTGCCGGTCGAGATCGGCATCGACGATATCGTTATAGACGCATCCGGCACCGCGCATCGCGATCGCGCCGAGCAGCGTCCACAGCAGGAGCGGCCATTGCAGGCGCCACGGCGCGCCAGTGAGCAGCAGCCCCCAGGCGCAGGGCCAATAGAGCAGCCAGAAACCAATCGGCCGGTCGAACCGCGCCAGCAGGGCGTAGTCGCGCGCCGCAGCGGGCAGCAGCGCGACAAGGCCGCGATGCTCGCTATCGGGGGTGATGGTGTCAGCAGCCATGGCGCTGGCGCTACACCCTTCCTATAGGATGAGACAATGGCCGATCAGCATTCCCCCATGACCCCCGCCTGGCCGCCCCGAAGCGCCCCCCGCCTGTTTGTCGAGCAGGAGCTGGGGGAGGGCGCGCAGGTCAGGATCGAGGGGCCGCAAGCGCACTATCTCGGGCGCGTGATGCGCGTGAGCGTGGGCGACGCAGTGATCCTGTGCGACGACATGACGGGCGAGTGGGCCATGCGGGTGGAAAGCGCTGGCAAGCGCGAGGTGACGCTCGTGGCTGAGCAGATGCTGCACCCGCGCGAACAGGTGCCCGATTTCTGGCTCTGCCCTGCGTTGCTCAAGAAGGATCGGTTCGACGTGGTGCTGGAAAAGGCGAGCGAACTGGGCGCCGCGCGCGTCCAGCCCGTGGTCATGCGCCGCTGCGTCGCAGATAAGCTTAACCCCGACCGCGCGCGCACGATCCTCGTCGAGGCGGCGGAGCAATGCGCGCGCACTGCGCTGCCTCAGCTTGCCACACCGGTGAAGCTCGATGCCCTGTTGCGCGATTGGCCTGCCGAACGAACGCTGTTCTTCGCCGACGAAACAGGCGGGCCGCCTGTTGCTGAAGTCTTCGCGAAGCACAAAGGCCCGGCGGCGCTGCTAATCGGCCCTGAAGGCGGGTTTGACGAGGCAGAACGCGAAGCAGTCCTTGCCATGCCGCAAACACGCCCCATCTCGCTCGGACCGCGTATTCTGCGCGGCGAGACCGCCGCGATAGCGGCCAGTGCCCTGTATATGGGGCTTGCAGGGGACTGGGCATGACGGGTCGGATCGAATTGGGCGCTGGCACAGCGCGACTTTTGCGCTAGGGGCGGGGCCATGAGCACGCGTAAGGCTTCAGGAGGGGAAGAGCCGCGGATTGAAAACCGCGCTCAGTTGATCGCGCCGATGCAGGCAGGCGAAAAGCCCGCCTCGCGATGGCGAATCGGGACCGAGCATGAAAAGCTCGTCTATCGCCGCAGCGACAAGGCCGCGCCGAGTTACCACGAACCGGGCGGTATCCGCGATATCCTGCTGGCAATGCAGGAATTCGGCTGGGAGCCCGTGATCGAAGAAGGGCCGGACGGCACCCCCGATGTGATTGCGATGTCGGGCGCGGACGGCACCATCAGCCTCGAACCGGCGGGCCAGCTCGAACTGTCGGGCGCGCCGCTTGAAAGCCTGCACCAGACCTGCGCTGAAACCGGCCGCCATCTCGACCAGTGCCGCGCCGTGGGCGAGAAATTCGGGGTCGGCTTCCTCGGCCTTGGCATGTGGCCCGACAAGACGCGGGCCGAGCTGCCGGTCATGCCCAAGCAGCGCTATGAGATCATGATGCGGCACATGCCGCGCGTGGGCACTCTCGGGCTCGACATGATGCTGCGCACCTGCACCATTCAGGTGAACCTCGACTATTCGAGCGAAGCCGACATGGCGCAGAAGTTCCGCACGGGCCTCGCCCTGCAGCCGGTCGCGACCGCGCTGTTCGCCAATTCGCCCTTCACCGAGGGCAAGCCCAACGGCTTCCTCTCCTACCGCAGCCACATCTGGACCGACACCGATCCGCAGCGCACCGGCATGCTGCCCTTCGTGTTCGACGAGGGCTTCGGCTACGAACGCTATGTCGACTATATGCTCGACGTGCCGATGTATTTCGTGTTCCGCGAGGGCCGCTATATCGATGCGGCTGGTCAGTCGTTCCGCGATTTCCTCAAGGGCGAGCTGCCTGCGCTGCCGGGCGAACTGCCGACCGAGGCCGACTGGGAAGATCACCTCAGCACGGCTTTCCCCGAAGTGCGCCTGAAGAGCTTCCTTGAAATGCGCGGGGCCGATGGCGGCCCGTGGAACCGCATCTGCGCGCTGCCTGCGCTGTGGGTTGGCCTGCTCTATGACCAGACGGCGCTCGATGCGGCGTGGGATCTGGTCAAGCACTGGACTATGGAACAGCGTGAAGCGCTACGCGATGCCGTGCCTGCGCAGGGCCTGTCGGCCGCGGTGCCGGGTGGAGGCACCTTGCGTGATCTTGCCGGTGAGGTGCTCGAAATCGCTCATGCCGGGTTGGTGGCGCGTGGGCGCAGCAATTCGATGGGCGACAACGAAAGCGGCTTCCTCGATCCGCTACGCGAGATTGTCGAACGCGGCAAGGTGCCGGCCGAAGTGCTGCTCGAGAAGTTTGCCGGTGAATGGGGCGGCGACATCAACCGGCTCTACGAGGCCAAGAGCTTCTAGTGCTGGCCCTGATCGGCCATTTCCGCTTTCCAGCCGAACACAAGGCGCAAGCCCTGCCGCTGATGCATGAGGTGATCGTCGCGACGCGCCAGGAGGCCGGGTGTCGCGGCTACAGCTACGCCGAGGACGTGACCGAGCCCGGCCTGTTCCACGTCACCGAACTGTGGGACGACCGCGCGGCGCTCGATGCCCATTTCGCCAGTGAGCATATGCGCCGCTGGTCCAAGGTGCGTGACGCGCTGGGATTCTGCGACCGGCACATCACGCTCTACGAGCTGGGCGCTAGCGAACAGGTGTGACGCCGCCCGGGCGATGAACGCGCTTCAGCCGTAGCTAACCACCTCGAATTCGATCCCGTCCCAGTCGAAGAAATAGAACCTCTTGCCCGGTTCATAGTCGTCGTGCCCAAAAGGCTTCAGGCCCTGATCTCGCACAACCGCTTCCGCCGCGTCGAGGTCGTCGACCAGCAGGCCGACATGGTTCATCGGCTTGCCCTTTATCTGCCCCTCATGCGTGGCACCATCATAGTAGAGCGCGAGATAGCTTGTGGCGTTGCCGACATGCATCGTTTCGCCGCCATGCGAGGCGGGCCCGCGCCAGCGCTCCTCCCAACCTAGAAGGTCCTTGAACAATTGGGCCGAACGGGGGATATTGCTTACCGTAAGGTTGACATGTTCGATTCTTCCTTCGGGCATATTAACGCTCCTTCGCGGCACTTTTCTCGATATTGTGCCATTTTCTAACGCTTTTTTGGATGGCGAATCGCCGCCTTGTCATTGATACGACCTCAAGTTAACTTGAGGTCAAGCGCGATTCGAACATGAGGTTTGCAAATATGGCATCAGTCGCAAAACCGATGGACGCCCCTGGTCCGCTCGATCGAACCATTCCCAAGAACGGTACGATCGGGATCGGTCAGCTTGCTGCGCGCACTGGGGTTGCCGTTTCGGCCCTGCGTTTTTACGAGGAAAAGGGCCTGATCCGGTCGATCCGCACCAGCGGCAACCAGCGCCGCTTCCTGCGCTCGGATATCCGCCGCGTCAGCTTCGTGCTGATCGCGCAGAAACTGGGGCTTTCACTCACCGAAATCGAAGAACAGCTCGCCAGCTTGCCAGAGGGGCGCACCCCCTCGGTGCTCGACTGGCGGCAGCTGTCGCAGCGGATGCGCGCGGCGATCGACGAGAAAATCACGCTGCTTACGCGAACCCGCGCCAAGCTTGATGACTGCATTGGTTGCGGCTGCCTCAGTCTCGACAAGTGCCAGCTCTACAACAAGGACGATCGCATGGGCACGACGGGCACTGGCCCGCGCATGGTGCTCAGCTAGGGCCTCTCGCTTGAGCAAGCTCGACAAGAAGGTTTACAAGCACGCGCTCAAGGAAATGAGCCGTGAGCTGGTCGACCTCGCCCGCTGGGTGGCCGAAAGCGGCACGCGTATCGTGGTCCTGTTCGAAGGGCGCGACAGCGCGGGCAAGGGCGGGGTGATCGCTGCAATCCGCGAGCACCTCAACCCGCGCCAGGTGCGCACCGTGGCCCTTGGCAAGCCGACCGAGCGCGAAGCCGGCGAGTGGTACTTCCAGCGCTATGTCGAGCACCTGCCCAGCAAAGGCGAAATCGTGCTGTTCGACCGCTCGTGGTACAACCGCGCCGGGGTCGAACAGGTGATGGGCTTTGCCGATGAGGCTGAGGTCGATGCTTTCCTCCAGGCCACGCCCACCTTCGAAAAGCTGCTCACCGATGATGGCATCATCCTCATCAAGTATTGGCTGACGACCGATCAGGCCAAGCAGGAGGAGCGCTTTGACGAACGGCGTGACGATCCGCTCAAGGGATGGAAGCTCTCGCCCATCGATGTGGCCAGTCGGGAGCTATATGACGCCTATACCGAGGCGCGCGAAGCCATGTTGCGGGCAACGCACCGGCCCAATGCGCCTTGGACGCTGGTCGATTTCAATGACCAGAAGCAGGGGCGGCTGACCCTGATCCGTAACCTTCTCAACCGCATCCCCGAATCCAAGGTGCCGCGACCGGTGATCGACCTGCCGCCGCTGGAAGGTGAGCCGAGTGCGGAGAGCTATGCTGTTATCGATCCGCTGCCCGACTGGACACCACCGGCTGACGACTAATTCTGCTGGCATCGCTTATTGCGTGGTGGATGTGCGGGCAAATTGCTGGCCAAACCGCGCAAAGCGGCGTTAGGGCGGGGCGATGATTCCGCTCGAACACCTCGATACCGCGCAAGTGCCCGGTGGCGCAGAACTGCGTCTGATGCGCCGCGGCGCCGATTTCATGATCCAGCTCGACCGCAATGAGCTGATGAACAGCCGTATGTCAGGCTCGGAAGAGGCGCTGGCGACGGTCACCGCCGAGCGGCTTCAGGGCCGCCCTAACCAGCAGTGGCTGATTGGCGGCTATGGCATGGGTTTCACCCTGCGCGCCGCGCTGAAGGTGCTGGGGGCCGATGCACGGGTGGCCGTGGCCGAGCTGGTCCCCGAGATTATTGCCTGGGCCAAAGGTCCGATGGCAGAGCTTACTGCAGGTGGTCTCGATGATCCGCGCGTGCTGTTGCACATGGCTGACGTGGCTGATGCGATCGCCGGTATTCGTCAGAACAGCTGCGATGCGATCCTCCTCGATGTCGATAACGGGCCGGACGGGCTGGTGCGCGAGGCGAACGAGCGGCTCTATTCGCGTGAGGGTCTGCAGATTGCCAAGCGCGCGCTGAAGCCGGGCGGCGTGCTGGCGATCTGGTCTGCTGCGCCAGATCCGGCATTCACTGCGCGCCTGCGCCGGGCCCGTTTCGAGGTGGATGAACAGATCGTGCGGGCGCGCAGCAACGGCAAGGGGCCACGCCACGTGATCTGGTTCGCGCAGAAATAGAGCCGCGCCGAGCGGCGTTAGCGCTTGGCGGGCCGCCGTCCAGTCATCCGCAGGCCGTCGCGCATGTTGAGCGACAGCAAGGTGATGTTGAGCGCGCCAGCGGCTAGCTCCAGCGCCTGAACGGCGACGAACAGGCCATCGAAGCGCCCTTGCGCGGCGCTTGCCGCCAGCCACAAGGCGCTCGGAACCAGCACCAGCAGGCCGTTCGCGGCGATCATCTTCATCCGCCGCTGCTTGGTGGAGAGGAGCCCGCTGCGCCTGCCGCGTGCGAGCCATGAGCCCGAGCCGCCGGTGACGATCAAGGCGGGGATCAGAACCAGGAAACCCCAAGGAATGGCGCCCTTTACGGCGGCGACCTGTGCCGTGGTGCCAAGCAGTTCGACACTTACCGTCGCGGTCCAGAACAGGCCGATGGTGGCGAGGGCGAGCACCCCGGCGAGGGGATGTACGAGACGAACCATGCGCTTTTCTCCGAATCAATATAGCAAGCTATATAGTTGCATAGTCAGCTATGTAAATATATAGTGTGCGCGACATGACCTTTTCGAAAGACACCTCCGCAGGATATCTGGTGAACCACATGGCGCGGCTGTTTGCGCGTGCCTTGTCGCAGCGGATCAATCCCGCCGGGCTCACCACTGGTGCCTTTCCGGCTTTGCTCGAACTGTGGGAAGGCGATGGCCTGACGCAGAAGGAACTACGGGAGCGGCTCGATATTGAGCAGGCGACCGTGGCGAACACGCTTGCCCGGATGGAGCGCGATGGCCTGATCCGGCGCGAGCAGGACGAGCACGACGGACGCGTTCAGCGCATCAGGCTTACCGCGCTGGCGCAGGCCAAGAAGGAGGAGGCCATCGCTGCCGCGGCCGAGGTCAATGCGGTGGCCCTGAACGGGCTCTCACCTGAAGAGGAGGCCGCCTTCCTTGCCATCATGCACAAGGTTATCGGCCAGTTGCGCGACAAAGGCGGCTGAGCCTATTCCGCCACCAGCTTTTCGGCCTCGCCCAGATCGACGCTGACCAGCCGCGACACCCCGCGCTCCACCATGGTTACGCCGAACAGGCGGTGCATCCGGCTCATGGTCACGGCATTGTGGGTCACGACGAGATAGCGGGTCGCGGTTGCCTGTGTCATCCAGTCGAGCAGGTCGCAAAAGCGGTCGATATTGGCATCGTCGAGCGGCGCGTCGACCTCGTCGAGCACGCAGATAGGTGCCGGATTGGTTAGGAACAGGCCAAAGATAAGCGCGGTTGCGGTTAGTGCCTGTTCGCCGCCAGACAAAAGGCTCAGCGATTGCAGCCGCTTGCCCGGCGGTTGTGCGTAGATTTCGAGGCCGGCCTCCAGCACATCATCCGAATCGATCAGCGCGAGATGAGCCTTGCCGCCTTCGAACAGCCGGGTGAACAGGCGCTGGAAGTGTTCGTTCACCTCCTCGAAGGCGGCGCGCAACCGTTCGCGGCCTTCGCGGTTGAGGTTGCCGATTGACGCGCGCAGCCGGTTCACGGCCTCGGCCAGTTCAGCTTGTTCTTCGGCGCTGGTGCCGTGCTCGGCCTCGATCCGCACCAGCTCGTCGGCGGCGACGAGGTTGACCGGGCCGATCCGCTCGCGGCTCGCCACCAGCCGTTCCATCTCCTCGGATTCCAGCCCCGCATTGCGCACGGCATCGGCTTCAAACCCAAACTTGCCGGGCAACAGCGGGGGCGGGGACTGGAACCGTTCGCCCGATTGGCGCGCCATCTCTTCGCGGCGGCTTTCCTCGTTCTCTGCGCGGGCGGCGGCTCCGGCGCGCTGTTCGCGCGCAGCGGCGAGCGCTTCAGTCGCCTCGCGCAAGCGGTTGTCCGCCGCCCGCGCTTGCCCGTCCGCCGCGCTGACGGCTTCTTCGGCCTTGGCGAGGTCGGCAGCAAGCCGTTCGCGCACCAACTCGCCGCTCTCGATCTCGCGAATCAGCCCAGCGGGCTTGGCCGCGACCACGGCGCGCTCCTCGGCGATTTCCTCGAACCGCGCTTCCATCCCCGCGAGCCGCTGTGCGGCGTCGCCAGCGCGGGTTTGCCAGCTCTTCATGTCGCCGCGCTGCGAGGACACCCGCTCGCGCCCCACGGCCAGCGCCTGATCGTGCGCGGCAAGGGCGGCGAGGGCGGCTTGCTGTGCCTCGCGCGCGGCCTCGTTTGTCGCCCGCGCGCTTTCGAGCGCCGCGCGTCCTTCTGCCGGATCGGGCAACGCGCTGAGCCGCGCTTTCGCTGATCCCACCTCGGCCTCGGCCTGGGCGAGACGTTCGGCGAGGTCGTCGCCCGTTTCGGCCAGCTCGGCCCTGCGCGCGGCGAGACGTTCACGCCGCGCTTCGGCCTGATCCTGCGCGCGCAGGGCAGCGCGTTCGGCTTCGGCGGCCTCATTGACCGCGCGTTCCATTGCCACCAGCTCGCGTTGTAGAGTTGCCAGTGCTTGCTGCGTCTCTCCCTGCGCCGCTTCTGCGCGCTCTGCGGCATCGCGTAGCGAGGGAACCTGTGCATCGAGTTCGGCAAAGCGGTTGTCCGCCTCCAGCCGCGCCGCCTCGGCAGCCCCTTCGCCGCGTGCAACAAAGCCGTCCCACCGGCGCAGCGCGCCATCGCGGGTGACCAGCCATTCGCCCGGGCTGAGCGCGCGGCCATCGTCGGTCTCGGCAAAGTGGACCAGCGCCAACCGCGCGGCGAGCTGCTCGGGCACGTCGCCAAGGTGATGGACGATCGACGTGGCGATCGGGGCAGGGGGCTGCGAGCCGCCCCAGAACCGCCCTTCGACCTTGCCCTCGGGCGCGCCAAGCGGGGCCTTGGCATCGCGCCCCAGCACGGCGGCAAGCGCGCGTTCGTAGCCGGGCTTGGCCGAGACCCGATCAAGCGCGGCGGGCAGACCCTTGCGGCCTGCCTGCTGCTTCGCCCGGGCCTCGCGGTCGCGCTTGAGGGCTTGCCATTCGCGCTCGACGCCAGCCAGTTCGGCCTTGGCCGATGACACCGCTGAAGCAGCCTCGTCGCGCGCCTTCGCCAGCTCGTCCTTGCGCGCCTGGGCGGTGGTCAGCGCCTCGCGCCGTTGCACCAGCGCCGTGCCAGCTTCTTCGGCGCGTGCCTTCGCCGCGGTCAGCTCGGCCTCGGGATCGCTTTCTCCGGCCAGTGCTGCCCGCTGCTGTTCGAGCCGCGCCGCTTCGGCCTGCAACCGCTCGACGCGCCCGCGCGCCTGCGCCAGCTCGGATTCGGCCACGCGCCAGTCGGCTTCAACCCCGGCGTTGTCGGCTGTGGCCTTGGCGAGCGCGAGTTCGGCGGCGCGCCCGGCGCTTTCCGTCCGCTCGACATCGCGTGCAAAAGCGGGGCGACGCTCCTCATCCGCTGCCAAGGCTTTTTCGCCCGCCGCCAGCTCTGCTTCGAGCCGCTTGAGCGCTTCGGCAGCGTCGCGCGTCATGCGGTCGGCATCGAAGCGGTCCTCCTCCAGCCGTTGGTGCTGGCGGTCGAGATCCTTGAGGCGCTGTTCGGCGGCTTCGAGCTGGGTCGAAAGCGCAGCCATGCGGTGCCCGTGCGCGCTGGCATCGTCGCGGCGGTCGGCCAGCTCATCGCGCAGTTCGATGAGCTTTTCAGCCAGTTCGCGCTGCTCTTTCTCAGCTGCTGTCGCTGCGGCCTGTGCTTCGCTCACGCGGGCGTCGGTGGCCTTGGCTTCCTTGCGCGCGGCCTCGGCGGCGGCAGCGGCATCGCGCCAGCGGGCAAAGAGAACCCGTGCTTCGGCCACGCGGATCTGGTCGCTGAGTTCACGATAACGCTCGGCCTGCCGGGCCTGACGGCGCAGGCTGGTGATCTGGCTGTCGAGCCCGGCCATCAGGTCGGACAGGCGTTCGAGGTTCTTCTCGGTGTTGCGCAGCTTGTTCTCGGCATCGCGCCGCCGCACGTGCAGCCCGGCGATCCCTGCCGCTTCTTCCAGCATCATGCGCCGTTCGGCGGGCTTGGCGGCGACTACCTGGGCGATCTTGCCTTGCGAGACGAGCGCGGGCGAATGGGCACCGGTGGCGGCATCGGCGAACACGAGCGCCACGTCCTTCGCGCGCACGTCGCGCCCGTTCACGCGGTAGGCGCTGCCTGCACCGCGCTCGATCCGGCGGGTGACGACCAGCTCTTCGTTCTCATCGTCGCGTGCATCGAGCACGACCTCGGCGAAATCACGCGGCGGACGCGCTTCGGTGCCGGCGAAGATGACGTCTTCCATTCCGCCCGAGCGCATCGACTTGGGCGAGTTCTCGCCCATCACCCAGCGGATCGCTTCGAGCAGGTTGGACTTGCCGCAACCGTTGGGGCCGACGACGCCCGTCAGCCCCGGTTCGACACGCAATTCGGCAGGCTCGACGAAGCTCTTGAAACCGCTCAGCCTGAGCTTGCGGATTTCCATCCTGCCGCGCCCGCGCCCCCGCGCTTACTCGTCGCGGGCGCCGGCGCGTTGCAGGGCCGGTTCCACGCTTACCCAGTTGCGGTCTTCAAGCATCTGGCCATTGAGGAAGAACGTGGGGGTCGAAGTGACGTTGTCTTCGGTGGCGGCGGCCTGCGTGCTTTCGGCCAGGGCCTCAACTGCAGCGGCATCGGACAGGCAAGCCTGCGTCTGTTCGGTGCTGATGCCGCGCGCGGCGAAGAAGTCGGTCACCCCGCTGGCCTGCGCCATGGCGACGTAGCGCTGGTCGTCAGGCAGGTCCATCGCCTGTTGGAGGGCGTCCTGATTGGACTGGAAGCCGGCGAGCACACCTTCGAGGTTGGCCCAGACCTGATCGGCCAGCGGCACCGCTGCTTCCTTCGGCGCACATTCGAGCATGCGCGTAAGCAGTAGGTCGGCAATGCCGTGGATCAGGAGCGAGCGGAACTCGTAGTTGACGCGGCCGCTCTCGATGTAGCGTTCATGCAGCTGGGCCGAACCATCGACCGAAAAGGCGGCGCATGCCGGGCAGGTGAGCGAACCGTATTCAAGCAGCTTGATCGGCGCATCGGGATTGCCAACCTTCCAGCCACCCTGTTCGGTGCGCACGACGGTCTGGTTCCAGGTGGTGCCTTCGGGCGGCGCCACGGCAGCGACAGGCGCGCCTTCGAGCGCGCTGGCATCGGTCGCCTCTTCGCCGCACGAGGCGAGCGCCAGAGCGAGGGGCAGCGCCAGCGCGGCGCGGAGAAACATGCTGGGTTTGGTCATCGAATTGGGTTCCCGTTTCGGATGAGGAAAAGAAGGCTAGTGCCCGGGGCTGGGCTGTCAAATGGCTAGAGTGCGCATAGCCGCGCGGCAACGCCGTTTTGCACAGGGTTGCCCACAGGCGTGGTTACTTAGAGATGGTCGGGTGAGAGCTCGGGCTTGAGCCCCTGCCACGAGTGAACATTGTCAAGCAGCGTGCCGTTCACCACGAAGCTCGGGGTGCCGGGATAGGGGTAGTCGGTGTAGTCGGCCGACGAATTGTTCGCGATTGCGGCCGCGTGCTGTTCGTCGGCGAGGCAAGCATCGATCTCGGCACTGGTATAGCCGCGTGCTTCCATCATCGGGTAAAAGCCGAGGTCGGTGGCGATCGCCTTCATCCGCTCGCCGAGAGCGCCGCTCTGCCAGCTAGCCTGCTGCTCGGGCGTGAGATCGCGGGCCTTGGCGAGCCATTCGTCCTGAGTGGCGAAGAAGGCCTCGTGGTTGCCGAGGAAACGGTCGGCCGGCCCGCAGGTGGTGAGCATTGTTGCAGCCAGGTCGACAATGTTGCGAAGAGCCGAGCGCACTTCGACCGCCGTGCTGCCTTTGTCGATGTAGGACGACTTCAGCTCCGCTTCGGCGTCCTGCTCGAACGTCTTGCAGTGCGAGCAGGTGTAGCTGACGAAGGTGATAAGCTGCACCGGAGCATCGGGGTTGCCGATCAGATAGCCGCGCTCGGTAGGGGTGACCTGTGCGGACCAGTCCTGCGCCGCAGCGGGCGCGCTTGCCACCATGGCACCGGCCACTATCATTGGTGCAATCAGAGCATGTCTTATCACTATGTCTCGTCCTCTTCCGATCCAAAGCCTCGCGCTAACGATTCGAGCACCGTGCGCAATTCCGGGTCGCCAATATCGCGCAGGCTGTCGCCCAATTCCATAGGAATCGGTTTCAGCGAGGGCGGACCACCCTTCGCGGCTTGAGCAGAATGTGACTGAACGCTTCCTTGCCGCATCTTCACCCGCGCCACCGCGCGATAGCCGAAGAACCGGTTCACCCGCTCAATAATCTCGGGGATGACGTGCTGGATCAGCGGTGCATGGCCCGGTGCAACCACCAGGTTGAGCATGCCCTCGGCCTTCTCGCCGGGCGGAAACCGGATGCTTTCGGGCGCGCAGACCTTGGCGTGATGTTCGCCCACGATCTCGTTCCAGCGCGTGACCACCGAGCTTTGCACGAAGCCGAAGCGCCGGAATGCAGCGCGTCCGATCTGCGGCACAAGGTCCGACACCTGCCGCGGTGGGCCGCCACGCGGGCGCTGATAGGCGCGCGGTGTCTGCTTCTTGCCGCTTTTCCCCGACACTTTGCGGGGTTTGGGAGGATCGTCACGTTCCATGATTGCGCCGCTCATGCCATAGCATGCCAATGCGCGATAGGGCTGCCGACCTCCTTCTCGACTGGTATGACCGCCACGCCCGCGAACTGCCGTGGCGGGCGCGCCCGGGTGCGCCGCTGCCTGATCCCTATCACGTGTGGCTGTCCGAGGTGATGCTGCAGCAGACCACGGTCGCTGCCGTCATTCCCTATTTCGAGAAGTTCACCACCCGCTGGCCCGATGTCGCCGCGCTTGCCGCCGCGCCGGAGGAGGAGGTGATGGCCGCCTGGGCGGGGCTGGGGTATTATTCGCGGGCGCGCAATCTGGTGAAGGCCGCGCGCGAGGTGTCGCAGGCTGGCAGCTTTCCCACCACCGAGGCCGAACTGCGCAAGTTGCCGGGGCTGGGCGACTATACCGCCGCTGCCGTTGCCGCGATCGCCTTCGAACGCCGCGCGCTCGTGATCGACGCCAATGTCGAGCGGGTGGTGGCGCGGCTGTTCGCCATCGAGGAGCCTTTGCCCGGCGCGAAGAAAGCGATCCGCGCCGCGCTCGACACGATCACGCCGGAGCGGCGCGCGGGCGACTTTGCACAGGCCATGATGGACCTTGGCAGCTCGCTATGCCGCGCGCGCGATGCGCAGTGCCTGCTGTGCCCGTGGCAGGAGATCTGTGAAGCGCGCGAAGCTGGCGATCCCACGCGGTTGCCCGTGAAGGCTGCGAAGAAGGCCAAGCCGACGCGCTCCGGCACCGCCTTCTGGATCGAGCGCGAGGGCGCGGTGTGGCTGGTCAAGCGACCGGGCAAGGGCATGCTCGGCGGGATGCGCGCACTGCCCGATGACGGCTGGTCGGCGCGCGGTGACGGTTCGGGCGTGGCGCCGCTGGCTGGTGCGTGGCGCGCAGGCGGGCTGGTGCGGCATAGCTTCACCCACTTCCATCTCGAAATGGGACTTGCTGTTCACGCGGGTGACGAACCAGCACCAGAGGGAGACGGCGAATGGTGGCCGCTCCACCGGATTGACGAGGCAGGTCTGCCCACGCTGTTCGCGAAGGCCGCCGCGCTGGCTTTGGCCGAGCGCTAGATTACGCCGCCGCCCAGCGCCAGTCGGATAACCGCCACAATAAAGATGATCAGGCAGAAGTTGCGCCCGCCATTGCTGCTCGACAGCGCGCCGAAAGCAATTCCGATCACCACCAGAGGCAGCGCAACCCAGTTGCCCCAGCCCAGCAGCGGAATCTGCGAGGGAATGACGATGACCAGCGATACGAGGCCGATCAGGATCGAAAGCACATTGAACATGTGTCTTACATAGGCAACACACATGCGCCAATCAAGCACCATGGCTTTCGCGCTTGCTGCCTGCCTTGGCCAGCCTTACCTACCCGGCAAATCTCTGCTTGCGAAAGGAGCTCCGCAATGGTCGCGTCAGCCACACAGTTCGATTTTTCCCGCCGCTCGCTGTTGCGTGGCGGTGCCATGCTGGGGGCGGGCGCGCTTGCCGGAGGGCTGCCCCTGGGGCAGGCGGCCTTTGCGCAGGACGCCAGCGCGCAATGGCCGCGCGTGGCCCGCTTTCTAAGCGACTTCGTGGACACCGGAAAGGTCTCCAATGCGGTCGTCGCGCTCGGCTGGGGGCAGAGCTTGCCAGAATACATGGGCAAGGGCGACACGACCTTCACCAGCGGTATTCGTGCCAATGCCGACAGCCTCTATCGCATCTACTCGATGACCAAGCCGATCACTGGCATGGCCGCGATCATGCTGATCGACGACGGCCTTCTCTCGCTCGACCAGCCTCTGGCCGAGATCCTGCCGGCCTTTGCCAATATGCAGGTGCAGAAGGTCTACGACGGGCCGATCACTGCTGACAATCTCGAACCCGCGGTGCGCCCGATCACGATCCGCCACCTGCTCACGCACACCTCTGGCCTTGGCTATTCGATCGTGCAGCAGGGGCCGTTGGCGCAGGCCTATGCCGAGAACGGGTTGAATCCAGGGCAAGTGTCGCGGCTGGAGGTTCCGGGCGGTCTCAACTCGCCGCCTGCGCCCAGCCTCGAAGTGTTCGCCGACGCATTGGCGCAGATGCCGCTGGTCTATCAACCGGGCACGCACTGGTCCTATTCGGTCGGGCTCGACTTGATGGGCCGGGTGATCGAAGTGGTCAGCGGCAAGAGCTTCGACGCTTTCCTGCAGGAACGCATCTTCGATCCGTGCGACATGTCGAGCACCTGGTTCCAGGTACCCGAAAGCCAGAAGGAGCGGCTCACCGCCAACTACTTCCTGCTCGACGGCGAGCCGCTGGCGATCGATCTGCCCGACAATTCGATCTATCTCGACAAGCCAGCCTTCCCGTTCGGCGGAGCGGGGCTGGTCTCCTCGCCGCGTGACTATGACCGGTTCCTGATGATGCTCGCCGGATATGGCGAGATCGAGGGCCAGCGGGTGATGAGCGAGCCTGCCGTGCGGCTCGCCACCAGCAACCTGTTTCCCGATACGCTCGCGCCCGATGGCGGCTTTTCGAGCGGCGGCCGCGCCTTCGGCTTCGGTGCTGGCGGATTGGTCGGCATGGGCGATACAGCGGGCCTGTTCGGCTGGTACGGCGCGGCGGGGACGGCGGGTCTGGTCAACATGAACATGGGGCTGCGGCAGACGTTCATGACGCAATATATGCCTGCGGACCAAGCCATGCAGGACGCCTTCCCGCTGGCGGTGGCAGCAGATGCGGCGGCCATGACGCAATGACCATCGCCTTTTGCGAGCATGGCCTCAACCGTGACGACCATGCCCGCGCCAATCCTGCCCGGTTGGCCGAACTGCGCCTCTCGCCGCTGGCACGCTTGCTGGCGATGGAGGGGCTGAACCCGGTGCTTGGAAGCGACAACGCGCTCACCTGGGGCGATGCCTCTGGCCTGACCGAAGTGAGCGAGGTCGTGTTTCTCGGGCTCGATGGCGAAGCGCCTTTGTTCGCTCCCATTCCTGCCGCGGGCGACACCCGGCCAGCCTATGAGCAGCGGCCCGCGTGGGACGCGCTGTCGCTGTTGCCGCCGCGCGATCTGGCCATCTACGGCGGTGCACGCAGTCTGGTCGATTGGCACGCGCGGCACCGTTTCTGCGCCAATTGCGGCGGTCCGACGCAGATTGCCAAGGGCGGCTGGCAGCGCAATTGCGACGCCTGCGGGGCACAGCACTTCCCGCGCACCGACCCGGTTGCGATCATGCTGGTAGAGCATGAAGGTGATCTCTTGCTGGGGCGCGGAACCCGCTTTCCTGAGCGGCGCTATTCGGCGCTGGCGGGCTTTATCGAGCCTGGCGAAAGCGTCGAACAGGGCGTGGCGCGCGAGGTGCTGGAGGAGGTCGGCGTCGTTGTGAGCGATGTTGGCTACATTGCCAGCCAGCCATGGCCGTTCCCGAGCCAGCTCATGCTCGGCTGCCATGGCACGGCGCAGGGGCGCGAGCTTACCATCGACGAGACCGAAATTGCCGATGCGCGCTGGTTCACCCGCGCCGAAGTGGCCACGGCGATGGACGCGCAGGTGCCGGGCGAGGACAAGTCTTTCCTTCCGCCGCCGCCCACGGCTATTGCATGGCATCTTCTCAACTGGTGGCTGGAGCGAGGCTGATGGCAGACGAGATAACGGTTGATGTGTGGTCCGACGTGGTCTGCCCGTGGTGCGCCATTGGCACTGCGCAGTTCCTCAGCGCGGTCGAGAGCCTGAAGGGCGAGGTCGATGTCACGATCCGCTTCATGCCCTTTGAGCTGAACCCCGACATGGCTCCCGAAGGCCACAACCAGATCGACCTGCTCGCCAAGGCCTACAACAAGAGCCCGGCCGACGTCCTGCAAATGCGCCGCCATGTCGAACAGGCGGGTGAAGAGGCGGGCTTTCCGATGACATGGCAGGGCGAGGGCGATGAGCCGGTGCTGATGGTCTGGAACAGCCACGACGCGCACAAGCTGCTGCGCTGGGCGCTGACCGTGGCCGAACCGGCGCGGCAGGTGGCGCTCAAGCAGGCGCTGTTCCGCGCCTATTTTCAGCTGCGTCAGAACATTTCGGATCGCGCGGTGCTGCTCGATCTGGCCGAAGCTGAGGGCTTTGACCGGGCCGCTGCCAGCGAGGCGCTTGACGATCCGGCGCTTTCGGAACCGGTGCGGATGGAAGAGCGGCGCGCGGCCGAAAACCAGATCACCTCGGTTCCGACCATGGTGGTGGCAGGCAAATATATCCTTCAGGGTGCCGCTCCGCCCGAGCAATATGCTCAGGCGCTGGTGAAGATCGCCAGCATGGAGGCCATGGCCTGAGCGAAGGCTGGCGCTAAACCAGCCCCAGCTTGCTCAGTTCGCTCACCAGCTTGCCGGGCAGTACGTCGCCGGCAACCTCGCCCTCGATGAGATCCTTCGGCGCGTCTTCATCGGCGAGATAGCGCCAGCCCTGATGCGCGCGCTTGGCCTTGGGGTGGACGAGATGGAGCCGGTTTTCGAGCACGATGTCCCAGTGCCCGTCGGGCCGCTCCTCGAAACCGAGAATGGCGGAGCGGGCGACCATGGCGCGGTCGTAAATCCAGTAGAGCGAGCCGCCCTTCATTTCCTCGTGTCGCTTGGGCAGATAGCGGGTGCGCAGGCGCTTGTCGGGGCTTTGCCCGTCAAACCAGCTTTCCAGATCACGCATGGATGTGGCGCGATAGGCGATCTTGGTCATGTGCAGCGGCATGGGAGAGAAGATAGGGCGGGTGTGTCAGCCCGCCAAGCCCGCCGCCACCGCAAGGCCGAGGAAAGCGAAGAAACCCATCGAATCGGTGATCATCGTCACGAACACGCTGGAAGCCACCGCCGGGTCCTGATCGAGACGCTCGAACACCACTGGCACCAGCACGCCCGCCAGCCCCGCAGTGATGATGTTGATGATGACCGCCGCGCAGATCACCACGCCCAGCTCAGGCGTGAAGATCACCGCCGTGGCAATCCCGATCAGGGCCGCCACGGTGATCCCGTTGAGCATGGCCACACGCGTTTCTCGCCAAAGGATGCGCGCGGTGTTCGACTGGGTGAGCTGGTTTGTGGCGATGGCGCGCACGGTGACGGCCATCGTCTGCGTGCCAGCATTGCCGCCAATCGAGGCGACGATCGGCATCAGAATTGCCAATGCCACCAGCTGTTCGATCGCGGCCCCGAAGGCGGCGATAATGAGGCTGGCGATCAGCGCGGTGCCGAGGTTCGCGATCAGCCAGCGCACACGCGCCGAATAGGCATCGCGGATCGGCTCGTTGATGTCGCCTTCGCCCGCACCGCTCATCAGCAGGGCGTCTTCGCCGGCCTCTTCCTGAATGATGTGGACCACGTCGTCGACCGTCATCTGGCCGACCAGTCGTCCGCTCTCGTCCACCACGGCGGCGGAAATAAGCGCGTATTTCTGGAATCTTAGTGCGACCTCTTCCTGGTCCGTATCAACCGAGATCAGCGTTTGGTCACGCTTCATCACATCGTACAGCGGAATGTGGCGCGGCGTCGTCAAAATCCACGAGAGCTGGCAGGTGCCGACGGGCCGCATCCGGTGGTCAACGACGAAGACCTCCCAGAATTCGGTCGGCAAGTCCTCGTTGTCGCGCATGTAGTCGATCAGGTCGCCCACCGTGAGGTGTTCGGGCACCGCGACCAGCTCGCGCTGCATCAGGCGACCGGCGGTCTCGTCCTCGTAGGCGAGCGCGCTTTCGATCGCGGCGCGATTTTCCGGGCCCAGTTCGGCGAGAATGGCCTGTTGGTCGGCGTCGTTGAGGTCTTCGATCAGCTGCACCGCGTCGTCGGTGTCGAGCTGTTTGGCGATAATGGCGACGGCGGCGGCCGGTAGCGCCTCGACCATGTCGTCGCGGACGTAGTCGTTGAGTTCGGCCACCACTTCGACCGTCATCAGGTCGGTGATGGCGCTGGCCAGCTCGCGCCGTTCTTCGGGCGCGAGCAGTTCGAGCAAGTCGGCGATGTCAGCCGGGTGCAGCGGTTCGACCAGCGCGTAGGCGGCGGATTCGTCCTGTTCGGCCAGGGCATCGCGCACTTCGCGCACGAATTCCGGCTTCAGGCGGTTGTCCTCGTCGAACTGCTCGCCTTCTTCGCGCGCGGGCGCGGTGTCTTCGGGGTCGAGAAGATCGGAATCGGCCATCGGGCTCGGTCTATTGCAGCGCGGTATAAAAGCAAGCGCGCCTTCGCCCTATTGCGCCGCTGAGCGATTGGCGCGGGCAAACTACGGGTGACATTGCGGGCATCCACCCTATATCGGCCCGCAAGATCCACGAGGAGATATTTGCATGTCCGAAGAAACGCTTACCTTCACGCTCGACTGCGGCGACAACAAAGGCGGCGACGTCAAGATCAAGCTGCGCAGCGACCTTGCTCCCAACCACGTTGCCCGCATCACCGAACTGGCCAAGGAAGGCTTCTACGATGGCGTGGTGTTCCACCGCGTGATCTCGAACTTCATGGCCCAGGGCGGCGATCCCACCGGCACCGGCATGTCGGGCTCGGACAAGCCCAACCTCGAACAGGAGTTCTCCGATGCCCCGCACAAGCGCGGCACCTGCTCGATGGCGCGCACCAACGATCCGAACTCGGCCAACTCGCAGTTCTTCATCTGCAACGACGACGCCCGCTTCCTTGACCGTCAGTACACGGTCTGGGGGGAAGTGATCGAAGGCATGGAACATGTCGACGCGCTGCCGGTGGGCGAGCCGCCCCGCGAACCCGGCGTGATCGTCAAGGCCACCGTCGCCTGATCTGACTGCCTATCGGCACAACGAAAAAGGGGCGCCTTGCGAGGCGCCCCTTCTTGTATGCACGTAGCTGTAAGGCTGGCGATCAGTCCGTTTCGGCGTCAGGCGCCACGTTGCGGTTGTCGATCAGCCAGCGGCCATCCTGCTTCACCACATCGTCGCGGCCCCAGCCTTGGGCCAGCATCACCGGACGCGGACCGCCCGGCGAGCCGCGCGAGACCGTCTGCCAGTAGTAATTGACCACCGCGTGGGTGGGACTGACGAAGTCGATCGTCTGGTTGCTCATCACGTGATGGAGCGGGGGTACGTCTTCGCCCTTGGCCGCGCGTTCGGCCCGGCCGGCGGCCATCGAGGTGACCATGTTGTGCAGCGCTTCGCGCCCCTTGGTCTGTCCGAAGGCGCCGTCCGGGGTGAAGACTTCCGCATAGGCGTCAGCATCCCAGGTATCGATCGCACGGACATAGTTCCACATCAGCTCTTCGATCGCGCTGCGGTCGGCCAGCTGCTGTGCGGCAGCTTCGGGCGTAAGCGTGGTCGCCTGCGGGGGTGCGGCGGCGGGCAGGGTGGCAGGGTCCCAGTGCTCGTCAGCCTTACCGTCGACGAAGCGCCAGGTATCGAACCAGGTCGTGGTGTAGCTCTGCGAGGGATCGTCGGCATAGGGCACGATCCGGCGCGTGAGGATCGTTACATAGTCGCCCTCTGCCTGCACCGCGACAACGCCGTTGGGGTCTTCCGCCGAAAGCGCGGGGCAAGGATCAAGCTCCGGGCGCTTGGCGACCTGGGTGAAGTAGTACATCACCCCTTCAAGCCCCGATGCGGCCATGGGATTGTGCTGGATATAGGCATCGGTCAGCCATTCGTCCGCGCGGCTCCACTCGTTGCATTTGAGCAGGTTGCGCTGGATATGAAGGGCCGCCTGCTTGTTGCGGTTCAGCACCGGATCATCGCTGGTGAACAGGCTCTCGGGATCAGGGTGGGGCACCACCGGATCGGAAAGCGCGCGCATTTGTGCCTGCGCGGCAAATGGCATGGTCGCAAGGCCGAGCGCTGCTGCCAGCAAGGCGGTCTTCAGTTTCATGATCTCTCCCCTTTTCGAATGACCGGGCGATCTTGCCCTATTTCATTATGTTTCGAAAGTATTTTGCAGCAGCTAGAGCCCGGCACCGACCAGCCAGTCGTGAAACAGCCGCACAGGGCGCAGCGCCAGATCGGCCGGGCGGCACAAGAAGCAATAGGAATAGGGGCTGGGCACGTTGATGTCGTAGAGCTTGGCCAGCCGGGGGTCGTTGTTACGCGCCAAGTGGTCGTCATGCATCACGGCAATGCCAAGGCCCTGCGCGGCGGCTTCGAGGATGAGCTGCCCTGAATCGTAGTGATCGACCGCCATCGGCTGCAGATTTTCCATCCCGAGGGCGGTCTTCCACGCCTCGAAGCTCAGGTGCATGTCGGTGTGGACCAGGAATGTCTGCTCGCTCAGAATCTTCTCGTCAGGCTCCGATCCGATCTCGGCCACCAGCTCGCGGTTGGCGATGGCATGGATCGTGTTCTGGTCCAGCTTGACCGAGTGGAACGACGGGTCCGGCTCGTGGACCAGCCCGATCACGGCATCAAGCGTATCGCCAATGCGGCCGAGCTGGTTGGGGCTGGTGTCGATGTCGAGGTGCAGGCGCGGGTGCAGCCGGCGCAGCTCGGGCAGACGCGGGAACAGCCGCTGGGTGCCGAACAGAGGGGTCACGCCAAGCCGCAGCCGCAACAGCTGCAGGTTTTCCGATTGCGCCTCGACCGCAGTGGCCAGGGCTTCGAGATGAGGGGAGACCTTGTCGTAGAACTGGCGGCCTTCCTCGGTCAGCCGCATGGCCTGGCCCTGACGGCTGAACATCTTGCGCCCGGTGAAGTCTTCCAGACTGGCGATCCGGCGTGACAGCGCTGACGGACTCAGGCCAAGTTCACTCGCCGCGGCACGCGCGGAGCCGAGCCGGACAGTTCGAACAAAAGCCTCGAGGGCGCGCAAAGGGGGCAGGCGACGCATGGGGCCTTTCTAAATCGCTCACTCTCTCCCAACGGGGGCAATATCGCATGTGCAGCATTTTGGCGAGTGCGCTGCAAAATTTGTTGGTAAAAGAAGTTTAACTATCGGTGTTTTCGTCGCTTGCTGGCGTTGGTGCGTGCAGGCGCAGGCGGGTGACATGGGTTTCGTCACCCTCGATCACCTCGATCCGCCAGCCTGCCGGATGTTCGAGCACGGTGCCCGGTTGCGGCACCTGCTCGGCCAGCACAAAGGCCAGGCCGCCGAGCGTGTCCACGGATTCCTCGATCTCGGCGAGACGCGGATCGCCCACCAGTTCGGCCACGTCATCAAGTTCGGCACGAGCATCGCAGTCCCACAGGCCATCCTCGAGCTTGACCACCTGCTCCACGCGTTCATCGTCGTGCTCGTCCTCGATCTCGCCGATGATTTCCTCGACCAGGTCTTCGATGGTGATGATCCCGTCGGTACCCGAAAACTCGTCGAGCACGATGGCGAGATGGGTGCGCTTGGTGCGCATGTCGGCCAGCACGTCAAGCGCGCCGCGCGACTGCGGGACATAGAGCGGCTCGCGCATCATCATGGTCCAGTCGGAGGGCGGGGCCGCCCCGCTGGCGAGGTAGGAGAACACATCCTTGATGTGCATCATGCCGATGACGTCGTCGAGCTTCTCGCGGTAGACCGGCATGCGCGACACACCATGTTCGGCGAACTGCGCGACCATCTCGTCCCAGCTCGCCTCGGCGGGCAGGGCGATGATTTCGGAGCGGGGGATGGCGACATCGTCAGCATCGTGCTCGGAAAAGTGCAGCAGGTTGCGGAGCATGACCAGCTCGACCTGCGAGAGATCGCCCTTGCCGGAGCCGCTTTCGCCGCGACCGTTCTCGTCCTCGTGATCGTCGATAGCCTCTTCGATCTGGGCTCTCAGGCTGGTGTCGGCACCGTTGTCGAACAGGGAGCGCAGCGCGCCCCACAGGCCGCCGCTGCTACTACTGTCCTCGTCTCCTGCGGGAGACTGCTCGCTTTGTCCGGGTTCGGGCATAGCCCTGTCGTTATGTCCCTGTTTATTGGTGGTCGGCTGCATATGGGTCAGCAATGGCCAGAAGTGCAAGCGCCTTCACTTCGAGCGCTTCCATTTCCTCGGCATCGGCATCGGAAATCTCGTGATCGTGCCCGGCCAGATGGAGCAGGCCGTGGACGATCAGATGCGCGGCGTGATGATCGAGCGGCACGCCCTTATCCGCCGCCTCGCGCGCGCAGACGCCATGGGCGAGGGCAAGGTCGCCGAGCATTTCGGGCGGGCCGTCCGGGTCCAGATGGATGAGGTCTTCGCGTTCGAGCATCGGGAACGAGAGCACGTTGGTGGGGTTGTCGCGTTGGCGCCATTCGCGGTTGAGGTCGTGCACCTCTTCGTCGGAGGTGAAGATGAGGCTGGTAACGAGGCGCGGGTTGGCCAGTTCGGGCGCGACTTTGCACGCGGCCTCGGCCACACGTTCGGCCAGCACGTCCCATTGGCCCGCAGGCCAGCCTTCAATGTCGATTTCGAGGTCCATGTACTTCCGTTAGTCTTAGCCCAAATTGCCACATCCGCTCGGCCTGAGCTTGTCGAGGGGCAGTCACCGCCTTCCATGGGCTTGGGGTGGCGTTCCTTCGACAGGCTCAGGATGAGCGGACCTGGCTCTTCCTACTTGGCGTCCGGCCCTTCGTAGGCTTCGACGATCCGTCCCACAATCGGGTGTCTTACCACGTCGGCAGCGGTGAAGCGGGTGACGCCGATACCCTCGACACCCTCCAGCCGTTCGACCGCGTCGGCGAGGCCGCTCATGCGGTCGCCGCCGGGAATGTCGACCTGACGCGGGTCGCCGCAGATCACCATCCGGCTGTTCTGGCCAAAGCGGGTGAGGAACATCTTCATCTGTTCGCGCGTGGTGTTCTGCGCCTCGTCGAGGATCACGAAGGCATCGGCCAGCGTGCGCCCGCGCATGAAGGCGATCGGTGCGATCTCGATTTCGCCCGAGGCGATCCGCCGCTCCACCTGTTCGGGCGGCATGCAGTCGAACAGCGCATCGTAAAGCGGGCGCAGGTAGGGATCGACCTTGTCCTTCATGTCGCCGGGCAGGAAGCCGAGTTTTTCACCCGCCTCCACCGCCGGACGCGACAGGATCAGCCGCTGCACCGAGCCAGTGATCAGCTGAGAAACCGCCTGCGCCACGGCGAGATAGGTCTTGCCGGTGCCGGCCGGGCCGAGCGCGAAAATCACGTCGCGGCTGGCGAGCTGGCGCATATAGTCGCCCTGCATCGCGCTGCGCGGGGTGATCGTCTTCTTGCGCGTGCGGATCATGATCGGCGGGGTCTTGGCATCGCCGGTGATAATGCCTTCGAGCGTAGGCTCGTTGCTCATTGCGATCAGCGCTTCGATGGCGCCTGCGTCCATCTCTTCGCCCTGCAACAGTTTCTCGTGCATTTTCAGGAGGACGTCGCGGGCGCGGGCCACTTCGTCTTCGCTGCCCTCAATCACCACCCGGTCACCGCGGGCGGCGATGAACACGCCCAGCCGGTTCTCGAGATGGACGAGGTTGGCGTCGAATTCGCCGAACAGCATGCCGAGCGCGGCCTGTTCGTCGAAGATGACCTCAAGACGAGCACGGCGCGAGGCGTCGCGGCGGTCTTCGGGGTGAGCGATCGCGGCAGCGCGTCCGGTGTTGGTGCCACGGTGAGCTTTGCGGGCCATCGAGTCCTTTCTTCGCTTGTCCTTATGAGAATAGGACTGATCGGGCCGCAGACAAGCGCACCGCCTGTGGAAGGCGGTGGAAAGTCATGGAAATGCCTTGAGTGGTGTCAGGCCTGCGCGGGTTGGAGCAGGCGCCCGGCAAGCGAATTCGGCCCGGCCTGCACCAGTTCGACCTCGACCACATCACCCATCGCGCAATCGCCCTCGAAGAACACCGATTGCAGCCACGGCGACTTGCCGAGCCATTGGCCCGGGTGTTTGCCCTTGCGCTCGATCAGCACCTTGCAGGTCTTGCCGACAGAGGCCTCGTTGAAGGCGAGCTGGTGACGATTAAGCGCGGCCTGCAAGCGCTGGAGCCGCTCGTTCATCACTTCGGGGGCGATCTGGCCGTCCATGCTGGCGGCGGGCGTGCCGGGGCGGGGCGAATACTTAAAGCTATAGGCTGCGGCGTATTTCACCGTGTCGACCAGCGCCAGGGTCTCTTCGAACTCGGCCTCGGTTTCGCCGGGAAAGCCGACGATGAAGTCGCCTGACAGGGCAATATCGGGCCGCACTTCGCGGAAGCGGTCGAGCAGCTTGAGATAGCTCTCGGCCGTGTGGCTGCGGTTCATCGCCTTGAGCACCCGGTCCGAGCCGGATTGCACCGGCAAGTGCAGGTAAGGCATCAGCTTCTCGACCTCGCCATGGGCGGCGATCAGCCCATCGGTCATGTCGTTGGGGTGGCTGGTGGTGTAGCGGATGCGCTGCAGGTCGGGCAGTTCGGCCAGCGCGCGGATCAGTCCGTCGAAGCCGACGGCGCGGCCCTTGTCGTCCTCGCCGCTCCAGGCATTGACGTTCTGCCCAAGCAGCGTCAGCTCGCGTGCACCGGCTTCCACCAGTTTCTCCGCCTCAAGCAGCAAGTCCCTGTACGGGCGCGAAATTTCTGCTCCGCGCGTATAGGGAACCACGCAGTAGGTACAGAACTTGTCGCAGCCTTCCTGCACCGTGAGGAAAGCGCTGGCGGCCACCTTGCGGCGGGCGGGGAGCGCAGCAAACTTGGCGTCCTCGGGCATGTCGGTGTCGGTGCTGCGGCGCCCTGCGGCGGCGTCCTTCACCATGTCACCCAAGCGGTGATAGGCCTGCGGACCAACCACCATGCCGACCGCCGGAGCGCGGGCCATGATCTCTTCGCCTTCGGCCTGCGCAACGCAGCCCGCGACGGCGATCATCGGCTTCTTGCCGGCCTCTTCGCCCGATTTCACGAGGCGGCCGATGTCCGAATAGACCTTTTCGGTGGCCTTCTCGCGGATATGGCAGGTGTTGAGCACGACGAGGTCAGCGTCTTCGCCCTCGGGTGCAGCCGTGATGCCTTGCGCTTCGAGCAGTTCGCCCATGCGCTCGCCATCGTAGACGTTCATCTGGCAGCCGAAGCTTTTGACCCGGTAGGTCTTGGGAGTGGTGGTCGGTTTCATGAGAAGGGGGCCGATACAGGAAAAACGCCGGAGGTGAAAGATCAGGTCGGCGGGTCGTCGGGTGGAGGCTTGGGCTGGTAACGGATCGGTGCGACTTCGTGCGCAAAGTCACGCGGGGGCTTGCCCAGTGTGCGGACCAGCTCAGCCTCGATCATCTTGCGCGCTTTGGCCGCGATCAGCTTGCGGCTGCCCTTGCCATGGTCTTCAGGCGGGAAGGGATCGAGGAAGTGGAGGTCCACCCGGAACGAGCCAGGTCGGGCAAGTAACCGCAGCGCATTGTTCACGCCCGTTTCCTCGCCAATCCAGCCGATTTCTTCGCCCATGGCGCCATAATCGATAAACACCGGCTGCACCAAAACGCCCGTCGGCGGCGGTTCGAGCATCTTCAGCATCGAGGTCTTGAACGGGAGCAGTGATTGCCCGTCGGTGGTGGTGCCTTCGGGGAAAATGGTGACGGACCAGTTGTCCATCAGCGCCTCGCGCACGGCGTTGATCTGGTCGGCCACGTCCATCCGCGCCTCGCGCTGGACGTAAACCGTGCGGTTGAGACCTGCCAGCCAGCCCACCACCGGGGCTTTTTGCAATTCGGCCTTGGCGACAAAGGCTGTGCCGCTCGCACCCGCCAGCGCGAGGATGTCGATCCACGACACATGGTTGGCAAGAAACACAACATCCCGCCGCAGCGCCGTGCCGCGCCGTTTCACCCGCGCGCCGCAGATCCGTGCGGCTAAGTAAAGGAACAGTTTGGGGAAGGGCGAACCATAGGCTGTGATTCGCCACAGATAATGCAGCGGTACGCAGACCAGCAGCGCCAGCAGCAGTCCCAAGACCCGCAGACCGATTCGCAGCCAGCCATGCGGCGAAATATGCGGCTTCGCACCCGCGGCGATGGCGGCGCGATCGGGCTTCACACGCGCGCCGTCTCTAGGCCTTGTCTTCGCGGTCGATCCGCACGCCATACAGCTCCATGCGGTGATCGACGAGGCGATAGCCCAGCTTCTCGGCGATCTGCTTCTGCAGCGCCTCCAGCTCGGGATCGACAAACTCGACAACCTTGCCCGTCTCCACGTCGATCAGGTGATCGTGGTGCGCTTCGGGCACGGGTTCGTAGCGCGAACGGCCATCGCCGAAGTCATGCCGATCGAGGATGCCTGCCTCTTCGAACAGGCGCACAGTGCGATAGACCGTGGCGATCGAGATCTTGGGATCGATGGCGGATGCGCGCGCGTGCAGCGCCTCGACATCGGGGTGATCGGAACTGTCCGACAGGACTTTTGCGATAACGCGGCGCTGATCAGTAATGCGAAGGCCGCGCTCGGCGCAGAGGGCTTCGAGATCGATGGTCTGGGGCAAGGGCGGCCTCTTTTCGGTAAGGCAGAAATGCAAACGCCCCGGACCATAGGTGGCCGGGGCGTAGTGCTCAAGTATTTGCCGGAATTTGTCCGGAGCCAGATCAGGACGTCGTCGCGGTGGCCTTGCGGCGGCCACGGCGCTGGCCCGGCTTGCGGCCGAGGCCGATCTTCTTGGCCAGTTCGCGACGGGTCGCAGCATAGTTCGGCGCGACCATCGGATAGTCGGCGGGAAGATTCCAACGCTCGCGATACTCTTCGGGAGTCATGTCGTAGGCGGTCTTCAGGTGCCGCTTGAGCATCTTCATCTTCTTGCCGTCTTCCAGGCAGATCAGATAGTCAGGCTTGATAGACGCGCGGATCGAAACGGCCGGTTCAGGCTTGGCTTCTTCGACGGTTTCATTGCCGAGCTTGGCAAGTGCGCCGTAAACGCTTTCGATTAGAACCGGAACGTCGCTCACTTCGACAGAGTTGTTTGCCACATGCGCCGTAACGATGTCGGCGGCAAGTGTGATGAGCATCTCGCGGTTTTCGTTAGTATTTGTATCCATAAATTCCTCGGTTCTGCGACCACGTGTACGCCTAATTTATTTTCTTTCCAGGCGAAGACAAGGCCTATGTAGCAGTGAAAAGGAAATGACAAGTGGTGGCCAAGGTTCCCACCTGTCTTCGGAAGCGTTTACTTTATGATGAACGTTTATAGGTGCTTGGCAAAAGTCACGGCATCGATCGGGCCGTCAGCGGCACCGCGATAGTAACCGGGGCGGCGGCCGATCTGTTCGAAGCCGAATTCTCGGTAGAGATGTTCGGCCGGATTGCCGTCGCGCATTTCGAGAAACAGGTGCGCGGATCCGCGTGCACGCGCTTCGGCCATCGCCAGTTCCAGCAGGCGGCGGCCTACGCCCTTTCGGCGGTGCTCCGGCGACACGGCGAGCAGCAGCAACTCCTCCTCGTCAGCGGCTTGTCGCAGCAAGGCAAAACCGGCGGCATCGCTGGCTTCGCGCAGAGGCTGGGAGGGGTCAGCGGCCACCACCACGCAATGGGTGTTGGCCAGGATCAGCGCATCGGACACCTGCCGACGGTTCCACGCCTCGCCATAGGCCGGGTCGAAGGCGGCCTCCATCACATGCATGATGGCGTCGAGCGAATCGACCATCATGCCCGGGCCTGCGGCAGACGGGCATCGGGTGCGCGGCCATAGACCGGGGCAAGCGCGGTGGTGAAATGGCTCTCGTCCAGCAGATGGGCGGCGCGCGCGTCGGGCAGCATGTCGAGCGCGAGGCGGCCATCGCCGAGCTGCTCGGCAAGCGCGTCTGCGCGGTTGCCGGCAATAGTGGCGTGGCGGCAGGCCGCGGCGGCATCGGCGGGGGGCAGCGAGCGGACATTGTCCTGAACCTCGGCTCCGCTGGCGAAGTTCTGCACGAAGTATTCCCCGTGGCCGCCATTCATGCACACGGTAACGGGAGTGTCTGGCAACTTGGCGTCGGCCATAGCGGCGACCAGCGTCAGCGTCGGATAGCCGAGCACTTGTGCCTGCCAGGCGAGCCCAAGTGCGCGGGCGGCGGCAAGCCCTATACGCACGCCGGTGAAGCTGCCGGGGCCAAGTGAGACGAGAATGCGTTCGGCACGGCCCTTGTCAGGCAGTTCCGCGATCATCGGCACCAGCCGCTCAGCATGGCCGCGCCCGATTGTGTCGAAACGGCCGTCGACCAGCTTCGTCTCATCGAACAGGGCAACCGAACAGGCTTCGGTCGCGCAGTCTATCGCCAGAGTAATCATCCGCTCTTCTTACGGATTACAGCAGACGATTGAAGTCCTCGAATGCAGGGCGAGGGGCCCGGGGGAACACTTTTTCACGATCGCCATAGCCAACCGAGCAGATGAAGTTGCTCTTCCAGGCCGGATCATTCGCGAAGAAGTCGGCATCGACGGCAGCGTTATCGAACCCCGACATCGGCCCGCAATCGAGCCCCAGCGCGCGTGCTGCCATGATGAAGTAGCCGCCCTGCAAGGTGCCGTTGCGGAAGGCGGAGACTTTGCGCATCTCGCGCTTTTCCTCGCCGTCGAACGCGGCCTTGGCGTTTTCCATGTGCGGGGCAAAGCGCGGCAGGTGCTCGTGGAACTCCTCGTCCATGGCAATGATTGCGCAGACCGGGGCCTGCTTGATCTTCTCGACGTTGCCCTCCGCAGCGTGGCTGGCGAGGCGTGCCTTGGCCTCGTCTGATTTGCACCAGACGATCCGCGCGGGAAGCTGGTTCATCGAAGTAGGCGCCATCTTCATAAGGTCCCAGATAGCGGCCATCTGGCTATCGGTGACTTCGCGATCATCGAACCACTGGTAAGTGCGCGCCTCGCGGAAAAGCTGGTCGAGCGCGGCATCGGGCAGAGGGCTATGCATCAGGCGGCCCTCACTTCGGTGACTTCGGGTACGTAGTGCTTGAGCAGCCCTTCGATCCCGTGCTTGAGCGTGGCGGTGGAGCTGGGGCAGCCCGAGCAGGCCCCCTGCATCTGCAGATAGACCACGCCGCTGCGGAAGCCGCGATAGCGGATATCGCCGCCGTCGCCTGCCACGGCGGGGCGCACGCGGGTCTCGATCAGTTCCTTGATCTGGGCGACCACGTCTTCGGTGCCCTCATCATCGCCGAGCATTTCCGCCTCGTCCTCGGCCGGAACGGAGAAGCCACTGGCATCGCCGCCGGTAAACAGCGGGGCCTCGCTCACGAAGTGGTCAAGCAGCACGGCGACCACCTGCGGCTTCAGCGCCGACCAGTCCGCGCCCGGTGCGGCGGTGACCGAAACGAAGTCCGATCCGAAGAACACGCCCGTTACTTCGCCCGAATCGAACAGCGCCTCTGCCAGAGGAGATGCTTCGGCATCCTCGGGGCTGGCGAAGTCGCGCGTTCCGGAGGGCATCACCGCGCGTCCGGGCAGGAACTTGAGCGTGGCGGGGTTGGGCGTGGTTTCGGTCTCGATGAACATGGGCAGGATGTAGGGGCAGGGCCGGGCGGCGGCAAGGGAGGGCCCGGAGTAAGTATTGCATTCACTGTCCCTTCATAAGTTTGTCCGTTAGGTGCAGCCCATGAGCATTCTCTTGCGCTGCGTTCGCGCTCTCGCCCCGTTTGCCCTTGTTGCTCCGCTGGTCGCTCCCGTTGCGGCGCAGGCACAAAGCGGCGCCACTTGCACGATTCACGCGATTCCTGGCGAGGATGTGCCGAAATATGCGCGGCCCGACGATCCGTGGATCTTCCGCGGCACCGATATTCCCATCGATGACGAATGGCTGATGGGCGAACTGCCCAACGGCGTACGCTATGCCGTGCGCGAAAACGGCGTGCCGCCATGCCAGGCCAGCTTCCGCATCGCCATCGATGCAGGTTCGCTCAACGAGACCGACAGTGAGCGCGGCTTTGCCCACCTGCTCGAGCACATGACCTTCCGCCAGTCGCGCGATTTCGCTTCGGGTGAGGCGATCCCCTATTTCCAGCGGCTGGGCGCGAGCCTTGGGGCTGACACCAACGCCTCCACCGGCCCCACGCAGACGGTCTACAAGCTTGACCTGCCCAATGCCGACCGGACCAAGCTGTTTGACAGCGTGCGTCTGTTTGCCGGCATGATCGAGGCGCCCACGCTCAGCAGCGACAACCTTGCCGCCGACCTGCCGATCGTGCTCGCCGAGATGCGCGATGGTGCGGGGGCCAACCGCCGCATCGGCGAGGCTTCGCAGAGCACCTTCTTTGCCGGGCAGCGGATGGCCGACCGCAACCCGATCGGCACCATCGAGACCTTGCAGGCCGCAACGCAGGAAAGCGTGCGCGCCTTTCACCAGCGCTGGTATCGCCCTGAAAATGCCGTCGTCGTGCTCGTGGCCGATGCCGATCCGCAGGTGCTGGCCGCGCTGATCGAGCGCGAGTTCAGCGACTGGCAGGTTCCCGGAGAGCCGACCGAAGCTCCTGACTTCGGCGATCCCGTAGCGCCAGCCGATGCTTTGGCCGGGGCTGACGGCGTGCCCGTGGGCGAGACGGCCGTGATCGTCGAGCCGGGGCAGGCGCGGGCTATCAACTATGCGATCATGCGCCCCTGGGTGCAGGTGACCGACAACATCGAATACAACCGCGGCGTGCTGCTCAACCAACTGGCGGCGGGCATCGTCAACCGTCGGCTGGAAAACCGTGCGCGCGCTGGTGGTCATTACCTTTACGCGCAGGTTTCGCGGCAGAAGGTCGCGCGCTCGGTCGACGGCACCTATGTCTCGCTCGCCCCGCTCGATGAGGATTGGGAGGCCGCACTGGCCGACGTGCGCAGCGTGATCGCCGACGCACTGGCCGAACCGCCGAGCCAGGCCGAGATCGACCGTGTGGTCGCCGATTTCGATATTTCCTTCGTCAATGGCGTGGAGCAGGCGCGCATTCAGGCAGGCAGCCAGCTCGCCGATACGCTGGTGGGCGCGGTCGAGATCCGCGAGGCCGTTGCCTCGCCGCAGACCTTCCTCGACGTGTTCCGCTCGATGAAGGACCGCTTCACGCCCGATCAGCTGCTTCAGGCCACTCGCAGCCTGTTTGAAGGCGATGTGGTGCGCGCAATCATGCTTACCCCGCAGGAGGGCGAGGCCACACCCGAGCAGCTGCGCGAGGCACTTGCTGCGCCGGTCGAGGCGAGCGACGTGGCGCGCGACGATGGCTCGACCATCGACTTTGCCGATCTGCCCGCCATCGGTGAACCTGCACCGCCGACCCAGCGCGCGCAGCTTGGCGTGTTCGACACCGAGGCAATCAAGTTCGCCAACGGCGTGCGTGCGATGCTCTATTCGCGCGATAACGAGCCGGGCCGGGTCACGGTGCGGGTGCGTTTCGGCGCTGGTTGGCGCGGGTTCGCGGACGACGAGGCCGCCTATGCCCAGCTTGGCCAGATGGCGCTGATCAATTCGGGCATCGGCCCGCTTGGTCAGAACGATCTCGATAAGCTCGCCTCTGGCCGCAAGCTGGGCTTCCAGTTCCGGATCGAGGATGGCACCTTCGTGTTCGAGGGGGCGACCCGGCAGGAAGACCTGGCCGACCAGCTCTATCTGTTCGCCGCCAAGCTCGCCATGCCGAGCTGGGACGAGGCTCCGCTAACCCGCGCTAAGGCCAGCGCCCGGCTTGCCTATGACAGCTATGGTGCTGATCCCTCCGGCGTGCTCAACCGCGATCTCGACTGGTTGCTGCGCGACCGTGACCCGCGCTTCGCCACCGCCGACCCGGACGACATCGCGGCTGTCACGCCCGAGCAGTTCCGCGCCGTGTGGGAACGTCTGCTGGCGCAGGGACCGATCGAGGTTGACGTGTTCGGAGATGTCGACCGCGAGGCGACCATCGCCGCACTGTCGCGCACCTTTGGCGCGCTGGCACCGCGTTCGCCGTTGCCGCCCGAGGTTGTCAGCCGTTCGGTCAGCTTCCCTGCCGCCAACGCCGAGCCTCTGGTGCTGACCCACAATGGCGATGCCGATCAGGCCGCAGCCGTGATTGCCTGGCCCACCGGCGGCGGCTCGGCGGGGCTGAGCGAAAGCCGCAAGCTTGATCTGCTGGGCCGGATCTATTCGATCCGCCTGCTCGACAATCTGCGCGAGCGGATGGGCGCTGCCTATTCGCCGATCGTCAACTCGACCTGGCCCAAGGACGTCGACACCGGCGGCATGATCTTCGCACTGGTGCAGATCGAGCCTTCGCAGGTGCCGGGCTTCTTCGAGGAAGCCGAGGCTATTGCGCGCGATCTCGCCACCAACGGCCCGACCGCCGACGAGCTGGAGCGCGTGGTGGAGCCGGTGAAGCAATATATCAGCCGGGCCCAGACCGGGCATACCTTCTGGCTCAACCAGCTTGAGGGCGCGACTTTCGACCCGCAACGGCTGCTGGCGCTCAACACGTTGTGGAGCGACTATGCCGAAGCAACGCCCGAGGAAATCCGCGCGCTGGCGGAGCAGTATCTGGTCGGCCACGGCGGCTTCAAGGTGGCGATTATGCCCTCCAGCGATGCTGGGGTGGCGGGCCGATAAGGGCAGGGGGCAAACGAGCGAGCCGCTTACAGTCATCGGATAAATGCCGCGCCAGCCGCGCGTGGTATCGCAAGTAACCTTTGCCACCGGGCTTTCGCGAGCCTATGTTGGGCCCTTCCTCGCACAATTTGTTTGAATTGTTGGCGCATTTGCCGGGCGCGAGGACGGCATTGGCAGGAAAGACACGTGGCACACAACTGGACTCCCGAGAGCTGGCGCGGTGACCGTTTCACGGCGAAGCACATCCCGCATTACGAGGATCAGGCGGCACTCACCGCCGCCGAGCAGACGCTGGCCGGATATCCTCCGCTGGTGTTTGCGGGCGAGGCCCGCGCGCTGAAGGCGGAGCTGGGCAAGGCAGCAGCGGGCGAGGCCTTCCTGCTGCAGGGTGGCGACTGTGCCGAGAGCTTTGCCGAGTTCAGCCCCAACAACATTCGCGACACCTTCCGCGTGATCCTGCAAATGGCGGCGGTGCTGACCTTTGCCAGCAAGATGCCGGTGGTGAAGGTGGGCCGCATGGCCGGGCAGTTCGCCAAGCCGCGCAGCGCGCCGACTGAAACACAGGGCGATATCACTGCGCCGAGCTATTTCGGTGACATCATCAACGGGATCGACTTCGGCGTGGAAAGCCGCGCCAACGATCCCGAGCGCATGATCCGCGCCTACAGCCAGTCGGCGGCGACGCTGAACCTGCTGCGCGCCTTTGCT
The DNA here is from genome assembly GCA_002337385.1 of Erythrobacter sp. UBA1916. Lineage (GTDB taxonomy): Bacteria > Pseudomonadota > Alphaproteobacteria > Sphingomonadales > Sphingomonadaceae > Alteraurantiacibacter. The sequence goes on from DDFY01000038.1 coordinate 58,809, forward strand.
GGCGGTGGCTATGCCAACCTGCGCCAGGTGCATCGCTGGACGCTCGACTTCATGGGCCGCAGCGCCTGGGCCGATCAGTATCAGTCGATCGCCGACCGGATTGGTGAGGCGCTCGACTTCATGGAAGCCTGCGGCATCGACATCGAGCACGAGCCCGCGCTCAAGGCGGCCAGCTTCTACACCAGCCACGAGGCGCTGCTGCTTCCCTACGAGCAGGCGCTGACGCGGCAGGATTCGCTGAGCGGTGAATGGTTCGACTGTTCGGCGCACATGCTGTGGATTGGCGACCGCACCCGTTTCATCGATTCGGCGCATGTCGAATTCCTGCGCGGGGTGAACAACCCGATCGGCGTGAAGTGCGGCCCGAGCCTTGAGCCCGATGCCCTGCTTGAAATGCTCGACGTGCTGAACCCCGGCCGCGAAGCCGGGCGGATCACGCTCATCAGCCGCTTCGGCCACGAGAAGGTCGAAGCCGGGCTTGCCCCGCTGGTGCGCGCCGTGGCCCGCGAAGGCCATCCGGTGGTGTGGAGCTGCGATCCGATGCACGGCAACGTCATCAAGTCCGACTCGGGCTACAAGACGCGTCCGTTCGAGCGCATCCTTAGCGAGGTGAAGGGCTTCTTCGCCGTGCACCGGGCCGAGGGCACCCATGCTGGCGGCATCCATATCGAGATGACGGGGCAGGACGTGACTGAATGCACGGGCGGCGCCGTGGCTATCACCGATGCCGGTCTTGCGGACCGCTATCACACCCATTGCGATCCGCGCCTCAACGCTGCGCAGTCGCTTGAGCTGGCCTTTACACTGGCCGAAATGCTCAACCTCGAACTGGCCGAACGTGAGCGCGACGCGGCCTGACACGAGGCCGCAAAAAAGGCATTCCAAAGGGTCGGCGAGGAAACTCGCCGGCCCTTTTTGATTGCGAATTCCGGAACCTGGCGAGGGCGGGCGGGTTTACGGTGATGCTAGCTTTCGGCTATTCGGGTCGTGGGAAGCACCACTGCGACACCACGAGGAGAGGGCCTTGGCCGCTGCCGCAACCCACCCCGTATTAGCCCCCGGCAGCCCGCTGGCAGAACGCTATAGCGCTACTCGCGCGCTGACAGAAGCGCTGCTCAAGCCGCTGAGCGAAGCCGATGTCACGATCCAGTCGATGCCCGATGCATCGCCTGCGAAGTGGCACGCCGCCCATGTCACGTGGTTCTGGGAGACCTTTCTCCTGCGCGACCATTTGGCGGGCTACGAACTGTTCAACGAGCGCTGGCCGTTCCTGTTCAACTCTTACTACGAGGCCGAGGGCGAGCGGCTGCTGCGTGCGCGGCGCGGAATGCTGTCGCGGCCCACGCTCGCGCAGATCCTCGAATGGCGCGCCGATGTCGATGCGACGATGGAGAGCCTGTTCGAGCGGCCCGAATGCGCCGACCTTATCGAACTGGGTCTGGCGCATGAACAGCAGCACATCGAACTGTTGCTGACCGACATCAAGCACGCGCTGTTCTCCAATCCGCTCGGACCTGCAATGTGGGAGGACACCGCAGCGCCGCCCCGCGCCAGCGAGCAACGCGACGGCTGGCTCTCGCACCCCGGCGGGATCGCCCGCGTGGGGCATCAGGAGGAGGGCTTCGCGTTCGATAACGAGGGGCCTGTCCACCGCACCATGCTCGAGCCGTTTGCGCTGTCGAAGCGGCTGGTAACCAATGGCGAGTGGCAGGCCTTTATCGACGATGGTGGCTATCGCACTGCCGCGCTGTGGCTGTCGGACGGCTGGGCCTGGGTCCAGCGCAAGGGCATTACCGCGCCGCTTTACTGGCGCGATGACGCGCAATTCACGCACTCCGGCTGGCAGCCGCGCGATCCCGATGCGCCTGTCGCGCATATCTCCTATTACGAGGCCGATGCCTTCGCCACCTGGGCGGGTGCTCGTTTGCCGACTGAGTTCGAGTGGGAAGCCATCGCGCGCGGTCAGGATACCAGCGGCGACAATCGGCCCGGCTTTTCCGCGAGTTCAGGCACCCAGCTCGACGGCGCCGCGCCGCCGCTGCCGGCGGGCACGGGGGAACTGTTCGGCGATGTCTGGCAGTTCACCCGCTCGGGTTATCTGCCCTATCCGCGCTTCGCTCCGGCTGAGGGCGCGGTGGGCGAATACAACGGCAAATTCATGGCCGGACAATGGGTGCTCAAAGGCGCGAGCTGCGCCACCGTGCGCGGCCATTCGCGTGCCTCCTACCGCAATTTCTTCTACCCGCAGCAACGCTGGCAATTCACCGGCCTGCGCCTCGCAAAGGACATTTGATGGCGGCTCAGACCGATATTCGCCCCGACATGCGTATGGTCGATCTCGACGATGACGGCGTCGACCGGGCCTTTCGTGCCGACGTGCTTGAAGGGCTGGGCGCGCCGCAAAAGGCGATCCCTGCGCGCTGGTTCTACGACGACGAAGGCTCACGCCTGTTCGAGGACATTACCCAGCTGCCCGAATACTATCCGACCCGCGCGGAGACCGAGATCCTGCGCGAGCGCGGGGCCGACTTTGCTCCCCTCATCGGGCCGGGCCGGGCGGTGGTCGAGTTCGGCTCGGGCTCCTCGCTCAAGACCCCGTTGCTGCTCGATGCGATCCGTCCGGGCGCCTATGTCCCGCTCGACATTGCGGGCGATTTCCTGCGCGAATCCTCGGCGGCGCTGGCGGCGAAGTTTCCCGGGCTTCCGGTGCATCCGGTCGAGGCTGACTTCACGGCGAAGGTCACGCTGCCGGACGAATTGCACCATATGGCCAAGCTCGGTTTCTTCCCCGGCTCGACCATCGGCAACATGGTCCCGCGCGCTGCGGTCGATCTGCTGCGCACCATGCGGATGACGCTGGGGGGCGATGCGCTGCTGCTGATCGGGGTCGACCTGATCAAGGATATCGAGGTGCTCACAGCAGCTTACGACGATGCTGCCGGGGTTACCGCAGCCTTCAACCGCAACCTTCTGAAGCGCATCAACCGCGAGTTGGGCGGCGATATACCGATTGCTGCCTTCGCCCACCGGGCGCGCTGGAATGATACCTATGCCCGGATCGAGATGCACCTGGAGGCGCGGGCCGAGATTGCCTTCACCGTCGCCGGGCGTTCCTTTTCCATGCGGGCAGGCGAGACCATCCACACCGAGAACAGCCACAAGTTCGATCTGCGCAGTGCCAACACGCTGCTGCTGGCCGGGCACTGGACTCCGGTCGAACGCTGGACGGACAGCCAGGACCGCTTTTCCCTGATCCTTGCCCGGGCCGGCGTGCCACGCAAGGCTCCCTGATATCCACGAGGGAAGGGCCGACAGTCGTAATTCATCAAGTTGGCGTTATATCGGTTGCTTATGGACTGGTCCGCCCTTTCCGAGCAGATCGCGCTCTCGGTGCGCGAGTTGCCCCGCTCCGGCTTGCTGATGGTCGCCGTGGGAGCGATGGCGCTGGGCATTCTCGGTTCGCTGGTGGGGCGGGGGCTGCCCGCCATCGGCCGCCTGCTGCGCACGGTCAGCACGCTGGCGCTGATGGGGGTGCTGGTGCTGGTCGTGGTGCAGCTGTCGCGGCTCGATCCGCGCTTTTCGATGGCGGTGCCCGAGATTGGTCTGCCCGAACAGGTGGTCGAAGGCGGCGAAACGCGCGTGCCGCAGGCGCCCGATGGGCACTATTGGCTGCGCGCGCGGATTAACGGCCACGAAGCCCACTTCCTCGTCGACACCGGCGCCACGCTGACCGCGATTTCGCAGGATACTGCCGAGCGGGCAGGTCTTTCTCCCCGCGACGGGGCACTGCCAATCCGGATGCAGACCGCCAATGGCCCGGTCGCCGCGCAGATTACCTCGATCGACGAACTGCGCTTCGGCAATGTCGCCGCGCGTGGGCTCGATGCGATCATTGCGCCGGGGCTGGGCGAGACCAACGTGATCGGCATGAACCTGCTTTCGCGCCTTGCTTCGGTGCGGATCGAGCAGGGCGAACTGGTGCTGGTGCCCAACAATCCGCAGGCGCCGCTAGAATAGCGCGTTGACGATGTCCGTCCGCACGGCCACTCTGCCCGCTTGGAGAAAAGTCCACGGGAGAGGGCTATGGCGGCGGACAATGCCACCGGTGAAAAATTTGACGTAGCGAAGTTCATTGACGAGCGCCCCGTGGGTGCACGGGAGTATTTCCTGCTCGTCATCGTGTCGGTGATCCTGTTCCTCGACGGGTTCGACATGTACTTCCTCGGCAAGATTCTCCCCGCCATCGCCGAGGGGCTGGGCGGAACGCCGGTCGATATGCAGCCGGTCGTCAATTATCAGCAGATCGGCATGGCCATCGGCGCGTTCATCATGCCGCCGCTGGCCGACCGGATCGGGCGCAAGCCGGTGCTCGCGCTCTGTTTGGTCGGGTTCGGATCGTTGTCGCTGTGGGCCGCTTTTTCCACCGGGTTCACCATGCTGACGGTGCTGCGCGGCATTTCCGGCATTTTCTTCTCCGCCATGTTGCCGGTGGGGCTGGCGTTCCTTTCCGAAGCGACCCCCAAGGCGCGCCGGGCGCTGTTCATGTCGATTGCGCTGGTGTGCTTTTCGGGCGGTAACCTCGGTTCGGGCGTAATGGTGGCCTGGTTCCTCGATGATCTGGGTTGGGAAGGGTTCTTCATCGCTGGCGGCCTGGTGCCGCTGATCGCGCTGCTGCTGCTGTTGATGGTCCGCGAAAGCCTGGCCTACCGCGTTAACCGCAACCCCGCCGATCCGCGCATCCCGGCGCAGATACAGGCGCTTGACCCGCAGACGCCGATTCCGGCCGGCGCGCTGTTCCACATGGGCGATCAGGACGAGGTCAGCCCGCTTGGCCCGCTGGCGATGTTCGGCAAGCGCTATCTGGTGCAGACGGTGCTGCTGTTTGCGTTGTGCTTCTTCTCGCTCGGCAACATCGCGCTGCTGGCGAACTGGCTGGCCACCTTCATGCAGGAGCTGGCCGGTCTGCCGATCGAGACCTTCGCCTTCTACATGATCATCGGCTATTTCGGCGGTGCGATGGGCACGCTGATCATGGGCTGGATGATGGACCGGGTGAACCCATACTGGCTCATCACCAGCTATTTCCTCGTCGATGCCGTAGCGATCTTCATGATCGGGCAGATTCCTCCGGGAGCTGCCGTGGCCTTTGTCACTGCGCTGATCGTCTGGAACTTCTGCCAGGTCGGCGGCCAGACCGGGATCAACAACATGGCGACAATGGCCTACCCGCCCGAGATGCGCAGTTCGGGCATCGGCTGGGCGGGCGGCTTCGGGCGGCTTGGTGGGATCGTGTTCCCGGCGCTGGGCGGACAGGCGCTGGCGCTGGGGCTGAGCCTGCCGGTCATCATGACCGCCACGGCTGTTCCCGCGCTGATGATTGCGGTGCTGGTGTTCGCGCTCGGCGTGGCCAACGGCGGCAAGATCGGTGGCCGGTCCAAGAGGGCCGCACCGGCGGCGACCTAGCGCAAGTTAGTCGAGGATCTGCACCAGTTCGATCTGGTGCCCTTGCGGCGAGGTGAGCATGGCAACGATCACTCCGCCAACGTCGGTGGGTTGCATCAAGGCGCTTGCCCCTTCGTCCAGTGCGTGGGCGAAGCTCGCCGCGATATCGGGGCACACCAGCCCGATGGGGCCATGGCCCGGCCCGACGCTCACGTCGCCCGCCGGTTTGCTCTGCACCAGCATCAGCTGCGGGGCACCGTCTTCACCGGGGATAGACATGATGTCCTCGGCGAATTCGGGCATGTCGTAGCCGCCCACCAGCGCAAAACCGAAGGCGCGCTCCCAGAAGCTGCGCGCTTCGGCGAGGTCGGCGACGTTAAGCTTGAAGAATGCGAGGCGTGCTGCCGGTGGTGCCATGTTGGTATGCTCCCTTGATCGGAACGCAGGATCGCAGGGGCGGCTGGGCATGGCAACGGCTTCGTTGGCAGCCTGCGACTGCGACTAACCCGCCGGTTGGATCGAAGGTTTGGCCAGAAAGCTGCACATGAGTTCGATCGCAGTTGCCAGACGTGGATCGGGGGGTGTGGCAAGGCTCGTCACCAGACAGCGGCTGCCGGACGCAAAGGTCAGCGGGAATCGCACGAGTTCTCCGGCCGCGACCTGGCTTTCGGTGTCGCCGTCAAACAGCAGGCCAAGGCCTCTGCCTGCACGAACCAGTTCCAGCTGGTATTCAGTGTATTGCGAGCGAGCGGCAATCGTTCGCGGCGTGATGCCGACGGATTCGAGTTGGCGAAGCTGATAGTTTTCCGCATCCGTTCCCGCGGGCGATAACACGAAGGGGCAGGCGACCAGATCCTGCGGCAAGGTGTGAACCCTGGCGGCCAGCTCTGGCGACGCATAGAGGCCAACCGTTGAATTTCGTAGCACACGAGTCGCGAATTCGTCCGTGTTGGCCGGATCGCCGTGATAGAATCCGCAATCGGCCTCGCCAGCGCGCAACATGGCGAGCACGGCTTCGCGCTCCAGCGCTTGTATGAATTGTATTTCGGGCATGTCATGATGCACCAGCAGTTCGCGCAGGGCAGGGCGCAGCCATTGGTCGAGCAGATAGTGCCCGGCCGCCACGCGCAAAGAGAGCAGGGCATCTGGCGCTGACTGACTGCCTTCGCGCAATTTGCCCGCCATCTTGAGCATCGAGCGAGCACGCTCGAGCATTTCCTCTCCCAGAGGTGACAGCCGTGCTGCTGATCCGCGCTGGCGTTCGAACAGCGTACCTCCCGCCTCGCGTTCGAGCGCCTTGATGTGTTTGCTGATCGAAGGCTGCGCGATGCCCAGTCGGTCTGCGGTCTTGCGGAAGTTCTCATCCTTCGCCGCCTCGGCGAAAACCTCAAGTTGTCGGAGCGTGAAGGGCATGGGCAGGAGCGATACAGTAATAGCCTAAAGGATATAAATGATAGCCTGCCGAGTCGTTGCTTTGCAAGCCGCGCACAGCGATTGCGCTGGTCGATAACAAGCAATGAGGATTCCTGGATGGCTGATTCTAACGCCCGCAAGGCTGCGGCGCGGGTCCATCGACTGTTGGGCCACACCGTGCTCGCAGCTGCACTTGCCACTACGACCTTTGCGCCGGTGCGCGCGCAGTCGGCAGCTGAACAGACACCTGCCGCCGACGGTTTCCGCTATTTCCCCAAGCCCGCCGAGGCTCCTGCCGGTGCGCCCAATGTGCTGGTCGTGCTGACCGACGATGTCGGCTTTTCCGCGGCGAGCGGCCTTGGCGGCCCGATCCCCACACCCGCCTTCGATTCGGTGATGCAGAACGGGATTACCTACACCCGCTTCCACGTGACCGCGATGTGCTCGCCCACCCGCGCTGCACTGCTGACCGGGCGGAACCATCACGCGGTCGGCTTTGGCGCGATCGCGAACGTCGCGGTGGACGAGCCGGGCTATACCTCGGTCATCCCCGATAGCGCCGCGACCATCGGCGACGTGCTGAAGATGAACGGCTACGAGACGGCCTTCTTCGGCAAGAACCACAATACGCCCGAATGGGAAACCGGCCCGCTCGGCCCGTTCAATCATTGGCCCAACGGCTTCGGGTTTGATTACTTTTACGGGTTCAACGGCCCGGCGGCTGACCAGATCAACCCCGAGCTGGTCGAGAACCGCAACCCCATCCGCCGCGATCCCACCGACGAGACCTATTTCCTCGACCGCGATCTGGCCGACCATATGGTCGACTGGATCCACATGCAGGACAGTCTCGAGGACGACAAACCCTTCCTGCTCTACTTCGCGCCCGGCACCATGCACGCCCCGCAGCAGGCCCCGCGCGAATGGATCGAGAAGTTTGCCGGCCAGTTCGACGAGGGCTGGGACGTGCTGCGCGAACAGATATTCGCGCGCCAGAAGGCCATGGGGATCATTCCGGCAGACGCCGAAATGGCCCCGCGCCCTGCCAACATGCCCTCGTGGGACAGCCTCACCGACAGCCAGCGCAACAACTACGCGCGCCTGATGGAAGTGGCGGTGGCGCAGATGGCTTACATGGACTTCCAGTTCGGCCGGGTGCTCGATGCGCTGCGCGAAACCGGCGAACTCGACAACACTCTGATCCTCTACGTTCAGGGCGACAACGGCGCAGCGATCCACGAGCTGGCCGGATCGATGAACGCCTACGAGGGCTTCGCGCAGATCGAGAGCACCGACGAAGAACTCACCGCGCGGATCGACGATGCTGGCGGCGAAGACAGCTTCGGCAACTATCCCGCCGGCTGGGCCTTCGCGCTCAACACGCCGTTTCCGTGGGGCAAGGCCGTCGCCTCGCACCTTGGCGGCACGCGCAATGCGCTGGCGGTCTCGTGGCCTGCACGCATCGCTGAACGCGGGGCGATCCGCCCGCAATATACCCATGTGATCGACCTTGCGCCGACGATCTACGAAGCCATCGGCATCACCCCGCCAGAGGTGGTCGACGGGGTCGAGCAACAGCCGATCGACGGGGTGTCGTTCGCGGAAAGCTTCACCGACGGACAGGCGCCAAGCGAGCACACCGAGCAATACTACGAGATGCTCGGCAGCCGCGGCTTCTACAAGGATGGCTGGCTCGCCGCGACCGGCGTGACCTGGGACCCATGGCGCATTCCCGATTACGACCCCGCCAGCCTGCCGTGGGAGCTGTACAACCTCGACGTGGACTATTCGCAGGTTCACAACATCGCCAGCCAGCACCCCGGCAAATTGGCCGAACTGCAGGCCGACTTCGATGCCGCGGCGCAGCGCTATAACGTGTACCCGCTGGCCTCTGACTATCTTGCGCGGCTCAGCCCGTCTAACCGCCCGCACGCGGTAGAACCTTCGGACAGCTACACCTACTATCCCGGCGACGCGCGCTATCCGATTGCGGCCTGGCCGAATGTTACCCCCAACTGGGAGGCCACCGCCAAGCTCACGACCAACAGCGCGGACGATAGCGGCCCGGTGTTTGGCATGGGCATGCGCTTCACCGGCTACCGGCTGGCGCTGGAGGAAGGCGTTCCGGTCTTCATCTACGATCCGACCGGGCGCGAGGAAGAGCGCATGACCGTGCGCGCGCCATCGCCGCTCGCGCCGGGCGATCATGCGATCACCGTTTCTTTCACGCCGGACGGGAACGGTGTCGACCTGTCGTTGATGGTCGACGGCCAGCCCGTCGCCGAGGCGAGTGACGACCGGTTCTACCGCGTCTTCAACGGCGCGGCGCTGATCGGCAGGCCGCTGATCGACGACCGCACCGGCCCGCGCACCTGTGACTGCACTATCGAAAACATCACCATAACCCCGCGCTGAAGAGGCCGGGGAGTGGCTATCTGGGAGGAAACAACAATGACACAGCCGAAGATCCTATCTCGCACATCACTCATGGCGCTTGCCGTTGCAGGGGCCGCGATGGTGCCTGGCAGCGCCTGGGCGCAGGACGAATCCGAGGGCAGCAACACGATCGTCGTGACCGCGCAGTTCCGCGAACAAAGCCTGCAGGATACGCCCATCGCGATCACCGCCATCTCGGGCGACGATCTGGCCTCGCGCAGCCAGTCTGACGTCTCGCAGATCGCGGGCCAGGCGCCGGGTGTGAACCTGCAGCCGGGTACGGGTAGCTTCGGCCCCTCGCTGGCGGTCTCGATCCGCGGCGTGGGCCAGTATGACTTCAACCCTGCGGTTGAGCCGGGCGTCGGCGTCTATGTCGATGATGTGTACTATCCCTCGCTGACCGGCGCGGTGTTCGACCTGCTCGATATCGACCGCGTCGAGATCCTGCGCGGTCCGCAGGGCACGCTCTCGGGGCGGAACTCGATTGGCGGTGCGCTGAAGCTCTATTCGAAACGTCCGACTGGCTCCAACACGGGCATGATCTCGGGCACCTATGGCAGCCGCAACCGCATGGACCTGCGCGGCAACTTCGACTTTGGTCTGGCCGAAGATCTGTCGGTGCGCGTGTCGGGTTCGGCCAAGCGTCAGGACGGCTATATCGACGTGCTCGACTTCGGCTGCGTCAACCCGCAGGGCAGCGTCAACAACCCGACCACCGGCGGCATCCCCGCCCGCGTGGGCAGCGATGACTGCCTGATCGACCGTGATGGCGATGTGAACTATCAGGCCGTTCGCGCGCAGCTGCGTTACAACCCCAGCAATGCGGTCGACCTGATGCTGTCGGCGGATTACGTCAGCGACACCCGCCGCCCGAGCGCCGCGATCTTGCGCGCGACCTACCCGCTGAGACCTGACCAGCTTGCCCGCGTGCAGGGCGACTACACCGGCGTTACGTGGGATGACCGCTTCATCTGCGGGCCCTACTGTAACTACGAAACCGGCTTCGCTCCGGCTGATCCTGCCAACGGCTTCCTGTTCGATACCACGCGCGATCTGAAGACCCGCTACGAGGGCTTCGGCATCTCGCTGCTCGGCGAATTCGACCTGGCGGAGAACCTGCAACTGACCTCGATCTCGGGCTACCGCGATTTCAGCTCGCAGTTCTCCAACGACAGCGACCTTTCGCCGCTGGTGCTGAACAACAGCTACAACGATCTCAACGTGTCGTTCTATAGTCAGGAACTGCGGCTTGGCGGCTCCTTCGCCAACGACCGCGTTTTCTGGACTGTCGGCGGCTACTTCTCTCAGCAGGACACCGATTTCCCTTACGTGCAGGACCTGCGCACTGCCGGGCTGCAATTCGCCAGCCTCGGCGAGATCGTGAATGCGAAGTCGCTGGCCTTCTTCGCGCAGGCTTCGTGGGAACTGCTCGACGGCCTTACCCTCAACGGCGGCGTGCGTCGGACCGACGAGAGCAAGGACTACAAGTTCTCGCGCCGTTATGTCGATGGTTCCCCCGGCGTTCCGCGCGTTGGCGGGCTCGATGGGCGCGTGGGCAGCTATCAGGAAGTCCGCTGGGACTACCGCGCCAACCTGCAGTACGAGATCACGCCAGAGGTCATGGTCTATGGCCAGTTCTCGACCGGCTACAAGGGCGGCGGCATCAACCCGCGCCCCTACTTCACCACGCAGGTCACCTCGTTCAATGCAGAATCGCTCAAGGCCTACGAACTGGGCCTGAAGAGCGACCTGTTCGGCATGCTGCGGCTGAACGCATCGGCCTATTTCAATGACTACAGCGACATCCAGCTGGTTCTGAACTCGTGTCCGCAGTTCACGCCGGGCGGCGCGCCGTTCCCCTGTGCGATGACGGCCAATGCCGGCGATGCCGAGGTGCTTGGCTTCGAGGTTGAAACGCAGGTCGAGCCGCTCGCGGGCTGGAACGTGGAGGGCACGCTCAGTTATCTCGATTTCGACTACACCAGCCTCAACCCGGCGGTCAGCGGTGTGACGCTCGATGCGGTGGCGCCGTTCACCAGCAAGTGGAAGTACTCCGTCGGCACCTCCTATGAGCATGAGTTCGGCAATGGCTCGACACTGACCCCGCGGGTCGACCTGTCCTACCAGTCACACTTCTTCGTGAACTCGGGCAACACGCCCAACTCGCGTGTGGATGGCTACACCCTGCTCAACGGGCGTGTGACCTGGACCAATGGCCAAGGCGATCTCGACCTGTCGGTCGCGGTCACCAACATCACCGACGAATACTATTTCGTGGGTGCTTTCGACAATGCTCAGGGCGGCTTCTCGATGGGCCAGCCCGGCCGCCCGCGCGAGTGGTCGGTGAGTGCCACCAAGCGGTTCTAACCCAACCGCGATCCCGAGGCCCTGCAACCGCGTTCCGACCCAATCCCGCGCGGTTGCAGGGCCACCCCCGCCGCTGCAAGGTAATGCAGATGGCAACACGTTCCGTATTGGCTAGGAAGTTCGCATGACATCAGCCCTCGGCAAAGCTCTTGGCGGCCTCGTGCTCGCCCTTGCGCTGGCAAGCTGCGACAGCAGTCAGACAGCCGATGCCGAGTGGTCGATGCACGGGCTCGACGAGATGGCGCAGCGGTTCGCTGACATCGAGCAGATCGACACCAGCAATGTCGAGCGGCTGGGCCTTGTCTTCTCCCACGACCTCGGCACTGACCGGGGGCAGGAAGCGACCCCGATCATGGTGGGCGGGGTGCTCTATCTCGTCAGCGCTTATGACGTGGTGCAGGCGGTCGATGCCACCAGCGGCGAGCTGCTGTGGGAATACGATCCGCAGGTGCGCGCAGCGTCTGCGCGCGGCTGCTGCGGGCCGGTTTCGCGCGGCGTGGCGGTGGACGATGGCAAGGTGTTCGTCGGCGCGCTCGACGGGCGGCTGATTGCGCTCGACGCGCAGAGCGGCACGCCCGTGTGGGAGGTGCAGACCATCGACCAGTCCGACCCGCTGGCCGAGAACTACACGATCACCGGCGCGCCGCGCGTGGTTGGTGACTTGGTCCTGATCGGCAATGGCGGCGCAGAATTTGGCGCGCGCGGCTTTGTGACGGCTTACCACGCGGACAGCGGCGAGCAGGCATGGCGCTTCTACACCGTGCCAGGAGAGCCCGGCGTGCCAGACAATGCCGCCAGCGACAGCGCGATGGACATGGCTGCCGACACATGGGCCGGCGAATGGTGGAAATATGGCGGCGGCGGCACCGCCTGGGACGCCATCGAGTACGATCCCGAGCTTGGCCTCGTCTATATTGGTGTCGGCAACGGATCGCCGTGGAACCACCAGATGCGCTCCGACGGGAAGGGCGACAACCTGTTCCTGTCCTCCATCGTCGCGGTCGATGCGAAGACCGGCGAATACCGCTGGCACTTCCAGACCACCCCCGCCGAAAGCTGGGACTATACTGCCACCCAGAACATCATCCTCGCCGATCTCGAAATCGACGGGAAGCTGCGCAAGGTGCTGATGCAGGCACCCAAGAACGGCTTTTTCTACGTGCTCGACCGCGAGACGGGCGAGTTCATTTCGGGCAAGCCGTTCGTCAACGTGACCTGGGCCACCGGCCTCGATCCCAAGACAGGTCGCCCAATCGAAGCCCCCTCGGCGCGCTATTATCGCACCGGCGAGCCTTCGTTCCAGTTCCCGAGTTCCGGCGGCGGGCACAACTGGCCGCCGATGGCCTTCAGCCCCGATACCGGCCTCGTCTATATCCCCGCGCAGGATGTGGGGATGCCCTATGCCGCTGCCGACGAAGAGCAGGTGATCGGTGCCTATACCTCGGGCGTGGCCATGGATGGCGGCGGCGCGATGACCAAAGAGCAGCGCGACGAACTCTATGCCAGGATGAAGGGCTATCTGATCGCCTGGGACCCGGTGAAGCAGGAGCAAGTCTGGCGCGTCAATCAGGTTGCCCCGTTCAATGGCGGTGTGCTCGCCACTGCAGGTGGGCTGGTCTTCGCTGGCAACACCGCGCGTGAACTCGTCGCCTACGATGCGGCGAACGGCGAGGAATTGTGGTCTTTCGATGCACAAACGGCGGTGATCGCTCCGCCGATCTCCTATGCCATCGACGGGGTGCAATACATCGCCGTGCTCTCGGGCTGGGGCGGCGGCTGGCCGCTCACTGGCGGAGTGATGGCCTTGCAGGCAGGCAAGTCGGTCGGGCCGAACCGGTTGCTGGTGTTCGCGCTTGACGGCGAACAGACACTGCCTGCCTTCACGCCGCCAGAAGCCCCGCGTCGCGCTATCGTTTCCGCCCGACCGGAGGACGAAGCCGCGATCGCACGGGGCAACAAGCTCTACGCGCGCTATTGCCTGCGTTGCCACGGCACGGGGGTGGTGAGTGCGGGCGCCTATCCCGATCTGCGCGCTTCGGGCGTGGTGCCGAGCGAGGCATTTTCCGCCGTCGTGCTGGGCGGCGCGCTCGCACCCAACGGGATGCCGAGCTTCGCCGACAAGCTAACGTCCGGCCAGCTCAACGATATTCGCAGCTTTATCGAAGCCCGGTCTTTTGAAGACCTGGCGCAGGAATAACAGGAGAGACCATGTCTGATCAGATGAGCGAAGTGCTCGCCGAACTCGCGGCCCTTAAGGAGCGGCAGGCCGAACTCGAAGCGGAGGTGCGCCACTCGCGCGATTTCCAGTCGGTGCAGAACCTGCAGGCGGCCTATGGCTACTATGTCGACAAGGGACTGTGGGACAAGGCGGCCGAGCTGTTCGCCGAGGATGGCACGCTCGAACTGGCCGGACGCGGCGTGTTCGTTGGCCGCGAGCGGGTGCGCGAATACCTCCATCACCTGCCGCCCTACGGCAAGGGCATGCTCTACAACCACATGCAGCTGCAGCCGGTGATCCATGTCGATAGCCAAGCGGGCACCGCCAAGGCGCGCTGGCGCACCTTCATGATGGTCGGCTCGCTCGGCAACGAGGCGCGCTGGGGTGAGGCGACCTACGAGAACGAATACAAGCGCGTCGACGGCGAATGGAAGATCGCCATGCTCCACGGCTACATGAACATCTATGTCGAGTTCGACCGTGGGTGGAACAAGGAAGGCGTGCCGCTTTTGCGCTCGATCGACGGCCTTCAGCCTGATCTGCCGCCGACGATGCAGTACGAATGCTACCCCGAGCCGCTGATCGCCCCGTTCCACTACGACAAGGTGTGAGAAGTATGACCAAGGTCACCCAACTGAAGCCCGCTGCCGAGGCGGCTGAGGGTTTCGCGCCGCCGGTTGTGGCGGTCGATCACGAACAGCTGCTTGCCAGCGACGACCCGCAACTCGCGGCCAACAAGCGCTTTTGCTACGACATGTACCGCACGGTGCTACAGGCCGGGCGCGCGGACCGGGTGCGCGATTTCATTGCCGACGACTACATCCAGCATAACCCCAATGCAGCCAGCGGCGCGGCCGCGCTGGAAGAGTTCATCCGCAATTCGCGGCCCGAGCGCGAGATCGAGGAGACCATATCGCTGCCGCTGGTGTCGATCATCGCCGAACGCGACATGGTCACCTTCGTTTTCGTGCGGCGCGAGGAGAGCGAGGAAACCGGCCTCTATTACACCAGCTGGTTTGATACCTTCCGCCTTGAGAACGGCAAGATTGCAGAGCACTGGGACCCCGCGCTCAGAAACCCGGAAATGGCCCGCATCGATCCGAATTCCAAGCGCCTGAGCCAATAGGCCTGAAAATCCCGCGCCGTCGGAGCCTTCGGGCTTGGCGCGGGGCGCCAACTGCGCGAGAGTCTGCAAGATGAAGCCGAGCAACAAGAATTCGCCGGAAGGCATGGTCCGCATCGAGGGCGGTGTCTTCACGATGGGGTCCGAACGTTTCTATCCCGAGGAGCGGCCGCTGCGGCGGGTGCGGGTCGATGCGTTCTGGATTGATGAAACGCCGGTGACCAACGCGCAATTTGCCGAATTCGTGGACGCCACAGGGCATGTGACTTTCGCTGAACTGGCCCCTGATCCGGCCGACTATCCGGGCATGGATCCCGAACTTGCGAAGCCCGGCTCGCTGGTCTTTTCCCCGCCACACCAGCCGGTCGGCCTGCAGGACTGGACGCGATGGTGGCAGTTCTGCCTCGGGGCGGACTGGCGGCATCCGCTCGGGCCGGACAGTTCGATCGATGCGATGCTCGATCACCCGGTCGTTCACGTTACCCACGCCGATGCGAAAGCCTATGCCACCTGGGCGGGCAAAACCTTGCCAAGCGAAGCCCAGTGGGAATTCGCCGCCCGCGGCGGCCATGACGATGGCCGTGAATATCAGTGGGGAGACGAGCTGGCCCCGGGAGGCCGGATGATGGCGAACTACTGGCAGGGCCAGTTTCCGCATGAGAACACCTGCGAAGACGGCTGGGAACGCACCAGCCCGGTGCGGAGCTTCCCGCCAAATGCCTATGGCCTTTACGACACGATCGGCAACGTCTGGGAATGGACCGGCGACTGGTATGGCCAGCCCACGCAGACGCCCAAGAAGCGGCCCGATGCCTGCTGCACCGTGGCCAATCCGCGCGGAGCGGCCAAGCGCGAGAGCTTCGATCCCTGTTCGCCGCAGCTCAAGATTCCGCGCCGGGTGACCAAGGGCGGCTCTCACCTGTGCGCCGAGACATATTGCCAGCGCTATCGCCCCTCGGCCCGGCAGGGGCAGGCCATTGACAGCTCGACCAATCACATCGGCTTTCGTTGCATCAGGCTCGATGGCGCATAGGTTGGGGCTCGCCTGAATGGCGACCGTGAGCTTCTTGCTCGCCTGCTCCAAAAGGTAGCGGCAACAGGCCGCGTTCGAACAGTGCTCTATCGGATCAAGGAGGAGATGGAAGACATCTTCGCAGCATTGATTCGAAGGGTGTCATCCCAGCATCTCTGCTGAAGAATCCACTTCGTAGACAATTGTTTACACAATAGTGTCACCATCAAACGATGGACGTGACTCAGAAGAAGTACGATCTGATCAGGTTGGCAACCAACAGTCTGGATCAAGCTGTAGTTGCAACCGACATGAACGGCTGCGTTGCCTTCGTCAACGCAGCCTATACGCGGCTGATTGGGCACGAACCTGCGGACATTATCGGGCGAAGGATCAGGGACAGCCTTCCGGACGTCGGCGATATGAGGGCAAGTCTGGCGCAGGCGCTGGCCACGCTCAAAGCACAGGGTGCTTATCAGGGCGACATTCTTGTCTATGATGTGCGCGGCGAACCCAAGTGGGTCAGTATGACAGCCAATGTCGTCATCGACGATAGTGACCTGTCATCCTACATTGTCGCAACGCTTTCAGACATCACGTTCTCCAAGATTCACGCAACGCTGCAGCACAGGCTGCTGCGCGATCTCGTGCACGGCAAGGATTTGCGAGCGATGATGGAGGTCGTGTGCACGGAAGTTCAGCAGCTAGTCCCCGACATGCACATGGCGGTCTCCCTGATCGATGAAGGTGGCCACCTGAAGTTGCTGGCCGCACCCGACCTTCCGCAATGGTATTGCGATGCAATCGAGGACCTTGAAGTCGGGCCGGTGACGGGATCGTGCGGCACCGCCGCATGGTTGGGGGAACAGGTCAATGTCTCGGATATCCGGGTCGATCCGCTGTGGGCGCCTTACCGGGAAATTGCCGCCGATCTCGAATACCGGTCAGTCTGGTCGACGCCGATCAAGGGAAGTGACGGCACTGTCGAAGGCGTCTTTGCATTCTATTCGGTGAGCCCAATCACGCCCAAGGCTTTCCACGTGCGTATCGTCGACATTTGCGCTCAGCTCTGCACGCTGGTTTTCGAGCGCATTGCGGCTCAGGAGCGCGTGAACTTCCTGGCCCAACGTGACTCGCTGACAGGATTGTATAATCGAGGGTATTTTCAGCAGGAACTGCAAGAGCTGATTGCCGCAGCTGAGACTTCGGGCAAGCCCTTCGCTTTGCATCTGATCGATCTCGACAGCTTCAAGGAGATCAACGACCGATACGGACATCTCGCCGGCGATGCCTTACTGGTCAATCTGGCCGAAGCGTTCGGTTCGGTTGCAGGGGAGGGTGATACAATCGCCCGGATCGGCGGCGATGAATTCGCGCTGCTGCAAGCCGATCTGCCTTCGGCCGAGGCGGCGCATCGGTGCGCTGCCAGGTTGGTCGAAGTCTCCAGCGCGCTGCTTCACAATGACGACGAGGTCATTTCGGCGGGAGCCAGCATCGGATATGCGCTCTTCCCTGACGATGTCAGCCCTGAGAATGCCAGCGATGCCGAATGCCTGATGCGCAATGCCGATCTGGCGCTGTACAAGGCCAAGCAGGGCGGCAGAGGCAAGGCCTGCGCCTTCGATGTCTCCATGACGGAGGCGATTGAGCAGCGGCGCCGTTTGGAAAACGATCTGTGTGCGGCGTTGGCCAGCAAGTCAGGTGAGTTGAAACTCGTCTATCAGCCGCAATTCAGGCTGGCGGACAACAAGCTGGTTGGCTTCGAGGCATTAGCACGCTGGCACCATCCCGAGCTGGGCACGATCAGTCCCGAAACATTCATTCCGATTGCCGAGCAGGGCGGACTGATCAGGGATTTTGGCGAGTGGGTCCTACGAGAAGCGTGCCTCGCCGCCAAGGCATGGCCGGAACCTCTTCATGTTGCGGTCAATCTCTCTCCGGTCCAGCTCAACGAAGGGGACTTGCCGCAACTGGTGCATTCTGTTCTGATGGAAACCGGACTGCCTCCCAAACGGCTGGAGATCGAAGTTACCGAGAACTTGCTGATCGAGGACAAGCACAAGGCCTTGCTGGTTCTGCGGCGCCTGTCGGCGATGGGGATCTGCATCGCGCTTGACGATTTTGGCACCGGCTATGCCTCGCTGAGCTATCTGCACATCTTTCCGTTCGATAAGATCAAGATCGATCGCTCGTTTGTGACCAGCCTTGAAGACAACAGCCATTCGCGCGCTATCGTCGGCGCGGTTCTCGGCATGTGCGAGGCGATGGGCATTCCGGTGATCGCGGAAGGCATCGAAAGCGCGAGGCAGCTCGATCTGCTCAAAAGGAAGAACTGCTGCTTCGGACAGGGCTTCTTGTTGTCACCACCGCTCCAGAACGTGGAGTTATTCTTGGCATCGCAGCGCGCTCATCTCAGCGAGCCACTGGTGAAGCAAGCGGGGTAAGCCACGCGGGCCCTTTAGCCTGACAGGAACCCGAAAGCGGTCGACCGATCGCCTTCAGGCTCGACATGCCTTCTGCTCTTACCGTGTCATATCGAGGACCACGCGCCCTTCGATCTGGCCCTTGTGCATCTGGTCGAACACCGAATTGATGTCCTCCAGCCGGGCGGTGGAGATCGTCGCCGCCACCTTGCCATCGGCGGCGAAGTCCAGCGATTCCTGAAGGTCCAGCCGGGTGCCGACGATGGAGCCGCGCACGGTGATGCCGTTCAGCACCATGCCGAAGATGTTGAGTGGGAAATCACCCGGCGGCAGGCCGTTGAGTGCGAGGGTTCCGCCGCGCCCGATCATGCCAACCGCCTGTTCGAACGCCTTCTCGCTCACGGCGGTCACCAGCGCGCCGCGCGCACCGCCGCCGGTCAGCCGCTTCACGGTGGCGGCGGGGTCATTATCGGTCCGAGCGTTGACCGTCTCCTTCGCACCCAGCCTGCGCGCCAGATCGAGCTTGGCATCGTCAACGTCCACCGCGACCACGTTCAGCCCCATCGCCACCGCATATTGCACCGCCATGTGGCCCAGCCCGCCGATGCCCGAGATAACCACCGCATCGCCCGGCTTGGTGTCGGTCATCTTCAGACCCTTGTAGACCGTGACGCCTGCGCACAGGACCGGGGCGATCTCGTTGAAGCCGATATTATCGGGCAGGTGGCCGACATAGTTCGGGTCGGCCAGCACATAGTCGGCGAACCCACCATTGACCGAATAGCCGGTGTTGAGCTGGCTTTCGCACAGCGTCTCCCAGCCGCCCAGGCAATGCACACAATGGCCGCATGCGGAGTAAAGCCAGGGAACGCCAACCCGGTCGCCTTCCTTCACATGAGTGACACCCTTGCCGACGGCGGACACGAAGCCGACACCCTCATGCCCCGGGATGAAGGGCGGCTCGGGCTTGACCGGCCAATCACCCTCCGCCGCGTGCAGATCGGTATGACACACGCCCGAGGCCTGGATCGCCACCTGGATCATGCCGGGGCCGACTTCGGGGACGGGGACTTCCTCGATCCGCAGCGGTTCGCCGAATGCCCGTACGACGGCGGCTTTCATGGTCTTGCTCATGGCGTCTTTCCTGAATTTCGCGTTCTTGTGAAAATGGTGCGGCGGGCCGCCACCGCACCGGCCTGTCGTCTCAGAAGAAGCCGAGCTTCTTCGCGCTGTAGCTGACCAGCATGTTCTTGGTCTGCTGATAGTGGTCGAGCATCATGCGGTGGTTTTCGCGCCCGATGCCCGACTGCTTGTAGCCGCCGAACGCCGCGTGCGCGGGATAGGCGTGGTAGCAGTTGGTCCACACGCGCCCGGCCTGGATCGCGCGGCCGAAGCGGTAGCAGGTGTTCGCATCGCGGCTCCACACGCCTGCGCCCAGGCCATAGAGCGTGTCGTTGGCGATCTGCAGCGCCTCGTCCTGATCCTTGAAGGTCGTGACCGAGAGGACGGGGCCGAAGATCTCCTCCTGGAAGATGCGCATCCGGTTGTTGCCGCGGAACACGGTCGGCTTGACGTAGTAACCGTCCGCGATCTCGCCTTCGAATCGGGCAGCTTCGCCGCCGGTAAGCAGCTGCGCGCCCTCCTGCTTGCCGATGTCGATATAGGAGAGGATCTTCTGCTGCTGTTCGGAGGAGGCCTGCGCGCCGATCATGGTCTCCATGTCGAGCGGATTGCCTGCCTTGATCGCCTCGACGCGGGCAATCGCCTTTTCCATAAAGCGGTCGTAGATGCTCTCGTGGACCAGCGCGCGGCTGGGGCAGGTGCACACCTCGCCCTGATTGAGCGCGAACATCGCGAAGCCTTCGATCGCCTTGTCGAGATAGTCGTCATCCTCGCGGCACACGTCTTCGAAGAAGATGTTCGGGCTCTTTCCGCCCAGTTCCAGCGTCACCGGGATCAGGTTCTCGGTGGCATATTGCATGATCAGGCGGCCCGTCGTGGTCTCACCGGTAAAGGCGATCTTGGCGATCCGGTTGCTGCTGGCGAGCGGCTTGCCCGCTTCCACACCGAACCCGTTGACCACATTGACCACCCCGGCGGGCAGCAGGTCACCGATCAGCTCCATCAGCACCATGATCGATGCCGGGGTCTGCTCGGCGGGTTTGAGCACCACGCAATTGCCCGCCGCCAGCGCCGGGGCTAGCTTCCACACCGCCATCAGGATCGGGAAGTTCCACGGGATGATCTGGCCGACCACACCCAGCGGCTCGTGGAAATGGTAAGCTACGGTATCGTGGTCGATTTCCGAAATGCCGCCTTCCTGCGCGCGGATGCAGCCCGCGAAATAGCGGAAATGGTCGATCGCCAGCGGGATGTCGGCGGCCATCGTCTCACGCAGCGGTTTGCCGTTGTCCCAGGTTTCCGCGATGGCGAGCTTGGCGAGATTGTCCTCCATCCGGTCGGCGATCCGGTTGAGGATCAGCGCGCGCTCGGCGACGCTGGCGCGGCCCCAGGCATCCTTCGCGGCATGCGCTGCATCCAGCGCGGCCTCCACATCCACCGCCTGACTGCGCGCGACCTGGCCGACCGGCTTGCCGGTGATCGAGGAGATATTGTCGAAATAGCGCCCGTCCCTGGGCGCGACCCATTGGCCGCCGATGAAGTTATCGTACCGCTCTGCGAACGGAGCGGTCATCGAAGCGGCGGGGTTGGTCTGCATGTCCATGATGTCATCCTCTCGAAATTGCCGGGCAGTCCCGGTCGTGAGGATGATGGTTCCGCGAAAATGCCGTGCTGGAAAGTGCCGCTGGGCGGATGGTCTGCGCAACTGTCTCGCTATCGAGACAGTTTGAAAAACGAAGCGTCAGCTGCGCGTCAGACCGACCTTCTCCATCCGCCGATAGAGCGTCGCGCGCCCGATCCCGAGCGCTTTGGCGGCGCGCGTGGCGTTGCCATCGGCCTGCGCAAGCGCGCGCCGCAGCACCGCCCTTTCCGAGTCGTGGAAGGACGCCGTCTCTTCGTCGCCGAGAATGTCCGCCGCGCTGCGCGATCCGGTCAGGCACGCATCGGACAGGTTGAGACGATGACGCGCGGCATAGGTCGCCCCGATCACCAGATCGTCACGGTCCACCGCCAACAACGCCGCATCGCCGCCCGGCAGGTTCGCATCGATGATGCGGTGGCCTGCGAAGAACTTGCGGAATACGCCGCTTTCGATCCGGCGCGCCGCGTCCTGCACGATCTTCTGGATCAGCGCCCCCATCGCCGGGCTGTGATCGTCCCGGCAATTGGAGATGTCGAGCGCCCCGACGAGCTGCCCCGCTGCATCGCGCACGGGCGCATCCATGCAGCTGATCCCGATATTGCGCGAGGCGAAATGCTCATCGCGGTGGATCGTGACCGGCCGCCCCTCGACGAGGCAGGTGCCGATCCCGTTGGTGCCTTCGCGGCCTTCGCTCCACACCCCGCCCGGGGTCAGTCCGACCTGGTCGAACATTGCGCGATCACCCGTCTGGCTGCGGGATTCGAGGATGACGCCGTCACTGTCGGACAGCATGACCGCGCAGCCGGTGGCGGCAACGGTCTGGTACAACTGGTCGAGCAGCGGACGAGCCACTTCGAGCAACAGGCCATGGCGCTCAAGTCGTTGGGTCAGCTCGGCGCCGGACACCAGCTCCGGCTCGCGCTCCGCTCCGGCATCGAGCCCATGCTTGAGGCCCGAGCGACACCAGCTTGCCGCAACAAAGGACTGCGCGGCGCTTGAGGAGGACTGCAAGACCTCTTCGACGGAGTCTTCATGCCGATCTGACATAGCCTCTGCATAGGGCAATCTGCCTGGTTTGGCGACTCTCCGAGGCCGAAGATGGGAACTCAGCGATGTCGAAGCTGGCGAGGTAATCCCCGCGCGAGAACGGAAGCACTTTCCAGGCAGACGTAATCGCGTACTGTGTCTGGAGCTATGACAGTTCGACAGTCTATCGTGCTTGCTGCGGCACTAGCACTTGCCGGATGCGATAGTGCACAGTCGGCTTGCGAACAGGCGACGAGGGATGCCTTGCCATTGCAAAGCCGGTATCATCTGATCGAAGCCCGGGAGGATCCGGGCGAAACGCCCGCGATGACCTACTACGACATCGAATATGAGGTGACACTGCCCAGCGGCGAGCGCAGGCGCGAACGGGTCTATTGTGCATATATGCGCGACACCGGTGAAGCCACGCCACGCCAAATTCCGTTGAGCAGTCAGAACTGAGACAATGTCGGGGCGGCGCGCCTGAGGGTTTTTAGCCGCATTGGTCAGGCGCGCCGCTCCGCTCGTCAGTCGAACAGGTTGTTGTCGGTCACGGTCGTTCCATCGAGCGCGACCATGGCATAGCCATCATCCTTGACGTCATTGGACTTGAGGCGACCTTCATAGGCAATCCGCAAGGCAAATTCGTCATTGAATGTGCCCGGATCGGCCAGTTGCACACCGGTCCATGCATAGGCGCTGTACTTGTCAGCCAACTGCGCTTCATTCGCGTCGAACACCGCCGACAACGCGCCGGCCTTTACCTCTGACAGAGGGACGAGGTAGTCCTCCAGGTTGAAGTCTGCAGCATCACCACTCACGCTTACTTCGACGTCGGCAGGATCGGTGAACTCGCCCAGGGCAGGCACGTAGCTGATGCTCAGCAGTTTGCGCGGATCGTCGGGATTCTGATAATAGGCGGTGCACACCGTCATGGTCCCGGCAGGTTCGCTGGCCGAAGAGTCAACGTCAGGTCCGGCGCTGAACATGGATGTGATTTCCGAAACCTTCGCATCGCTTCCGATCTGGTCGGCCACAGCGTTGAAGCAGACATCAGGGCCTGCCGAAAGGCTCATGTCGGATGATCCCGCTCCGCCGGTATCGCCACCCGAACCGCAGGCGCTAACCACCAAAGAAATCGCCGACACAGTGACAATATTACGAATAGTACTAGAATTTAACATTCATTTCCCCTCTTCGCGGGATCAGGTACATGATCCCGTCACCTCCCTTAGAAATTCCTATGTTAAATTTTCAAGAATTTTCAAACGGCAGCGGGAGAAAAGAGAATTAACGAATAGTTTGTGCAGCCAAGGACGGCTGCGGAGAAAACTCCAACCGTATTTGGTTCAGTTTTCAGGTGTCAGATACGTTTTTCTGTAAGGCGGAGCCCTCTATACCAACGGCAGCTTTCCGGGATGAGCCCTGGAGCTGGCGACGACGGCTATTAGGGCACTGTGCAGACCGGCAAAATCTGGGCCGCGCACCTTGTGCTTCGTTTCGCCTGATGGCTTCGAGCGCCGGTTCGCGCCTGGCTTCCCGTCTCACCGCGCCCGGACCCGTGCGGGCATTGAGCTGAACCCGCGACATGCACGGTTTCCGGTCGCGGGGTGGGGCTTCGTAACCTTGTGTGAAACCGAGAATTGGCTGGGGCGGCAGGATTCGAACCTGCGAATGGCGGCACCAAAAGCCGCTGCCTTACCACTTGGCGACGCCCCAGCAGCGCTCGCGGAAGGGGTGCCATATAGCGGCCCCGACCGCGTGCGCAAGTCGCAGGTCAGACGTCGGCGCGTTTGCGCACCGGATCGAACAGGCTCCGGTCTTCGACCTTGTCGAAATCGGCCGCCGAGTGCCGCTCTTCCATCGCCTGCGTGTTGACCAGCCGCCCGCGAATCACGCCCGGACGCGCGTCGATCGCCTTCACCCAGCGGCCCACGTTTTCGAATTCGTGCAGCTGGAGGAACTTGTCCGCGCCGTTGTAAGCGCCGTGATAGAGGTTGCCGAGCCAGGTGTAGGCGGCGATGTCGGCAATCGAATAGTTGCCCCCGGCGAGGTATTCGGTCTCGCCCAGCTGATTATCCGCCACCGAGAACAGCCGCTTGGTCTCCATCGCGTAGCGGTCGATCGGATACTTGTAGCGCTCGGGCGCATAGACATAGAAGTGCCCGAAGCCGCCGCCGATGAACGGGGCGCTGCCCATCTGCCACATCAGCCAGTTGAACACCTCGGTGCGTCCGCGGCCCGAGGCGGGCAGCAGGAAGTCGTACTTCTCGGCGAGGTGGACGAGGATCGAGCCGCTTTCGAACACGCGCACCGGTTCCACGCCCGTGCGGTCAACGAGGGCAGGGATCTTCGAGTTCGGGTTGATATCGACAAAGCCCGAGCCGAACTGGTCGCCGTTGAAAATCTTGATCATCCAGGCGTCGTATTCGGCCTCGACATGGCCTGCTTCGAGCAGCTCCTCGAACATGATCGTGGCCTTTACCCCGTTGGGCGTGCCGAGCGAATAGAGCTGGAACGGATGCTCGCCGACCGGGAGCACTGTCTCCTCGCGCGCGCCGGCGGTGGGGCGGTTTATGCCTGCGAACTGGCCGCCATTCTCGGCGTCTGTGGTCCACACTTCGGGCGGGGTATAGGTATCGGACATGGTCTCGTCTCCCACAGGGGTCAGGTGTTGCCGGGTAGATGGTCCGCCGCCACCGGCTTCGCAAGCATAGCATTTCTTGACCCGGCTGCGGGCTGGGCTTTCGCCGCACGCCAGCCCCAGCCAGGCCGCTCACCCTCTTGCCGCGAGCGACCACATGCGGCAATGCAATCGTAACGGGAGTTACGATGACCAGAGAGACAGATATTATCGTGGTTGGCGGCGGCTCGGCGGGCCTGCCGCTGGCGGTGCGGCTGGCCGAGGCAGGCAAGCGCGTGACCCTGATCGAGGCGGGCAGCGGCAAGTTCGATGTGCGCTCGAAGGTGCCCGCGCTGATGAGCGGGATCGTCCACACGCCGAACTTCGACTGGATGTACAAGGCCGAGCCGGACCCGAGCGTGGGCGGCAGGCCCGACGTCTGGCCAGCGGGTAAGCGGCTCGGCGGGGGCAGCGCGATCAACGGGATGATGTTCATCCGCGGCGCGGCCTGGGACTATGACCACTGGGCCGAACTGGGCGCCAAGGGCTGGGACTATGCCAGCGTGTTGCCGTACTTCAAACGGCTGGAGGACAACGAGCGCGGGAAAGACCCGTGGCGCGGCACCGGCGGGCCAATTGCGGTCTCCGAAGTGCGTTCGCGTTATGCCGTTACCGATAGCTGGATCGCGGCGGTCGAGGAGGCGGGCTATCCGCGCTCGAGCGACCTGAACGGCGAACAGAGCGAAGGCGTCGACTATATCCAGCTGTCGCAGCGCAACGGCTTGCGCTCGCCGACCACGGGCTATCTGAAGCACCGTCCCAGGACTCTCGACATCCGGACCGAGGCGCAGGTGCTGCGCGTGAACTTTACCGGCAAGCGCGCCACGGGCGTGACGATCCGCTGCATGGGCGAGGAGCAGGTGCTGGAGGCGCGCGAAGGCGTGGTGCTCTCGGCGGGCGCGCTGAACACGCCGCGCTTGCTGATGTTGTCGGGCGTCGGGCCGGGTGCGCAACTGAAACAGCACGGCATTGACGTGATCGCTGATCGGGCGGGGGTAGGGCAGAACCTGCAGGAGCATCCGGCGGTGCACCTTGTGAATGAGGTCTCGGCCCATACGCTCAACAACGATGCGCGCGGTGTTGGCGGGGCGAAGTCGGTGCTCGGGTTCCTGGCCAAGCGCAGCGGTGCGCTCACCACGGGGATCGGCCATGCACAGGCCTTCGTGAAAACGCGCGAGGAGCTGCCCGCGCCGAATATACAGCTCGCCTTCTCGGCCTTTGCCTTCGACATTACGCCCGATGGCAACCTCGCCCTGCGCGAGGGCAGCGCGGTGACGACGCTGGTGGGCCTGATGCGTCCGGCCTCGCGCGGTGCGATCACGCTGGCCTCTGGCGATGCCGAAGCGCCGCCGGTGATCACGCACCAGTTGCTCGGGGATGACGACGACCGTGCGCAGCTGGTCGAGGGGCTGGAGGTCGCGCGCAAGGTGATGGATCAGGCGGCGATGGCCGGCCTTGTCACCAGCGAGGTGCGCCCCGGACCGGACTTTGCCGATGCGGAAGGCCTGTCGAGCTATCTCGGCCTGGCGACGATCCCGATGTACCATCCGGTCGGAACGGCAAAGATGGGCGCGGCGGACGATCCGCTGGCGGTGGTCGGGCCGGATTGTGCGGTGATCGGGGTGGAAGGGCTGTTCGTGGCCGATGCCTCGATCATGCCGACGCTGCCGCAGGGCAACACCAATGCCACCAGCATTATGATCGGCGAACGGGCGAGCGACCTGATCCTGCGCGCGCTGGATTAGGTCACCGCGCGGCCTCACGGATGACGCGAAAAAGTCACCAAGTGCAATAATGCTGTCATCAAACTCGGCTTGAGCAGCCTTCATGTGCTGCGGGCGATAGGGCCCGCGCCGGATGGGTCTGTTCTATGCGCTTTGGTCTTTGCCTTGTTGCCGCCGTTCTCGCCGCCGCTCCCACTGCCGCCTTTGCCGGTGAGCTGTCGGGCAGCGTGATCGATGCGCGCGGCCTGCCGGTGGCGGGGATCGAAGTGTCGCTGGGTGATCGCACGACGCTGACCGATGGCGAGGGTGTCTATGCCTTCGCCGATGTCGCAACGGGTGAGGCGCGCATTGCCGTCCACAAGGCCAATGGCGACGTGCAGCGCGCCTTTGCCGATGTCGCCGCCGAGGGCGTGACCCGCCGCGACGTGTTCCTCGTTTCCAAAAGTGCCTTGTCGGCGGTGCTGGCTCCGCCTGCGCCGGAGGCCGATGTCGATCTCACCGAGACGCTACGTCTGGCTGACCAGATGGTCGACGAGGTGCGCGGCGAATCGGCGCGCTGGCGCTGGAACGACCGCGAGGCCTGATCCTTCGCTGCGCCGCGAGGCGATGGACTCGCGCGGCCAAGCGTCCTAGGCAGGCAACAAGTTTCAATTGTTGCCACATGGATGCCTGCCTCATGCGCCGTCTTGCCAAGTCTCTCCTGCCGCTGACCCTTGCCCTTGCTGCCTGTTCCTCGGGCGAGCAGCCGGCTGACACGGGCGGATACTCGATGCAGGCGAGCCGCGATTCGATCGTCCCGGTTGAGATGCAGGTCGACACCTCCTACCTCACCGACGAGGAGAAGCAGGTCGTCAACAAGCTCATCGACGCGAGCCGCCTGATGAGCGAGATCTACCTGCGCCAGCGCGGGGCAGATCTGCCGACCATGCGCGAGGAGCTGGTCGCCGCGGGCGATGATGACACGCTCGAGATGTTCGATCGCAATTTCGGCCCGTGGGATTCGGTGGCTGATAACAAGCCGTTCTATGGTGATGCCGAGTGGCCCGAAGGCGCGGGCTTCTATCCGGTCGATATCAACCGCGAGGAGTTCAACGCCTACCTCGAAGCGCATCCCGACCAGAAGGATGCGCTGATGAGCCCCTATACGGTGGTGAAGCGCGATGGCGAGGGCGGCTATGTCGCCGTGCCCTATTCGGTGGAATATGCCGAGTGGCTGAAACCCGCCGCGCAGCTGCTGCGTGAAGCGGCTGAGATCACCTCCAACCCCAGCCTCAAGAAGTTTCTCAGCCTTCGTGCTGATAGCTTTGAAAGTGATGACTATTTCGAAAGCGAAATGGCCTGGATGGACCTCAAGGACACCCCCATTGAAGTCGCGATCGGGCCCTACGAGGTCTACACCGACCGGCTTTACGGCACCAAGACCGCCTTCGAGAGCTTCGTCACGCTGCGCAGCCCGGAAGAGAGCGCCGCGCTGCGCCGCTATGTCGGCTATCTGCGCGACATGGAGGGCAATCTGCCCATCGAGGACGAATACAAGAATTTCTCGCGCGGGTTCGAAAGCCCGATCTCGGTCGCCGATCAGGTGCAGGGCGGGGGCGATAACGTGCCCGGCGTGCAGACCATCGCCTTCAACCTGCCGAATGACGAGCGTGTGCGCGAGGCCAAGGGCGCGAAGAAGGTCATCCTCGCCAATGTGCTGGGCGCCAAGTTCGACCGCATCCTCGATCCTATCGCTGATGTCGTGCTGAGCGCTGATCAGGCCGCGCTGGTCAGCCGCAAGTACATGACGCTGTTCACGCTGTTCCACGAACTCAGCCACTCGCTCGGGCCCGGCACGATCACGGTCGATGGCCGCGAAACCACCGTCAACGCCGAGCTGAAAGAGCAGTATTCGGCGCTGGAGGAAAGCAAGGCTGATGTCATGGGCATGTACAACCTGCTGTACATGATGCAGCTCGGCGAACTGCCCGAGGCGGAGAAGGAAGAGCTGCTGGCGACCTACTTCGCCGGGATTTTCCGCTCGGTGCGCTTCGGCATCGAGGAAGCTCACGGCAAGGGCTCGGCGGTGCAATATGGCTACCTGCTCGACAAGGGCGCCTTCGCCTGGGACGCCGACGCGGGCCACTATGTGATCGACATGGCAAAGCTGCAAACCGGCCTGCGTGACCTGCTCGCCGAAGAGCTGATGCTCCAGGCCAAGGGCGATTACGAGGGCACCAAGGCTTTCTTCGCCAAATATGCCCATCTCGACGAGCATGCCGAAGATGTGATCGCCGGGATGAACGACATCCCGGTCGATATCCTCCCGATCTACCCGCGCTCGATCTGATCAGGCGCGGGAGAGCTGTTCCTGACGGCGCGCGATCAGCGGGTCGTTAAGGAAGGTGCCGGTCGGGAACAGCGCGAAGACGAAGGTGCGCAGCCATTCGGCGATGGTGAAGCCCTTGAAAGGCAGGCACACGGCCATGGCCACCACATAGGCGATCCAGGCCACGCCATGCGCCATGCCGAAGGGGCGGATCAGCGTCTCGTAGCCAAGCCCGTATTTCAGCGGCATGGCGACGAGGAACAGCAGGATCGTGGTGATCCCTTCGATAAAGGCGACCACGCGGAACGCCTGCAACATCTTCATTGCGCTTAGTCCAGCTTCATGACCCAGCCGTGCGGATCGGTGGCCTTGCCGCGCTGGATATCGACCAGCCGCTGCTTCAGCCGTCCGGTCAGCTGGCCGGGGCCGCCCGTGCCGATGGTGAAGTTGTGCTCGCGACCCGCGACGGTGCCGACCGGGGTGACCACGGCGGCGGTGCCACAAGCAAAGGTCTCGACCAGATGGCCTGAAGCCGCATCGGCCTGCCACTGCTCGATCGAATAGCGCTCCTCACGCACGGCCAGCCCCTCATCGCGGGCAAGCGTGATCAGGCTGTCGCGGGTGATGCCGGGCAGGATCGTGCCGCTCAGCGGTGGGGTCACCATGGTCCCATCGTCGAACACGAAGAACAGGTTCATGCCGC
Source organism: Erythrobacter sp. UBA1916 (assembly GCA_002337385.1). Classification (GTDB taxonomy): domain Bacteria; phylum Pseudomonadota; class Alphaproteobacteria; order Sphingomonadales; family Sphingomonadaceae; genus Alteraurantiacibacter. The sequence continues at coordinate 88,451 of DDFY01000038.1, forward strand.
CCAGTTCCTCGATCCATTTGTGCTCGGCCGCATCGAGGAACACCACCTGATCGTGATGCTGCGCGAAGGCCTCCTTGGTGGGCACGAGGCTGGCGGCATAGTTGCCGCCGCACTTGGCAGCGCCCGTGCCGCCCGGCGCTGCGCGGGTATAGTCCGACACCCAGACGCTGACCGCCGGCGCGCCCGACTTGAAATAGTTGCCCGCTGGCGAGCAGATCACGAGGAACTTGTAGTTCTTGGCCGGACGCACGCCAAGGAAGTGCTCGGTCGCGAACATGAAGGGGCGGATATAGAGCGAGCCGCCGTCAACCGGGGGGAACCAGTCCTTGTCGGCCTCGACCGCGAGGCGAACGGCCTCGACGAAAGTCTCTTCGGGAATCTCGGGCATGGCGAGCCGCTGCGCAGAAGCATTGAAGCGGCGCGCGTTCTCTTCGGGGCGGAACAGCGCCATGGTGCCATCGTCGAGGCGATAGGCCTTGAGGCCCTCGAAGATCTCCTGCGCATAGTGCAGCACGCTGGACGCCGGGTGCAGCGGGATTGCTTCGAGCGGACCGACCTTTGCGTTGTGCCAGCCGTGCGCCTCGTTCCAGTCGATCGAGACCATGTGATCGCTGAATACGGTGCCAAAGCCCGGCTCGGCGATGCGCGCGGAGCGCTCATCAGCGGGGGTAGGGGCCGGATGCGGCACGGTCTCAAAGGCAATCGGGCTTTCGGCGAGCGTCGCCATACTATGTGGTCCTTGCTGTGGAATGGGCGCTAATGACAGAAAATTATACTAATGCAAGATGCGAAGAAACTTTCCATCAAAATGGCTTGTGTCAGCGCATTGTCTAGCCTGTTGATGCGTGAATTTGAAGGGTGCTCTGTGGAGCGGGGCTGCGCCCGGATATCGTTGCCCAAATGAGAAGGGCTGCTTCCACCTCAGCGGAAACAGCCCTTCGCATGGTCAGCGGCCGGAAGTGCCGCCCACGTAAGCCTCTACCGGGTTGCTCAGACCCGATAGTGCCCCGTGCGGAAACTAACCGACCTCCCTGCTGAACCATGAGACATCGGATCACCTCCTTTCGCGCTAAATTAGCCAACACCCAAAACCGTTTCACCGGGGGCGAAGACCGCGATAACCGCTGGCCTTGTGTCCTTTGTGAATCGTGCAGCTGCACAAGACAAGGCTTGTTTTATTCTTTTTCACAGTCAGAATAGAGCGCCTGCCCGCAAGCCGCTTTCTTGACGGTTTTGTTGCGGTTTTGCGGGTTTGCCATCGTTACTTTTGCGCGCAGGCTCGGCCCGCCAGCAGGTGCACGGCAGCCTGCAAGGGCAGGGCGATCAACGCCGAGGATGCAGCCCCGGATGGGGCTGCGCTCAACAAGCTAGAGCCTGCACTCTTCCACTACGCGCGTGACCTCGGGCCAGGCGGGCAGGAAGTAGGCGGGGCCGCCGTTCGCGATGGCGGCGAAGCGGCCCTTGGAAAAGACTATCGCATCAAGCAGCGGATCGCGCGCTGAAAGGATATAGCGGGCATAGGCCGGGCCGCCCGGTATGGTCGCTGGCTCCAGGGTGCGGTCGATGGTCTCGGTGTGGAGCAGCAGCGCGCCGCCGGTTACCCTCGGCATATGGAGCAACACTTGCCCGGTCGCTCTCACGCATTCGAGCCCGAACAGCGGATTGGCCGGATCGGTGCCGAACTGCGCCAGCGCGCCAGTGGAGATTAGCCGGAATGACCAGTCACCCGGCGTTTGCGGGGCGTCCATCCAGTTATCGTAGGCGGGCGTGACGACCTGCGGCGGAGCGGCCGTGGGTTGCGGTTGCGGCGCGGGGGCCGGTGCGGGAGTTGGGGCAGGACGCGGGGCCGGAGCGGGTGCCGCCACCGGCGCAGGAGTGCTCGGCGCGCAGGCACCGAGGCACAGGCCGAGACCTGCCAGCGCGGCAAGCCCCGCGCCGCCAAGCGCAAGGCGGCGGGTGGTCTTGCCAGCAGGGGTGAGGGGCGGTCTGTCGGTCATGAAGCGCTTCTCCGGACGCAGGAATTTCATCGTCCGCGCACAGCTTGGCTCTTGGCAAGCGTACGCGGTGCCTCCTATCGCGGCCCACATGGCCGAGCGCAAGACATCTCGCATGAGGATCGATCAACTGCTGGTGGAACGGGGGCTGGCCGAAAGCCGCACCCGCGCCGCGGCGCTGGTAATGGCGGGGCTGGTGTTCCGGGTGGACGCCAAGGGCGGCGATAGCCGGATCGACAAACCGGGCCAGCAACTGCCCGTCGACACCGCCATCAGCGTGAAGGGCAAGGACCATCCATGGGTGGGGCGCGGCGGGATCAAGCTCGATCACGCGATCAAGCACTTCGGGCTCGATCCCACGGGCGCGGTGGCGATGGATATCGGCTCGTCGACCGGCGGCTTTACACAGGTTCTGCTCCATCATGGGGCGGAGCATGTGTTCGCGGTCGATGTCGGCACCAACCAGCTCGACTGGAAGCTGCGGCAGGACGAGCGCATCACCCTGCTCGAACAGACCAATGCGCGCGAACTGACCACGGCGCAGATCGACCGCCCCTGCAATTGGGTGGTCTGCGATGCGAGCTTTATTGGCCTTGCCAAGGTGCTGGAGGTGCCGCTGGCGTTGGCGGCGGAGGAATGCCGGCTGGTCGCGCTGATCAAGCCGCAGTTCGAGGTCGCGCGCGGTGAGGTCGGCAAGGGTGGGATCGTGCGCGATCCGGCGCTGCATGAACGGGTCTGCCGCGAGGTGTGCGATTGGCTCGAAAATGCCGGGTGGATTATCGAGGGCCTCGCGCCAAGCCCCATCACCGGGACCGAAGGAAACGTCGAATTTCTCGTCAATGCATGGCGCGATCGCAAAAAAGGCCCCGATTCCGACTAAATGGGGGCAAACCGCGGGTTGCGGGCGGATGCGACACACGGCACAACCCTACGTGGATCACCTGTCCGAATCGCATACGGGGGAACGATGAATCGTCTTGCCAGCCCGGCACAGTTGCGCGCCAGCCTAGTCCGCTGGTCTTTGTTTCTCGTTCCGGCGGTCGTGCTGCTCGGATTCCTGTCTGGCCAGTTGGCGGGAAGCGGGGATGGCAACCCGTGGTTCACGATGTTGCGCAAGCCCGACATATACCCGCCGCCAGCCGCTTTCGGCATCGTGTGGTCGATCCTTTATGTTGCGATGGGTCTGGCGTTGGCCGGGGTCTGTTCCGCCTTCGGATCGCGCTTCCGCAACGGGGCGATTATCGCTTTCGTGGTGCAGCTGTGCCTTAACCTGCTGTGGTCGCCGATGTTTTTCCTGTGGCACAACATTGCCGGGGCGCTGGTGGTGATCGTGCTGCTCGACGTGGCCGTGATGGTCACGATCTACCTGTTCTTCCAGGTGCGGCGCTGGGCGGGGCTGCTGTTGCTGCCCTATCTCGCCTGGATCCTGTTTGCCACGGTGCTCAACCTGCAGTTCCTGCAACTGAACCCTGATGCGTCGGACGAGGCGCTGAACAACGCGGTGCAGCGGATCGAAATGAAGTAACCAACACCTTGCGAATTGTGCGCCCAAGGATCATTTAGCAGTCATGCAGAGCCAGAACCCGATCATCGCCGACTTCGTCAAACTCGCCAATTCTGCCGCCGGTACGCTGGCCGGGATGAGCCGCGAGGCGCGCGATAACGCGCGTGAGAAGATGAAGGAATCGCTCGGCGGTCTCGATTTCGTCAGCCGCGAGGAATTTGACGCGGTGAAGGACATGGCCGCCAAGGCCCGCGAAGAGAACGAGGCGCTGGCCGCGCGCATCGCCGCGCTTGAGGCCAAGCTCTCCTGATTGCGCATTTGTAGCGCCAAGGCGGCGCTATGCGACTTTCGTTTCAGCTGAAAGCATGCTCTTTTGCTTGCCTGTCAATCAGGGAGCCCAATCTGCATGCGCCACTTCGCCAGCCTCCTTCTTACTGCCTCTGCCGCCGTTGCGGTGACCGTGCCCGCCCTCGCGCAGGATAGCGCTTTCGGCGGGCAGACGGGCCCCGACTTGTCGATTGCAGCGATCGAACCCGATGGAGCCGCAGCGGACATCGGGCTGGCGGGGCAGCAGCCGGTTGATATTGCGCGCTATCTCCTCGCCAGCGGCGCCACCGCGGCTCGGCTTTCGCCCGACGGGCAGACCATCGCCTTCATTCAGCGCGTGACCGGACAGCCCGAACTGTGGGTGCTGCCCGCGAGCGGCGGTCAGCCGCGTCAGCTCACCTTTGCCACCGGGGTGAGCATGTTCCGCTGGCTGCCCGATGGTTCGGGCCTGTTCTATTCGGCTGACCGCGACGGCAACGAGCAGCCGGGCTACTTTGCGATCAGCCTCGACGGCACCCGCGAACGCTCGATCCTGCCCGCTGCTGAGGGGGACTTCCGCTCGTTCGGCGGGTTCGCCGAGGATGGCCGCTTCGTCTATTCCTCCACGCTCAGGAACGGTCTTGACTACGACATCTATCAAGCTGACCTCCAAGGAAATTCGCAGCTGGTTTATGAGGGTCACTATGGCACCATCGCGGAGTCGGTTTCGCCCGACGGGCGCTATGCCATCGTCGCCGAGACGGTGGGCGAGGATGCCGATAACCTCTCGCTGCTTGATCTTGCCAGCGGCGAGCTGACCACCATCGATGCACCGCCGCTGGACGACCGCGCCAGCCACACGCTCGGCGGTTTTGCATGGGTGCCCGATAGCTCGGCCTTCTTTATGTCGAGCAATTCAGGGCGCGAATTCGGTGCGCTGACGATGTTCGATATCGCCAGCATGTCCGGCACGGTGGTGGCCGAGGGCGACGCCGATGTCAGCGACATTGCCGTGTGCGCGAAGGGGCTGGCCTATGTTGTCAGCCGCGACGGGTTCGACACCCTGTGGGTCGATAACGGCGATGGGGCCAAGAGCGTCGAAAGGCTGCCTGAGGGCACCTACGATATCGACTGCGCGGAAAGCAGCCTGATGGTGCGCGTGAACGGCTGGCGCACCCCCGGTGATATCTATGTGGTCGACACGGGAGACCTGAGTGCGCGGCGGGTGTTTGACTCGAGCTTGGCCGGGGTCAATCCGGCCAGTCTCGTGCGGCCGCAGGTGGTGCGCTATCCGGCGCGCGACGGGGTGGAGCTGCAAGGCTTGCTCTATCTCCCGCGCGGGGCCGGGACGGGGGCCGATGCGCCGCCGGTCGTGTTTGACGTTCATGGCGGACCGTCGGGGCAGTCGTCGCCGAATTGGGACGCGGTGGCGCAATACCACGTCGCGCGCGGGGTGGCGGTGTTCCAGCCCAATGTGCGCGGCTCAACCGGGCTGGGCCGGACCTATTCGACGCTCGATGACCGCGAGAAGCGGCTCGATTCGGTGCGCGATCTGGTTGACCTCAAGGCTGCGCTTGCTGCCGATGGCCTGATCGATGGCGAGAGGGCGGCGGTGATGGGCGGCTCCTATGGCGGCTACATGGTCAATGCCGTGCTCTCCGAATATCCCGATGCCTTTGCCGCCGGGGTATCGCTCTATGGGGTCGGCAACTGGATCACTGCGCTTGAGGTGGCCTCGCCCGCGCTCAAGGCCAGCGATCGGATCGAATATGGGGATATTACCGAGCAGCGTTGGCGCGACTTTTACGGCGCAATGAGCCCGGTGTTTCGTGCCGACCGCATCGCGGTGCCGGTGCTCTATTCGCACGGCGCGATGGACCCGCGGATCGACATTTCCGAGACCGAGGTGATGGTGACGGCCTTGCGCGAAAACGGGATCACCGCCGAATTCATCCGCATCCCCGACGAAGGCCACGGCTGGCGCAAGCTGGCCAACCGGCGGTTCTACTACCGCGAGCAGGCGCGTTTCCTTGAACAGCAGCTTGGCGTGAGCGCGGCGGGGGAGTAGTCGCTGCGGCGCCATGAAACTGCGCGCCCCAGCCATCCTCGTTGCCGCCCGTGCCCACGGCGAGACCGCCGTGATCGCGCGGCTGCTGACCGCGGAGCATGGCCTTGTCGCCGCCTATGTCGCGGGCGGACGCGGGCGGCAGTTGCGGCCCGTGGTGCTGCCGGGAAATGTCGTCGCTGCGGAAATTTCGGCGCGCTCGGAAAGCCAGCTTCCCTTCGCAAGGCTCGAACTGCTGACCAGCCGCGGGCCCTGGCTGGCCGAGCCGCTGCCCGCCGCCGCCATCGCCTGGGTCACCGCGCTCACCGCCAGCGCTTTGCCCGAGCGATATCCCTATCCCGCGATTCATGCCGCGCTGGAGGCGCTGCTGGAGGCGATCTGTCACGCCCCCTCGGCGCGCGGCTGGGCCTCGGCGCTGGTGGGCTACGAATCGCTGGTGCTGCGCGAGCTGGGCTATGGCGGGCGGGTTGAACGCCCGGCGGGTGACACCGGCGATGTGCTGACGGCAATGGATGCACTTGGCCCACCAATCGCGCACTACCTGCTTGCGGGCACGCGCGGCGATGTTATGGCCGCGCGCTCACGCCTGAGAGACCTGTTGGAAAGAATACGATGATGATCGCTTGCTTGCCCGGTGACGGGATTGGCCCCGAAATCATGGCCGAGGCACTGCGCGTGCTGGCCGCGCTTGACCTTGGCATCGAGACAGCCATCGCCGATGTCGGTGGCACTGCCTACAAGAAACACGGCCACCCGTTGCCGCCCGAAACGCTTGACCTTGCACGCACCAGCGATGCCGTGCTGTTCGGCGCAGTGGGCGATCCCGATTGCGACAACCTCGAACGCCACCTGCGCCCTGAGCAGGCGATCCTCGGCCTGCGCTCCGCGCTCGGCCTGTTCGCCAACCTGCGTCCGGCGACGATGTTCAAGGGCCTCGAACATATGAGCGCGCTCAAGCCCGAAGTGGCGAGCGCCATCGACCTGCTGATCGTGCGCGAGCTGAACGGTGACGTCTATTTCGGCGAAAAGGCCCAGCGCGTGCTCGAAGACGGGCAGCGTCAGGGCTATGACTTCATGTCCTATACCGAGGACGAGGTGCGCCGCATCGCCCATGTCGCCTTCCGCGCCGCGCAAGGGCGCAAGGGCAAGCTGTGCAGCGTCGACAAGGCCAATGTGCTCGAAACCAGCCAGCTGTGGCGCGACGTGGTGATCGAAGTCAGTGCCGACTATCCCGATGTCGAACTCAGCCACATGTATGTCGACAACGCGGCGATGCAGCTGGTGCGCAACCCCGGCCAGTTCGACGTGATTGTGACCGGCAACCTGTTCGGCGACATCCTGTCCGATCAGGCGAGCATGTGCGTAGGCTCGATCGGCCTGCTCGCCAGCGCTGCGCTGGGCGAGCGGCAGACCGAGAAGGGCACCTTCGGCCTCTACGAGCCGATCCACGGCAGCGCCCCCGATATCGCCGGGCAGGGCAAGGCCAACCCGATGGCGATGATCCTGTCGCTGGCCATGCTGCTGCGCCACTCGTTCGGGCTGGAAGAGGCTGCCGTGCGGATCGAAAAGGCCGTGTCGCAGGCGCTGGCCGACGGCATCACCGGCGCCGATCTGGGCGGCTCTGCGGGAACGACCGAAGTGGGCGATGCGGTGCTCGCGCGACTTTAAGTAGGTAATCGGAAGGAACCGGAGCGGGCCTTCGGTAGTTCCTGAGTTATAATTGCCGCAAACGTTTGCGGCTCCAAATTCAGGAGCGAACCATGGAATTTATCTTCGGCGTCGTCGTGCTTTTGCTCGACATCTGGGCCATTGTTAACATCGTATCGAGCCCGACCTCGACCCTCAGCAAGGTGCTTTGGACCATCGGCATTGTCGTGCTGCCGATCCTCGGCTTCCTCGCCTGGTTCCTGTTCGGCCCCAAGTCGGACTCGCGCGCACTCGCGTAAGCCCGATGGACTGAACAAGCCGAAAAGGCCGGTATCGCATGGGCGGTGCCGGCCTTTTTCTTGACCTCAGCGCCAGCCCTCGAACCATGCCCATACGAGGAACGACTTGTCATTCTCCAGCGGTGCGGCGCTGAGCACGGGATACCAGAACGCGAAGGCCACCAGTGCGCCCAGCGTGATCGCCGCCGGGATCAGCCTTTCGCCGCGCTGCCACAGATGTTCGACTGCCAGGGCCAATGCTGCGGAAAGGAACATCGCTGGCAGGAAATAGTGAAAGTAGAACTGCACCGGCTTGGGCGCCACCAACCATAGCGCCATGCTGACGAGATAGAGCACCGCCACGCCCAGGCAATCGCGCCGTCCGTCTTTCACGCCCGCCCACAGGCACCATGCCAGCGCAGGCAGGCCAGCGATCATGGTCACGGGGTTGCCGATCAACATCACGCCGCGCTGCGCCCCGTCAATCACCTCATAAAGATACCAGATCACCCGGCTGTTGAAGATCCACTGCCACCACACGCTTTGATAGGGGTGGGGTTTGAGCACCTCTTGCTGCAGGTCGAGCATATGGCGGTGGAGCGCGACAATACCATCGCCGGTGCTGCCCGGATCGGTGAAGGCGCCATAGGGCAGGAAGCTGGCCCAATAGACTGCGAGCGGGAGCACGCCCAGCCACAGCGCCGCTTCCCACAAGGCCATGCCGCGGATCGGCGGATAGCGCGTGCCCGTGAACACTTGCCAGCCTGCCTCGCGCATGCGGATGGCGAGGAAGGTCAGGCCGGGCAATACGGCGAGCGGTACCGCGTTCCACTTGCAGGCCATCGCGGCGCCAAGAGCCACGCCGCCGATTGCCAGCCGCCAGCGCGCGGTTTCGTTCTGACGCCATGCGCCCACGACCATCCACGTCGCCAGCATCAGGAACGAGGCCATGAATATGTCGAGCATGGCGATGCGGGACTGGATGAACAGGATGAAGTTCGTGCCCGCGAACAGCCCGGTGAGCACGCTTGCCGTGCCCGCGCGACCGGTCAGCCACATGGCGCGCATCGCCGCGAATAGCGCCAGCGTGCCAAACAGCGCCGACAGCGCGCGCCAGCCGAACGGGCCATCGCCGAACAGCCAGATCGACAGCGCGATCAGCTCCTTGCCAAGCGGCGGATGTTCGAGGTTGGCCACGTGCGACAGGTCGAGAAAACGGCGCGCCGCCGGAAGATAGTGGACCTCGTCGAAATAGGGCGTCGAGGGGATTTTGATCCGGATCAGCACCAGCACCAGGAACGCCAATGCGATAAGGCCGTGCCACAGGATCGGATCGCTGGAGCGGTGGGGTGGGGCAAGCAGCCGTCTCATCGCTTCAGCGAATAAGAGGGCGCGGCACCAAGGGCAATTGGCAAATCGGTCGCATGTCCGTAAACGGCGGCGCATCATGAAGAAGACCACCGGCATAGATCGCAGCCAGACCAGCAACTGGCGCCCCGCTACCCGCGCCGTGCGTTCGGGCACCTGGCGTTCGGACCACGGCGAGACGAGCGAGGCGCTCTATCTCAACAGCGGCTACTCCTACGACAGCGCGCAGGAAGTGGCCGACCGCTTTGCCGGCGAGGCCGAGGGCATGGTCTATTCGCGCTTCCAGAACCCCACCGTGGCGATGCTCGAAGAGCGGATCGCGGCGATGGAGGGGGCCGAGGCGTGCAAGGTTCAGGCCTCGGGCATGGCGGCGATGACCTCGGCGCTGCTGTGCCAGCTTTCGGCAGGCGATCACGTGGTGGTGGCGAAGGTGGCTTTCGGGTCGTGCCGGTGGATTATGACGAACGTGCTGGCGCGTTTCGGCATCACCCACACGGTGGTCGACGGGCGCGACAATGCCGCCTGGGAAGCCGCGATCCAGCCCAACACCAAGGTGTTCTTCTTCGAGACCCCGGCCAACCCGACGCTCGACGTGGTTGACCTGCGGTTCGTCTGCGGCCTGGCCAAGGCCCACGGCATCACAACGCTGGTCGACAATGCCTTTGCCACCAGCGCTTTGCAGCGCCCGCTCGAATATGGGGCGGACCTCGTCGCCTATTCGGCCACCAAGCTGATGGACGGGCAGGGCCGCGTGCTGGTGGGCGCCGTTTGCGGTTCGAACGACTTTATCCACGAGGTGCTCTCGCCGTTCCTGCGCAACACCGGCCCGATCTGCGCCCCGTTCAACGCATGGGTGGTGCTGAAAGGTCTGGAGACGCTGTCGCTGCGGGCCTTCCAGCAGAGCGAGAATGCTTTGGAAGTGGCGAAGTTCGTCGAAGGGCGCGGGGTGGAGGTGCTCTATCCCGGTCTGCCGAGCTTTGACCAGCATGAGCTGGCGGCCAGCCAGATGGATGCCTTCGGGCCGATCTTCAGCTTCGTTGTCGACGGCGGGCGCGAGAAGGCCTTTGCCGTGCTCGACGCGATGCAGCTGGTCGATATCTCGAACAACATCGGCGATTCGAAGTCGCTCGCCTGCCATCCGGCAAGCTCCACCCATCACAGCATGGGGCCGGAGGGCCGCGCAGACATGGGCGTGGGCGAGGGCATGATCCGGATCAACATCGGGCTCGAAGACCCGCTCGACCTGATCGAGGATCTGGGCCGGGCGTTCGACGCGGCAGGCATTTGATCGCCTGCTTCGATAAATGTGTGGTGCGGGCTAGCTGAAACGCGCATAATCTGCGTTTCACAAACTGGCAAAGCTTCTCACAACGTGCCCATGAATCCAGACTATTACGCCTGCCTCGTTGAATCCTGCCACGATGCGATCGTGGCGAAGCGAATCGATGGCACGATCATCGGCTGGAACACGGCTGCCGAGAAGCTGTTCGGCTATTCGTCTGCCGAAATGGTTGGGCAATCGACCAGGGGGCTGCTGCCGGACGATCGCCCGGACGAGGAAGACGCCATTCTCGCACGCATCCGCCAGGGCGAAGTGGTCGGCCAGTTCTTCACCAAGCGCCTGCACAAAGACGGCACGCTGATGGACATTTCGGCCACGGTTTCGCCGGTGCGCGATGAAGCGGGCAATATCGTTGGCGTGAGCAAGATTGCCCGCAATGCTGGCCCCTACCTCGAAAGCCAGCGCCGCATCCGCGAGGCCGACCTTCGCTTTCGCATGCTGGCCGACAACATCAGCCAGCTTGCCTGGATGGCAAACCCGGACGGCAAGATCTTCTGGTTCAACCGGCGCTGGTACGACTACACCGGCACCGACTTTGAAACCATGCAGGGGTTCGGCTGGACGTCGATACAGCATCCCGATCATGTCGAGCGGGTGCTGACGGGCTATCGCGAGAGTCTTGCAGCGAAGGAACGCTGGGAAGATACCTTCCCTCTACGCCGCAAGGACGGCGAATATCGCTGGTATCTGTCGCGCGCATTGCCGGTGCGCGGCGACGATGGCGAGGTGCAATTCTGGTTCGGCACCAACACTGACATCACCGAACATCGCGAGCAGGCCGAACAGATCCGCGTGCTGCTGATGGAAGTGAACCACCGCTCGAAGAACATGCTGGCGATCGTGCAGGCGCTGGCCCGCCGCACTGCGCCTGACGACGCCGGGTTCGTCGCCCGGTTCGAGGAACGGGTGCGCTCGCTGGCGGTCAACCAGGATATTCTCGTGCGGCGCGAGTGGCGCGACGTGCCGGTGCTCGAACTGACGCAGCAGCAGTTGCGCTTCGTCGAGACGGCGCCGGGTGGGCTGATGCTCGATGGGCCAGCCGTCTCGCTCAAGCCGCGCGCGGCCGAGGTGATCGGCATGGCGCTGCACGAACTGGCGACCAATTCGCTCAAGCATGGCGCGCTTTCGTGCGACGGAGGCAAGGTCACGATCGGCTGGGATTTACGCCCTGCCGATGGCGATGGCCCTGCCGGTTTCTCCATGTTCTGGCACGAGGAAGGTGGCCCGCCGGTCGCTGCCCCGCAACGGACCGGCTTTGGCACCAGCCTGATCAGCGACATTCCGCGGCGCTCGCTCTCGGCCGAGGTCTTGCTCGAATATCCGCGTGACGGCGTAAGGTGGGAGCTTTCGTGCGGGCCAGAGGTGGTTGTGGGGCAGGGCTGAGCCGCCATCTGCGCGCGCCGCTTGCCGCGAAGTCCTTGCTCCTTGCGGCGAAGGCGTTAGGCTGCGTCTGTAATGACCGATGCCATGCTCCACTCGCTGTTTCAGTATGCTGCCACCACCCACGGTGTCACCGTGCGCGTGGCGGTGAGCTTCATGCCCGAGCAATCGCGCGTGGAGGCGGCCCGCTGGTTCTGGGTCTATCACATTCGCATTGAAAACCACCGCGACGAGACGATCCAGCTGCGTACCCGCCACTGGCGCATTTCCGATGCTGACGGGATGATCAACGTGGTCGATGGCGAGGGCGTGGTTGGCGAAATGCCCGTGCTCGCGCCGGGGCAAACGCACGACTACGTTTCCGGTTGCGAGCTGAACACGCGCCACGGCGCGATGGAGGGGCACTATGCCTTCACCCACGCAGATGGTTCGGTGTTCGAGGTCGCGATCCCCTATTTTGTGCTCGAAGCCCCTGCCGAAAGCACGCACTAGAGGGCTTGCCGGGCCGCGCCCGCAGGCATAGACCGCGCGCCCGAGACATGAAACGCACACACCTGCCCCTGAACGCCCTGCGCGTATTCGATGCTGCCGCCCGGCACCTGAGCTTCACCCGCGCAGCCGATGAGCTGGCGGTAACGCCCGCCGCTGTCGGCCAGCAGATCCGCGCGCTGGAAGACGTGCTCGGTGTGGTGCTGTTCCGCCGCACCAGCAAGGGCCTCGAACTGACCGAGGAGGCGCAGGCGGGCCTGGAGCCGCTGCGCGAAGGCTTCCTGCGGTTTGAGGAAAGCGTTCAGGCGATGCAGGCCGGGCAGGGCTCATCCACCTATGCCGTGGCCGCCCCGCGTGAGTTTTTCGCCCAGTGGCTGGCGCCGCGGATGGCCTCGTTCCGCGCGGCGAACCCTGAGGTCCGCTTCGCGCTGGCGGGCGACGAGAATGCCGATTTCACCGAGGCCAACCTCGATCTGGCGGTGCGGCTGGTCGAAGGGCCGGGTGAGCTTGAAGGGGTGCAGCTGGCACCGGGCGAGCGCGTGGCGGTGGCCGCGCCGGGCGGTCAGGAAGGCTGGATCAGCTGGCCGGGGTTTGAGCCGGCTGACGATGCGCCGGTGGTGCTGCAGGCGGGCAATGCCGGGCAGGCGCTGTCGGCGGCTCTGGCTGGGCTGGGCACCGCGTTTATGCCGCTGCCGCTGGTGACCGAAGCGCTGGCGAGCGGTGTCCTGGTTGCCGTGGGCGAGACAGTGAGCTGTCGCCGCGCGTTCTGGCTGGTCGCCCCGCGCCCGCAATGGCGCCAGAAGAAGGTGCGCGCGCTGGTTGCTCATCTCACGGCCTAAAACCGCATAGTTTCAGGCTTTCATTTGCCAGCAAGGTCTGTGGTGCATATGGGCTCCGGGCAGAATTCCGGACGAGGGAGACAATACGATGCGTGCAGGTTTTGTGATGGCGGCCTTGCTTGCGAGCGCAGCAATGGCGGCTCCGGCCGCAGCGCAGCAGGTTCGCGACCTCGACCATGAAGAGAGCGATACGCGCGTCTTCAACGGCATCTACGATGGCGAACCGGTGCTGTTCGAAGTCTCGAAGCCGGCCGACGACGCGATGCGCATCGATGTTTTCTCGACCAGCGAACTCGATCCCGTGTTGCGCGTCTACAATGCCGAGTCCGGCGACCTGCTCGTCGAGGATGACGATGGCGGCGAGGGGCTGAACTCGCGCGCCGTGATCTCCGACACAGTGGCGATGCGTCTGCGCATCGAAGTCACCTCCTTTGCCGGTGATGTGGCCGGCGAAGACGCCGCTGCCGATGTCGTCGAAGAGGCCGCTGGCACCTTCATCGCCCCGGGTACCTTCGATCTCAGGCTGACCACGCTCGACTACGATCCGCAGGATGTGCGCGCGGTCAGCTGGAATTCCGAGGAAACCGGGCAGATCTTCGGCGGCGAGGAGCACCTGTTCACGTTTCCCGGCGAAGAAGGCCTGCTGCTTGAAGTGGCGATGGTGGCCGATACCGACATTGGCAACGAGCTGGACCCTTATCTCGCACTGCGCGATGCCAGTGGCCAGACCGTGGCCGAGGACGATGACGGCGGTAACGATCTCAATTCGCTGCTCCGCTACGTCATGACCGGCGATGAGACCTACACCATTGTCGCCAGCGGCCTTAGCGGCAGCGTCGGCGGCTATACCTTGCGGGTCGGTCCGCGGCGCGAACCTACGGTTCAGGCGCCGCTGCAGGTGGTTGCCATCGGCGATAGCGCAACCGGGCGCATTGGCGCGGGCTATGAGAATGGCGATCTCGATCCCAGCTCGATCCTCTATCAACTGTCAGACAGCGCGCTGTCGGCGATTCGCGATGGCGGCGGCGAAGTCACCGTGCGGATGATCGCAGCTACCAGCGACGATCCTGACTTTGCCAATTCGCTCGATCCCTATCTGGAGCTGGGCTTCGATACCCCGCTCGGCTTTGCCGTAGTGGAGTCGGACGACGATGGCGCGGGTGACCTCAACGCCATGATCCCGGTCGACCTGTCGACCATCGCGGGCAGCGAAGAGCTGCTCGATTCCTTGCGGATCAAGGTCAGTGGGCTGGGTGGTTCGGTCGGCAACTATGTGCTCACCGTGACCGACGGGCTCGATCCGGTCGAGGCTGATTACGAGGACTATCTCGAAAGCTCGGCCGCTCCGGCGGTTGTCGTGCCAGCCTCCAGCTAAGGCGCATCTGCAGCACAAGGCGGCTCGTTGAGGGACGTCTGAGCGCGCGCTCTGTTGTGCGTGGCGCTGCCTCCAAGCCTGCGCAAATGGGATGGGGCGTCATGCCTCTGCAGGCCAGATTTCGAACGGCTGACACATCTGCCAATTGTAGACATGATCACGCATCTCATAGTACTGATGCGTATATGAGACAGTCGCTCGCCTCCAACTACGCAGAGCTGTTCGAGAGCCTTACCGTCAAACAGCGGGAGACTATGGACCTGCTCTGCGAAGGTTGGACGAGCAAGGAAATCGCCGCAAAACTCGATATTTCCGAGAGCGCCGTGGTCCAACGGATCGAGACGGTGCGGGCCAAGGCCGGCGGCATGCTGCGCAAGGAGCTGGTTCGGCTCTACCGCGAACATTCTGATGCGTTATCTGCAGGCTATAAGCAAAATACAGGTAAGATTTTTCATCTGTCTGAGCACGACCCGGACACGGATACCGGCATCGGGAATGGCGCGGATGACGACCTGGTCCTGAGCGATGCGATGTCCTTCCAGCGCAGCGCACCATGGGCCAGTCAATCCGAACCCCGCGTTGTCCCGGAGGTGCTCGATGGCGATTCTGCCGCCTTGTACCGATTGCTTGCTGCCGTGGGGCTGGCGCTGGGCATGGTCGTGCTAACGCTCGTTCTGCTGGCTGTCGCGGAGGCGCTTGGCAATCTGGTCTGACGGTATTTCGCTTTCCTCCCCAATCGTGGGGCTCGGCCCTGAGCAAGCCGGGCGGGAGTTAAAGTGAAATGCTGTCTGTTGAAACTGCTGGCGTGCGCATCGCCGCCGAACTCGAAGAAGCCGAACGCCTGACCAACGAGTGCATGCGCGCCTATGCTCGCCTGCAAATGAGCATGATGTCCGTCCGCCTCGATACCGAACTGCCGCAGTATCAGGGCCACACGGCCGTGATGCGTGTGCAAGAGGCGCAGAAGGCTCAGGTCGAGGCTATGGGGCAGCTGGCCCGTGCGCACAAGGCGATGCGCGACGACTTTCTTACTATAACTGCAATTCCCGATACGATTGGCCGTTGTCCGGTCAACGGCGTGCAGGAAGCGTCGGTCAAAGCGGCCTGATCGCTATTGCAAGAACGAGCCTGCCATGGTGCTGATGCACCATGGCAGAGTTTCTGATCTACTACCGGGCGATCTTCCAGTACCTCGCAATCCTTGGGCTGTTTGTTTACGCATTCTATCGGGGCGGACCTCCCGAAAAGTGCGCCTCGGCCATACTGCTTGGAATGGTGGTTCTGGTGGTAATCTATCCCATCGCCTTCCCGCAGGGCGGTGAGTACGATTCTGTTGAGATCGGCTACTTTCTGATTGATCTCATTGCAGTACTCGCATTCGCTGCCCTCGCGCTCAAGGCCAATCGGATGTACCCTTTATGGCTGTTGGCTGCGCAGCTCATTTCCTTGATGATGCACCTCACGCGCGACATCAACGTCGCCATGCCGGGGATTGTGTATTTCATCCTGATGCGAGCACCGTCATACATTCTGATAGTTGCCCTGGCAGTAGGTCTCTATTGCCACCGCAAGCGGATAGCGCGTTACGGCAGCTATCGGTCCTGGCGAATCTCCTGAGGCCGATCCTTGGCTCGCATGCTGAGGCCAGTGCGGATGACCTGCTGGCCCGGTTCGGCTCTATCTCCGCGATCATGACGGTCAGCCGCGAGGCGCTCTACGCTGCGCTTGGCGGCAACGGTGAGGTGGCCGAGGCGTTGCTGGCCGCGCGCAAACTGGCTTCGGCCGGATGGCGCGAGGAGATCGCAGGGGAGGTGGTCGATGCGGCCGATCCGCGGCTTGCGCAATACCTGCTCTGCAAGCTGCAGAATGCGCATGAAGAGAGGCTGCATGTGATCTTCATGGACTCCGGCGGCCGCTACATCCGTGACGAGCGGATTGCCGCCGGGAGCCATTCAAAGCTCTCGCTACGCACGCGCACGATCATGCGGCGCGCCTTCGAACTTGAGGCGCATAAGCTCATTCTTGCGCACAACCATCCTTCGGGCAGAGCGCTTGCCAGCAAGGAAGATCGGCTCGCGACCGCCCGGTTCGAGATGGTGGTACGCGAACTCGAACTTGAACTGGTCGATCACCTCATCATTGGCGCCGGGCGGGCCTATTCGATGCGTCACAACCGCCTGTTGGCATCATGAAGCACTTTCGCCTCGGCACGGGATTTTCTTTCCATATTGTAAGATGTGGAAAGAAGGGTGTTGAAAATTCGGGAAATTTATATATGTGGGTTGCTGACAATAAGACCAGTAAATATAGGTCGGCCAACGGGCTTCCGAGTGGTCGGGGTGAGGGTGAGGCTATGTCGGACTACGACCCTTGGGGATTCTCGCAGGACACTTTCGAGCTGTCGCGCGACCTGGACGCCATGACGCGGGACGCGGTCCGACGCGTGCGCCAGCTCAGTCCGCGATCGCAGCAGCTTCTGGATATGCTTTTGGATGGATGCGGCAAGGCGGATATCGTCGCCAGAACGGGCCTCACATCAAGCCAGGTCGACAAGGCGCGCTCAACGATGCTCGCGGAACTCGACGTACCGTCGACTACTGATGCGATCCGGGTTGGTATTTGCGCGGACTATGGCCAGCTAAAGGATAGGCCCGGATCGTCTGATTGAGCTCGTGCTCCATCATCAGGCACTCCATGATTGCGGCGAGCGCGGCCTGGGCCATCGTTGGGCCCGAACCGTTGCCAATCGCCTCTCCCGCGAACAGGCGGACACTGACCTTCGCGCCCTGTTCGTGGCGCCGGATATCCAGCATAGGATTGGTCCCGAGCAGCAGAACAGCGGCCGTATCGAACTGGCTAGCTTCAAGCAGAGCTTCAAGGCAGGCCTCGCTGTTCCGGCTTACGCCTTCGATCTGCAAGGTCTTCGGTGCCAGCAAGCACAGGTGATAGGCTAGCCTGAGAAGCCGCGCCAGGGCGCCGTTTTCCAGGCGCTTGTCCTGCAGCGAAGCGGCCAGCATCTCCACCCTGGAGATCCATACCTCCGGCTGCAAAGGTTCGAGACCTTCGACATTGTAGCTTTTCATTACCCCCCCGTTGGTTCCATCCGTCGTGCAAAGGTCGTCGAGGAAACTTCGGTCGTAAATTATGATCCTGTGGGGCCCACACCCCACATCTGGATGGCATTTTGTTGTTAAAACAACATGTTCACCAGAATAGCTCCCTAGACGCGGCTCTCGCTAGGGTTCGTAACCTGAGGTTGCAAGATAATTCGTAATAGCGGGAGGACGCTATATTATAACGGGAGGACGCTATTCGGTGGCGTCATCGTCCTTTGGCGGCGGGCCGAAGCCAGGGCGTGGGCCGGTGCCGGGATCGTGGTCGAAGGGCTGGGCGAAGCGGCTGCGGTCGTCGTTTTCGGCGGTTACGGCCTCTTCCTCACCCGCGGCGATGCGGGCCTGTTGGGCCCGGCTCGCGCTGATATAGTCGCGCGGCATGTAGTTGCCCTCGTGGCAGGCATATTCGAAGAACTGGTAGTCTTCGTCGCGGCTCCACGAGACGCGCGTGGTCCAGGGCTTGGTATAGACCTCGGGGTCCGAATAGGTCAGCTCGTGAACGATCTCGTCGGGGCCGACCATGGTCAGCCGCTCAACCGTCATCGCCTGATCGCTCATCGGCACGGTGTTGAAAGCGGGCACCTCGAGCGTGCCGGTGAACTGTGTCGCCATGTTGAGCGGGCTGGCCGAACGGGCATAGCTGTCGTGCGTAGCGCTGTCGCCCGAGACGATGTTGGTGGTCTCGATCACCAGCGTCTTGCCTTCCCACCAGCCGCGCGAATCGCCCATCCACGCCTCGACCGACTTGTCCCACCGGGCCGCCTGCGCTTCTTCCTTGCTGTCGTAAATCTTGATCACGCGGGTGCCGAGCATTTCGAGCACGATCGTCATCACGCCGGGGCTCTGGAAGATGCGGATGCCGTTGTTGTAGCGGAACGGGTACATCGAGGCTGGAAAGCCCCGGCTCACGCAGCGGTCCCAGCTGTCGAAGTCGCTCACCCAGTCATAGCCCTGCCCCGGAACCCAGCCCGAACGGCCTTCCTTGAACAGCTCCATCGCCTGCGGGGTGAGCGTGGGCAGTTGGCCATCGGCCGGGCTGACGAGCATGGCGGTGCGCTTGCCGAAGCTGGTCGACTCGAACCACGCCTCCAGCCCCTCGGTCCCGGCGGTGCCGATGCCGCTCTCGGTCGCTTCGGCGAAGTTGCCGTCGTTCCCGCGTGCGGCGGCAAGGCGGCGTGCGAACTCCTCATCAGTGACCCACTGGCGCATCCCATAGGCAGCGGGACGTTGGAACAGGATGTGGCCGGTGTTGATATTCTCAATCGGCCAGGTGCCGGTGAAGTCGTAGTCGCCCCATGACGTCTTTGCCGGTTCGTAGGTGGTGGGGACGGGCGGCAGCTCGGTGAGATCGGCGGGACGCTCCTGCGCCACGGTGGGCGCAGCGAGGGCCAATGCCAGCGCCGGAGCGGAGGCAGCACAGAGGGCGGCGGCAATACGGCGGATCATTCGGTCTCTCCCCAGAGCGATGCCAGACGGCAAATTGATTTTGTCCATTTCTAGGGGTCTTTGTCCGGCGCGGCAATGTCTTGTTTTGCCTAACGCGTATTGCGGCGTGGTGGGAGCCGCGCAAATTCAGGCGCCTAGAGTACGCGCTTGTGTTGAGGCGACGCAGCTTCCGGTTGGAGTGGCCGTGGTCTGGCTTCGTATCGCGTATTGTGGGAGCCGCTTAGTTCAACGTCTTGCTTGAGCGACTTTCCGCCGCCCTGATAAAGCGCGACGCGATTTCGGCCTTCTTTCTTGGCAACGTAAAGGGCCTTGTCTGCATCGCGGATGAGTTCATGCCGCCGCAGCTTGGCAGCCCGCGCTATTCGCGCTCCGAAGCTGGCGGTAACCGGTATCCTGTTGCCGGAATTGTCGAGAATTTCCAGATCTGCGATCTTCTTGCGTAAGCGCTCGGAAATGCTCACGGCATTGGCACTCTTGCTACCCGTCAAGGTGGCGATGAACTCCTCTCCGCCATAGCGACCCGCAAACCCCTTGTGCTGCTTGATCTCGCTTTTGAGCAGGGTACCGATCTGTGCCAGGCATTCGTCACCAAGCTGATGGCCGTAGGTGTCGTTGAAGTGCTTGAAATGATCGATATCCAGCAGAACCACCGCCAGCGGCTCTCCTGACGCCTGCGCCTCCTCAAACGCTGCGGAAAAGCGCCTCTCGAATCCACGCCGATTGAGAAGGCCGGTAAGCGGGTCCATCTGTGAGAGGTCTTCCAGCTCCTTGTTTATCGTCAACAATTGCGCCTGAGCCTGGCGACTCTTGAGGGAGAGAATGAAGTTCTGATCTCTTAGGCGATCGCTGCGCCGCTTGAAGATGAGGGGGAATGTGCAGCACAGGAAGGCGAAGATCAGCAAGTCGGGAGCTTGGGCAGCCGCAGAATCGACGAGCAGCAAGGGCAGGGCAATGGCCAGGAAACCTGACGCTGAGAGCCAGGATGAGAGGCGGACGCTTAGGGGAATGTGCACGATGCTTGCCGAGACCAGCATCGAGGCGGCCATGATATACCTGTCGGAGAATTGGCCAGTGGCCTCCATCCCGATGAGTGATACCGCGCCTGCGAACACCGCAATCGGCCCCATGGCCCCCACCAGGCGTAGCGAACTGTGCTTGGATTGGAGAAGCCAGATGCCGAGGAGGTAGGTCGGTATCACCACGACCAGTCGCACCGTAGTGCCGAGCAGAAGGACCTTTGCCAGCGCATCCAGCGGGATGCACAGCAGGCACATGGCCATGCCAGCCAGATGCAGGAACCTGAGTTCGCGCACGATGCGCGGCGAATTCATCGTCAGCCACAATTTTTGTACGTCACGGGGCCAGGTTGCATAGGACGCGTGCTCATCGAGCGCAGCGCCTTGCTCCATTCCCAGTTGTATTTTCTCTGGCTCGATATCCGCCATCAAACCGGCCTACCGGTAACTGGTTTACGAACCGTTTCAGGTGGATATAGGTAAGCTATAACATAGTCGTTTCCGGGAAAGTGTCGCCCCCTGCCTGCCTATTTCCGCTAATCGGGCAGGGACGAGCGCACCGAGGTTCTCGCCGCAGCCGAGTAGCAGGCCGCCGTTGCACGCGTCGGTTGCAGCCTATCGGCTATGGACGGTCCGGCAGCATCAGCATCCGGTCTGTTGGAAAACGGACAGTTCCCGTTCGCAAGCGACCAAGAGCTAGCTCGTCGAAACTGCGGCGATACGTTCTTGCCTCCGCTGCGCGACTTCGGCTCGATCCCTGCCATTTCTCTTTGCCCTGTACAGCGCCGCATCGGCGGCTTCCACCAGCTCGTTGCGATGGCAGTGTTCGGGGGCGGTTGCGATCCCAACCGAGACGCTGATCGGCCCCAGCTCCGTCCCTGCATAGGTTACGTGCAGGGCGCCGACCTTGGCGCGAATTTCCCCGACACGCTGGATCGCCAGTTCAGCGCCCAGCCCGGGAAGCAACATCAGAAATTCCTCGCCGCCATAGCGGAAGGCCAGTTGGGGCTCGCGCGTCGAGCCTTTCAACACGCCGCCGACTTCTTGCAGAACCAAATCGCCAGCTTCATGTCCGTAGGTGTCGTTGAAGCGTTTGAAGTGGTCGATATCGATCATCAGGCAGCTGAGCGATTCATCGTTCTGAAGCGAGCGGGCGAATTGTGCTTCCAGAACCTCGTCAAGGCTGCGGCGGTTGGCCAGACCGGTCAAGGCGTCAACCATTGCCATTTCCCGCAAGGCATCGCGCAGTCGCAGATTTGCGACCGCAACGGCGATATTTTCGGCCAGCATGTTCAGATAGACTTCGCTGACGGCAATTCCTTCGGACTCGTCGCTGCGCGCTTCGAGATAAAGCAGCCCCATGGTTTCGCGCTGGGCCGTGAGCGGCAGGCACAATGTATTGGGAACGTCCGCACCTTCCAGCTGGAGATGATGGCACGGAACATCCACGCTCCCGTTGGCGGGGCTATGGGGCAGCCCGCGGCGCAGGGCCCAGCACGCCGACGGCGGAAACTCCCGAACGGAATAGTGGGGATCGAGCCAGTCACAGGCTGCCACCACCGCGTTGCGTTTTTCGTCAAGCAGATAGAGAACGCCCGCGTGATCGGGGACGATGGTTGGCACGAAACGCTTCACCACATCTTGCAGATCGTCCAGCGTATCGGAGCTGTGCATGCGCTGGGTCATTGATGACAGCCGGCTCCGTGTTTCGAGGTCAGCATCGCGTTCAGCTTCCAGCCGCTGGCGTTCCAGGCCGTTTTCGCGGAATATCCGGATGGCCTTGGCCATATCGCCGATCTCGTCGATCTGATCGATATCCGGGAGTTCGGCGGCATAGTCCTGCTTGGCCAGCCGCCCGACCACGTCGCTAAGCTTCAGCACTGGCCGCAGAACGCGTCGTTTGAAGATGAAATAGAGCACGCACAGAAACAGGATTGCGGTGATCGTAAGCACGATCTCGGACAAGGCCTTCCAAAGCCTGGCGGCCTCGGCAGCAGCCTGCACGGTTTGCTCCGTACGGCGGTCCACCAGGTCCTGAAATCGGACAATCCGCGCCTGCACCTGGTCGAGTTGGCGCTCATATTCCGCGCCGAACAGGATTTGCCGTGCCTGCGCTTCATTCCCCTCTTCAAAGGCATCTATCGCCAGAGTTTGCTCGGCCTGCATCGTATCCGCCCAGCGGACCGCGTCTTTCAGAATGTCCAGCTCATTCGCGCTCGCCCCGGCATCATCGACGTGACTTATGCGCTCTTCGACTGACCTGAGGTTTTCCAGGTCGTGGCGATAAATGGCGTTGTAGGTCGGGTCGCCGGTGTTCAGATATTGCCGTGCATGATCGGTTAGGGCGTAAAGCTCGGTGCCGAGCTGGCCCGTCGCTTTGTCGAGCCGATAGCGCTGTTCTACCGCCTTTCGCTCGCTTTCTTGCGCGCTGGAGGCCTGCAACATCGTAACGCAGGACATCACGGTTAGCGCAACGGTCGCGCCGTACGCCCAGTTGGTAATCGTCAAGAGTCTCATGGACAAAAGCGTCGCAAGAAACTGCGACCAAATCGTATATCTTGTGCTCTCCCTCCTACCTATCGGACGGGGGCTTTCCTCCCTCCCGCGCCGGGTAGCCGGCTCCACCGCTGGGCGCGTATTCGGCCGGTTGGCCTAGTCTGCATCCTTGCCCGCTTGGGGCTCGCGTTCCCTTAGCGCATCGACCTCGGCGGCGATCAGGTCGACCAGCGCGCCGCGGTTGCGCTCGGCCTGCTGCATCAGGTCGGTCAGCACCTCGGCGCGGATGCGCTCGTAGACCGCGTTGCCGGGGCGCAGGTGGGCGGAGTATTTCTCGGGCCGCCGGTTGCGCAGGAAGAACATCACGAGGTTCTCGTTATGCTTCGCGCCGTGGACGACGATATCGCCATTGGCGAGCACGTGTTCATGCGGCACGCCCTTGATCGCGCGCTCCATGGCGGCGGCCTCGATCCGGTCGACCCCGCGCTCGATGGCCGCATCCCAGGCCTTGGCAAAGCTCTCGGCCCCCGGCTTCTGGCGCAGCTTGTACAGCGCCTCGAGGCTGACCCCGATATGCAGCGCCGCGTGCGACACGACGCCGGTGGCCGCGAGCATGGCGATGAACTTACGCTGCTTGTCGGGCGTGATCGAATTGCGGCGGGGGTGGGTGTGCAGATAGGGCGCGAAGTCGAGCAGCGGATCGTCCTCGGCTGGCGCCGCGCCGGGGAGCGTCATGTAGCTGGTCGCCTGCCTTGGGGTGGCGCGGGTGTTGTGGTGCTCAGCCGCAGCGGACGAGGCGAGGGGGCGGGGACGGGCTGGCTTTTTTGCGGACTCGGTCATCCGCCAGCGTGGAGCAGATTTTGGGGTGTGTAGGAAAGGGGGGAACGCTTTCAGAATGGTCTTTTGGACTATCGGCAAAAAACATTGGCACTAATTGACGATGTTTTACTCTTGGAGACTGACCGCCAAATCGAGTTGGTCCTTATAACGACGGCGGCTTGTCGCGTTGGAGCTATTTTCATTCCTTAACGGAGCCCCCTTTGCCTAAGCGCCTCTTGCGTAGATGCGGAAGAGCCGCTTAGCGCGCTTGACCAAGCTATATGTATTGAGGAGAACAGTGGCGGAGGAACATATGATGAACCAATCCGAAGCGACTGTTAAGACCTTTATATCGTATTCTTGGACCTCAGGAGCACATCAGTCTTGGGTATTGGATCTTGCAGAACGCCTTGTGAGTGACGGGATCGATGTGATCTTGGACAAGTGGGAGTTGAAGCCGGGCCACGACCCAATTGCGTTCATGGAGCAGATGGTCACTGATCCGCAGGTAAAAAAGGTCGTGATGATCTGCGATCGTATCTACACTGAGAAGGCGAATGGCAGGGAAGGAGGCGTCGGCAAAGAAGCCCAGATTCTCACTGCAGAAATCTATGAGAAGACGGCAGCTGACAAGTATGCGGCTGTGCTAACTGAACGCGACAGTGACGGAAAACCTTTTGTCCCGGCCTACTATCACAGCAGACAGTACATCGATTTCACCGATAGCGTGAAGCATGAGGAAAAGTACGAAGAGTTACTGCGCTGGCTTTACGACAAACCACAATACACTAAGCCGACACTTGGTGCAGCTCCTTCGTTCATAACTGACCCCGAAGAGGTGACCACGGCGACTACCTCAAAGCTTCGTCTGGCCGAGCAAGCAATTAGGATTGGCAGCACCGCTGCAAGAGGTGCTATAGCGGATTTTGGAGACGCACTAGCCGACGAATATGCTTCGAGACGTCCTTTGAAAGAAGGTGGTGAGCATTGGGATGAAATCGTCATAAATACAGCCGAGTCATTGCGCCCCGGTCTCCGAAACCTCAATGAATTAGTTTGTGCAGAGGCTCGGTACGGAGGTGCCAACTTCGATAGGGTTATGCGTGTATACGAGCAACTGGGAAGCTTCATGTATCGGCCTGCCGGAGTAAGCCAGTGGAGTGAGCTTGATTTCGATCCCTATAAGATGATGGGCTATGAGGGGATGCTTTCTCTTGTTGCCATCCTCATCAAAGAGGAGCGGTTTGATCTCCTTGCGAACGCCCTAGATCATCCTTTTCTAATAGAGGGGCGTGATCGATCTACAGGCCCCGCTACGGCGACTTTTCGGTCTTTTTGCGAGGATGTCGATACCTTTCGTCTACGTAAACAGCGCCTTGGCAGCAACCGGATCGACATGTACGCGGACCTCATTGCGGAGACTTATCGAGTTAGCTTCCCCGCGCTAAATCAATTGATTGAGGCTGATCTCGTTCTCTACCTGCGGAGCCAGCTGATCGGTGGCTGCTCAGATTATGTGAGTTGGTGGCCGCGGACATTGATCTATTGGAATCGGAACAGCGCAACAGCACTTTTTGCTCGCTCCGAATCTCGCGCATTTTGGGACGCTTGGGCTTCTAAGGTGTTTCCCGAAATAAATCTCAAGGAGTTCCAAGAACGAGTTGCAAAGCTGCATGAGCAAGGAAAGCGCTCTTGGGGTGGTTTCTTTGGCCCTAACATCTCTAGGATGTCCAATTTGCAGCATCTCTGTTCAAGGCGTTGATTGCTCTCGCCAATCACTGCCTTTCGTTTCAGCTGGATGGTCGAAAGGCCAGCGAATCTAAAGGCCTGATCGTTTGGAGGTTTTTGGAATTGAAGGTAACGTCAATGAGCAAATGAAGATTGGGTACAGAACGCTTGCTTCGTTCGCCCTTGACCCGCCCCCAACACCCCGCTAATGGCCCGCCCTTCGCAGGTCCGCACTCACCCGCAGGCCCGCAACCATAGAGCTGAACATTGTCGGCCTCGTCCTTGCGTTACGGCACGGGGGCAGTCGGCAAAGTAACCCGGTCTCCTGGCTGTGCCAGCCAACCGGGTGGAGCGTTTCAGGCTCGCGCGAGCAGCGCCACCGGCCAGCCCCACGGTCTGGCCCGGCGCTTCGCACGATCCCGATACATTCCACCCGGAACGCTGTTTCAACCCGTTGGCCACCGGTCCGGCTCCTTGTCGCCTGTGCTGTCGCGCCGGCGGGGAGGGGGAGGGCCTAACCCACGAAGGATATCAATGCCTACGATCAACCAGCTGGTCCGCAAGGGCCGCCATCCCATCGTCAAGAAGTCGAAGTCGGCGGCGATGGATTCGAACCCGCAGAAGCGCGGCGTTTGCACCCGCGTTTACACCACCACTCCGAAGAAGCCGAACTCGGCTCTGCGCAAGGTGGCCAAG
>DDFY01000019.1 GCA_002337385.1 Erythrobacter sp. UBA1916
CACGATTTTTGCAACAGAGCCAGCTCCTGAGCTTTTCCTCGGACAAGGCGGGCGTTGCCGGACCATCGGCGCGCCGGGCGGAAGCCCCGCCGCTGGTGATCGAAGATTCGCCGGAATACCTGCCGCCCAACAGCTATGCCCCGGCACGCGTGATTGTCGGGGTCGATGCCTCGGCAGGCGTTGCCTCGCAAAGCGATCCATTACCGGTCGTGCTGCGCATCACCGGCCCCGCCCGTTCGGTCCTGCAGAACGGCAAGGTGCTCACCACCCGGATCGAGGGCTGCGTCGTCAATGGTGCGGCGCGCGGCGAACTCTCTTCGGAAAAGGTCTACGTCAAGCTCGCACGCATGACCTGCGATCAGCCCGGCGGGCGCGTGGCGGTCTCCGAGGTGAAGGGTTTCATTGCCTTTGCCGGAAAGTCGGGCGTGCGCGGCCGTGTCGTCAGCCGCGAGGGCAGCCTCATCAGCCAGGCGCTGCTTGCCGGCATCGTCGGCGGGTTCGGGCGCGGCTTTTCCGCCAACGCCAATTCGGTCTTCTCCGGGATCACCGCCAATGCCGATGGCACGCGCTCGAAGCTGTCGGGCGGCGACATCCTGGCAGGCGGCCTCGGCCAGGGCGCGGGCGATGCCGCCGACACGGTGAGCAAGTACCTCATCGAACGCGCCGAACAGTATCAACCCGTCGTCGAGATGCCGACCGGCATCGATGTCGAGATCGTCTTTCTCGACGGCGTCTTCGTGAGGAATGCAAAATGAGCCGCCTCAAATCCATAAGCGCCAGGCTGCACAAATCCATGACTGGCTTTGGTTCGTTCAGCTGGGCACGCCCCGTCGGTGCCGGTCTCGCCGTGCTTGCGCTGTCGGGCGCAACCGGATGGACGGTCGCCAGCCTGGCCCGTGATGCGCAGACCGGGGCAGACACCAGCCTTGTGCGCGCCACATTGGAAGCGCGCCTTCCCAAGACCCCAGTCGATGCGCTCGATTGCGACGGGTTCGGCGGGCTGTGCGAAGTCACCTCGAAAACGACGCTGTTCTATGTCGATCCCACTGCGCGCTATCTCGTCGTCGGGCGTGTCTACGACATGGAAACGCGCCAGGACCTGACCGCTGCGCGGATTCTCGCGCTCAATCCCGACCTGCTTGCCGCGGGCGGCGCGCGCCGAACCGAAGCGGGGAATACAGCACCAACCAGGGCAGCCGCGCCAACAAAGGTTTCGCTCAAGGGGCTCTCGCCCAAGGGCGCGATCCACTGGGGGCCAGAAAGCGGCCCCAAAGCAGTGGTCTTTTCCGACTTCAACTGCGGCTATTGCCGCAAGCTCGAAAAGGAACTGAAGGCGATCGGCGCACGCGTCGAAGAACGCCCGATCTCGATCTTTGGCGCCGAAAGCCGCCGGATCGCCGAGCAGGTGCTGTGCTCGGTGCGGCCCGAAGTCTCGCTTTCCATGGCCTATTCGGGGCTCGCACTCGCCAATCCCGAACCCTGCGACACCTCCGCGCTCGACGAGAACGAGGCCTTCGCGAAACGACATGGCTTTTCCGGCACCCCGGTCATCGTGCGACCCTCGGATGGCGCGGTGCTCGAAGGCTACCGCCCCGCCGAGACATTGCGCGCCTTCCTCACCGCTTCTGCCACACCAGCTTCGAAGGACACCAAGTAATGCGCCGTCCCATCCGTACTGCCGCCTGCCTCATGCTGCTGGCCTCGACCGGCGCCTGTGTCGGCCTTGGCACCAATGTCGAAGGCCAATTTTCCTGCCGTGCGCTGAAGGGCCAATGTGCGCCGACCATCGTGAGTGACGAAGACGCGCTCAAGGGGCTTTCCAAGGGTGAAAGAGAAATCGCCCGCGCCTACCACCGTGCCGGGATCGCGCCGGGCGACAGGACGCGCACCGCAGAACGCACGATGAAGGTCGTCTTCCCCGCGCATGTCGACCATGCCGGCACGCTGCATGACGAGCGCAGCGCCTGGATCGTCGTCGAAGATCCGCATTGGGCAGGCGAACTGCGCGATGCTCCCAGGCCCACGCGCTCCTCCTCGATCATGCGCGCGCTCGGCCGCCAGCTGCGCGAAGCGCGCAAGGACGCTGCCATCGCCGAGCCGGACATTCCGCTCGGCTCGTCGGCGGACAATGCCGTGCCCACCGATAATCCCTTTTCCCTTGCCTCGCCGCTCCCCTCCCCGGTCCCCTCCGAAGCGAGCGAGGCAAATGCCGGTGCCCCCGTGACAGCACCGGCAGCCGGGAGGCCCGATTCCGACACCATCCCGTCAGGTCTGGTCTCCCGGCCCCTTTCTCCGGCTCCCGTGCTCAATTTTCCGAGCGCCGAAATGATCGATACCGCCCGCGCCAAGGCGCCTGAAGAACAAAAAGGGATCAAGTAATGGCACTCTCGATCGGAACCCTGGCCGACCGCGTGCTGACCGGTCTCCTCGGCGATGCCGAGCATGCCGAAAACCCGCGCGGCAGCCTGCTGGTCGACATGCTATCAGACTGGCTGCCCTACCGGGTCTACGAACCGGCCACCCGGCTCTATGTCAACGCGCGATCGAAAGGCTTCATCCTTTCGGTGACACCGTTGATCGGCGCGGACGAGCGCACCACCGAGATCCTCGGGCAATTCTTTTCCGAAGGCTTGCCCGAGGGCAGCTGTGTGCAGATCCTCCATTATTCCAGTCCGCGCATCGGCCGGATCGTCGCGCCATGGTTCGGCCCGCGTTACCTGCAGGGCGGGGTCTACGAGGCCATCGCGCGCCATCGCACCGCGCAGCTTTACGATCTTGTCTGGACCTCGGGCTCGCGCGATGCACCTTTCCATGCCCGCCACCACCAGGTGGTGATTTCGCTCGGTATTCCCGCGCGCAGCGATATCACCAGCGAGGACCTCGTACAGGCACGCGACGGGCTCATCTCGATGCTGCGCTCGCTGAATTTGGGTGTCGCCGAGATAGCGCCTGAGGCACTGATCGCGCTGGTCGATGATTTGACTTCGCCGACCACCGCGCCGCACGACGATGCGCTTTCCTACAATGCGCACGATCCGATCGCCTCGCAGCTGGTGCGCCGCGATATCGAGCTTGCGGTCGAGGAAGACCGCATGGTGCTTCGCACCGAGCGCTTCCGCGCGACCGGCGCGCAAGAAGACGGCGTTCCCGAAATCGGCGCGGTCTATCCCGATGCCTTCGACGTGCGCCACTACGCGGTACGCAACATGCCCCAGCGCTGGGCGCCCTGGGAATGCGCGCGGCTCATCGGCGATCTCTTCACCGACAAGCTGCGCATGCCCTGCCCGGTCGCGACGATGCTGTGCCTCGTCTATCCCGAACGCCAGGCCGCCGAAGCCAAGGCCGGCTACAAGTTCATGCGCACCACCAGCCTGGCCGGCTCGAAGTCGGCGCGCTTCCTGCCGCGCCTCGCAGACCAGTCGGCCGAATGGCAGCATGTCCAGGCCGAACTCCAGGAAGGGCGCCGGCTGACGCAGGTCTTCTACGGCCTCACCAGCTTCTCGCCCTTGGGCGAAGGCGACCGGCACGAGCGCGCGATCAAGTCGGTCTACAAGGCGGCAGGCTGGGACCTCGCCGACGAACGCTTCCTCCAGGTCCAGGGCCTGCTGGCCGCGCTGCCGCTGACCCTGGCCGACGGGCTCGGCGCGGACATGCGGCGCCTCAAACGCATGCGCACCGTGCTTTCGACCACGGCGGCCAATATCGCGCCGATGCAGGGCGAGTATCTCGGCGGTCCGATCCCGCATCTGCTGCTGATCGGCCGGCGCGGCCAGCCCTTCTACTGGTCGCCGTTCGAGAACGAGGCCGGCAATCACAATGTCGCGATTTGCGGAAAGTCGGGTTCGGGCAAATCGGTGCTGCTCCAGGAAATGTGCGCGGCGCTACGCGGGGCTGGCGCCGAAGTCGTGGTGATCGACGACGGACGCAGTTTCGAGCATTCGGTCAAGCTGCAGGGCGGCAGCTTTGTCGAGTTCACGCTCAAATCCGGTTTCTGCCTCAATCCCTTCTCGATGATCGATGCACCGCGCGCCGAGGAAGACGAGGATTACCGCCTCGACTGCTTCGGGATGGTCAAGGCCATCGTCGGCCAGATGGGGCGGCACTCCGCGCCGCTTACCGATACCGAACGCGGCCTTATCGACCGCGCGGTCAACGAGGTCTGGGCCAACCTGGGCGCCGAGGCTAGCGTGACTGCGATCGGCGACGCGCTCGCCAAACAGGACAGTTCCACCGCGCGCGATCTTGCCACTGCGCTTGCCCCCTTCATGGCGGGCGGCACCTACGGCGCCTTCTTCGAAGGCAAGGCGAGCCTTGGCCCTTCCTCGGCGTTCACGGTCTACGAGATGTCGGACCTTGCCGGGCGCGAGGAACTGCGCGCGGTGGTGCTCTCCGCGATCATGTTCATGACCAGCCAGGCGATGACGCGAACTGACCGGGCGAAGAAGAAGCTGCTGCTGATCGACGAGGCCTGGTCGATGCTGAAGGGCGGCTCTATGGGCGAGTTCGTCGAGACCTATGCGCGCACCTGCCGCAAATATGGCGGTGCGCTCGCGACCGCGACCCAGTCCTTGAACGACTATTACAAGTCGGACGGCGCCAAGGCGGCGCTTGAAAACAGCGACTGGATGCTGGTGCTCCAGCAGAAGCCCGAGACCATCGCCGATTTTCGGAAAGAGGCGCGGCTTGACATGGACGATCGCACCGAGACGCTGATCCGCAGCCTCAAGCGCTCGGGCAGCGAATATTCCGAAGTCTTCATCAAGGGCCCCGAGACCGAAGCCATTGGCCGTCTCGTGCTCGATCCTTTCTCGGCAACGCTGTTTTCCAGCTCGCCTGAAACCTTCGCCGCGATCGAGACCGAGATCGCGCGCGGCCACCAGCTTGCCGACGCGATCGAACGCATCGCCTTTCCAACAGAGGACCGAATTCCATGAACGACAATCACCCGACAGGTCTGCACCTCGTCACGACGAGCGAGCAGGCTGACGGAACGTGCGCTTCCACCGATGCGCAAACGCAGACCCCGCGCTGGTTCACGCACGGTCAGGACCTGGCCTTCCTCGCGCTGAAAGCCGCGCTGTTTCTCGCCTCGACCTGGCTGATGGCCTTCGGCCTGCCGCTGCTGTTCTTCCTCGCACTCTCGGGCGGCGATCTCGATCAGCTATTCTGGCAGGTCGATAACCTCGCCTCGCGCTGGATCGAGGCCGACGCGGTGCGCAAGGACGCGTTCAGCCAGCTGATCCAGATCGCGCTCATCGGTAGTGCCACGCTGATCCTGATCTGGCGCATGCCGCGCTTCCTCGCCGACCTGAATCCGGCCCCCTCCGGTTCGGAGCAAGAAAAGTGAGGAACATTCTGGCAACATCACCGCTGCGCCGGCACGTACTGGGCATTCCATTGGGCTCGATTGTGATCGGCCTTGCGCTGCTCGCCGCATTGCTCTGGGGCGCCTGGGCAACGCGCGCGCTGCTTGAACTCAAGAACCGCGAGCTGGTCACGGTCCAACTCTCCGCGCTCGTCGGCGAATTCGTCGAGGCCGAAGCGCGTGCCGGCGGCGATGCCGAAGTCACCCAGCGCCGCATCGCCACCTATCTCCAGGCGGTCGACGCCGCAGTCGCCCGGCTCGCGAAGGATGGCCGCACCGTCATGGTCGCCGAAGCCGTGGTCGCGGGCGAAACCCGCGACATGACAAACGATGTCCGCGCCGATGTCGCGCGGCGCTTGGGAGGGCTGGATCATGCCCCGCGCTGAGGCCGCTCCCACCCGGCCGTTCTGGCCGCAGCTCGCGCTCATCGCAGGGCTCGGCAGCGCCGCGCTTGCATTGGCCGCGCTCTCCCAATTTGCCCGCGGCCATGCGCTGATGATCAACACGAGCCCTTCGCTGCCTTACTGGGCGATCTGGCTCGACCGGAGCGCCACGCCTACTCGCGGCGATATTGTGCTGTTCGATCCGCCCGCGTCCGATCTGGTGAGGGCGCATTTCGGCGCTGACCCGCAAGCCTTCGGCAAGATCGTGCTCGGGCTCCCCGGTGACCGGGTCAGCGAGACAGAGCGCCTGTTCGCGATCAACGGCCGCGATGTCGCCTTCGCCAAGCCGGTGAGCATGAGAGGCGAAGCGCTCGCGCTCGGTCCCACCGGCACGATCCCGCCTGGCTGCTTCTTTGTCGGCACTGCGCACAAGGATTCCTTCGACAGCCGCTATGCGGCGATCGGGTGGATCTGCAAGGATCGCATCCTCGGTGTCGGAAGGCCGGTGCTGTGAGGCGCGCAGTCCCTCGCGCTGCCGGAGCTGTCTTCGTGCTCGGCGTGTTCGCGGCTTCGCCCGCTTCGGCGCACGATTACGGCCGGCACGGTCATGTCTGGTCGATTGCCGAGCCCGACCTGCTTGCGCAGATCCATGCGCGGCTCGCTGCCATGGAAGCTTCCGGCGAAACCAAACGGCTCAACGAAGCGCTCAAACGCAAGACCATCGCCAGGGTCAACCGGCCCGAACCTGTCGCCGGAATCGTGCGCGCGGCGCGCAAACGCCAGTGGCATTTCGATCCGACGATCACCGTCAACGAGGCGATCGCCGACGACAAGGGCCGGACCGTCATTGCCGCGGGCGCGCGGGTCAATCCGCTCGACAGCGTCGCCCTACGCCATCCGCTGGTCTTTCTCGATGGCGACGATGCTACGCAACTCGCCTGGGCGAACCAGCGCTTCGGCAAGACCGGCGCCAAGTTCATCCTCGTGCGTGGTGCGCCGCTGCAACTGATGAAAGCCCGCCAGCGCCGGTTCTATTTCGACCAGGGCGGCAAGCTCGTCGCGCATTTCGGTATCCGCGCGGTGCCCGCGACGGTCACGCAGGATGGACGCCGCTTGCTGGTGACCGAAGAAGCGCTACCCAAGCCCAGAGAGCCACGCTCATGAAGCCTGCCCGTTCTCCCCATGCGCGCTTCTGGCTTGGCCTCTTTGCCGCCTTCTTCCTCATCGGCGCGGTCGCAAGCCCGGCGCGCGCCGATGCCGGTCCCGGTCGTTGTACGGGAAGCTTCGTCAATCCGATCACCGATGTGTGCTGGTCGTGCCTCTTCCCGATCTCGATCGGTGCGCTCAAGATCTGGCCCTCGAGCCGGCCCGATACCAATAATCCCAATTCGCCCTTGTGCCTGTGCGGTATTCGCCCAGGCATCGCGATGGGATTCTGGGAACCGGTGCGGCTTGCCGATGTCTCGATGAAACCCTGGTGTTTCGTCAACCTGGGCGGGCTCAAGCTCGATCCTGGCTTCGATATCGGCTTCAAGACCATGGCCGGACCCTCGGCGGTGGGCGGCGCGAGCCAGTACAATTCGCAGTGGCACGTCCACTGGTATGCCTATCCGCTGATCTACTGGATGGAGATCGTCACCGATTTCCTCTGCCTCGATTCCGGCTCGATCGACCTCCTCTACATCACCGAGATCGATCCGCTCTGGCAGGATTCCGAACTCACCGCGATCATCAATCCCGAAGCCGTGCTCTTCGCCAATCCGCTCGCGCTGGCTGCCTGTGCCGCCGATTGCGTCGCAGCGACGGCAAAACTGCCATCCGACAGCCTGTTCTGGTGCGCGGGCTGCCAGGGCACGATGTATCCCCTCAATGGCAATGTCTCGGCGACGATCGGCCATGTCCAGGCTTCGCGGCTCGCGCTCGCCCGCTTTGCCTACAAGCTTCACCGCCAGCTGGTCGCCTGGGGAACGATGGGCTCGAAAGGCCTGTGCGGCAAATATCTGATGCCGGTGATGAGGAAGCAACAATACCGCTTCCAGGCCACCAATCCCAATCCCCAGACGAGCGGGCGCTTTGCCTGCGCACCGATCGGGGCCTCGACCACTTTCATGTCCGCCGGACAGGTCTATCCCGCCATCGGCGAGGACATGGGCTACCTCGTCTGGCGCAAGCGAAACTGCTGCGCACTATGAGATATCTACTCCCTGCCCTCGCGTTAGCCTCGCTCGCCAGCGCCGCGCTGTTCGCTGCCGCTTCGGCGCAGGACACCGATCCCGGACTTGATATCGAGAGCATCCGTGCCCGCAGCGCGCAGGCCACCGCCGAAGCCCAGGTGCTTGCCGCACAGGCGCTGAAGCGCGCCGAAGCGCTGGCCGAGGATGCACAGGCAGCCGCAACCGGTGGCAGGGAGAACGGGCGGCGCTATGCCGAAGAAGCGGCGCGCAACCTGCCTGCAAAGAGCGATACCGACGAGACCTTCGATTTCGACCGGCTCGTCGCCGATACCAGTGAGATGACAGGCGAGGCCTTCGGTGAGCGCCCGCGCCTGATCGCCTTTGCCAGCACCTCGATGCCCAAGCGGGCACTGCACGGCCTGATCGCCGACGTTTCGCGCGCGGACGGCGTGGTCGTGTTTCGCGGGTTTCCCGGCGGCAGCGCTGCCGGGTTCACGCTTGTGCTGGGCGAACTGGCCCGGGACGGCGACGCGCTTGCCAATGTCGGCATAGACCCGCGGCTGTTTCGTGCGTTCAAGGTCGAGGCGGTGCCGACATTCGTGGTTGCCACGAGCGATTTCGAGCTTTGTGACGGCTTCGATTGCACGACCCAGGTCCCGCCGCACGACCGCATGGCGGGCAATGTCACGGCAGAGCATGTGCTCGAGACGTTTGCCGGCGGCAACGGCCCGGGCGCACTGATCGCGGCCCAGCATCTGAAGCGCCTGGCAGGAGACAAGCAATGACGCGCTTCCTCGCTGCTTTGCTTGCACTGACTCTTACCCTGCCCGCACTGGCGCAATCGAGTTCCGAGGCGGCCAAGGCCGATGGCAAGGCCTTCGCGCGCGAAGCGGCAAGAGCCGCGCAAGCCGCGGCAACCACCGAACCCGATGCCAACCGCATTCCCAATTTTTCCGGAACGCCCTCGCAATCGGGCTATTTCGACGATCCCGACCGCATGAGCCGCGAAGCCGCCTCGGCAGCGACCAGCAACGAGGCTTACCGGGCAATGCGCGATTCGATGGACCGGCGCGCGCGCTTCGACCCCGTCGATCTCGATGCCGTCGTCGCGCGCTCGCAGGTGATCAGTCAGGATCCGCTCGCCTATACCAGCGGCATGAGCGTCACCAGCACCGAAGGGCGCTGCGTGCCGTTGCCGCCGGGAACATCCTCGCCCGGAACTTACCGCACCACCTGCAACACCGGATACGAACTCGAACCCGACCCGAAGAGCTGCACCATCCCGCTCCAGGTCAATGTCGAGACCACTTACGATTATCTCTACTACTGCTCGTCGGTCGATCCGGGCGAGTACCCGGCATGTACCGGACTGCCCGCCGGGACCTGCACCTGGACCGGGTCGCATCCCGGCACTTGCCTGCAATGGACCACCAATCCCGATGGCACCCAAACCTGCACCGAGCCCGGCGATCCGGTCCATGAATACACCTGCTCGGCCGAAGTGGCGGGATGGACCGCCGAAGCTGCAATCCCCGAGCACACGGTAACTGCGACACGCGACGAGAGCGCCTGCGCCGCGCACGATGCCAACCAGATGTGCGTGGGCTTTACCGAAACCTGCACCGACTCTTCGTCCGTCACCCGGACCATCAATGGCGTTGCGGTCACCCAGCCCTGCTGGGCATGGCGGCGCGACTATACCTGCTATCGCTACAAACCGGCGAACGATTGCGGCCCCCTGGCGGCGCGGCCTGAGTGCCATGTCGTTACCGAACATTGCATTACTGACGAAGTACCGTGCCGAACCTTCGAGCGCATCTACGAATGCCCGCTGCCCGAGGAGCAGGAAGCGGTCGACCAGTTCATCTGCGACGGCGATGTCTATTGCATCGATGGCAGCTGCGAGACGATTCAAAGGCAAGCCAATACCGAGTTCAAGGACGCCGTGGTTGCGCTGCATTCGCTGGCGCAGGCCAACCGCGAGTTCGATCCCGAAACGCTGACCCTGTTCAAGGGCGAGCGCGAGACCTGCCATTCGAAAGTCTTCGGCGTGATCAACTGCTGCAAGGGCAAGGGCTTCCCGCTTATCCCGGGGATCAGCCTGCTCGTCGCATTGGGCTGCGACCGCGAGGAAATCCTCCTCCACCAGCGCGATGCGCAGGGCCTGTGCGCCTATGTCGGGACCTACTGCTCGGACAAGGTGCTCGGCGTCTGCGTCACCAAGAAGAAGGTCTACTGCTGCTTTGAATCCAAGCTAACCCGCATTATCCAGGAACAGGGCCGGGCCCAGCTGAACAAGCCCTGGGATAAGCCCAAGCGCGAGCAGTGCCTGGGCTTCAGTGTCGACGAGTTCTCGCGGCTCGACCTCAGCCAGATGGACTTTTCCGAAGTCTACGCCGAGTTCACCGAAGCCGCGCGGCTGCCCGACGAACTCGAGACCGCCATCCAGATCCAGCAGAAAATCGAGGACTTCTATGCCCGCTCTGGCCGATGACTCCTGGCGCCGCCTGGCGCTCGGACTGACCCTGCTCGCGCTGATCCTGGCTGCATTGCCGCAGGTCGCGCGCGCCAGCGAAACACCTTTCGTCGAGACCGGCGATGCGCAGGATGTCTTCTACTGCGAGCAGCGGCGCCTCGGCTACTGGTTCTACTGCAGCAAGCCCGAACCCAGGGACGAGCACAAGCAGCAAGCCGAAGCGCCCGCACCCTCGGCGGTCGAGCAACTGGACGCGGTCACTGCCGAATTGCGCGAGTTGAAAGCACGCGCGATCATCGATCCGACGCCTGCCAATGTCACTGCCTATATCCGCTTCCAGCGCCGCCAGCTCGACCAGGCGGCGCTGTTCTCCGATGTCTGGCAACGCGCGATCTGGCAGGATCCTGAACTCGATTACACCTTGCAGCGTCCGGTCTCGAGCCTGGGCAAACGCCAGTGGCAGGACAATCGCAAGGCCGAGCGTGAAGCGGTCATGCGCGCGCTCTCGCAGCGCTACGGCCTGTTCTATTTTTTCGCGCAGAGCTGTGCTGCCTGCGAGGTCATGAGCCCGATCGTGCGCTCGGTGACAACGACCTGGGGCATCACCGTGCGCGCGATCTCGACCGATGGCGGACCCTCGCGCCACTTCCCGAACTACACCGTCGAGACGAACCAGCGCAGCCGCATGGGGCTCGAACCCAAGGTCACCCCCGCAGTCGTGCTGTGGGACGCGGCCAAGGGCCAGGCGATCCCGATCGGTTACGGCGTGATGAGCGCCGACGAACTCCAGGACCGCATTTATCTCCTCACCACCAAGGAAGCCGGACATGACTACTAGGCGCAAACAGTTCACCGGCGTGCTAGCCGCCTTCGCTCTGCTGGCAGGCCTCATTCCTGCCTCGGCTTCAGCCAATGTCGGCTCGTCGATGGATGCATTCCTCGACGATGTCGGCGGCGCGGCCAATGTCACCGGCCCGACCGCCTATCAGGGCCAGTCGGCCGGTTATTACAGCCTCGGCAATGTCTGGACGCGCTTTCCGCAGAAGACCACCCAGATCGCCAATCTCCAGCTGCCGCGCGCGCGGGCCGGTTGCGGCGGCATCGACATCTTCGCCGGTTCGTTCTCGTTCATCAATGCAAGCGAGATCGTCGCCCTCCTGAAAGCCGTCGCCAACAACGCGGTCGGCTTCGCCTTCAGCCTCGCGATCGATACCGTCTGTCCGGAATGTTCCAAGATCATGCAGGAGTTCTCGCAAAAAGCGCAGCTCATGAACAATCTTTCGATCAACTCCTGCGAAATGGCGCAGGGGCTGGTCGGCGGCATCTGGCCCAAGGGCGATCTGGCCGATAAGGCGATCTGCGAGGCGATCGGCAATTCCGAAGGGATCTTCTCCGACTATGCCGCCGCCAAGCATGGCTGCGGCACCAAAGGCGAGCGTTCCAGCACCACCGCACAGGGCGCGGGCAAATATGACGACGTCAATCCTGGTGTGGCGAGGAACTACACCTGGACGATCCTCAAGAAATCCGCCTTCTTCAATCAGGGCGGCACGTTCGACCAGGAACTTGCCGAATATACGATGACCCTGATCGGCACGATCATCTACATCCCTCCCAAGGACGATGATCCCGGCAAGTTCATTCCCATCGCCGGCGAAGCCTCCTCGACTCTGGTCACCTCGCTGCTCGACGGCACGGTGAGCGACAATGTCCTCATCTACGATTGCGATGAGCCCGACCAGTGCCTCGATCCAGGCTTCCAGCCGCTGAGCCTTTCGGCATCGAAGGCGCTGCGCCCGCGTGTCGCCGCGCTGATCGACGGCATGGTCCAGGCGATCCACGACGATACGCCAATAACCCAGGAGCAGAAGGAACTGCTCCAGGTCTCCTCGATCCCGCTCTACAAGATTCTTACCGTCCAGGCCGCCTACGGGCGCGGCATGCCGACCGACGATCGCGAAACTCTCGCCGAAATCGCCTCGGTCGACCTGCTCTTCGCGCTGCTCGAGCGCATCGTCGGGGAAGCCACGCGCTCGATGTCGAGCTTCATCGGCGCCGACGAGGCCAAGATCGGCATGTGGCAAGGCCAGGTCGCGACCGTGCGCCGTGCGCTTGCCGACCGCCAGTCGAACACCCATCTCAAGGTCGGCGCGATCATGCAGATCATCGAGAAGACCGCATTCATCGAAAACGTGCTGGCCGCCTCGATGTCGCCTTCGATGGCCGCCTCGCTCGACTGGTCGCGCGGCGTTCGCACGCGCGCCCTCACCCACTGACAAGGACAATCGAGCGATGGTCGAGATCTTCACGATTGGCGGCGGCGATTACCTCGTTGCCGTGTTCCAGGCGGTCGCGGCATGGACCGGCAATGGCGGCTACAAGAGCCTGATCCAGGTCGTTCTCATCATGGGACTCGGGCTCTCGGCAGTGACCCTGGCGTTCAATCAGGACTGGCGGGCGTGGATCAACTGGTTCCTGGGCGCAACGCTGATCTATTCGTGCCTGATGGTACCACGCCTCGACGTGCAGGTCACCGACCGCCTTAATCCGAGCCTCGCGCCCGCCACGGTTGCCAACGTGCCGCTCGGCCTGGCGCTGATGGCGAGCTTTACCAGCCAGGTCGGCGACTACCTCACCGGTTCGGCCGAAGTCGTGTTCGGCCTGCCCGGCGATCTCAACTATTCGACCAATGGCATGATCTACGGCGCGCGGCTTTACGATTCGACGCGTTCGTTGCGGATTTCCGATCCGGAGTTTGCCGCCAATCTCGACGAGCATTTCAAGCAATGCGTGTTCTACGACGTTCTGCTCGGCCGCTATTCGATGAAGGAGCTTGCCGAGACCAGCGATATCTGGGCGACGATCGCACCGGGAAGCGCGGCGCGCGCACAGCGCTTCCTGACGCGGGACAGTGCCAGCGGCGCGGTGACCTCGGACATCGTCACCTGCCGCGAGGCCTATACCGCGCTTTCCGGACAATGGGCCGGACTGATCGATGCCATGGGAACGGTGTTCGGACGGCAACTCTACCCCAACCAGACCGCCGCCCTCGCCAAGGCCAAACTCTTCGCCGATCTTCCGATTGCCTACCAGTATCTTGCCGGCGTTTCCTTGAATGCGACTGATATCTTCCAGCAGACACTGACGATCAATGCCATGGAAGCCGCAATGCATTCGATGTCGGGCGCATCGGGCGTGGGCAGCATCGATGTCTATGCGCAGACCCGGGCTGACATCCAGACAGAGCGGACCTACTCCTCAATCGCCAGCAACGCCATGAAATGGGTGCCGCTGCTCAATATTGTGCTGACGGTGCTGTTTTACGCGCTCTTTCCGGTGATCTTTCCCCTGTTCCTCATGCCGAAATCGGGACCGGTCGCCTTGAAAGGCTATATTACCGGGTTCTTTTATCTTGCCGCCTGGGGACCGCTGTTCGTGATCCTCCACATGATGCTGATGAGCAAGGGCGCCGCCGACATGAGCGCGGTCGCTGGCTCCGAGGGGCTCACATTGGCAAGTTTAACCGGCATGGCCGATGTGAACTCCGATATCGGCATCCTGGCCGGCTATCTCATCGCCTCAGTTCCGTTCCTCGCCGGCGGGGTCGCGCGCGGTGCGCTCGCGATCTCGCATCATGCGACAAGCTACCTCAATCCCAGTCAAAACGCGGCCGAGGAAGCCGCACGCGAGGCCAGTACCGGTAATGTCGCGCTCGGCAACACCAGCCTTGAAAACTCGAATGTGCTCACCCGTCAGTTCGCGCAAGGCACGGTTGCGCCCTCGTTTGCCTATGGCGCTGCGCAAACCCGCACGGTGAGCAGTAGCGGCGCGGTCACCACGACCTATCCTGAAGCCGGATACGACCAGCTGCCCAATTCCAGCTATCCGTTCACGCCAACCGTCGGCCAGGAAGTCTCGACCAGGCTTGCTACCCTGGCAAGCGAGGCGCGTTCCAATAGCGAGAGCTACGCCAATATCGCTGCCCAATCGACCAGCAATGCGCTGACCCGGTTCCGCGAGATCAGGAACCAGTACAGCGAAGGCAGCGCGTTCGAGAGCGCGACCGGCAAATCCAGCTCCGACAGCATCCAGACCGCGATCAACGAGGTGGATCAGGCTTCAATCGGCCTGCAACGCCAGTTTGGGCTCTCGCGCCGTGCCGCCGACGATATCACGACAGCCTGGTTTATCGGCGGCGAAGCCGGCGCCGATGCCGGCGTGACCAATGGCGTTGCCGGCGCCAAAGTCGGCATCAAGGGCGGCGGCTCGAAGACCTGGACCGACAGCGACATCGGGATTGCGTCCGAAGACCGCTCGCGCATTATTGGCAGCCTGCGGCACACCTCGGACAACCGGAACTGGGCCTCGGCGCGCGAAGGGTTCATTCGTTCGGTCAGCACTTCTTCAAACTCGCAGATTGCCTCCTCGGCAAGCGGTATGAGCGGATCGCTCACCGAAGCCCAAAGCTACACGCTCGAAGCGCGGCGCGCCGAAGAGATCGCCAATCGCCTCGAACAGCAGGCCTCGATATTCGACAGTAACAGCGCTTCGGGAACGCTCAATCTCTCGCAAGCCTATCGCGAATGGGGTATGCGCGAGATCGATCGCAACCGGGATTACTACGGCATCTCCCGGTTCGACGACATCGAGTTCCAGCTCAGCCCCGAAGGCCGCGCCCTGCAGGCAAGGTTTATCGATTCCTACGCCGAAGAACTGCGCGACGACATCGAAGGGAAGCTGGCCCTGGCGCCCGGTCGATCAGTGTCGCGGCCATCGGTTGGCGGTCAGGGATCAGTGCGCGCCGGAGCGCAGATCGGTGGCGGCGGCGGTGGGACGATTCCTGACGCGCCCGATATCCAGCCGATCCAGGACGAGGTGTCTCGCGCGCAGCTTCGCGGAAGTCAGGCAGTCGATAAGGCGCGAGGCAGAATCGATCGCACCACGCGTGGTGCCCGGGGCGCGAGTTCGGAAAGGGCCGACGATGTGAAGGAGTGGTGATCGGTATTGCTTAGAAGAAGCCCAGCGATGTTCCGGCGAGAAATGCAAAGCCGGCGGCGATCACAATGAGAACACCGATCGTCAGCCTGCGGCTCCACGGATCTGCCCAGGACTTGCGCAGGCGATATTCCGTCAGGCGGTTCTCACGGATCGCCTCGTCGATTTCCGAGAAACCGTCCCAGCGTTGCGGTGTGGTCTCGCTCGCGTTTTTGATGTCGAAGTCGTTCATCAGGGCATTCATCGTCGTTTCTCCGCCGGAACATAATAGAAACAAAACCACGTCGCTAGGGGTAATCGCAGCCTTTTGGCTTGCGACGCTCAGCCAAAGCTCCCTCTCCTCAAATGACCCCATCGTTCGACGATCCGGAGCGGCAGGTTTTGGGGCACGGCTAGCGGACAGCTGCCCTCTGATGCCGCTACCGCCAATGGCAGTCGCGAGCCCCTAAGTGCGCCATCAGCGGCTCACGACACCGCTTGCAAAAGCCGCTCGTCCGGGGAGGTGTTCGGGGCGCTCCCACAAGCGTGAGGCCTGTCTTAGGTTGGTTTTTCTGGAAAGAGGCCAGGCATCCAACGCGATGCTAGCGCTGCAGGAAAGGCGATATGGAGAGGCGCCCTCGAGCTTTCAGATGACAGAACGCCCATATCGACGAGCGTCGATGCAACGCGACGTGCCTGACGTTCGCCCGTTCCAACGATTGCCTCCAATTCACCTCTTGGAAGTTCGCCGCGATAAAGCACTGCATCGAGCACATTTGCTGCCTTTGCCGGCACGTTGCCGAGCGCGACTTCTTCTCCTATCCACTGATGGATGCGCGTCCGCAATCGGTCTGGCTCAACCAGTCCCGACATGAACTCGACCTGGTCGATACAAACCTGCAGAAAGTAGGCTGTGAAGCCGGCCAGTTCCTCTTCGCTGAGTGCGCCTCTTCCATCGAGATCGTTGCGACGCCGAAGATCACAGGCGGCAAGGTGCTGTTTGTAGCGTTCGGCGGTGCGGCCTAGTCCGCGGGCCACTGACCAGATACCGCCGGTGTCGAGCGCATCGAGCATCATTGCGTGCGACATCAGTCGTGCGACACGACCATTGCCGTCGAGAAAAGGGTGGATCCATACGAAGCGGTGGT
The DNA here is from genome assembly GCA_002337385.1 of Erythrobacter sp. UBA1916. Classification (GTDB taxonomy): domain Bacteria; phylum Pseudomonadota; class Alphaproteobacteria; order Sphingomonadales; family Sphingomonadaceae; genus Alteraurantiacibacter. The sequence continues at coordinate 16,521 of DDFY01000019.1, forward strand.
GGGCGGCGGCCACTGCGACGATGGCATCGCTACGTCCGAGTCTGCCATAAGCCCATTCGAAATGATCCATGAAACGCGGCACTGCACCCGGGCTGATGGCAACATGACGTCCGACCTGGACGTCGCGATCACGTAAGTGTCCGGGTTCGACACGAACGCGTTCGCCCGTGTTTGGCATCTCCACCCAAAGCAAATCCTCCGGCAATTCGGCGCAAAAGCGGGCGTGGGTTTCCTCAAGGCCAGCGCGTGTGTGAGCACGGCCGGAGAGCCCGCCCTCGTCGATCCACTGCTGCACCTCGATGTGCGCGCGCGCTTCAAGTTGGAGGTCGCGCTTCATGGGGTCGTCGCTGAAGTCGTTGCGAAGCGCACGCTCAATATCAATCGGATGCGTGTCATGGCCTTCGATGAGGTTGCTGTAATAGCAGTTCATAGCCCGAACGAGGTCGGCCAATGCGGTGCTCACGCCTTGGGGAAGGCTGCTACGAAAAGCGGCTGCCTTCGCAGCGAGATCAACGGCAAGATCGCGTACGTCCGGCAGGCGCGGCGAACCTTCGCCAATCTTCATGGGCTGCATTGAATCGATTGTTTCGCCGCGGTCCTCCGCCACTTATATGTCCGTTTCTATGTCCAGTTTAAAGTGTGCTATAAATAGCCATTTTCTACCATATAGAGGCAAATTCTGCGCAAGTCGTGTCCCTTACGATGTCCGGTTTGATGTCCGGTTAATGCCGATCTAGAAGCATTCAGCAAACTTGACAAGTGCGCCCAATGTTGGCCGCTTTTCGGCACGATGGATGCTGTCGATCAATATCGACACACAGGACCTGCCTGCGACCACCGCAGATTTACACACTTGAACTTACCAAAGCGATCCAAGCAGGCTGACCAATAACTGCTCGCAAGCTTCGCGCGCCAGTATCGGTCATACCGCTGGTCGTGGCGAAGGCCCGAAAGCTGACGTTCGCAGCATTCCGCGACGGCGCGATCCTGAAAATCCAATTTTGCATAGTTTTCCAAGCCTTAATTACCGAACGGCCCTTGCATTGTTCGCTATGTGTTCCCACCTTCGTCCGATGTCGAGTGAGGTCACAAAACACAATGAAGCAGCTGGAGATTGAGAACGAGCTTCGGCAGGTCGTGGGACGCGTGATCACGCAGGTAGAACTTGCGACTGCACAAGGTCGAACTGACATCAATCTTGCCTTGGAAGACGCGCTCATTCCGGTCTCGTGCAGCACTTGCTGCGCCATTACCGCAAGGCCGTTGAAGCCTTTGCGCATGTCGGTCGCACCGCAAGCAAGATATATGCGCGTCGAAGGCGGTAGCGGGATCACCGGACCAGCACGCCGATCACCCGCGCCAAAGCGTCGGCATCGACTCCGGCATCTACCGTCAGCTTCACTCCCGAAGGCAGTTCGATCCCGATCTGGCCGCATGTCTGCGCAGGAGGTGGAACCGCCTGGAATGAGGGCTCCGATACCTCGACCTCGGCAAATGCGGGCAATATCGCCCGCTTCGTCCCGGTCAACTCGCCCGACATTGCCAGGCGCCGCCAGGTGTAGAGCTGCCCGCTACCTACTTCATGCCGCTCACAGGCCGCACGGACCGAGCCGTCAGGCCCAAAAGCGTCCCGCAGGATCGCCAGCTTCTGCTCCACCGTCCAGCGCCGGCGCCCCGACACGCGCCCCACAATCTCGACGCGACTGGTCATATGACCACTCAAATGACCAGTCGTATGACTACTCGCTTCCTGATCGTCGAAATCGTCCATCATCACCGCTCCACAAAAGAGCGGCAATCAGCCTATCCGACCGGGGACTGGCAAGGCGGCCTCCAGGCCACGCTTACGCAACAGGTTCCGGCAGTTGACGATCTGCTCAGGGCTTCGCCGTGAAAGCGGCGTCCGTCTCGACCACTAGCAGATCCGTCCCCTCCTCGTTGGCAGTTGCTTGCGGCGTGTCTATGATCTCCCACTCGCCCCGGATCCACATCGAGTACAGTTCGAAAGGATCGTCGGGCTTTTGTACCGGGTCCGCGTAGCTTGCGGTCTCGACGTAGGGAATGCCGACCTTGAGGCGCTTGCCTGGTATCTGGCCGAATAGGTGGTCGTAGCAGGCCAGCAGGACAGCGACCGAAAGGAGCTTCGAGGAAAGCGGCGAGACGAATGCCTTGCATCCGCCTAGCTCGTTGAGCGCTCGCCGGTATCGGTCCATAGCCTCGAACACCTGCTTGTACGCCTCGAAAGGATTATACTCGCAAGCGAGCAGAATGTTGCGTGGCTCGACTTGAAAGTTGTCGAACAGTAGTTCGCGATGCTCGTAGATGATTTCGTCCCCTCGTCGCGGAGCCCGGGACGGGAATGGCACGACGGGGCAAATCTCATCGGGGGTCAGTTTCTGGTGAATCCTATCGAGCCGGTCGCGCTGGCTTTCGCCTAGGACAGGAAACCAAACGTGCGGTAGATCCTTAGTGGTCAGCGCCGTCAGCTCACCGGAAAAGCCTCGTACGAACGACACCTGATCTCGGAGCGATCCACGGCCAGCGGCGAGATCTGCGGTGACGCTCTCGGCCGTGGTGACGTGTAGATTGACGCACTTGGTGGGGTCAGCCGGGTTGTCGAGCCAGTGCAGCAGGACGGCTACGCTAGTCATGGCGACCATCCGGGGCATCGCGCTAATGTCAACGATGACATCGTCGTACGCAGTCGCATCGCCGGCGGCGCGTATTTGCTCGTACGTTTTCAACGAAGCGATTGGATCCTCGAAGGCGCCCCCGAGGTCGATACCGACTTCGGCGATCCTGCTCCTTGGGACGAGTCTGCCCAATCCCTCTACGTTCTCGTTGGTTCTCGCCTGACGTAGCGCGCTATCTTCCTGCCCGTTACGAAATGCGAGCAGCCACACGTCGAGATCCGCGCCGAGATCGCACAACCGGCGCGCGGTCTCCAGTGCTCGGACGTCGAAGCCCTTGCCTAAAACGAGGAGAAGGCGGCGTTTGCGCTGCGCGAGGTGCCTCTTCCAGAAGACGTCGAAATCCGCTCCGCTCGCGAGCGCATAGGGGTCCCATCGCATTACGGCCTCGTCAGACAAAGGTGGGCTCCTCTTCCTTTCCGCCGAATGACTGCCAGGCGATCAGGTCTTTGATCTTCTTTTCCCGCCAGCCACCATATCCGAGCGGCAGGCCAAACTGCACGCAGAGCAGCCGGTTCAGGTAGAATACGACGAACTTCTTATTCTTGTTGCTATGATCCAGCCGAGGTACGAGCAGGTTATGGGCCACGAGTGAGGTAAGCACGTCGCGCAGACCGCGAAGATGCCTGATCTCTTCGTCGGGGGTGTCGATTAGCGCCTCGCGGTCCTGCATCGTGATCCCGATCCCGGTGACGCCCGGCATGTAGGGCGCCGTTTCGCGAAAGGTCTGCGCGCGGCAGAACGTGCCGATACCCTCAAGGAGAGTCTTGGCATCGCGACCTAGCGGCAATCGCCGGGTAAGGTCATCCCAGCGCGCCTTCGCAACGCCCATAATGATGCTGTGCTGCCGCTCGGCCGACAGCGGCATCGGGTTGTCCCGCAGGTATTGGATCTTGGCGGAGATCTCCTCAAACAACTCGCCAGCGACTGCAAGATACTGCTCGACATTGAAGGACGAAACGTCCGCCATTGTGTCACGGCCGAAATAGACCGGGGCGCCAATCTCGGTCCGTACGAAATGCTCGGCTGCCCGGGCGGCACCGCTGCTCTGCCGCTTGTCGAACTCATCGGTGGAGAGGGACACGAAGTCGAAAGCCTGTTGGGCATTGCGCTTGTCGCGCGCGACTAGGATCTCTGTCATCCGCCACTGGATCGCCTTCTCAATTGCATTGCCCTTGTTGGTGCGCGCGGCGTCGAGCCAGATGTCGTAGCGCCGTGAAGCCCCATTGTTGGCGAGGATCCTCGCCTCAATGTCGGCGCAGGCCTGTTCGAACTTCGGCGCCCAGGTTGCGAGGTCGTCGCTATCCGAGATGAGGGAGAACATGTCTCGGTCCCCAAAGTTGTCAGCTTTCGCAGCACGTAGCTGAGCGATGTTCTCGACGAACCGGGCGTAGGCCACGCCGCGCTTGTCACTCCACTGCCGTTCGAGTTGGATCACGCCGCTGTAGTCTCGGTTCTCGAGCGCGCCCTCCGAGAGCAGGTCTTTGTGCGTGAGGGTCTCAAGGCGTTCGGCAATCCACACGCCACATTGAGCCCTTGCCGCAGTCACGAAGTCGAGGAGAGAACGTCGCTGCCCCGCGGACAGGGTCTGCAGCTCGTCGAACAGCAGGACGCGCCTCACCGCTATCGCGCCGAGCGGCGCGGTGATACGAGAATTGGCGAACCATTTCAGGCCGTCCAGCCGGGCATGGCCGCCCCGGACGGGTTCGGGATCGCCCAGTACGTCCATGCGTCCGTAGAAGTCGGTCTCGATCTGCGAGGCCCAAGCGAACAGCTCCTCGCCGGTCGCACTGGCAGGGATCGTGCTTCCCGATTCGGGTTCCCATTCAAACCGAATCAGGTGGAGGTCGCGCGGGAATGGACGCTCGAGCCGCTCGAGAACGGCGCGCAGCGTTGCGATCACGATTCGCGAATTAACGAGTTCGCGAAACAGCGCGTTGCCGCGATCGAAAGCGGCGAGTTCCCGGAATTCGCTGGTGAACTCGACCATTGTGCCGAGCAGCTCCGGACCATCAGCGCCAATCGCGCCCACCGCGCGCAGGGCCTCCTGAGTCGCCTTCACGGCCGAGCTGCCGCTCGCCAAAGAATTGGCGAGGCCGAGCGGACGAGGCGTCATCAGGCGAAGGAAGGTTGTCTTGCCCCCGCCAGGGGCACTTCGCAAGAACGAGACACTTCCCCATGGGTCGCCAATGGTGTGGATCAGGTCGATCGCGCCTGCGCCGAAGAGGCGAACGAACTCCTCGTCGGACGTCGCACGCTGTGATGCGCTTATGCGGAATGGGTTTCTCACGGCTGCTGGAGCTTCCGGTGCCGGCTGACACGGGGGAACAGGCCGCGCACGGTCTGCACGTCCTCAGCCCAGAGAATGTAGACCGAGTTGTTGGGAGTGTTGTGGTTCAGCACGATAGGAAGTCGGCCATTGGCATAGCCGTATCGCTTGGTGGTGCCGCCGACCGCGCCGTGTTTATCGTCCGCCTCGGGGTCGAAGTAGCGGTCGTCGGACATCAGGTCGAAGAAGGCGGTGTCCCGGGACTTGTCGAGTGGAACCTGCGGTCCGAGCTCGCACACGACTTTGAATTCCACCGTGCCCTTCGCAAACGGCAGCTTCGGGAGGAGCATGCCGATGTGATCGATCGCCTGTTCGCTGGCGATATAGGCGATGATGATCACCTTGACGCCCTGGATTACGCTCGCGCCGAGACGCTCATCCAGTTCGAGATCCTCGATGATCTTGGGGATCTTGCCTTTCCACTTTTCTGTCTTCTCGTCGTAGCGGATCGCGCTGGTACCGCTCGCGGTGAAATCGTCGAGAAGCACGACAGTCTCGAACAGCGCCTCGTCGCCGGCGGGCTCGACACCCGACATCTCGGTCAGGTCCTTCTTGAGGTTGTCGACCATGTCGGAGCTTTTGACCTCGGACACGTCGTATGCGTGGAACACCTGCTCGTTTGATATCGCCGGGTTTGCGCGTCGAAACCAGTCGGTGTGCGCACCGTCGCTCAAGCCGAGGTAGAGCGTGCGCCGGTGCAGGGTCTGGTACTCATTGGTCTCCAAGACCGCCTTGATGCGATCGAGCGGGACGCCACTTCGCGCGCTGGCCGTGTCGATGAGCCTGGGCCGGACGATCGTCGGGAAAGCAAGCTCGACGAGGTGGTTCACCTCGCCTGCACTGAAGAAGATGAGACGATTGCACACGAACTCGTAGGCCGTGCGCCGCTGCGCGCCGGCGTCGAACTGCGCCAACCAGAGCGCGAGGCTTTCGATGAACCGGCGACCTGGCGAGAACTGCTGGTATTCGTCATACTTGTAGCTGGCGAACGTCTCCAACCGCGCCCGCTCGCGCGCCTTTTCCTCGTCCGTCCAGTCCATAATTTTGGCCAGAAGAGCCTCGGCCAACTCTTTCTTCACACAGTCGCTCCCGGTGCTTGCCGGCTATCGTCCAGAGCGACCGGCTCCTCCCACCCCAGAAAATACACATTGGCTTCGCGATTGCATCAGGATTCGGTTACGAGGCGGAGTCCCTCACCAGTGAAGCATCCGGATCTATTGCCTTTCTGCGGTTGCTGGGTCTTACCTTGGCTACGGCATCGATAACGGCGACAAGCCGGTCTGCTCCCTGGGGCGTCTGGTCCCACGCACGTCGAACGGACGCCTCCAATCTAGCCCATGCGGCGCGTTTCTTAACCTGCCCAGAGGTGGGCTCGTCCTCTTCTGATCTGTTCGGATCGACACCAAGCACGTTGCAAATTCGCAAGACGTTGCCGCTTATCGTGCGGAATTGACCGTCGAGGATCCGAGATGTCTGCCCCGGGTCTACCCCCGCCAAAACAGCCAGTTCCGCATTGGAAAGAGCGGATTTTGTCCACCTCTGCCGGATCAGTCCAGCCAACTTTTCTCTTTCCTCTTGATTCGGTTTCATGCATATTAGCAAGCAAATTTGATGTAATTTTGCAATTGGAGATTGCTGATGACCGATGACGAAATCCGTTTTTACCGTGCGAGTGAGAAGCCGTACGGCGCTTTCAGCAACCTCTACCGACGAGCGATTGAGTTTGAGGGTGAGACGTTCGCGACGAGCGAGCATGCCTATCAGGCGGGAAAAGCGAGGAAGCGGGAGGTGCGGGACTGGGTACTCTCCGCGCCCTCGCCGGCACTGGTCGCCATGGCCGCCCACGGTCTTTATTACTGGGACATCGCGCCGGGGTGGTCGAAGACCAAATTTGATCGGATGCGCAAGGTGCTTCGCGCGAAGTTTACCCAGCATGAGGATCTGAAAAAGCTACTCCTATCGACTGGCGACGCCCGGCTCGTTGAGAGCGCAACTGTCGATAACGAGGTCAATCGGCTCTGGGGTGAGGTCAACGGCACTGGACGAAATATGCTCGGCCAGCTCCTGATGGAGCTACGCGAGAACCTGCGGGAGGAGTCGGATGGTTTGGCCCGTCGAGCCGCCTGAAACCTCGGTTAGGCCTCGGCCAGAATCGTCCTGGCGTGCTGGGCGCCGCGTTCGCGGAAAAGTCCGCGGGCGCCGATGTATGCGCAGTTCGCCGCCGCAAGCCGCTGACCCGACTGTATGCCTGACAACACTATGGCGAGCGACAGGGCGCCTGAACCTCGAACGTCATGCTGTATAATCGTGTCGAGCAGCCCGAGGGTGACCATGTCGCCGGCCCCGCAAGTGTCCCGGACCAGGTCGACGCCCAGGGCATCGCTCCAGTATACCGAACCGGCGTGCCGCACCTCGAGTCCGGAACGGCCTGCCGTCAAGACGCTGAACGCCTCTGGTCGCAGGTGCCCAGCCACGTCCGGGCCAAGCCGGTCCACCGAGTACTTGAGGATATGAGCGACCGACAAGGCTCGATCGAACAGATCGAGATCGGAGATCTCTGACGGCTCGAAGTGGACGATTGCGCCACCCGCGGCAGCCGCTTCCATTGCGTCGCAGATCGTTTCCGACACCCTATCCGCATAAAAGACCGTGCACGACGAGATGGTCGGTCGTGCCGGTTCAAGTTCGCGCAGCGTGATCGGCTCGAAGCAGCCGAACCTTTCGAACGAGTGGGGGCAGACGAACGAAAAGCTGTGGTCGCTTGAAGCGAGGTCCAGCAATTCGACGATCACCGGTGACCTGACGTCACGGTCCCGGCCGACAAGTCTGGTGTCGGCACCAGCAAGGCGCAGATCGCGTTCGAGCCGCGTGCCGATTGCATCGGCTCCGAGCCGCAGCAGGGGAGTGACCGACCGCCCCAACATTGCGAGCGAAATGAGCACGTTTCCACACGACCCTCCCAGTTCCTCAAACAGCGGCGCCTGCTCGTTGACATGAATTCGATCGAGCGCGACCAGCCCCGTCCCGACCACATGGTTTTGGCAATTGGATGTCGACTGCTTGTGGAAATTCATGCTGGACTCGCTCCAAGGAATTCGAGGTCGAGGAGAGCATGCCCGTTTTCGGTGCGGAGCGCGCGCAGAATCCGCAGGAGTGCGGCTGGACCGGACGAGGTGCGCCCAAACAGCGACCAGCTACCCTTCAGGTGGCCGCAGACTCCGTCGACGCTCACGCTGGGAGGGTGGCCGAGGAGCTCGGTGTCGTTGCCACCCGGCTCTCCGCTATCGCCAATCGCTAGGACCTGACGGTTGCCGCCTAAGCGTTGGCACAGCTCCAGCGTGACGGCCGTCTTGCTGGTGGTCGACGGTAGCAAGTCGAAGCTGTGATGGGAACTCAGGACCTTGATGCGACCTTTGGAAACGGCCGGGAACGCGGCGACTCTGGAGGCGAACGCAGTTGGGTCCGTTAACTCGCTGTGTCGGATGGTGATCTGGACCTCGCCTCGCTTGAGTGGAGTTCCTGGAACCAGCAGCGATTGTTCTTCGATCCAATCTGCAAGAGCGAGAAGGTCCAGGTTGGCCTCCGGCCGATCTTTTTCGACGTTAACGTCGAGCATACGCACGTGGCCGCCGTTGTAGTATCCGATCGGGATGGTTGGGTGCAGTCTTTCGGGCAGCGCTTTTCTCAGCGCGACGCCAGCTGATCCTCCGCGCCCTGTGGCGAAACCGATCGCAACCCCTGCATCTGCCAAGCGGGTGAGCTCGGAAATGATTTCTACTGCGGGCGGATTCAGTCGAGCTTCAGTGGCGACGACCGTGCCGTCGTAGTCGAGGACGATGCCGCCGAAGCGCGTGCTAGACAGTCCATCCAGCCATGTCTTGTGTGCCTCCGGTGCGTCGATTGACGGGCAGGATGGATCGTCGTGAAATCGGACTGCTTGGAGCTTGTGCCGAACTGCGGGCCCGAGGTCGCTAGTCAGGTCGGTGAGTCCGGTGTCGCCATAGATCGTGCCGGCAAAATCGCCTCGGCCAGGCTTGCCGGGATCGATACCAGCGGCATCCCCGAGCGCGCGAACCATCTCAAGACCCTCCACGATCGAGACCGCGGTCCTGAAGCGGCCCGCATGGCCGAGGTCGGCCTCGATCGAGCGGACGGTACTTGGCAGGGCATTGCGTATTCCGGACCAGATGCCGCGTGAGGTGGCTGCGGTCACCGCGATCACGAGCATGCGATCGGGATGTCTGGCTGCCCAGACGTGCCGACCGTGCGCGAAGTTGCGGAAGTCGGTGCGCTGGACTGGCGCGATGGCGGTTTCCCAAAGAGAGGTCTCGATCAGGGTGGCAAGTGTGCGGCACTGTGGGTCGTGTAGAACGAAAACCGCGCCTTCGGGTCGCAGGTCGATTCTGCAAGGTGACTTGGCGATGCGCTCGACCTCGGTCGCTAGGCGCTCGATCGTGTCGGTCGAGCCGGAGCGGGTGCAGACCATGTCGGCCGCAGCGAGCATACAGGTCGCCATGGCGACGAGCGAATGGGTGGCGAGAAACCCGTCCTTGCGCTCGGCGACCGGGGCAACGATCACCTGGCAACGGTCTTCGCGCATGCCAATGACGGCGGCGGAACCTTCTGCGTTGACAGTGACCAGCTTTACGCCAGTGACCGCCGATGCGAGTGCGGTGCTCAGCGCCGCGCTCGCATCAGGATTGTCGGCTCCGGCGCTGAAAATCCAAATGTCGTGACCGAACATGTCGTCTTGCAAAACAACGAACTCCATCGGTGTCTGCACGTGGGTGATGCCGTACCCCAGTGTTGAACGACAGCGGGCGAAATACTCAGCCATGATGGCGGAACCACCAGAACCGATCGCTATGGCGGGCCGTCCTGCACTCTCCCGCAAAGCGCACTCCAACTCGCTAAGTGGACCACCTGCGCTAAGGCGTACGGTCTCGGCTACTGTCGCCAGCTTATTGGCAAAGATCGTCATTACCGCGTTCCTATCACCTATCTGCGAACGTGCGATCAATTGTTCGATCTGTCGGCGATTCTGACCCCCGGCGCGAAGGCGGCACGCGAATCATCGCGCATGTTCACTATGTGTTCCTTTTTCGCTTTTGTCGAGCGCGTACACCCGACCGTCCGGGCTGACAAAACTCCGCCAGCCCCTTGCGAACGGCTTGCGGCCCTGAGCACCAAGGTTAATTGTGCGACAGCTTACAACGGTCGTTCTTGAAGCGAAGAATGGCCGCTATGATGCGGCTGCTGTCTGACGAATTAATCCGATCAAACGGCAGCTTCGTCCATCCTTGCGTCTGGAACCGGACAGGCAGCAGACGGCCCACCTTCCGCCAATCGGTAGCACGGCCATGGCGCTATCAAGTTTGGAGGTGATTAGTCTACCTTGTCTGCCTTGAGAAAATCAGCACGCGTGAGCGTGAACGAGAATAGGCTCGCCAACCGGTTCGCCGCGCGTGCGGACAGTGATCTCAATCTCTGTGTCCAAGCAGCTTAGTGCCTTGATCAGCCGATCTGAGCTAAACTCGCGAAAGCGGCCTCGAAGAACTTTCGAAAGGTCAGGCTGGCTTATACCGGTGAGCTTCGCCGCAGCAGTTTGAGTAAGGCCGCGATCCTTAATGACAGTAGCCAGCTTACGCACGAGGCCAGCCTTGAGGAGATGGCTCTCTGCGTCTGCTACGCCAAGGTCAGCAAACACATTGCCGCCGCTTTGGGTCACTGTTTCGTTAGTCATCTTACCCTCGCTTCATTCGCTTTTCATAATCTGACGCAGCAGCTTTCAATCGAGCCTCAATCAACTTAAGATCGGCCTTGCCGGTTGCGATGCCCTTTTTCGATTTCTTCTGAAAGGCATGGAGTACGTAAACGGCACCTTCGAATTTAATCGTATAGACGGCGCGATAGGTGTCACCGTCGAAGTCATCGACAACCTCCAATACGCCAGCCCCCTTGTACCCCTTCAGGGGTTTAGCATCAGCATGCTTACCGCCCGCCTGTGCCACGCTAAGGGCAAAACCCATCACGTCCTTCACATCTTCCGGAAAGCTGCGAAGGTCTTTGAGGCTCGATCCAATCCAATGAAGCGGCTTTTCGTCATCTGGCATCTCAATCTTATGGTGTTTTCACTATAGATCGTCAAGTGCTAACGTTAGATGAATGAGATTTGAGAGGGGAGGGTTTGGCGATTGGCAGCCAAGCGGGACGCCGCGAAAGTCGGCTCTGTCTGGGATTGCTGGACAATTGGCCATGCCCTGGAAGCTTGATGGAGCGATCGCACGCCATCCCAAAAATGTTGTCATTGGCGTTGAAGCGCGCGATGCGGCCATTGGAATAGATTGGCGGAAGGGTCAGCGTCAGACTATTGTGATCGGCCATGGAAATTCGAGATCTCCGAAACCGAACGACAAGGGCTGGCAATTCCATTTTTTCAAGCTCGGCAGGACGCTTCTTCAGTGCGAGCGAGGACTTCAGGTCACGGCTACAATCGGAGGATCTGACCGAGGCAGATAGGGTCTGGTTGGCTCGTCAAGGCCATCTGCCAGTGAGCAACCTTGCTCGCCATGCTCAGATGTTCACTCGCGCGCAGAGAATCGCGCGCGCCGGACCACTGCAGTACCTGATCCTAGTTCCAACACTGCGCTGTAATCTATCGTGCAGCTATTGCCAGGTCTCACGGGCAGATGAAGATGCACGTGGCTTCGACTGGGACGAAGAGACACTCGAAGCTGTTGTGCGGCGCGTAGCGCAGCTCGAAGTTCCGAGCCCAAAAATCGAGTTCCAGGGCGGTGAGCCTTCGCTCCGACCCGACTTGATCAATGCGGTCATCGAGGCGGTGCCTTCCGACGTTGATGCAACCTTCGTCATTTGCAGCAATCTGCAATCTCTCAGCGAAGGGTTCCTCGAGATCGTCGAGCGACCCGATGTCCAGATCAGCACCTCGCTTGATGGCGATTTCGCCACTCATGCACGTCAACGACAGGGTGGAGAAGGAGCGACCCAGTCCTTCATGAACAATCTGGATCTCTTGCTTGGCCGCTTTGGTCCGGACAAGATTTCCGCATTGCCAACAATCGACATGGCCGCTCCCCCTGAAATTGACGACCTAATTGATGCCTATGCTGGGCGGGGACTGACCAGCATTTATCTGCGCCCGGTCAACTATCATGGCTTCGCTCGCAAAAGACATCCTGCCTCCCTCGCCCAGTCAAACCAGTGGCGAGATTACCATCAGCGCTTTGTGCGGAGGCTGATTGATCGTAATTGGGCAACCAAGGGGGCAGTCCTCGAAGAGACCTATTTCAGTCACATTCTCAGAAGGATCTTTCAGCCGGGTGTTGATGGCCATGTTGATCTGCGCAACCCGAATGCCGTCGGACGAGACTACGTGATTGTCGACTTTGATGGACGCGTTTTTCCGACGGATGAAGCGCGGATGCTGACGCGATCGGGCATCATCGATCTGGCCATTGGCGATATTCACGGTGGCTGGGACACACCTGAACGCGACGCGCTCGATGCAGCGTCAACGAATTTTGGAGATCCAGTCTGTGAAGGGTGTGCATACCAGCCCTATTGCGGACGCGATCTTATCGATGACATCGCTCGGTACGGCACGATTTCCCTGCCCCGCGATCAGACCGAGTTTTGCAGGCGGCATCTCGACCTCTTCGACTTCGCATTCGATCTCATTCACGAGAAGGACGAGAAGACCCAGCACTCGCTGAGACGCTGGCTCGGGCTGGCGGGTGATAGCCTCGAACTTGGCATCGAAAGATGATCGCGCTGACCTATCCCGCCAGGTCAGATGCGCAACACCGGTTCGTTACACGGCTGCGCGATGGTCTGGTCGATCACGATCTGGACAGCCGAGTTCTCGAAAGTGCGGACGCCCGGAGCCTCTGGATCGGCGGGAATGGCCTGCTTCAAATCGAGGCGCCGGCAGACGAATTGATCGACGATGTGGTGCTTGTCGATCCAGAAGCCGGCCGCATCGAGCGGCTTCTGCGCAGTGGTTCAGAACACAATACGCTGCTCGTGACCGAGCGTTGCGATCAGCTTTGCGTGATGTGTTCGCAACCTCCCAAAAAGAACCACGACGATCGGTTTGCGCTCCTCGAAGAAGCTTGTTTGCTCGCAGAGCCAGGAAGTCTGATCGGAATTTCCGGCGGAGAACCGACCCTCTTCAAGAGTCAGCTTCTGGCAATGCTTGAGACGGTCCTGTCAATTCGCCCTGACCTGAGCTTTCATATCCTGTCGAATGGCCAGCACTTTACGACCGACGATGTTGCTCGCTTGAGCGAAGGGCAATTCGCGCATGTGGCTTGGGGAATTCCGCTCTACGCCTCGACAGCCACGTTGCATGACCGAATTGTCGCAAAACCGGGAGCCTTCGAGCGATTGCAGGACAGCTTCGACTACCTCCTGCAAGCGGCCGCGCGCATCGAATTGCGCACGGTGATCCTGCAGGACAACCTCGATCAGCTGCCTGATCTGGCCCGTTACGTTTCGATCAATCTGCCATTTATCGAGCAGTGGTCGATTATGGGCCTTGAAAACATCGGATTTGCAAAGAACCGATGGGACTCGCTCTACGTAGACATTCGCCAGAATTTCGAACCGTTGGATCTTGCACTTGATCAAGCCCAGCTACGCGGGATTCCAGTGAGACTTTTCAATACTCCCCTTTGCTACCTTCCGGCGGATTTCCGACACTATGCGGTCGCTTCTATTTCGGACTGGAAGAGGCGATATGCACCAGCCTGCGACAACTGCCATCAGAAGTCGAATTGCTCCGGCTTTTTCGAGTGGCATCCAGAAAAGTTGATCGCCGACGTAACTCCGTTGTAGTCTTCATGACGATGAGGGTGCGGCGCTTCTTGATCGCCAGTTTGGCAACTGCAGGGATCATGCCCATTCCTGCATCCGAGCAGCGGGCTCTTGCCCAATCCGTCAGCCATGATGGTTCAGCAGATTCGGTCGAGGCTGCCATAGAGAGGTTTGCCGCTCAACATCACTTTCAGTTAGCCCAGCATCGCTCGCATTCGAGCCATTCCTCGCATCGAAGCCATCGATCGAGTTCGAGTGGTTCATCGAGCAGCCGGTCATACCCAACCGTTACTCCGGCCCCGGCTCCCGCGCCGCGCACGCGCAATTCGCGAAGCACGCCGCCAAGTTCCGTGCTCCCGTCTTCACCTGCTGTCGCACCGAACAGGCTTTTTGGTGGCAGCGTCGAGGATCCTTTCAAGGAAACCATTCGAAAGGTCCAGCGAGCCCTCATCGCATATGGCTATTACAATGGGATTGATGACGGGATTGTCGGGACGAACACGAGAGCTGCTCTCGTCCGCTTTCAGACGGATTACAGCCTCAAGGTAACTGGTACTGTCACACCAGAGGTTCTGAGTGCGTTTGGCATTTCCCCGCCATAAGCTTGCCTCGCACGGTCTTGCTGTAGTTCTGGGCATCGGTCTTGGCGTTGCCGGAATGCCGGCGTGGCGCGAACTGGTGATCGCCCTGAACCAGGAGGAATACGGCAAGCTCGTTGCGAAATGTGACGGTGCCATGCGCGATCACTTCCAGGCCAAGGTCCATGCGGCTGACAATCCGTCCAGGAAGAGCGGGTTGTCGCTTCAATCCGCTGAAGTCGGCCTCCTGGTTTGTCAGGACTACGATCTCTACCAGAAACGGCTCGGGCAGTGGGGACTGAGAGAAAACGAACTATCCCGGATGCGTCTTACGGCCATCGAAGAGCGGGCAAGTGACCTTGACGAAGTGATCGCGACCCATGAAATCCGTTACTGATTGCCTTCGCAATCTGGCGCTTTGCTTCGCGGCTTGTTGGACACTGGCTGGGTGCAGTGAAAATCCGGGGACAGCATCTCCGGATTTCAACTACCGACCGGACAAAAGCCCTGCCGTCGGACATCTGCGGATCGCAGCCTTGCGGGACTCAGCCCTCAAACATGGTCTGATCAGGCCCGAAGAACTTTGGGTCGCGAGGCAGCCCGCATTGGAAGCAGTTGGCGGCCTCATGTTCGATTCACCGCTGATGAGCCTAAACAGTTCAATTAGCTGTAGGGATTGCCACCTCGACGAATTCAGTTCGACCGATGGCCTGCCCAACGCTGTGGGTGCTGGCGCGTCAGGGACCGGTCGGGCTCGGATGCATTCTGGCGGTGAGATCATTCCGAGGAATGTCCTCCCGCTCTGGGGACGCGGCAACAAAGGATTTGAAACATTCTTCTGGGACGGAAAGGTCCAGATGGTCGAAGGCCAGGTCATCAGCCAATATGGTGAGTTGGTGTCATCGAATGACCCCATGGTGGTTGCCGCTCTCCTGCCATCCGTCGAAATTCGCGAAATGCTCGCCGATGGCAGCGAGGTCAGGCAGAAGCTGGCCGACGAAGATGTTGCTACAGCGGCTGCTGTACAGGAGCAGATCACAAAGCGCTTTGTGTCGGACGCCGACATCGGCCCCAAGTTGGCACAGGCAGCCGGAAAGCAGCCACAGGACGTGCAGTTTCTGGATGTGGCCCAGGCATTGGCGGCCTTCATCAGGCATGAGTTTCGGATACGCCCGACGAAATTTCATCGCTTCGTTTTTGACAATGGCCCGATAACACAGTCCGAACTGAACGGGGGAATCCTGTTCTATGGAAGAGGTCGCTGCGTGGCTTGTCACAACGGGCCCTATTTCACCGATTTCCAGTTCCATGCGGTTGCGTTTCCGCAAGTTGGATTCGGCAAGAACGGCTTCGGCATCGATGAAGGCAGATACAATGTCACCCTCGATCCAAAGGATCGCTTTCTCTTTCGGACCCCTCCTTTGTACAACGTAGCGCATACAGGACCTTATTCTCACTCGGGATCGGTCAATCGGCTCGAAGCCGCGATAATCGCACATTTCGATCCTCTTCGCTTAGTCCAAGTGGATGACATGAACGCACAGGAACGAACCGATCTCTTGCGACGGCTCGGTGCGGCTGGAAAGGAGACACTGCCGTCCTCACTCACCGACGAGGAGGTAGGAGACCTGAGTGCATTCCTGGAAACCCTTTCTTTCTCCAATCGATGACGCTTGGATCACCGTTGAACGCGGTTCAGTGCTGGCGGTGATCTTTCAGGGTTGAGCTTGCCTCGACAGCAATTCTCCACCCCTTTCAGCCCTACGGCTTCGAGACAAATCACCCTTGTGTTCTATTTATGTTCTGTATAGGATGAGTTTCCTATCTCCTAGATCGATTCCATTTCGGGACCAGAACGCATGGACCAAGCCCGCGAAAACCTCGACCGCCTGATCCAGGAACGAGGCGTCAATTACTCCTCGGTATCGCGCATGCTCGGGCGCAATGCCGCCTACATCCAGCAGTATATCCGCAGGGGCAGTCCGCGCGAACTCGACGAGAAGGACCGACTGGTGCTCTCGCGCTTCTTCGGGGTCGATGAAAAAGTTCTCGGCGCGCCGACCCGGCGCGAAGGCCCTGTCGTGCAGCTGGTGCAAGTCCCCATTCTCGATGTCGATGCCTCGGCAGGCCATGGCGCTTTGGCGGAAATGGAATCCAAATGTGCCCAGTTCGGGTTCGAGGAGAACTGGCTGCGGCGCTTAACCGCCAGCAAAGCCTCGAGCCTTTCGATCATCCATGTGCTGGGCGATTCCATGGAACCGACCTTGCACGATGGCGACGAAGTCCTGGTCGACCTGGGCGATGGGCAGTCGCGCCTGCGCGACGGGATCTATGTCCTTCGCATGGACGATGCACTTTCGGTCAAGCGGATCGCTATCGAGCCGCAAGGCCGCAAGATCTCGGTGACGAGCGATAATCCCGCCTATCCGAGCTGGAACGGCCTCGACCGGCGCAATATCAACATCGTTGGGCGCGTACTTTGGTTCGGACGCCAGCTGTAGTAGCACTTTGCCAATGTTCCTCCTGATTGCCGCTTCAATCGTCGCTTCCGGCCGAACCTTCGCCTGCACGCCGATGCGCGTGTGGGACGGCGACGGACCGGTCTGGTGCGAGGAAGGTCCACGCGTTCGTATTTCCGGCATCGCTGCCCGCGAAATGGACGGCACCTGCAATGCTAACCAGCCCTGCCCCGACGCCACTGCAATTGCAGCTCGCGACGCGCTGGTGAATCTGCTCGGTGGCCCACTTGGGACCGTGCCGACAGGTCATATCGTGGTCACGGGCGGCACAATGCGCTGCATTTCGACGGGCGCGGCAGGGGGCAGTCGCACCGGTGCCTGGTGCACCCTGCCCTCGGGCGCCGACCTCTCCTGCGCGATGGTGGCTACAGGGACCGTACTCAAGTGGGACCGCTACTGGGGCAATCACCAATGTCGCTAGCGCATCGGACCGGCACCCCATGACCAAGCTCGGTGACTGGGAGCTTTGGGCCTGCGCCAATCAGGTCCTCAAGTTCCATAGCGACAAGGCAGCGCACCATGTCGCTGAACAGATCGGTGCGCTGGCCCTGCAAGGTGACGAAGACGGCATTGCGGCATGGCAGGAGATCGCAAGGCGCATCGCCGCGCTTGCCGAGACCGAAGGCCGCGCCACGCGGCAGTAGTACGCATTTTCAAATCCCGATCTCGAATGGCTTGACGATCGTGCGTTCGAGTTCGGGTGACTTGCGCCCCTCGCTCTCGCGTTCGACAATCGGCTCCTTGGCCTTCTCGAGCCCGCGCGCCGCAGCCTCGCGCAGCTTGTCGGTTGCTTCCAACGCCGAGCTCTTCATCCCGGTATTGCGTTCGACCGCTGCTTCGAGCCTGCGCGCATTGTCGACGAATAGGGTCAGGCCATCGCGAAGCCGCGTGATCGTCACAAGGAAGGTCTGCTGGTTCGAAAGGTTCTTTTCGCGGCTATCCATCACCGCAATACCGCGATCCGATGTCAGCCCCTGCGCCATGTGCGCGTTCAAGGCATAGGCCAGATCGAGCCGCTGCAGCATCGGGTCATCGCGCTCCAATGCGTGCTCGATCCCCGTCGAAGTCGTGAGCTTTACATGTTTGTCGTCGATCGCGGTGATGCGCGCCTGATCGGCATTCAAGAGGCCTCGCTTGTGATCGGTGTCGGTCCAGCGAATGCGATCGCCGGCATGTATTTCGAGCGGTTTAACCTCGAACAGCCGCAGAGGATCGCGCTCGGCCTGCGGGCGCAGCCGGTCGGGCCGGAATGCGAAGCGTTTGCCACTCGCATTCTCGAGCGTGACGTTCTCGCGCTGCGGATCGCTCGCGGCAACGCTGTAGCGACCCGGCATCAGTTTCTGGGCGCGCTGGCGCCGGTCGACCTCGACCACCATCCCCGGTTGATAACTCTTGGCATGACGCAGTTCTTCGCGAGTCAGATTGACCCGCGACAGGGTATCGAGCTTCAGCCCTTGCCCGCCCAGCTCGCCATTGGCTTTCAGACCCGTCTGGACCGCTTCATTGACCGCACCACGCAATGTCCGCCCCGAGGCGTAGATCGCGGTGCGCTCGCGCTCGGAAGGCGCGAGTTCGAGCCAGGCCGCAGCAGCGGCTATGGCGCCATCCTGCTGCACCTCGACCACGTCATCTTCGAGGTGCCGCAAGGCATCAGCCACCTGTCCGTTCTGCGCGGCACCCTGGGCAAGGCGCAATCGCCCGGCACGCGCGCGGATATTGATATCCATGCCCGCGGTCTCGACGCCCGCCTGTTGCATGATGTCGAACGGTTTGCCTGCATCGACCGCGCCCAACTGCTTGCGATCACCGATCGCAGCGAGACGGCCAAGCTGCAGGAGGTTTGCCAGGCTCACGAGCTTTTCCTTGTCGGCATTACCAACCATCGAAGCTTCATCGAGCAGGACGACGCTGCCTTTCATCTCTCGTCGCGCTTCGGCGAGCGCATTCGCGCCGGAACCATCAAGCAGAGGGGCATAGCGTCCGAGGAATCTGGCGATGGTCATGGACTCAATGCCGGTGTCGCGCTCGAGCATCTGCACGAGCGTATTCTGAACCGCCAGGCCCAGAACCTTGCGCCCCTCTTCACGCAGGATTTCGGCGACGGGTTTGAGGACCGTGCTCTTGCCGGCACCGGCGATACCCTGGATCGCAACGATGCGGTTGGTCGAGGCGAGGAGCAGCCTTCCAGCCCCTTCCTGGCCGAGATTGAGGGTCAGGCCGTGACGGGTTTGGGCAACCTCCTGCAGGCGCTCACCGGCCATCTCGGGCGCCATGAGTGCTGCTCCCTTGTCTCGCCCGGCATCGACTTCGGCAAGGATGCGTTGCTCGCTATCGATCGCATCGCGTGTCGTGACCATGCCACGTTCGGCGCCCTTGCCGCGCACGAGATGGCCCTGGCGCAAGAGCTGGTCGACGCGCTTCTCGATCGCGGGAAGGCTTGCGCGCAGGCCAAAGTCGAGCGCAGTCTTGAGGACCGCGAACAGATCAAATGCCGCCTCGCGTTCGCTCAGATGCCGCACCGCCGCCGCCGCCGCATGGATCGCGGCGATCTCTTCAGGTGACTTGCTGCCCAGGCGCGTTGGTACCAATGGATCACCTTTGCCAAGCCCCAATCGTTCCGCGATACGGAGAGCAAGCGCCTGCGCGGACCTGGCCAGGTCGCGCACTGGACGATGCGATGAACTTGGACCGCCAAGGTCCTTTGCTGCCCGTGCATTGGCGCGCGCGATGACCGCTTCTGCGGAAAACCCGAGGCTCTGCGCCCTGTCCTTCCAATCGGCCAGGAGCGCCGAGCGATCAGCGACCGGCGCCTTTTCAGCGCGCGTCATCAGCGTTGCTGCATCGTGCGCGGCAGGGCTGCGGCTCTCCATCTCGGCAACCTTGCCGAGCACTTCGGCGCGGCGCGAGGAGAATGCGTCGCGCACTTCTTTGGGTACGCCTGCGGCTTCGAAATTGCCGTGCTTGCCCACTGCGCCAATCTCATAGCCAAGCTTTTCGACTGAAAGGCGAAAGCGGGCCATGGTCATGGCATTCAGGAGCGTATGCTGCTCCCAGAGCTTGTCGTTGCGCAGCGCGCGCCATTTGCCGTCCGCGCCCTTGGTCACATTGGCGATCACCGCATGGATATGCGCATTGGGTTCCTGGTTGCGGTTGGTGTCGTGACGAAACAGCGCTGCAGTGAGGTTTTCGGTCTGGACGATCCGCTCCTTGCCGCGCTGCTGCAGACGGGTCTCGGCAACGTTCTTTTCCGCCCAGACAAGCGTCTCGCGAACCGCGCTGCCATAGGCATCAAGAATGCGCGTATCGCCGCCCACCAGGGCCAGAATCGACCAGCTCTTGGGCAACGAAAATGTGAGATCGGTGCCCGCGCGGTGGTAACGGTTATCGCTGCCGACGCGGTTGCCGTCGGGCAAGAATCCCTTGAGCACCTGCTCGAATGTCCGGGCATCGACCTCGCCTTTCAGGCCAAGCTCTTCGGCGCCCTTGCCGAACCATTCGCCCGACCGGTCGGCATCGGCGCGGGTGTAGTAATTGTCCTTGGCAAAATAGCCCGCTGCGCCCGATGCGGTGCGAACATTGGCTAGCGAAAGCATGGCGTCCTGTTCCTCATCGAGCTCCGCCGAACGGTCGGTCAGATGTCGAGATCGAGATCATCGAGCGGCGGGGCATCGGGCTCCTGCTTCGCATCACCCGCACCGCCATCTTCCAGCGTCAGGCGGCGTGCTTCGCGCGCCTGCACCCGGTCATTACGCATCTCCTGCTTGAGCGGATCTGGCGTCCGGTCCTGTTTTGCAGTCGGCATCTTTTCGGGTGTCTCGGGTAGTTCTTCAACAAGCTCGGCTTCGCCATCGGCCCTGCGTTCGCGAGTGACCTTATCCGGTCCGCTGGAGCGCTGCTTGTCAGTGGACCTCGCTTCGACCTTTCCTTCTGACTGCGCAGCATCCTGCGCCTTGCCCTCAGCATCCTTTGCCTTGTTCGGTGCGACGACGTCGTTGGTGACACTCGCCGCAGCGGCAACGTTCGCCCGAACAGCATCTTCGTCGGACGTGCGCTCCT
Organism: Erythrobacter sp. UBA1916; assembly: GCA_002337385.1. Lineage (GTDB taxonomy): Bacteria > Pseudomonadota > Alphaproteobacteria > Sphingomonadales > Sphingomonadaceae > Alteraurantiacibacter. Next base: position 37,528 of record DDFY01000019.1, read on the forward strand.
GGACCGATTCGCCAAGCTGTAATTGGCCCTGCTTGGGCACCGAGGGTTTGCCCACGCCGTCATCGTTCGAGCTCGGGTGTTCGGCTGCGCCAGGCGTCGGATCTTGTGGTCGATTGCCGGTCGGCGCAGGCGACTTGTCTGTCCCGCCCGGTCGCTTTTCCGGCGGGCGCTGGATGAAGCCCTGGGCGCGCACGGGACGGTTGACCGGTTCGAGCGTGACGGGCGCTGCCGGAAAGCCTTCGGGGAACTTGATGTAGCCCGCAAGACTCGGCAGTTCTTTCAACTGGTCGGGAAGCAGCAGCGCCTCGATATGCTTGCGCGGGGTGAGGCTGACCGCGTCGCGCGCATTGTTGTAGGCGTAGGTATGTGCCTCTTCCTTGTCGGTCACTTCGGCGCTGCCGAGCGCCTCTGAACACCATGAGGCGGTCTTGTAGTCACCGGTGCCGAGGATCAGCTTGGTCTTGGCAAGCGAGGACAAGGTCTCGGCCATGTGCTCGCCATAGACTTCCTTGAGCTTGGCATAGGCATGGATACCGGTGACGATCGCACCGCCATAGTTGCGCGCTGTTTGCAGCCCCGCTTCGAGCGCGGGCAGGCGATGCAAGGCGCCGAGCTCATCGATGAAGAACCACATCTTGAGGTCACGCGAACGCGGCGTAGCCATCAAAGTGTTCATGGCGAGATCGAGCCAGAGCGTGAGCAGCTGCGTACACACGGAGAGATCGACATAGCGCGCGGACAGGAACACGAATCCGCCCTCGCCATCATCCTTTTCAATCCAGTCACGGATAGAGAATGACGCGCCCTTCGTAGGCAGGAGCTTGAGGGCCCGCGCATTAACATTGAACACGGCGCGTACCGATTCCGCCATGCGCGCCGCCTCGGGCGCGGTAATCGGATCGGCAATCGTTCCGCGCAGCATGGCGTGTACCTTGGCGAGGTCCGCGCTCATCAGCTTCTCAGCAAGCGCCTGGTTGGTGGCATCGCCCTGCTCGACCAGCTTGAGACAGAACTCGACGAACAAGGCGCGCGCGGCGATCACCCAGAACTGTGCTTCGCCGCCCCCGTCGTGCGGCACCAGGGCTTCGGATGCCGCCCAGAATTCGCCTTCGCTCCGGCACTCATCGAACACGTTCCAGCACGGACAGCGCGCATCCAGGGGGTTCAAGATCACATCGCGTTCGGGATCGTAGAACTGCTCGATGAACGCGCCGGTAAGATCGAAGATGACCGCGCGCTGCCGACGCTGGCGGGCTTCCGCGACCATGCTGGTCAGCGCCACGGTCTTGCCCATGCCGGTGGTTCCGATCAGCATCGCATGGCTTTGTTCGAGCCGCCAGGGATAGGGTACCCCGGCGATATGCGAGGGCTGGTAGGGCAGCACTTCGCGCAGCTCTGCCGGCGAACACAGCCGCCATTTCGATCCCAGCGCATCGGACAATTCGCGGCGCTTCTGGTGCCGGTTGTGCGCTTCGATCTCGCGCTTCAATTCGGACAGCGAGACCAGCGCGGCCCCACGCTCATGGCGCCGCGCCTTGGAATGATCGCCGAAACGCTCGGCAATCCAGTAGAACAGCGCGAAGGAGGGAACGAGCGCGAACACGACCCAGGCAAAGGCAGTGCCGACAATGTCCCAGAGATGGTCCCATGCGCGCACCACCGGCTGGTATGTTTCGACGGCGGTAATGGGAAGCTGGAAGGCCGTCCCGAACGCGGATTCCATTGTCACGGTCTTGGCCGGGTCAAACTCCATGAAGATGTAGACTGCGGCATAGATGCGCATCCACACGAGGTAGGTTTCGTGAGCGTCCATGCCACTCGTCACCATCCACCAGGAGAGCGCGGCGAAGGCGGCAGTGGCGATCAGCAGGGGCCATTTCAGGCCCGCTGCAAACATGAACCCGAAGTGCCCGAGAAGCTGGCTGCCGCGGGTGAAGTTTCCGAGATTACGCTTCATCGCGGCCTCCCTCACCGGCGGTGGAAGGAAGGCCGATCGCTTCGCACTTACGCGCGTAGATTGCATAGACCTTGTCGCGCAGCTTGGGGTCGGGATGGCCTGCGAGCAGCGCATCGATACCGACACGGGCGAAGACCCCCATGCGCAGGACGCGGGTGATTGATGTGTCATGCTGCGAGGCAAGGTCATCCTCCTCGCAGGCCCGTGCCAGCAGGGCGCGAAGCCAGGCGCTGACGGTCATGTGCTGTCGCTCGGCAACCGCTCGCACGCGGGCCGCGAGCTCTGGCGAAACATAAACCTGGATGGGTATTGGCCGGGACATGAACCGGTTCTCCTTCAATAGGGAGAGCCTGGATTCACGCTGCGAAAGGCACCTTCGAACTACAGGAACCATGAGAACATGTCAAGAACATCAAGAAGGCCTGGATTTCTGCGCCTTGCCCTCCCCGCCTCATGAAGAATGCAGGACAAATTGGCTCGTCATGAAAAGAAAGTGAGAAGCTGCCACTTTGCCATTCTGTAGCTTAGGCCACTGTTTTACCACACATAATTAGCATAAAGACCCTGCGACAAGTCGCGTGGGGTGTGCCCCCTGTTCCCAGCTTCGTTTATGATGCCAGCTAATCAGGATTGAACGGGATGGAGCGACATTGGACATCGGTCCAGCGGGACCGGGCCTGCCGCTGTCATGGGCGCTGAATGACGTGCCAGGCGAGCAAGCACAAAAAAGAAGGAGCCCACCTGAGCAGGCTCCCTCCTCGTTGGGCGGTTCAGAACTCGTCGCTGAACCGGCTCGGCACCGCCTCGATAACCCGGGCCATCAGATGTGCCGGCAAGGCGCCGTAATCGCCTTCGTCGATGGCGATGTATCCTGCATCTTCGTCGGCCAGGACGTACTGCGTAAAGTAGCTGTGAAAGGCGCGCGCGTTGGCCGTGTCGAGTGCTGCAAGGAACACTTCCTGTTCGGCATTCAAGTCGTTCGAGATGATGCTCTGAATATGCATGATGGTTCCTCCTGATGATCGATGCGACCGCATCGTCAGGAGCGCGCGATGGGCGCGGCGGACCGGGTCAGGGACCGCGCCTGTGGCGCGGCCGCGAAGCGGCGGTGGGGGTAACGGTTTTGTCCGGTGCCGGGCGCAAGGCCGGTGCCGGTCAAAATCGTGGGGCCCCGCCGTCCTTGACGCGGGCCCTGAAGCCTCCATCACAATCAGACGGACTGCGAGAGAGACCTCCCAACCTCTCCGTTTGATGTTACGACTGAATTCCCGAACAAGAACCTTTGCAGAACATTCGTGCCGTGGCATGATGCGCGCGAGGGGACCTGTTGCCAGTGGAAAGGAACGAACATGGCAAGGTCCAGGAATGCCCGAACAGCACTCAATCGCCTGCGCGAACAGCGTGCCGCGCTCGATGCCAGGGAAGCGCAACTGCGAGAAGAGGCGGCCCAGGAACTGGGCAGGATGCTGCTCGATTGCGGAGCGGAAACCCTGGAAGCAGCCAAGCTCAAGAAGCTCGTAAAGCAGGCATCGGCGATGGGCATCGATGCCGCGCTTGAACGGCTGGGTGCGAGCGGTTAGCGTAAACCCTGCGGGGATACCTTCCTCTCAATCCCTGCTGTCTTGCTTGAACAGCAAACACGAAAAAGGCCCCGGTGGCGCGAGCCGCCGGGGCCTTGTCGGTTGCGCAGATGCAGGGCCGATCAGTCGTCGATCGGCGGGGCGTCCTGGTTGTCTGAACGGCCCGGACGCGAGAGGAAATCGACCTTGTCGGCGATGATCTCGCAGCCGTAGCGCTTGATGCCATCCTGATCTTCCCACTGCGTGTAATGGATGCGGCCTTCGAGGCTCACCAGCTGTCCCTTGGAGCAGTACTTGGCGACGTTCTGGCCGAGGCCGTTGAAGCAGGTGACGCGATGGAATTCGCTGTCCTTGGCGGTGTAGCCGTTCTCATCCTTGTAGGTCTTGCCATCCTTGTCGCGCGCCGGACGGTCGGTGACCAGCGAGAGCGAGGTAACGGTGGTTCCGCCATTGGTGGTGCGGGTTTCGGGATCGCGGGCGACGCGGCCAACGAGGATTGCGATATTGGTCATGGGTATTCTCCTGATCGATGCGAAACCGGGACCATCCCGGCTGCAAAACCAACCAGGAAGCGCCTCCGGAGAAGCGCACCGAAGGGAAACCGGGATCCGGTCCGGGTGGTGCGGGCAGGCCGCGCTGAAAGCGCGGTCAACACGGCCGGGCCTGATCCGGGTTGCGCGTCTCGATGGGGGTGCTTCAGGGAAGGTTTTTGCGCAGAAGCCGGGCTGGTGCCGGAGCCTCGCGAACAGGACGCCCCGTGGCCCTTGTCGTCCTCGTTACTGCCTGCCGCCCTCCCCTGCACTACCGAACGGAATCGGTTCAAACCTCGATCCGCACCGGCTCCTGTAGCGTGGCAAGACCGGCGTGCGAGAACGCACCGCCGCCGCCTTGTTCCTCCCCGGCAACCGTTACGGCCTCGTCGAGGCGGTGCCCGCGCAGCATCCAGTCCTGCGGGGTGATGAGACGGCCCCAGTCGGCAAACGAAGGGATCGATCCAAGGTCCTCGCGCACGTGCTGCTCGCCGACAAGCCGTACCGGCACGGTGCGTCCATCGGAGTTGACAAGGGTCGCGCCGAACAGCGTTTCGAGCATGAAGATCCCTTCGGCATGGTGGCGCAGCGCGCGGTGCCGGGGGTCCGCAAATATGGATTTGGACTGGTCGAACCACTGGTGAAGTTCGAGGTAGTCTTCGTGGCTCCCGCCCCATTTGCGCGCCGAAGAGAGCGCATGGAAATAGCAATGTGCCATGACACCCTCCTTATAGCCCGGTCGAATGATCGTCGGTGGCGACGTAACGCAGCTGGCATTCGAGCGTGAACGTTGCGCTGGCGACATCGATGACAAGCTCGCCAGCGGCACCATCGTTGATTTCCCAACCAGGATGATGACGTTCGAGCGCGAGATAGGTGAGCGAATCGAGCGCTTCGCGCAGCGTTTGCATCGCCTCGCCTTCCTCGGCTTTGGGCGCTTCCTGGTCATGGCGGTCTACGAGGACTTCGGGTTCGTCGGCAATGGCGCCGGTAGCATCGTAAAACGTGCAGTCCTCGATCGCGCCGCTGTCTCCATAGCCTTCGAAGCGGACTTCGACACGCGCAATGCCTGCTGCGCGCAGCGGGGCAATCACAGCCTGTTTGTAATGCGCGATCCTGGCAAGCACATGGGCTTCACGCTCGGCCTGACGCGCCGCGAAGTCGCGCATCGTAGTCTGGATATCGGTCATAGGATTGGCCTCCTTCATATGATGCCGGACGTGATTGCCCGGCCACCGATAAGGAGCGCCCTTTCCTCTCATGTTCGACGCCAGCGCCATGGGGCGCTGGCGCGAAAGACGGCTGGCGTCAGGACGTCTCGTGCACAGCCTGTTTCGGCCTGGTTCCGACCGGACCGCGGCGGTCGACCACCGTGATGCGGCGCGCCTTGGCATCGATAACGAGGCGTTCGAGCACGCCGTTTCCGGGAAAGGCGACGACGTAGCGCGGATCGAGCGAGAGCATGCGCTCGTTGCGCTTGAACCCGGCGCGTGCGCCAAGCCGCATGTCGAGACCAAAGGTGACCTGCGCGATTTCGCGCCGTTCAGCCCAGGATGCAGCCTGGCGGTCGGCACCCTTGGTATCGCCGCCATGGACCAGCAGCATGTCGGGAACGCGTTCGCGGACCTTGTCGAGCGTCGCCCAGACATTCTCGGCAAAGGTCTTGGCTTCTGCGTCAGTGGCGAACCGGGTGCGACCGCCGGCGAAGATGACCGGCGTGCCTTCGGGCATTGCGGCACGGCGCTTGGAGGCAGCCCTTGCGCGCAGGAATTCGCGGCCCTCGACCAGCGCGGAGGTCAGCATTGCGCCATGATTGAAGCGCGAACTTGAGACTGGTTTCCAGGACGATCCGAACTCGTCGAGATAGAGAGTGGCAGCGATCTCGCGCATCTCTTCAAAGGCCAGCATTGCCGATTCAGCGCATTGCGCCCGTTCGATCTGGTCTTCGAGGTTGCTTGTCTGGACCTCCGAGCCATCGGCGGTCGCAACCAGCGCACGGACCTCGTCGCTCGCCCGGTCGAGCGCGCTCGATTTGCGCTGCGCACCGCGGTGGAAGAGATTGACGAAGGCCCATCCCAGATCCTCGGCATCGGCCTCGAGCGCGGTGCCTGCAAACATGGCGAAAAGATCGGACCAGACGGCGCTCAGCGTCTGACAGGCTTCCTCGCTGGTCGGAAAATCGGCGGGTCCGACGGGGGCGGGACCGATCGAATAGCCGGACAGGTCGAGGCCGGCGAGCTGGTCGTGAAAATGCGAGTTCATGGGACAAGTTCCTCCTGACTGGTTGAGGCTGAAGGGCACCCGAACGGATGCCTCGGCGAGAGCCCGTCAGGGCCGGGAACAGGCGATGGCCGCACCGCGAAAGCGGGGAACCCCCTTGCGGCAGGCTGGCGCGGGCAGGCCGGCCAGGCTGTCAAACACAGTGAGCAGATGATCGCGTTGGTGTGCAGGGAATGCTTGCAGCAGTCATTACACGCAGCCGGCCAACATGGGCCTGCCGCAAGGGGGTTGCGGCCAGCGCCGACCGGCCCAGGGCCTCTCTCGCCCGAAGCATCGTATCGGACATCGGCGTTACCTGGACGAAGTCTTGCCCGACGCGAAATTGTGTCAGCTCAAAGGCCGAATTCTTCCGGTGCGAACGCGTATCGCTCACGCGAGGGGAAAGCCGCCATTGCGACAAGCTGGCCGGCTTCGAAGCGCAGGTGCCAAGTCTGTCCGGGCCTGGGCTTGCGCTCGGCGAAGGCGCGCGGATCGAGCACGACCAGGTTGCATCCACGTCTCGGATCGCGGGCGGACAGGGTGCGGATCAGCGTCGTTGCCGCCTCGCGCGCGGCGGCGGCAAGGTCCTGGCAGGCGGTATAGTCAAGGGGATCGGCCCAATGCGCTTCGTCGGCATCGAATGGGGGTTGCGTCAGGTCGATCGCGGCATCGCTCGAAAGGCGCACAGAGAAGCTAGAGTGCTCGCTCGTGGTCGATGGCGGGACGAACCCCGGCGAGCTCGCAAAGAACCGCAGCCGCCAGTAGGCCGTCTCGGCAATCGCAGTGCTTTCAGCTTCGCTCGCATAGAAAATGCCGGGCCGTTCGTCAGCGCGGCGGAACCGGCTCTCCTGGCGATGACCATAACGAAAAGGCGATGCGAGCAGGTAATCGAGCCCGGCGGTGGTCGCCGGCATGCGCGGCTTTACCTCCTCGGCAAGGTCCTCGAGCAGCGCTTGTGCATCGGGATCGGCAGCAAGGCGGCTGGTCGAGATGCGATGCTGGGCTTCAACCACGCGCCAGGCCCGGCGCTCATATCTCCGGTGCTCAGACGCGAGCGCGGTAGAAGTCCACATAGTCGCATAGCTCGATCAGCCCCCGCATCGTATCGACCTGCTCGATCGGCTTGCCGCCTAGATCGAGGTTGTCGGCCTCGAGCCAGCGGCGCGCGGCATCATCATCGCTGCCGAGCAGCGCATCGAGACTGCGGAACAGGCGCAGCAGGAACTGGCCGGCCTCGAACGACTTCGAGGCCGGATCGAGCCGCGCTTGGCCATGGCGCAGCCGCGAGACCGTTGCGGGCGAAAGCCCGAGGATCGCCGCGAGCTTGCCGTTGCTCAGGTTCCACAACTCGGCAATGCGCGTGACAGCCGAGGTCAGCACCTCGGACCGGTCAGCAGCGGCTGGAGCAAGCGTGGCCATTGCGATATCCTTTCATATGCACGATATAGACTAATATCGTGCATATGGAAAGAAGATGTTTATGCCGCCTTCCGCCGCTCAAAGACAGCCTCGCCGTTGGAAAACCGGCCAATTAGCGTGAGCTCGCCGAACATGGCGATGAAACGGGGTTCGACCTGGGCAAGCCAGTGGCGTGCCCGGGCGACGCGTGGGCTAGCATAGTCCGCTTCCCAGTAGGCGGGATCATCGCGCTGGGCGAGCCAGATTGCGGCAAGACCGCAATATGTCGATACCCCGCAATCGGCATAGGCATTGCGCAAGAGAATGCGGTCTTCCCTGCCCCGCCAACCACCATATTCGCGAAGCGACGGAAATGCGTTCGTCGCATCATAACGCACTCTGTCGACAAGGCATTCGTACTCCCAATCATGGTCGTCACCTTCCGATGTTTCGAGCAGGCGAAAGGCGACAAGAGCGCCGGAGGGATAGCTGACCGAACGTCCCATGGCCGCCTCCTCACGCAGCAATCGCGGCATCGCCGCGCTGGTCATCGCTGTCTTGCGAAACTCTGCCGCCAAGCCGCAACAGGTAGGACGAGGCTTCCTCGGCCTTGGCCGCAGCAGTCAGGATCGCGCGGTCGTCCTGGCGCAGCAGCTGCAGCCAGTTGTCGATATAGCTCGCGTGATGGTCGAGATGGGCAACGGGCAAGCCGAGTTCAGACCCGAGCATCGCGCTTGACAATTCGGCGACCAGTTCTTCGGCGGCATAGCCTTGCGACCCGAACCGGTTCTTGAGGTCACGGGCAAGACGGCTTCCATGTCCTGTCCAATGCGACATCTCATGGTAGGTCCCATCCATAACGTG
>DDFY01000013.1:0-131427 GCA_002337385.1 Erythrobacter sp. UBA1916
CATGCCACGCTGGGACCGAGCTTCTCTGTCGATAAGACGGAGGATGAGCGCGCAGGCGCGGGTGTCGTCTCTGATGAGCTTCCGAGTAGCTTCGTCAAACGGGCAGCGAGTCCGATAGTCCGTTTCAAGAGAGCCGCGCTGATGGTCGCGGTCTTCTTTTGCGGGTGGGTTCTGCTGCGAGTTGGCCAGATCCCCCTGACGCTCAGCGACATGCTGCTTTGCCTGGTTATACCGATTTTGCTCTCTCGCGGAGAGATCAACCACAGGCCCTTCGGCAATCTCACGGTTTTCTGGATGCTAGGGCTAGGGCTGTTGCTTCTGGGTCTCTTGATAGGATCGGTCGTCAACGGGGGCGTGATTCGCTGGCTGTCTGTGGGGGGGCAATATATCTTTGCATTCCTCCTGATCCCGATGATCTTCACAGGGCAGCCGAGGTCGATGACGCGCCTTCTTCCGGCACTGCTCGTGCTTGGAATGGCTGTGTCGGAGCTAATCGGAATCTCGGTCAGCTTCCTCTACGACTATAGCGATACAAAGGATATTCTGGGGACCGGCTTCCTGACCGGCAATGGCCGCTTGGGCTCCATGTCCGGCCAGCCTAACCGGAACGGGGCGATGATCGCTTTCTCCCTGCCGATGCTCCTTTACTCCTTGCGCAACGGGACCATTCCCTTGGGCATCGGTCTCATATGCGGCTTGCTGTTGGTCTGGGGCTTGCTTGCCTCCGGTTCTTTCACCGGCTTTTCCGCATCGATGATCGCGGTGGCCATTTATCTCGCGATTTCGGGCATCAAAATGCTTGTGCGCGTCGCGATCGTTGGCGTGATCGGCGCCGGGTTGTTTCTGGCATCCGGCCTGCCCCTGCCAGCCGCATTCGAGAATCGCGTGGCAGGAGCGCTTACGACTGGCGATCTCGAGGAGGCTGGGACTTTCGTCGGGCGCACCGAGCTCATCGACGAGGCATGGGCAAAGGCGGACGACAACCTCCTCGTCGGTCTCGGCGTTGACCAGTATCGGGTGGTCAGCCCTCTTGGTGCCCCGGTTCACGAGTTTCACCTGCTGATTGTGAACGAGGGCGGGCTCGTTGCGTTCTCCGGCGTTGTGATCATCCTTCTGACAATGGTGGCGGCTGGTTTCACGGCAGTTTCACGAAGTCGGGTTGAAGGCGCCCTGATCCTTGCGGTCGTCGTCGTGTTCAACGTTTATACCTTCGCGGTCCCCCACATGTATGGACGGGCCTGGATACTTCCGGTGATCCTCGCAATGGCCACCTTTTTTGCTCGCGAGCCAACAGGCCAACGATCCGGCGACCAGGCCATGCGGACCTCATGACCTTCGGAGATTCTTCGCGGCCCTCGCCGGACAAGAGCATGAACTCGATGCTCCTCTCGCGCCTTGGCAGCATTATGCACCTCATGAGCGGGAGCTTCGCGGTATCGGCCTTGATGGCTCTGAGTACCGTTGTCGCGGCGCGCGCGCTCGGCCCCGAGGCCTACGGCGTGCTCGCCCTCGTTCTGACAGTTGGGCGTATCTGCGAAAGGTTCATCCGGTTCGAGAGCTGGCAATCGATCATCAGGTTCGGAACGCAGGAGCACATCGAGCACGATCCGCAGGCCATGGGTCAGCTCATTCTTCTCGGCCTGCTCCTCGACATCGGCTGCGCCTGGGTCGCGGCTGCGGTTATGATCTTGGGCGGATATATAATCCTCCCTTATATCGGGCTCGATCGCTCTGACTTCTATCTGCTGTTGATCTTCGCGCCGGCTATTGCCTTCAATATAACCGGGGTGCCGACTGCAACCCTGAGAATGGCCAACAAGTTCAAGCTGCTGGCCTATTTCCAGCTCTTCTCTGCTGCCGTACGCCTCGCCATGGCGGGGGTCGCCTGGGCTCTGGACGCGCCTGTATATGTCTTTCTGGCGATCTGGACCGTTGCTCAGTTGGTCAACATCAGCATCTCGGGACTGCTTGCGACGCGCGAATTGAAGGCCCTGGAAATCCCCAATCCGCTGTCCTTTGGGGTGAGGGGGCTCACCGCCCGGTTTCCGGGTTTCATGGCCTTTGCCTGGTCCACCAACGCTTCGAGCGCGCTGCGCACTCTCACTACTGAGGCAGATACGCTGCTCGTGGGGGCCTTGGCTGGTCCGACTTCGGCGGGCACATACCATATCACCAAGCGGTTTGCGAAAGTGGCCCAGCAGGTCGCATCACACGTTCAGGCCGTGATCTATCCGGACGTTTCGCGCATGTGGGCCCGCAAGCGCTTTGCCGACGTTCGCGCAGTGAAGACCAAGATCCAGTTCGCGCTGGGAGCGGTCGCGCTGGGGATCCTGGTGGCTACAGCGGTGATCGGGGAAAAGGGCCTGGATTGGCTGCTGGGCGCCAAATACGATCAAGTTTACCCGATGCTGATTACGCAGTTGATCGCCGTTGCGCTGATCATGGTCGGTGCCCCTGTGCGATCGACGATGCTCGCCATGAACCGGCCGCAGGTGATTTTGATGATCGCGGTCGCTGGGACCACAGCCTTCTTTGCGACTGCCGTGTTCGCCATTCCCGCCTATGGGGCGATCGGTGCAAACTATGCCCATATCGTCACCGCCGCCGTGAACCTCCTCGCTATCGAACTGAGCTTCCGCTTTTTCTATAGGCGGAATGCAAGCGCCCAGGTGCCGGAGACACTGCCATGAGCGGAGAGCTTCCCGGGCAGTCTCGCCCGAGCGTAATGCATGTGATCACGGACTTCTCCTCGGCGGAGGGAGCGCAGACCATGCTTGCGCGCCTATTGCGCCTTTCGACCGAGAAGCGCGTCGTGGTCGTTTCGCTGCTGGATGTGTCGGATCGTATGCGCCAGCTGGCGGACAACCCGGCGGTGACCTATCATTCTCTGGGCATGAAGTCGCCGCTGCAGATGCCGGCAGCGCTGGCGAAACTGGCTGGGCTGGTGCGGGCCGAGCGTCCGGATGTCATGCTGTGCTGGATGTATCATGCCATGGCCCTGGGCGCGATCGCGGGAAGGTTGTCGCGAACACCGTTCTACTGGACGGTAAGGCAGTCGCTCGAAGATACCGCAGCCTTCACCCGGAGCACGAAGGCTGCGGTGTCGGCTTGCAGGCTGATGTCGCGCTGGCCGCGAGGCGTGATTTATAATTCGAGCCGCTCGAAGGCGCTTCATCGCGACTACGGCTACGACAACTCCAATTCGATCGTGATTCCCAATGGTTTCGATCTTCCCGGTGCAGTCCCCCCGGTGCCGCCGGTCACGGCGCGCGTGTTCGGCATAGCCGGCCGGTTGCATCCGCAGAAGGACCATCCGAACTTCTTCAAGGCGGCGGCTCTGGCCGGGCGCGACTATCCGCATTTGCGCTTCTGCGTTGCCGGCAAGGGTATGACCGCCGACAACCCGGAAGTGCAGGGCATGATGCAAGCCGCTGGCGCGCGCACGGAGCAATTCGAGCTGTTGGGTGAACTCAGCAACATGGCCGAATTCTATCAGCGGATCGATGCCCTGGTGCTGTCGTCACGCACCGAAGGCTTTCCCAATGTCGTCGCAGAGGCGATGAGCTATGCCCGGCCTGTCGTTACGACCGATGTCGGCGATGCGGCGCAAATCGTGGGCGATACAGGAGTGGTTTGTCCGCCCAGAGATTCCGAAGCGCTGGCTGCCGGGATCGCGTACTTCGCCGCGGCCTCGGCCGAGGACTACTGCGAGAAAGCACAGTCCGCGCTTCGACGGACCGAAGAGAAGTACTCATTGCCAATGATTTTCAAGGACTATCATCAGATCCTTGAAAGCTGAGACGTCTATTCGCGCGAGGTCTCAAGAGCCTCGTGGGCGGACATCAGGCGTAGAATTGCCGCATCCCTTCGGCCGCGTTCACACACAATTTTACCCGGCTGGAGAGCTCGGGGACGCTTTCGAGAGAACGAATCGTCCTCTCGTAGCGAGTGGTGACGCGGCCTCTTCCAGGCGCCAGGCCACGCGTGCTTCCGTCACCTGGGCGGGCTGGAAATCTCAGCCAATACAGAGCTCAGCCTCTTCGAGGATTCAATGGCGCCTTCCTTTGTAAGGTGCTTGCCATCAGCGGACATCAGCAAACCGTCATCGGTGAAAATTCGGCATTCAATAGAGCTTCCACCACACAACGGCTGCATCAGGGGGTAGAAGAATTCGTAGTCTCCAAGCTCGGCGGCAAGCTTCGCGGATATCTCTTCAGCCGAATCTGAAGTCCTTTGCGTATAGGTGGCTCTATCGTTTGCCGGTATGGCGAGTAGCTCATAGGGCTCTATTTTGCCGAAGTTCTTGATCCCAAAAACGCGGATTGGCTTGTGATACTTGTCGCGCAGGTTTTCCATGGACCTTGGCAGGTAATCGACGACCCAGCTCTCCCAGGAGGCGGCAAGCCATATCTCGTCCGCCTCGCTTAGTATCGCGTCGAACGAAGCGCCTTCATACCAGCCCATGACCTTGCACCGCTCAAGCCGATTGCGAGGGATGTAATGCTCAACCTCTTCATAGTTGCTTAGATAGAGGTTCCCACACTCAGAGTTGACCTGATGGGTGGAGAACTGAGCATCCGAAAAGAGGTGCGATTCAATCAGCACATTCAGCAAGTCTTTTGCGTAGCTATCGCCAATCAGAACTATGCGGCGCTTGTCGTTATCAGCGAACTGCCGTCCTCGGCGCGCATCAAACGCAATCTGATTATAGCTCTTATAATCCGAGAGCTGGGTCAGCAAAGCTCTGTCCTTAACCGGGTACCTGTTGGGGAAACCATGATTGAGGACAAGCACAGACCCAATAACAATTAAGAGAAGGCCGCCAACGGTTGAGAAGATGGCCACCATCTTTCTCGACACTAGTGACTTGTTGCGGAAGGGGCTCTCTACATATCGGTATGATAGATAAGAGAGCAGCGATGTTAGGCACAGAAGCGCTGGAATGCTGCTCTCAAATATGCCCAGATGCCTCGACAGCGCGAAAATAGGCTGGTGCCATAGGTATAGAGAGAAGCTTCCTAGCCCAATAATAACCAGCGGCTTGGACGAGAACACTGCTTTTGTAATGCGAGAGTTGGACGCTGCGACAACATATAGAAACGTACCCAGCACTGGGATCAGGGCGTATATGCTTGGGAACGGCGTCTGGCTGTCAAAGCTAAGGTAAGCATAGCTGATCAGGAGCAGCCCTGTGATCGAAATTATGTCTGCCTTGTACCCTTGGACATCAAATAGCTCTTTGCGCAGAATTATAGCAGCCAGCGCGCCGAAAATGAGCTCCCAGGCTCGCGTGATCGGGAAATAAAATGCCGTGTCGAAATGGATGCTGGTTATATAATAGGAGCTGATAATCGAGGCGAAGAAGGCGATCGCCAGGGTGGTGTAAAAAACCTTCTTGTGATTTCTGATGAGAAGCAAGAACAGCGGGAAGATGATATAGAACTGCTCTTCAACCGCCAGGCTCCAGAGATGAATAAGGGGCTGCAGCTCGGATGCGCCTCCGAAATATCCCCTCTCGCTCCAAAAGAAGAAGTTTGCCAGAAATATCGGGGTGGATATTAGGCTCTTGCCAAATGTCACCAAGTACTCTGGATAGAGAATAAATGTTGACGCGATGGCCGATGAAACTGTTACTAGGTAGAGAACCGGCAAAATCCGCCGCGCTCGCTTCTCGTAAAAATTGACGATGCTGAATCGATCGTTTTCAATGTTTTCAACGAGAATAGTGGTGATGAGATATCCGCTGATCACAAAAAAGACATCAACGCCAACGAAGCCCCCGCTGAACATCTCGAAGCCAGCATGGAACAGTATGACGGGGACAACCGCTAGTGCCCGCAATCCGTCAATTTCAGCGCGATATTTCAAGTCAACAGTCCTCTAGATAATGACCTGTCAAAAGTAAGTTCGCAATATTTGGGCGAAGCTTTCCTTTTTAGCATAACTGTAAGCTCGGTATTCTTGTATCGAGGCATTTCCTTTTGGATTTTGCCCGTTTCAGGTCCCATCTATTTATAATATTTCGCCTCAAGCCCATCGGCTGTTTGGTGGCCTTGCATTATAGATGGCCAAGGCGATGAACAGCACGTTTTTTTCCATGTCTAAGATCAGGACTCATTGATTGCGCCAGAAGGTCGCGGGCGATGCAGATGGCTGACATGAAGGCGCGCGCCGCGGTTGTAAGAGGGTGTGGGGTGGTGGCCATTCTTTAACCTGCCTGAGCCTATTCTCGATCCTGTGCCAGTGATGGTGGATGGTTCGATTATGTGGAGGCGCCCTATGCTGCCCGAATATGCGGTCGGCGCGAAAGTAGGGACGGTTGCGCCATCAGGTGGAGGGGGGCCTCAGCGGCTACTGAAGCTATGGCCGGATCACTGGGGCGGGAGAGTCGGCATCCACCAAAGTAGGTAGCCGAAAGAGAGCGTTGCACTCCGCAATACCCTTTTGCGGATCGGTCGGTCTGGCCTAATCGTCAAATGTCGGGGTCGATATTGCGATCTGCTGAAACACGACACACGTATGGAGAGCCTCTGTGAACGATATTGCCCTTAGTCAGCCGAGAGAGGGGCTCCCTGCGCCAAGGCGGAGCTATCTCCAGCCTCACTATTCGCAGAACTCGCAGGCTGCGGAGGCCGGTTCGGCTGATCAGTTCGGCCTCGTCGACCTGATCCGGACGTTTGAGCGTCACTGGATGCTTGTGCTCGGTCTCGTGGTCGTGGCGACTATGGGGGCGCTGGTGTGGCAGTTGACCTCGCCGAACCGCTATCGCTCTACCGCCAGCATCCAGGTGGAATTGATCGACGCCACCGGAACCAACCAGGCCGATGTCCTGGCGACCAACAAGCAGCGCATTACCAACGAGAGCAAGCTCTACCGGTCGCGCAACTCGGCTCAGGCGGTCGTCAATATGCTGGGTCTGCTCGATGACCCCGAGTTTCTGCGTGAAATGGGCGGTATGCCCAGCGGTGACGAGGCAACGCGCATGGGCAAGGCGGTCTCGACCCTGCTGGATATGATGAGCGTCCAGTCGGAGGATGCCTCGGATCTGATCGAACTGACAGTGGTCTCCCGCTCGCCCGATCTGGCTGCGAAAATCGCCAATTCCTTCCCGCAGGCGGTCCGCGATCTGAAGCGGAGCCGCGATTCGGCACGTCGGCAGGAACTGCTGGATGAGCTGGGCACAGAGCGCCAGAATCGTATGGAACGCGCGGTTGAGGCTGCTGAAGAACTCGCGAAGTTCAGGGTCGACAACCAAATGCTGACCGGCGCTGGCGGGGCGGAAGATCTTGCTCAGATCAATCGCCTTGCAAGCGAAGGAGCTTCGGCTGCCGCGGCAGGGTCTGGCTCGGCGGCCCAGAGCGCGGGAATCGCCCGTGCGTCCGGCATCAGCTCGACGGCGGGTGCGACCTCGGCCGCGGTGCAGCAATTGCAGCGCCAGGAAGCCGAACTGGGCGCCGAATACGCACGCCTTTCGCAGACATATGGGAGCGGCTACCCCGAACTGGTCCGCGTGCAGACGGAGCTGCAAAGTGTCCGCGCGAGCCTCGCCCGTGAGCAGGAAGCTGCGCGGCGAGACGCTCAGGCGCAAGCCGATGCGGAAGCAGCGCGGATGCGCGAACTGGCCCAGGCCGAAGCTGCACGCGATGCGGCGCGGGCAGGCCAGTTGCAGGCGGTTGTCGCCTCGCTGACTTCGCGGGCCTATCAGAACGCGGCCAATACGCCTTTGCTCCAGGAGCTTGAACGCAATGCTACCACGTCGGCTGCGGCAGTTGCCGAGATTGCTGACCAGATTACCCGGGTCCAATCCGAAAAGCTGGTCGAGGGCGTTTCCTCGAACATCATTTCGCCAGCCATTGCCAACGGCGAGCGCATTTCTCCCTCGCCGTTGAAAGTCACGGCGGTCGCCACGATTGGTGCGGCCATTCTCGGGATGATGATTGCGTTCACCATCGAGCTGCTCGATGATCGTCTGCGCACAGTGGCCCAGATCCGCAAATACTTCGGTCTGCCGGTGTTCGGGATGCTGCCCGCACTCGATGGCGGCATTTCGGCCAAGCTTCGCGAATCGCCGGTGTTCCTCGAACCCAACTCGCTGTTCTCAGAGGTCGCGCGCTCGGTCTATTCCGAAATTCGTGCGCTTATGCCGGTCAATCAATCGCAAAGCGTTCTCGTGACCTCTGCCTTGCCGGGTGAGGGTAAGTCGGTGGTCGCCCTCACGGTTGCTGCTGCCGCAGTTGCCATGGGCAAGCGGGCCGTGATTCTTGACCTTGACCTGCGGCGGTCGGGCATTCTGCAGCAGGTCCAGCAAGACATGAACTCTCCTGAGCTCATGGATGTGGTCAGGGGCAGCATCGACCTTCACGCGCTTGCGGCACCGACCGATCCTGAAACTCAGGAGGCGGGGTCAGGCAACACGGACCTCGTCATTGGCAGCAGTGTCGAGGAAATGATGAGCCGCTTCCTGCTGCTCAGCGCCTCTCAGCCGGTTGCGGAGCCCGCTGCCATTTTGAGCTCATCGCGGTTTGGCCAGCTGGTGGAGGAGTTGAAGGCACGCTTCGATCTCGTCGTGGTCAATGCGCCGGCAGCTCTGGCGGTCCGCGATGCCCGCTCGATGTGTGACTACACCGATGACACGATCCTCGTGGCCAAATGGGGCGATACGACGATCGAGCAGTTCCGCGCCACTCTCGAGATGCTGGGCAGCGGAAATGTCGCCGGCTGCGTTTACAATCACGTCGACTATGCCGAGCATGCCCGCCGCAAGTACGGCGACTCTATCCAGTTCTACTACCAGGCCGCCGACTACTTCGAAGGAGACGCGCCAGCCAAGCGCACGTTGCGGGAACGGATCAAGCGCGTCTTCGGTCGCGGCCGTGTTCCGCAGTATGCAGCAGATTGAGAGTCGGCCAGACGGGCAGATCTCGGTGATTGAAAGCTTGGATAAATCGGTAACCCCATGACTTTGCTGTCTCTCCTGTCGCGGCTCTGCGCCCTGATCCTGCTGGTGGCCCTTCTGCCTGTGCTGCTGGTCCTTGGGCTCATTTGCGCGATGACGCAGGGGCGCCCGGTTCTGTTCCGGCAGTTCCGCGCAGGCAAGGGGACGACACCGTTCCGCCTGATGAAGTTCCGCTCCATGCGTGACGACCGCGACGAGAATGGTCGGCTGCTCTCGGATGAGGAGCGTGTCACGGCGATCGGAACGTTCCTGCGCCGCTCGCGGCTGGATGAATTGCCCGGTCTCGTAAATGTCGTGCGCGGGGACATGGCCTTTGTCGGCCCGCGGCCATTGCTGCCGGAGACGATCAGCGAGTTGGGCGAACAAGGGCGCCAGCGGTGCTCAGTCAAGCCAGGCCTCACCGGCTGGTCGCAGGTCAATGGCAACACCCTGCTGACGCTTGACCAGAAGATTGCTCTGGATCTCTGGTATATCGAGAACCGTAGCTGGCTCCTCGACTGGAAGATCCTTCTGCGCACCTTCCTCGTGATGGTCGGCGGAGAAAAAGTGCGCACTGGCGCCGCGTGATCGACACGGGGCGCTAACCCAATCCGTTCGCCCGCTTCGGGCAAGGCTATTCACTGTGCGAAAGGCAACAAGGTCCAATGAACTCCAGGCCTCTGTCCGTTCTGTTCACCTCGGCCGGTCGGCGGGTTGAGCTGGTCAATTGCTTCACCGCCTCGGCGCAGCGGCTTGGCCTTCAGTTGACGACGCATGCATGCGATCTGAACCCTGATCTGAGCGCGGCATGTCAGGTCGCGTCAGAGAGGTTCGCGGTTCCGCGCTGCGATCACCCGGACTACGTGAGCACGCTCCTCGACTATTGCACCCGTCACCAGATCGATCTGCTGGTCCCCACGATTGACCCCGAGCTCTATCCACTGGCCTTGGCGCGGGATGACTTCAAAGCTGCCGGAACCAAGGTCCACGTAAGCGGGCCCGCCACGATCGAGATCGTGCGCGACAAGGCCCGGACGATGGAGGTTCTGCAAGATCATGGCGTGCCTGTGCCGCGAACGGTTCGCTTTGAAAGCGCGGCGGACTTCCCCGCAGACTGGGAATGGCCGACGATGATCAAGCCGTCGGCTGGCAGCGCAAGCCGGGGAATACGGATCGTCGACAATGCGGCCACGATCCCGGCCTCCTTCGATGAACCGATGATCGCGCAGCAATTGCTCAAAGGCGATGAGTACACGGTCAATATATTCGTGGATGCGCAGGGAGAGCTGCGAACAGCCATCCCGCATCGGCGACTGGCGGTGCGTGCGGGAGAGGTTGAAAAGGGCGTGACGGTCCGAAAGGCGCAGATCGAGGACATTGCGGCAAAGCTTGCCAAGGCTCTGCCCGATGCCGAAGGCGTGCTGTGCTTCCAGCTGATCGATGATCCGGAACACGGCCCGTGCGTATTCGAGATCAACGCGCGCTTTGGCGGTGGCTACCCGCTCGCCGACCGAGCCGGAGGACGCTTCGCCGAACGATTGCTGCATCAGCTGCGAAGCGAAGCCGAGTGGGCCGAGAGCGAGTGGAAAGAAGGCGTGATGATGCTTCGATACGACGCGGCGGTATTCCTTGATTGAGATCGCAGCACAGGTCGTCGTTTTCGATCTCGACGATACGCTCTATCTGGAACGAGACTTCGCCGAGAGTGGCTTTCGGTCGCTTGCGCGGCATTTCGGTGAGCGGATTGGGGGCGAGGGGTTCGCTGCCGAGTGCTGCGAACGGCTGGCTGAGGGCGCGAGGGGAAATATCTTCGATCTGGCGCTGTCGCGGAATGGGATCGAGCCTGCGCCTGAGCTGATCGCGGAACTTGTGGCCCACTTTCGATCCCACGCCCCCGAGATCGATTTCTGCGAAGATGCCTCGCGCTTTCTGAGCCAGATGGGGCAGTTCCAGACCGGCCTGATTACTGATGGGCCAATGGAAGCGCAGGCGGCGAAGATTCGCGCGCTTGGCTTGGGCAAGAGGCTGGATCACGTCATCATGACCGGGGAGTGGGGCAAGCAGTATTCCAAGCCGCATCCCCGAGCCTTCGAACGGATCGAGAGCCTCACCGCGGCTTCCAAGGGTGGCATCGTCTACATCGCAGACAATGGGAAAAAGGACTTCATCGCGCCCCGCCAGCTTGGCTGGCAGTCGGTGCAAATCCTTCGTCCCGATCGCATCCATGCCGGCACCCCGGGCGGCCCCGAGCAAGCAGCCGATCACGTGATTTCGTCGTTCGACGAACTCGCCATCAAACCGCTGACTGCTCAGGTCTGAGCTGCCGGAAGCGGCCTAGCTTTCCGCACCTTCTCCGCGCAGCATGGCGGCTAGGCGGCTATGCGGATCGGCAGCAAGGGCGGCGAATGTCCCGCTTTCGACACAGCGGCCGTCTTCGATCGCGATCATGTCGTCGGCGAAGCGGATCATCGAGGGGCGGTGGGCAACGGTCAGGATCGTGACCTTGCCGCGCATCGCGGCGATGTCGGCGGCGATCTTCTGCTGGTTCTCCCAGTCGAGCGCGCTGGTCGCCTCATCGAGGATCAGAAGCCTGGGATCGCGGAGCAGTGCGCGGGCCATGGCGATGCGCTGGCGTTCACCGCCTGAAAGCCGGGTGCCACGCTCGCCCACGATGGTCTGCAGACCGTCCGAGAGTTGCTCAACGAACGAGCGCGCCTTGGCCTGATCCAGCACCGACCACAGCAATTCGTCGCTGGCGTCGGGCAGGGCAATCCGCAGGTTGGCGGCGATGGTGTCATGCAGCAGGAAGGCTTCCTGCGGAACGAAGGCGACCGACCCGCGCCAGGCCCGGCGGTTCCTGTCGGTAATCTCCACCCCATCGACGGTCATCCTGCCGCTGGTCGGTCGCAGCAGGCCCATGATGAGATCGGCAATCGTGCTCTTCCCGCTTCCCGAGGGCCCGATCAAGGCGGTGATGCGGCCGCACTTGATCGTGAGGTTTATGTCGTCGAGCGCTGGCTTTGCTGCTCCCGGATAGCTCAGCGACAGTCCCTCGAGTCGAATCTCGTCGGTGAATGAGGGTGCTGCTTCGCCCTCTTCCCCTTTCGGCTCGGCAGCCTTCGCAAGGGCTGCATCCTGTTCGCTGAAGTGCTCGAATGCGGGGAGGTTGGAAAGCAGCTGCTGGATCGAGTCCTGTATGGCCCCGAAGCGCGGAGCCAGGCGGAGAAAGATCAGCAGCAGGACAACAAGCCGCCCAAAATCGAGCTGCGCCACTTCGACCGCGACCCATATGAAGGCCGCCGCCGCGATAGCGCTCATGACCTGGAAGCTGAACGTTCCGAGTGTGCTGATCCCGGCATAGCGGAGCGTTGATTGCCGGATCAGGGTCAACCTTTGCCAGAACCGCTCCGCATAGGCATCTTCGACGAGGAACGATTTGGCCACCCGGATGCCGGTGAGAAATTCGAGCAAGGTCCGGCTCTGCTCGCGAAACATGTAGCCGACATCCTGCCCGAACTGCGTCGCCCGGCGCCGGATCGGATACAGTGCGGCAAACATCACAAGGCCGATGGCGGCGGCGAACAGGGCCATCTGCCACGATACCAGCAAGGCCATGGTCAGATAGGTCATCAGCAGGATCAGGGCCTGGAACAGGCTCGTCAGGTTCGATGCCGCGACCTGCACGCGGCCGGTCTCGACCGTGAGCATGTTGTTGAGGTCCGATACTCTCGTCTGCTGCAAGACCTCCCACTGCGCGTTGCCGGCGCTGACGAAAAAGCCCTGCCGCAAGCGGTCGATGGCGTGATGCATCACCTTGGTCAGGTACAGGGTCTTCGTTCGGATGAGTGCGCCTTGCACAGTGATCAGCAGGACAAAGCCCACCAGCAGCAATCCCAGACTCGGGTGGAAGCGCTGCATGAGATCGCCGATGACCGGAATATCGATTGTCTGTCCGGAGTCTCCGGCGTCAATCGTGGCGATCAGCGGTATCAGCAGGAACAGCGAAACGCCTTCGGTCAGGCTTGCCAGCACGTTGAGCGCCAGGGCAATGCCGATCCGCCCATTGGTCAGCCGCCAGAGAAAGGCGATAAATTTGCGCAGGCTTGCGATCATGGCTCGATCCGATCGAGCGCGGACACGACCAGCTCTACCGTCTCATGCAGACGGGCAAGATCGTCCGGGATCTGCAGCCGTGCGACTTGCGCCTTGTCTGCCAGCGTGGCGCAGGCCCTGAAATGCCGCGCCTTCTCCTCCTGCGACCATGGCGCGTCGGAGAACCGGGGCATGTAGCTGAAGCGGTTGATCGCCGCGATCGCGGCAGGGGTGTCGAAGGCAAAGAGCCCCGGATCGCTTCCGCCGCGGTCGAGCGTCACGAGGCAGTCGAGGCTAGCCGCCTCGGTGCGCATTGCGGCCAGCTTGTGCTGTCGCTTGGAAAAGCCTTCGTAGACGAGCGGCAGGGCCTCTGCCCCATCGACCTGAATGCTTGCGGCGGCGTCGTCGGCCAGCTTGAGTTGCGGAAAGGCCGGGTGGCACACCGGATTGCGATGATCGTCAAAGGTGATCGCAAGCAAGTCGTCGGTGATGAGGGGATAGCCCGCGCGAATGAAAGCCGCCGCCGTGGTCGATTTGCCCGCCAGCTTGTCGCCCATCAGCGCAATCGTCTTGCCGTTGATGTCGATGGCGCTGGCGTGGATGACGAAGAATTCCCGCCAGTTCAGCATCCAGGCCATGATCGGGCCAAGGATCGGGAAGGCGACATAGGATTCGGGCACGCCCGGGTATCTCTCGACCCAGACCGTCGCCTTGTCGACCAGCCGGAAGGCGGCCACATCGGGCCATGCCATCACCACGCCTGCCGGGTCGTGATAGTCCATCACGATCCCCTCTTCGCGCCGGGGCAGCTCGCGCCCGATTGCATGTTCGAGAAAGCGGATGTCGGGCACAGCGCCCGGAGCGGCCGGGCGCAGTTCCTTGAGGGGGATGTCGCTTTCGATCACAAGGCCGAAAGCCTCGTAGAGCCTCCTGCTTTGCTCAGACATCGCCCTCAACTCCAATCGGTTGCAGCTTCGGCGCCAGGTTCGCACGCCGGTCGCTGCCCAGCCACATGGCCAGCACCGCAACGCGCCATAGCGCGCGGGCATCGGCGGAGGGGATCGATGACCCCTCGTGTGTTACTTTGGACCAGATATGGTCAAACCATTGCCGGTTGACGAGGCCTTTCAGGTCGCTGTTGGACGATGACACGAGATCGCGAAGCTTCGGGCTGCGCTCGATCAGGCCGATCTGGAAGTCGTTCGTGAAGTCGTTCTTGTCGCGCCGCCAGGTGACGCAGTCGGGCACGCGGCCTGCCATCGCCTTTCGCAGCACGTAGCGGGTATATCCGTCGCGCAGCTTCCAGTCCGACGGCAGGCTGACCGAGAATTCGAGCAGGTCCCGGTCGAAGAACGGCAGCCGGGTTTCCACGCCATGGTGCCGCCCGCTCAGAACGAGTGTCTCAAGGGCATGCACCTGCAATGGTGCGTCTATGGCGCTGATTTGCAGATCGCGCTCCGTATGCGCCGGGTTCGAGCGTAGCGACCGGGGCGGCTGGCCTGTGGAATGATGCAGGAGCAACTCGTCGCTGCGCAGCTCGGTTTTCGCCTCAGAAGCCGGGGCCGATCGGTGGCGCAGTCGTTTCCATTGCCGGTCCAGCCAGCGTCGTTCGGGCCGGTGGAACAGGTATTGGTCGAAGACCTTCCACCGCGGCATGGACGAGAGGTGGGCCGCGCCTTCCGCTTCCTTCCAAAGGTGCCGCCAGTGCCCAAGCTGGGCCAGCTCGTTCAACCTGCCGGCCCCATAGCTGACGACTTCGTCGCCGCCGTGGCCATTGAGCAGCGATGTGCACCCCAACTCCGTCGCCATAGGCAACAGGCGATTGGATACCGACAGGCCATATCCCAGGCACGGTCCGTCGAGCGCCGGAATGTACAGTTCCAGGTTTGCCAGGGGATCATGTTTCTCGCTCGGCAAGCCGTGGTGATCCATGGGGAAATGCTCGCGCATGGCATCGATATATTTGCCGTCAGCCCAGCCGTCGTTGCCGCGAAAGGTCATCGACAGCGATGGCACCTTGGTCATGTCGTCGCTGGCTTGTGCAAAGGACGCGAGGATCGCGGAGGAATCCAGCCCGCCGCTCAACAGAACTCCCGGCCTGTCGGATCCGGCGGTGCTGGCAGCGACGGACCTGTCCAGCAAGTCTCGAAAGTGCTCAGCCGCATCGTCGCGGGCAGGACGCGGCTCGACCCTGTCGACCTTCCAGTAAGGTTCGATCTGTTCGCCCGACTGCGAAATCTGCATCCAGTGTCCGGGCGCCAGCCGCGCGACGTTTGCGTAGAAGGTTTCATCCTTGCCGAGGCAAAGGCCCTCGAGAAAGCTCGAAACCGTGGTCAGATTGATGGGGTCGGTGCCGTCACCCAGCGAACGCGCAACGCCGGGAGAGGATGAGATGCCGAGGCCGTCCAGGGTCTTTGTATAGAAAAGCGGTTCGACCCCAGCGAAGTCGCGCGCGACGTAGAGCTCGTTGCTTTTGATTTCGAGGATTGCGAAGGCGAATGGCCCGCGCAAGCGATCGGCCAGCCCTGTCTTCCACCTGTGCCATCCCGCAGCGAGGATTTCCTCGGGCGGTGTGCCCGATTGCAAGCCGAGGGCGCGCGTTAGATCCGGCGCATTGTCTGCTCGCCAGGAGCCCGCCAGCTGGAGCGAGCCGGAGCTGTCCAGGGCGGCGAAGACGGGGCTTGTGGCGGGAGTGCCTTGCGGAGTCTCCTGGCGCAGTGGTGCGAAGGCCAGCATCCTTCGCGAGCGGGACCAGGCAAGAGCGAAGCCGGGCATTTCAGGACGGGTTCAAGTCGACCATCTTGGTAAAGGCGGCGAGGTCTCTCTCGTTGCCCCCGAGCAAGACAACGCCGTCGTGAAGTAACCAGGCGTGGGCCCCCACCTTGCCATTCTCGGTGGTCTGCACGCCAACGCGGATGGTCGAGGCCATGCCTTGCTGGCCAAGCAGATATTGCAGGCTGAGTGCCTGGGTGAGGCAATGTGCGAAGGGAACGATGCGGGCGGTGTTCTTGACCGCCCAGGCCAGAGTGTACGGCTCGCGGACTGGCCCGGAAGGGGCGGGCTTGACGGTGATGAACTGCGCGATACGCCGATGCTTCATCACAAGCAGGGCCAGGCGAAAGATTATGACCGTGGCCAGCGCCCTGCAAAGCAAACCGAAATGTCTGGAGCCCAAGACGAAAACGCGCCGCGCATTCATCTATGCTTGATCCGTGACCAGCTTCGCCATTGCAAGTTCTTGGAGAACGTTCTGAACGTCAGGCAGGCAAACGGCTTTCTCAACGTCGTAGACCTGAATGAGCTCGTCGGCCAGCATCTCGGCAGTCATTGGCCGATCACCGAGCTTTTCCCAGATGAAACTGGCGGTGCCGTTCAATTTGAAATAGGTGCTCGTATTCAGGTCGAGCAAGGCGCTTCCGTCGTCCAGATCGCAGACGACAAGATCCTCGCAGCGACGATACATAGCGCTTGGATCCCC
Source organism: Erythrobacter sp. UBA1916 (assembly GCA_002337385.1). GTDB lineage: Bacteria > Pseudomonadota > Alphaproteobacteria > Sphingomonadales > Sphingomonadaceae > Alteraurantiacibacter. Next base: position 16,506 of record DDFY01000013.1, read on the forward strand.
TGACTGCATGGACGTGCTCTATCTTGAACGTCCTAATGGCACAAGAGTTTGGCTTATATTGCCAAGACCAAAAAAAACGGCCGCCGAGGCGGCCGTTCTTCTCGGTTTCCCGACCTTACGAGAAGGTCAGATCGCCCTTCGGCGTGTCCAGCGGGAACACGGCATCGGTGAACTCACCGGCCGAGCCGCCCTTGGTCATTGCTTCGAACGAGCCAAGCTTTTCGAACTTGGGCGCTTCATAAGTCTTCTTCGCCATAAGGGATCTCCATAAACTGTGCTAAACATCAAGAGGTTGTTTGCGACCGTCTCAAGCGAACGGGTATTGGGTGCAAATGTCCGTATCGTCTCTCGACCTCACTCTCATAAGGTTAACGTCTTGGCAACGATATTTTGATGCGCTGCAGCAAGAGTGTTAAAATGGGACAGTCTCAGGCCGGAAGTTACGGCATCGCTGAAGGCCATGTTGGCCTTGGTTTTCAAGCTGAAATGCCCGGTGTGGGTTGGGAGCAACAGGTCAGATGATTGATAAGGCGGACATAAACAATCAGGAGCCGCTGATCGGTCCATTGCGTCAGTGGGTCTACCCCGACGAAGATGCACCCTGGCGCCATCGCGAGACTGACTGGAGCGCGGTGCTGGATCTTGCGGAGGCCAACAAGTGCCTGCTGCTCGTTGCCGAGGGGATGAAGCGGGCGGGTATTGCCATACCCCCAGAGCGCGAAGCCAGGCTCCAGGAAGTGCGCGAGAACTGTCTCCTGCAGAACATGGCCAACCTCGGGGTTACGGCGAATATCTGCAGTATTCTGCGCACCCACGGGATCAGGGCCATCTCGATGAAAGGCGTGCTCAGGGCTCACGATCTTTATGGCCGATGGGACATTCGGCCCGCGCACGATACCGATATTCTCGTAACCGGCGCGGACTATCGGTCCGCTATTGATGTGCTTTCGGCCAACGGGTTCGATTCGCCGATCTCCGCGAATAGCAAATGGTGGCACAGCTACCTTGGCGAGTCGCCGCACCTGCCGATCTATGGCGGTCCGATCGTGGACCTCCACAACAAGGTCAAGCAGCCCGGAACGCCAGCCCCGACTGACATCGACGGCATTCTGGCCAGGGCCAGGATCGCGAAGGTTGGCGGACGAGCGATCCCGGTGATGAGCGATATGGATGCGGCAATGCTGACCGCCAGCAGCCTGGGCAAGGCGCTGAGAAGTGGTGAGGTATGGCTCCATTATGCCCACGAGCTTCTCGTCGTCACGGCCGCACTGGATGAGGACCAGCGTGCGGCATTCAACGATTACGCGCGTGAGATCGGGGTTTCCCGCCTGTGGAACTTTGCGACCACCCTTACGGATGCGACGTTCCGCGTCGGAGAGGATGGGGTGGGCTCACCAGCCGGTGCACAGTCTCGATGGACTGCCAATTTCGTCCGTATCGCGCATCAGCAAGCGCGCCGGTGGCGGCGCTCACAATTGCTGTGGACGTGGACCGATGGCGGTGTCGCGCGGCCATTCCGGTTCGCGCGCGAGCTCGGCTTGGTAAGGCTGGGCGAAAAGCGTCGCCACTACGAAGACGCGTTGTAGCGCTTGGGGGGGCTCGCTGCGGAGCCTGCGGTCATTTCCCGCAGGTCTCCAGTCAGCAAAGCCCCTCAAGGCTACAATGCAATTCGTCAGGCGATGCAGCCTGTTATCGGCCGATGCCCACGTATTGGTAGCCGAGGCCTTCGACCTGATCGCGGTCATAGATATTGCGAAGATCGACCAGCACCGGCTGCTTGAGCATGGTCAGCACCCGGCGCAGATCGAGCGCGCGGAACTCGTCCCATTCGGTCACGATCGACAGGGCGTCTGCGCCTTCGACTGCCTCGTAGGGAGAGGCGCAGTATTCGACATTCTGCAGCACCATGCGGGCCTGCTCTTCACCTTGCGGATCGTAAACCTTCACCTTCGCACCGGCATCCTGCAGCGTTTGCACGATGGCGATCGACGGGCTGTCGCGCATGTCGTCGGTGTTGGGCTTGAAGGTCAGGCCGAGCAGGGCGACGGTCTTGCCGCGAACGTCACCATCGAGCGCCTGAATGATCTTGCGGCCCATGGCCCGCTTGCGGTTGTCGTTCACTGACACGACCGCTTCCACGATGCGCTGCGGCGCGCCGTAGTCCTGGCTGGTCTTGAGTAGGGCGAGCGTATCCTTGGGGAAGCAACTGCCGCCATAGCCGGGGCCGGCATGCAGGAACTTGGAGCCGATGCGGTTGTCGAGGCCGATGCCGCGGGCGACATCCTGCACGTCGCCGCCGACCTTTTCGCACAGGTCTGCGATTTCGTTGATGAAGGAGATCTTGGTCGCGAGGAACGCGTTGCCGGCATATTTGGTCAGCTCGGCAGAGCGGCGGCTCATCTCGACGATGGGCGACTTGTTCAGATAGAGCGGCCGGTAAATCTCGCGCATCACTTCGAGCCCGCGCGCATCGTCACCACCGATCACGATCCGGTCGGGGCGCTTGAAGTCGTCAATCGCCGCGCCTTCGCGCAGGAATTCCGGGTTCGAGACAACCGCGAAATCTGCGTCCGGGTTGGTTTCCTTGATGATCCGGGCCACCTCGTCGCCCGTCCCCACCGGCACGGTCGACTTGTCGACGATGACGGTGAAGCCATCGAGGTTCCTGGCGATCTCCTCGGCGGCGGCGTAAACGTAGCTGAGGTCGGCATGGCCATCGCCGCGGCGCGAGGGCGTGCCCACAGCGATGAACACGGCATCGGCGCCGGCCACGCCGGTTTCCAGCTCGGTAGTGAAGGTAAGACGCCCTGCGCGGACGTTGTTGTCGACCAGCGCATCAAGGCCGGGTTCGTAAATCGGAATCTTGCCCTGCTTGAGGGCATCGATCTTCGTCTGGTCCTTGTCGACGCAGGTCACGTCGTGACCAAAGTCGGCAAAGCAAGCTCCGGAAACCAGGCCGACATAGCCCGAGCCGATCATTGTCACGCGCATCTAGGATCTTCCTCATTCATTTCTGCACTGCGGCGGACCTTTACGGGCCGCTCGTGGGAATGGAAACAACATGTGACTACCTGCCCCAAGTCGCGACAGTATTACAGTTTTCGCCGTGTCATTAGGGTTACAACCACTGGATATGTCACTCTTAGCAATCGGGGCGGATCGTGCCCAGCCGCTCCTCCCAGGCGAGCGCGTGGGTGATGATCGTATCGAGATCGTCATGCTGCGGCACCCAGGGCAGGGTGGCCCTGATGCGCGCAGGATCGGAGACCAGTGCAGCCGGATCGCCCGCGCGGCGGGGCCCCATCTCGCGTTTCACCTTGCCCCCGGTCACGCGGTCGACCGCGTCGAGCACCTCAAGCACCGAGAAGCCGCGACCGTAGCCGCAGTTCATCGTCAGCGAGCGGGCAGGATCTGCCACCAGCGCGGCCAGCGCGTGGACATGGGCGGCGGCAAGGTCGCTCACATGGATGTAGTCACGCACGCCGGTGCCATCGGGCGTATCGTAGTCGGTGCCGAATACGCTGACCTTGTCGCGCTTGCCCAGCGCCGCCTCGCAGGCGACCTTGATCAGGTGGGTGGCGCCCGCGGTCGATTGGCCGGTCCGCGCCTGCGGGTCCGCGCCCGCTACGTTGAAATAGCGCAGCACGCAGAAATTGAGCGGATGGGCAGCGCTGGTGTCGGCCAGCATCTGCTCGGTCATCAGCTTTGACCAGCCATAGGGATTGATCGGGCTCTTGGGATCGTCTTCGCGCACCGGAGAGCTTTCGGGCACGCCATAGGTCGCCGCCGTGCTCGAGAAGATGACATGCGGTACGCCCGCTTTCACCACGGCCTCGATCAGCACGCGGCTCTTGGCGGTGTTGTTGTGATAATACTTGAGCGGGTTCTCGACCGATTCGGGCACGACGATCGAACCGGCGAAATGCATGATCGCTTTCGTGCCCTGTTCGGCGAAGATGCGGGCGAGCAGGGCGGCGTCTTCGATGTCGCCCTCGTAAAACGGAACGTCATCGGGAACGGCGAAGCGAAAGCCGGTGGTCAGGTTGTCGATCACGGCGACCGGCCAGCCCGCGTCCTTGAGCGCGAGCACCGCGTGGCTGCCGATATATCCAGCTCCGCCCGTGACCAGAACCGGAACCTTTGCGCCGTCACTCATGTAAGACCTTCCTTCGCGGTTTGCTGCAATGCGGTGCGGAGCGTTATCTCCGCCAGCTGGTCAAAGCCAGCCCCGCACGCTGTGCTGTGTATGGCGCAGGCGCGATAGGCCCGGAATGTTGACATTTCGGTAGCGCGTCTCTCGAAAGGCCTCCCGCATTTCCGCCGGGCCCCGATAAGGATCGCATGTGAGCAAGAACAGTGAAGTGACGCCGCCGGTTGCCGAGAAGCGCGCGCACGAGGTCAGCCACCATGGCCGCACGATCAGCGATCCCTACGCCTGGCTGCGCGATCCAAACTATCCGGAGATCACCGATCCCCAGGTGCTTGACCACCTGAAGGCCGAGAACGCCTTTTTTGAGGCGCAGATGGGCGGACGCAAGCCACTGATCGACGCGCTGTTTGCCGAGATGCGCGCCCGGATCAAGGAAGCCGACAGCTCGGTGCCGCAGAAGGACGGCGACTGGGTCTATTGGTCCGAATATGAGGAAGGCGGCGAATATGCCCGCTACTGGCGGCGTCCGGCGGCGGGCGGCGAGGCGCAGTGCTACCTCGATGGGCCCAAGCTGGCCGAGGGCCACGACTATTTCAGCCTCAACGATGTCTCGGTGAGCGAGAACGGGCGCTTGCTCGCCTATTCGGTCGATACCAACGGCTCGGAGCGCTACACCGCCTACGTGGTCGACCTCGCCACTGGCGAGAAGCTGGGCGACGAGATTCCCGATACCAACACCTCGCTGGTCTGGGCGGCGGACGATACTATGCTGCTCTATGGCCGCGCCAATGCGCAATGGCGGGTCGATTCGATCCTCGTCCACGTGCTTGGCACCGATGCAGCGAGCGACCGGGAAATTTACCACGAGGACCGTTTGGGCTTCACCGCAGGCGTGGGCCTATCGGGCAAGCGCGACTGGCTGATCGTCTCAGCCGGTGACCATGCCACGAGCGAAGTTCGCCTGCTGCCTGCATCCGATCCGCTCGCCGAGGCGATCCTCGTCAAGCCCGCGCGCGAAGAGGTCGAATATGGCGTCGATGTGCATGGCGAGACGATCTACATCTGGACCAACGACGCGCACATCAACTTCCGCCTCGCCAAGGCGCCGCTCTCCGATCCGGGCAACTGGTCCGAGGTGATCCCGGGCTCGGACGACTTCTACCTCACCGGGTTCGACCTCTACGAAGATTTCTTCGTCACCGAGGGGCGGCTGGCCGGGCTCGACCAGATCGCGATCCATTCCTACGACGCTCCGCTGGAGGGCAAGCCGATCACCTTTCCCGAGGCGACCTATTCGGCCAGCCTTGTCGGCAATCCCGAGTGGGATGTCGACACCATCCGCCTGACCTATTCCTCGATGGTCGCGCCGCACACGGTCTACGACTATCACCTCGCCAGCGGTGAGCTGGAGACCCGCAAGGTGCAGGAGATCCCTTCCGGCTACGATGCCTCGCTTTACACCAGCGAGCGGCTGATGATCCCCGCGCGCGACGGGACGGAGATTCCGGTCAGCGTGGTCTATAGAAAGGACCGTCCTCAGGGCGGCCCGCTGCACCTCTACGGCTACGGGGCTTACGGCATCGCCATCGATCCCTCGTTTTCGACCACGCGGCTGAGCCTTGTCGACCGCGGCTTTGCCTATGCCATCGCCCATATCCGCGGCGGCGACGACCTTGGCCGCGCCTGGTACAACGCGGGCAAGCGCGAGCAGCGCACCAATACCTTCAACGATTTCGAGGACGTGGCACGCGGCCTGATCGCGCTTGGCTACACCGCACCGGGCAAAATCAGTTCGAGCGGCGGCTCGGCTGGCGGCGAGCTGATGGGGGCGGTGGTCAATCAGGCGCCCGAGCTGTTCGGTGCGGTGGTTGCGCATGTGCCCTTTGTCGACGTGCTCAACACCATGCTCGACGAGACGCTGCCGCTGACACCGGGCGAATGGCCCGAGTGGGGCAATCCGGTCGAGGATGTGGCCGCCTTCGACCTAATCGCCAGCTACTCGCCATACGATCAGGTGCGCGCGCAAGGCTATCCGCCGCTGATGGTGACGGCGGGGCTGAACGATCCGCGCGTGACCTATTGGGAGCCGGCCAAATGGGTGGCCCGGCTGCGCGAGCTGAAGACCGATGACAACGTGCTGGTGTTCAAGACCAACATGGGCGCAGGCCACGCGGGCAAGACCGGGCGCTTCGAAGGGCTGAAGGAAGTGGCCGAGGAGGTCGCCTTCATCCTGTGGCAGCTGGGCCTTGCCGAATGAGCAACCGCTACCAGCAGACCTTCACCGCGCTGCCTGAGCATATCGATGCCAACGGGCATGTGAACAACGCGGTGTGGGTGCGCTGGATGGAGGATCTGGCCACCGCGCACTGGTTTGCCGATGCCGATCCGGCGCATGTCGAGGCCTATGCCTGGGTCGTGACCCGGCACGAGATCGACTATCGCGGCAATGTGACAGAGGGCGCGCAGGTGACGGGGCTGACCGAAATCCGCGAGGGGCCGAAGGGCGCGCGGTTTGACCGCTATTTCACCTTTACCGACGCCGCAGGAAAAGTGCTGGTCCGCGCGAAGACCAGCTGGGCGATGGTCGCGCGAGATAGCTTCCGTGTGATGCGTGTTCCGGCTGAGGTGGCGGCGCCGTTTGCGCCCGAGGGCGGGTGGGAGAGCTAGGCGGCTGTCTCCGTTTCGAGCAATTCCAGGAGATAGGCGCGTAGGTCGGCAGGCCAGTTCGCGGTGACATCCGCAAGGCCCTGCCAGTCTCCGGCAAAGAGCAAGCGGGAGGCTTGTTCGAAATGCGGGAAATCGCCAGCGATAGCGTGCATGAAGTTGTAAGCGCGATCCTGCGCAGCACGACGGGCATCACCTGGGGCATCCGCCTTGCGTGCCGCATCGACCAGCCTCCGCAGGGCAGCTGAGGCACCGCCCGGCTGCGCGCTCAGCCAGTCCCAATGCCGTGGAAGCAGGGTGACTTCGCGCGGGACTACGCCCAGCTTGGGGCGGCCCCGCTTGCGCGGCGAAGCGCTGGCTTGCGGCGGCGGCGCGTTGTCGCGCCAGTCGATATCAACCACTTTGCCGGTCGTATCGTCGAACACCAGAACGCCTTCCTCCCGCGCGCGCAGAGTGGTCGCAAGTTCGTCACGGGTGCCGCGCGCGATCCGTTGGGTGTTCTGAAAGGCCGTGCAGCTGGTCGCCATGGTAATGCCTCGAGTTATTTTTACCCGGATAATTTGATTTCCGCCGCGCGTCAATTTACCGGCCTGCCAAATTCAGTGCACGAATGGAGATTCGCATGGACAAGACACAGCGCAAGGCGGCGCTTGCCGACTATCGTGAACGAAAGGTGGAGCCAGGAATCTATGCTCTGCGTTGCATGGCGACCGGCGAGCTATGGGTGGGGCGTGCGCCCGATCTATCGACCATAAGCAACCGCCTGTTTTTCTCGCTTCGTCAGGGAGGCCTCCGGCATCGTGCACTTCAGGCTGCCTGGGATAGGCATGGCGCAGACAATATCGTGTTCGAAGTTCTCGAGGTGCTCGATCCGGAGAAGCTGGGCTTGGGGCTCGATCGCATCATGAAGGATCGCCATGCCGATTGGTCGGAGCGGCTTAACGCGACGCGTATTTAATGATGCGCCGCTCCCCAAAAACTTCAGTGGTCCTTGGGGCAACGACACTTGCCCATGCTGCCACTTTTTGGCAGCTGGATTGCCCTATAGACTGGGCCCATGTCTCGATCTGAACGTTTGTTCGAACTTCTCCATGTGATGCGACGGCACCGCCGCCCTGCCAGTGGTAAGGCGCTGGCCGACGAGATCGGCGTCAGCCTTCGCACCCTCTACCGCGATATCGCCAGCCTTCAGGCGATGGGGGCTGCGATCGAAGGCGAGGCAGGCGTCGGCTATGTTCTGAAACCCGGCTTCCTGCTGCCACCGCTGATGTTCACGCAAGATGAAATCGAGGCGCTGGTGCTCGGCACGCGCTGGGTTGCCAACCGCGCCGATGATCGGCTGGGCGACGCCGCTCGCAGCGCCTTGACCCGGATCGCCGCCGTATTGCCCGACGAGCTTCGCGACGAGCTTGAAGACTCGACGCTGTTCATCGGCCCTCGAACCGCAGCCCCGGTAGATGCGGTGAACCCGGCGCTGCTGCGACAGGCGATCCGCAGCGAGTGCAAGCTGGCGCTTCAATATCGCGATGGCGCTGGCAGCCTGTCCGAACGGATCGTCTGGCCGTTTGCCCTGGCCTTCTTCGATACGGCGCAGGTCTTGCTGGGCTGGTGCGAATTGCGGCAAGGTTTTCGCCACTTCCGCACCGACCGTATCGCCTCGGCGGTGCTAAGCGAGGTGCGCTATCCCAAGCGGCGTCAGGCGCTGATCAAAGAGTGGCGCGAGGCGGAAGGCATCACGAGAAGGCTTGACTGAACACTGCTGCCATAAACTGACAGCAGCCCGGCGTAGACTGGCTTCATTGTCCCGGATGGAGCTTTTCGATGACCGATACGAACACCTTGTTTCTCTATGTCCGCGATGCCGCCGCCAGTGTGCGCTTCTATGCCGATCTGATGGGCATCGAGCCCGTTGAACAGAGCCCGACCTTCGCCCTGTTCGTGCTGCCTTCGGGGCTGGCGCTTGGCCTATGGGGCGCGGATGAGGTCGAGCCTGCTCCGGCAACAACGGGGGGTGGAAGCGAACTCGGCTTCAAGATGCCCGACGCCGCCGCGATCGACGAGATTCACGCCGAGTGGTCGGCCAAGGGGGCGATGATTGCCTTGCCGCCGACCGACCTCGGCTTCGGGCGCAGCTTCCTTGCGCTTGACCCGGACGGCCATCGGTTGCGGGTCTATGCGATGGCGGAGGAAATGTGAGCGCGCATTGGATCGCCGTTGCATCGGCCGAGCATGTCACGCTCGGCCGGGAGCAAGGCTTCATGCAGGTCTGTCACGGGAAAGCGGACCGATCCGTGGGGGTGCAAGTTCCGGTTCGGCCTGTTCGAAATCGGCGAGGTGGACGCGGACCTTATCGCCCGCGAGATGCTTGGGCGAGTGGCAGCCAGCTAGCCTTGCCGCTCGCCCCGAAGATCAGCCCAGCACTTCGCCCACCGGCAGCAGATCATAGCCCAGTTCTTCTGCGACCGCCGGATAGGTCACGCGGCCTGCGTGAACATTGAGCCCCTGCGCCAGATGCGGATCGCTGCGCAGCGCCTCTTTCCAGCCCCGATCGGCAATCCGCAGCGCGTGCGGCAGCGTCACGTTGTTGAGCGCATAGGTCGAGGTGCGGCTCACCGCGCCGGGCATATTGGCGACGCAATAGTGGACCACGCCGTCCACCACATAGGTTGGGTCGTCATGCGTCGTCGCGTGACTGGTCTCGAAGCAGCCCCCCTGATCGATCGCCACGTCGACCAACACCGCGCCCGGCTTCATCGTCTTGAGCATCGCGCGCGTTACCAGCCGGGGCGCGGCGGCTCCGGGCACCAGCACTGCGCCGATCACGAGGTCCGCCTCACGCACCGCGTCTTCGAGGTTCGCCTTGTTCGAGAAACGGGTGGAGGCGCGCGCCTCGAAGTGGGTGCCGACGCGTTCGAGGACTTCGGGATCGCGGTCCATGATCACCACGTCCGCGCCAAGCCCTGCGGCCATCTGCGCCGCGTTGAAGCCGACCACGCCGCCGCCGATCACCACGACCTTGCCCGGCATAACTCCCGGCACGCCGCCAAGCAGAACGCCGCGTCCGCCGTGCGCCTTCTCCAGCGCAGTCGCGCCGGCCTGAATGCTCATACGCCCGGCCACCTGGCTCATCGGCTTGAGGAGCGGAAGCGTGCGATTGGGGCCGGTGACGGTCTCGTAAGCGATGCAGGTCGCGCCGGACTTCACAAGGTCGGCAGTCTGTTCAGGATCGGGGGCAAGGTGCAGGTAGGTGTACAGCAGCTGGCCTTCGCGCAGTTGGGCGCGTTCTTCGGGCTGGGGCTCCTTCACCTTCACCACCATCTCGCATTCGGCGAAGATCGGCTCGGGCCCGGCGACGATCTTCGCGCCTGCGGCTTCGTATTCCTCATTATGCGCGCCGATGCCTTCGCCCGCACCGCTTTCGATCCACACCTCGTGGCCATGGGCGACCAGCTCCGTGGCGCTCTCGGGCGTCAGGCCGACGCGGTATTCACGGTTCTTGATTTCGCGGGGGCAACCGATGCGCATGTCTGGACTCCTTGACTGGCGATTGTGGTTACAAGTGAAACTTAATCGAGGCAATCGGCACATTGCACTGATGCGAGCCTGTACCCATTTGCTGCAAATGCAATTCACGATGGACACGCTCGATCCCGCCACCCGCTACAAGCTGCTGGTCAACACAATCACCCCGCGTCCGATTGCGTGGGTGTTGACGCAGGACAGTGACGGAATCCGCAATGCTGCGCCCTTTTCGTTTTTCAACGCGATGGGCGGCACCCCGCCGTTGCTGGCGATCGGCTTCGCGCCTGATCAGCAGCGCGACGGCGTTGGGGACAAGGACAGCCTCACAAATATCCGCGCCATGGGCGAGTTCACCGTGGCGCTGGTGGGCGAGGCGCAGGCCGAGGCGATGAACATCTGCGCTACCGATGCTCCGCCCGAAGTGAGCGAATTTGACGTGGCGGGTCTTGAGGCGATCCCCGCCACGCGCGTTGCCGCACCGCTGCTGAAGGGCGCGCCGGTGCAGTTCGAATGCCGCCTGTGGCAGTTCATCGAGACCGCCCCCCACTCCGGGATCGTGCTTGGCGAGGTGCTCGTGACCCATATCGAGGATCGCTTCGTCGGCGAGGAGAAGGGCCGTCTCAGGATCGACAACCCGGCCATGCAACTGGTGGGGCGGACCTATGGCGGCGGCGAATATGTCCGCAATGCCGCGCCGCTGAAGTTAGACCGGGTGCCCTGGGACAAGCTCAGCGGCAGCTAGTCCGCGAACTCCTCCAGCCCCGGCACGCTGATCGAGCGTTCGCCGCCGAAGTCTTCGCGCACCGTGATCAGGCCGGTCTTCTCGAGATGTTCGAGCAGGCGGCGAATGCGGCCCGGCGACGAGCTGCCATAGACCCGCGCGAGTTCCTCCTCGTCGGGTGCGTTGCGGCCCTCGGCGGCGGCGGCGGCAATGGTGAGGAAAGGGGCCAGCACGTCGTCATCCACGCTCTGCGCCAGTTGCTCGACGGCAGCGCGGCGCGCGGGATCGAGCCGTTCGAGCCCGGCGCTGGCATGGGCGAACAGGCGGCGGAACTGCGCCATGTCGATATGGGCGCTGGGCACGCGGCGCTCGCGGCAGCGGATCGCGAAGCTGCGGAACAGGCTGGACAGCGACTGAAACGTCGCCCCCTCCTCGCGCGCCATCTCGGCCAGAATCTGCTCGACCGAGCCATCGGGTGGGGGCGGCGCTGGGGCAGGGCGTTCGGCAGTAGGTTCTTCGCTGTCATCGAGCGCAATTGCGGGAGCATCGTCCTGCACATGGGCGATGGTGTCGGCGAGGTCTTCCATCGCCGGCTTGGGCGGCGGAGCCGGGCGCTGCGGCTGGGGGGCGGCGGCTTCCTCTGCGAGCGAATCGTGTAGCAGCGCTTCCATCCCCTCGGTTGAGAGGCCGGGCAGGGGGACCAGCCCTGAGGCCGCATTCTTGCCGCCGGTCTTCACCGTGCCGATCTTCACCGCCACCGGCCTGCGGCTCACCGCCGGGCCGAGACCGAGGAAATGGCCGCATTGCAGGTCGCGAATGCGCTCGGCCTGCTTGCGGTCCATGCCGAGCAGGTCGGCGGCACGCTGCATGTCGATATCGAGGAAGGTGCGGCCCATCAGGAAGTTGGAGGCCTCGGCGGCGACGTTCTTGGCCAGCTTGGCGAGCCGCTGGGTGGCGACGATCCCGGCAAGGCCGCGTTTGCGCCCGCGGCACATTAGGTTGGTCATCGCCGTCAGCGTCATCCGGCGGGTGTCTTCGGCCATTTCGCCAGCCGCGGCAGGCGCGAACATTTGCGCCTCGTCGACCACCACCAAGGCAGGAAACCAGTGCTCGCGCGGGGCATCGAACAGCGCGGTGAGAAACAGCGCGGCGCAGCGGATCTGTTGTTCGACCTCGAGATCGTCGAGGCTGAGCACGACCGAGGCGCGATGCTGGCGGATGCGTCCGGCCAGCGCCTCGATCTCGCGGCTGGTGTAGCTGCCGCCCTCGATCACGATATGGCCGAACTCTTCCGCGAGGCTGACGAAGTCGCCCTCGGGGTCGATCACCACCTGTTGCACCATTTGTGCGCTCTGTTCGAGCAGGCGGCGCAGCAGGTGCGACTTGCCGCTGCCCGAATTGCCCTGCACCAGCAGGCGCGTGGCGAGCAATTCCTCGACATCGACGTGGACGGCCCCGCCGCCCGAATCCCTACCTATTTCAATCTGCGCCTGCACCGGGGCAGACTAGGCTATGGGGCTGCGGGCGGAAAGGCCGCCTGTGTCATTTATCCAGTGCTTACGCCCTAACGCCCAAGCGAAAGCTTGGCGAACAGGGTGTAGCCCATCGGGTTCTCGCCATAGGCCGCATCAAGCGCCGAGGGTTTGAGGAAGGCCGCCGCACTCCCGCCCAGCGCAAGGCTGAACGCGTCACCCAGTGGCAGCGTATAGGCATAGCCCGCCTGCAGCTTTGTGATGCGGAAGGCCTGATCGTGCAGCGGATCGTCATGATCGTGGAAGAGTTCGTCGTTCAGCACGTTCTCTACCCGGCCGAACAGGCTGTGGCGCTCGGTTATGTCCCAGTTCACCTCGCCCAGCCAGGCGGTCAGCGTGTCGCCCGGAACGCGGTTCTTGGCCGAGAAGGCGGCCAGCGCCGACAGACCCTTGCCCGAGTTGTATTGCACGCTGGCGGTGGTGCGCGCCTCGTCCTCGCCGGGGTGGAGCGCTTCGGGCTGCTCGATCCGCCCGAAGCTTGCCTGCATCAGCCAGTTGTCGGACGGGGCGAGGCTGGCGCGAACCGACCAGCTGTTCAGCTTGGGCGTTTCGATGCCCCAGCGCTCCTCGTCGGGTTCGGCGCCGCGGAAGGCGCTCGCCTCCAGCTGCCACCCGCGCCCGGCAAGCCCGGCGGTGACCACGCCATAGGTGATGTGGGTGGAATCGAACCAGTGATGGGTGATCGGCGCCTCAGGATTGAGGCGGGCCGAGGCGCGGTGCATGAAGGCCGAGGGGCCGAGCGCGGGCTCGCCCACGGGGCCGCCGTAGACGAAGCCGGTGAGATTGTCGGCCAGATCGAGGTCGACGCGCGCGGCCAGCTCCATGAACAGATCGTGCGGGTGCTGACGGTCGACCAGCGGCTCGCCATCAGCGGTTTCGCCGGTGGCGAAGAGGTTGGGATAGCCGCGCGCCGACATCAGCGGCTCGGCGCTGAGCATGGTGCGCAGCTGCACGCGGCCACCGTCGAAGGGGCGCTCGGCCATGAGCATCGCCATGGATTGCACATAGGTTAGATCGTCGCCGCGCGGCCCGGTCTGTTCGGAATGGACGAGCCAGCCATAGCCGTGCGCCATGGCGCGCCATTCACCGCCGAGGTCGATATGGATGCCGGGCATCATGCCTTCGGCCGCCGGCAGCAGCGCGGTGCCCGATCCTTCGGCGGCGCCGCTGGGATTGGGAGCCATCATGGCGGAGTGCCCCATGGCGCTATGGTCCATAGTGCCATGGTCCATCGAAGCGTGATCCATGGAGGAGTGGTCCATGGTCGTGTGATCCTGCGCCAGCACGGGCAGGGGAACCAGCGCCGCAGCGGCGCCGGCAAGCAATGCAAATTTCATCGGTAATATCCTGACTGGTCGAAACGAGGGCGTCGTTTGCGGTCAGGCGGCTCGTGGAGGGGGCGGGATCGGTGCGCTTGCCAGCGAGACGAGCGGGCGGGCAAGCGGGCGATCCTGGGGCAGGCGGTAGGTCGCCGCAGGGCGGTCCGGCAGCGCTGCCGCGAAGGGCAGGGCGCAGCCGGGGCAGCTATGCGCGAGCTGGCGCTGGTCGCCCTCGGCAGGCTGGTGGTGGTCGGGCGCGGGCATGGCATGGCAATCGGCCATGGCAGGGGCACCTGCAGCCTGCGCCGGGCGCGGCTGGCCCATCGCCAGCGCGGACAGCAGCACAGCAAGGATCACTATAAGGCGCATGACGCGCCCCATAGCGCGTTCAGTCGGCCGCGAACAGTGAGAGATCGATGCTCTCTCCCACTGCGCGCAGGCTTGCATCGTTGCCGTGGAGGTGATCGCCCATGTGATAGCCCTCGCGCATCTGCTGCGGGTTGGCGGGGTCGGCAAAGGCTTCGTCGAAGCGGACCACCGCGTCGAACGCGCCCGAGGTGATGATCCAGGCGTTGATCGCCTGCCGTGCCGCCTCGCCTTCCTCGCTCCAGTATCCCGCGCCCTTGTAAGGCCCGATGGGCGAGCCGATCACCTTGATGCCCTTTTCGTGCGCGCGGACGATCAACTGGCGGAAGCCCTCGATCATCTGGGCAACGTCGATCTGCGGCTGGTCAAGCGTCAGCCCGCCCACGCCGCCCTGCACCGGGCCATAGCGATTGCCGATGTCGTTCACCCCCTCGAACACGATCATGTGGGTTACATTGGGCAGCGTCAGCACGTCCTCGTCGAACCGGGCGAGCGCGGCCTCACCCATGCCGGGGCTGAGCACGCGGTTGCCCGAGATCGCTGCATTGGCGACCGCATATTCCATCCCCGCCGCGTCGAGCCGTTCGGCCAGCACATCGGGCCACCGCCGGTCCGCGCCCGCAGTCGAGCCGACCCCGTCGGTGATCGAATCGCCAAAGGCCACGATCGTGCCCAGCGCATCGGGAGAGAGCACCTCGACCGTTTGCAGGAAGGCGCGATACTGCGCGGTGGAAGCGGGCGCGAAGTCCTCGTCCACATGGTTGCCCGGAGCGGACACGTCGAGATCGTCGAGCCCGGTCAGGTGGCAGGTGCAGGGGCCGGTCGCCTCGGGCAGGTAGATCACCACCTTGGCCTTCTGGAAGTCCTCGCTGGCCAGTTCCACGAGGTCGCTGACGAAAGGTGCGCCGCGCGGGATCACCGCTTCTGCGGCGCCGCCGAAAGTGAGCGGGCGGCTGGTCCCGGGCACCTCTGCGCCGGTGTCGTCGAGCAGCACGATCCGCGCCTGCCCGATGTGCAAGGGGGCCTCGCCATAGCGGTTGGTGAAGCGCACCCGCAGCGCCGAGCCGCCTTCGGACAGGCGAATGGTCTGCGCGAGTGTGACATTGTCGAAGCTGGCGGCAGCGAACATGCCCTCGGTCGCGACGGGCGCGTGGGGGCTGGCAGTCCAGCTGCCGACCCAGCGGCCATCTTGCGCCTGTGCTGCACCCGCCCAGAGCGTCGCGGCCAGCGCCGCCGTTGCCATCCCATGTCGGATCATCGTTTCCCTCTCCCTTTTCGGCCAGACTAGCGAGGACGGCGCGAGAGGCAATCGCGGCAATTGTCGCAAGGCCCGTGGCTTGCTAACGATCGTGACAAACAGGGACCGGGAGAGACCATTATGCGCAAGTCCATCGTCACCGCCAGCTTGCTGGCCGCCGTCACGCTACCGCTGGCGGGCGCTCCGGCCCAGCAGAACAGCCCGGTAATGCGCTCCATGAGCGACTATGCCGCCCACTGCGCGGCGCTCGAAGGAAAGGTGGCGAACGGGGTCGAGATCACTTCGGCCAGCTTCTACCCCGATGGCAGCACCCTGCCTGCAACGCCTCGCTCGCCCGTCATCGTCAAGCCGCCGCACTGCCTCGTCGAGGGCGTGATCAATCGCCGGATCGGCGCGGGCGGTGTGGAGCATGGCATTGGCTTCGAGCTGGCGCTGCCGGTGGAGTGGAACGGCCGCTATCTGTTGCAGGGTGGTGGTGGACTGAACGGCGTGGTGCGTCCGGCGATCGGCTACGTTGCGGCGGGCAACGATGACGCGCTCAGCCGTGGGTTCGCGGTGGCCAGCCACGACAGCGGGCACAAGGGCGAGGGGTTCGACCAGAGCTTCATGGCCGATCAGCGCGCCGCGCTCGATTTCGCCGAGGCTGCCGTGCTGCGCGTGACCGAAGTGACCCGCGCGCTGACCAACCTCTATTATGGGCAGGCCCCGCATCATTCCTATATGGCGGGCTGTTCGACCGGCGGGCGTGAGGGGATGCTGGCGAGCCAGCGTTATCCCGAACTGTTCGACGGGATCGTGATTGGCGCGCCCGCGATGCGGCCGGGGCATTCGAATCTCAGCATCGAATATGCGCAGGTGCTGCTCAACCGCACGCTGGCTCCGGACGAAGAGGGCCCGGCAGGGATCGTGGGAGCGCAGCGGGCCGGCATTCGCCAGGAGGTGTTGCGCCAGTGCGACGCGCTCGACGGCCAGGCCGACGGCATGGTGATGAACGTTGAGGCCTGCCGCAACTTCGATCCGCAAGGGCTGGTGTGCAAGCCGGGGGAAAGCGGAAGCTGCCTCAGCCAGGCGCAGGCTGATGCGGTGGCGGCAGGGCTCGCCGGTCCGCGCGATGCCAGCGGGAGGCCAAGCTACGTTGCCTATCCGTGGGATACCGGCATCGCCTTCGACGGCGCGGGCCTGCCGGGCTTCGTGCCGATGGGGCAGCCCGGTGTGTTCGGCCCGGCCAGCAATGCGCGCGATATCGATATCGACGCGCGGCTGCACGCGGTGCGCTGGGATGCGGCGGGCCGCCTCACCGACACCGCCTACTGGACCAACCTTTCGACCTACCTCGGGCGCGGATCGAAGCTGATGTTCTTCCACGGCGTGTCCGACCCGTGGTTCTCGGCCTTCGACACCTGGGACTATTTCCAGCGCGCCCGCGAAGCCAATGGCTCTGACGCTTGGGACAATGCCGCACGCTTCTACATGGTGCCGGGAATGTCGCACTGCGGGGGCGGCGACACCTTCGAGCAGTTCGACCTGCTCTCGCCCATGGTCGCATGGGTTGAACAGGGCCAGGCGCCCGGTGCGGTCGAGGCTTTTCGTGCGGACGGCGGGCCGGAAAGCATGAAGCTGTGCCCGGCCCCGTCCTATGCGCACTACGAAAGCGGTGAGGCCTTGCGCGCGGGCAGCTACACCTGCCGGATGCCGTGACGGCCTGAGCGCTCAGCCCTTGCCGCGCGTCTTGGTGCGGCCCTTGGCGGCGTTCTCTTCAAGGAAGGCGATGATCTTGCCTGCCACGTCGGTGTTGGTGGCCTTCTCCAGCCCTTCGAGGCCGGGCGAGGAGTTGACCTCCATCACCACAGGCCCGTGGTTCGAGCGCAGCATGTCCACGCCGCACACGTTCAGGCCCATGATCTTGGCCGAGCGCACGGCGGTGCTGCGCTCCTCCGCCGTGATGCGGATCTTTTCGGCATGGCCGCCGCGGTGGATGTTGCTGCGGAAATCGTCTGCCGCGCCGGTGCGCTGCATGGCGGCGACCACCTTGCCGCCCACCACCAGCGCGCGGATATCGGTGCCGTTCGCTTCCTTGATGAACTCCTGCGCGAGGATGTGCACGTTGGCGCTGCGAAAGGCCTCGAACACCGACTTGGCCGAACGCGGCGTATCGGCCAGCACCACGCCGATGCCCTGCGTGCCTTCGAGTAGCTTGATCACCACCGGCGCGCCGCCCGCAATGGCGAGCACTTCCTCGGCCTGCTTGGCGGAGTGGGCGAAGGCGGTGACGGGCAGGCCGATCCCGCGCCGCGCCAGCAGCTGCATCGAGCGCAGCTTGTCGCGACTGCGCCCGATCGAGACGCTTTCGTTCAGCGGATAGACGTCCATCATCTCGAACTGGCGCAACACGGCAGTGCCATAGAAGGTGATCGATGCGCCGATGCGCGGGATCACCGCATCGAAATCCTGCGGGCCGATCACCCGGCCATCGTAGTGCACCTTGGGCCGGTGCGAGGTGATGTCCATGAAGCAGCGCAGCGTGTTCAGGATCTCGATCGAATGGCCGCGTTCCTCCGCCGCCTCCACCAGTCGACGGTGGGTGTAAAGGTTCGGATTGCGGGCGAGCATCGCCAGTTTCATGCGGCAGGATCCTTGGCCGGGGGAGGCACTTCGTCGAGCAGAAATTTTGCGGAAGGGTCGACAAGGAACAGCTTACCCAGTCCCTTGCGACCGACGAGGATCTGATAGCGCATTTCCTTGCGATTCGTCAGGGTAAACTCGCGCCTGCGGGCAATCTTTCCCAGCTTCAGCATGGTCACGATCACCGCGCGCTCTTCCACCGCGCCGTTGCTGCTTTTGACAGAGCGGAAGTCGCGAATCTCCACGTCCCAGTGAACAGCCTTGCGCCGCTCGCCGGGCTGGCGGACATATTTGGTGATCTTCGCGCGGTGCTGCCCCGCCTCGTCGAGATAGGGCTCGATGCGGTCGACATGGAGCGAGGATGTGCGCGCGCCGGTATCGATCTTGGCCTTTTCGCCGGTGAGGCCCAGCTCGGGCAGATCGACGTGCTCCAACCAGCCCACCTTCGTGGCCGCATTGGCTGGCTTGGCGGGGGCGCGTTTGGGCATGGCGGCGCGCTCGTTAGAGCGGATTGCCGTCCTTGTCGCGATAAATGTCGCGGCGGCCCACGTGATTGGCCGGGCCGACGAGACCGTCCTCTTCCATCCGCTCGATCCACTTGGCGGCGGTGTTGTAGCCCACGCCCATTTGCCGCTGGAGCCAGGAGCCGGAGGCCTTCTGGTTCTCGATCACGATCTGGCACGCCTGGCGATACTTGCGCTCGTCCGGATTGTCGGAGGCGGTGAACTCGTCCTCGAAATCGAAGCCGCCATCGGCCGGCTCCTCGGTGACCGAATCGATATATTGCGGGGTGCCCTGTTTGCGCCAGTGCTCGGCCACGCGTTCGACTTCCTCGTCGGATACGAACGGCCCGTGCACGCGCATGATCGCGCCCGACAGCGGCTTGTAGAGCATGTCGCCCTTGCCCAGCAGCTGCTCGGAGCCCTGTTCACCGATGATGGTGCGGCTGTCGATGCGGCTGGAAACGGCAAAGCTGATGCGGGTCGGCAGGTTGGCCTTGATGACGCCGGTGATGACGTCGACCGAGGGGCGCTGGGTGGCGGTGATCACGTGGATGCCCGCCGCGCGGCTCTTCTGGCACAGGCGCTGGATCAGGCCTTCGATCTCCTTGCCCACGACCAGCATGAGGTCGGCCAGCTCGTCGACGATGACCACGATCTGCGGCATCACCGCATATTCGAGCAGCTCTTCCTCGATCAGCGGCTCGCCGGTGTCGGGATCAAAGCCGGTCTGTACTGTGCGTTGAAGCGGCTTGCCCTTGGCGGCGGCAGCGCGCACGCGCTCGTTGAAACCGGCGAGGTTGCGCGCGCCGACATCGCTCATCATCCGGTAGCGCCGCTCCATCTCCTCGACCGCCCACTTCAGCGCGCGCACGGCCTTGGGCGGCTCGGTTACCACTTCGGCGAGCAGGTGCGGGATATGCTCGTAGCTCTTGAGCTCGAGCACCTTGGGATCGATCAGGATCATCCGGCACTCGTCCGGCCCGAAGCGATAGAGCAGCGACAAGAGGATCGTGTTGAGCCCGACCGACTTACCCGAGCCGGTGGTGCCCGCGACCAGCAGGTGCGGCATGGCGGCAAGGTCGGCGACAATCGGCTCGCCCGCGATATCCTTGCCAAGGATGATCGGCAGCGATCCGGAGTGATCGGCAAAGGCAGCCGAGGCGACCATTTCCTTGAAGTTGACCATCTGGCGCTGGGCATTGGGCAGTTCGATGCCCATCACCGTCTTGCCCGGGATCGGGGCCACGCGGGCGGAGATCGCGCTCATGTTGCGGGCGATATCTTCGGCAAGGCCGATCACCCGGCTGGCCTTGATGCCGGGGGCTGGTTCCAGCTCGTACATGGTGACAACGGGGCCGGTGCGTACCGCGGTGATCTCGCCTTTCACATTGAAGTCGTCGAGCACGGTTTCGAGCAGGCGGGCATTGCGTTCGAGCGCCAGCTTGTCGAGCTTGGGGCCGGTCTGTTCGGGTGGATCGCCGAGCAGATCGAGGCCGGGCAGCTGGTAGTCGGCGAAGAGGTCGGTCTGGTCCTTGCTCTTCGAGGGCGTGGCGCGGCGCGGGGCAGCGGCAGGGTCGACAATCGTGGTCTGGCGGCGCGTGGCGGGCGGCGATGCGGCGGGCTGGTCCCCGGTATCGCTGTCGCCCTCGTCCTCGGGCGGGATATCGGCTTTGCGCTGGCGCTGGCGGGCCTCTTCGCGGAAGGGGTTGGCGGGCTTGGCCAGCCGGGGTGGGTTGCGGATCAGCTCGGGCAGGGTGAGGAAGCGGCTCCAGTCGAGTGCGAAGACCCGGCCAGCCAGTGCGGCACCGCCGAACAGGCAGGCGACGCCCGCCACGCCGATGGCCCAGGGCTGGACCCCGGCGGGAAGCAGTGAGGCCAGCGCCGTTATCAGCCGCTCGCCCAGCAGGCCGACAAGGCCCCCGGTCGAGGCGGGCAGGCTCCAGTCACGCGGGGTTGAAACCAGCGACAGCACCGAGGAAAGCAGCGCCATGGCCACCAGCAGCAGGCCGACGGTACGCCACCAGCGCCCATCCCAGTGCTCGTCTTCGTCAACGTCGCGCCACAGCTTGCGGCCGAATACGAAGGTGAGCGGAAGGAGCAAGGCTGAAACGAAGCCGAAGCTGCCCAGCGCCAGATCGGCCACCACGGCACCGGGAGCGCCCATCCAGTTGGCAATGGTGTCGCCTGCCGCAGTGGAAAGCGAGGCGTCGGTCTGAGTGTAGCTGACGAGCGCGAAGAACAGGAACAGCGTGAAGGCGAACAGCAACACGGCCCCGGTCAGCTGCAGGCTGCGGGTCAATGAATAGCGGAAGACGGCGCGCCAGTCTGCGCCGTCGCTGGTTCCCGCCGATGGGGCAGAGCGGCTTGCCATGTGCTTGTCCTCGAAAAACGTCGCACTGCGAGAATCGCAGACGGGAGGAGCCGGGTCAAGCTCGCTAGAGGTTTTGCCTTAGGACGTGCTCAGTCCGTCGATCGCTGCCCAGCGCGGTGCGCCGAGCCTGCGGGCGGTGGCGGCGCTCATTCCGCCGAGCGCGATAACGGGCATCTGCGCGTGCGCGGCGAGCAATCGCCAGCGCACGGGGCCGAGATGCGGCGCGCCGGGGTGCGAGCGGGTGGCGAAGGCGGGCGAGAGCATCACGGCATCGGCGCGCTTGCGGTTGGCCTGGGCGATCTCGCGCATGGAGTGGGCGGTGGCGATCTGGAGCAGGTCCCCCCGCTGCGGATAGAGCGCGAGCGGCGCGCCATAGGTGCCCTGTGCGCCCCATTCGCGCGCGGTCAGGGCGCTGTCGGCGAGGACCAGCAGGTGGCCGCGCGCGAGGCACAGGTCGCGCAAGGTCCACCAGCGGGCGATGCGCTCGCGCGGCGGCAGGTGGTAGTGCCGGTAGATAAAGGCGCTGCCGCGCGGCAGGCGGGTGAGGGCCGCTTCGAGCACGCCGTCGTTGCGTGCATCCGACAGCAGCCATAGGCGCGGGAGAGGGCTCCGACCGGGCTCAGGACAGGGCTGGCGTTGGTGCATGGCCTCGCTATAGCGGCCCTATGACTGAGAATGCGAGTTCCCGTTTGGCCGAAGTCCGCGCCGAAGTGGCCAAGGCCTGCAAAATCGCCCGCCGCAAGCCGGAAGACGTCACCCTGATCGCGATCAGCAAGACGCACCCGGCAGAGGCCATCACCCCGCTGATCGAGGCTGGCCAGACCGTCTTCGGCGAAAACCGCGTGCAGGAAGCGCAGGGCAAATGGCCCGCGCTGATCGAGCAACACAGCGACATCGCGCTGCATCTGGTTGGCCAGTTGCAGTCGAACAAGGCCGAGGATGCGGTGCAGCTGTTCGATTGCATCCACTCGCTTGACCGGCCCTCGCTGGTGAAGGCGCTGGCCAAGGCGATGGACAAGCTGGACAAGCGGGTCGACCTGTTCGTGCAGGTGAACATCGGGTCCGAGCCGCAAAAGGGCGGCTGCGCGATTGGCGATCTGCCCGGCTTGCTGGGCGAAGCGCGGCAGGCAGAGCTGCCGGTTGTCGGCCTTATGTGTGTGCCCCCGGCAGGGATCGAGGCGGCCCCGTTCTTCGCGCTGCTGGCGAAACTCGCTGACGACCACGGCTTGCCCGGCCGCAGCATGGGTATGAGCGGCGACTATGTCACTGCGACGAAGCTTGGCGCAACGCACCTGCGCGTCGGCAGTGCGCTATTCGGTGCCCGGGAGGGGTAAACGCTGCCATTTGGCCACACGTGCACCGGACTAGGGGTTTTTACACTATATGAATTGTTCCTGAGTGTCTCGTTGCGTTAATCATAATGCCTTTCATCCATAAGGGGGTATCTTATACGGGGCTGTTGGCCCGTGGAACCCGTTGGACAAAGGCTATCTATGGTGTTGGAGCCGCTTCATCCCAAAGTCTGGAGAAGAAGTCTTCAAGGTATCGCCACCTCGCTGACAACTCGCGAGGGAGTGGATGAGTTTTCGCGTCTGCGCAGGCTTTATCACCTCCTGGCGCTGACTCCGCCGCCGCTGCGGAGGTGGTTCGTGCCGAAGCTGCCCGAAGAGTTGTTCGAACTGGTGCTCCACCAATCGCTCCAGACCGCGGTCTTGTCCCTGACCGGTGAAGCGTTCGACCTTTCTGTCGCTCCTGACGGTAACGGTGATGGCGCTTCGATCACCATGCGGCTCGGCCCAGCAGACCTGGAAGTCGAGACACATGACAGCTCGATTGCACGCGCAATGGTGCGCGCCATCTGCGAGATGGGGCTGCAGCTGTCCGAACCCTGAGAGGCCTTGCCGACGGGCAGGCCTGCTTCGCCTAGCCTCTAGTCCTCGTCGAGACCGGCATAGATGCCGATCCGGATCGCATCCGAGGTCGATTGCATCGGCAGCTTCTTGAGCAGGTTGGCACGATGGATTTCGACCGTGCGCGGGCTGATGCCGAGGTTGATCGCAATCACCTTGTTGCAGTGGCCGCGCGTCATCTCGCGCAGCACATCGACTTCGCGCGGAGAAAGATGGCCAATGGCAGCGTTGGCGGCCGACTGCTTCGAGCGCAGGCGGGCAAGCGAAATCTGCTCCGGCGTCATTGTGACAGCACGCTTGAGATCTTCCTTGGTAAGCGGCCAGACATGATAGTTGAGGGCGCCGTTCAGCATGGCGGAAACAATCCGCTGGGGCGTCGGGTCTTCCGAATATACCGAGGCCGGAAGGCTGAATTCGGCAGCCTGGGTCGTCCGCATCACTTCGGCGATCGACGCAGTATCCTCGTGGTCGGCGGAAAGGACATAGCCGTCCCGGCGCACGAGCTTGGCAAATTCATCGAGATCCTGGCACGGCTCCGCATGGAGACCGACCTCATAACTCATCTTGGCGATCTGCGCCCGACGACGGCTGTCGGGATCGATAACATAAATGCGATCGAGGGGGGGCATGACCTGAGCTTTAGCGACCATTCTTGCTTTCCTTCATGTCACCAACCTACGTGACTTCACTTATCTGAACATGATTCACAATTTTTCACAACATATGAAATAAGTAAATATACCTATGCATCAAGCCAGGGTTAACCATTCATGTCTGCCTGAGGCGCAGAAAGATACATTATAACAGCAACTTGAAAGTTGCGCAGGCAATTGGGGAATTTCAACCACATCTCGAACGATCAACCAGATGGGCGATCTGATTAAGAGCCCGGCAAGGAATTCGGGCCTGCCAGCGGCACTTTCTTGCGCCTGAATGGGCGGCGCGCCCAGGGTGGAGGCTCTATTGCGCCGCTACGTCTTCACCTTCGAACTCGGGTTCGCCGGTGGCAATCGCGTCGAGCAACGCCACCCTGACCTTGTCGAGCCGTTCCTTGCTGGTGATCTTGTCGCCCAGCAGGTCGGTCACATAGAACGTGTCGACCGCCCGTTCGCCATATTGCGTGATGTGGGCAGAATTGATCAGCAGGCTGGTCTCGAACATCGCCCGGGTCAGCCGGTTGAGCAGCGCGGGCCGGTCGGTCGCGTTGACCTCGATCACGGTGAAGCGGTTCGATGCCTCGTTGTCGAACAGGATCAGCGGCTTGACGTGGAAGTTTTCCGCCCGGCGGCTCTTGAGCGGGCGCTTTTCAAGCCGTGGGACGATGTCGATCCGGTTGGCCAGCGCATCCTCAATCGCGGTCTTGAGGCGTTGCAGCTGCGCCGGTTCGTCAAACGGTTTGCCCAGCGGGTCCTGCACGAGGAAGTTGTCGACCGCCTTGCCCATGCGATTGGTGTGGATGCGCGCATCGATGATGTTGCCGCCCGCGAGATGGATCGCCCCGGCAATGCGGAAGAACAGGCCGGGATGGTCATTACCGATTACGGTGACGAGGGTCGCGCCGAGCGCGGGATAGAACTCAGTGTGGATCGAGAGCTTGTGATCCAGCTCCTTGGCCGCGGCATAGTGCGGCAGGTTGATGGCGATGATGTCCTCGGGCTCGGCGATCCAGTAGGAATCGTCGAACCGCTCCTCCAGCTCCTCGATGAGGCTTGCTTGCTGGCCGAGTATTTCGGCCACCCGCGCCTTCTTCTCGGCCACCCGCGCCTCGCGGCGGTGCGACTTGTGCCCGAGCCGGAGTCGCTCCTCGGTCAGCTCGTACAGCTCGGCCAGTAGCTGGCGCTTCCAGCTGTTCCAGATGCCGGGGCCGACCGCGCGGATATCGACGATGGTGAGCAGGGTTAGCAGCCGCAGCCGCTCCATCGAGCTGACCTCGCCGGCAAAGTCGGTGATGGTCTTGTAATCGGTCAGATCGCGCTTGAACGCGGTTGCGCTCATCAACAGGTGCTTGGCGACCAGCCAGCTCACCAGTTCGGTCTCGTCTTCGTCGAGCCCCAACCTCGGGCACACCTTCAGCGCCACTTCGGCGCCGAGCACCGAATGGTCGCCGCCACGACCCTTGGCGATATCGTGCAGCAGCGTGGCGACATAGAGCACCCGCCGATTGGCGATCTTGGGCAGGATTTCGGTGGCGAGCGGGTGATCCTCGGCAAACTCGCCGCGCTCGATCTTCGACAGCAGGCCGATCGCGCGGATGGTGTGCTCGTCGACCGTATAGTGGTGATACATGTCGAACTGCATCTGCCCGCCGACCTTGCCGAAATCGGGCAGGAAGCGGCCGAACACGCCCGCCTCGTTCATCGCGCGCAGCACGGTTTCGGGATCGTTGTGACCGCACAGGACATCGAGGAACAGCGCATTGGCGCGCGGTTCGCGGCGCAGCGTGCGGTCGATCAGGCCTGCATCGCGGCGCAGCATCCGTAAGGTCGCCGGATGGACCTCCACCCCCTGGGCCTCGGCAACGGCAAAGACTTCGATCAGCCGGACCGGATCGGCCTTGAACCAGTCGTCGTCGGGCGCAGCGAGGCGTCCGGATTCGAGCAGGTAGCCCGAAACGGTCTCCGCTTTCTTGCCGCGCAGCGATGAAAAGAACTCTGCGACCCGGCCCTTGTCCGCGGCCTCTTCCTCGAAATGGGCGAGAAACACGCCCGTGAGGTGGCCGACGCGCTGCACTTGCAGGAAATAGAACTGCATGAAGCGTTCGACCGAGCTTTTGCCGGGGCGGTCGGCATAGTTCATCCGCCGCGCTACCTCGCGCTGGAGGTCGAAGGTCAGGCGGTCTTCGCCGCGCTTGGCGATGGTGTGCAGATGCGCGCGGACCGCCAGCAGGAATGACTCCGCGCGGCGGAAGGTGCCGTATTCGCGCTGGGTGAACAGCCCCTTTTCGACCAGCTCGGCAGCGTTGCGAACGCGGTAAACGTACTTGCCGATCCAGTAGAGCGTCTGCAGGTCGCGCAGGGCGCCTTTGCCGTCCTTCACATTGGGTTCGACGACATAGCGCGAATCGCCCATCCGCTTGTGGCGGGCATCGCGCTCGGCCAGCTTCTCGGCCACGAACTTTTTCTCGCTCCCGCTCACCACCTCGGCGAAGAAGCGGGCGGTGGCCTCATCATAGAGCGCCTGATCGCCCCATAGGAAGCGCCCTTCGAGCAGCGCGGTGCGGATCGTCAGGTCTTCCTTGGCCATGCGCACCATCTCGTCGAGCGAGCGGCTCGAATGGCCCACGGTGAGATTAAGATCCCACAGGAAGTAGAGCATCGCCTCGATTGCCTGTTCGCACCAGGCGGTCGGCTTGTCGGGGGTGAGGAAGGCGATGTCGATGTCCGAATGCGGAGCCATCTCGTAACGCCCGTAGCCGCCCACTGCGACCAGTGCGAGCCGCTCGCCGGTGCTGCGGTTATGCGAGGGATAGACGTTGTCGATCACGTGATCATGGACCACGCGGATCAGCTGGTCGGCGAGGAAGGCATGGCCGTGCGCGATCTCATGGCCGGCGTTGGGGCGTTCGTCGAGGCGGCGGGCCATTTCTGCGCGGCCAGCGGCCAGCGCCGCGCGCAGCAGCTCGACAATATCGCCACGTCCGGCGTCGACCCCCTTGTCTTCGACAACGCGGGAAATCTTCTGGGCGAGGGCGCGTCGGTCGACGACCGCGCGTTGCTTGGGGATGGTCGGAAGGCTCACGGATAGCGCAGATAGAGGGAGCCATGGCGAATTGCAAAGCCGCTGGGCCTTCCAAGCTCATCCCGCCTGTGCCAAAGCGCAGTCCGGTCGCGGCCGGAATGCCGCAGCACAGGCAAGACAAAGGGCGAATATGCTGGAGATTGCGGCAAGTGCGGCAGGCGCGGCGACGAGTCAGCCGATCCACTGGGCGGACCTCGGGTTGGTCGAAGGGATCAACCTCGGGTTCTTCACCATCAAGTACTATTCGCTGGCCTACCTCGCGGGCATTCTGCTCGCCTACTGGCACCTTTCGAAGATGATCCGCCAGCCCGGCGCGCCGATGGCGCAGCGCCATGCTGACGACCTGTTCTTCTATTGCACGCTGGGCGTGATCATCGGCGGGCGGCTGGGCTATGCCACCTTCTACCAGCCAGAGCTGTGGACGACCTTCGTGCCGAATACCTTCGTCTCGTGGGGCGTGCTGCGCTTGTGGGACGGCGGCATGAGCTTCCACGGCGGATTGATCGGCGTGGTGATCGCGATTGCCTGGGTCTCGTGGAAGAACGGGCTCTCGTTCATCCGGGTGTGCGACTATATCTCGGTCAACGTCGGCTTCGGCATGATGTTCGGGCGCATTGCCAACTTCATCAACGGCGAGCTGTGGGGCCGTGCGGTCCGCTCGGACATTCCCTGGGCCATGGTGTTCCCCGGCGCCGGGCCGGAGCCGCGCCACCCCAGCCAGCTCTATCAGGCCTTCGGCGAAGGCTTCGTGGTGATCGTGGTGATGCTGAGCCTGTTCTGGCTGACCCGTGCGCGCTACCGCCCCGGCGTGATGGTCGGCACCTTTGCCGCAGTGATCTCGGTGGCGCGTTTCACGGTCGAGTTCTTCCGCGAGCCCGATGCCCAGCTGGCCGAGTTTGCCGCCCGCACTGGCCTTAGCATGGGGCAGTGGCTGACGATCCCGCTGATCCTTGCGGCTATCGCGCTGGTGGCATGGTCGCTCAGCCGCCCGGCTCCGCTTACTCCGCCTGACGAGACCAAGGATTGAGCGCGGCAAGCGAGCCGACTGCGGCGCTGGCCGATAGCTTCCGCCGCCTGATCCGGGCGCACGGGCCGATCAGCCTGATGCAGTTCATGGGCGAATCGAACGCCTATTATTATTCACGCCGCGAGCCTTTCGGCGAGGCGGGCGACTTCATCACCGCGCCCGAGATCAGCCAGATGTTCGGCGAGCTGATCGGCCTGTGGTTGGCCGACATCTGGATTCGCGCCGGGCGCACCGAGCCTGCCCACTATGTCGAGCTGGGGCCGGGGCGCGGCACGCTGGCTCGCGATGCGGCACGGGCCATGAAGCGCTATGGCCTGGAGCCGCGGCTGCATCTGGTCGAAGGCTCGGTGGCCCTGCGCAGCGAGCAGCTGAAGCAGGTGCCCGAGGCGCAGTTTCACGACGATCTGTCGAGTGTGCCAATGGAAGGGCCGGTGCTGCTGGTGGCGAACGAGTTTCTCGATGCGCTGCCGGTGCGTCAGCTGGTGATGACCGGGCAGGGCTGGCGCGAAGTCATGATCGGGCTTGATGGCGATGACAACTTCATCGAGGTGCCGGGACAGATGCCCATGGACGCCGCCGTGCCCGAAGCACGCCGCGATGCGCCGCCGGGCACCGTGATCGAGACGTGCCCCGGCGCGGCGGCGACTCTGTTCGAGGTGGCGGGCCGGCTGGCGAAGCAGGACGGCGCGGCGCTGTTCATCGACTATGGCTATGCGACGAGCCGCACCGGCTCATCGGTGCAGGCGGTGCGCGCCCATCGCAAGGTGGACTGGCTGGCCGAGCCGGGTGTCGCCGATATCTCCGCCCATGTCGACTTCGAACAGTGCGCGCGGGTGGCCCAGTCGCGCGGGGCGCGTTGGCTCGGCACGCAGGAGCAGGGGGCGTTTCTCAAGGCGCTCGGCATCGACGCGCGGGCCGAATCTCTGGCCAAGGTCGCCCCCCAGCACCGCGAGGCGCTGATGGCCGCGCGTGATCGGCTGACAGGGGCTGGTGAGATGGGCAGCCTGTTCAAGGTCTTGGGTCTGGCCGCTCCCGACTGGCCTGATGGTGCGGGCTTCGAGGCACCCTAGCCGCCGTTGCGCAGGCCGAGTTCGTCAAGCAACCAGCGCGCCGCTTCGTCCACGCTGCGCTTATCGTTCTCGCGGTCGACCATCAGGTTAGCCTCGCGCATCGTTTCAACATCGATTGCGCCGATCAGTGGGGCCAGCGCCGCAGCGAGCTTGCGATCCTTCGCAAGGCGCGGGCTGACCAGCAGGATCGCGTCGTAGCTGGGCAGCGCCTCCAGCGGGTCTTCCAGTATCACGAGATTGTCCGCCGCGATCCGTCCGTCAGAGGTGTAGGCGCTGATCACATCGGCGTCGCCCGACTTCAGCGCATTGTACATGAAGGTCGGCGCGAAGGTGCGCTGGGCCGCGAAGCGCAGGCCATAGGCTTGCGTCACCGCGCGCCATTCGGGCCGCTCGAACCACTCCGGGTCGCCGCCCACGGTCATGCCGGATGCCACGCCAGCCAGATCGCCGATGGTGACGATACCATCGCGGCTGGCCCGTGGCTGCGTCATGGCGAGGCCATAGGCGTTCTCGAACCCGAGCCTGCCGAGCACCTTCGCGCCGCTGGTGCGCTGCTCCCACGCTTCGATCTCGTCATACATGGCTTGGCGACCGGGGTTGTCGGTGCGTTTCAGCTCGTTGGCCCACAAGGTGCCGGTATAGTCGATGCTGAGGTCGATGGCAGAGCTGGCCACGGCCTCGTGCACCACCGCCGAGCCGAGCCCGTCGCGATAGTCCACCCGATAACCCGCATCCTCGAGCAGCATCCCGATGGCGCGGGCGAGGATATATTGTTCGGAAAACGACTTCGCGCCGATGGTCACAGTGTCGCGGCCAGCCTCACCGCCGGGGCGGACCTGCGCGACCCCGGCGGCAGCAAGGCCAAGCAGCGCCAGCGCACCGCCGATCCACGCAAGGCGCATGCGGCGCGTGGCGATCCCGCGCTCGACCAGCCCGAGTAGCGCGTCCGCCACCAGCGCGAGGGCGGCAGAGGCAATGCAGCCTGCCAGCACCAGCGCCCAGTTCTGCGTCTGCAGCCCAGCGAAGATCGGGTCGCCCAGGCTGGGCTGGCCGATGGTGGTGGCCAGCGTCGCCGCGCCGATGGTCCAGACGCTGGCCGTGCGGATGCCCGCCATCACATAGGGAGCGGCAAGCGGGGCCTCGACATGGCGCAGGCGCTGCCACCGCGTCATGCCGATACCGTCCGCCGCTTCGAGCGCTTCGGCATCGACGTGGGTGAGGGCGGTCACGGCGTTTCTGAGGATCGGCAGCAGGGCATAGAGGCCCAAGGCCAGCCATGCGGGCAGGAAGCCAAGCGTGGGCAAACCTTCACCGAACACGCTGCGCGCGGCGAGCAGGACCGGGAAGAACAGCGCCAGCAGCGCGAGCGCCGGGATCGTCTGCACGAGGCTGGCAAAGCCGAGCGCCACGCGCGCCACACTGCGCGAGCGCGCCGCCCACAGCGCCAGCGGCAGGGCCAGCACAAGGCCCAGCGCCACCGCGGCGGCACTCAACAACACGTGTTCCGCTAGTTGCGGGCCAAGGCCCAGCAGCGCGGTGACGAGGTCGCTCACGCCGACCCCCCAAGCCTGCGCGCCTGTTCGAGCGGAACTGCCACCAGCGTCTGCGCCGTCTCTCCGCCAGCACCGGCCAACAGCGCGGCGGGGGTCTCGTCGGCGACGATCCGGCCTGCCTCCATCACCAGCACGCGCGATGCGAGCAGCAGGGCTTCGGCCATGTCGTGCGTCACCATCACGGTGGTCAGGCCCAGTTCGTCGTGCAGCGCGCGCACCCGTTCGCCGAGGCTGGCGCGAGTGATCGGATCGAGCGCGCCGAACGGCTCGTCCATCAGCAGCAGGTGGCTGTCGCCCGCCAACGCGCGCGCAATGCCGACACGCTGGCGCTGCCCGCCCGACAGTTCATCGGGGTAGCGTGAGCCAATCTCGTGCGGCAGGTCCACCAGGTCGAGCAGCTCGCCGATCCGTGCGTGAGAAGGCCGCCCATCGCCCGAGATCAGCGGCACCATCGCGATGTTCTCGGCAATCGTGCGGTGCGCGAACAGTCCCACGCCCTGAAACACGTAACCGATCCGCCTGCGCAGCAGCGGGGCAGGGCCAGCCGCAACATCGGTGCCATCGATGAGAACGCGCCCCGCGTCGGGTTCGATCAGGCGGTTGGCGGTCTTGAGCAAGGTCGACTTGCCCGATCCCGATGCCCCAACCAGTGCGACGAAAGCGCCGCGCGCGATCGAGAGCGAAACGTTGTCCACCGCCAGCGTCGTGCCGAAGCGCTTCGAAACGTGGTCGAAGTCGAGGAACGGGGCTGGGGCGGCTGCCATGGCGGCAGACTAGGGGGCAATGGCCGCCTTGGAAACCGTCAGCTCGGCAACCAGCCCGTCCGGCTCGAAGCGACGCTCCCAGCTTCCCTGCAGCTGGCCGGTCACGCTCATCTCGATGAGGCGCGAGCCGAACCCGCTGTTGCTCGGCTCGCCGGTGAGCGGCGGGCCGCCGCGTTCGCACCATGCGAGCACGAGGTCATCGCCGCTGTCGGTGATGGTCAGGTCGACCGTGCCCTCTGCGTTCGAGAGCGCGCCGTACTTGGCCGAATTGGTCGCCAGTTCGTGGAACACCAGTGCCAGCGGGGTGGCGGCGCGCGCGCCAATGGCGCTGTCCATGCCGCTGATCGCCACGCGCGGTTGGCCCATGCGATCGCGATAGGGGCCGAACAGGGCGGCGAGCAGGCCCTGCAGGCGCTCCTCCCCCGGTTCGCTTGAAGGACGCACGAATTCGTGCGCGCGGTTCAGGGCATAGAGCGTCTCGGCCAGATCCTCGGCAAAGGCCTTGTGCTCGGGCGCATTGGCGGCCTTGAGCCGGGCCAGCCCGATCACCACGGCAAAGATGTTCTTGATCCGGTGCGACAGTTCGCTTGCCAGCAGATCGCGTGCTTCGATTGCCCGGTGCACTTCGTTGATATGGGTGAGGGTGCCGAACCAGCGGTGTTGCTGGCCCTCGCTCCGTGTCACCGGTGCGGCCTGGGCGAGCACCCAGCCCCACGTTCCGTCTGCCTGACGCAGGCGGAATTCCGACTCGAACGGTTCATCCTTGGCAAGCGCCTCGCGCCACATTTCGAGCGTCGCGTCTACATCCTCCGGGTGGATGAAGGGGCGCCAGTCTTCTGCAGTTTCAGGCGCTTCGGCCCCGGTCACTTCGTTCCAGCGGGAATTGACATAGTCGAGGCGGCCCGAGGCATCGAGCGCCCAGGCGATCTGCGGCACCCCATCGATCATCCGCCACAGCTGCTCTTCACGGTCGGCGATTGTGCGCCGGGCACGCAGGTCCTCGCGGCGGGCTTCGAGCAGCCGCATCACCGACTGCGCCAGCACCGCCAGCCCTTCGCGCTGGAAATCGTTGAGACCGTCTGGCCGCTCCTCCACATCGATCACGCACAGCGCGCCGAGCGGGGTGCCTTCTTGCGAGACCAGCGGCTGGCCCGCGTAATAGCGGATGTGGAGCGGCCCGGTGACCAGCGCATTGTCGGCAAACCGCGGGTCATCGGTGGCGTCGGGCACCTCCATGGCTTGCTCGCCGGTCATGGCATGGGCGCAGAACGAGACCTCGCGCGGTGTCTCACGCTCCTCCACACCCTCGCGTGCGAGGAACCGCTGGCGGGTGTCTTCGACGATGGAAACGAGCGCCACCGGCACGTTGCACAGCTTGGCAGCAAACTGCGTGATCGCCTGCAGTTCGGGATCGTCTTCAAGCCTGTCGAGCGCAAAGCTGGAGATGACCGCTTGGCGCGAGCCCTCTGCGGTAACATCGGCGGGGGCGGGTGAGTCGCCGCCTGGCGGAGGGGTATAGGACTGCATAATCGTGTTTCGGAGGGGCGTTCTATACATCGCGAAGGCTCAGGCCAAGCGCCCGTGTCGGGCTTTGTCAGCAAATGGCGGGGAGGGGCGAATTGGGATTGCCCTTCATGCCCCCATGGCTGTATCCGGGCCTCATATTAATTACTAAGAGGAATTGTTAGATGGTCAGGTATCTGGCGTCCGCTACTGTCGCCGCATTCGCCCTTGCTGCTGCCAGCCCGGCGCTCGCCCAGAATATCACCGCGCCCGATGCAGTGGTGCCGGCCGGGATCACGGTGGATAGTGTTGTGGTTCATGGCGCAACGCTGGAAGGCAATCTCGAAGGTAACAGCGCTGATCGCGAAGTGATGGTCGTCCTGCCGCCAAGCTATGGCAGTGACCCGACCCGGCATTACCCGGTGGTCTACTATCTGCACGGCTTTGCCATCTCGGGCCGCGATTTCTACGATTTCATGCAGGTGCCCACGGCGGTGGCCGACAACGCCGCAGCCGGGCGCGAATTCATCGTCGTGGTGCCCGATACACTGACCGCCATGGGCGGCTCGATGTATTCGAATTCGGTCACCACCGGCAATTTCCGCGACTTCGTCGCCACCGATCTGGTCGACTATATCGATGCGACCTATCGCACGATCCCCGAACGCGGATCGCGCGCGCTCGTCGGCCATTCGATGGGCGGCTATGGCACCTGGATGGTGGGCATGGCTCACCCCGAGCAGTTCGCGGTGATCTGGGCGCAGAGCGCGTGCTGTGTATCGCCGCGCCGGGAGACGCCCGAAAGCGGGGCGGCGATGGCTGCAGTGCCGCGCGAGGGTGCCGACGAATCGGGCTTTGGCATGCGTGCAGGGCTGGCCAGCGCTGTCGCCTGGGCACCCGATCCCAGCAATCCGCCCTTCTTCGTGGACTGGCCGGTCAATGCGGCGGGCGAGGTCGACGAACTGGTGATGGCCAAGTGGGCAAGCAATGCACCGCTGGCGCAGGTCGCCAGCCATGTCGCCCAACTGGAGAGCTTCACGGCGATCGGTGCCGATGTCGGCGATCAGGACGGGCTTATGGGCGATGACCTGCGGATGCACGAGGAGCTGGACAAGTTCGGCATCGCGCATGACTGGGCCGTCTACGAAGGCACGCACGTCGACAAGATCGGGCCGCGTTTCAACACGGTGGTCTTGCCCTGGGTGGCCGAACATATCGCGATGACCCGCGATTGACCGATGCTTTTCGCCGTTGCGCGGAACCCAGCAGCCCGGAGGCTCGTTTCTCCTGAGAGTGACAGGAGAATCCGATGTCCAAGTTCGCCAGCGCCCTGATTCCGCTCGCGCTGCTTGCCGCCTGCGGCAGCAAGGAATCAGCTGAGCAACAGGTTGCGGCTCCCGAGCAAACTGCCGGGCTTGGCAAGGAGCCCTATCCTGCGCAGATGCCGACCCCGAGTGCGGACGGGGTCGACACGGTCGACTATTCCGGCAGCTACACCTTAACGGGTGTGGATGGCTCGCAGTCCACGCTCACACTCGACAAGGATGCGGGGACTTACGAATATGTCAGCCCGGAGGGCACGACCTCGGGCAAGTACGAAAGGCTTGATGCCGGGCGCATCGCGATCACGGATCTGGATGGCAGCGCGGGCTATTTCTCGATCGCATCCGGCGCGCTCTATCGCCTCGCCGGCAAAAGCAGCCCGTTCGACGAGATCGATCCGGGCCGACTGTACCGCAGCTCGGACTATGGCGCCCACGCCGAGCAAGGCGAGGTCGAGCCCTCAGCCACCAGTACCGAGAGCCCCTCGGGCAAGGCGAAGTGATCGCAGGCCTGCCGTGTCATTTTTGGCGGAATTCCTAGCGAAGTTACGTGCAACCTCTTGGCAATGCGCGCCGTTTCCCTATAGGTCCGAGGCATGACGGCAAGCGGAAGTGGCACGGCTGACGGCAGGGCCAGAATTGGTCGTGAGCGCCGTGCGAAAACGCGGGCGGCGATCATTGCCGCCGCGTTCGACAAGTTCGGCGACCAGAACGGCCTCTATGTCAGCATCGAGGAAATCGCCGAGACGGCAGGTGTAACCCGGGCGACTTTTTACAACCACTTTGCGGGCATGCTCGAACTGCGCGATGCAGTGGCGCATGAGGCCACGCATGACTTCCTCAGGGCAGTCACGGTGGCCTTGAGCACTCTGCCCGACGCGCGCCACCGGGCAGCGGCCGGGGTGCGGCTTTACCTGCGCCGCGCCCGCCGCGATCCACGGTGGGGCTGGTCGATGCTCAATATGAGTGCGTCGGGCATGTTGTTCGGTCGCGAGACCTACCATCGGGCCGAGCGCACCGTTTCCAGAGGGATCACAGAAGGCGTGTTGCTGCTGCCGTCGAGTGCTGTCGGGCGCGACATTCTGCTTGGAACAACGCTTGCGGCAATGAGCGCGATGTTGCGCAACGATATGCCGCCAAACTATCCCGAAGCCATTGCCGGGTGCGCCTTGTGCGGTCTCGGTGTGAAGCGCGAGGATGCCTATCGCTTCGCGAACATGCCGCTGCCGCCGGTCGTGAGTGACCGGCGACTGGACGACTGATCCTCCCGGGGCGAGCCCGGCCTAGATGTCGAGATTGGCGACGTTCAGCGCATTGTCCTGAATGAATTCGCGGCGCGGTTCGACCACGTCGCCCATCAGGCGGGTGAAGATCTCGTCGGTGACATCGGCGTCCTCGACCTTCACCTGCAGCAGCTCGCGGTTTTCGGGGTCGAGCGTGGTCTCCCACAGCTGTTCCGCGTTCATCTCGCCAAGACCCTTGTAGCGGCTGATCGCGAGGCCCTTGCGGCCCGAGGCGAGCACGGCTTCGACGAGCTGCGAGGGGCGCGTGATGAAACCATCCGCGGAAGCCGCCGGGGCTTCACCCGCTTCGCCTGTCTCGTCCTCGACCGGCTCGGGTTCGGACACCTGCCCGGTACGCACCAGGCGCGAAGGGGAGGCATAGGCTTCGGCCTGCGCCGCACCGCGCGTGTGCAGCTTGCGTGCCTCGGCGCTGTCGAGGAAGCGCGCCTCGATCATGTGCACGTCGGTGACGCCGCGCCACACCCGGTCGAAGCGGACATCGCCGTTCTCGACGAGGCGGGCGCTCCATTCCGCTTCGGGATCGCTGCTGTGCAACCGCGCTGCAGCCCGGGCCAGCGCCTCATTGCGTGCCGCCGGGGCGAGGCCCGGCTCCAGCGCACCGGCCAGCGCCATCACTTCGATCACGCTGGTGTTGTACTTGCGCGGAGCGAAGCCGATCAGGTTGTTGAAATGCAGCGCCTGTTCGACGAGATCGGCAAGGTCTGCGCCCGAGCGCGCACCGCCGGACGTTTCGAGCAACCGGTCCTGCAGGCCGTTCGCGATCAGATAGCGATCGAGCGCGCCCTGATCCTTGAGGTAGACCTCGCTGCGGCCCTTCGCGACCTTGAACAGCGGCGGCTGGGCGATGAACAGGTGCCCGGCCTTGATGATCTCGGGCATCTGGCGGTGGAAGAAGGTGAGCAGCAGCGTGCGGATGTGCGCGCCGTCGACGTCGGCGTCGGTCATGATCACGATCTTGTGATAGCGCAGCTTCTCGAGGTTGAACTCGTCGCGCAGGCCGGTGCCCATCGCCTGGATCAGCGTGCCGACTTCCTTTGACGAGATGATCCGGTCAAACCGTGCGCGCTCTACATTGAGGATCTTGCCGCGCAGCGGGAGGATCGCCTGATACTTGGAATCGCGGCCCGACTTGGCCGAGCCACCTGCCGAATCACCCTCGACCAGGAACAGTTCGGCCTTGGTCGCGTCGCGCTCGCGGCAGTCTGACAGCTTGCCCGGCAGCGAGGCGACCGAAAGCGCGCCCTTGCGGCTCATCTCGCGGGCGCGCTTGGCGGCCTCGCGCGCGGCGGCAGCGTCGATGATCTTCTGGATGATTTGCTTGGCGTCGGCGGGGTTTTCCTCGAGCCATTCGGTCATCTTCTCGCCCATCAGGCTTTCCAGCGGCTGGCGCACCTCGGAGGAGACCAGCTTGTCCTTGGTCTGGCTGGAGAACTTGGGATCGGGCAGCTTGACGCTCACGATCGCGCTCAGCCCTTCGCGCATGTCGTCGCCGGTGAGCGAGACCTTTTCCTTCTTCATCAGCCCGGCGGCTGAAGCGTAGCTGTTGAGCGTGCGGGTCAGAGCGGCGCGGAAGGCGGCGAGGTGGGTGCCGCCGTCGCGCTGGGGGATGTTGTTGGTGAAGCAGAGGACGTTTTCGTAATAGCTGTCGTTCCACTGCAGGGCGACCTCGATCCCGATCCCGTCCTTGTCGGCCGAGACGGCGATGGGTTCAGCCACCAGCGGCTGCTTGTTGCGGTCGAGATATTTGACGAAGGCCCCGATGCCGCCCTCGTAATAGAGGTCGTGTTCGTTGACTTCCTCGTGGCGGCAGTCGCGCAGCTTGATGCGCACGCCCGAGTTGAGGAAGGCCAGTTCGCGATAACGGTGTTCGAGCTTGTCGAAATCGAAATCGGTCACGTTCTTGAAGGTGTCGGTGCTGGCGAGGAAGGTTACGCGGGTGCCCTTCTTGAAGCCGTTAGCATCCGCATTGCTCTCGACCTTGGGGGCATCGCCCACGACGCGCAGCGATTCCACCGCGTCGCCATGCTCGAAGCGCATCCAGTGCTCCTTGCCGTCGCGCCAGATGGTCAGTTCGAGCCATTCGCTCAGTGCGTTGACCACCGATACGCCGACGCCGTGGAGGCCGCCCGAGACCTTGTAGGCGTTGTCGTCGGAGGTGTTCTCGAACTTACCGCCCGCGTGCAGCTGGGTCATGATGACCTCGGCGGCGGAAACGCCTTCGCCCTTGTGCATGTCGACCGGGATGCCGCGGCCGTTGTCTTCCACTGAGACAGAGCCATCGGGGTTCAGCTCGATCAGGACGAGATCGCAATGGCCGGCAAGCGCCTCGTCGATGGCGTTGTCCGACACTTCGAACACCATGTGGTGCAGACCCGAACCGTCGTCGGTATCGCCGATATACATACCTGGCCGTTTGCGGACCGCATCGAGCCCCTTGAGGACCTTGATCGAATCGGCACCGTACTCGCCCTGGCGGGGGGCGTTCCCATTGTTCTCGCTCATGGCGATTATATAGGCGCGGCGGCCCGGTTTCCCAAGCGTAACCACCCTGAGGCGGGCGGCTTTTCCACTGCCAGAGGCTCACATAAGCAAATGGCCGCCTCCCCGGTGCGGGAAGGCGGCCAATCGCCAGCTGGATGCTCCATTGGGAGAGGAGAGGTCAGAACATCCAGGCGGCGGGATAAGGGCTGCGCGCCAGGCTGTCGAAGTAGGCGTTGAAAATGCGGGTAAGGATAGCTTTCATCGTATGTCTCCGTGCTGGAAGGCGTTGGCTTGGCGCTGCGCGGATGGGATCAGGCGAAGACGCTGGTGAACAGCGTGCCGCTGATCGCCACTGCGGCGAGCGAAGTGAGAAAGATCTGGGCGAAATTGCGCATTATGTTGCTCCTGCATTGCCGGGGTCTTGTTATCTGCCCCCTTGGCTTGAGGCGCATATGTGCGGCGCAACATTATTGTGCAAATGCGAAAACTTCGGCATGTGTTGCGTATTATGCAACATGCGTTGCAGGCACATGCAAAGCCTCTAAGTCATTTGCAATAAAGGATTAACGAAGCGAGAGCTGCGTTGCGGGGGCCTCATTCTCCGCCAGCAGGGCGACTGCCTGCGCGCGCGCTTCGGTCAGGCACTCGGCATAGAGCCGCTGGCCCTTGAGGTCGCGGATGAAGGGCTTTTTGCAAGCCTGTTCAGCAGCAATTTCAATGCGTTGCTCGTCGGTCAGCGGGGCGCGGGCCGGGCGATTCTGCTCGTAGGTCCGTTCGCCGATGACCATGACGAAGGCCGACTGCGCCTGCGCTGCAGGTGCGAAGGCAAGAGTGGAAAGAATGGCGAGAGTGATCAGCTTTTTCATGGCGTTATCTCCTTAATAAGGTTGCAAACGCCTTTCACAGGTCCATCCCTTAGACTGTCCTTGCATTGTGCAGGTGCGAACAAAACGGCGCAAATGCAAAAAGCCGTACGCCTGTTGCGGGAAGCGCGCGGTGTAACAGCGGGGCTCACATGTCCGGACCCACTCGCGCTGGACAGGGCGGCGCCTGCTTCCTATCGGCACATCATGACGGCACACACACTTCCCGATTCCATCCTTATCGTCGATTTCGGCAGCCAGGTGACTCAGCTGATCGCACGCCGCGTGCGTGAAGCGGGGGTCTATTGCGAGATCGCACCCTTTACGCTGGCCGAAGAGGCTTTCGCCCGGATGCAGCCCAAGGGCATCATCCTCTCGGGCAGCCCTGCCGGCGTGCCCGAAGAGGGCAGCCCGCGCGCACCGATGTCCTTGTTCGAGGCGGGGGTGCCGATCCTTGGCATCTGTTATGGCCAGCAGGTGATGAGCCAGCAGCTCGGCGGTGAAGTCCGCCCCGGGCACGAGGTCGGCGATGGCGGCGAGTTCGGCCGCGCCTATCTCACCGTCACCCGCGATTGTGCGCTGTTCGATGGCCTCTGGGCCGAGGGCGAGCGCCATCAGGTGTGGATGAGCCACGGCGACACCGTCACCCGCTTCGCCCCCGGTTTCGAGATCGTGGCCGTGTCCGACGGCGCGCCCTTCGCGGTGATCGCCGACGAGAGCCGCAAGTTCTACGGTACCCAGTTCCACCCCGAGGTGGTCCACACTCCTGACGGCGGCAAGCTGCTGGCCAACTTCGTGCACAAGGTCTGCGGCCTTGCGGGTGACTGGACCATGGCCGCCTATCGCGAAACCAAGGTCGCCGAGATTCGCGCACAGGTGGGTGATGGCAAGGTGATCTGCGGCCTTTCGGGCGGGGTCGACAGCTCGGTGGCAGCGATCCTCATTCACGAGGCGATCGGCGACCAGCTCACCTGCGTGTTCGTCGACCACGGTCTGCTGCGGCTCAACGAGCGCGAACAGGTCGAGACGCTGTTCCGCGACCATTACAATATCCCGCTGGTGGTCGTGGATGCCGAGGAGCGGTTCATGGCCGGTCTCGACGGCGTCACCGACCCCGAGAAGAAGCGCAAGTTCATTGGCGCTGAATTCATCGCCGTGTTCGAGGAAGAGGCGAACAAGCTCGGCGGGGCCGATTTCCTCGCGCAAGGCACGCTCTATCCCGACGTGATCGAGAGTGTCAGCTTCACCGGCGGCCCTTCGGTCACGATCAAGAGCCACCACAATGTCGGCGGCCTGCCCGAGCGGATGAACATGAAGCTGGTCGAGCCCTTGCGCGAACTGTTCAAGGACGAGGTGCGCGAACTGGGCCGCGAGCTGGGGCTGAACGATCAGTTCGTGGGCCGCCATCCGTTCCCCGGGCCGGGCCTTGCGATCCGCATCCCCGGCGAGGTGACCAAAGAGCGCTGCGATATCCTGCGCAAGGCCGATGCGATCTATCTCGACGAGATCCGCAAGGCGGGGCTTTACGATGCGATCTGGCAGGCTTTTGCGGTGTTGCTGCCGGTAAAGACGGTGGGCGTGATGGGCGACTATCGCACTTACGACAGCGTCTGCGGCCTGCGCGCGGTCACCAGCACCGATGGCATGACGGCAGACGTCTATCCGTTCGATGCCGCCTTCCTGACCGGCTGCGCCACCCGCATCGTGAACGAGGTGCAGGGCATCAACCGCGTGGTCTATGACTATACGTCGAAACCGCCTGGCACGATCGAGTGGGAGTGAGGTCGTACCGATATCATCCGTGATTCGTGGAATCGCGGTGTAAGGCCATCTCCCGCCGTCCCGACCCAGTCATAGAAACGTTTCGCTGACTCCCGGCTCTGCTGGTAAAGCTCTTCGTACAAGCCGCCCGCCTGATTGAGTGGGAGCGAGAGCGGCACATGCACGACAGACTCTCGGGAGACAGATATGAAATGGCCGCTCCTGCTGGCCCTAGCACTGGCTACACCAGCCTGTGCAACGACGCCGCCGTCCGATTCCGGGAACATGGATTGCACCGCCACGCCCGTGATCGGCCTGTTCGATCCCGCGCGTGATCTTCTGGTCGCCAATTTCGACAGCAAGCCCGATGTCGACGACCTGCAGGCCGTGGCCGGGCTTGGTTCGGTGCTGGCAGACCCCGAGTTCGCCTGCGTCGACTACGTTGCGACGAGCGGGGCCTATGGCAAGCAGACCGGCACATTCCTCCAGGCGTCAGAACTCTTCACCCTCGCGTTCGGCGATCACTGGCTGAACGCGCATGACGATCGCGCCAGCACGGTGGCGGAACTTGCGCGCCGGATGCGCGAAACGATTGCGGGCGGCGGCAAGGTGTGGGTTGCCGAGGCAGGCCAATCCGATGTGACGGCGGCGGCGGTCAAAATGCTGCCCGAAGACATGTGGACGTCCGTCAACGTGGTGCAGCACAGCTACTGGAACGAGACGCAGTCCAGCGAAGACGCGATGCAGATCGTCGTCTACAACACGCGCTATCACCGCGTGCAGGACGGCAACTTCCCCGACAACGGCTCGCCCGCGTTCAACACGGAGGACGGCTCGCACTGGGAAGCGCTGCTGTCCGACCCGCGGATCGGGCCGATCTGGACCGAGGCCAAGCGCCTGTCAGACAGGTACAACCCGGTCGCTGACTATGTGAACCCGGCGGTTGCGGCAGGTGGGCTCGATTTCTCGGACACGGTCGAGATCGCCTATATCTTCGGCTTCGACGACATGGATGGCGTCGGCGACTTCGTGGAGCGTTTTGCCAAAGGAGATTGAGCGGGAGTGATCATGCCCGCTGCCGTGTGGCTTGCACTGCCAGACAAACAAAAGCCCGCCTCGCGCTTGGCGCGGGCGGGCATTTTCTCGCCGATGTCGACGTATGCGATCAGCCGCTGGTGCGGGTGTAGGGCACGAACTTTTCGAGGAACACTGCGCCAGTGAACGAACCGGTCGAACGGTCAACGGTGCGGATCACGTCCTGGCGGCACAGCTGGCTGCCGAAACGCTCGATGATCGGAATGTCGTCAAAGCGCAGCTGGTTCGGGGTGGTGGTGCGCGCCACCCAGATCGTGTCGCCGCGTTCGTATACGAGGCCAACCCGCTCGACCACTTCGAGTCGGTTGGAATTCATCGTGGTGATGCAGTTCTTCGCTTCACCCGCGGTGCGGCCTTCAAGCCGTTCGGCGAGCCGGGCTTCGGCGCGCTCTGCGGGAGATTCTGCGGAGGCCGGCGCCACGCCAAGCGCCAGCGTAGATGCGGCTGCAAGTGCAATAAAGGGCTTCATCGATAGTCTCCTTCTTATGTGGCTGCATCATGTCACAAAGCGAATGAACGCGCCATGACCGGAGCCGCTGGAAGGAGAACCTGATCTTTGCCTTGCCACGGGAACGCGGCAGGCGCCCGGCTCAGGCCGCTGCGCCGGTAACCGTTCCCTCGTCTGCAGCACCGCCAGTGAGCACGAAGCGCCGGTCGCAATAGGGGCAATCGACATAGCCTTTTTCGTCGATCTCCAGCCACACGCGCGGATGACCGAGTGAGGCGGGGCGATAGTTCTCGCCGCCGCGAATGTCGCCAGCGCCATCGCACCAGACGCGGTGGGTTTCAACGATGGTGGTTTCGGGTGCCTTGTCCATGGCGCATGGCTTTACTGCGGAGCGGGCACTTTCGCAATATGGCGCGCAAGCCCGCAATCGGCTCAGGGCATTTGCCTTAGGGGCCTTGCCTCAAACCGGGCGAACGCTCATTGGAAGCGCCATGAGTGAAGCAGCGATCGAAATCCGTGACGTGGTCAAGGAATATGCCGGTTCCGGCAAGGCCGAGCCGAAACTGGCGCTGAAGGGGCTTAGCTTCGACGTGCCCGAAGGCGGCGTGTTCGGCCTGCTCGGGCCCAACGGTGCGGGCAAGTCGACCCTCATCAACATCATGGCCGGGCTGGTGAACAAGACCTCGGGCTCGATTAGCATCTGGGGCCACGATATCGATGCGCACCCGCGCAATGCGAAGCTGTCGATCGGGATCGTGCCGCAGGAGATCGTGTTCGATCCCTTCTTCACCCCGTTCGAGGTGCTGGAGAATCAGGGCGGCATGTATGGCATCGCCAAGGCGCTGCGCCGCTCGGAGGAACTGCTGCGCGCGGTGCGGCTGGAAGACAAGCGCGACGCCTATGCCCGCACGCTCTCAGGCGGGATGAAGCGGCGGTTGCT
The DNA here is from genome assembly GCA_002337385.1 of Erythrobacter sp. UBA1916. Lineage (GTDB taxonomy): Bacteria > Pseudomonadota > Alphaproteobacteria > Sphingomonadales > Sphingomonadaceae > Alteraurantiacibacter. Next base: position 59,313 of record DDFY01000013.1, read on the forward strand.
GATCGCCAAGGCCATGGTCCACTCGCCGCCGATCCTCGTGCTGGATGAGCCGACCGCTGGCGTCGACGTCGAGCTGCGGCGGCAGCTGTGGGAGCTGGTGCAGGAGCTGAATTCGCAAGGCGTGACCGTGGTGCTGACTACGCACTACCTCGAAGAGGCCGAGCAGCTGTGCGACCGGATCGCGATCATCAACCATGGCGAGCTGGTGGCCAACAAGCCCACCGCCGAGCTGATCGGCCAGATGGGCGAGAAGATCGTTGCCGTGACGGTTGATCGCGAGGTGACCGAGCTGCCGTCCGACCCGCATTTCCGCAAGGTGGAGAAGGCGGGCGAGCGCCTGATCGAGGTGACCTACGACAAGCGCGAGAGCAACGCGGGCAAGGTGCTGGCGCGGCTTCAGGAAGCTGGCTTTGCCATCGAGGACGTGACCACCCGCGAGGCTGACCTCGAAGACGTCTTCGTGCAGCTCACCAGCGCGGGCTGACCGCGCTCGCCTTCCTATGTATTAATACGTGGTTCGACGGCAGTCTGAGCGAAATAACGATTGGTCAACGCTCGTTTAGTAACGAGAACCTGTGCGACAACAGGATCTTCTCTGTACGGCTCTGCCACGCTGGAGCCGCGCGGCTCCCATTCTGATAGCGGCGCTTTGCGCATTCGGGAGCGGGCCGGCGGCGGCGCGGTGCGTGGGCAGTGACGACCCCTTGGTCACCCGGGCCGAGATCGAGACCGGACGCAATCCGGGCACTGCGGTAGACTTCATCGCCAGGCAAATCGCCGATACCAATCCGGCCAGTACACGTCGGATAACTGAGCTGTACGAGGCGCAGATGATCGCCCTCTCGATGAGTGGGCAGGATGTCTCGGCTGCCGCAGAGAAGGCGCGCCGGGTGGCCGCGAGGTTGGATGCTGCCGATCCGGTGCGGCAATTTCTGCGCTTCCGCGAGTTTAGTGAAGCTTCAGGAGAAGCCGAGCGGGCGCAAGTAGTCGAAGCGATGGCTCGCGATTACGAAACATTGCCGGTGGGAAGCAGCATCAGGACGTGCCGCGCAATCGATCTGGTCCATCTCTATTCCGAGATGGACAAGCCGAGCGAAGCCTTCACCTATGCCGCGCAGGCTTATCGCAACAGCGATGGTGACGGGATGTCGCTGGAGCGCGCGACTGCGGCCGCTATTCTCTCCGATCTCGTCTCGCTGGGCTACGACTTCGACTACGCGGAGCAGCTGCATTCGGAAGCTCTCGATATCCAGCTTGCCCTGGGCATGAACGATCTCGCCGCGAACGAGCTTGTCATGCGCGGCTATACCAAGCTTGACGCCAGCCAATGGGACGGTGCGCTGCGCGATTTCGAAGCTTCGACCGAGCAGGCGCGCGCTGTCGGCAATGCCTATGCCGTCGCCTACGCGCAGGTTGGCGTTTGTCGCGCTGCCCTGGCGCAGGACAAGCTAAAGTTGGCGGGCCCAGCCTGCGAGCAGGCTTATAGGGCCCTGAACAAGCCGGGCGAACGGATGTCATTCGCGGTGACTGCGCTCATGGCCAAGTTGCTGGTCGAGCGAGGTGAGGCTGACAGGGCCTTGCGTCTGCTCGATCCCGTGATCGAGAGCGATGATGCCAAGACACAGGGGGACGACTGGATTTTGGCGCTGGAGACGCACGCGAAAGCCCTGTCGCTGCTGCACCGCGATGCCGAGGCCTATGCCAGTATGCGCAGGGCCAGCGAGGCCGCCGACGCCTATTACGAGCAGGAGCGGCAAAGCGGGATTACGGCCATGCGGGCCCGTTTCAAGACCGAGGAACTGCAAGGTAGCCTGGCCGACGAGCAGGAACGCAGCGAAGCGCGATTGCGGCTGGCCCGGTGGGTCGTCGCCGGTGCTGTCACGAGCTTGACGCTGCTGGGCGTGATCGTCTTCATCCTGCTGAACCATCGGCGTCGGTTCCGCCGCCTTGCCATGACCGACCCCCTGACCGGGCTGTGCAATCGTCGGGCCATGTTGGAAAAGACCGATGAAGCGTTGCGCAGCGGCAGCTCGGCGCGGCCACGGGCCAGCTTCGCGCTGCTCGATGTCGACCATTTCAAATCATGTAACGATGCCTATGGTCACAGTGCAGGCGACAAGGTGCTGAGCGTGTTTGCCCGCATTATCGAGCGCAATGTACGGCCGAGCGATGTTGTCGGGCGCTGGGGTGGGGAGGAGTTTCTCCTGACCGCGCCGGGGGCGAGCGTCGCGGAGGCGGCCAAGATCGTGGAGCGCATTCGCCATGCGGCGGAGCGCGAAACATTCGAATTCGCGCCCGATTACCGGCTGCGTTTCAGCGCGGGTATCGCCCAGCTCAACGGAACCGAAGATCGCACGGACGAGTGCATCAAGCTGGCCGACAGGCGGCTCTATGCGGCGAAGAGGCTGGGGCGAAACCGGACCTGTACGACAGGGGAAGAGGTCGAGCCTGCCTCTGCGTCACAGGATCGACACAAGGCCGAATAATCGGTGCGCAGGAGGGGCGGCCTTGTGACGAAACACTTGCTCAGCCTCGCCGGTGCCGCCATGACGCGGCGATGACATCGCACGACGTCCTCGTCATCGGTTCCGGCGCTGCCGGCCTCTCTGCCGCGCTCGCCTTGGCGCAAAGCCGTAAGGTGCTCGTCCTCGCCAAAGGCAAGCTCAACAGCGGCTCCACCGCCTGGGCGCAGGGCGGGATCGCTGCCGTGCTCGACGCTGGCGACACCTTCGAGGACCACATCCGCGACACCATGATCGCGGGCGCCGGGCTCAACGACCGCGAGACGGTCGAGTTCGTGATCAGCCACGCGCCTGAGGCGATTGACCGATTGTGCGAGCTGGGCGTGCCGTTCAACCGCGAGAGCGACCACCTCCACCTCACCCGCGAGGGCGGGCACTCGCACCGCCGGATCGTCCATGTCGACGATGCCACCGGCTGGGCGGTGCAGGCCGCATTGCTCAAGGCGGCGGAGGAAAACCCGAACATCACCCTGCTGCCCAATCAGACCTGCATCGAACTGATCACCGGGCGGCATGAGGAGCGCTATTCAGGCTCGGGCCGGGTCTGGGGTGCCTATGCGCTCGATACAGTGAGCGGCAAGGTCGTGGCCCACACGGCCCGCGCCACGATCATGGCGAGCGGCGGGGCGGGGCGCGTCTACCAGTTCTCCACCGCGCCGCGCGGGGCCACGGGTGACGGCATCGCCATGGCCTGGCGTGCGGGCGCGCGCGTCTCCAACATGGAGATGATGCAGTTCCACCCGACCTGCCTGTACAACCTCGAAATCAAGAACTTCCTCATTACCGAGGCCGTGCGCGGCGAGGGCGGGCATCTGCTCCATCCCGAAACCGGCTACCGCTTCATGGTCGATTACGATCCTGAACGGATGGAGCTGGCCCCGCGCGACGTGGTCGCCCGCGCCATCGACGACCAGATCAAGCGCTATGGCCTCGACTATGTCCATCTCGACATCAGCCACCAGCCGCCTGAATTCGTGATGGAGCATTTCCCCACCATCTACGACAAGCTCGAAACGCTCGGCATCGACATGACCAGGGAGCCGATCCCGGTCGTGCCCGCGCAGCACTATACCTGCGGCGGCATCGTGATTGACCTCAATGGCCGTACCGACCTGCCCGGCCTCTATGCCGCGGGCGAATGCACCGAGAGCGGGCTACACGGCGCGAACCGTCTCGCTTCGAACTCGCTGCTCGAATGCTTCGTGTTTGGCGATGCGGCCGCGCGCGACATCCTCGCGCGCTGGGACAGCTTCGAGGCGGTGCCGCCGATCAGCGCCTGGGACGAAAGCCGGGTGACCGATTCGGACGAAGAGGTGGTGATCAAGCAGAACTGGACCGAGATCCGCCGCTTCATGTGGAACTATGTCGGCATCGTGCGCACGACCAAGCGGCTCGAACGTGCGGCGCACCGGATCAAGCTGCTGCACACCGAGGTGGAAGACTATTACGGCCACTTCACCGTGACCACTGACCTCGTCGAACTGCGCAACCTGCTGCAATGTGCTGACCTGATCGTGCAGAGCGCGCTGAAGCGGCACGAAAGCCGCGGGCTGCATTACATTCTCGACTATCCGCAGACAGACGACCTGGTGAAGGATACGGTGCTGGTGCCGTGAGGCGGCTCCCCGGCGTTTCTCAGTCGCCCATCAGCAGCAGCAGGATCCAGCTGAGCACGGTTCCGCCGAGGAACAGATACCAGCTCCAGTAGAGCTTCATGTCGATCCCGTACTGGGCGAGGTCGACATCGAGGCGCTCGATGGCAAGCATGCCGCCAGTTGCACCGCCAGAGCCCATGAACAGGGCCACGAGCAGGCTCAGGAAAATGCCGAAGGGTATGGCCTTGAACAAGGCAATCATCGTTTCGATCTCCTGCTGTGTAGCAAAGGTGGCCGCGTGACCCGGTGTGCTCGCGGATAGCCGAAACAAGGTTAAGAAATGGTAGCCTGCGCAGCATTGTTGCCGGGCTCGATTCGAATGCAATGCAAGGCCCAAATGGCGCAGATATTTTTCCGCAATTGCGTTTTTGGTCTTGCATCGGGCGCAAGCCGTGGAAGCCCCACGCGTCGCGCTGTATTACTTGAGTAGAGCACCCTTGCAGATGTGGGTGAAGAGGCATCAAACAGGGTGAACCCTATTGCGCCTTGGCGCGTGCCGATTCACTATGGGTTGTGGTCGTACTGCCAGTGACACCTACTAGACCTAGATGAATCCCTCCGTAACTGCCCCGGGCAGGAGAGGGGCGAATCGGCGGTGAAAGGTGGGTTTTTGCGGGTGTGACCACGGGGCACTGGTTGCGGAAACGGGTGGCAGAGTGATTGCCGCTTGCCCGGAACATGTGCGGAACATATCATGCGCGGCAGCGGCGAGGTTCGTTGTTGCAGAGCAGGGGCCGGGAGCAAGACGCAGATGGAATTTCGCAATACGGACGAGGCGAACTTGGCACTTGATGAGACGACGGACGCCGCCAACGGCGCGTCCAAGGAAAAGAGCAGGAAGGCAGTAACGATGGACCGCAAGGACCAGGGCAGCGAACAACTGGTGAGCGCCGAAGACGTTGCCGGCGTGCTCGCCGGTGCGGCGGCGGCAGCCGCTTCGGAACCGGCAAAATCCGATTCCAAGACGGTCAACCCGCGCCGGTTCACGATTCAGACCGATCCTGCCCGCGATGCGAACCTCACCGATTTCGGCAAGGAAACGCTCAAGGACCGCTACCTGCTCCCGAACGAGACCTATCAGGATCTGTTCGCGCGTGTGGCCGATGCCTATTGCGACGATCAGGAGCACGCGCAGCGCGTCTACGACTATATCTCGAACCTGTGGTTCATGCCGGCCACGCCGGTCCTGTCGAATGGCGGTACCGGGCGCGGTCTGCCGATCTCGTGCTATCTGAACTCGGTGTCCGACAGCCTTGAAGGCATCGTTGGCACCTGGAACGAGAACGTGTGGCTGGCCTCCAAGGGCGGCGGCATCGGCACCTATTGGGGCAACGTGCGCGGCATTGGCGAGCCGGTCGGCCTGAACGGCAAGACCAGCGGCATCATCCCCTTCGTGCGCGTGATGGACAGCCTAACGCTGGCGATTTCGCAGGGTTCGCTGCGGCGCGGCTCGGCGGCCTGCTACATCGACGTGCATCACCCGGAAATCGAGGAGTTCCTCGAAATCCGCAAGACCAGCGGCGACTTCAACCGCAAGGCATTGAACCTGCACCACGGCGTGCTGCTGACCGATGCCTTCATGGAAGCCGTGCGCGCGGGCGAGGACTTCGAGCTGCTGAGCCCGAAGGACGGTTCGGTGCGCGGCAAGGTCCATGCCCGTTCGCTGTTCCAGAAGCTGGTCGAGGTGCGCCTCGCCACGGGTGAGCCCTATATCGTCTTCTCCGACACCGTGAACCGGATGATGCCCAAGCATCACCGCGAGCTGGGCCTCAAGGTCTCCACCTCGAATCTCTGTTCGGAAATTACGCTCCCCACCGGCATCGACCACCTCGGCAACGATCGCACGGCGGTGTGCTGCCTGTCCTCGCTCAACCTCGAAAAGTGGGACGAGTGGAACACCGACAAGCAGTTCATCGAGGACGTCATGCGCTTCCTCGACAACGTGCTGCAGGACTACATCGACCGCGCACCCGACGAGATGGCCCGCGCCAAGTATTCGGCTGCGCGCGAGCGGTCGGTTGGCATGGGCGTGATGGGCTTCCACTCGTTCCTGCAGATGAAGAACATCGGCATGGAAAGCGCCATGGCCAAGGCGTGGAACCTGAAGATGTTCAAGCACATCAACGCCAAGGCCAACGAGGCCTCGCTGATGCTGGCGCAGGAGCGCGGGCCCTGCCCCGATGCTGCCGAAGTGGGCGCGATGGAGCGGTTCAGCTGCAAGATGGCGATCGCGCCGACGGCCTCGATCTCGATCATCTGCGGCGGCACCTCGGCCTGTATCGAGCCGATTCCTGCCAACATCTACACCCACAAGACGCTCTCGGGCAGCTTCGTGGTGAAGAACCCCTATCTCGAGAAACTGCTCGACAAGAAGAGCAAGAACTCCACCAACGTGTGGAACTCGATCCTCGAGAAGAACGGCTCGGTCCAGCACCTCGACTTCCTCACCGCGGAAGAGAAGAACACCTTCAAGACCAGCTTCGAGATCGACCAGCGCTGGCTGCTCGAATTCGCGGCCGACCGTGCCCCGTTCATCGATCAGGCGCAGTCGCTGAACCTGTTCATCCCCGCCGATGTCGACAAGTGGGATCTGATGATGCTGCACTTCCAGGCGTGGGAGAAGGGCATCAAGTCGCTGTATTATCTCCGCTCGAAGTCGGTGCAGCGCGCCGGGTTCGCCGGCGGGGTCGAGGCTGACAACACCCCCGATGCGCAGAAGTTCGAACTGAGCGCGCAGGGCGGCGAGCAGACCGACTACGAGGAATGCCTCGCCTGCCAGTAAGGGCAGCGCCAAAGGCATAGCGGCGGCGGCGGACCTTGCGCAGGTTCGCCGCCGCTTTCGTATCGGGCATCGGTCGCCGGGCCACCGCAAGCCGATGTTAACCACCGGCCTGCTATATCGCCCGTCACCATGAAACGGCGCGTAAACCGCTTTCCGACGCACCACGGCTACGGCGAGGTCAAGGTCTCGCGGTACATGGCGATGTACGTGGCACAGCTCGGCTGGATCGTGCTTGGCATCTACCTCAATATGACGGCGTTCTGGCCCTCCACCTGCACGCCCGACAGCCTGTTCAAGATCTACGAATGCTCGATGCGCCTGCCCGAAAGCGGCCACTGGCGCGAGGCGGCGCTGCTCACTTGGCTATGGGCGACTCCGATTCTGATCGGGCTCGAAATATCGCGCCGGCTGGGCCACTCCGAAGACTGAGCCCCCGCAACTCCGCCGCGCCTGCGCCGAGCGGAGTCTTATCCCCGCCGAATCACCCCCGCAACGCTTCGAAAGTGGCCGCAGAATCGCTATATCGGCTCTTCGCAGATTCACCGGAGACTACCAGATGTCGTTGCTCGAAGCCCGCAAGACCTACAAGCCGTTTGAATATCCCTGGGCCTACGAGTTCTGGAAGCGGCAGCAGCAGGTCCACTGGATGCCCGAGGAAGTGCCGCTGGGCGAGGACTGCCGCGACTGGGCGCAGAACATCACCGAGCACGAGCGCAACCTGCTCACGCAGATCTTCCGCTTCTTCACCCAGGCCGACGTCGAGGTGCAGGATTGCTACCACGAGAAATATGGCCGCGTGTTCAAGCCGACCGAGGTCAAGATGATGCTGGCCGCCTTCTCGAATATGGAGACGATCCACATCGCCGCCTATTCGCACCTGCTTGACACCATCGGCATGCCTGAAAGCGAATATGGCATGTTCCTCGAATACGAGGAGATGAAGGCCAAGCACGACTATCTGCAGGAATTCGGTGTCGACAACGACGAGGACATCGCGCGCACTTTGGCGATGTTCGGCGGCTTCACCGAGGGGCTGCAGCTGTTCGCCTCCTTCGCGATGCTGATGAACTTCCCGCGCTTCAACAAGATGAAGGGCATGGGGCAGATCGTCAGCTGGTCGGTGCGCGACGAGAGCCTGCACTGCGAGGGCATCACCCGCCTGTTCCACGCCTTCTGCGCCGAGCGTGACTGCCTCACCAAGCCGGTGAAGGAAGACATCATGGACATGTGCCAGAAGACGGTGCGGCTGGAAGATGCCTTCATCGATCTCGCCTTCGAGCAGGGCCCGGTGCCCGGCATGACGGCGAAGGAGATCAAGAAATATATCCGCTACATCGCCGACTGGCGGCTGAGCCAGCTGGGCCTGCCGGCGATCTACATGGTGGAGGAGCACCCGCTGCCGTGGCTGACGCCGCTGCTGAACGGGGTGGAGCACGCGAACTTCTTCGAGACCCGTTCGACCGAATATTCGAAGGGCGCGACCCGCGGGAGCTGGCAGGACGTGTGGTCGAACTTCGACCAGCGCCGCAAGGCGAAGGCCGTCGCCGCGAACGAGGGCGAGGAAGAGGCCGGGCCGGATATGTTTGGTGAGGTTTCCGGCGGAAGCGGGACCGTGGCGGCGGAGTGATTGAACAAAAATAGAATCCATGGTAAACGAAGGGTGAACATGGGATTCGGAGATTGATCATGTCAAAAGACTACTGGACGACGAAGCACCCTGACGGGTGGCAGGTGAAGGGCGCGGGAAATTCGCGGGCTACTTCTGTGCATCGCACTCAGGCCGAAGCTTGGTCTGAAGCACAGTCTAGGGCGCGCGAAACAAAGGGTGAGGCATATCTTACCGGTAAGAACGGCCAGATTCGTGAGCGCAATACCTATGGGCATGATCCTCGTTCTTCGAAGGGCTAAAGGCCATGCCGGTGATCATGCACTTCTCGACGTTCTTGAAGTTCTTGACGTTGGATACCGGTGACAAAATTCGTCATCTTGAAGGGTACGCTAAGCCCGGAGGCTTCGATTTTTATAGAAGTTCTCGAGATGGCGTTTTGCAACACTCTGCGCATGGCAGGTCCCGAGAGTCTGTAATCAAGGATATCGCTGGATCAGCGCCGCACAATGCAGTTGCTCACAATGTAGAGATCTTCGAGCATACCGCAGATTGGTTGAGCAAGCAGGCTGGTCAGCGAATAGCTCCTTCTCGAGGAGTTTGGCCCTCACCAAACAAGATTTTTTCTGTTCATATTGAGCCGGAAATTGGATTGGAGACCAGCGCCAGAAGGAAGATTCTGGCTGTTTATCCGCGCAAGGAGCCGCGATTAAGCCGAGACACAGCTGGTGCTGGGGTGGTGCTGTTAAGGCGTGGCTATCGTGGTTCTGGCGAAGAAGAGTTTGGTATTCTCGATGCCTATGGTGGAAAGGCCTATCGGGCACCCACGAACGTTTCTGAAGCCTTGTTGGACCGAGAAATTATGACCATCGAAGGTGAGCTTAAGAGAATTATGGGCTGATGCGTCTGCAGGGCCGAAGTCGGTCTTCTCGCTAGGCTCGAGATTGCACCCCCACCAAACCTTAACCCTCCCCATGCCATACCCGCCGCCATGTTCGGCAAGTATCAGGCAGTCTTTCGCAGCCGCTGGCGGGCGCTGCTCTGGGCGGGTGGGGTCTGCCTGACCGCCTATTGCACCGTCCCCCATGCCAACGATGCGTCCAAGTCCGGCAGCGACACGCAGGACGAAGATCAGGCGGTCGCCGCGCTGGTCGAGGCGGCAGGTTTTCAGCCGCAGGACAAGCCGAAAAAACACGTCAATCCCTGGGCCAAGCAGCCCGACTCCGAGCAGCGCTGAGCCTCGCACGGTCGCATGCCGGAACCTCTGCCCGTCTTGCGGATTGCAAGATTAGGAAAGGAGCAAAAGGATGACTGACGAAAAGCATCACACCACCGCCGAGGACCGCCGGAAGGAACTCAAGGTCCTGCTCGACAAGATCGCCGCCCATCCCGAGCGTGACACGACCGCCGAACGCGAGCGGGTCGCCGTGCTCAAGAAGGTGCTGGCCGACTGATCCGGGCGGACCGGGCCTTTCGGTCCGCCAATCGCCGCACATTGCGCTGGCCAATCGAGCGCCGGGCGGGCATCATGCGCGCCATTCCTCATGGACGCTTCAAGGAGACCACCATGCGCCCTAACGTCGCCCGTACCGCCACCATTCTCGCGCTCGCCGGAGCCTTCGCGCTCTCTGCCTGCCAGGACGAAGGCACGGAAGAATCGCTCGAAGTCGAGACTCAGGACCTTAGCGGCGGCGAGCTGATCGCGGTGCCGGAGGACAACGAAGGGGTCGAGGTCAACCTGCCCGATACGCCGATGACCCCCGTCCCGGTCGAATCCGGCGCCAGCACCGAGAGCGAGTAACTGCAAGGCGAGGGGCCTTGGCCGGATCGGTCTAGGCTTTGCTGTCCCGACCGGCTAAGGCCCGCGCCATGACCCAGATCACCGAGAAACAGATGCTCGCCAAGGCTGAGACGCTGATTGAGGCGTTGCCCTATTTCCAGCGCTATGCCGGGCGCAGCTTCGTGGTGAAATATGGCGGCCACGCGATGGGCAATCCCGAGGCCGCGCGCGACTTTGCCGAAGATATCGTGCTGCTCAAGGCCGTGGGGATCAACCCGGTGGTGGTCCACGGCGGCGGCCCGCAGATCGGCGCCATGCTCAAGAAGCTGGGCGTGGAAAGCGAATTCGTCGGCGGCCTGCGCGTCACCGATCAGCAGACCGCCTCGATTGCCGAAATGGTCCTGTCGGGGGCGATCAACAAGGAACTGGTGAGCTGGATCAACCGCGCCGGCGGCACCGCCATCGGCCTTTCGGGCAAGGACGGAAAGATGGTCCGCGCCGAGAAGGTCAGCCGCACCGTGAAAGATCCCGACAGCCAGATCGAACAGGCCGTTGATCTCGGCTTCGTGGGCGAGCCGAAGGATGTCGACACCAGGGTGCTCGACACGCTGAGCGCGGCGGGCATGATCCCGATCATCGCCCCCATCGCCACCGACGGTCACGGTCAGACCTATAATATCAACGCCGACACCATGGCGGGCGCGATTGCCTCGGCGCTGGGCGCGGCGCGATTGTTCCTGCTGACCGACGTTACCGGCGTGCTCGACAAGGAGGGCAAGCTGCTCACCGACCTGCGCCCGTCCGACATCGGCAAGCTGGAAGAGAGCGGTATCATCACCGGCGGGATGATTCCCAAGCTCCAGACCTGCGTGCAGGCGGTCGAGGCCGGGTGCGAGGCGGCGGTGATCCTCGACGGGCGCGTGCCGCATGCGATGCTGCTCGAATTCTTCACCAGTCGCGGCGCGGGCACGCTGGTCAGCAAGGGCTGAGCACGGGTTGCGGATTGCGCAACGCGTATTACTCAGTTGATACACCTTCCCCGAGCACCTAGATTGGGTGGCGGGACGCAGACATAAAAGGGTTTTTGCCAGTGTTGCTTCTGACCTTGTCGCAGATCGTCGGCTACTTGATCTCGATCATCATCTTTTTGGTGATCGTGCAGTTCGTCCTGAGCCTCTTGATGGCTTTCAACGTGGTCAACACTTCGAACGATTTCGTGGTCGCGATTTACCGTTCGGTGAACGCGCTGCTCGATCCGTTGCTGGGGCCGATCCGCAAGATCATGCCCAACACCGGCGCGATCGACTTTTCGCCGCTGGTGCTGATCGTGGGCCTGCGGGTGCTCGATATCGTGCTCACCAATGCGGCCATGTCGACGCTCTGATCCGGCTTGCCGCCTCATGCTGAAACGCGCTTTCCTTGCGGCTGGATGCCTCGCCTTGTTGGCGGGCTGCGCCAGCCCCGGGCAGCAGCGGCGCAGCGCGCGCGCGGAGTTGGCTGAACGAGTGCTGGAGCGCGCTGGTTCGCGCGCCGATCCGGGCCGGGTGGCGGCCACCGACTTCGCCTTTGCGCGAATGGCGCGCGATCAAGGCCAGTGGACCGCCTTTCGTGAATATGCCGCACCGGGCGCGCAGATGTTCGCTGGTGGCAGCGCGATCGATGCGGAAGAATGGCTTGCCGGGCGGCCCGATCCGGCGCAGGCGATTGAATGGGCGCCGCGCGAGGTCTGGTCGAGCTGCGACGGTTCGCTGGCGGTCAGCTTTGGACGCTATCGCGATGCAGAGGGCCTGTTCGGCCACTATGCCACGGTGTGGCAGCGCCTCCGCGATGGCAGCTACAAATGGACTTACGACGTCGGCACGCCGCAAGTGCCGCAACCCGCACCGCGCGCGCCGGACGTTGAACCGGACGAAGACACCATCATCGTGGACGCGCTTCAGGCGATCACCGCGCACACCGCCGATTGCGAGCAGCGCAAGCCGGGGCAGGGGCGGACTGAAGCGCCCGCCGAGGAAGCGTCGCAAGTGCTCACCCGTGCGCGCGATGGCACCCTGGCCTGGCGGATGGAGCAGACCGGGCCGGAGAGCTGGCGGATGATCGTCGAATGGCAGCGCGATGGCCAATGGCAGGAGGCGCTTGCTTTCGGGATTCCAGACCGGCAGGGCTAGGCCATGATCGAGCTGTTCATGTCTGCCTTCGTCACGCTGTTCGTGGTGATCGACCCGCCGGGGTGCGCGCCGATCTATGCCGGGCTCACCGCCAATGCCACGCCTGCTGCGCGCCGTTCGATGGCGATTCGCGCCTGCCTTATCTCGGCTGCGATCCTGTTCGGCTTCGCGCTGTTTGGAGAGAACCTGCTGGCGGCGATGCATATCGAGCTGGATGCCTTCCGTGTGGCAGGCGGGATCATGCTGTTCCTGATCGCGCTGGAAATGGTGTTCGAGAAGCGCACCGAGCGCCGCAATGACCGCGCCGACAAGGTCCGCGAAGACCCCGAGCACGAGGACGTGTCGGTGTTCCCGATGGCGATGCCGATGCTGGCGGGGCCGGGGGCGATTGCCTCGATCATGCTGCTGTCGGGCAACGCCAAGGGTGTCGAGGGCACGCTTGTGGTGCTGGGGGCGCTTGCCTCTGTGCTGGTGCTCACGCTGCTGGCGCTGCTGGCGGCAAGCCCGCTGATGCGGGTGTTTGGCGATAAGGTGGAAGCGGTGATTACGCGTCTGCTGGGCGTGCTGCTGGCCGCGCTAGCCGCGCAATATGTGATCGACGGACTGCGGGAGAGTTTTTCGTAGTTATGTCGTTGTGGTTACGCCCGCGCATCCGCGCGGGCATCCTCGGCGCTGTTCCCTCCATTCCGGCTATGCCTCCATTGCGGGGCGCCTGCGGGCCGCTGGAATACCGATCAAGTCCAGGGTGACGAAGGGGGAGGAGAGCAGGCGCCACCCCAAAACGCGAGCAAAGCGAGGGCAAGCGCGACCGCGCGCCCGCAGTGGCCCCGCAGCGTAGCGGAGCGAATAGCCGCGAGGATGCAGCCCCGGATGGGGCTGCGTAACTACTGAAGAGTCACGTTACCTTCGTCGGGGTCGCCTTTGCCGAAGAACTCCATCAGCTGCACCAGCAGGTCGCAGCGCACGCGCAGGTTGGGCGCTTCGAGCAGTGCCTGCTTGGCCGCCGCATCGAACGGGGCGATCTGTGAGACGCCGTTCACAAGCGAGACGTCGTCCAGCCGCGCCACCGAGTCCCAGTCGATCTCGTAGCCTTGCGCCTTGGCGAACTTGCGCGATTCGTGCTCGAAGGCGGCGCGTTCGCCCAGCGTGAGCATCTCGTCCTTGGGCTCTTCGATCAGCTCGGCCTCGATCTGGCGGAACGGGGTGGTGACCTCCAGCTCGCGCAGGAGGCGGAAGCGATGCTCGCCGGTGAGCATGATGTTGTAGCGGCCGTCCTCGCTTGTCTCGACTTCGGAGATCCGGCCCACGCAGCCCACTTCGAACAAGGGGGCATCCTCGTCGGGGTCAGCTGGTTGAATCATCGCGATACGGCGGTCGCGGGCGAGCGCATCGCCTACCATCGCGCGATAGCGCGGCTCGAAAATATGCAGCGGCAGATGCAGCCCGGGATAGAGGATGGCCCCGGTCAGCGGGAAGATCGAGAGGCGAACCTTGTTCACTTGGCCCATGTCGGCCGCTTCCGGGTCATCCGAACAGCAGCAGCGAGAGCTTGCGGCGCTGGGCCGAAACCCAGGCGTCCTCCAGCCCCACTGCCTCGAAGAACTGCAGCAACTTGGCCTTGGCCGCGCCGTCGCCATCCTCTGGTTCGCGGCCGATAGCGGCCAGCAGGGTCTCGGCTGCGCCGTCGCGATCGCCGGCGGCAAAGGCGGCTTCGGCATAGGCGATCTGCGCGGCGGCATCGCCAGGGTTGGCTTCGGCAGCCTGGCGCAGGGCCGAAAGCTCATCGTTGTCGACCTGCGGGCCGACAAGCTCAAGCGCGGCCTTGGCCTGTGCCAGCGCCGGATCGTCCTGCAGGCTCTTGGGCAGTTCGGCAAAGGCAGCCTTGGCCTCTTCGGTCATGTCGGCGGCGAGCATGGCGCGGATCAGGCCTGCATGGGCGGTGGCGTTGTCGGGCGCTATCTGCGTGATCTGCATGAAGATCGAACCAGCGCGCTGGGCATCGCCTCCGGCCAGCACCTCTTCGCCCATGGCGAGCAGCTGGTCGATATCGGGTGCGGCCTCCTGGCCAGCGCCCGGCTTTACCGGCACCTGCTGCAGGATCTGGTCGAGCGCACCCTTAAGCTGCGATTCGCTGCGCGCCGGGGTCAGGTCGGCCACGGGCTGGCCCTGGAAAATGGCATAGACCGTGGGGATCGACTGGACCTGAAACTGGCTGGCGATGAATTTCTCTTCATCGACATTGATCTTGGCGAGAATCACGCCCTTGTCGGCATATTCGGCGCAGACCTTCTCCAGCACCGGGGTGAGCGCCTTGCACGGGCCGCACCACTCGGCCCAGAAATCGACGATTACGAGCTTGTCCTGGCTGGGATCGACCACTTCCTTGCGGAATCGCTCGACTGCTTTCTGTTCGTCGATGTTGAGGCCCATGCTTGCCACGTTGTGTGCTCCCGTCGGCTTTTCAGATACCTTGGTAATGTGGTCCTTTCGCGCGATTTGTGAAGGGCAAAGGCTGCGATTGCCGTACATGTACAAAAGCACGCATTTTCCGCTTGCAGGGTGAAATAACCGCTGCTAGTTGCGCCGCTCCCCACCGGAACTACGGTTCTGGTAGCGTCAGTGAGCGGGCGTAGCTCAGGGGTAGAGCATCACCTTGCCAAGGTGAGGGTCGGGCGTTCGAATCGCCTCGCCCGCTCCAGTTTCCCGAGAATGATCGGTGCCGCAAGGCACCCAGGCACTCGGTGCCAGCGCCGCCCGGATAGGGGCGGTGGCTTGGTGTCGGGAATCGCCATGCTTACGCATAGCGCGACCGGCAGCGCTGCCGGCCCGACGGCCTTCCTCCCCCTGCCTCTGTGCGAGGCGCGGGGGATTCGGGTTTCTATTTTGCCTTCTTGTGCCTTGTCAGCTCGTCACCCGCGATGGTGACGATGTGGAGCAGGTTGGTTGCGCCCGATACGCCGAAGGGCACACCGGCCATCACGATCAACCGGCTGCCGGCCGAGCCGAACCCGTGGCGCAGCGCCATCCGCTTGCCCTTGCCGACCATCTCCTCGAAGCTGCCGATGTCCTTGGTCGCCACCGCATGGGTGCCCCAAAGCAGCGAAACGCGCCGGGCGACCTCCATCGAGGGCGTCAGCACCATCACCGGCACTGCCGGGCGTCCACGAGTCACGCGGCGGGCCGAATTGCCCGACCAGGTGAACACCGTGATTGCGCTGAGTTCCACGGTGTCGGCAATGGTCATGCAGGCGTGGCTGAGCGCGTCGGCCACGGTCGCATCAGGCGGGGTTTCGAGCAGCCGCACGCGCTGCTTGTAGCCTTCGTCGCGTTCGATCTGGCTGGCGATGGCGTCCATCATCATCACCGCTTCTTCGGGCCAGTCGCCGGCGGCGGTTTCCGCGCTGAGCATCACCGCATCGGCCCCGTCATAGACAGCGTTGGCCACGTCGGAGACCTCGGCGCGGGTTGGCGTGGGGCTCTCGATCATGCTTTCGAGCATCTGCGTGGCGACGATCACCGGCTTGCCGGTGAGGCGCGTGGCGTTGACGATCTTCTTCTGGAGCGGCGGCACCTCTTCAGGGTTCAGCTCCACGCCCAGGTCACCGCGGGCCACCATGATCCCGTCAGCTTCGGCGATGATCTCGGCCAGGCGGCGTATGGCCTGTGGCTTCTCGATCTTGGCGCAGAGCGCGCCGCGGTCGCCCATCAGCTCGCGCGCCTCGATCAGATCTTCCGGGCGCTGGACGAAGCTCAGCCCGATCCAGTCGACTCCCTGATCAAGGGCGAAGGCGAGATCGCGGCGATCCTTGTCGGTCAGCGCGGGAATCGGGATTTCGGCATCGGGCACGTTGACGCCCTTGCGGTCGGAGATCACCCCGCCGACTTCGGCCACGCAGGTGATCTTGTCGGTCTTTGCGCTCTTCACGCGCAGCCGGATCTTGCCGTCGTTGACCAGCAGCCGCTGGCCTGCCTCGATCACGCGGAAGATCTCGTCGTGCGGCAGCTCGGCGCGGGTGGCATCGCCCGGTGTCGGGTCGCGGTCGAAGGTGAAGGTGGCGCCATGGGCAATCGTGGCGCGCCCTTCCGCGAACTTGCCGACGCGCAACTTCGGCCCCTGCAGATCGGCAAGGATTGCGATCGGGCGGCCGAACTCGGCCTCCAGCGCGCGAATGTTGGCGATGGTCTGCGCGTGGAACGCGTGCTCGCCATGGCTCATGTTGACGCGGAAGGCATCGGCACCGGCGCGGAACAGTGCGCGCAGCACCTCCGGGTCTTCGGTGGCAGGGCCGGTGGTAGCAAGGATTTTCACCTTGCGGTTGCGGGGCGTGAATTTCGACATCATCTGAATGCGTATCGCAGCATGCTACGACAAGACAAGGACACATGAAAAAATGAGCGACAAGACTGATTCGCTGGACCAGCTGCCCGACGCCGTTGCCGCTGCCGCCTTTCGCCGCCTGGTGCGCCACCTGCAGCACCGCCACGATGCCCAGAACATCGACCTGATGGGGCTTTCCGGCTTCTGCCGCAATTGCCTGGCTGACTGGATTCGCGAGGCCGGATACGAAGGCGACAAGGCCGCCGCGCGCGCGCTGATCCACGGCATGCCGATGGACGAGTGGAAGGCGAAGTACCAGACCGAGGCAACCCCCGAGCAACTCGCCCGGATGGACGAGAGCCTGAAAAAGAACGCACAGGATTAATCGCTTTTGCAGGCGTCCGGGCCTTCACCCGGCGCGGCAGGCTGGCTATCGGGCTGCCATTATCGATTCTCGAATTTGATGGAGCACCCCGATGGCCGAAGCCACTGACGACCGCCTGCGCCTGCTGATCGAGCGCATCGAGCGCCTCGAGGAAGAAAAGAAGGGCATCGCCGACGATATCCGCGACGTCTATGCCGAGGCCAAGGCGGTGGGCTACGACCCGAAGATCATGCGCCAGATCGTGCGCCTGCGGAAGATGGACCCCAACGACCGCAGCGAAATGGAAATGATCCTTGATACCTACAAGGCTGCACTCGGGCTGGGCTGATCGGCTTGCGGCTCCTGCTGTATTGTATTAGTAATACACTAACAACAGCAGTTCGGCAGGAGACAGTACGATGGCAGGCCCCTGGAAAGACGCGCGCGGCATTCCCGTCACCACCACGCCCACGATCGAGGGGCATCCGGTGCAGGAATATCTCGGCATCGTCACCGGCGAGGTGATCGTTGGTGCGAATATCTTCCGCGACATGTTCGCCTCGATCCGCGATGTCGTTGGCGGACGTTCGGGTAGCTACGAGCGCATTCTGGCCGATGCCCGCAAGCAGGCGATCGAGGAAATCCAGGCCGAGTGCGGCGCGCTGGGCGGCAATGCCGTGGTCGGAATCGATCTCGATTACGAGGTGATCGGCAAGACCGGCTCGATGTTGATGGTCTCGGCCACGGGCACGGCAGTGAAAATCTGATGCGCTGGCGCGGTGTCCACCATGTGGAATTTTCCGTGCTGGACTATGAGCGTTCGGTCGCTTTCTATGACCGGATGTTCGGCTGGCTCGGCTACAAGAGCTTCTGGACGCTCGATATCGGCTACCGCTCTACATACTACATGGCACGCTTTCCGCTGCCGCATAGCTACATCGGTATTCAGCCAGCGAAGAGCGGGGCCAAGCTCGATCACGAGGCGCGGCCCGTGGGCGTGCACCACATTGCGCTATGGGCGAAAAACCGCCGCGAAGTGGATGCTTTCCACCGCGAGTTCCTGCTGCCGGAAGGGTTGGCGGTAACCGATCCGCCCGCCGAATATGACGTCTATGTGCCCGGCTACTATGCCGTGTTCTTCGATGATCCGATCAATGGCATCCATTGGGAGCTGGCCAGCACGCCGCGCGTGCCCACGCCGGGCCAGTACCTGCGTTTCCGCCGCGCGATGCGCAAGGAAGCGGCCAAGCACCCCGAATGGACCGAAGCGCCCGAAAAGCTGGCGATGCGCGAACTGCCGCCGCGCCGCTGACCGGCTGAGCCAGTGGTTGCCGTTGGCACCGTGCCTGTTGTAAGGCCGCGCGAACCACACAACCAGCAAGACGAACGGACCCATGGCAGGCCATTCCAAATTCAAGAACATCATGCACCGCAAGGGTGCGCAGGATAAGAAGCGCTCGGGCCTCTTTTCCAAGCTCAGCCGCGAAATCACCGTGGCCGCCAAGATGGGCATGCCCGACCCCGAGATGAACCCGCGCCTGCGGCTCGCGGTCAATGCGGCCAAGGCGCAGTCGATGCCGAAGGACAACATCCAGCGCGCGATCGACAAGGCTTCGGCCAATGATGGCGAGAACTACGAAGAGGTCCGCTACGAGGGCTATGGCCCCGGCGGCGTGGCGCTGATCGTCGAGGCGCTGACCGACAACCGCAACCGCACCGCCACCAACATCCGCACCGCGTTCAGCAAGAACGGCGGCAACCTCGGCACCGAGGGTTCGGTGCAGCACGGGTTCGAGCGCAAGGGCCTGATCGAATATCCCGCCAGCGCGGGCGACGAGGACAAGGTGCTCGAAGCGGCGATGGAAGCGGGCGCTGACGACATCGAATCGAGCGAGGATGGCCACACCATCTGGACCGAGGCTGATCAGCTGCATCACATCGCGACCGAGATGGAAAAGTCGCTCGGCGATGCCGAGACCGTGAAGCTGGCGTGGAAGCCCAACATCACCGTCGACATGGCGGAGAAGGAAGCGACCACGCTGCTGAAGCTGGTCGACGCGCTTGACGACGACGACGACGTGCAGACCGTCTGGGGCAACTACGACATCTCCGACGAGCTGATGGAGAAGCTCGCGGGCTGAGTAGCCGGAGAGCTTGGGGCAATGCGGCGATGGCGAGACTGGGTGATCCTGCTGGCCATTGCCGTTCCGCTGCTTGTGGCGATTGTCTGGCGGCTGGCGTTGGCGTTTGACCTGTGAAGGGCCGGCTATGATTATTCTCGGCCTCGATCCCTCATTGAGCTGCACCGGCTGGGGCGTGATCCGCACCGAGGGCAGCCGCATCAGCCATGTCGACAACGGACAGGTGAAGACCGACACGTCTTCGCCGATGGCCTTGCGGCTGGCGCTGTTGCAAGCGGAACTGGCGCAGGTGATCGTGCGCTACCGGCCCGACCGGGCCGCGGCGGAAGAGATTTTTCTCAACAAGAACCCGCAGTCGACACTCAAGCTGGCGCAGGCGCGCGGAGCGGTGCTGGCGGCCTGCGGCGCGGCCTATGATGGCATGGGGCTGACGGTGCGCGAGCATGCAGCGCGGGCGGTGAAGAAGTCGGTGGTGGGCACCGGTGCTGCCGAGAAGGCGCAGGTGCAGGCGATGCTCAAGGTGTTGTTGCCGGGCGTGAAGGTGGTGGGGGCGGACGCTGCCGATGCGCTGGCCGTGGCGATTGCCGACGCACATCTGGGCTAGGGACCCGATTCCGCTATCCGGAAGTGCCAAGGCCTCCAAGGAACACTGTCCCTCCGGCGGGCGGCGCACGGCCCTGAAGACATAGCGGCAATCGGTCGATATGAGCGCGGGATGGCCCGACTGCTGCTGTTCAACAAACCTTTCGGGGTCTTGTCGCAATTCACCGACCGCGGATCGCCCACGGTGCGCTCGACCCTGTCGGACTTCATTGCGGTGAAAGGCGTCTATCCCGCCGGGAGGCTCGACCGGGACAGCGAGGGCCTGTTGCTGCTGTGCGACGATGGGCGGCTGCAGGCGCGCATTGCCGATCCCCGCTTCAAGCTGCCCAAGACCTACCTCGTGCAGGTCGAAGGCGATCCGCAGGAGCCGGAGCTTGAACCCTTGCGGCAGGGCATTCAGCTCAAGGATGGCATGACCCTTCCGGCCGATATTGCCCGCATCGCCGAGCCGGACCTGTGGCTGCGCGATCCGCCGATCCGCCAGCGCAAGTCCATTCCCGACAGCTGGCTGAAGATCACCATCCGCGAAGGCCGCAACCGGCAAGTGCGCCGCATGACGGCGGCGGCCGGGTTTCCCACTCTCAGGCTGGTGCGCTGGTCGATCGGCGACTGGACTGTCGCGGGAATCGCGCCGGGCCAGTTCGAGGAGCTATCCGTCTCAGGCGAGGGTGGCAGCGCGAAGCCCCGCCGCGCTGTCCATCGTCATCAAGGCAAGCCCAGGTCATGAATTATCGCCATTCCTTCCATGCCGGTAACAGCGCCGATGTCGTGAAGCACAGCCTGCTGATTGCGCTTATCCGGGCCTTGCAGCGCAAGGAGGGCGCGCTGACCCTGATCGACACCCATGCCGGTTGCGGGCTGTATGACCTTGGCGGCGATCAGGCCCAACGCACCGGTGAGGCCGCACAGGGCGTGCTGCGGGCCTTTGCCGATCCGAACCCCCTGCTGGCGGACTACCGCGCTGCCGTAGCGGCGGTGAACGAAGGGGGCGAGCCGCACCTCTATCCCGGCTCGCCGCGCGTTCTGGCGCAGTTGCTGCGCCCGCAGGATGGTCTGATCCTCAACGAGAAACATCCCGAGGACGCCAGCGCCCTGCGCGCCGCGATGCGCGGCACGCCGGCTGCCGTGCATGAGCGCGATGCCTACGAGCTATGGCTGGCGCTGCTACCGACCCGAACACCGCGCGGCGTGGTGGTGGTCGATCCACCCTACGAGCAGACCGACGAACGCGCCCGCATCACCGACACCCTCGCCGCCGCGCACCGCAAATGGGCGCATGGTGTGACGGTGATCTGGTATCCGCTGAAAGACCGCGCCACGCATCGGCGCTGGAAGGAGCAGCTGGGCAAGCTCGGCATCCCCAAATTCCTGGTGGTGGAGCATTGGCTGTACGATGAGGATCAGCCCGGCATCTATAACGGCGCGGGCCTGTTCATCGTCAACCCGCCATACGCCTTCACGCAGGCGCTGCCGCCGCTGCTGGAAGCGCTGCGCGCCGCGCTGGCACCGGACGGGCACAAGGGCGAGATCACAGCGGATTGGCTAGGCGATTGAAGGCATCTGCTGTCCTTCGACAAGCTCAGGATGAGTGGAGGCAAGAAGACATGTACCTCGTCGTTTTCCGGAATCGCAAACGGGCCGACATTGATCAGGTCGCCTATGCTGCCGACGCAGCCCAAATGGAGCAGATGGCGCGCCAGCAACCGGGGTTCCTCTCCTTCAAGAGCTACGCCTCCGAAGATGGCGAAGTGATCGCGCTGTCCGAATGGGAGAGCGAGGAGGCTGCGCGTGGCTGGGGCCGTGTGGCCGAACATCGCGCGGTGCAGGCGAAGGGGCGCGAGGCCTATTACGAGAGTTATACGCTGCTGGGCTGCAACGACCCGCGCATTCACCGTTTCGCGGCGAAGGACTGATCGCGCTTTCCTACAGGTGGCCTGCGGTGTCATCCCGTTGCCATGACGCTTTGCCATGGCCTTCTGCGTGACTTTCGGGGGATCGGTTTCGTGGCCCGCGTTTTCTCTCTAGGACACTGTCACACCTGTAACACCTTGGCGAGAACACCATGACCATCGACCTCTACGGCATCCCCAACTGCGACACCGTCAAGAAGGCCCGCACGTGGCTTGACGAGCAGGGCCTTGCCTACACCTTCCACGACTACAAGAAGGAAGGCGCAGACCCGGTAAAGGTCGAACGCTGGATCGGCGAAGAGGGCATCGACGTTGTGCTCAACCGGCGCGGCACGACCTGGCGCAAGCTTGACGAGGGCGAGAAGGCGCGCGCGAGCGATGCCATCGGCGCCGCCGCGCTGATGGTCGAGCATCCGAGCATGATCAAGCGCCCGGTAGTCGAGCATGATGGCGGTCTGCTGGTCGGCTTCGATGCGGCCAAGTGGCAAGCGGCGCTGACGTGAGGTGGCTGGCCTGCCTCGCCGCGCTGATGCTGGCCGCGCCCGCTGCGGCGCAGGATAGCGAGGTGCTGATCATCGCTCATCGCGGCGCCAGCGGCGACCTGCCCGAGCATACGCTCGCCGCCTATGAGAAGGCCATCGACGACGGGGCCGACTACATCGAGATGGACCTCGTGGCGACCAAGGACGGCGTGCTCGTCGCCCGCCATGAGAACGAGATCGGCGGCACCACCGACATCGACCAGCGGCCCGCGTTCGCCAGCCGCCTCACCACCCGCGCAATCGACGGGGTGGAGCTGACCGGCTGGTTCACCGAAGACCTGACACTCGCCGAACTCAAGAGCCTGCGCGCAAAGGAGCGGCTGCCCGAGCTACGCCCCGCCAGCGCCGCGCACGATGGCGAGTTCGAAGTGCCGACCTTCGCCGAGGTGCTGGCGCTGGTGAAGCGCAAGGAGGCAGAGACGGGCCGGGCAATCGGCATATACCCCGAGATCAAGCACCCCACCTACTTCGCCGATATCGGCTTCGACCTCGCCGCCATGCTGCTCGCCGACCTCGACAAGGCGGGAATGCGCGCCGGTGTCGATCCGGTGTTCATCCAGTGCTTCGAGGTCACGCCGCTGGTGCGGCTCGACCAACTCACCGAGTTCCCGTTGATCCAGTTGGTCGCGCCCATCTCTGGCCCGCCTGACATCCCGGGACGGACCTATGCCGAGATGCTTGATGCTGACGGCCTCGCCATGATCGCCACCTATGCCGACGGGATCGGCCCGGCGCTCACGCAGGTGCTCAATGCCGATGGCTCACCCAGCGGGCTGGTCGCGGCGGCTCATCAAGCGGGGCTGGCGGTGCATCCGTGGACCATGCGGCGCGAGAACGCCTTCCTGCCGCCCGCCTTGCAGATCGGCGACGACCCGGCGGGCGAGGGCGATGTGGCGCAGCTGTGGAGCCTGCTGGTGGCGTCCGGGATCGACGGGCTGTTCACCGACAATGCCGGTGTGGCCGTGCGCCTGCGCAGTGCGAACTGAGGGGGCTAACTGAGGTAGTAGTCGCGGGGGGCGAGCGGCGGCGGAGCCTCCTCGCCGAGATGCGGGGCAAGGCTGATCTCGGCGGCGCGGCAGATCGCGTCGAGCGGCAGGGCGTTGGGTGTGGTACCAAACGGGTGGGCGAGGTCTTCGGTCACTTCGGCAAGGCCGAGGAACACATAGCCGACGATGGCCACGAACACCGGCGCGAACCAGCCCACCGGCCCGACCAGCGCCAGTGGCAGGAGCAGGCAGTAAAGGTAGGTCGTGCGGTAGATGAGGAGCGAGTAGACATAGGGCAGCGGGGTGTTGGCGATCCGCTCGCACCCGGCCTGTGCCAGCGCCATCGAGGCGAGCCGCTCGGCCAGCGTGCGTGCGCCGAAGCCGTCAAGCGCTCCGGCCTTGCGGGCCTCGGCAAGGGCAATGGCCATAGCGTTGAGCGCGGCATCGGGCGGGTTCGGGCTGGCGAGGAAGCGGCCCCCACGGCTGGTGCTTTGCTCGTCGTCGGGGAGCTGGCGCAGGTTGGCGCGATGCAGGTGCAGGAAGGCAAGCGCCAGCCTGAGCAGCTCCTGCCGGCGTTCGCGTTCGGGCTCGAACAGGTCAAGCTCGCGGGCGAAGCTGCGCAGGTCGGCGAGCAGCCCGCCCCACAGCTTGCGGGCCTCCCACCAGCGCTCGTAGGCGGCGTTGTTGCGGAAGCCGAGGAACAGGGAGAGTGCGATGCCGAACACGGTGAAGCCGGTGCCATCCAGCTCGGGCACAAGGCCCGGCCAGCGGTGGTGAACGAAGACCACCAGCGCCGCCAGCGCGGCCAGAGCCAGCAGGCGCGGAGCGATCACCGGCACAATGGAGCCGCGCACGGCGAAGGCCAGCTCGAGGCGGGTCGGCTTGTCGCGAACGATCACGCGTCAGGCCCGGCGCGCTGTGGCGATGTAGTTGAGCGAGAGGTCGTCCGAGAGGTGCAGGCCCTTCGCGGGCGAAAAGGCGATCCCGCGCGGCTCGCCCATCGTCAGCCCTGCCTCGGCCAGCAGGTCAGCCAGCTCGTCGGGGGTGATGAAGTCGTCCCAGTGGTGGGTGCCGCGCGGGACCATGCCGGTCATCTCGGCCGCGCCCACCAGCAGCGCGCGGCTGGCCAGCGTGCGGTTGGGGGTCGAGAGCACCATCAGCCCGCCTGGCGCAAGGCGTTCGGCCAGCTGGCCCGCGAAGGCGGCCTTGTCGGCAACGTGCTCGATCACCTCCATCGCGGTGACGAGGTCGAACTGGCCAAGGCCCAGCGTGCCCAGCTCGCCCGGGATGTAGCGGATGTCGAGGCCGGCGGCCTCGGCATGGGCGGCGGCGGCGGCGGTGTTCTCGGGTGCGGCGTCCACGCCCGTCACCTCGCCGCCAAGCCGCGCCAAAGGCTCGCACAGCAGCCCCGCGCCGCAGCCGACATCGAGCGCGGCCTTGCCCGCCAGCGGCTTCACGCTCTGAACATCGCCGCCCCAGTGCAGGTCTATCGCCTCGCGCAGAAACGCCAGGCGCACCGGATTGAGCTTGTGCAGCATGGCCGAGGAACCCTTCGGATCCCACCACTCGCTGGCCAGTTGGCCGAAATGGGCCGCCTCCTCGGGGCGGATCGTCGCTGCGCCAGATATTGCATCGGTCATGACTCGCTCCTAACAGCGCCCGAGGAATTGAACCAGAGAACAGACAAGGGACGTTCGTGGCCCGTATTGTAATGAAATTTGGCGGCACCTCGATGGCCGGCACCGAGCGCATCCGTCGCGTCGCCGAACTGGTGCGCGCGCAGGCTGCCGGAGGCAACGAGGTTGCTGTCGTCGTATCCGCTATGGCGGGCGAGACCGACCGGCTGGTGAACTTCTGCCGTGAGGCCAATCCGCTCTATGACCCGGCTGAGTATGACGCGGTCGTGGCCAGCGGCGAACAGGTAACGGCAGGGCTGCTGGCGATGACCTTGCAGGCGATGGGCTGCAAGGCGCGCAGCTGGCTTGGCTGGCAGGTGCCGGTGAAGACCTTCGGCGCCCATGCCAATGCACGCGTCGACGATTTCGACGCCGCCAATGTGCTGGCCGCGATGACCGCTGGCGAGATCGCGGTGATCCCCGGCTTTCAGGGCATTTCGGAGGACGGCCGCGTTTCGACCATGGGCCGCGGCGGCTCGGACACCTCGGCGGTGGCCATCGCGGCAGCGGTGGAGGCTGATCGCTGCGACATCTACACCGATGTCGACGGCGTCTATACCACCGACCCGAGGATCGTGGCGCGGGCCAAGAAGCAGAAGTACGTCACCTTCGAGGAAATGCTCGAACTGGCCTCGGTCGGCGCCAAGGTGCTGCAGACCCGCTCGGTCAGCCTTGCGATGAAGAAGAATGTTCGGTTGCAGGTGCTCAGCAGCTTCGTCGATGCTGATGCCCCCAGCGCCGACAGCCTGCCCGGCACGATGATCGTCTCCGAAGCGGAGATGGAAGCCTACCTGGAGAAAGAGAACATGGAACGCCAGACCGTCACCGGGATCGCGCTCGACAAGAACGAAGCCCGCGTCGTCCTCACCCGCGTGCCCGACAAGCCGGGCGCGGTGGCCGAGATCTTCCTGCCGCTGGGCGAGGCCGGCATCAATGTCGACATGATTATCCAGAACGTAGGCCGCGACAAGGGCGAGACCGACGTGACCTTCACCGTGCCGCAGGCCGAACTTCCGCGCGCGCAGGCGCTGCTAGAGGGCCTGCGCGACAAGATCGGCTTTAACCGCATCATCACCGATGCCAAGGTCGCCAAGGTCTCGGTCGTGGGCATGGGCATGAAGAGCCACACCGGCGTTGCTGCCACCATGTTCAAGGCGCTGGCCGATCGCGGGATCAACGTGCAGGCCATCTCGACCAGCGAGATCAAGGTCTCGGTGCTGATCGATTCGGACGAGACCGAGCTGGCCGTGCGCGTGCTGCACACTGCCTATGACCTCGACGGCGATGCGGTGGTCGAGGAGGCCTCCGTTTGAGCGCCTTTCCCAAGACGAGCGCACTGATGGCGCGCGGTGCTGAGTTCCTCGGCAGCGAAACCGCGATCCTGTGCGGCGCCATGAGCTGGGTGTCCGAGCGCAACCTCGTTGCCGCGATGAGCAATGCCGGCGGCTTCGGCGTGATCGCCTGCGGCGCGATGACGCCCGAACTGCTCGACGCGGAGATCGCCGGGACCAAGGCGCTGACGGATAAACCCTTCGGTGTGAACCTCATCACCATGCACCCCGATCTGTTCGATCTGATCGGCATTTGCGAGAAGCATGGCGTGAGCCACGTGGTGCTGGCGGGCGGCATTCCGCCCAAGGGCTCCATCGATGCGCTCAAGGCCTTCGGGGCCAAGGTGATCGTGTTCGCACCGACGCTGGCGCTGGCCAAGAAGCAGTTCCGCGGCGGCGCCGATGCGTTGGTGATCGAGGGCAGCGAGGCGGGAGGCCATATCGGCCCGATTTCCACCAGCGTGCTGGCGCAGGAGTTCCTGCCCGAGCTGGCGGCTGAGCACGTGGTGTTCGTGGCAGGCGGCATCGGACGCGGCGATATGATCGCGGCCTATCTCGAAATGGGCGCAGCGGGCGTGCAGATGGGCACGGCCTTCGCCTGCGCCAGCGAGTCCATCGCTCACCCCGATTTCAAGAAGGCGTTCTTCCGCGCCAAGGCCCGTGATGCCGATGCGAGCGTGCAGATCGATGCGCGCCTGCCGGTGATCCCGGTGCGCGCGCTGAAGAACAAGGGCACCGAGGAATTCGCCGCCAAGCAGCGCGAAGTGGCCTTGCTGCTCGATCAGGGCAGCGTCGACATGGGTGAGGCGCAGTTGCAGATCGAGCACTACTGGGCCGGCGCGCTGCGCCGTGCGGTGATCGAGGGCGATGTCGAAAATGGCTCGCTGATGGCGGGGCAGAGCGTTGGCATGGTCAGCGCGGAAGAGCCGGTGGCCGATATCATCGCTCGGCTGATGAGCGAGAGCGAAGCGGCGCTCAACCGGCGGTAGAGATGGTATCCCGCAAGGCCACCGCGCTGATCGCTGGCGCGCTTGTTCTCGCAAGCGCTCCGGTCTTCGCGCAGGAGGCCTTGCTGGTGACCAATGTCGGGCCTGAAGGCGAGGCGATCTATATCGAGGACGGCGTCGTGGTCGACCTTGATGGCCGCGACATGTCGCCCTTCGAAGGCAAGACCGTGGACGCGGGCGGTGCCTATGCCACGCCCGGCCTGATCGACATGCACGTGCACGTCTGGGGCGAGGCTGAACTGTCGGCATACCTTGCCCATGGCGTCACCACGGTGCGCAACATGTCGGGCATGCCTTTCCATCTGGCGATGGCAGAGCAGATCAAGGCGGGCACGCTGGAAGGCCCGAACCTGTTTACCAGCGGGCCGATCCTCAACTCTCCCGGCCCCAATGCGCAGATCAACCACGTGATGGTATCAAGCGCCGAGGAGGCGCGGGCTGCGGTCCGCGCGCAGCACGAAGCGGGCTACACCCGGGTGAAGCTCTATTCCAACCTCACCGGCGAAGCGTTCGCGGCCGCCTTGGAAGAGGCGCGGGCGCTGGGCATGGCAGTCACCGGCCATCCGGTGGAAGGTGCCCGCGAGGAGGGCATTCCGCTGGAGCGCGACTTCCTCGTTCCGATCTCCCAAACACTGGCCGCTCACTTCGAGACCATCGAACACACCGAGAGCCTCGCCTTTCACGGCTTGCGCTCACAGCTCGATCGCGAGGCCGGTGAAGCGCTGGTGGACGAGATCGTCGCCAGCGGTTCCGTTGTCACGCCGACGCTGGTGGCGCACCGCAATCTGGTGCGGGTGGCGCAAAGCGATGGAGCTTATGCCCTGCGCCCCGGTGTCGAACTGCTGAACCCCGTCATACAGACGACAGAGGCAGAGAATATCGCCGCCTGGGCTTCGCGCGATCCGGCTGATGAGCGCGCGCGGGCCGAGTTCTACAGCTGGATGACCGGCGTGATGCATTCCGCGGGCGTGCCCTTGGTGGCGGGGAGCGACGCGGGGATCTTCACCAATATTCCCGGCGATGCCCTGCTCGACGAACTGGAGCTGCTGGTGGAAGCGGGCCTGACGCCCTCCGAAGCCATCGCCGCCGCAACGACGACAGCCGCGCAGGTGCTGGACGAGGATGGGCGGCTAGGCTGCATGGAAGCGGGCTGCGTGGCGGACATCGTCTTCACCGCTTGCGATCCGCGTGCCTATATCAGCTGCCTGCGCCATCCGGTCGCCTTGTTGCGTGCCGGGCGCTGGTATGACGAGGCGGGACTTGCCACGCTGCGCGAGCAGGCCGCTCAGCACGATGTCGAACGAATCGTCGAGGATCTGGTGAGCGGCATGGACGCACAAGGGACCCCGCTCGATCCTGCAATGCTGGGGATGTAGGCGCCCGCGCCGTTTCCGGGGGGCGCCGGTAGCCCCTTACTCCGCCAGCCCCGCGAGCACCTTGGTGGTCAGCTCGGGATCGTTCTGCATCACGAAGTGATCGGTGTCGGCCTCGTGATAGTCTGCTCCCAGGGCCTTGGCCTTTTCTGCAAAGCGCGGGAAGGGGGAGGGCTGGTAGCCAGTGGCGAAGATATAGCTCTTGCGCGCGATGGTCTGTTCGTCGCCCGAGAGCACGAGCGCCTCGGTCAGCGTGAGCAGTGGGTGATAGCCCACTACACCCGGCACAACGGTGAAATCGGTCGCGCCGATCGGGGTGACGAGGCCGGGCCGGTGGCGCTGGGTGTCGATATACCAGTTGTGCTCGAAATCGCCGGTAATGTCCCAAAGGCTCTGGTCGTCATCCGGCCAGAAGGCATCGACGTAACAGATCGCGTCGATCGAGCGGCCAAGCCTGCTGGAGATGCCCGTGATGACCATGCCGCCATAGGAGTGACCTGCGAGGATGAAGCGTTCGAACCCCGCCTTGCCGATCTGGTCGCACACGTCGTCGACGTGATCGGAGAGCGTGATGCCCGGATGGAGTTCATCCTGCCGCGAGCCGAGGCCGGGAAGCGTTGCCACCAGCACCTTGTGCCCCTGGGCCTCCAGCAATGCGGGCACGCGGCCCCAGGTATGCGCGCCGCCCCAAGCGCCGTGTACGAGGACATAGTTGGCCATTCGGTCTCTCCTTTGATCCCATCCTAGAGCGCAGGCACGAAAAAGGGGAGGCAGTTTGCACTGCCTCCCCTTCTTGTTTGCGATCAGGTGATCGGTGCTTAGCCCTGACGGCCCGAGCGCCAGCCAGCCTGGTAGGTGTCACCAGCCATCTTCGAGTACGGAACCGGCGAAACGATGACGCGGGCTTCGAACTGCTCGTGGTCTTCCACGGTGGTCTTCTCGGTGTTCGGAGCTTCGCCCCACTTCACCTTCAGCTCGGTGCCGAGCGGGATCTCGTGGTCAACGGTTGCCAGCGACAGGCCGCGCTTCTCGTTGAACGAGTAGCCGGTGAACATCGACAGACCGACGGTGCGGTCGTTGGCGTCGACGACGGCGTCGTAGTTCGAGTTGCCGTAGTTCGCGAGCGGAAGGTCGAAGAACTTGTAGTTCGGGCCTTCCGGGTTGAACAGCGAGCCGACGATGGTCTTCATGTCGTCCGCGTTCCACTCGAGGGTCACCTTCTTGCGCTGGGTGTCCTTGTTCTCGGCAACTTCCTTCAGCACGTCCGAGCCGTGGAAGTCGTGGTCGAACTTCACGAACGGGCCATAGCCCAGCTCATACGGGTTCAGGTAGTAGTCTTCGATCTTCTCGCCGACGAACGAACCACCGATCGAGCCGGTCGCTTCATAGCTGTCGGCGCCGAGCCACTCGCGGTAATCCTTCAGCTTGTCGCCGGTGTAGATCGCGGGCAGCGGGCTCGGGATCCAGCCCGATTCGAGCGTGTTCGACGGATAGGCGCGCGAACCGACCGGGATCAGGCCGAACTCTTCGCCAGCCTTCAGGATGTGCTCGCGGACATATTCCTGCTCTTCGTAGGGGCCCCAGATTTCGAGACCCGGCGAGCCGGCCATGCCGTGGCGCAGGGTGCGGATCGTCTTGTCGCCGATCTTCATCTCGCCCATGTTGAAGAACTTCAGCTTGTCGAGCGGAGCGCCGTTCAGCTTCTCGATCACGTTCCAGGCCTGCGGGCCCTGGATCTGGAAGCGCCAGGAAATGCGCTTCACCGGCTTGCCCATCGGACGCGAAGGCGAACGCGGGTCGTTGATGACCTCGACGTTGTAGCCGCCCTTTTCGGCGTGATACATCAGCCAGTTGGCAGCCGGAGCACGGCCGACATAGACGAACTCTTCCTCAGCGAGGCGGAAGATGATGCCGTCGCCGATCACGTGGCCATAAGGCGTCGTCGGGACGTACTGCTTCGCCTTGTTGACGGCGAAGCCGGCGGGCGAGTTGATCATCGTGTCCGACAGCAGCTTCAGCGCGTCGGGGCCGTTGATGTAGAGATCGAACATGTGGTGCGACTGATCGAACAGCACGGCGCCGTGCTGCCAGGCCCACTGCTCGTCACGCCAGTTCGAGAATTCCGGGGCGACAACCGGATACACGTAGGCACCGATCTTGTTGTTGCGCAGCTGACCAACGATATCGCCGTTGGCACCAGCGAGAACTTGTTCCAGATTTTCGGCCACTATGGCTCTCCTCTCAGGGTTGTGAAGGAATCACATATACGAAAATAGTATGTGGCACATACAATACTGCGCTAGGCACGCAAGCCATAAGGATCACAAAACGACAGGAGGTGGCCCATGCAAGTGGAGGCGCTTGACCATATCAATATCATCACCGGCGATCTGGACGGCACGGCTGATTTCTACGCGTCGTTGCTGGGTCTCGAACGGCGCGACGCGCCGCCGCCTTTGACGCCGCAGACGGCGGCATGGATGTACGATGGCGAGGGGCGGGCGATCATCCACATCAATTCGCTCGACTGCCCGCGTGCCTATGATCGCGAGATCACGCCGGGTGCCTTGACCGGAGCGCTGCACCATGTCGCCTTGCGGCTGTCCGGCTACGACGAGATGAAGGCCCGCCTCGATGCGCTTGGGGCCGACTATCAGGAGAACCTGGTTGAGGCGATTGGCCTCAGGCAGATCTTCACCGCCGACCCGAACAATGTGCTGCTCGAGCTGAACTTCTTCGGCGAATAGCCCCGCAGGCTTTGGATGCGGCAAGGCCGCACCCAAAGCACTCCCAGATCTAGGCAGGCACGCCGCCAGCAATCGTGGTGCGATACATCTCGCGGCGGAACCCGTCGTAGTCGTTGGGGCCGAGGTGCATGGTCGCGGCGTTGTCCCACATGCACACCATGCCGGGCCGCCAGCGCAGGCGGCAGGTGAAGGCGTGCTGGGTGGTGTGCTGCACCAGCCAGTCGATGATCGGCTTGGCCTCGTGCGTGGTCATGCCCTCGATTCCTGCGGCATAGGTGTCGCAGATGTAAAGCGAGGGTTCGCCCGTGTGCGGATGGGTGCGCACGAAGGGGTGATAGCTGCCCTTCATGCCCTGAGCCAGCTTGTCAGGGTCGCCGAAAGGCAGCGCCTCGCCGCGCAGGAAAGCCTGGGTGGCGATATTGTTGCGCGCGCTCATCCACACCTTCAGCGGGCGCAGCATGTCCTGATAGGTCTTGCTCAGGTGCTTGAAGGCGAGCGCGCAGTTGGCCCAGGCAGTGTCGCCGCCATAGGGCGGGCCTTCGACCTGGCGCAGGAAGGTGATCGAGGGCGGCTCGGGCAGGAACGGGCTGTCGGTGTGCCACCCGCCGCCGAACAGGCTGGGCGTGACCTCGTCGGCTTCCTTGATAATCGGATGCACATCACGATGGCCTTCCACCCCTTGCGTATAGGCGTCGACCGCGAAGGGGCCGAGGCGGGTGGAGAATTCTTCGTGCTCGGCATGGGTCAGGTGCTGATCGCGCAGGAAGATCATCTTGTGCTTCCACAGCGCCTGCTTGAGGCTTTCGACGCCCTCGTCGCTCAGCTCGGGCAAGCGCACGCCCACCACTTCCGCCCCCATCGCAGCCGAGAGCGGCTCGACCGTGAAGTGGTTCGACTGGAACGGGTGGTTATCGAAATCGCCACAAGGCGAAACGCGGACCTGCCACATAATTATGTCCTCTCCTGATCATGTTGATTGATCATCATGACTTGGCCTCTTAGCGGCCCGCGCGCCTTGTTCAATATCAATCCAGGGTGATGACGGTCTTGCCGAAGCTTTCCGGCCCCCAGGCATGGGCATAGGCTGCGGTGGCTTCGTCGAAGCCGAAGGTCGCGCCGATGGGCGGTTTGATCGCGTGCTTGTCGACCATGGAGTTGAGGTCGATTGCCATGCGCACCGAGCCCACGAAGATGCCGCGGATCGAGCCGCCGGTCATCATTAGCTGGCGCGGGTGGGGCGGTTCGCCGTCCGAGAGCACGCCGATCAGTGCGATCTCGCCTTCGGGGGCGAGCGCGTTCATGCTCTGCTGCAAGGTGCCCACGCCGCCGACTTCGACCACCTGCGTTGCGCCGCCGAAGGTCTTCGCGATGTGTTCACCCCATTCGGGCGTGGTCTTGTAGTTCACGAGGTGATCGGCCCCCAGCGCCTTCACCCGTTCGAGCTTCTCATCGCTTGATGAGGTGGCGATCACCTCCGCGCCCGCCGCCTTGGCCAGCTGCAGCGCGATCATCGAGACCCCGCCCGAGCCGAGCACCAGCACCCGGCTGCCCGGGCCGACCGGTCGCCCGCCCATGAACAGCGCGTTATAGGCGGTGACGCCCGCGCAGGG
Source organism: Erythrobacter sp. UBA1916 (assembly GCA_002337385.1). GTDB lineage: Bacteria > Pseudomonadota > Alphaproteobacteria > Sphingomonadales > Sphingomonadaceae > Alteraurantiacibacter. The sequence continues at coordinate 92,434 of DDFY01000013.1, forward strand.
CATGCAGGCGGCCTCGGCAAAGGAGAGGCTGCTGGCGACCTTCACCACGCCCTGCTGCGGCAGCACGACTTTTTCGGCCAGCATCCCCGGCGATTTGCCGTCGCCCAGCGCGCGGCCCATGGCCTGCGGGCCGTCCATCCAGTCGAGGAAGAAGCTGCCCTGCACCTTGTCGCCAACGGCCACGTTGTTGACGCCCTCGCCGACCGCGATGACTTCACCGGCCCCGTCGCTGAGCGGAACGGATGGCTCGGTGATCGGGCCGCCGAAATATTTGCCCGCCGCCACGGCGAAGTCGCGGTAGTTGATCGACCATGCCTTCGGTGCGATCAGCACTTCGCCGGGGCCGGGCTCAGGATCGGGCAATTCGGCGAGGTGGATCTTGTCGAAGCCGTCGCAGCCTTCGGGCATTAGCCATGCACGCATTGTCTTTCTCCTGTTCTTAAACTTCGAGCGTATTCAAGGTGCCGCCATCGACAGCCCAGTCCTGCCCGGTCACATGGCTGGCAGCATCGGACAACAAGAAGCAGGCGGTTTCGGCCAGTTCGTCGCTGCTGCCCATCCGGCGCTGCGGTACGCGGCCTTCGATCTTGCCGCGCTGTTCCTCGGGTATGCGGGCCAGTGCCTCGGTCTCGATGAAGCCGGGGATCACCACGTTGCAGCGAACGCCGTGCGGGGCCAGCTCCACAGCCACCGCGCGGGCGAGGCCGAGCACGCCGTGCTTGCTGGCGACATAGGCCGGGTTCAGCGCCATGCCGCGCTTGCTCGCCATCGAGCCGGTGATGAGGATCGAACCCTTCTTCGCTTCGATCATGGCGGGCACCACCTTCTGGATCGCCCAGAACACGCTGGTGAGATTGACCTTGAGGGTCTTCTCGAAAATGTCGCCGTCAAAGGCGGTGAAGGGCGTGAAGTCGCCGGTCAGCCCGGCATTGGCGAACAGGCCTTCGATCGGGCCGTTCTGCTCGACCGCGACATCGAGCGCGGCTTCCAACTCGGTGCGATCGCCGACATCGGCAACCGCGTAGGCCGCACCCTTGCCCAGTTCGTTACAGGCTTGCTCCAGCTGCTCGGCGCGGCGCGCGATCAGCGTCACCTTCGCGCCGCGTGCGTGCAGCATCCTGGCGGCGGCAAGGCCGATGCCCGAAGAAGCGCCGGTGATGGCGATGTGCTGGCCGTCAAATTGCATCCGTCTCATCCTGTCTTTGTTGTATTCTCTGCCCGGGTTCTCTCGTCCTGCGTGTCAGGCACCTTGCGCCGACGTTCGGATGCAAGCCGTGCTTCGTGCACGAACTCTCCCCAAGGGGCGGCGGCGGGTTCGTCGCTCCTATCGGGCTCCCACTGCCGGGCCATCATGGCGCGGGCCTCGCTCTCGTTCCAACCGCATTCGAGATGGTAGCGATAGAAGAAGGCCGATACGCGGCGGTTCACCACGCAATGGACATGCAGCGGTCGTGGCAGGCCCTCCACTGCGCGGACGAAGGCGGCGTAGTGCTCTTCGCTTGGCTCGGTGAACGGAACCTCGACACGGGTATAGCCGATGCCGAGCAGGCGAAGCTCGTGTTCCTCACCCGCGAAGGCCTCGGGATGCCCCTTCGGTGTCAGGTCGAGCACGTGCTTGATACCGGCGCGGATGAAGTCGCGCAGGTTGCGCTCGGCGGGCATGCCCGAGGTCGTGATCTCGTTCGACAGCCGTTGCCAGGCCGGAATGTGCGCCAGATCGTTCAAGTCAGGCCAGCCCCAATACCTTTGCCGCGTTGTCCTTCATGATACCGGGCATGACCTGCTCGCGGAACCCCACTTCCTGCGCGTGGGCGATCCACTTGTCAGGATGGATGAGCGGGAAGTCGCTGCCAAACAGCATCTTGTGCTTGAGCTGGGTGTTCGCATAGCGGATCACCTGCTCAGGAAAGTACTTCGGGCTCCAGCCCGAGAGGTCGATGAAGACGTTATCCTTGTGCAGTGCCATCGACAGGCTCTGATCGACCCACGGCCACGAGGGGTGGGCGAGGATGATTTTCATGTCTGGGAAGTCCACCGCGACATCGTCGACCAGCATCGGCTCGCCATATTTAAGCCGCAGCCCGCCGCCGCCGCGCATCCCGGTTCCCATGCCCGAATGGCCGGTGTGGAAGATGGCGGGCAGCTTGAACGCGTTGATGACCTCGTAGATCGGATAGCCGACCGCGTCCGCCGGGTGCGCGTTCTGCGCGATGCCGTGAAACTTGAAGCCCTTCACGCCGTGGTTCTCGATCAGGTCGAGCGCCTCGCGTGCGCCATACTTGCCTTTGTGCGGGTCAATCGAGGCGAAGGGGATGCAGATGTCGTCGTTCTTGTTGGCGAGTTCTGCGACCTCGTAGTTCGAGACGCGCTTTGCCCCCATGCCGCTCTCGCAGTCGACCGTGAACATGCAGAAGGCGATCTGGGTCTCGCGGTATAGCTCGATGATCTCGGGCATCTTGGGCCGTTCGCGCGGCGCCTTGAAATAGGCGCTGGCGGCATCGAAGAACTTGCCCATCACCGGATCTTCGGGATCGTGGCATGAGACCTCGGCGTGGACATGCACGTCGATCGCGCGGATTTTTGAAAGGTCGATGGGCACTGGCGATCCTGTCCGGCTACTTGCACTTATCGTAGTATCGATAGTGGTCCCGGATCGCCTTGGCCATAGCCGAGGCGCGGTGGCGATGGCGGGCATGAAAAAGCCCGCCCCGGCGCGATGCGGGGCGGGCTTTCAAAGGCCTTGCGGCAGACGAAGCCTTACAGCTTCATCAGCACCGACTTGGTCTCAAGGTAAGCTTCAAGGCCGAGGCGGCCCTGCTCGTGGCCGACGCCCGATTCCTTGTAGCCGCCGAAGGGCAGCGCCGGGTCGATCATGGCGTGGCAGTTCACCCACACCGAACCGGCCTGCAGGCGGCTGGCGATCTGGTGCGCGGCTGAAACGTCCTTGGTCCACACGCCGGCGGCGAGGCCGTACTGCGTGTTGTTGGCGTCCTTCACCACTTCGTCGAGGTCTTCGAAGCGCTGGGCCACCACGACGGGGCCGAAGATCTCTTCACGAACGACGCTCATCTGCGGGTTCACGTCGGTGAGGATGGTCGGGTTGACGTAGTAGCCGTCACCGCCCGGGCTGTCGCCGCCCATGACCACAGAGGCGCCGTCGCGCTTGCCCGCGTCGATGTAGCCCATCACGCGGTCGAACTGCTCGGACGAGACAACCGGGCCCATGTGGGCTTCGGGATCGAGCGAGGGGCGCGGCGCCCAGAAGTCCTTGGTTTCGGCCATGCCTTCGACGACCTTGTCGAACACCGACTTGTGCGCATAGAGGCGCGAACCAGCGACGCAGACCTGACCCGAGTTGAAGAAGATCGCACCCGCCACGCCCGGCGCGGTTTCGGCGACATCGACATCGGGCATCACCACGACCGGGCTCTTGCCGCCCAGTTCGAGCGTCACGTGCTTGAGCGTTTCGGTGGCGTTGCGGTTGATCAGCTTGCCGATCTCGGTCGAGCCAGTGAAGGCGACCTTGTCGACATCGGGGTGCTTGACCATGCGATCACCGCCGGTGTGGCCGTAGCCGGTGATGATGTTGACCACGCCGGCAGGCACGCCAGCTTCGTGGATCAGGTCAGCCAGACGCAGCGCGGTGAGGCTGGTCTGCTCGGCAGGCTTGAGCACCGTGGTGCAGCCAGCGGCCAGCGCCGGAGCGATCTTGAGGCAGGCCATCAGCAGCGGGAAGTTCCACGGCACGATCTGCGCGCAGACGCCGACCGGCTCCTTCAGCGTGTAGGCGAACATCATGCCGCCCGGCATCGAATAGGGTGCCTGCGTCTCGCCGCCGATCTTGCCGGCCCAGCCTGCCATGTAGGTGAAGTGCGCGGCAGCGCCGGGCACGTCGACCGCAGAGGCCATGCCCTTGGGCTTGCCCACGTCGATCGCTTCCAGCTCGGCCAGCTCGTCGGCATGCTCGAGGATCAGGTCGGCGATCTTGTGCATGATCTTTTCGCGCGCGACCGGCGGCATGTCGCGCCAGCGGCGATCGTCAAAAGCCGTGCGAGCGGCGGCAACAGCGCGGTCGACGTCCTTGTCGGTCGCTTCGACGACCTTCGCGATGACCTTGCCGGTCGACGGATCTTCGACGTCGATCGTGGCATCGCCCGAGCTGTCGACCCATTCGCCGTTGATATAAAGCTGGGGCGCGCGGCCGAGCGCTTTCTTCACCGCAGCCGAATATTCGGGCTGCGTGCGGTTGATGGAAGTGACTTCGTTCATGAGAGTTCTCTCCTTTCCCATATGCGACTCGAGCCGAGGCCCGCTGGATTGTTGTCATATATAACAATGCGGACGCGACAATCCACTAGTGCGCCGAATTTATAACGCTCGTTAGTATCTGGCTTGCGACGAGTCGAACTTCGATCGTCGCAAGCCAAACGCTAGCCTATTTCTGGTCGCCGATCCCGCCCAGCTCTTTGTCCTGGTTAGCGCGGAAGATCACATATTGGCGGATGCCCTCGATACGCTCCGGCGACAGGCTGTCAGCAAAGCTGGCCATCCCGTTCTGCTGCAGCGCCCCGCCGTGGACGATGGCCTGCCAGCTCTCGGCGCTGTTCAGCACGGGCGAACGGCGCAGATCGGGCAGCACGGTGGAACCGACGACAGCATCGCCGTGGCACGTCCCGCAATAACGGCCATAGTCGTAGGTCCCTTGCGTGAGCTCAGCCGGATCGCCGGTGAAGGCGGGCGGATCAAGCGGACGGCGCACCAGCGGCGGTGCATCTGGCAGCGTGTCGGTGCCGCCGAGCTTGAACACCAGCAGCCGCGAGATGTTGGGCACGGGGCCGCTCGTCTCGTTGACAATGCCGCCCGGCGCGAGCGGCCAGATGCCGCCCCAGCCTGCCATCACGGCAACATATTGCTCACCGTCGATCTCATAGGTGATCGGCGGAGCGATCACGCCTGTCTGCGCGGGAAAGCTCCATTTCTCGCTGCCGTCGGCGGCATCGTAGGCCTTGACGTAACCTGCGGCGGTACCTTGGAATACCAGTCCGCCACCTGTCGCCAGAAGACCGCCGTTCCACGGGCCGGGATACTGCACGCGCCAGCGTTCAGTCTGCGTCACGGGGTCCCAGGCGATCAACGCTCCCTTGGTGCTGGCCGCCGTAGCCTCGCGCACCGATTCAATGGCAGGCAATCCACCTGCAGCCTGATCGACGCCCACGTTGAAGCCGCGATGAGCATCGGCCTTCCAGTCGGTTTCGGGGAAGTAGGGGAAGGCGGCTTCGATTGCGGGAATGTAGACCAACCCCTGGCTGGGGCTGAAGGCCATCGGATGCCACGAGTGCCCGCCGCCCGCGCCGGGAGTCGAGACGAAGGGCTTGCCGGTGTCGCCATAGCGCGCCTCGGGCACCTCGATCGGGCGGCCGGTGGCCATGTCGAAGCCCGTGGCCCAGTTCTGCGGTACGTAGTTGTCGGCGCTGATCAGCTCTCCGGTTTCGCGGTCGATGACGTAGAAGAAGCCGTTCTTGGGGGCCTGCATCAGCACCTTGCGCTTGCGGCCGTCGATGTCGAGATTGGCCAGCATGATGTGCTGGGTGGCGGTGAAGTCCCAGGTCTCGCCGGGCGTGGTCTGGTAGTGCCAGACATATTCGCCCGTTTCAGGGCGGAGCGCCACGATGCTGGAGAGGTACAGGTTGTCGCCGCCGCCGGGGCTGCGATAGGCCTGGTTCCATGGGGACCCGTTGCCGGTGCCGATATAGAGCAGGTCAAGCTCGGGATCGTAGGCCATCGAATCCCAGACGGTGCCGCCGCCGCCGAATTTCCACCACTCGCCGTTCCATGTCTCGCGCGCCTTGGCGAGATATTCGGGCTCAGTGCCCTCTTCCTCCGGCCCGCCGGGCACGACGTAGAAGCGCCAGTCCTCTTCGCCGCTTTCGGCATCGTAGGCGGTGATATAGCCGCGCACGCCATATTCAGCGCCGCCGTTGCCGATGATGACCTTGCCGCCAACCACGATCGGCGCGCCGGTGATGGTGTAGGGCTTCGACTGGTCGACCGTGACCGTCGACCACACTTCCGCGCCGGTCTTGCGGTCAAGCGCGATCAGGCGGCCATCGAGGGTGCCGAGGTAGAGCTTGTCACCAAAGGCGGCGAGGCCGCGGTTGACGACATCGCAGCAGGCCTTGACCGCAGTTTCGCCCGGCACTTGCGGATCGTAGTCCCACAGCGGTTCGCCGGTGGTCGCGTTGTAGGCCTTCACCTTGCTCCACGCCGTAGTGATGTAGATGTTGCCGTCGATCACCAGCGGCGTGGCTTCCTGGCCGCGTGCGGTGTCCATGTCGGCATGCCAAGCAAGGCCGAGGTCCTTCACGCTTTCGAGATTGATCTGGTCGAGCGGGCTGTAGCGCTGTTCGGAATAGTCGCGTCCGTAGGTCAGCCACTCTGAACTGTCGCTGGCCGCGTTCAGCAGCATTTCGGTGGTGACGCCGCCCTCGTCGTCTGTTGCAGAACAACCCGCCAATGCAATCGCCAGAGCGGCACCAGCCGCAGCCCTCAACAGACCCATCTTTTCTCTCTCCTTGCGTGTGCCATCGCCAAAAGGTGAATAATCACGTGAACCCTGTTCTATTGTTGTATTGGTGTAGGTGCAGGGGTCAAGAAAGAGTTTGGATGACAGTGACGGCCCCTTGTCAAGTCGTCGGTAAGCAAACGCGCTTGCGCAAAGCGCGGCAAAGCGGCAATGAACGCAACGTCAGTCGAGCGCGAGCCCGCGTTATGACCCTGGCTTTGCATCATTCGCATATAGCCAAGACAGGACCCACACATGACCAGACAATTGCCCCTGCGGGCCGACCACGTCGGCTCTTTCCTGCGTCCGCAATCGGTGATCGAGGCGCGCGAACATCGCGCCGCCGACAACATCTCCTATGCGGAACTGCGCAAGGCGGAAGATGCCGCCATTGCCGACCTCGTCAAATGGCAGGAAGGCCTAGGCCTCAAGGCCATCACCGATGGCGAGTTCCGGCGCTACTTCTTCCATACTGACTTCCTCCTGAAGCTGGCGGGCGTGGAAGAGCGCGGCGGCCTCAAGAAGGCCTTCAAGAACGATGCCGGCAAGGACGTGTCCTTCGCTCCGCCAGTGATGGTGGTGACGGACAAGATCGCGCATCAGGCCCCGATACAGCTTGCCGACTACGAGTTCCTCGCCAGCCAGGTATCGGCGCCGGGCGCCGTGCCCAAGGTTTCGATCCCGTCGCCCACCATGCTGCACTTCCGCGCCGGACGTGCCGGCATTCCCGAAGACGTCTACCCCGAGATGGACGAGTTCTACGCTGACGTTGCTGCGGCCTACCGGGCCGAAGTCGATTCGCTGGCAGCGGCAGGGTGCCGGTACATCCAGATGGACGATACCAACCTTGCCTATCTGTGCGACGACGAACAGCGCGCCGATGCTGCCAAGCGCGGCCTCGATCCCGATGACACCACGCGCCAGTATGCCAAGCTGATCAACGACAGCTTTGCCTCGGCACCCGCCGACATGCTGCGCGCCATTCACCTGTGCCGCGGCAACTTCCGCAGTTCGTGGGCGGCTGAAGGCGGCTATGAGCCGGTGGCCGAGATCATGTTCAACGAACTCGACATCGACGCCTTCTTCCTCGAATACGACGATCCGCGCTCGGGCGACTTTGCACCGCTGCGCTTCCTGCCCAAGGGCAAGACGGTCGTGCTCGGGCTGGTCACCACCAAGCTGGGCGACCTTGAAACGAAGGACGATATCAAGCGCCGCATCGACGAAGCGACCAAGTATGCCTCGCTCGACCAGCTCGCGTTGAGCCCGCAGTGCGGCTTTGCCAGCACTGTGCACGGCAACGACATCTCGACCCAGCAGCAGGCCGACAAGATCGCTCTGTGCATCGAGGTGGCCAAGGAAGTCTGGGGCTGAGCCTTACGGCCAGCTTGATAGGCTAACGAGAAAGGGGGCGGCTTCCGGATGAGGAAGCCGCCCCCTTTTCTTTGGGCCGGGCTCGAAAGCCCGACACCTCAAGGCAGACTTAGAAGTCCTTCTTCACCGTCACCGCCCATTCGCGCGGACGCGACGGGGTGGCAATGCTGGCGCCGGTGTTGTTGCGCTGGTCGAACACCGAATAGAAGTAGTACTCGTCGGTGAGGTTGGTCACCTCAAGTGCCACCGACAGGTCTTCGCCTTCGTTGCGCCAGGTCAGACGGGCATTGGTCGTCGTGAAGCTGGGCAGGGTCTGGACCAGGCGGTTGGCGCCAGTGCCGTCGAAACCGGCGAAGGTTTCGTCCTGATACTGTACGTCGACACGCGGCGTCAGCGAACCGGCACCGCCACCAAGCGCGATGCGATACTGGGTGCCGATCGAGGCCTTCCACGGCGGCATGCCAGTGCCCGGATCGTCAAGCTGAGCGCCGGTAGCCGTGTTCACTTCGGTGTAGTCGAAGTCGATATGGCTGGCCGAAGCATCGATGGTCCAGTCGTCGATCGGCTCGGCGAACAGTTCCACCTCGATACCCTTGATGTCCGCGCTGCCAAGGTTGACGCGGCAGGCCGACGGCGTGGCGTAAACGGCAGGCACGCCAGCGGGAAGCGGGCAGGGGCTGGTGGACGACTGGATCTCCGAGTACTTGTTCAGGAACGCCGAGACGTTGAGGCGAACGCGGCGATCGAGGAAGTCCGACTTGAAGCCCAGCTCGTATGCCGTCAGCGTTTCCGGCCCGAACGAGAGCAGCTGGAAGGCGTTGAACGGACGCGGGTTCGAACCGCCGCCCTTGAAGCCGGTCGAAATCGAGCCGTAGACCATCAGGCCATCGGTGATGCGATAGTCGAGCGCCACGCGATAGTCGACCTGATCACCCGAATAGCTCGCGGTCTGGCCAGTCAGCGCTGCGACATCTTCGGTCACATTGCCGTCGTTGTCGCAGTCTGCCGTGTCGGGACCGCTGTAGCCCGGACCGTAGCAAACGCCGAACGGATCGAGGAAGCCATTGATCGTTCCGTCGAGATTGTAGCGGAAATAGGATTGATCCTTTGATTCCTCAGTGTAGCGGATGCCAGCATTGAGGTTCAGGTCAGGCATGATTTCCCAAGCGAAGTTGGCGAACACCGCCTTCGCGTCAGCATCGACGGTGTCGGGCTGACGGAACTGCAGCGGATAGGGCGCCACGTAACGCAGATCCTGCACCGAGTCGTAGACCGACGACTGCTCGAAATAATAAGCCCCCAGCGTCAGGAATACGCTTTCGACCGGCTCGATGTTTACGCGCAGTTCCTGGCTGAAGCTCCAGTTTGACAGATCGTTGATACCGAAGCCGGCGCGCGTAGGCGCAATGTCGCCATCGGGCGTCCAGTGGGTATCGAACTCGCGGTAGCCGGTGATCGACACCAGCTGCACGTTGTCCATGATGTCCCAGTTGGCTTGGCCCGAGACACCCCAACCGCGATAGGTCACACGGTTCGTACCGGAGCTTGCCTCCATGATCGTGCCACCGGCATTGAACGGATCGCCCGGAATGACAGGCACAAACGGGCCGCCATAGGCACTGCCATCCACCTGGAAGTTGCAGTAGGGGCCGCAGATGAAGCGATCATCCAGCGGCAGCCCACCCGGCGAAAGAATGTTCGGGTTGGCGTTGCGGCGGGTGGCCAGCATGATCTGGCCGGTGTCGGTGCGATCTTCGTTGGTGTAATCCGCGATGATGGTGAAATCGAAGGTGTCGCTCGGCTCCCAGCGCAGGATGCCGCGTGCGGCCTGATAGCCAACGCCGCCGAGCTTATCGACCAGGCAGTCCTCGGAGAAGACGGTGCGGGCTTCGCCGCCAGCCGGGTTGATTTCCTCGACGTTGCCGTCGGCATTAATGAAGGTCGCGCCGCCACCAGCAGGATAGACACAGCCGAAGTCGAGCTGGTCGACGTAGCCGTCCTGTTGCTTGGAGACGCCCGAGATGCGGGCAAACAGGGTGTCGGTAAGCGGGAATTCCGCACCGGCGCGCAGGGCAATCTTGTTACGGATGCCGTAGCTTGCTTCGACGAAGCCCGAGGTGTCGCCGGTCGGCAGCTTGGAATACATCTTCACCGCGCCGCCGATCGAGTTACGGCCCGACAGCGTGCCTTGCGGGCCGCGCAGGATTTCCACCCGCTCAAGGTCAAGCGTGTCGAAAATCGCGCCGGTCAGCGAGGGGTAGTAGACATCGTCGATGTAGATACCGACGCCCGGCTCGTAGGCGGGGTTGAAGTCGGTCTGGCCGATGCCGCGGATCGACGCCGTTACCGAAGGCCCGAAGGCTGCGGTTGCGGGACGGATCTGCACGTTCGGTGCCGAATCGGCGATGGTGGCAAGGTCGGTCTGGCTCTTTGCTTCGAGCTGATCGGCCGTGACGGCGGTGATTGCCAGCGGCGTATCCTGCAGCGCCTGTTCGCGGAACTGCGCAGTCACGACGATTACGTTGTTGGTGCGCGACGAGCTTTCGCTGTCACTTTCCTGCGCCTGTGCGGGCATTGCCAAGCCCAGTGCAAGAAGCGGCATGCCATAGGCAAGCGTTTTGAAACGCGATTTCATCAGGTATCTCCTCCCATATTGCGGGCTGCAGTCGCCGCCCGCTCACTTTCGGCTATCCGCTGGTCGTGATGCGGATTGCCAAACTCATCCCAAACTTTCTGCCGTTGTGCCCTGGTTCTCAGGCATCGGACCGGCAGCGACCAATCATAAGTGGCATAACACTAATAAAGTATAGCAAAACCACTTTGGTCAAGTAACGAAAATGCCCGGTGCATCGATTGATCGTCGGGGTCAATTGACTGTCGCAACAAGGACACAAGAAACTCCGACATCGTTGCACTTTTGCCTCACTGGCCCGCGCAGCTCGTTGGACTGCAAATCTTGCCGATTGCTTAATGAGTTCAACACTTCGGCTTAAGTTTCCTTGGCTTATGAAGTGCATGAGAGTGAGCATGAGGAGAAGCTTGCGATGATGGCGACGGCAACCGATTTCCGCGTAGTGACGGCTCCCCTGGCGGGCGAGTGTACTATCGCCGACCGGCGTTTCGCCGTGTCGATCACCGAGTTGACTGGCGAGGGGTGCGAAGTGCGCTTTGATGCCGACGATCAGGGTGGCTGGGAAGGCGACACCGATTTCTGCAAACTCACGATTGCCGATCAGCTGACGATCAATGGGCACGTGATCGCATTTAACGGAAACAGCGCGCAGATCGGCTTCTTTGGCCACATTCATCCGGTTGCGGTCGCCAAGCTCCTCAGCCCCGCGCGCTAGCAACAGGCCGCTGGGCACCGCGCGGGCTTCAGTTCGAAGCATTGCTCACCCCCTGATGCGGAACACGGCGCGGGCGTTGTCTTCCATAAGCATCTTCTTGTGCTCGTCGCTGATGGCCATGCGGTCGTAGGCGGCGACCTCGTCGTAGCTCTGCTGATAGGGGTAATCCATCGCATAGAGCACGCGCTCCGGTCCCAGCACCTCCTGACAGAACTTGATTGCCGGCTCCCAGCCCACGCCGCTGGTGGTGATCCAGATATTGGTCTTGAAGTAATAGCTGGCCGGATGCTTCAGCCGCCGGATCTCGCCATCGCCGAAGAGGCCCGGGCGAGGGCGGCCATCGGCGTTGCCCTGCATCCAGTCGAACCGGTAAAGGTGCAGCGGCATGCATTCGCCCATGTGCCCGATCACCAGCCGCAGCTTGGGGAAGCGGTCGAAGGCGCCAGACATCACCAGCCCCATCGTGTGCAGCCAGACGTCGTGCGGGAAGCCGCCCAGCGCCCCGAAGAAGCCGCGCTTCTCGTAGTGCGCGCCGTTGAAGGGCGCGGTGGGGTGGATGTAGAGCGCCAGGTCGTTGGCCTCGAGCGCTTCGAGGATGGGCCAGAACTCCGGCTCGTCGAGATAGTGCCCTTGCCAGTGCGAGTTGAGCACTGCCCCGTTGAGGCCGAGCTTGGCCGCGCGCTCCAGCTCTTTCACGCTGCCCGCCACATCGCGCGGATCGAAGGCGGCGCAGGCTGAGAAGCGGGCGGGGTGGTTGCGGCAGGCTTCAGCGGCAATATCGTTGGCTTGAGCCGCGAGCGCAGTGCCGTCACCGGGCTTCACCACCTGCACGCCCGGCGCGGTGAGCAGCAGCAACTGCCGGTCGATGCCGAGTTCGTCCATGTGGGCAAGCCGCAGCTCGCCCAGATCCTGTAGCATCTCCTGCAGGCTAGGCATCTTCGCGAACATGCCCGCCATCTTGAGCGAATCGTCATCCGATGCCGCGCCGCTGTCGAGATAAGCGACCTGCGCCTTGACCAGATCGGGAAAGGTCCATGCCTCTTCGCAGGCGATCCGCTGGTAAGGCGCATCGCGCAGCACGTGGCCAGCGCGCGGCGCAAGACCTGTGCGGCCTCGGTGGCTGAAGTCTTCCTTGAAATGACCTTTGAGGCCCTTTTCACTGCCGTCGTCGAGCTTGCCCGAAATCATGGCTTTCCCTTCCCAAGAGAAAGGCCGCTCCCTCTCGTTGGAGGAAGCGGCCCTGATGTGATGCTAACCCTTCACGCTATCGGCAAAGGCAATGCCGAACCTCGGGTGCGCGAAATGCATCGGCACGTCCTGGCGGTAGGGCCAGGTCTCGCGGTGCTGCTCGGGCGGGAGCAGGCGATCTGGGCCGAGCGGGTCTTCAGGGAAGGTCTTGGCTGCGGGCTGCAGGTGAGCGGTGGTGTGCGCCCAGCCATTTTCATAGTCGCCCTGCCACTGCATCATGTAGTCGAGCCGCTGGATCTTCCACACGCCGTCAACCTTCACATAGTCGTTCTCGTAGATGCCAGCTTCCATGAACTGCTGCGGCATGAACTCTTCCTTGGTGTCCTGGAAGTCGTCGTGCCAGCCGCCGAGCAGGATGCCGTGGAAGCGGCCCTTGGCAGTCTTGCCGTCGGGCGCCACGGTGATGATGTCCTGCATCTGGAAGTGATCAAGCAGCAGACCGTTGACGGGGCCGGGCCGTCCGCCGGTGAAGCGCCCGGCGATCCAGTCGCCATAGAGCCGCTTAACGCCTGCATGGCCGACATATTCGCCCGACAGGAACACCACACAGCCATCTTCGGAGAACAGCTCGGCCACCTCATCGGGGCGGTTGAAATCGATGTAGTAGCCGTAGGCCCAGTGCAGGCGGCGGATCGCGGCCATGTCTTCCAGTTCGGTGACGCGCTTCTCCAGCGCCGCGAGGCGGCTCTCGGTGTCGCTCATATCGACTCTCTCCCTTATTGGTCTAAGGTGATTCCTAACGAATGATACGATCATGGCGAGAGGAAAATTGACGATGTCCGAGACTGCTGCGTTGAACGGTGCCGACTTCCGGAGCGACTGGGAAGGGCGGGTCGCCTTCATTACCGGAGCCGCCACGGGGATCGGTCTCGGCACCGCGCAGGCCTTCGCCGATGCGGGGATGAAGCTGGCCCTGTCCTACCGCAACGAGGACGACCGCGCCGCCACCGAGCAATGGTTCGCCTCGCATGGCCACGACAAGCCGCTGTTCATCAAGCTCGACGTGACCGACCGCAAGGGCTTCGCCGCCGCGGCCGACGAGGTCGAAAGGACCTTCGGTGAGGTGCATGTGCTGGTGAACAATGCAGGCGTCTCGGTGTTCGGCCCCACCGACGAGGCGAGCTACGACGACTTCGACTGGATCATGAACGTGAACTTCGGCGGCAACGTTAACGGGATCGTTTCCTTCCTGCCCAAGATCAAGGCGGCTTCGGGCCGGCGGCATGTGGTCAACGTGGCCTCGATGGCGGCCTTCCTGCCGGGGCCGCAGGCGGGCATTTACACCGCCAGCAAGTTCGCCGTGCGCGGGCTCACCGAAAGCCTGCGCTACAATCTCGCCCCGCACGGGATCGGCTGTTCGCTGTGCTGCCCCGCGCTCACCCGCACCAATGCCTGGAAGAGCGCGCAGAAGCGGCCCGACGACTTTGCCGAGAGCGGCTTTGCCCCGGCCAGGGAAGGCGAGCTGGAGCAGTTCGGCACGGCGTTCGATGAAGGCATGGACCCCTATGAGGTGGGCGCGAAGATCCTGCGCGGGATGACCCGGCAGGACGGTCTGATTCTCACCCACCCCGAGCACGGCGTGGACTTTGCCGAGGAATATATGAAGCAGGTTAAGGCGCTGCCGATCGAGGCGTGTCCGCCCGGGCGCGCCCGGATCGAGCAGTTGCGCCGCGATGCGACGAAGGCGGCCGACGAGGGCCTGTTCATTGCGATGGACGACCTGACCTGATCGCTGGACGCACGGGCTGATCGCGGTAAGCTGCGCGCACAACAATCTCTGGGGAGAATCGTTATGTGCACGCAGGATCAGGTCACCAAGATGCCCAAGGTCAATCGCCGGCAGTTTGCCGCGCTCGGCGCCAGCGGCGTGCTCGCCGCCTGCACCGCGATGGATGCCGCAGGCGCGGCTGCCTCGGGGCTGAGCGAGCAGACTGTGACCTTCGCGGCGCCCGGCGGCACGTTCGATGGCGTGTTTATCCACCCCGCCGAGGGCAAGCACCCGGCGGTGATCCTGTGGCCCGATATTGCCGGCCTGCGCCCGGCCAACGTGATGATGGGACGGCGGCTGGCCGAGGCAGGCTATGCCGTGCTCGTCGCCAATCCCTACTATCGCTCGGTCGCGGGCCAGCAGTTCGAGGACTTTGACGCCTGGCGCAACGATGGCGGGTTCGACAAGGTGCGGCCATGGATGGCCAAGAACACGCCCGAGGCTATCGCGGAGACTTCCGCTGCCGTGGTCGAATGGCTCGATGCGCAGGATGCGGTCGATTCGGAGCGCGGGATCGGCAACCAAGGCTATTGCATGACCGGCGGCTGGACCATCATGGCCGTTGCCGCCGTGCCCGAGCGGATCAAGGGTGCCGCCAGCTTCCACGGGGGTGGGCTGGTCGGCGAAGAGGCTACTGCGCCGGTCAACCTGCTGGGCGACATGGCGAGCGATGCCGGAGCCATCATCTGCATCGCGAAGAACGACGACGCCAATGCGCCGACGGATAAGGATGCGCTCAAGGCGGCGGGCGATGCGGCCCCGGCCGATGTCTCGGTGGAGGTCTATCAGGGCGACCACGGCTGGACCGTGCTCGATAGCCCCGTATACGACGAGCCCGAGGCCGAGCGCGCCTGGGCCGCATTGCTGGAGCTCTATTCGGCCAAGCTGTGACACCAATAGGGCTTGCGCGAAATCAAAGTTAGCAAGCTAAGGGCCCCCTATGTCCCGTCGAGACAGAGGGGGCCATCGCGCCCCGAGACCGACGAGGGGATCGAAAATGCGCATTGCCGTTCTTGCCACAGTTGCCGCCACCACCATGCTTGCCGCCTGTTCGGGCGGTGCCGATCCCGACGAGGTGATCGCGACCATCCGCGCTACCGAACAGGCGCAGCTCGATGCCATCGCGTCCGATGATCTGGTGGGCATTGCCCGGCTCTATGCTGACGATGCCGTGCTGGTGCGGCCTGACGGAACCCGGCTGGTCGGGGGCGCGGCGATTGCCGATGCCTATGGCGATCTCGTTGCCGATCCTGCCTTCCACATCGAGGTGACCCCGGCTGAGGGCTGGGCCTCGAGCGCTGAGGACCTGGCGGCGCTGGACTCCAATGTCGATATCACCACGACCGACCCGGAAAGCGGAGAACCTGTAACCGAGAAGATGATCAGCCAGACTGTCTGGACTCGCGAGTCCGGTGGTACATGGATGATCCGCTCGGCCATCAACGCACCGCGCGCGGACGGGCAGGCCGAAGCCGATGCAGAGCCGGAAGCGGAACCGGACGCATCGCAGGAGGGCTGATTCCCAGCGAGCAGTTTGCGAGGTTGTGACAGCGCGCAGGTGCTTGGTTGCCGAAGCGCGCGGGCTTCTGATCACGATGCGAATCACTCGTCGCCATCGACGGGCGGTTGGCCTCGCGCGATAAATGACAAGCGAGCCAAGCAGTTACCTGTCGTGGACAGGTACTGTCTGGTTCGTTTCGTCGTGCGCCAGCCACACCAGCCACTTTTTGGTCTCTCCCCCCGGCCACTCCGTCGCTGGGATGATTGCGTCGCCCGGTGGGGCGCCTCAACTCGCCGGAGCGGGGTGCAGAGGGCCAGTACGGCCCTGATTAAGGAGTAGGACTATGAAGACAATCATCACACTTGCGGCGGGCGGCTTGCTGTTTGCCTCGCCAGCGATTGCACAGACGGCCGGTTCTGATGCGGAGGCCGCACCTCCCTCCGCAGACGCAGCGGCGGATGCCGCCACCTTCACCGACGAGGAAGTTGGCAAATATGCCGAAGCTGCGGTCAGGATCAGCAAGATGCACAGCGATGCCTCGCTCGATGCCGAGGCGCGTCAGAGCGGGGCCTTGGCGGTGCTCGAACAGAGTGGGCTGGCCCCCGAACGTTTCAACGCAATCTCTGCCGCCGCGCGCAATGATCCGGCATTGGCGCAGCGGGTCCAGCTCGCAATCGCCAGCGTGCAAGGCGATCCCGAAGCCTGATTCCACGCGTAACACCTGCCGCGCGTAACTGCCCTTGCGCGGCGGCGGGCACCGGGTGACTCATCACGCCTGGTGCCCGCTTCATTCGGTTTAGCCGAACCAGTAGGCCGTGCCGCGCATTTCCAGGCTAATGCGGGCCGGGGCATCTGGCCCAGCCAGCGGGTTGTCGAAAGCGCCATGCGGCATCAGCTGCGCGCGCTCGGGATCGCTTTCGCTGGTCTTGAACACCAAGGCTTCGCCCCGGTGCATGGCCGAATAGTAGAACCAGCGGTGCGCCGGGTTGTGCGCCAGCAGATAGTTGGGAAAGCCCCATTCAGGGCTGCCGTCGAGCGGGTCGAAGATCGCCTCACAATCGATCAGGTCCTCAGCCGCGAGCGAAGTGTAGTCACACAGGCCCAGTGGCACGTCCTGCGGCGGATCGCTGAGCACGCGCCAGACGTTGTACTGCGCGCTGCGCAGCACGGTCTTGCCCTCGGGCGCGCCTTTGTCGCGCATGGCGGCGGCGGCCTCCTTCGCCATATCGACATGGACGAAGCGAGCAGGGTGCGAATTGTCGTGCGCTGCGTTGACGCCCTGCCTTTCGGAAAAGCGCAGAATGCCCATCGGCGTCATCGCCACGTGGTCGCAGCCGCTGACCGACTGGAGCAGTGCGGCGATCTCGCCAGAATGCACCCGATTGACCGCCTCGAGATCGGTCAGGTCGGGCACCGCGCTCTCGTGCTTCACCAGCGTGAAGCCCTCCACATCGAGCGAGCAATCACGCCCGCGTGCATCGCGGATCGTCACCTCTTCCGGCGCCAGCGGCACGAAGTCTTTCTCGTGCGCGTTGGCGTAGAAATAGGGCTTCTTATCGGTCCGCTCGCTATAGCCGATGCGGGCCCGCAGGTCTGTCATGCCAGCCTCTCCCAAGACTTGACGGTGCGCCGGACGTTAGGCGTCGGCGAACTCCTCGGTGTCGATCGTGGGGCGGATCGCTTCGTGGTAGCGGTGCCCGTGAACGGTGGAGTGATTGATGATCTCGCCCGCCTTGGCAATCGCATCGGCGGGGATCTCAACCGTGGCGGCGTGGAAGTTCTCTTCCATATGCGCGATGCTGGTGGTGCCGGGGATGGCGTGCAGGAAATCGCCCTGTTCGAGCACCCAGCGATTGGCGAGCTGCGCGGGGGTTACGCGCACCTCTTTCGCCAGCGCCTCAAACTGCTCGATCACAGCGAGGTTCTTGGGCCAGTTCTCGGCATTGAAGCGCGGCATCTTGGTGCGCAGGTCTTTCTCTTCGAGCGTGGAGGGATCGCGCAGCACACCGCCAAGCGCACCGCGTCCGGTGCTGGAGAAGGCCACCAGCGCAATGCCCAGTTCCTTGCAGGTTTCCAGCACGCCAAGCTCGACGTTGCGCGTCCACAGCGAATATTCGGGCTGGACTGCGGCCACCGGGTGAACACCGTGGGCCTCGCGGATATGCGCGGCTGACCATTCGGACACGCCATAGGCGCCGATCTTTCCCTCTTCCATCGCCCGCACCATCGCGCCGACCGAATCGGCAATCGGCACCTTGGGGTCGAAGCGGTGCATGTAATAGAGGTCGATATGGTCGGTCTTCAGCCGGGCGAGGCTCTTGTCGAGATTCTCGGCGATGCTCTCGGGGCTGCAATCGACGCCGCGCTTCGGCCCGTCGACCACGATCCCGCACTTGCTGGTGAGCAGGAATTCCTGGCGCCGGTGCATCACGGCATCGGCCAGCAGTTCCTCGTTCTTGCCGCCGCCATAGATGTTGGCCGTATCGAGGTGATCGTAGCCCAGATCGAGCGCCTTGTTGAGCAGCTCAACCTTCACTTCGTGCGCGGGCGGAGTGGCATAGGCCCACGAGAGGTTCATGCAGCCAAGGCCGATGGGATGGACGTCGCGGCCTGCGAGTCTGCGCTTCATATGGATTCCCCTTGGTGTCTGGTGTGCTGGAAATAGTTGCGGCCGCGCCACGTCAGGTAGCGCGGCCGCAGAATGGCTGAATTGGGCGGCGGTCTTACGACCAGCCGTCCTGCTCTTCGAGGCTGGCGGCGAGCTTGCCGATGGTGCGATAGCACTCGATCACGCCCTTCACCGAGCTGTTCGGCTCGCGGCCTTCGCGGATCGCGGAGATGAATTCGCGGTCCTGCAGCTCGATGCCGTTGGTCGAAGGCACGTCGACGCCCGAAAGGTCGATCGGCTCGTCCGCGCCGTTGAACAGGTCGTCATAACGGGCGAGGTAGGTCGCCGTATCGCCGATGTAGCGGAAGAAAGTGCCGAACGGGCCTTCGTTGTTGAACGACAGCGACAGGGTCAGGATCTGGCCCTTGTCGGTCTTCATCTGGATCGACTGGTCCATCGCAATGCCGAGCTGCGGGTGCTTGGGGCCCTGCAGGATATTGGCCGCGATCACCTTCGCGCCGGTCATGTACTGGAAGATGTCGATCGTGTGCGCCGAGTGGTGCCACAGCAGGTGGTCGGTCCAGCTGCGCGGCTCGCCCTTGGCGTTCTTGTTCTCGCGGCGGAAGAAGTAGGTCTCCACGTCCATCGAGAGGACGTTGAACTTGCCCGCTTCGATCTGCTGCTTGACGTACTGGTGGCTGGGATTGAAGCGCCGCGTGTGGCCCGCCATGCAGACAAGGCCGGTTTCTTCCTGCTTCTTGAGCACGGCTTCGGCATCGGCCCAGCTATCGGCCAGCGGAATTTCGACTTCGACGTGCTTGCCCGCATCCATCGCCTTGATCGCCTGATCGGCGTGCATCTGGGTGGGGGTGCACAGGATCACCGCGTCGACATCGTCGCGCTTCAGCATCTCTTCGTAGTCGGTGGTGGCGAAGGGAACGCCATATTTGTCGGCCATGGCCTGCGTCGGTTCCTGCCGACGTCCGACCAGCGCAGTCACTTCCACGCCGTCGATGTTCTTGAGTCCGTCGAGGTGTTTTTCACCGAATGCGCCGCCGCCGGCGAGTGCGATTTTCATGAGGATGATCTCCTGTTGCGGATGTCGCGCCCGGCTGCCGGGCGCCGTGAAATGCGATCGGCCCGCCAGAGCCTGTCACTATGACAAGCGCATGGCGGGCCGGCCTGGTTCCGAGGTTATTCCGCCGCTGTGGCGAGCGAGTGGCCCGAATGCACCACGCGCGGGTCAAGCGCTTCGCCAGCAGTCTCTTCCGGCTGCAGGATCAGCGCGCCGAGCGCGGTGTTGGAGGCGGGGATGTGGTAGAAGTTGTAAAGATCCTTCACCTTGTCACCCAGGGCGCCGCGCATGATCAGCCACATCACCAGCTCGATGCCTTCGCTGCCCGCTTCACGCAGGTATTCGATGTGCGGCATCTTCGACAGCGTCTCGGGATCGTTGATCAGCTTGTCGATGAAGTTCAGGTCGAACTCCTTGTTGATGAGGCCAGCGCGCGGGCCTTGCAGCTGGTGGCTCATGCCACCCGTGCCCCAGACGTGAACGTTGAGGTCTTCGGGGAAGCTTTCCACCGCGGCGCGGATCGAATCGCCCAGCGCGAAGCAGCGCGCGCCCGAGGGCGGCGGGTAGGTCACCACGTTGACCGGCAGCGGAATGACCTTGCACGGCCATTCCTCGGGCTCACCGAACATCATCGAGAGCGGAATGGTGCAGCCGTGGTCGACATCCATCTTGTTGAAGATGCACATGTCAAAGTCGTCGAGGATCAGGCTCTGGGCGATGTGCCAGGCCAGATCAGGGTGGCCGATCACATCGGGCACGGGGCGCGGGCCCCAGCCTTCGTCGGCGGGCTTGAACTCTTCAGCGCAGCCGATCGCGAAGGTCGGAATGCAGTTCATGTCGAAGGCCGAAGCGTGGTCATTGTACACCAGCACGACGACGTCGGGCATGTTGCCGGGCTGCTTGATCCATTCCTTGATAGCCTTGTAGCCATCAAAGACCGGACCCCAGTAGTCATCGCCGGTCTTGCCGGTCTGGATCGCGGCGCCGAGCGCCGGAATGTGGCTGGACGTGATGCCAGTGGTTACGCGTGCCATGATCAGTAGCCTCCCTTGATCGAGCGGACACCCTGCGGGGCGCGACCGCCGTCGATCATCATCTGTGCATATTCTTCCTGCGTCATGCCGGTCATCGAACCGGCTGCGAACTGGAAGCTCTTCCCGTCGGTCGAGAACAGCTTCGACAGGTAGTAAACGTTGCCGCCTTCATCGATCATCGCGTTGTAGTCGCGATCGAGCACGGCCTGCTTGGCCGCGTCGGTGAGCTTCCATTCGTCGAGATAGGCTTTTTCGTCTGCCTTGAAGCGCTCGCGGTTTTCGGCCTTCATCAGGCTCATCGCGAACTGGTTCAGCCAGTAGCCCTTGCGCGCACGCTTCGCGGTGAACACGCGGGTGCCCGGAATATCGTCGAACTCGGCGAGATATTCGTGGATGTTGATCCGTTCTTTCTTCTTTTCGGTCATGTCAGCAGTCCTCTGCCTGTTTCCATTCGTAAGTCAGCGGGGCCTCGCGGAAGGCGAAGCGGTCGATATGTTCCTCGAGCACGCCGCGCATGTGCAGGTTGCGCTCCATCTCGGCGGTGGTGAGCGTAATGGCGATGCCGCCGGGTCGCGCCAGCAGCACCGCGCTCTCGAGGTCGGAGAAGGGGAAGGCCCCCATCCCGTCGCCCTCGTCGTAGGTGGCCGCCATCTTGTGGCTCCAGTGCTTGACCAGCTGCTGGATATACCGCTCGGGCTTTTCGCACTTGGCGAAGCCGTGGGCAATGGCGGGGCCCTCGCTCATCAGTAGCCCTTCTTCGCCAGCACCGCGTTGAGGCGGCCATAGACCTTGCGGGCATTGCCCTCGAAGATCATGTGCTTCTCTTCCGCGGAGATATCGAGCGCATCGACATAGCGCTTGGTGTCATCGAAATAGTGCCCGGTGGTGGGGTCGATCCCGCGCACCGCGCCGACCATTTCGCTGCCGAACAGGATGTTCTTGTTCTCGATCACGTCGGCCAGCAGGTTGATGCCCGGCTGGTGGTAGACGCAGGTATCGAAGAACACGTTGTTCATCAGGTGCGTGTCGAGCGCGGGCTGCTTGAGCATGTCGGCCAGCCCGCGATAGCGGCCCCAGTGATAGGGCACCGCGCCGCCGCCGTGCGGAATGATCATCTTCAGCTTGGGGAAGCGGCTGAACAGGTCGCCCTGGAGCAGCTGCATGAAGGCGACGGTGTCAGCTGCCAGATAGTAGCCGCCGGTGGCGTGCATGGCCGGGTTGCAGCTGCCCGAGACGTGGATCATCGCGGGGACGTCCAGCTCTTCCATCGCTTCATAGATGGGGAACCAGTACTCGTCGGTCAGCGGGGGGTGTTCGAAGTGGCCGCCGCCCGGATCGGGATTGAGGTTGCAGACCACGAAGTCCATTTCCTCGACGCAGCGGCGCAGTTCCTTCACGCTTTCCGAAAGATCGCTCTTCGGGCTCTGCGGCAGCATGCAGCCGCCGATGAAGGTGTCGGGGAACAGCTGGGTGACCCGGTAGATCAGGTCGTTGCAGCGGCGTGCCCATTCGCTCGCCACGGCCTGGTCGCCCACGTGCGGTGCCATGGCCGATGCGCGTGGGCTGAAGATCGTGAAATCCGCCCCGCGCTCCTTGATGAGCTTGAGCTGGTTCGCCTCGATCGTATCGATGATCTCCTGGTCGGAAATCTCGGGATAGGGCGGGCACTCAGTGCCGTTCTTGTAGGCGGCCTTCTGCTCCTCGCGCCAGGCATCGTGGCCTTTGGGCAGGACGGTGTAGTGGCCGTGGCAGTCGATGATAAGGCTCATGCTTCGCTCTCTTCTCCCCCGGACGCAGTCCGGTCGTTAATCGCGGTCAGCTTGGCGGCGAGCCCATCGGGCGGCGGGCTGATGCCCAATTGCCCGAGCGCTTGCTGGCGGCTGACCGTATTGTCGGTCATCAGCGGATCGATGCCAAGGTCGCGCAACATGCGCGCCGCCTCAGCCATTTCCGCGCTACGGCGTTGGCCATGGATCAACATCCGGTCAAGGTTGTAGTCCGCGCGCGTCGTCCAGCCGATCTGCTTTTCGCTTGCGTCGAGGCTGGCGAGCACTTCGCCAAGCACGCCGGCCTTGTTCGCAGCGAACACCATTTCGGCGGTGAGCGCTTCCAGCCCCTTCACCATTACCGAGCGGCACAGCTTGATCGCGCTGGCCTGGCCGATCTCGGAGCCGACGATGCGGGTGTTGGTGAAGCCAAGCGCACGCAGCATGGCTTCTGCCTCGGCGGCCTGCGCGCCCGCGATGAGAAGCGGTACGGCCAGCGACTTGTCAGCCGGTGCCATCACCGCGACATCGACATAGTGGCCACCGGCCGCCTCAACCGCCTTCGCGGCCGCCTGCTTGGTGCCCGGGGCGACCGAGTTCATATCGCAGAACAATGCGCCCTTGGGCAGCGATGGAGCATAGTCCTGCGCTGCCTTCAGCGCCTGATCGGCGGTGACGAGGCTCAACACGAGCTCGGCACCGGACAGCGCCGCTGCGGCATCGGAGCCCGCTTCGACCTGACAGTCGGCCATCGCCGCGCGGCGATCGGGCAGCAGGTCCCAACCGCTGGCATGGCCAGCCCAGCCCCCAGCGCGGGCAAAGAACGATCCGGCCTCACCGAAGCCGATCAGCGCCACGCGGGGTGCAGTTGTGTTCGAATCTTGCGCGTTCATCTCTCTCTCCAAACCGCCTCTAACAATTGTATGTGATGCTTACAACTTCCCACGTGACCGGCTTGACCTTCCGCAAGCGTGGGTTCAGTCAGCCCGCAAACACAAACCAGTTGGAGAATCGCTGATTATGGGCGTTGTCGTCACCAAGATCGAACGGGCCGATCCCGAAGTTGTCAGTGCTCTGGGCCAGTGCGGTGTGGCCACCGTGCACGAAGCGCAGGGCCGCAAGGGTCTGCTCGCCAGCTACATGCGCC
This sequence comes from Erythrobacter sp. UBA1916, assembly GCA_002337385.1. GTDB lineage: Bacteria > Pseudomonadota > Alphaproteobacteria > Sphingomonadales > Sphingomonadaceae > Alteraurantiacibacter. The sequence continues at coordinate 115,864 of DDFY01000013.1, forward strand.
CGATCTATCCTGGCGCGCGTATCGGTGCTTCGGCGATCACGATCTCGGTCCCGCCGGGCGACAACTACATGGTCCATGCCGCGATCGAGCAGTGCCAGGAAGGCGACGTGCTCGTAATCGCGCCGACCTCTCCGTGCGAAGACGGCTACTTCGGCGACCTGCTTGCCACTTCGGCGCAGGCGCGCGGCGTGCGCGGTCTGATCATCGACGCTGGTATCCGCGATGTGCGTGACCTCACCGAGATGAACTTCCCGGTCTGGGCCAAGCGCGTGTTTGCGCAAGGCACGATCAAGGCCTCGCTCGGCAGCGTGAACGTCGACGTGGTCTGCGCCAGCGCTTTCATCCGCGCGGGTGACATCATCGTGGCCGACGACGACGGCGTCTGCGTAGTCAAGCGCGAAGAGGCCGAAGAGGTGCTCAAGAAGGCGCAGGCCCGCGAAGCCAACGAAGAAGAGAAGCGCAAGAAGCTGGCTGACGGCGTGCTCGGCCTCGACATGTACGGCTTCCGCCAGAAGCTGACCGATATGGGCCTGAAGTGGATCTGATCCTTTCGTCTCCCCTCCCGCTAGCGGGAGGGGCCGGGGGTGGGCATGGGCCCGCAAGGGCCCACCCCGCTGCAACTAGCCTCACCTGCGGTTCGGCAAGTTTCACTGCCCCTCCCGCAGGCGGGAGGGGAAATTAAGCTTATGAATTCAGCACCAGTCATGTGGATGCGGGGAGGGACCTCCAAGGGCGGTTACTTCCTCGCCTCCGATCTTCCTGCCGATGTCGACGAGCGGGCAAAGTTCCTGCTCGGCGTGATGGGCAGCCCCGATCCGCGCCAGATTGACGGCATGGGCGGGGCCGACCCGCTGACCAGCAAGGTCGCCGTGGTCAAGAAGAGCGAGCGCGAGGGGATCGACGTCGACTACCTGTTCCTGCAGGTGTTCGTCGATCAGGCCATCGTTTCCGATGCGCAGAACTGCGGCAACATCCTCGCTGGTGTCGGCCCCTTCGCGATCGAGCGCGGGCTGGTCGAACCGACCGGCGAGCAGACCTCGGTGGCGATCTACATGGAGAACACCGGGCAGGTCGCCGTGGCCACGGTCGAAACGCCGGGCGGCGTGGTCAACTATTCTGGTGATGCGAAAATCGACGGTGTTCCGGGCAGCCATGCGCCGGTCCCGCTCGAATTCCGCGACACGGCCGGATCGAGCTGCGGCGCGCTTCTGCCCACCGGCAATCCGGTCGACGTAATCGAGGGCGTGCCCTGCACGCTGATCGACAACGGCATGCCTTGCATCGTGTTCAAGGCCGAGGACGTGGGCGCCACCGGCTACGAAACGCGCGAGGAAATGGAGGCTGATGGCTTTGCCGACATCCGCGCGAAGATCGAGAGCATTCGCCTTGCTGCGGGCCCGCTGATGAACCTTGGCGATGTGACAGAAAAGTCGGTCCCCAAGATGACGCTGGTGGCCCCGCCCAAGAACGGCGGCGCTGTGACCACCCGTGTGTTCATTCCGCACCGTGCTCATGCCTCGATCGGCGTGCTCGGCGCGGTGACGGCGGCGACCGCCTGCCTCGTTGAGGGTTCTCCCGCCGCCGAGCTGGCCGTGATCCCCGAGGGCAAGGTCAAGACGCTCAGCATCGAGCATCCCAGCGGCGAGATGAGCTGCGTGATGACGATGGACGACAACGGCGAAGTCGCCACCTCGGCCCTGCTGCGCACCGCGCGCAAGCTGATGGACGGGGTGGTTTTCGTCTGAAATTCAGGAACCAGACCCGCTTGTCCTGAGCTTATCGTAGGACTGCTTTATGCAAGCGGGCGCAGAAACAAAGAACAGCCCTTAGACAGGCTCAGGGCGAGCGGAGTTACCTATGTCTGATCGCATTACCTCTTGGCACCCCAACCCCAGCAAGCCCAACTTCACGCCCCCAGCGGGCGCGGTGGACGCGCATTGCCATGTGTTCGGGCCGATGGACCCCTTCGGCTTCTCGCCCAAGGCCAAGTACCTGCCCGCCGACGCCGGGCCGGACATGCTGTTCGCGCTGCGCGATCACCTCGGCTTTTCGAAGAACGTCATCGTGCAGGCGAGCTGCCACGGCACCGACAACGCCGCCACGCTTGACGCCATCGCCAAGTCAGGCGGTAAGGCGCGCGGTGTGGCCGTGGTCGATCCGGACATTTCGGAAGAAGGGCTGCAGGCGCTGCACCACGGCGGAATGCGCGGCATCCGCTTCAATTTCCTCAAGCGGCTGGTCGACAACGCGCCGAAGGACAAGTTCCTCGAGGTCGCTGGTCGGCTGCCGGCTGGCTGGCACGTGGTGATCTATTTCGAAGCCGACATCCTCGAAGAGATGCGCAGCTTCATCGATGCCATTCCGGTGCCGGTGGTGGTGGACCATATGGGCCGTCCCGATGTCACCCAAGGCCCCGATGGAGCCGACATGAAGGCGTTTCGTGCTCTGCTCGAAAGCCGCGACGATATCTGGTTCAAGCCGACCTGCCCCGACCGGCTCGACGCGATCAAGGAAGGCGGGCAGGGCGACCCGTGGGATGCTTTCGCCGAGGCCGTCGCGCCATTGGTGGAAGACTATCAGGACCGCGTGATCTGGGGCACCGACTGGCCGCACCCGAACATGCAGGACGAGATCCCCGACGATGGCCACGTGGTCGACATGATCCCGCGCATCGCGCCGACCGAGGAGCTGCAGCAGAAGCTGCTCGTGACCAACCCGAACCGGCTTTACTGGTCGGACTGAGGCGTCTCGGGACTGCCGGTCCTCGTTAAAGGTATCTATATCGGGCTTGGTTGGTTGTCTGCGGCACAATCGGCGGAGCAGACAGTTTTGACGATGCGGACGCTCGCGCTGGTGTCGCGCTTGGCCGCGTTGAGCGCGCGATCGGCGTGATGCAGCAGTTCTATCTCGCTGCAGGTGCTGTCCGGATGAAGGATCGATGCCCCGAGGGAAACGCCGATAGGTATGCTCTTGCCATTTTGGTCGAGCGGGGCAGAAAGTTCCGTGACCAGCTGATCGAGCACCGAGGAGAGGTCGTCGATATGGCGTTCATCCTGGAGCAGCAGCACCAACTCACCCCCATCCAGCCGGGTGACGAAGCTATCCTTGAGCCAGCTGCTGCGTAAGATCGCCGAGGCGCGACGCTGCAGCTCAGCTTCTGTATCATTGTCATCAACTGCCCATGGGGCGTCGAGATCGATCAGCACAACGCCGAGCGGGGAATTGCTCGCCACTGCGGCGCGCACCCTGCTCGCGAGATCTTCGTCGAAGCGAGCGCGGTTTGCTGGGCCAGTCAGCGGGTCGGTAGCGACGCGATGCCCCAGTTCCTTGAGCAGCTTGTGCTTTTCGGTGATGTCTTGCAGCACCCCGACCAATGCCGCCGGTCGACCATTGGCCAGTTCCATTTCCCCGGCCACGCGCACCCGCTTTACGGTTCCCTTGGCGCTCACGAAGTCTGCCTCGAAGTCGTAGCTCTCACCGGTTTCGATCGCCCGTTCAATGCTGGACAAGACAGTTTCCCGGTCGGCGGGCGTATAGAAATTGATCGCATCGGCGAGCGGAACGTTGCTTCCCACGGGCAATTCGTGGATCGCATAGACACCTTCGGACCAGCTTAGATCGCGCCCATCGATCGAGATGCGCCAAGAGCCGATGGCAGCCATTCGTTCAGCTTGGCGGAATTGCCTTTGCAGGCGCCGCGCTGCTTCTGCATCCTGCTCAAGAGCGACCCGGTTCTGCTCCTGTCGGTGCAATTCGATACGTTGGGCATAAAGCGATGTCATCAGCACCGACATGTTTTCGAGCACCGCTGCGGTATGCGGGTCAAACTCGCGCGGCTTGTCCGAAAGCGCGCAGATCACTCCCACCGCTTCTTCCAGGCCGCAGTCATCGGCCTCCACGAAGGCGGCAATGCCCGCGAAGGAGCGGACCTTTGCATCGCTGGCGACCAATGGGTGGTCCTGCAACAGCGGATGGCTGGCGGCATCCGACGCGATGAGTGCTCCACTATGGTCTGCTGCAGTAAGGGCAATCGATTGCTCAAGCAGGCAGCCTAACCCTGTCGCGCCATGTTGCGCACTGGTCCACTGATGAGACGAATCGCGCAGACGCACCACCACTGTCTCGCAACCGAGTGCGCGCGCAAGCGTTCCGGCAAGCGCCGGAAGAACGGATGCATCTGACTGCCTCGGCGTCTTCTGACGTGCGAGCGTAAGCAGATGCTGGTCTTGGTTAGACGGTGCGACCCATTCCATGCCGCCACTATCTACCCTCAGGGTAAATAGTGGCAACAGGTTGCACTAAGTGAACTTGCTTAGTTGTTCAGCCTTCCACCACGCTGCGGACGAAGTCGACCGTTTGCCTGGTGGCAGCGGCGAATTCGGTAGCTGTGGCCTGGAAGCTGCCGTAGCCGGAAAACTCGTGCGGCTTCATGCCTTCGAACTCGTAGGCCTGGCGGAAGCTGGGCAGCTTGAGCAGCTTTTCGATGCTGGCCTTGTTGGGCTCGCGCTCGATGGCCTTGGGATCGAACGGAGCCAGTTCGTCTTCCACGTCCATCAGCTGTTTGATGTAGCCCGGGGGGCAGGTGTAAACGAAGTCGCCTCCAGCGAAGTCCTGAATGTGGCGCGAAACGGTGTTGCCGTCCTTGTCCTTCTCCACGCGCATCGAGCATTGCAGCATCTTTGAGGGGTGGCCCGAGTCCTTGCCATACCAGTAGGCGCGCTTGAGCACGGCTTCCTCGCCGTCGCGAATTTCGTCGATCGACAGGTCGATCCCGCGCAGCTTGGCTTCCACCTTCCAGTCGCCCTTTTCGCCAAGGCGGCTCGACATGTGGGTGATGACGCTGCGCCAGCCGGAAAGATCGACGCCCGCGGCCTTCGCGCGCTGGAGACCGGCGGTGACCGCAGCCATGCAACGCGAATACTGCGCCACGGTGAAGCTGGTGGTGTTGTTGGTCGAGATGCCGCGCGCGGTCAGCTCCTCCAGTACCTCATAGCCTTCCTTCGAGCCGGGCAGCTTGACCATCACGTTCTCGCCCATCTCGGCGATCGACAGGCCCTGTGCCAGCATCGCCTCGCCATCGGTGACGAAACGCGGATCGACCTGGCCCGAAAGCATGCCGTACTTGCCGCCCGAAGCCTTGTAGGCGGGCAGAATCGCATCGGCGCCCTTCTTCACCAGCTGCAGGTACATCTTCCAGTACACGCCCTCGACGTCGAGCGCCTTGTCGGACTTGGCGATATCGAGCACGAGCTGGCGCCAGCCCTGCGGATCGAGCTGCACGGCCTGCAGGCTGAGCGGCGGGTTGGTGGTGACGCCGCGGAAGCCCATTTCGGCAGGCTTGGCGGGGTCATAGAAACGGGTGAGCTGAGCTTCCCAGTCGGCGCGCTTGCCTTCGGGCGCAGCGGCGAGGGTTTCTTCCTTCCAGCTCGGGAAAACGAGCGGTGAGCTGTCCCACCAGATCTCGCATTCGGGATTGGTCTCAGCGAGCTTTTCCAGGACGTGCTTGCTCATCATCATCTCCAGACTTTCAAGTGTGAGAGCGCCCTTGGCACCGGCAGACGGACCGAGTCAATCGAGCGCATGTTTCGCTATGCCTTCGGCAGATAACGTTTCAGCGGTTGTGCGGCCTGCAGCGGCAAGGCGCCATACGGCTATCGTCAGGTCGCCGAACTCAGGCAGGTGTGCGCTGCGCGGTAAAGCGGCCGTGCTTGCGATAGCGCGTCATCCACTTGTCGAGGAACAGCGACAGCGGCTTGGCGGTCACCCCGAGCGCATCGATCCCCGGCAGTGTGCCATCGGCGACATTGCCTTTCTTCAGCATGGCCAACTGGTCACCATTGATCGGCGCCAAGGGAAGCGCGGCGATGATCCGGGCGAGGGCATCGGGCATGGCGAACATGATCGGATCGCGCTGCTGCGCGGTGGCGATGGCGCGGTTGACCTGCTCCATGGTCAGTTGGTCCGGCCCGGCGATCTCGTAAGTCTTGCCGCCGTGGGTGGCAGGCGCGCTGAGCGCATTGCCGATGGCCTCGGCCAGATCGGCAACCCAGACCGGCTGAAGCTTCGATTCGGCGCCGAACACCGGCAACACCGGCATGGTCTTCACCAGGTCGGCAAACATCGGGACAAAGCCGCCGTCCTCGCCGAACACTGCCGACGGACGCAGGATCGTCGCCTGCGGGAAGGCGTCGAGCACGAGCTGCTCCCCTTCGCCCTTGGTGCGATAGTAGCCGGTGTCGCTGGCCGCATCGGCTCCGATGGCCGAGACATAGACGAAGCTTTGCGCACCGGTAGCTGCGGCTGCAGCAGCAGCGACGCCTGCGCCGGTTGCCTGCAGGGCGCGCTGGTTCTTGCCGAAGGTGCCGACGAGATAGACCACCGCGTCGGCCCCTGCGACGCAGGCTTCCACGCTGGCCTTGTCGGCTGCGTTGCAGCGCGCGAACTGGATCTGGCCGAGGTTTGCGAGCGGTTTGAGGCTGAAGGCCTTTTCGGGATTGCGCGCCGCGATCCGCAGCCGGGCCCCGCGGTCGAGCAGATCCTGCGCGACTTGCCGGCCGATAAAGCCACTGCCGCCGATGAGGACCACGAGCTTGTCTTCGAGCGGGCCGTAAATTGCCATGCGTTGAATTCCTTTGCGCGAAGCGGATGAGGCTGTTTGTCCAGCCTTTAGGCGAGGGAGGGGCCTGCGGGCAACACGTGAGATGGCGGTGGCGCGGGCGGCGATGGAGAAAAATGCGCCGTGAGTTGCGTCAATCGAATTGACAAGGGCTGCGTGTCTGCCCTATCGGCGCCGGCCTACCCGATGCGGACCTTCGATGATCCGCATTTAATGTGTGCCCAGATGGCGGAATTGGTAGACGCACCGTCTTCAGGTGGCGGCGCTGGCAACGGCGTGGAGGTTCGAGTCCTCTTCTGGGCACCATTTGTTCTTTTCAGGGCGTTCCATAACATTGCATAAATGGCGGAATTCTGCCATTTTCTCTCCAGTCCTAAAGATTGGAGTCCCGCTTTGTTCTTCTATGTTCCGCACCGTTCGGGGGCCTCATTGGGGGCTGATCGCGGCGAAGGGCCCCTCTCCAGCAAGAGCGAGGCCCCCACATGCCTCTGAACGCGCAACGCATCCGTGGCTTCAAGCCAGAATCGAAACCTTACAAGCGGGCGGATGAGAAGGGCCTCTATCTGCTGGTGAAGCCGAACGGCTCCAAGCTGTGGAATCTCAAGTACCGGTTTGGCGGCAAAGAAAAGAAGATGCCGCTTGGGGCGTTTCCCGAAGTCAGCCTGCTGATGGCGCGCCAGGAACGCGACCGGGCGAGACTGGCCATCGCCGATGGCATCGATCCAATGCGGGAGCGCAAGCGGGAAAAGGCGCAAATCAAGCTCGGTGCGGAAAACACCTTCGAGTCCGTCGCGCAGGCCTACATCGAACAGAAGATGGTCCGCGAAGGGCGGGCGGAAGGTACACTTCGCAAGGCGCGCTGGTTCCTCGATCTGCTCAAGCCCGCGATTGGCAACATGCCGATCAGCGATGTTGATCCACAGTTGATGCTGGCTGCGCTCAAAAAGCTCGAAGCAAAGGGTAATCTCGAAACCGCCAAGAAGTGCCGGTCGTTCTCAAGCCGGGTATTCCGTTACGGCGCAGCGATGGGTCTATGCCAGAGCGATCCCACCGCGATCCTGCAAGGTGCGCTGGTGACGCCAAAGGCGCGCCACTACGCGGCAATTCTCGAACCGGAAAAGCTTGGCGAACTGCTCCGCGCGATTGATGGCTTTGAATGCTATCCAGTCACGAAATTCGCATTGCTGATTGCCCCGCACATCTTCGTGCGCCCCGGCGAACTTCGTCACGGCGAGTGGAACGAGATCGACTGGGACAAGGCCACCTGGACGATTCCGGAAGGCAAGATGAAAGCGCGCCGGACCCATGTCGTGCCGCTTTCACGTCAGGTACTGGAGCTGTTTCGCCAGCTCAAGCCTGTCTCCGGCGGGAAGGGCTATATATTCCCGGCGTTCCACACGCGACAACGTCCCATGAGCGAGAACACGATCAATGCAGCATTTCGTCGGATGGGATTCACCAAGGACGAAGTGACGGCGCATGGCCTGCGCTCAACGGCGTCAACAATGCTCAACGAAAGCGGGCTCTGGCATCCCGACGCCATCGAACGCGCTTTGGCCCATGGCGACAGCAATGCCATTCGCGGTGTCTACAATCGCGGGAACTACTGGGATGAACGCGTCAAGATGGCCCAGTGGTGGAGCGACTATCTGGATCAGCTCCGAGAGGCCTAGGCACGGGTATGGAGCGAGATTGGTTGTCTGGTCCGAAGTCTGCTTCGACGGCTGACGATCGAGCACTCGGCATCCAATGCTACGCGCTGCATTTCGCTAAGTCCCAAAATGATGGTAGCTGTCGGCTAGGGCGAGCATCGGCAATTTGACGGAGAGGTTGCCTTAAATCCTTCGATGACTATCCCCGATGGATAAGAAAGGAACCTTCATGTCTACGAATGCGAAGCAGCGGGAAAGGAGAGAAGCGGCGGAGAAAAGCCTGCTAGACCTAATCGCGCGCTTCGAATCTGAAGAGACTGCCATAGAAGTTAATTTCCGGAACCTTGTTAACTCAGAGGGTGGAGGGGGCAAAAGCGCTCACGCGATTCATCCATATCCAGCAAAACTGCTCGTAAATATTCCGCAGTTCTTTCTCGCTGCACTTCCACCTCTTACCGGCAGTGTGCTGCTTGATCCCTTCTGCGGCTCCGGTACGGTTCTCTATGAAGGAGCGTTGGCCGGTCTGCGTCTCGTGGGCTCAGATTCAAATCCGCTCGCCCGCCTGATTACAAAGGCAAAACTTACGCCGCTGGATCGAGAGGAAGCACGATCGCATCTTGAACATGTGATGGCAGTTTATCCGTTGTTACCACCTACGATTCCGGACGTGGTAAATCGCGACTATTGGTTCTCAGAAAGAATCTCTGAGGGCCTTGGCCGACTTAAGACAGCGATTGAGCGAAACGTACCTTCGAAATATCGGCCTGTGTTCGACGTCAGTTTTTCAGCCACTGTGAGACGCGTAAGCTATGCAGATCCAAGATTGTCGGTCCCGGTCAAGATAAATCCTGATCGAAGTGCGAAATACGGTGCAAAGGGCGATGAGGTCATTCGCCGCCTCGCTCGGCTGGCCGAGATTGACGTGGGCGCCGTGTTTTGGAGCATCGCCAGCCAAAACATTCAGCGTTGCCCAGAGAAGGGACAATGGTTCGTTCCGGGTCAGCCTGAGATATTCTCCGATGCACGGTCGCTTGGGATCGCGGAAGCCTCAGTCAGCCTGGCCATCACATCACCGCCATATGTAGGAGCCCAAAAGTACGTTCGCGCATCCGGTCTATCCTTAGGATGGCTCGGCCTGACCCCGAATTGCAAGCTCCGCCCCATCGAACAGCAATCGATTGGTCGCGAACATCTTGCTGCTGACGAGACTCTTGAGCCTTCGGGTACAGGTGTGGCAGAGGCTGATCGCCTCCTCGAAGAGATCGCCGAACGTAACCCACTTCGCGCGCGTATCGCGCAACGCTATCTACTTGAGATGCGGGATGCCCTGTCTGAACTCTCGCGCACAATGTGCCATGACGGCAGTCTGGTTCTCGTGGTTGGGCCAAATCTCGTCGCTGGCCTTGAGTTCCCGACCCCGTCCTACCTGCAAAAAATGGCAGAGAGTCTCGGCTTCGCTACCCAGTTGCACCTCATTGATTCGATAGATTCGCGTGGGTTGATGACCAAACGCAACCGCACGGCGGGAATGATCCAGCAGGAATCGGTATTCTTGTTAAAACGAGTTCGCACAATTGCGTAGCAGTCCCAGCCACGATCCCATCACTGATGAACTGCAGTCGAAGATCAAGACACTGCATGGTTCCATCTGGGAACGGAGGGCAGATTGGCCCGACGTACTCGCTTGGCTCAACCAGTTTGAGGAGCGCGACGATCCTGACGCCGATGAGCAACTCCAAGTGCTTCGATTGCTTTCTAACTTCATGTATTTCGGAGTGAACGAGATTAGAGCTCTGCTCCGTTCACTCTTTCGCGACACTTTCCGCCCTCAGGTTGCCAAAGAGGTGCGTTCGAAGCTGGACCCGTCAACGGCCCTCGGCGAGGCAGGTCGATTGGTTGACGAGGAGCTGCGACGCACGCGCTTCGTGCCGCTTGGCAACCCCTCGGAGAGCAGCGCACTTCTACTTTATTACTTCCGGCAAGAGAACGGTCTGCCCAAAGATCTATTCTTGCACGGATCAGACATCTTCGATCTTACGTCTATAGGCTCGGGTGCTGGGCTAGGAGTGCAGGACAGCAACATATCTCGCTACGTTTTCATCGACGATCTTTGCGGCTCAGGAAAACAGGGCCTGGAATATTCCGACCGCGTCGTAAAACCTCTCAAGGGCATCAGCCCAGCCGCCAAAGCTTACTATTATCCGATTTTCGGACTTTCAGACGGGATCCAATATCTGCGTCAACATTCGGCGTTCGATGAAGTATATCCCGTCGTCGAACTCGACCCAACATTTCGTGCTTTCGCGCCGGATTCTCGCCTCTATGTCGAGCCACAAATCGCACCTCTGCGGACTCCGACGGAGGCTACTTGTCGCCATTACGGAAGCCAGCTGGTGCCTTCTGACCCCTTAGGCTGGGAGGACGGCCAACTGTACATTGGATTTGCCCATAATACGCCGGATAATAGCCTCCCAATATTCTGGTGCGATCACACCGGAGCAAAACCTTGGAGACCCATCTTTCGGCGCTATCCTAAGGTATATTGGTGATGGCGAGTAAGATGCCAAGCAACCCTTTTAGCCTGACGAAGGCGAATGACCTGAGCGATGAACAAATCCAGGAACTCTGGGTCGATATCGCACCGCCTGATAGCCCGGATTCGATATTCAGCGCTGGTAGGTTCGCCTCGCCCATGCCGACGTTCATTCTAGGCAGCAAGGGTAGCGGCAAGACGCACCTCATGCGTTACGCTTCGTACGCATTGCAGAAGAGGCGATTCGAAAGGGATGGGCTCAGTGCAATCGTCGGTGCCCAAGCTGACGGCTACGTTGGCATATACACTCTTTGCAGCGGCCTTGAGACTGGCCGCTTCCAAGGCAAGGGCCAGACCGAGGAGGCTTGGCTCGAGGTGTTCTCATATTACCTCGAACTTTCGCTCGGCATCGCTGCGCTCGCGGTGATCGACGAATTGCTGGAAGGAGATGTCCGCAACGTAATTGAGGCTAAGGTTTGCGAGGCAGTAAATCGATTGTTCGATTCTGACCCACCCGCTGCTGAGAGCGTTAATGCTCTGATCGAAGAGCTTGATCGACGTCGAAGCGAGTTAGATTACAAGGTCAATAACGCTGCGTTTACAGGCGAACTCATCCCGAACATTACGACTAGTCGTGGGAAGTTGATATTTGGAATACCGGACGCTTTTCATAGCAATAGCAAAGGTTCTGGAGGATTCCTATTTGCCTATCAGCTTGATGAACTTGAAAATCTGACCGAAATTCAGCAGAAACACGTTAACACACTGGTGCGCGATCGCCGTGGGCCTGCCACGCTAAAAATCGGTGCTCGGCAGTTCGGGATCAAGACCCACTCCACGATGAGCGCAGGCGAAGAGAACATCAAAGACTCCGAATTTGAGGAGTTGAGATTGGATCTTCGCTTCAGACGCAATGAGAAAACATACATGGATCTCGTGGCCCAGTTGGTTGAGCGGCGGCTGCAGAGCTTCTGGCCGCATTCGTCAACTGGTTTGACTGGCCGTGGGCGTCGCCTTTCGGAATGGTTTGAGGAGCCAAAGCGCGACCCATTCGATCCGTTCTTCATGAAACTCGTCAAGGCAGCGCCGTCGCCGGAGAGACCGCATATGGTCCGCCTGCGAGACGCACTGGTGAGTCGACTGTCCCACGGTGGAGTGGGCGGGGTTCAGACCAATGAGGATATAGAGGCGATCATAAATGCCATCGCTGTTCCCGAATCACCTTTATTGGAAAAATTGAATACTCTCCTGATTTTCAACGCATGGGCAAAGGGTTTTGACCTTGCGCCAACGGCGGATTCGGTCCGGGCTGACTGCGAGGCGTTTGTTAGCTCCAATGGCGCGGGGCGGTATAAGCAGAAGCTGGGCCACTATAAGTCGGATTTGATCGCTCAGATGTTTAGGGATGCATCATTCAGACACAATTATGGTGGGCTTGAAGAGTTCACGCGCATGTCTGAGGGGCAGCCTAGGGCACTCATCACGCTATTAAAGCAGACCTTCGACTGGGCCACTTTCCAAGGTGAGCGTCCTTTCGAGGCCGGAAAAATAAGTCTCGATGCAGAAAGCAAAGGCGCGCTTGCGGCCGCCGACTGGTTCTACAACAACATGAAGAAGGCTGGCGGAGACGGGCAAGCAATTCTCATCGCCATTGATCGGTTGGCAGAACTATTTCGAATCAACAGGTTCGCGGACAATCCGATCGAATGCTCGCTCATCGGTTTCAGCGTGAGTGCGCGTGTGGGCTCTGAAACCTCTAGGAGAAATCTTCGGCTTGCCCTTGACCACTCCTTCTTGGTCGAGATTCTAGGAGGGCAGTCCGAACGGAATTCCGAGGAAGTGACGGGTAAGTACCAGATAAACAGAATGCTGGTGCCCAAGTGGGGGCTCGCAACCGGACGTCGAGGCATTAAACCACTGAGTGAAGTGGAGATGAATTCGATCTTCGATCCAGAGTGTGGTGAGGCATTCGAAAAGGTGAAATCCGATTGGGCGAGTCGGATGAATGCTCCTTTTGATCGAGCACGCCGCCAGTCGAAAGATCATGCTGAAAGCAGCGGTCTCGCTGGCCAGACCGACCTTTTTGGCGACTAATTCTGTGGCACACGACTATGGTCTTTACTTGCGCCAAGAAATCTTCGGCACGCGCGGATGGCAAGGGATGGATGCTTACGACCTGTTCCTTGCAGCATTTAATCTCGGTGAAAGGACGGTCGAGATCTATAACCAAATTTCGGCGACCGAGAAGATTTGGCTGGTTCACGAGGAATACAGCCTCACCCATGCTGAGCTGCCGGGAGGCCAAACCTTCGATCTCGGAGGGGTCGACGAAGCAGCGTACTGCAAGGCGCTGTTCGACGGCCTAATCGCGAGCGGAAAGTTCGACGTTTCGCAAACAAGGCTGTGCATAGACATCACTGGGATTCTCCGGCCTCATCTGATGTTCATGATTCTTTACCTTAAGCGATTGGGTGTCCGCACAGTCGACATGCTCTATGCGGAACCTAAGCACTATGCGCTTAAGGAGAAAACACCTTTCTCGACTGGATCTATTGTAGACGTGCGCCCTGTCAGGGGATTTGAGGGATCTTCGAGCATCCGTGGCGGAGAAGACTTCCTAGTGATTGGGATGGGTTACGATGACCGTTTGCTCTCGGCGGTCGCAGAGAACAAGGACAAGGCCGAGAAGCACCAATTGTTCGGTCTCCCTTCCTTGCGCGCAGATATGTACCAAGAGAGCGTGCTTAGATCGCGAAAGGCAGCAGACGAGCTTGGCGATCCCAACTTTTCTGAGACGCATCGCTCGTTTGCACCTGCGAATGACCCTTTTGGGACTGCATCGGTGCTTGGCGAAATCATTGAGCCGAGATTGGCGCAGCATGCCAGCACGAGCTTGATTCTTTGTCCTTTGGGGACGAAAGCGCAAGCACTCGGCTTCGCGCTCTACTACGTCTTCGAAGGCAATCCTCTCGGCGCTCGAATTGTGTTCCCCTTTAGCGAAGGGTACTCGCCAAAAACGGGTACAGGACTGGCGCGCGCTTGGCTCTATCGCGTCGAGTTTTGACCACATTACCTTCCGGATAAGGCCTGTCATGTGCTGATGATGAGCCACCTAGTTTAGCTCCATATCGGGTCGGCTCTATGAGGAGCCGCCACGAAAGAAACTGATCGTATATTGCGTGCTTGTTTGGACTCGACCGTGTTTCCGCCCTTCAGCGCCAATCGGTAAATGGGCATGATACTGAACCGGTTTGGTCCCGCCTGTTCCGACAAAATGCCGGGCGCTAAGCGCCCGGTTCCTTCTTCTCGTCGTCTAGCGGCGTGCGCAGGACTATCCGGCCATTGATCGGCACCACTTCCAGCTGAAGCGACAATCCCTTGCGGTCGCGATGGAACCAGGCGGCTCCGATGCGGGTCCAGAAACCCTTGTCACCCTTGTTGGCGACATGCCAGGCGAGGAAGTCCGGCGGATTGGTCTCTTGCGCGGGTGCGGTATTGCTGCGTGCCATGATGATTTCCTTTCGTGTCTGGTGGCTCGTTGCACCAAACGGGAAGGCCGCACGGCCAGGGTAAGGATTCATGCCCAACACGGGTGAGCGGAGCGAACCGGCGCGGGCAGGACATTGAAAGCTGACCGAGTGGGGCCAGTCATGGTGCTCAAAACGAAGCCGACAATGCGAGGCAGATTCACGCACGTGCTCCGCTGCGCGGAACCAGACCGGCAGTCCGGTCGAATCCGGTTCGCAGTTCAAGCAAGCGCCAAGAAATGGGTGGGAAGTGCACCGCATTCTGCGGCGCGCTTCTCTCGTTTCAGTATTCCGATGCCAGCATGATCGTCAGGACCCGCCGGGTGATCGCCGGATTAGCGGGGTCATCGCTGCCGAACCTCAATTCGCGGTCGTAGGCATCGATCTTCCAGAACACGGTTTCGGCAGGCCGCGCCGGTCGCGTGGTCTTCCAATGACCATTGCCATCCCGATAGATTGCCCCGAAATCGCGCTCACCATAAGGATCGTTGTGCGTCGTGAAGGCATCGAACGTTTCGACCAGCTCGCGCACCCGCGACTGATCTTCATCGGGCAAGGCCCGGAAGCCTTCGGTTGCAACAGCAACGCAGGTCAAACCTATCGCCTGCCGCGCCCGGTCATTGAGTTGTGCTATCCGCTCGCTGCGGGAAAGAGTATCAGCGCTCATTGCACTGCCCTCCCGCCGCATTCGCATATGTGAACCAGCTCGCCGAAGTCCTCGCGCTCGCCAAGCTCATCGGCCAGACGCTGCACCGTCCCGAATGACAAGCCGTTCTCGTTTGCCAGCATCCGCAACCAGTCCTCGCGGCACTCGGCCCCGCAAGCCCGGTAGTTCAAGATCGGGTCACCCATGTTCTGTCCTCCTTCGGCTGAAAACCGCATCCGACACGCGGCATGCGGCCTGCCTTCCGGCGAGGATGGGAGGGGGAGGGAAAACCGGAATCGATGCCCTGGCGCGGGCCAGCGGGCATGTAGTTCGGCCTTCGTGCATAGCGCGAATTGGCCGGACTTTGGCCGCCACACGGGGGCATCTACTTCCGGTTTCGGGAACGAGAGGGCAAAGCCCTTGGTGTTCCCGCGAGCGATCGTCCGGCGATCCAGAAGGAATGGCACCCTTGCAACGGCGCGAAGCCGACGGAGGTCCTGCGCGCGCGATCAGTGCGCCAGCGGGCCTCCGGCAATGAGAGAGGCAAGAGTGCCTGCGGGTTAGCTCAGGAATGCCGCGCCCTCAGGAGC
>DDFY01000013.1:131563-142274 GCA_002337385.1 Erythrobacter sp. UBA1916
ATGGGCCGGGACTACAGGCCCGGTCCGCGCCAGCGGATAGAGCAGGTCGCCCGCAAGGGAGCCCGGCCATTCCTTTCTCCAACGCAGGCTAAGCGAGCCTTCAAAACCAGCTTGAAAATGCTCCACAGATTCTGCAAATACGCCCAGAACAAATGACGAACAAATTTGTCCGTAGGGCTTGCTATCTGGGAATAAAAACGACACTGTGCCGTAAATTGTCCCAGAGGTCTCATGCTCAACGAATTTGCTGCTCTCCGCGTCCGCGCCGGTCTTTCTCTCGACGATGTTGCCCGGATGACGGGCTATAGCGTCCGGCACGTGCAACGCTGGGAAGCGGGGGACGGAAAGCCGAGAGAGGCAGCTGTAAGAGTGCTGCATTCTATGGCGTCTGTTGGCCCTGTCCAGACAGGCAGCCGCTTCAACTTCATCGATCTCTTCGCGGGTATTGGCGGCATCCGGAAAGGTTTCGATGCCATCGGCGGGCACTGTGTGTTCACCTCCGAATGGAACAAGTTCGCGCAGGAAACTTACGCTGCAAATTTCCGCGACAACCATCCCCCGCATGGCGATATTACAGCCATAGAGACTGACGAGATTCCGGATCACGATGTGCTGTTGGCGGGCTTCCCGTGTCAGCCGTTCTCGATCGCGGGTGTTTCCAAAAAGAACTCGTTGGGTCGCAAGCACGGTTTCCTCGATGAAACCCAGGGCACGCTGTTCTTCGACGTAGCCCGGATCATTCGGACAAAGCGGCCTGCGGCGTTCCTGCTGGAGAACGTGAAGAATCTCAAAAGCCACGACAAGGGCCGGACCTTCGATGTCATTCTGCGCACGCTGACCGAGGAACTCGGATACAAGGTCTGGCATCAGGTGATCGATGCGCAGCACTTCGTGCCGCAGCATCGTGAACGGATCGTGATTGTCGGTTTCCGTGAAGCCGTTCCGTTCAGCTGGGATGACCTGAAACTCCCGCCAAAGGGAAGCGTCCGGCTTAACAGCATCTTCCATCCGGAAGACGGCTCGGAGAAGGCAGAAGCTCCATACACGCTCGGTCCGGATGCTGCCGTGAACGGCAAGTACACGCTGACCGACAAGCTCTGGCAATATCTCCAGGGCTATGCCGAAAAGCACAAAGCGGCGGGCAATGGCTTCGGCTTTGGGCTGGTGACACCCGATGATGTCGCGCGCACGCTTTCAGCCCGGTATTACAAGGACGGCTCGGAAATCCTTGTCAGTCAGGGGCCGAAAAGCAATCCGCGACGCCTGACGCCCCGCGAATGCGCACGGCTCATGGGCTATGGAGACGACTTCCGCATCCCCGTGTCTGACACACAGGCTTACAAGCAATTCGGGAACTCGGTTGCGGTGCCGGTCTTTGAGGCCGTGGCCCGTGTCATGCAGCCCCATATTCAGGCTCTGGTCGAGCCTGTCAGGGGAAGCAAAGCGGCCTGACGCATGGTCGACGTTCACGACGTTGCCACACGCAGCCGGAACATGGCTGCGATCAGAGGTGCTAACACGAAGCCGGAACTCCAGGTCCGGCGGGCTTTACATGCGCTCGGTCTTCGCTTCCGGCTCCATGCAAAGGAATTGCCAGGCAAGCCTGACCTCGTATTCCCGCGTCACAGGGCGGTGATCTTCGTCCATGGCTGCTTCTGGCACGGGCACGACTGTCACTTCTTTAAAATGCCCGCGACGCGACAGGAATTCTGGGCAGACAAGATCGGGCGCAATGTCACTAACGATGCAAAAGCTGCGGCAGCGCTTCGGGCTGATGGATGGCGCGTCGGACTCGTCTGGGAATGCGCGCTCAAAGGCCGGACGAAGCCTGATTTTGGTGAAACTATGCAGGCACTTGCCATGTGGGTAAGATCGGCTGATCCGTCGATCACGCTTAGGGGTAATTAGTTGGCCGGATCACTTGCGCAATTGCTGGATCTCCTGCGTCATCACGGCGCGACCCGTATCTATGCCAAGCGTCTTGCGCCGAACGACAATTCCAAGAACCAGGTCTATCTCGGCGGCGACTTTTCAGCTCTTAACATCATTCCGCATGGCGAGATCTACAGCGACGATACTGACGTCGCCGGGGCCGTGCGTGACCGCGCCAAAGCATCTGTCGACTTCTACTGGGCGGATGGAGAGGGGCTTCACCATGCCCCCAACACGGGCCTGATCCTCTATCCCAAATATCCCGAAGTTCGCATGTCGGGCTTCCTTCTCGGCTGCAAAGCAGCACCATCGGATATCATGCGGGTAAGGGACGAAGGCCGCGTGCTGTTCTTCGGCATCACGCGCACCGGATCGGTCGTGGGCTATGCGGTATCTGGCGAGGACCCGATAGCGAGGGAGCTGGTTTCGCGCGAATGGCCGATGATCGGCGTGTTCCTCGAACTGCCTCTAACGCTCGATGACGCGAGGGACCCCCGCGAGCAGCTGCTTGACGAGCTTCGCCGGATATACCGGCTGAACTGGATCGCATCGCAGAAGCTGGCCGCTGACGGGACCAAGGCTCCCTATGCAGCCCGCAATGGCGGTGGCTACACACTCGAGGCCGAACTTGGTGTTACGCCCAACGGCTATGCAGAGCCGGACTATCTGGGCTGGGAAGTGAAGCAATACGGGGTGCGCGACTTCCTGTCCTTTAAGGCGAAGTCGCCGGTCACGCTGATGACACCTGAGCCCACCGGGGGCATTTACCGCACAGAGGGTGTCGATGCTTTTATGCGGCGCTTTGGATATGCCGATCAGTCCGGGAAAGCCGACCGCATCAACTTTGGTGGGCGGTATGACTGCCAGCGCAAGCACCATCTGCTGACCGGACTGCGAATGACGCTGTCGGGCTATGATGAGATAACCGGGAAGATCACCGATCTCGATGGCGAACTCGTTCTGATCAGCGACCGGGATGAAATCGCAGCGACCTGGAGCTTCAAGGGGATGATGGCGCACTGGAACCGCAAACATGCGCAGGCCGCCTATGTGCCCTCACTGTTCCGCACCCCGCCTCCCGAATATCACTACGGCCCTCAGGTGCTGCTGTGCGAGGAAACAGATTTCCTGATGTTTCTCCAGGCCTTTGCCAGAGGACAGGTCTACTACGATCCCGCCATCAAGCTGGTGAACGCGTCCACGATGGCACCTGAGATCAAGCGCCGGAGCCAGTTTCGTGTTTCGCACAATGATCTCACCGGACTCTACAGGCGGTCTGAAAAGGTCAGCCTGTAAGCTGCATTGCGTCAACTCAGCCCAACCCGGCACCCATCGCCTTTGACTTGGCGGTCTCGGGAGTGCTCGCAGACATGGCCATCTGTTTCTCGCCCGCGCGCTCATAAATCGCGCGGACAAGCCGGTTCTTGTCTTCGGTTACAACTACCGCCTCGGCTTTGGCGCGCGAAAGCGCGACATAGAGCATCTTCTGATCGACCAGATTGGTGGAGCGGCTGTCGGCGTGGATCAGGACACGCTCGGCGGTCTGGCCCTGGGCGGCGTGGGCTGTCTGGACATAGGCGTGGCGCAAATGAGTATCGCGAGGATCGGAGAGATCGAGTTTCTGCTCGCGTCCGCTGGCGAGCTTCACGGTTGCCCGGCCACGGTCGGGATCGACGCGGGTGACGGTCCCGCCAAGGCCATTAACCCGCCCGGCCTCGCGGTCGTTGCGGGTGAACTGCACGCGGTCGCCGGTTCGGAGTTCCATTGGCTTCGGCTCGAACACCTCCGCCTTGCCAGCACCCCACTGCCGGGGATGCCAGTCCAGCGAACCTCCGTCGCGGCCTTCGAGGGCAATGCGCCCGCGCTCGGGATCGACAGCAGCGATTGCGAAGCTTTCGCCTCGCCGCACGCCTTTGGCGGCATAGTCGCGGCTGAACCTAACGACATCGCCGATAGCATAGCTGGCTACCTCGCGCGCTTCGGCACGGGTCAGACCCTTTGCCTCAAGCGCATCGAACCGCATGGCCTCCGCTGACAATTCACCGCGTCCGGTCAGCTTCGCCCGGATCATGCCGGTGAGCCTGTCCCGGCCTTCGCGCGACGGTTCGATCATCAGCGTCCGGGCACGCTCTGCTGCGGGCAAGGCCAGATAGTGCCGGGCCATCGCCCCAAGACGCTCATCCGGGGTAGCGCCTTCGATCACCTTGCCGCCGCCACGCTCCAGCGCGGCCAGCGCCTTGTCCGCATGGCCCTCGATCGATGCCATAACAGCTTCGCGGGTGTTGGCATTTGTCTGCCGGACCACCTCGGCGAGCTTCGCGGTCGTCATGCCAGCCTGCTGCAACTGGGCGAAGCTTGCGCCAGCACCTACCGATCCCAGCTGCTTGACATCACCGACTAGGACGAGCCTTGCTCCGGCCTTGTCGGCGCGGGTCATGAGTTTCGCCATGTCGTGGGCTGAGAGCATCGAGGCTTCATCGACGATCCAGACGGCGTCCT
Source organism: Erythrobacter sp. UBA1916 (assembly GCA_002337385.1). GTDB lineage: Bacteria > Pseudomonadota > Alphaproteobacteria > Sphingomonadales > Sphingomonadaceae > Alteraurantiacibacter. The sequence goes on from DDFY01000013.1 coordinate 135,995, forward strand.
TGCCCGCTGTCTTCGCTTCTGGCGAGAGCAAATGCCGCGCCACGGTATCACCTCGCAGGCCGAGCGCCTCGCCGAGAACAGTTGCTGCCGATGCGGTCGGCGCAAGCGCAGTCACCGCAAGTCCGTGACGCCGTGCTTCGCGCGCATAGGTTGCGAGCACGGTGGTGGTCTTGGCAGTCCCGGCATAGCCTTGGACGGCTGTCACACGATTTCGCGAGGTTAGCAGCTCCGCGGTCGCCCGCTTCTGGTCATCGGTCCATGCATAACCTGATCGCGCGGATTGGCGCGCGGCGCGTTCGATGGTCCGTGCTGCCGCTATCGGACTGGCGAGCGATTGTGCCATGTCGCGCCCCGCTTCCTCAAGCCGTAACATGGTGCGTTCGGTCTCGATGGCCTTTGGTGTCGTGAACCCGGCAAACTCCGCGCCGCGCCGGTCAACGAAAGTGCGCGAGACAAGCTCGCCGCGCTCTCCGGCCTCGGCAATCGCTGCGCTGATTGCACCGTGCCCGGCCTTGCCGAAAGCGAAGTCCCCTGCTTCACGTGCGAGAGTGCTGGCCGAAAACACCGCTTGGCGCTCGGACAGTTTGGCTGCGGCCCATGTCATCGCCTGCCGTGCCAGCGACTCCGGGCTGGCGGTAGCTTCGCTGGTTTTGGCTAGCTCTCTCGCTTCACCGATCAGCTTTTCTCGCGCTGCCTTGTCGAACCCGTTGTTGTCGGCAGTCGCCCGCCATTCAGTGCGCAAGGTACGATGATTCGCACTGGTCTTGGCCTCACGGGTGTCGAGGGCGGCGATCTGCTTCTCGGCAGCGCTCGCTTCCGCACGACTGGTGCCGCGCTCGGCAAGTCTGGCATCGATCGCTGCGGTGCGCTGGCTCAGCGCATCGATGGCCTTGTCCGGTACGCCCGCGATCTCGAACAGCGAGTCTTTGGCCACTTCGATCTTGTATCCCAGCGCGGCAACGCCGTGCGCCAGTTCCTGCCGGTAGATCGCGCCGATCTCCTTTTGCAGCTGGTAGAAGGCACGCGGCTCAAGGCTGCGCCAGTTGTGATCCTTGTCCTGCGTCGCGTTGATGATCACGCCGTGGGTGTGCAGCTGTGGGTCCTGTGCCCTACTCGTGGCATGGCGGAAGGTGGCGATGGCGAGATTGCTGGCCACTTCGCGCCGAACCTCGCCGCCCTGTCTGATCCGGGTTGCCGCCATGTGCTTCTCGACATGGGCGAGCGTCACTTTCACCGCCGCACCATGCTCCTTGATGAGCCGCTTGTCTCCGGCAACCTCGGCCATGATCGAAACGGACTTCGGCGCGGACAGGGTGACGTCCCAGCCTGGCCGGTGCTCGATCTTGCCATCGCGCGTCGTGCCCAGCTGCTTCCCGGCAATGCGGCCTTCGAGCAGTTCGGCAAACTTCTCGCGATCAACTTCGCCTGACAGGCCCAGCTTCTCCGCTGCCTCACCAAACCATTCGGACGGAGCCATGCCGCCTTCGGCATAGTAATCGTCGGCTTCGTAATAGCTGGCTGCCTGACCGGCACACGACAGGGCCGAGACTGAGGCGACCACTAAACCGGTCCTGGTTTCGCGTCGGGCTCGGCACCTTTTGCGATCTCGCTGACCCGGCTCCACAGCGTGGCCGCCGGATCGCCTGGCATGTAGGCAGGCTGACGAGGGTCGCCGCGCCGGGTGATGTGATCGGCGGTGAGACCGATGCGTGCAACCGGCAGGCCATCCGGGAGTAGCAAATACCCCTGATGCGGACTGAGGCGCAGTTCACTTTCGAGCACGGCAGGCCGGAACTGGCGCTGTGTGGCGATGGTCGTGCGCGGTACTTCGCTGCCAATCGACAACGTGTCGGTAGCAACGCGCAATTCCACCTCGCACTGACCGATGGTCTCGCTCGCCCATTTGCGGGTTTCCTGATCGACCGTTTGCAGGAACAGCTTGGTGTTGCAGCAGGCCAGCATGGCCTCGGCGATGTTTGCACCGTAGCGATTGCGCATCTGCCCAAGCGCCTGGAAGGTGAGCACGATCGCTGCGCCGAACTTGCGTCCTTCTGGCAGAAGGCGTGCAAGGTTCTCGACGCGAGGCAGGTCGGCCAGCTCGTCGAGAACGAACCAGATGCGGCGGTCTGGCGATGGTGACAGACCCAGCACGGCACTCGCTGCGCATTCGAGCCAGCAAGCCATGAGCGGCTTCGATGCCTCGTAATAGTCTTCCTTGCGGGGGACAAAGATCCAGGGCTTTGCACCCTCGCACTTGTCCAGCTTCGCGATGAAATCGCGGAAGGCGAAGCGCTCTTCGCCCTCATCTTCGACTTTCAGGAACTGAATCAGGTTCGCCGCCTTGGCGAGCATGAACAGCACGCTGCCGGTGGCGCGGTCGGCGTCATTGGCAAATGTGCGGGCCGACGAAGTGTGCCCCAGCCACTCCTTCAACTGCTCCTTGTCCTTGACCTGCAAGGCTTCGAGCAAGGCTTCGAGGCTACGGTTCTTCTCCGCCCAGAGCGAGCGGATCATGTTGGCGACAAGAATGCGGCTTGTTTCCAGCCAGACATCATCATCCTGGCTGCTCGTTTCCGAGACCAGCTGGCGTGCCATCCGGTCCGCATCGGCGGGGTGCGATATTTCGTCGAAGGGTGTCCAGAAGGCGCAGCGCGCATCGAAGGGATTGAGGATGATGTCCCCGCGCGCGGGGTTGTAATAATGCGCGATGAACTCGCCCGAAGTGTCATAGACAAGCGCTGCCTCACCGCGTCTCTCGATGCCGTCGAGCATCTGGCGCAAGGCAGTTGTCTTGCCGCTGCCGGTGGTGCCAAGAAAGGCAAAGTGGCGGGTCTCGATCCGGCGCGGAACTGGGACCGGGCCGATGCGCAGGGCATCCCTGCCGCAGAGCAATGTCGTCTCCGCCGCAACGTCTGCTTCATCCGCAACACGGGTACCGCCAATGACCCGGTCGGCAAGCGTATCCTGACCCTGAGCCGACATGGTGCGCTGGATTAGCCAGACCGCTAATGAGCCAATGAAGAGGCCTAGGAGCGCCCCGCCACTCGAAACCTTTACGGCCTTCCACAGTGTTCCGGCAATCAAAGGATCGGAAGCAAAGCCTGACGCGGAAACCGTCCAGTGCTTGCCCTCCATCGACACGTTCATCATCATGTCCTTGCCCGCCATATCGCCGATCATGGCGAGCAGCTTTGCGCCAACGCACTGACCTGCGACCTTGAGTTCGGCAGGCAGCAACAGGAACTGTGGCGCGATGATCGTCCCCGCTCCGGTTGAGGCCAGGATCAGCTTCGAAAAGAAGCCGAAGCGCTGCTGCCACTGCGCCATACGCACCCGCCACAAGGCGTGCGCGCGGGTGACAAAATCTACTCCCATGGTCATGGCTCAATCTCCAGGGCAAGCGAGCGCTGGCGCTCGAATGCGGCGCGCGCTTCGGCTGCGATTGTCTCGTCGGATTTCTTCGTTCCCAGCGCTGCGTGGCGGGCGTAGGCGTAGGCCGCACAAGCGGTGAACAGGGTCCGGTCGAGCACCCGTTCAGCCTCGGCGAGGCGCTCCGATATTGCCCCGATCTCGCGCGCCAGTTCGGCAAGATCGGCCTCCTTGTCGGTGCCGTGGAGCATGGCGAGAAAGCCTGCTTCCACGACCCGCGCCAGCATGGCGTAATCGCTCAGGCCCCTCCGCTTGGCGAAGTCAGCCAGCACCCGATATTGCGACGGACTCAGGCGCACCGTCTGCGCCCGCGCGCTCATCGGTCCGCTCCGGTGGAGATGCTATCCGCTATCGCAAAGAATGGCCGAATTGCGGGATTTCTGGGTAGGTGGCCTGAGCGCGATGCTATCCGCATCCCGCCAATCCCGCAGAAATCCTCGATGCACGCGTGCGTGGGGTGTGTATGAAAATTGCGGGTCCGATACGCAGTATCGTGGCCCCTCCTTTCCCCAGTCTTTCTCCGGTCAATTGGCATAGGCGTCTTGCTCCATGCTTGCCGTTGGAGGCGTCGCAGACAGGATCAGATTGCGGGCGACATCGTCGTCAAAGTAGCGGTCGCGGGATTGGCGGGAAGGCAACTGGCGTTCCGCCATATCAGGACGTGTGAACCAGCGAAGGAGCGCCAGGTCGATCGCTGATCGAACATCGTCTGCGATCGCGTTGGTCTCTTCTGGCGTGAGGTCAAGTCACCCGAATTCAGTACGCAGCTGGCTGCCAAGCGGATACCCGGTTCCGTCCCGGCTCCTATAAACCGGGCCCTCGACAGTGAGGCAACAATCTTGCCCCTCAAACCGCTCGCGGACCGGGCGTTCGTACCAGAGCCAGGGGTGCAAGGTGAGCCGTCGGGCGCGCCCGTCGACATTGTCTTCGACGAGCAATTCAACAAGTTTGGCCGCTCGCTCTTCTTCGTCGCTCGGAAGGCGAGCGATCAGCCACCCATGCTTCTGCAGGGCGGCGTTGATCAGGGAAAGGATCGACATGGGGGAGATGCTTTCTGCGGGCCATTGCCCGCCTTGGAGGGGTCAATAGCTGCGCAGGGGGAGGGCCTCGATCCACTCTTCGATGTCAGTGGAACGCCAGCGGATGCGTCCGCCGCCAATGTCTATCGGGTGTGGAAAGGCGCCCCGGCGGATGCGTCGCCAGATTGTTGTCCGGCTGCGTATGCCCGTGAGGCGCATGACCTCATGGCAGGTGAGTAGTTCAGTATTCGGCACGACAGACTCCTTCGTTTTAAGGTTCTGTCACCGAAGCCGTGTTTCCCCACGACGATGGGTTGTCCTTCAAATTGCCGTTGCGGACCGTGCGATAAGACGTTCAACTCAGCGCCACCAAGCTTCGGTGACGCGAGCAATGCTATGCGAATCGCAATGATGTAGGAAAGAACAAAAATAGAACAAATACTCTTCCGCATTGGCGGGTGGACGATGTTGGATCGCTATGGACAGTCCGGGACTGAAAGAATTTTTCCCGCTGGTGTCCGCTCCAAGCCAATGCAGGTCCGAATCTACGGTTTTGGTGCAGTGGGAGACCGGTTTTCAGGCGAATCGCAGCTTGAGCCGACACGACAAGCAAACGCGCTTTCGCTTTGCAAGTCGCTGCGGACATACAAAGAAAACGCGAAAATCTTAATACGTTGCCCGGGTTCGAGCGCATTTATCCCGCGTTTGTTGAAAATTGGATATTTGTGGGATAAATCACAGCGATGGCTGTGATCCAACCTTTCTCTGCCGAACAGGAACGCGCGCTCATCAATATGCGCCAACGCTACGATGCGTGGATCGAGGCTGAGCGCGAACTCTATGCGATGCCATATGACCTGAGGCGCAAAAGGGTCGGCGATTACGAATACCTTTACGAGATCTTTGATCGCAGCGGGAACGGGAAAAGCCTCGGTGCGTGGGACGACGAAAAGCAAACCCAGCTGGAGGAATACAAAGCTGCAAAGGGTGCTTTGAAGGAGCGCCGCGACGGTGCGCGTGATGCCCTCGGCGAAAGCAGCCGCATTGCCCGCGCGTTACGTTTGCCGCTCCTTTCGGCGGACGCAGGTCCAATCCTTCGAGAGGCAGACAAGCGCTCTCTTCTCGGTAGCCATCTGCTTGTGGTCGGAACCAACGCGATGGCCGCTTACGCGCTCGAAGCGGCGGGAACTTTCCGTGATGTGCCGGACGAAACAGAAGACTTCGATCTCGCATGGACGGCTGACGAACCCGAAGACGGAACGCAGCTTTGGGACTTGCTCAAAGCGGTTGATCCGACTTTCACGATCAATACCGAACGGGAATTTCAGGCGCGTAATGCAAAGGCCTATGAAGTCGAATTGCTGGTCGCGCCTTCGCGCGTTGCGACGCTCGCCAAGAAGGATCGGCCACGACCAGTTCCTCTACCAGAACAGGAATGGTTGCTGCCTGGCCGACGGGTCGACCAGGTTGTTCCTTGTCGCGACGGCACTCCAGCCCGTATCGTCGCACCTGACCCGCGATGGTTCGCTCTCCACAAGCTCTGGCTGGGTGTGCAGGCAAAGCGGAACCCGCTTAAGCGGCGCAAGGACAAGGCGCAGGGAGAGGCGCTGCTCGACGCCGTTTCCGAGGCGATGCCTCATTATTCATTGGATCAAGAGTTTGTTGACGGCCTTCCAAATGAGCTGATGCCCTGTTGGCAGGGTTGGATGGAGCAGGGCAATTAGTAGCAAACAGCGTTTATGTCAGACCTGCTTGCAAATTCCGCGAATGCATTTGTCACGTTTGAGACGGAACACTATGTTTATGGACCTTGTTCCCCGTCAGCACCAATG
>DDFY01000027.1 GCA_002337385.1 Erythrobacter sp. UBA1916
CATTGGTGCTGACGGGGAACAGCGTAGAGCGACACCGTTTCGGTCTTCAGCACCGCGAGCCGTATGCCCTCCGCGGGCGGAAGGGTGGCACTGCGCAGAACACCCATGCTGCCCGGCGTTTGCGCGACGCGGGCGACGATGTCCTCGCGGTCGTCCACCAGCATGAATTCCGTGCCACGCGGGAGGCCTGCGCTCAGCAGGCTATCGTAGTTCAGCCTGACCGTGCCGCTCATGAAATTGCGGATGAAGATAGTCGGGCTATCGTCTCCCGCGGGCGCGATGAGTGAGCTGCCCATTCGCTCGCGCGCGGCAAGGCTCTCGCGCGCGTCGGCCAGCACCTGCCGTCCGAGCGGGGACAGCACCACCTTGCGACCAGGCCGCCGCTCGAACAGCTGCCCGCCCATGTGCCGTTCGAGCGACTTGAGGTGCTTGCTCACGGTCGGCTGACTGACATCGAGAAGATCGGCGGCCAGCCGCACACTCCCGAGTTCAGCCACCTTGACGAATATTTCGATTTGCCGCGTGGTGGTCATGCCCAAGCCATTACCATATGGCTATCAGTTTGATAGCCATTGGTTGCATTGCTTGTTCTCCCCTCCATACGGCATCTTTAGCGCGGGAGGGAAATCGTCATGCGCTGCGCCGCATATGCCACTGTTGCTGCAGCCTGCCTTTCGGCCCAGCTGCTGGCCGCCTGCTCGGCATCGGATGCACCGCCGCCGATGGCCGAGGCGGAGGCCGCGAGGCCTAAGGCTCCGGCTGGCGATCCGGGTGATCGGCAGGTGTTCTTTGGTGACTTGCACCTGCACACCAGCCTTTCGCTCGACGCGGCTGCCTCGCGCACAGAGACACTGCCCGAAGACGCCTATCGCTATGCCATGGGTGAGCCGATCCACTATCTCGGTCGCACCATTCAGCGGCGTGCGCCGCTCGATTTCCTCGCTGTAACCGACCATGCCGAATATCTCGGTACGGTGCGGCTGGCCATGCGCGGCGAGCTGGAGGTGCCGGGCGAAGGCTGGGCCGAGTTGCTGGCTGATCGCCGTCCAGGCGCAACCATGTTCCAGCTGATGAGCCGGGCGGTGGCGGGCATTCGCGGCGAGGATACGCCGGGCCTCTCAAACCCCGCGCTGGTCAACAGCGCATGGAACGGCGTGATCGCAGCGGCCGAGCGCTACAACCAGCCGGGCAAGTTCACAGCTTTCGTCGCCTTCGAATACTCACCCACGATTCAGGCGGAAGGAGCGGCACATCTGCATCGCAACGTGATCTTCCGCGGCCCCGACTATCCCTCGATGCCGTTCGGTGCCACCGACAGCATGAAGCCCGAGGCACTATGGGCCTATGCCGAGGCCAACCGCCAGCGCGGGATCGAATCGCTGATGATCCCGCACAACTCCAACCTGTCTTCAGGGCTGGCCTTCCAGTACGACGATTTCTACGGCAACCCGATGACGCGCGCCTATGCCGCGAACCGGCTGCGCAACGAGCCCTTGGTCGAGATCACGCAGAACAAGGGCACCAGCGAGGCGCTGCCCAAGCTTTCACCCGAGGACGAATTTGCCGGTTTCGAGCTTCTGCCCGAGGGCGATGGCCCCGGTGCCTCGGCGCCCGGCAGCGATGCGGAGATACGCGGCAGCTTCGTGCGCTATGGCCTGCAGCGCGGGCTGGAACTGGCCGAAACGCTGGGGGTGAACCCGTTCGAATACGGGTTCGTTGGCAGCAGCGACTTTCACTCCGGCGCCTCGGCGAGCGAGGAGGACAACTTCCCCGGCGGCCTCGGTATGGGCGACGATCATCGCGATCCGCGCAGCGTGCTGCAGACAAATTCCCCGGTGATCGGTGCCCCCAATTCGATGCTTTCGGCCTCGGGTATCACCGGGATCTGGGCGGAGGAGAACACACGCCCCGCCCTGTTCGACGCCCTGCAGCGGCGCGAAACCTACGCCACTTCGGGGCCACGAATGCGGGTACGCATGTTCGCTGGCTGGGGCGACAGTGCGGCCTTCGAGGACCGTGCCGATTGGGCAAGCCGCGCCTATCGCTGGGGTGTACCGATGGGCGGCATCCTGGCCCCCCGCCCCACCAATGGCGGCGCGCCGACCTTGCTTATTCAAGCCGCGAAAGACCCGCTGTCGGGCAATCTCGACCGCGTCCAGATCGTCAAGCTATGGCGCGAAGGGGGCCAATCGTACGAGAAAATCTACGATGTCCTGTGGTCGCCGCAGCGGCAGGTGGTGAACGGGCAATTGCAACCCGTCGGCAACACGGTCAACGTGGCAGAGGCCAGCTACACCAATACGATCGGAGCGCCCGAATTGTTCGGATCGTGGACCGACCCCGATTTTAACCCCGCTCAATCGGCACTCTACTACGCAAGAGTGCTCGAAATCCCGACCCCGCGCTGGGCGACCTATCTCGCCAAGCAAACGGGTATCCCGCTTAAGGAAGGAACTCCTCCATGGTTACAGGAACGCGCATGGACCTCGCCCATCTTCTATCGACCGTGAGCTTGCGCACAGGCGCTTCGCTCGCGCTTCTTGGCGCGCTGGCTGCCTGTTCGCAGGCTTCGCCGACAACCATGGCCGAGGGCTCCGTGGCAACCGCCGAGGCGGCCCCCGTGCCGCAGGGCGGCGATCGTGAGCTGCTGTGGGGCGACACCCATGTCCACACCCGCAACTCGGTCGACGCCTATGCCTCGGGCCTTGGCAGCGCCGATATCGACAGCGCCTATAGGTTCGCGCGTGGTGCTCCGGTGGTGTTCCCCAAGACCGGGCAAAAGGTCCAGATCGACGAGCCGCTCGATTTCATCGTGATTGCCGACCATGCCGAAAACCTCGGCATGAACGTGCGCATCGAACGCGGTGACGAGGCTATCCTGGCAACCGACCTCGGCCAAAAGTGGCTGCAGATCCTGAAAGAAAAGGGTGGTAGCGCCATGAGCGCCGCGATCATGGGCTTTTCTGCACCGGAGGATGAACGCGCCGCCTATTTCGCCGACGTGACCACCGATGCGATCCGCCAGACCAGCTGGAATGAACAGATCGCCGCTGCAGAACGGTACAACACGCCCGGCAAGTTCACCGCCATGATCGGCTGGGAATGGAGCTCGACCCCAAACACCCGCAACCTGCACCGGGTGGTGATGACCAATGTCGATGGCGACGTGGCGCGGCAGTTCCTGCCGTTCAGCTACTATATCTCGAACCGGCCCGAAGACCTGTGGAGCTTCTTTGAGCAGACCCACGCACGAACCGGCGCCGACTTCGTGGGCATGCCGCACAATTCGAACCTGTCCGACGGGCTGATGTTCGCAACCAAGGACAGCGACGGGGAGGACTTCACGGTCGACTATGCCCGTCGTCGCAGCCGGTGGGAGCCGGTCGCCGAGATCACCCAGTACAAGGGCACCAGCGAAACCCACCCCGAACTCTCGCCCACCGACGAATTTGCCGGGTTTGAACTGAGGAACATGCTCCTGTCCGGCCAGGCCACGGCGGTCAGCGAAGGCTCGTACCTGCGCAGTGCGCTGCTGAACGGGCTCAAGGAAGAGCAGCGGCTCGGCGTCAACCCGTTCCAGCTTGGCCTCGGCGGGGCGAGCGACACCCACACCGGCCTGTCCTCGCAGCGCGAGAACAACTTCTACGGCAAGATGGCCGAGGACTATTTGCCCGCCGAGCGGATCGGGCCGAATGCGGGTGGTTCGGTCTTCCCCAATGCCCAGATGTCGGCCGGCGGGCTGACGGGAGTCTGGGCCGACTACAACGACCGCCAATCGATCTTCGACGCCTTCCGCCGCCGCGAGGTCTTCGCGACATCCGGCCCGCGCATCGGGCTGCGGATGTTCGCCGGCCAGAGCTTCACCGCCGCCGACCTTGCCTCGCCCGCCTTCGGGCAGATTGGCTATGCCAAAGGCGTTCCGATGGGCGGAACCATGCTGCCCATGAGCACAGGCGAAGCGCCGCAATTTGCGATCGTTGCGGTCAAGGATCCGCACGAGGCCAATCTCGACCGGGTGCAGGTCGTGAAAGGCTGGATCGATGCGAACGGCGTGGCGCGCGAGAAGGTGTTCAACGTCGCCTGGTCGGGAGGGCGCACCCTGCGGGCTGACGGTAGCCTGCCCGACGTTGGCAACACTGTGGATCTGACCACTGCGCGCTACACCAACACCATCGGGGCGGCTGAGCTGTCGACCTTGTGGCGCGATCCGGAGTTCGATGCCAATCAACCCGCATTCTATTACGTGCGGGCCATTCAGATTCCGACCCCGCGCCAGCATGTGTTCGACGCTCTGGCCATGGGAGTCGATCCGACCACCTTGGATCTGCCAACCACCATCCGCGAGCGGGCCTGGTCGTCTCCGGTGTGGTATCGTCCGTGACGATAAGGCAATGGCTGCATGAACCGCTGCTCCACTTCCTGCTTGCCGGACTGGCGATGTTTCTGGTCGCTGGCTGGTGGCAGGGCCGCGATGATACGGGCAGGACAATCCACATCGGCAAGGAAGATCTGCTGACTTTCATGCAAGGCCGCGCGCAGGTCTACGATGCGCCGACCTTCAGCGCACTCCTGGCCGAAATGTCGGATGAGGACCGCGAGGCGCTGATCCGCGATGCGTCCCTGCAGGAGGCGCTCTATCGCGAGGCGCAGGCGCTTGGCCTCGCCGAGGCAGACCCGCTGGTACGCCAACGGATGGTCCAGCAGATGCGCCTCATCCTCGCCGAAGAGGCAACCGCCGATACCGAGCTTTCGGAGGCTGACCTTGCCGCCTTCTACGAGGCCAACAAGGCGCAATATGTCGCTGCGCCCACGCTGAGCTTCACCCATGTCTTCCTGCGCGCCCCCGCCAGCCGCGCCGAGGCAACCGCTTTGCTGGAGAAATTGCGCTCCGGCGAAGTCGCTGCGGATCAGGCGGGGCAATATGGCGAGCGGTTTCTTTACCAGCAGAACTATGCCGGGGCTGATCCGGGGCTGGTCATCAGCCACTTCGGGCCTGACTTCGCCAAGGCAGTGTTCGCGCTCGAACCGGGTAGCTGGCAGGGGCCGCTGCAGTCCGCGCACGGCTGGCATCTCGTGCTGCCGCTTGCCAAGGAACAGGGCGGCATCCCCGATCTGGCGGATGTGCGCGATCAGGTGCGCGAGGATGCGATGGCCGAACGCCGCCGCGAGGCCTCGAATGCTGCGCTCGACAAGCTGCTGGCGAGCTACACTATCAAGCTGGACGACGGGCTGTGAGGCATTGGCTGATCGCCTGGCTGGGCGTCGTCGCGGTGCTGGCGCTGGCCCCGCAAGCGGCGCGGGCCGACGACAACCGGCCGCTGTCGCTCAAGATCGAGCAACAGGGGGCCGCCGAATTCACGGTGACGTGGAAGCTGCCAGCGAATGTCGAGCCAAGACATATGCCGCAGGTATTGGCTGAAGGCTGCGACCTGCGAGGGCGGGCGCGCAGCTGGTCCGATCCGCTCGGCTACTGGCGCGAGGAGACGTGGCACTGCGAGGAGGGAATTGAAGAGCGGGCAATCGCGATCGACTATCCCCTCGCCAATCCGAACCTTGCGACCATCGTTCGCGTCTTCCGCGCGGGTGAGGACAATCCGCAGACGATCCTGTTGCAACCGCAAGATGGCAGCTTCGTAATTGGCGCCGAAGAGGAAGCGAGCGGCCGGGGCGGCTTCCTTGAATTCGTCGTGCTTGGGATCGAGCATATCTGGATCGGGATCGACCATCTGCTGTTCGTGGCTGGACTGGTGCTGATCGCTGCCACACCGCGCCGCATCCTTGTCACCATCACCGGCTTCACCGTTGCCCATTCGGTCACGCTGGCACTGGCTGCGCTAGATGTGGTGCGTCTGCCGATTGCCGCTATCGAGGCCGTGATCGCGCTTTCGATCGTGTTCCTTGCGGTCGAGATCGTAAAGGGCCCGCGCGACACGCTGACCTGGCGCAAACCCGTGGTGGTCGCGAGCGCATTCGGGCTGCTGCACGGGTTCGGCTTTGCCGCCGTGCTGCGCGAGATCGGCTTGCCGCAGGGCAGCCTGCTTTCCTCGCTGCTGGCCTTCAACATCGGCATCGAGATCGGACAGGTGGTCTTTGCCAGTGCCATCTTCGCCCTGCTGTGGCTGATCGGGCGCACGGGCGACAAACTGGCTGGGCAACTGCCAGTGCAGAAGCTGGCCGGCTATGCCGTGGGCAGCCTTGCCAGCATGTGGATGCTTGAACGGCTTTCCGGCATTTAGGAAGCCGCCCCCCTTCCCCGGCAGATTTCACGCCGTGTGGTTCTGCCACTCGGCCCGTGCCGCGAGTCTTCTAGGTCTGCCTGTCAATCATTTGGCATTCGAGGCTTACCTGGTTGCGCACGCCAGCGTGAACCGAGGCGAACTTCTGTAACGACTTCATCTGCGCGACCCGGAGCATCGCCTCTCTCGTCATCAGAACGGTAGGTGACTGTCCCCTCGGTTAGTCGCCCTTCACGCCTACCGCGTCAGGATCCAATGCAAAGCGGCGGAACACGTTTGCCCCGTCGCTGTCTTTGGCGCGAAGGGTGGCAACCATGGTTTGCAGGTGACGGCGCAAGGCCATGACTTCATCGAGCTGAAGATCCGACGTAGCGAACTCGGCAACGCGGCGGGATTCAGGCCGCATCTCACGAGCAAGATCCTCTCCGATTTCCGTCAGCCTGAGCGGACGCCGGCGACGGTTTTCTTCGTCCTCCCTGGCAACGATCCGCCCCTGGTTTTTCAACTTCGTGACCGCCCTGTTTATCGTCATGATGCTGACACCGATCGTCTCGGCCAATTCGCTAGCGGTAGCCTCCCCCGACTCGCTGATCATCAGGAGCGTCCGATGCTCATTCAGCGTCAGATCGTGCATCTTTCCCAGATGCTCACTGAATGGAGCGGTAAATAGATTGCTGAGCTCGAGTATGAGGAAGAGCGTCTCCTCAGCAATGCGCGTTGGGTTTTCCATTCTTGCTTTCGTCCTGACTGCAGCTGTTTTCATCGCCTGAGAGCGCCTCGAAACCCGGTGATAGACCATTATCCCATCAGGACCAACGACAACGGCGGGCCACATACACATACCACTCGTTATTCGAAATCAAAAAATACACCTAGACTATCGGAATAGAATCGGTCTTAATACATATCAGATGGTATGTGATAATCCGTCAGCTCGGGAGATCTGAAATGAATGACGCAATCCTCAAGTCGGCGGCAGCGTTGCTCGTGTCGACTTCGGCCTTCGCCTCCGTTGCCGCTTCGGCCCAAGCCGGGGAAAGCGAAGCCACCGGGCGCGATGCTGACAGCGATCGTATCGTCGTCACCGCGCAGTTCCGCGAACAGGCTTTGCAGGATACGCCGATCGCCATCACTGCGATGAGCGCAGAACTGCTCGAATCTCGGGGGCAGAAAACAGTTGCCGACATCGGGAACTTCACGCCCAACGTGAAGCTGTCACAGTCATCTTCGCTGGTCGGCAACTCGCTGATCGCCTTTATCCGCGGCGTGGGCCAGTTCGATTCAAACTTTGCCCTCGAGCCAGGTGTCGGCGTGTACGTCGATGACGTCTACTACGGCACGACCTTCGGTGCGGTGTTTGACCTGAGCGACCTAGAGCGCGTCGAGGTTCTGCGGGGGCCGCAAGGCACTCTCACAGGGAAAAACTCGCTGGGTGGCGCGGTGCGGCTCATCACGCAAAAACCCGATGGCGACGATGGCGGCTACGTCGAAGCGACGTATGGCGCCTATGACCGGATGGAGTTGCGCGCCGCTGCCTCGGTGACACTGGCAGACGGTCTCTATGCCAGGATCTCTGGCCTCATGAAGCGCGCCGACGGCTACATGACACTGCTCGATTACGGCTGCGCCAATCCCGGATCCGGGATTGCACCGAGCCCGGCAGCGGGCAGCAGTTGCGAAATCGGCACCGAAGGGGGGCAGGACGTCAAGGCACTTCGCCTCAACGTCCGCTATGCCCCCGCCTCCTCTCCGCTCGAGATCAACCTGTCAGCCGACATCGCCAGCGACACCTCCGAATCCGTGGCGACGAAGCTGCTTTACGCCAACAATCCGGGCGTGCGCTCTTACGACGCGGGCAACCCGGCTGGTGGGGTCCCGTTCGATAGTCGCTTCATCACCGGTCCGGAAAGCTATGTTTCCTATGCCAATTATTCGAGCGGCGGAAACTACACGACCGCTTTCGGCACCCCGCTGCAAGTGCTGCCGGGGACTTTCGATGCCGAGCCGCGCAGCGAAGCAAACAGCTTCGGCCTTTCGGCAAATATCAATTTCAAGGTTTCCGACAATCTGAGCCTGACATCGATCACAGCCTACCGCGAAGCCGACGGCTATGCCGGGATCGATATTGACGGGTCGCCGCTGGCTGTCCTGACGCAGGCCTATGACTTGTCTCACGAGCAATTCACGCAGGAGGTGCGCCTCTCGGCGGCAATCGGAGACCTGGCCGATTTGACCGTGGGCGGCTTTTATTACGAAGCAAACGACCTTCTGGCCAACCGGACGAAGATCCCCCCGGTGCTGTTCGATTTCCTGAGCAATGACCCGGTGAAGACCACCAGCAAATCGGTTTTTGCCCACGCCGAGGTCCGGCCGATACAGGATCTCACGCTTGTTCCCCGTCAGCACCAATG
>DDFY01000018.1 GCA_002337385.1 Erythrobacter sp. UBA1916
CGCCGATATAGCCGCTTTCGACCTCGCTCACGCCGATCACGTCGTTGAACACGGCCTCGGTGCACCAGAAACAGCCGCCTGCGATAATCGCTTGCATCGTCATCGTTGCAAATCTCCTTTGATGAAGGAGATGGGGAGCGCGGGCGCACTTGTCATCCTTGGGGCCTGCTCTAGGTTGGCCGAACCTTTCCTCAGGAGACACGACAATGCGCCTTCCTGCCCTTCTTGCCACTGCTTTTGCCCTCACTTGCGCCGCCCCGGCATTGGCTGAAACTTCCGCTGCGCCCGGCATGGAAGCGGTGCTTGCCGCCGATATTCGCGCCGACGACCGCGCCCGTGACCAATATCGCCACCCGGCCGAAACGCTCGCCTTCTTCGAGGTGGAACCCGGCATGACCGTGGTCGACTTCATGCCCGCAGGCGGCTGGTATTCGCGCGTGCTGATTCCCTACCTTGGCGAGGAGGGCACCTATATCGGCGTCAACCCACGGCTTGACGAGCGGTTCGCCACCGGCGGCTACTGGGATCTCTATCGCGGCGCGGCCGCGCGCGTTCCTGCCGATGCAAGCGAGTGGGTGGGCGACATGGGTGCGGAGGTGGTTGGCCTCAACACCGATGACGAGGCACTGGCTGAGCGCGCCGGCACGGTCGACCGCTTCCTGATCTTCCGCGAGATGCACAATATCCGCCGCTTCGGGTGGTTCCACGACGTTGCCGTCGCCGCCCGCACCCTGCTCAAGGACGACGGCTTGCTGGGCGTTGTCCAGCATCGCGCCAGCGCCGATGCCCCGTCCAGCTATGTTCTGGGTGACAACGGCTATCAGCGCGAAGAGGACGTGATTGCGCTGTTCTCCGCCTATGGCTTCGATCTGGTCGGCAAGAGCGAGATCAACGCCAACCCGGCCGATCCGGCCGATTGGGAAGGCGGTGTCTGGTCGCTTGCGCCTGGCTTCAACGGCGCGCCCGAAGGCAGCGCCGAACGCGCCCGCCGCGCTGAAATCGGTGAGAGCGACCGCATGACGCTGCTGTTCCGCAAGCGGCCCTGACGCCGTTTTCGTGGACTTCGCGCTTGAGCCTCAGTAATCGCGGGAGCCATGAGAAAGCTCACTGTCGCGGCGCTCCAGCTCGAACTCGGGCTGGCTGACGAGGCCGCCAATATCGCCGCCGTTTCCGCTCTGGTCGAACAGGCCGCGGGCAAGGGCGCGCAGGTGATCCTGCCGCCCGAACTGTTCTCCGGCCCCTATTTCTGCCGCGAGGAGCGCGACGCCTTCTTCGCGCTTGCTCGCCCGACGCTGGAGCACCCCAGCGTGGTGGCCATGCGCAAGCTGGCCAAGCAGCTCGGTGTGGCGATCCCGACCAGCTTCTTCGAGCGCGACGAGCACCACTATTACAACACGCTCGCCATGATCGGGCCAGACGGCGAGATCATGGGCACCTATCGCAAGAGCCACATTCCTGATGGGCCGGGCTATGAGGAAAAATTCTATTTCCGCCCCGGCAACGATGGATTCAAGGTCTGGGACCTGCCCTGCACCGGCGGCTCGGCGCGGATCGGGATCGGGGTGTGCTGGGACCAGTGGTATCCCGAAACCGCCCGCTGCCTCGCGCTGCTCGGGGCAGAGGCCTTGTTTTATCCCACCGCGATCGGGTCTGAACCCAAGGACGCCGGGATGGACACCAGCCGCATGTGGCGCCGCGCGATGATCGGCCATGCGGTGAGCAACTGCATGCCGGTGATCGCCGCCAACCGCATCGGGCACGAAGGCTCTGAGGAAGACGGCACCACGTTCTATGGCCACAGCTTCATTTGTGATGAATGGGGCGACTATGTGAACGAATTCGGCAGCAAGGAAACTGGTGTTCTGGTGGCGACCTTCGATCTTGATCAGGGGCGCGAGCACCGCGCGAGCTGGGGTTTCTTCCGCGACCGTCGCCCGCAGCTTTATGGCCGGATGGTTGAGGACATTTGAGCAAGCAGGTCTATCTCGTCGCGCTGGGGTCTAACCAGCGCCACCATCGCTTTGGCGCGCCGCGCCAGGTGGTGGAGCAGGCGATTGCACGGATCGACGACAAGATCGGCAAGGTCGTGGCCCGTTCGCGCCTGATCGAAACCGCGCCGGTCGGCCCGTCACAGCGGCGCTATGTCAACGGCGCGCTGGTGCTGTCTTGCGCGATGAAGCCGGCCAAGCTCTTGCGCAAGTTGCAGAAGGTCGAGCGCAAGTTCGGTCGGGTGCGGCGCGGGCAGCGCTGGCGAGCGCGCCCGCTCGATTGTGATATCGTGCTGTGGTCGGGCGGAATTTTCGCGCGCCCCGATCTGATGATCCCGCATCCGCTGTTCCGCGAGCGCAGCTTCGTGCTCGGCCCGGCGGCGCAGATTGCGGGCGACTGGCGCGATCCGGTGACGGGGCTGACACTGCGGCAGTTGCATGGACGCTTGACCCGCCGCCGCCCGCTGCCTAGGTGACGCGCCGCAGGCCATTCGCGGCCTGCGCCCGGTGTCGGGCCCTTAGCTCAGTCGGTAGAGCAACTGACTTTTAATCAGTAGGTCGCTGGTTCGAACCCAGCAGGGCTCACCACTAAAGCTCTGATATACATATGGAAAGATATCGAAAACTCGAATACCTCTTCGCTGAGATGAGCTCTAGGTAACATCCTAGGTAACAATCGACGAAGCGACGGCGTGAGATTGTATCGAGCGATCGAAAATTGGCTGGACCGTTCTCCGTATGGTTCTGGATGTTGTTCCGATCTTGGAGGTCGCAACAAAGTCGATAATTCTGAGAGCGATTCGCTCCACGTTATCGTGGTGCATTCGGTACACGCTCGACTGAAGAGCGGGCTAATTGTCGCACTCTGTCCCGCGCATCTGCGATGCGCTCCTGAGGGTGCGGTATCTTGTGTTGTGGGCCCCGCGCGCACTCTGAATCGGCGACGGGTCGGGTGAGCGGGAAGCTGCGGAAGCGACAGGCCCCGCTTCCTTTGCTTCCCACATGCCCTTCGCCGCCACCACTTTCAGGGTGCGGGTGCTTGCGATGTCAGATTTCCAACAATCGACGAAGTAGGGTTGTCTGTTCAGTCTGCTTGTTCGGCAGCGAGGCCGATCCAGTCGGCCTTCAAGCGATCGAAGCCTACGACGGTACCCTCGACCGCAACAATCTGACCAAGGAGAGGATCAATTGCATCCTCGTATTCGAGAACCCAGACCGTGCCGTCGTCTGACGTGATGATGGGACCGCGACCGCTCTGGTCAAGTGTTCCGCCGATTCGAAGCCGAGACTGATTCACTTTTTACTCCCGACCTCAGAACCGCCAATGGCGAAGGACATCCCGTACGTAGCCGGGCGTTTCGCCGTTGCGAGGAATACCCCTTGCGCGCTTCACAGCGCCAGGACCAGCATTGTAGGCAGCCAGCGCGAGATGGACCACCCCGAATTCATCGAGCATCTGGCGCAGGTAGCGCGCGGCGCCCTCGAGGTTTTCAGCCGGATCGAACCGGTTCGACACGCCAAGATCGCGCGCGGTGCCGGGCATGAGTTGACCCAGCCCGCCGGCACCGGCCTTGCTGACCGCGAGCGGATTGTAGCGTGATTCGGTCCAGACAAGCGCGTCGAGCAATCCGCTTGGCAGGCCGAACTTCGATTCCATCGAGTACACACGTGGTAGGTAAGTCGCCCGACGAAAATGCGATGATCCGCGCTTGTGCGAGCCGATTCCAGGACTGGCCTGGACTGGCTCGATGAGCACCGGCGGCACAACCTCTCGTCGTTCCGGTTGCGGCCAGATGCCGTGTTCGACAAGCAGGAACCCGCCATCGCTACTGCCAATCCGGTACCCGCTAGCAGAAGCATGCATATCATCTTCCGCCGCAGCAGTTCCGCCGCACAGTAGCGCGCAGCATGCAAGAGTGATTTGGGTGGCTGTTGGGCGCATATCTCGCACTCCGATCTGGACGAATCGAAAGAGAACATATATAGAACATCGTCGGTTGGAAAGGCATCATGCGAGCGGGCAGAGTGGAGGCTGCATCGGGATGGGCATCGCTGCATCGAAGGAGCGCCCATGTCCCGCACACCCAATCATTCCCGGCTCGAAAGCCAAGCGCGCAAGATTGTCGAACGCCTTGGCGGCAAATGGCGCGGCTCCAAGGGCATGTGCTGCTGCCCCGCGCACGATGATCGCACGCCTTCGCTGAGCGTCACCATCGGCCGGCAGGCGATCCTGTTTCACTGCTTTGCCGGTTGCGCGAACGCCGATGTGCTTGCTGCGCTCGGGCGCGAAGGATTTGATGCGCGTCAGCTTTTCGATGGCGATCATCAACCAGGCGAGGTGCCATCGCGTTCTTCGGGACCGGATCGCAATGCCGTGCGCTTGTGGCGGCACGCCAGTGCGTTGCCTGGCAGCCCTGCAGAGCTTTATCTTCGACGCCGCTCTATCGAAATTGCGTCGCCGGACTTGCGTTATCATGAGCGAACGCCGCTCGGACCCAAAGGTGAAGTTCGCTTCCTGCCGGCCATGCTCGCTGCCGTGCGCAGCGATGCAGGCGTGATCGCGCTCCACCGCACCTTCCTCGATAGCGACGCGGCAACCCTAGCCAGGTTTTCACGGCCCAAGCGCGCGCTCGGCAGCCTACAGACCGGAGCGGTGCGGCTAGCCGCGCCAAGAGGCGGGCATCTCGGGCTTGCCGAGGGCGTCGAGACTGCGCTGGCCGCAACGCAAATTTTCGGCATTCCCTGCTGGGCGACACTCGGCAATGAACGCTTCGGCATCGTCACCATTCCTGAATCGGTGCGCGTGCTGCACCTCTTTCTCGATGCCGACGAGGGCGGCGATCTGGCGCAGGAACGCGGCTGCGAGGCCTATGCGGCGCCCGGTCGGCGGATCGTTGTCGTGCGACCGCAGCGCAGCGGATACGACTGGGCCGATGTGCTTCATCGCCGAGAAGCAAACAAGGCCAGACAGTCCGTAAGAGGAGAGGAGGCGCCTGCCTGAACGAGGCCCCGGCGATGTGAGGGCCTTTTCAGGAGGTTTCTCATGTCCCAGCCCGCTCTTCAATTCGATCTTGCCTATTCCAACGAACCCACGGTCCTTGTCGCGGCAAGGGTGCTTGCCACCGATCTGGCCGATGGCAAGCCGCTATCGCGCCAGCGGATATCGCTGGTTCTGACCGAAGCCTTTGGCGGCAGCGATGCCGACGGGCGATGGTCGGCGAGTGAAGCCAACACCGCCCGCGAGCTTGCACAGACTATCTGGCTTTGCAGTCAAGCCGAGGTTTCTGCCAACACCGCTCCTGCTGTGGCGGATGTCCTCATCGCGCAGCTTGAAGCGCTTGTACCCACTCAAACCAACCGCAGCGAACAGCAGGTCGAATTGCAGCAGTTCGCCACACCGCCCCGGCTTGCCTGGCTGGCGGCGCGCGCCTGCGCATTTCGCCAAGGCGACACGGGCCTCGAGCCTTCGGCGGGCACCGGCCTGCTGGCCATCTGGCCGCACAAAGTCGACGCAAGGCTCATGCTCAACGAGCTATCGAGCGAACGCGCGGCTGCTCTCGCCTGCCTGTTTCCCGAAGCAACGATTACGCGCCACGATGGCGAACTGATCGACCAGATGCTCGATCCGGGCATTGCGTCCGATGTCGTGCTGATGAACCCGCCGTTTTCGTTCAGCGCCGAACGGGGCCACGACGGCAACAGCGGCGCGCGGCACTTGCGCTCGGCACTGCGCTGCCTTCGCGAGGCAGGCCGGCTCGTCGCGATCATGCCCGAATGGTTCGATGTCTCGCGCTTTGTCGGAAAACTGCGCCATCCCGCTGCCCTGCGCCTCAACGCTTGTATCGAAGGAGCCTTTCGCAAGTCCGGCACGTCTATTGCGACGCGCCTTGTGGTCATCGATAAATGTGAAGCGACGGGCAATGCCGCTACGGCGAGAACAAACGACTTTGCCGATCTGGCCCAACTGATCGACGCGCTGCCGCGGCGCCAAAAGGTTGGAGCCATCCGTGCCTTGCTCCCGGCTAAGCGGCGCAATCCGATCAGGCTTGCTGTTGCTGCATCGCGGCCCGTGCTCGCACCTCCGGTCCAAGCTACTGCAGCCAGCAATGCTTCGGCTGTCGAGTTCGAAGTGCTCGACGAACCTGCACCCATCGCCGACCAGGTTGGCCACTATTTGCCTTATCGGCCCAGTCGCATCGCAATTACCCATGCACAGCTGCACCCGACCGAACTGGTAGAATCGGTCGCAATGGGCTCGATCACCTCGCCCAAACCCATCGAGACGCCGCAATTGCCTGCGCCCCTGATCGCCAACGGCGTATTGTCAGCAGCACAGGTCGAGACTCTGATCTATGCAGCAAGCGCGCATGCGCGGGACATTCCCGGGAGCTACGAGCCAGAGGACAAGGGCTGCAGCCTCAAGCCTGCGCGCGAGGGAAAGTCCTATCGCATGGGATATTTCCTCGGCGACGGCACCGGAGCGGGCAAGGGCCGTCAGGTTGCAAGCATGATCCTCGATCGCTGGATTCGGGGCGAGCGGCGTCATATCTGGATATCGAAGAACGAGGCCCTGCTGGAAGACGCGCGCCGCGACTGGTCGGCCTTGGGCGGCCTCCCGCTCGATATCCAGCCCCTGGGCAACTGGAAGCTGGGCCAGCCGGTGACGATGCCCGAAGGCATCCTGTTCGTGACCTATCCGACGCTGCGCTCGGCACGTACCGATTCCACCCGCCTCGAGCAGATCCTTGCCTGGGCTGGAGACGCGTTCGATGGCGTGCTCATCTTCGATGAGGTCCACGCCATGGCGGGCGCCGCCGGAGGCGAGGGATCGCGTGGCAAAATCAAGGGATCGGAACAGGGGATTGCCGGTATACGGCTGCAGAACCTGCTGCCGCGCGCCCGGGTCGTCTACGCTTCGGCGACCGGCGCGTCGGACGTCAACAACCTCGCCTATGCGACGCGGATCGGCCTCTGGGGACCTCAGACCGCCTTTGCCGACCGTGAGGCATTTGTCGCCGACATTCGCGAGGGCGGGATTGCCGCGATGGAACTCGTTGCCCGCGACCTGAAAGCACTCGGTCTCTACACCGCGCGCGCCTTGTCCTTTGCCGGCGTCGAATACGAAATCCTTGAGCACTGCCTGACCCAGGAGCAGATCGCCATCTACGATGCCTATGCTGAGGCCTGGGCGATCATCCATGCCAACCTCGGGGACGCGCTCGAGGCGACACGGATTGTCGATGGCGACAGCGGCGACACGCTCAACAGCGGCGCCAAGGCATCGGCATTGTCGGTGTTCGAAGGCACCAAGCAACGCTTCTTTGCGCAATTGCTTCTATCGATGAAGCTTCCCAGCCTCATGCCTGCAATCGAGAACGCGCTGGAAAACGACAATTCGGTGGTCGTCCAACTGGTCTCGACTGCCGAGGCCATGCTCGACCGGCGTCTTGCCGATCTTTCCGACGAGGAGCGCGAGCATCTCGAGATCGATCTCAGCCCGCGCGAATACGTCTAATGTTGAGCTCAACATTAGACGTATTCTTTGCAGTCGCAGTTTA
>DDFY01000017.1:0-220 GCA_002337385.1 Erythrobacter sp. UBA1916
TGGTGCCCGCGAAGATCGACACGACCTGCTCTTCGATCGGCATCGGCGAGAACTGGGGCTGCTTGAGCAGCTCGGTCAGGCGCGCGCCGCGGTTAAGCAGCTTCTGCGTGGCGGGATCGAGGTCCGAGCCGAACTGTGCGAAGGCCGCCATTTCGCGGTACTGCGCCAGCTCCAGCTTGATCGAACCGGCGACCTTCTTCATCGCCTTGGTCTGGGCCGA
>DDFY01000017.1:466-7038 GCA_002337385.1 Erythrobacter sp. UBA1916
ATCTGGCCGTCGGTGATCGAAATCACGTTGGTCGGAATGTAGGCCGAGACGTCGCCAGCCTGCGTTTCGATGATCGGCAGCGCGGTGAGCGAGCCGCCACCGTTTTCGTCGTTCATCTTGGCCGCACGCTCGAGCAGGCGGCTGTGCAGGTAGAACACGTCGCCCGGATAGGCTTCGCGGCCCGGCGGGCGGCGCAGCAGCAGCGACATCTGACGATAGGCAACAGCCTGCTTCGAGAGATCGTCATAAACGATCAGGCCGTGCATGCCGTTGTCGCGGAAGAATTCGCCCATGGTGGCGCCGGTGTAAGGCGCGAGGTACTGCAGCGGAGCGGGCTCCGAAGCGGTGGCGGCAACAACGATGGAGTATTCCATCGCGCCGTTTTCTTCGAGCTGCTTCACGATCTGCGCAACGGTGGAGCGCTTCTGGCCCACGGCGACGTAGATGCAGTAGAGCTTCTTGCTCTCGTCGTCGCCGTTGTTCCAGCCCTTCTGGTTGATGAAGGTATCGATGGCGACGGCGGACTTACCGGTCTGACGGTCACCAATGATCAGCTCACGCTGGCCGCGGCCGACGGGCACGAGCGCGTCAATCGCCTTGATGCCGGTCTGCACGGGCTCGTGCACCGACTTACGCGGGATGATGCCGGGGGCCTTCTTTTCCACGCGCTCGCGAGTCACGTCCTTGAGCGGGCCCTTGCCGTCGATCGGGTTGCCGAGCGCATCGACCACGCGGCCGAGCAGACCCTTGCCGACGGGAACGTCCACAATGGTGCCGGTGCGCTTGACGCTGTCGCCTTCCTTGATCTCGGCGTCCGAGCCGAAGATCACGACGCCGACGTTATCGGCTTCGAGGTTCAGGGCCATGCCCTGCATACCGGTCGAAAAGGCGACCATTTCGCCCGCCTGTACGTTGTCGAGGCCGTGGACACGGGCAATGCCGTCCCCAACGGACAGCACGGTGCCGACTTCGCTGACTTCGGCCTCGGTGCCGAAGCTGGCGATCTGGTCCTTGATGACCTTGGAGATTTCAGCGGCGCGGATTTCCATCATTGAGCCTTTCGGTAATCGGCGTTTCAGGCGCTCTTCATGGCCTGGGCAAGCGAGTTGAGACGGGTGCGGATCGAACTATCGATGCGCTTGGAACCAATGGTAACGACGAGCCCGCCCAGCAGGTCGGGGTCGACGCGGGACTTGAGCTTCACAGTGCGGCCCTCACGAGCGCGCAACCGGCCTTCCAGCTCGCCCAGCTGGGCATCGCTGAGCGGGTGCGCGGAGGCGACTTCGGCCTGCACTTCGCCGCGCTGGGCAGCGGCGATGGCCGCAAAGGCGCGAATGATGCCGGGCAGATCGGCCACGCGGCGATTGTTCGCCAGCACGCCGAGGAAATTCTTGGTCAGCGGCGAAAGCTCGAGGTGATCGGACAGACCGACCATCACCTTGGCAATCTGTGACCGCTTGATCTCTGGATTGCGGATCAGCGCACGCAGATCGCTCGATTCGCGCAATGCAGCATCGAGCTGGTCGAGATCAGACTCGACTGCAGAAACGGTGCCCGCCTCGCTGGCGAGATCGAACAGGGCCGAGGCGTAACGCCCTGCTAGGCTGGCCTGAATACCGGCGGAAAGCTCCACGCGCGAAATATCCTTCAAACTGTCCGAGTAGACGATGTGTGTTCCGCCGGAGAAGATGGGGCACATAGAGCGCCCCCCGGCAAACTCGGCGCGCGCCTAGCATCGAGAGGGTAGGGATGCAAGGCCGGGGGGCAAGCCTTTGGCAGGTAAAGTGTGTCCGTCGTCAGTCCGTGCCGTTTTTGCTCAGCATGCAGGTATAGACAAGCCGCTCGTTGGGCCGGTCGGGAAGCGCCGACATCACCGAGCCCTGATCGATTCCCAACTGGCGCGCAGCCTGCTCGCCAGCGCCGCATTGCGGGGCCTCGTATTGCTCGCGCCGCTCGCGCGCATCGCTCATCGCATTGCGATCGAGCAGGTAGCGCTCGACGACATATTCGCGCGATTCGGGATCGAAGCGATTGACCGACACGGCCGCTTCCGTTTCCGGCACCAGAACGCGGGTCCAGTCGCCGGCATTGAGGCCGTACTGGGTCCGTCCGTTGATGCAGCCTTGCGCGCTCCAGCTGATCTCAAGGTCCTGCATGGGGGCGCTGGTCACGCGGCTGCGCTGCTGGTCGAGCACGCAGGAATAGGTCGCCTCGTCCAAAATCACGCCAGTCGGCTGATTGCCGTTCTCATCGCTGGGCAGGTCTGCATTCAGCGCGGCCTGCACCTCGTTTTCTATATCGGCGAAGGCGGGACGGGTGAACCAGGCGATGGCGGCGCCAACCAGCGCAACAATCGCCACGCTGCCTGCCACCGCGCGCAGGCGCATGTCGCCGCGCAGGTGCATCAGATAGGCCGCGCCACCTGCCGCCAGCGCGATCACGAACAGCAGTAGTGCAAGTGCCATCTGGTTCGCGCGGGCATCGATCGTGCGATAGGTCAGATCGCGGCGCAATTCGTCCATTTGCCTTGACCGGTTGGCCTGGGCCTCTTCGGCCAGGCGACGCTCTGCGGCGAGCATCTGCTGGCGGCGGGCTTCATCCTCGGCATCCAGTTCGGCCAGCGAGCGGCAGGGCAGCGCGTTCAGTTGCGGCTGAATATCGTTGGCCCGCAGGAAAGGCAGCAGCTCGCGCGTGCTGACAGCAAAGAAGAACTCGGCCTCGGTCCCCTCGCTTTCGGCGCCGAATGAGTTGACCCCGATGACCCGTCCGCAATTGTCGACCAGCGGCCCGCCCGAGTTACCGCGCGCGATGGGCGCGGTGTGCAGGAGCGTGTCCATCTCGCGGCTCGGGCGGCGGCCCGAGAGAAATCCGGTGCTCATCACCGGGGGAATGGCGCGGAACAGGTCGTTCTGGTCGAGCCCCTGTGCGCGGTCGACATTCATAGGGTAGCCGATGGCGGTGACGGAGCTTTGCCCGCTGGCCGGATTGCCCGCGATGGTGAGCACCGGCAGGTTCATGTTCTTGGTTGTCTTCAGAATGGCCAGATCGTTGCGCGGGCTGACCGAAATGGGCCGGGCATAGACCGCATCCCCGCCTTCCGGAGGGACGATGCCGATGGCGAGGCGATCATCCTCAAGGGCCTGATTGATGACGTGAGCATTGGTCACGATCCGCTCATTCGCGACGACGAAGCCGGTGCCATGTCCGATGGGAAAGATCTTGCCGCCATCGCGCCCGATGATGACCACGCGCACCACGCCGCGTGCGGCAGCGGCAATGTCGGCCTCGTCGGCCTGCGCCGGTGCGGACTGGACCATAGCGGCAAACAGTGCGCCGAGCGCCAATGCGAGGAAGCGAATTTTGTGCAGGATCATGGCCCCCTTTTGCCTTTCCTCGCTTTAAGCGCAAGATTTGGGAAGCATAGCTCACATTCCGGCCTTAGATAATGGGGCATGGACCTTCCACTTGCCCAGATGGCCGAAGCCTTCGCCCAGCGCGACCGCGCCTTCGACGGGCGTTTCGTGGTCGGCGTGATCTCGACCGGGGTCTATTGCCGCCCCTCGTGCCCGGCGCGCAGGCCGCGGCCAGAGAACTGCCGCTTCTTTAGTGGAGCAAACGAAGCGGAGCGCGAAGGCTTTCGCCCGTGCAAACGCTGTCGTCCCAGTGAAGTGGCGCGCGACGAAGCGGCGGTGGCGCAGGCGCTGGCGATGTTGCGCGCTGAGGCGCGGCCTGTGCCGCTGGGCGAGTTGGCGCAGGCTTGCGGCTATTCTCCCACGCATTTGCAGCGCGTGTTCACGCGGGCGACGGGGCTTTCTCCTGCGGCCTATGGCAGGGCGCTGCGGCAGGAGGCGGCGCGTGCGCGGCTGAGCGAAGCGGGCGAAGTGACCGAAGCGATCTATGCAGCAGGCTTCGAGGGGCCGAGCACGTTCTATGCGGGAATGGAGGGAGCACTAGGCATGACACCATCTATATGGGCGCGCGGCGGTGAGGGCGTGACGATAAGCTGGACGGTGGCCGAAACCAGCCTGGGCCCGATGTTGGTGGCGGCGACGGCGAAAGGGGTGTGTCGGCTCTCGTTCAACGAAGGCGAAGACGACCTGCGCGCACGCTTCCCGCGCGCCGAACTGGCGCAGGGCGGGGCAGATTTCGCACGATTGGTCCAGCAGGTGGTCGCGGCGGTTGAGGCTCCGGGCACGGGGCCGGACATTCCTCTCGACGTGCAGGGCACCGCGTTCCAGCAGCGCGTGTGGGACCAGCTCCGCCAGATTCCAGCGGGCGAGACGCGCAGCTATGGCGAAATCGCCGCCGCGCTGGGCCAGCCGGGGGCTGCCCGCGCGGTGGGCAGTGCCAATGGCGCAAACCCGGTTGCCGTGCTGGTCCCGTGCCACCGGGTGGTTCAGGCAGGCGGCGGGCTGGGCGGCTATGCCTACGGCGAAGCGATCAAGCGCGAACTGCTGCAACGAGAGCGCAAGGACTAGCCGCAGGAGCGCGCCTCAGTCGTCAGGGTCTTGCGAACCGAGTGCGCTCAACGGAATGGTGATCGTGACCGTGGTGCCCTCAGCCCCGGTTTCGACATCGATTGTGCCGTCGATCCGCGCGGTCAGGTCACGCACGATGCGCGCGCCGAGGCTGCCCTCGTTGGGCCAGTCGATCCCCTCGGGAATACCGCCGCCGTTGTCGGCGACCTGCAGGCAGGTGTTCTCGCCGCTGTCGTCGCGCCACAGCCGCACATTCACCTCACCCGGCTCGTCATCGCCAAAGCCGTGCTGGAGCGCGTTGGTGAGCAGTTCGGAAACCAGCAGGCCAACCTGCGAGGCGCTGTTCAGCGTGGCGCGCACCTCGTCGGTCTCGAGGTTCATGCGAACCTCACGGTGTCCGTCGATCATGTTGAGCGCGCTGCACACGCGGCTGACGTAAGCGCCGAGCGCGATCGAGCCCTTGCTGTTGCCCCCCGACCGGCTGAACTCATCATAGAGCATGTTGAGCGCCTCGACGCGGTTGGCGAGCACTCCGAGCGCGTCCTTGGTGTTGGTGGTGCGGCGCGATTCGAGGCGAATGAGCGACAGCAGCAGCGCGAGGTGGTTCTTCACCCGGTGCTGGACCTCGCGCAGTTGCTCATCGAGGCGGGCCGCGCGCTCGGCAAAGGCGCTGTCGGTCGGGTGCTCCGACTGGATGCCGAGGAAGTGGGTGATCTTGTCGCCATCGCGCATTGGCGAAATCAGCAGCCGGTTCACGAAGGGCTCGCCATCGGCGCGGTAGTTGAGGATGTCGAGGGTGACCTCGCGCCCGACTTCGAGTGCGTCACGAATCAGCTGGCGGTCGGCAGGACTCGTGTCGTTGCCCTGCAGAAATCGACAATTGCGGCCGATCACGAATTCGCGGTTGTATCCGGTCACGCGCTCGAAGGCGTTGTTGACATAGACCAGCGGCATATCGGGCAGCTGGGCGTCGGCGATTACCAGCGAAAAGGGCAGGTCTTCCATCGTGCTGCGCGAGATGCCGTCGGGGATGGGCGGCGCATTGGTGTGGTCGAAGCCGTTGGTGTTGTCCTCGCCCGGAAAAGTGTCGTCCATCGTGTAGTGTTCCCGGTCCTTTAGATCAGCCTTGCAAGCCTTTTTAGGGGCGCAAGCTGCGGGCGACTAGATGGCTTTGCGCAGGCGCGCACTAAACAAAGTTATAGGGATCGATATCGATCCCCACGCGCACTCCGGGCGGGTGTTGAACTTCGGCCAGCCATTTGCGGATGGTCTGCTGCAGCTGGGCGCTGCGCCGCGCGTTGACGAGTAGCCGGAAACGATAGCGGCTGCGCAGCAAGGCAAGTGGAGCAGGGGCAGGGCCGTAGATCTGCAAGTCGGGCAGGCGTGGTCGGGTGTCGCCGATGCGGTTGGCGGCCATGCGCGCTTCGGCCTCGTCTTCCGAGGAGATGATTATCGCGGCCCAGCGCCCGAACGGCGGGGCATGGGCATGGCGGCGCGCTTCGGTTTCGGCGGCGTAGAAGGCGTCGCGATCCCCGGCCGCCAGCGCGGCGATGACGGGGGCTTCGGGATGGCGGGTCTGGATCAGCACTTCGCCGGGCTTGGCCCCGCGCCCGGCACGGCCCGCCACCTGCGCGATCTGCTGATAGGTCCGTTCGGCCGCGCGCAGGTCGCCGCCTTCCAGCCCGAGGTCAGCGTCGATCACGCCCACCAGTGTCAGCTCGGGGAAGTGGAAGCCCTTGGTGACGAGCTGGGTGCCCACTATCACATCGATCGCGCCGTTTTCG
Organism: Erythrobacter sp. UBA1916; assembly: GCA_002337385.1. Lineage (GTDB taxonomy): Bacteria > Pseudomonadota > Alphaproteobacteria > Sphingomonadales > Sphingomonadaceae > Alteraurantiacibacter. The sequence goes on from DDFY01000017.1 coordinate 6,729, forward strand.
GCCTCGGCCACAAACTGGGCGGCGCGTTCGGGCGAATTGAGCGTGTCGGAGGTGGCCACGGTCACCCGCGCATCGGGCAGGACCTTCGCCACCTCGTCGGCAATGCGTTCGACGCCGGGGCCGCAGGGGACAAGGCTGTCAGCCGCGCCGCATTCGGGGCAGGCCTTGGGCGGGGGCATTTCGTGCCCGCAGTGGTGGCAGGCAAGGCGGGCGGAGAAACGATGCTCGACCATCCACGCGCTGCAATGGGGGCATTGCAACCGGTGTCCGCACTCGCGGCACAGGGTGAGCGGGGCATAGCCGCGCCGGT
>DDFY01000037.1 GCA_002337385.1 Erythrobacter sp. UBA1916
GACTGCAAAGAATATGTCATCGATTACCTCGCCAAGAGCTTTCCGGTCCGGCTGATGGCGGTCTTCGTTGACGAGGACGGCAATCCGCGTTCCGAACCGATGATCGACGAGGACGGTAACGCGGTGCTGTGCCGCAGCGCCGTGGCGGCGCGCGACACGATGATCGAACAGCTTTGCGCGCTCCCGCCGATCGCGACCGCGCTTGACGCCATCATCGAGCGATTCGGCACCGACCATGTCGCCGAAGTCACCGGGCGCAGCCGCCGGCTCATTGTAGGTGCGGACGGCAAGCAGGTCGTACAGTCGCGCAGTCCGCGTTCGAACGTTGCCGAAACGCGCGCGTTCATGAACGGCGACAAGCGCATCTTGGTCTTTTCCGATGCAGGCGGTACGGGCCGGTCATATCATGCCGATCTCGATTGCGAGAACCGGCAGCGGCGGGTGCATTTCCTGCTCGAACCGGGCTGGCGCGCGGACTCGGCTATCCAGGGGCTGGGCCGCACCAACCGCACCAACCAGGCCTCGGCGCCGCTGTTTCGTCCCGTCACTACCGATGTACGCGGCGAGCGACGGTTCATCTCGACCATCGCCCGGCGCCTCGACAGTCTCGGCGCACTGACGCGCGGCCAGCGTCAGACTGGCGGTCAGAACCTGTTCGATCCGGCCGACAATCTGGAAAGCACATACGCAAAAGAAGCGCTCACGCGCTGGTTCGGACTGCTGTTCGCCGGCAAATTGGAAGCGGTCTCGCTTGCACGTTTCGAGGAGCTTTCGGGTCTAACGATCACCGCATCCGATGGCGGTATGGTTGAGGACTTGCCGCCGATCCAGCGCTGGCTCAATCGCATCCTCGCACTTCCCATTGCCCTGCAGAATGCGATCTTCGATGAATATCTCGCGCTGGTCGAAGCGAGGATCGATGCTGCGCGCGAAGCCGGCACATTGGATCTCGGTGTCGAGACCATTGCGGTCGAGAGCTTCGAAGTTCTCTCGGACAGCTTGCTAAGGACCGACGGTGTCTCGGCCGCGACCACGCACCTGCTCGAACTCGAGATTGCCCGCGCCATGCATCCGCTCTCGCTCGAGCGCCTGGAGAAGATCCATGACCTTGCCGGACCGCGCCAGCGCACGCTGCGCAATGCGCGTTCGGGCCGTGTGGCACTTCTGGTGCAGGCGCGCAGCTTGCTCACCGACGAGGGCGAACGGATATCGCGCTTCGAACTCATCCGGCCCCTGAAGCGCTCCTACATCACTGCCGACGCACTTGAGGAAAGCTCATGGGAAACCATCGACGAAGCCGCATTCCGCGAACGCTGGAATGCCGAGGTCGGTGAGGCGGCATCGAGCTTCAGGCGTGAGCGGTTGTACCTTGCAACCGGATTGCTGCTGCCGGTCTGGGACAAGCTTCCTGCCGAACATGTCCGTGTCAGCCGCATTGCTTCAACCGACGGGCGTTCGCTCCTGGGCAGGGAAGTGCCGGTCGCCGTCGTTCCGGACCTGTGCCGCGCACTTGGCATCGGCGATGTCCAGCAACTCGATCCCGACCAGCTGGCCGATGCCGTGCTTGGTTCGGGCAAGCCGATGGAAATCGCCGGTATCGAACGCCTGACGCTGAAGCGCAGCCTGGTGAACCGCTCGCAGCGGCTCGAACTTGCCGGTTGGTCAGCATCGCGGCTCGACTGGTACAAGGCGCGAGGCTGCTTCACCGAGATCATCCGCTACAAGACGCGGCTGTTCGTGCCGCGCGAGAGTGCTTCGTCGGTGATTGAGCGATTGATGGCAGCCGCTTAGCGGCTCGCCATCATGGCTCATGCGGCTATCGCGAGCCTAACACCGAGTGCTTTCATGACCCGCATGAGCGTGTCGAGAGTCGGGTTGCCGGTATCGCTGAGCGCGCGATAGAGCGCTTCGCGACTGATGCCCGTCTCGCGCGATAATGCGGACATACCCCGCGACCGCGCAATCGTGTTGAGCGCCTGGAGCAGTTCTTCGGGCGAGCCGTCTTCGAGATAGGCGTCAAGATAGGCTGCGATATCCGCAGGCGTCTCGAGCAGTTCCGCTGCATCCCACGGCTTCGTTTCAATCGCCATCTTCAATCTCCTTCGCCATCGCCTTGGCGCGCTTGATGTCCCTGGTCTGCGATCCCTTGTTCCCACCACACAGCAAGATGACGATCACGTCGCCGCGTCTCGTGTAATAGACCCGGTATCCCGGACCGAACGTAAATCGCAGCTCGCTGACACCATCTCCGATGGACTTGGCATCGCCCAGGTTTCCTTGCGCGATCCGGTCGATACGCCTCGCGATCCGTGCCCGTGCCGAGACATCCTTCAAGCCTCTGAGCCAATCGATGAACTCATCGGTTCGGCGCACCTCAAACATGTCAAGTTTAATGCACAAACCCCATGTGATTGTCAAGTTTAAGTTACAATTTTCAAACTCAAAGCAGAGCGCGTCGAGCTCCAGATCAGAGAGAGGAGGGGGCCTTGGCCTGAATGCGCCTGAATGGGGCCGGTTGTCGGCATGCATAGGGCGTTCAATCAGGAGACTTCCGATGATCAAGACCATCCCGTTGAACAAGCTCGTTCAATCCCCCCGCAATGTCAGGAAGCACGCCGATGCCAAGGCCGATGCGCAGCTGAAAGCCAGCATCGCGGCCAACGGCCTGCTGCAGAACCTCATCGTGCGCCCGGCTGCCAAGGGCAAGTTCGAGGTCGAGGCAGGCGAACGCCGCCGCCGTGCGCTCTTCTCGCTGGCCGACGACAAGGCGCTCCCGCGCACACATCCGGTCACGTGCCTGGTGCTTGACGACGCGGACGCCGATTCCATCGAGACCAGTCTTGCCGAGAACTTCCACCGCCTCGCAATGAACCCGGCCGATGAAGCGCAGGCCTTCGCTTCGCTGATCGAGGCCGGTGCGAGCAGCGAGGACGTCGCGCGCCGCTTCGGTCTCACGGTCCGTTTCGTAGAAGGACGGCTGCGTCTGGCAAATCTTGCCCAGCCTGTCTTCGAAGCGCTTGCCGCCGGCGAGATCACCCTCGACATCGCCAAGGCTTATGGCGCCAGTTCGGACCAGGTAATCCAGGCGCAGGTCTTCGAGCAGGTCTCATCGGCCTACTACGCGCCCACGCCCGACAGCATCCGCCGCATGGTGCTGAACGGCACGGTGCGCGGCAACGATCCGCGTGCCCGGCTTGTCGGGCGCGATGCTTATGTCGAGGCCGGTGGTCGGATCGAGCGCGAACTCTTCGATGACGATGACAGCGAAAGCTGGGTCGATGTCGCGCTGCTCGAGGATCTTGCCCGGGCGCGAATGGAAGAATGCGCCAAGGCGCTCGCCGGCGAACACGAGATCGCCTGGGTCAAGCCGACGCTCGACAACTATGTCTCGCACGACCTCATCGACGGCCTGCATCGCCTTCCGGCAGAGGCCGCGCCGCTCAGCGAAGCCGAGCTTGCCCGGCTCGACGAGCTCGACACCTCGTGGGACGAGCATGCCGCGATCCTCGAATCCGAGGACAGCGACGAGGATGCCGTTGCCGCTGCGGAACAGTCGATCGAGACGATCGAGCGCGAATGCCAGGAGATACGCAATCGCCCGCTGGTGCTCGATCCCGAGCTCAAGCCCGACGCCGGTATGATCCTGACATTAGGGCGCGATGGCGTACCGGTGCTCCAGCCGCATTTCTATACCGAGAATGCGGCCGTGCTTGCGCCGGGCGACGATCCCGTCGAAGTCGTTTCGGGAACCGGAGAAGAAGCGCCCAAGCGCGCGACGCTATCGAAACGCCTGGTCGACGAGCTGGCTATGCAGCGCCGCGACGTGCTCGCACTCCATGTCGCGTCCGATCCGGCGCTCGCGTTCGACCTCATGGTCTTCACGCTTGCCGATGCCGATACGCTCGACTGGCGTGCGCAATCGGCGACAACGCTGCGCGGTCCGGTGGCGGCCGGACCGATTATCGGTTTCGAAGCCAAGGATGCACCTGCGAGCGCGGCGCTGGCCGAGTTCAAGGGTGGCCTTGATGAGTCCTGGCGCGCTGGCGAAGATGTGGTCGAACGCTTCAAGGCGTTCCGCGCTCTGGACGATGATGCCCGCGCTACCTGGCTTGGCTATGTCGTCGGTCGAACCTTCGAGGCAAGCCTCAACCTTGCCGGCGAGCGCGCGATCGCATTGCACGATCATCTCGGCGCCAGCATCGGCATTGATATCGCCCGCTGGTGGAGGCCCAATGCGGCGAACTATTTCGACCGGGTGTCGAAGGCGGTGATCCTCGATGCGTTGTCTGAAGTTGGTGGGCCCGATCTCGTCGCGCGCTTTGCCGCTTCGAAGAAGTCCGAGCTGGCTGAAAGCGCCGAGCGCGTCTTCTCGGGCAACTTCATCACCGATGCCGCGGTGCGCGATGCAGCGCTCGCCTGGGTCCCCGATGCGATGCGTTTTGCCGGCCAGGACGCAACGGTTGCTGACGATGAAGCCAATGAAGCAAGCGACGCCAGCGACGACTTTGCCGGCGAGGATGACAAGTCTCCCCGCGAGATGGCCGCCTGACCTCCTCCTGACAGGACCGGTCATCTCGACCCCCGTGAGGCGGTCCCTGCCATTTCCGGCAGGGGCCGCCTCCTTTTTGCCGGGTGAGAGGAGAGGGGAGCTTTGCCGTTTCGGACCACCTGCAAATCCTTGCCGGGTGGCCGGATCAGGAGACCTCACATGGCAAAGAAAGCCTATCGCGCGAATGCGCAATCGCCTGCGCAACGCATCACCGCTGAAATCATCAAGCGCCTCGAGGAAGGTACAAGGCCCTGGGTCAAGCCCTGGCGCGGCGTGGCGCTGGCGCGCCCGATGCGTGCCTGCGGTATTCCCTACCAGGGGATCAATGTGTTCTGGCTCTGGCTCGTCGCTGACATGTGCGGGTTCGCCTCGCCCTACTGGATGACCTATCGGCAGGCCAGGGAGCTTGGCGGCCAGGTTCGCAAGGGCGAGAAGGCGACCATCGCTGTCTTCTACAAGAGCTACACCAAAGAGGTCGAGGACCCGCAGACTGGCGAGCAGAGTGAAGAAGCGCGCCGCGTGCTCAAGTCCTACCCGGTGTTCAATGCCGACCAGGTCGACGACTTGCCGAGCCGTTTCCGTCCAGCCCCGGTCATCCAGCCGGTCGCACCTGCCGGACAGCGCGAAGAGCTCGACACATTCTTCGCATCGGTTCCCGCAGATGTGAGGCATCAGGGAAGCAGTGCCTATTACGAGACTGCTGCCGATCGCATCACCATGCCGCCGGTTGAGCTGTTCGCCGATTACGATCACTACTATGCGACGCTCGCGCATGAGGTATGTAACATCGCAAGTGT
>DDFY01000011.1:0-139842 GCA_002337385.1 Erythrobacter sp. UBA1916
ACGGCCAACGCCGTACTCCAGCGCGTGCTCACGCCGTTTCGCATTCGCGAGAGCGTGCGCGAGTTCAAGCCGGGCATCGAGATCGGGCGCGAAAGCCTATCGCTGCTGCTGCAGAAACAGGGCTACAGCCGGACCGACACGGTGATCGACAAGGGCGAATATGCAGTCCGCGGTTCGATCGTCGACATCTTTCCCAGCGGCATGGACGAAGCGCTGCGGCTCGACTTCTTCGGCGACGAGCTGGAAAGCCTGCGCAGCTTCGATCCCAATACGCAGATGAGCACCGGCCGACTGGATAGCCATCTCCTGCTCCCGGCAAGCGAAGCGCTGCTGGACGAAGACAGCATCAAGCGGTTCCGCAGCCGCTACCGCGAGATGTTCGGCGCCAATGCGACGCAGGATCCACTGTACGAGGCGGTCAGCGAAGGCCGCCGGCTGGCCGGCATGGAACACTGGTTGCCGCTGTTCGAGGACAAGCTGGCGACCTTGTTCGACCATCTCGGCAAGGACGATCTGGTGGTGATCGACCAGGCGGCGCTCGCCGCCGCGGACGAGCGCGTGAAGGATGTGCGCGACTATTTCGACCAGCGCACCGCGATCACCGGTCAGGCGAAGGGCAATTATCGCCCGCTGCAGCCCGATGCGCTGTATATGTCGGCCGATGAACTGAAGGATGCACTGGCCGCTGCACCCGCACATCGTGCGACGCCGTTCGACGAGCCGGAAAGCGACGGCGTGGTCGGCTTCGGCTTCCGGTCGGGCCGCGATTTCGCCCCCGAACGCGCGCGCGGCGACAATGTCTATCCGGTGCTTGCCGATCATCTCAAAGCACTGTCCAAGGCCGGCAAGCGCCCGCTCCTGGCGGCCTATTCGAAGGGCAGCCGTTCGCGCATTGTCTCGATCCTCGAGGAAGCCGGCACGCCCGTGCAGATGGCGGAGAGCTGGCAGGATGCGCTCGGCCTGTCGGCCAAGGGCAAGCCTGCAGCCATGATCCTGCCGATCGAAGCCAGCTTCGCCAATGACGAGATGGAGCTGCTGACCGAGCAGGACATTCTCGGCGACCGGCTGGTGCGGCGCAAGAAGAAGCGCAAGAGCGCCGATGCCTTCCTGGCCGAACTGCAGGCGCTCAGCGTGGGCGATCTCATCGTCCACACCGAGCACGGGATCGGCAAATATCTCGGCCTCGAACCGATTGCGGTGGGCAAATCGAAGCACGACTGCGTGCAGCTCGAATACAAGGGCGGCGACAAGCTCTTCATCCCAGTCGAGAATATCGACGTGCTCAGTCGCTACGGCAGCAGCGAGGAAGCGGTCATGCTCGATCGGCTGGGCGGTGAGGCATGGCAGAAACGTCGTGCAAAGATGAAGGAGCGCATCCGCGAGATCGCGGGCGAATTGATGCAGGTCGCTGCGCAGCGAGCGCTCAAGAAGGCCCCGGTCATCGAGGTCGAGGATGGCACCTACAACCAGTTCCTCGATCGCTTCCCGTGGGAAGAAACGGACGATCAGGAGCGCGCGATCGCCGATGTGCTGAGCGATCTCGAGAGCGGCAAGCCGATGGACCGCCTGGTCTGCGGCGACGTTGGCTTCGGCAAGACCGAGGTTGCGCTGCGGGCCGCTTTCGTGGCTGCCATGGCAGGCCAGCAGGTGGTAATGGTGGCCCCCACCACCCTGCTCGCGCGCCAGCACTATCAGAACTTCTGCGAGCGCTTTGCCGGGTTCCCGCTGCGCATCGGCCGCCTCTCGCGCCTGGTCGGGGCCAAGGAGGCGAAGGAAACGCGCGACGCGCTGGCGGCAGGCACGATGGACGTGGTGATCGGCACCCACGCGATCCTGTCGAAGAACACCAGGTTCAAGAACCTCGGCCTCGTGCTGGTCGACGAGGAGCAGCGCTTCGGCGTCACCCACAAGGAAAAGCTCAAGCAGCTACGCGCCGACGTTCACGTGCTGACGCTGACGGCCACGCCGATCCCGCGCACCTTGCAGATGGCGATGAGCGGGCTGCGCGAACTCTCCACCATCCAGACCCCGCCGGTCGACCGCCTCGCGGTGCGGACCTACGTGATGGAATGGGACGAGATGGTGGTGCGCGAGGCGCTGCTGCGCGAACACCATCGCGGGGGGCAAAGCTTCATCGTCGTGCCGCGCATTTCGGACATGCCCGAGATCGAGGATTGGCTGCACAAGACCGTGCCCGAGGTGAAATATGTCACCGCACACGGCCAGATGGCAGCGGGCGAAATCGAGGAGCGCATGAGCGCGTTCTACGAGAAGAAGTACGATGTGCTGCTCTCGACCACGATCGTCGAAAGCGGGCTCGACCTGCCGAGCGCCAACACCATCATCATCCACCGCGCCGACCGCTTCGGCCTCGCCCAGCTATACCAGCTGCGCGGGCGCGTGGGCCGCTCGAAAATCCGCGCCTATGCTTATCTCACCACGGCCGAGAACACCGCGCTTTCGGAAGTGGCGGAGAAGCGGCTCAAGGTGCTGGGCGATCTCGATTCGCTTGGCGCTGGCTTCCAGCTTGCCAGCCACGATCTCGACATTCGCGGCGCGGGCAACCTGCTCGGCGACGAGCAATCGGGTCATATCCGCGAGGTCGGCTTCGAGCTGTACCAGTCGATGCTGGAAGACGCGATCCTCGCGGCCAAGGCGGGCGATGTCGGGCTGGAGCGTGACAGCAGCGGCCTCTCCCCGCAGATCACTGTCGATGCGCCGATCATGATTCCGGAAGACTATGTGCCCGATCTCGCCGTGCGCATGGCGCTTTACCGCCGCCTCAACCAGGCCGAGAACAAGGGCGACCTCGACGCTATGGCCGCCGAGATGATCGACCGCTTCGGCGACCTGCCCGCGCCGACCAAGAACCTCATTCGCCTGATCGAGATCAAGCAGCAGGCCATCGGCGCCAACATCGCCAAGATCGACGTGGGCGCGCGCGGCACGCTGGTCACCTTCCACAATGACGACTTCGCCGACCCCGCTGGTCTGCTCGCCTATGTCGAGCGCCTGCAAGGCACCGCCCGTCTGCGGCCCGACATGAAGCTCGTGATCGAGCGCGCCTGGGGCAATCCGGAAAGCAGGCTTAACGGGCTGTTCCAGCTGACCAAGGGCCTAAGCGGGATCGCCCGCAAGGCGGCGAAGAAGGGTTAGGTCGGCTTTACCGCACGCAGGGCCGCGATATCGGCACCGGCGATCGCCTTGAAGTTCGTGCTGATCACGTCTGCAGGCCAATCCCACCAGGCGATGTCCAGCAGTGCGGCAACCGTTTCCGCATCGTAACGCGCCTTGACCTCGCGCGCGGGATTGCCACCCGCCACTGTGTAAGGCGCAACGTCCTTCACCACCACGGCCCCGGCCGAGATGATCGCCCCGTCACCGATGGTGACACCCGGCATGATGATGGCATTCATGCCGATCCACACGTCATTGCCGATTACCGTGTCGCCCTTGCGATCGGGCAGGTCCATCAACTTGACCACGTCGGCCATCTCCATGCTGCTATCGAGCATGAAGTTGGCGAAGGGATAGGTCGAAAAACCGCTGGTGTCATGGTTGGCCGAGCTGGTGATGATCCGTACGCCGTGGGCGATCTGGCAGAACTTGCCGATCACCAGCTTCTCCTTGCTCGGCGGATAGATGTACGGCGCGAGGAACGCCGCGTAGTCGTCAAGCACCTCAAGGTGGCCGAAATAGGTGAAGTCGCCGATCTCGATGCGCGGGTGGTCGATCACCTGGTTAAGATGAACGACGGTCTTCACCTCCGTACCGTCAGGCAAGACCATCGGGTATTTCTGGCTGGCGTCGAGCGATCGCATGGCAGTTCCTTCTGGCAAACAACAAACAGGCGCACGCCCCTAGCCATCAGCCCCCGCTAAAGGAAGCCAGTTCGCTTGCAGTCATAGGCCGGGCACCAAGGAAGCCCTGCCACTTCACACAACCCTCGGCCGACACAATCAGCTTTTGCGCCGGATTCTCCACGCCCTCAGCCACGACATAGAGATCGAGCGCACGCGCCATTGCGACGATCCCGCGCAACACCGCCAGGTCGCGCGTATCTTCAGCGAGGTTCTCGATCATCGAGCGGTCAAGCTTCAGGCCGGTCAGTGGCAGCATGGTGAGATAGCGAAAGTTACAGAAGCCCGCGCCAAAGTCGTCGAGCACGATCTGCATCCCGCGATCAGCCAGCTCCTGCAGCCGCTGCGCCGAACGGTCCAGTTCGATCACCAGTGCCTGTTCGGTGATTTCCAGGATAACCCGCTCGGGCGCTATGCCCGCTTCGCTCGCCGTATCGGCAAGCACCGTGGCAAAATCGCTAGTGGCGAGGTCCGCGCTGGTAACGTTAAGCGAAATATTCAGATGCGGGGGCCATTCCCGTGCCCCGAGAAGCGCCTTGCGCACGATATGGCGCGAGAGCTGGCCGATGTGATCGGCCCGCTCGGCAATGGCCAACATGGCACTCGGGCCAATCCGGCCAAGCGTGGGATGTTCCCAACGCGCGAGCGCCTCCGCGCCGACCATCGCGCCGGTCCGGGAACAGAACTGCGGCTGATAGACGATACTGATCTCATCCCGGCCAAGCGCGCCGATCAGGTCGGCTTCGAGTTCGTGCGCGCTGCGGCCAGGCAAAGAGCGCGTGCCGTCGACCCAGCAGAACCGTTTGCCCGGATTATGCCGTCCGCTTTCCAGTGCCTCGCCGAGCCGCGTGACCATTCGTTCCGGGCTTTCGCCAGCGACAGCGCGCAACAGCGCCATGCGCGGCCACAGCCGGACCGGCGCGGGTGCTTCGATGCTGGCAAGCGGGCGCGCAATGTCGAGAGCAAGCTCTTCGGCCAACCATTGCCAGCGCTCGCGGCTGGCAGCTTCCATCGCCGCAATAAGAAAGGTGCTGCCAGTGACGCGGGCGACCAGCCACTCATGGCCGAACTCGGCCCGGGCAAAGGCGGCAATGCGGCCCGCGACCTCGACCAAGGCGCGATCGCCCGCCACTTCGCCGTAGGCGAGGTTCACGGCGGAGAAGCGCTTCAAGGATAGCAGCATGGCGTGGATCGGGGCAACCTGCCCGGGGTCGGCGCCTGTTTGCCATTCGCCGAGCTGCTGCAGGGCGGCCTTCGCATTGCACACCCCGGTCAGCGGGTCATGACACTCGGTCTCATGTCTTTCCATCGACCGCCCCCTGCGCCATCTCGGCGCGAAATGCCCGCCCGCAATTGCATACGTTGCAAATCGGGACGGCGGTTCATACTACAGCGGCGGCATTTCCGCGGGGACCCTTTAATGGCCGAGCACGAATACACCAAGCTGGCGCTGCTCCATTCGGAGACCGAACGCGCCCAGGCGGCCGCGCGAGACCTGAGCGAAAAGGTCACGTTCGTGCCGGTGGAAGAGGCAGACTGCGTGGTCGCGCTGGGCGGTGACGGCTCGATGCTCGACGCCCTGCACCACATGCTCGACACCGGGCGCAAGCTCCCGGTCTATGGAGTGAACCTCGGCACGGTCGGCTTCCTGATGAACCGCTGGCACGGCGCCAGCAGCCTTGCCGAGCACATCAACCGCGCCAAGAAGATGCGCGTGTCTCCGCTAAGCATGACCGCCACCACCCAGAGCGGTGAGACCACATCTTATTACGCGATCAACGAGGTCAGCCTGCTGCGCGAAACGCGCCAGACCGCCAAGATCGAGATTTCCGTGAACGAGCGCGTGCGCATTCCAGAATTGGTCGGCGATGGCGTGCTGCTCGCCACCCCCGTCGGTTCGACGGCCTACAACCTGTCGGCCAACGGTCCGATCCTCCCGCTCGATTCGCAGATGCTCGCTCTGACACCGATCAGCCCCTTCCGTCCGCGCCGCTGGTCGGGCGCGATCCTGCCCGACTGGATGACCGTCACCTTCCGCGTCAACGAACCAGCCAAGCGGCCAGTGGCGGTCGTGGCGGACCAGAAGGAAGTGCGCGACGTGGCCGAGGTGAAGGTGGCTATCGCGCGCGACAAGGAGATGATCATGCTGTTCGATCCCGGTCAGGCGCTCGATGAACGGATCGTCTCGGAGCAGTTTGCGCACTAGGCGTTGGGCCCGATTTCGACAGCTTCGTGAAATGAAGCAAATCACCCTCTTGCCAAACCGGAATCACCCCCATATAGGCCCTCACCTGCCTGAGGCTGCTCCCCGATAGCTCAGCGGTAGAGTAGGTGACTGTTAATCACTTGGCCGTAGGTTCGAATCCTACTCGGGGAGCCATTTTCCACTTCATATCAGTGCGATAACCCGCTTTGCGGGCACCCCTTCTGCGCCCGGTATTACCTTTTGGCGAAAGTTTGCGCGTGGCCGCTTGCTTAAGGCGGCCAATCCTATCATCGTGTCCCTCACAACACGACAGGGAAGCCCGATGATCCGCCACACCATTGTCCGCGCCGCTTTGCTCGGCGCTGCCAGCCTGCTTGCCGCCACCCCGCTTACCGCCCAGTCGCTTCTTCCCGGCACCTTCGATCCTGATATTCCCGAACTGCAGAGCGTCGTCGGCCATGTGCCCGGCGATGCCATCACCACACCCGCCGATGTCCTGCTCTATATGGAGACGCTGGCAGCAGCGGCTCCGGACCGGGTTCGGCTGGTCGAATATGCGCAGAGCTGGGAAGGCCGTCCGCTGATCTATGCGGTGATCGCCAGCCCTGAAAACATGGCGCGGATCGACGCGATCAAGGCCGATATGGGCGAGCTTGCCCGCGGCCTCGCCCCGGCAGAGGCAAGCGCCATTATCGAGCGCACGGTGCCCGTCACCTGGCTTTCCTACGGCGTTCACGGCGACGAGATTTCCTCAACCGATGCCGCGCTTGCCCTTGCCTATCACCTGCTCGCCTCCGAGGGTGACGCCACGGTCGACACGATCCTTGCCAACAGCGTCGTCATCATCGACCCCTCGCAAAATCCCGATGGTCGCAACCGCTTCGTGCAAAGCTTCGTTGCCGCGAGTGGCCTGGAACCGCAGGCAGACCCCGACACCGCCGAGCACGACCAGCCTTGGCCCGGCGGGCGGGTCAATCACTACCTATTCGATCTCAACCGAGACTGGTTCGCGCTGACCCAGCCCGAAACGCGCGGCAAGGTCGCGTCCGTGCGCGATTGGCAGCCGGTGGTCTTCGTCGATGCCCACGAAATGGGCGGCGACAGCACCTACTTCATGCCGCCAGTGGCCAACCCCATCAATCCCAACATCACCTCCGGCCAGATCGCGGCGCAGCAACTGCTTGGCCGCAACAATGCAGCCGCGCTCGATGCCATCGGCCAGCCTTACTATACCCGTGAAGTCTACGACGCCTTCTATCCCGGCTACGGCGACAGCTGGCCCATGCTCAATGGCGCCATCGGCATGACCTTCGAGCAGGCGAGCGCGCGCGGGCTTGTTTACGAACGACCCGACGGCTCCGTGCTGTCCTATGGCGATGGGGTGCGCAACCATTTCACCACCACGCTGGCCACCGCCTACACCGTGGCCAGCAACGCCCGCCGCTTTCTCTCGGACTACGCCGACTATCGCCGTAGCGCCGCCGATGGCGAAGCTGGACGCGGCACCTATGTGATCGATCTGGCCTCGCGCCGCTGGAATGCAGAGCAGCTCGGCCGCCGCCTCGCCTTGCAGGGCATTGCCGTGCAGCGGGTGGCCGGCCCTGCGAACGTCTGCGGCAAAAGCTATCCGCAAGGCTACCTTGCGGTGCCGCGCGAACAGGGCACTGGGCGGTTGGTGCGGTCATTGCTCGATGAACAGACCGACCTGCCCGCATTCTTCATCGCCGAGCAGGAGGATCGCCGCAACCGCGACCTGCCGCACGAGCTGTACGATTCAACCGCGTGGTCGCTTGGATTGATGTCGGGCGTCGACGTCTCGCTATGCGCCGATACCACAGGTGGCACTGCATTGGCCGCCGACACTCCCCTGCCCGACCGCACCGAAGCGCCCGGCGCATTCGGCCTGGTCGTGCCCTGGAGCGACAGCGGGCAAGTCCGACTGGTGGCAGAAGCCCTGCGCGCGGGGCTGACCGGGCGTTCCAGCACGGAAGCTTTCTCCACCGGAGGCAGCACCTATCCGCGCGGCTCGGTCGTGTTCACCGCCGCGGCCAATCCTGGCAAGCTCGACGAGCTTAACGCGCTCGCCCGCACAATCGGTGCCGAGACGCGCGCGCTGGCCAGCGGTTGGGTCGAAGAAGGCCCCAACCTGGGTAGTGAATCGGTCGCCGTGCTCACCGCGCCGCGCATTGCGATGCTCTGGGACGACGGCGTGTCCGCGACTTCCGCCGGGGCGCTGCGTTATGTGATCGAGCAGCGGCTCGGGATGCCTGTCGCGCCTATCCGCACCGGACGTGTGAGCCGGGCCGACCTTGGCCACTACGACGTCCTAATCGTGCCCGATGGCAGCCCGGCCCGTGCACTCGGCGCCAGTGGCGTTGCGGCACTCGCCGACTTTGCCGAAGAGGGCGGCGTGCTCGTCGCCATCGGCCGGTCGATCATGAACCTCAACCGAGGTGAAAACCCGCTGCTTGCCACCCGGCCCGAGGAAGCGGTCGCGGCGCAGAACGCCAAGGAGAAGCCATCAAGCGAAGGCTCTGTCGCGCCCGGCACCGATATTGCCAATCTGGCCGAATATCGCCGCATGATCGGCAATCCCGATGCCTTGCCCGACGTGCTGCCCGGGGCCTTGCTCAATACCGCGATCGATCCCGACACGATCCTCTCGGCGGGCTACGAGGCAGGCCCCGTGGTCAATGCTAACGGCAACCTGATCTACACCCCGCTCGCGCGCGGAACAGGGACCAATGCCGTGCGCTACGCCGCGCCCGACGATCTACTCGCCAGCGGTTATATCTGGAACGAGAACCGGCGGCAGATGGCATTCAAGCCCTACCTGATGGCGCAGGAGCGCGGTGATGGACTGGTGGTCGGCTTCGCGCAGGACCCGGCGACGCGCGGCTATCTCGATGGGCTCGACATGCTCATCGCGAACGCCGTGCTGCAGGCCCCGGCGCGCTACCGCTAGTCGGGTTTGACGAAGCGCAGGGCAAACTTTGCGCTGGTCGGCTCGGCTTCGCGCGGGCTCACCGTCATCGGATCGGCCGGATTGGCGAGCAAGTCGCTGGTCGCTTCGAGCAGCATCCCGGCCTCGGTCACCTGAGCGATGACCGCCATCGGGTCGATCCGGTGAATGGTCGACGTGGCCGAAAGGCCGGTGCCGGGTGCCGCGTGATCTTCGACAAAGTATATCCCGCCGGGCTTCAGCGCTTCCACCACCGCCGCATTCACGGTCGCCACGTCGCCATTGGCGAGATCGTGGTAATTCTCCGTCGTCCAAAACAGGTCGACCGGCTCGGGCAAGGCCAGCGTGGCATAGTCGTCGACCACCACCACCTCGACATTGCCATACTCGGAGGCGATTGCGTTGATTGCATCGAGCCCACCGGGACGACTAGCAAAGAAGTCGGGCATCAGGGCATAGACCTTGCCTTCCACGCCAACGCTGGCCGCAAGCACGCGCGTGTAATAGCCGCCACCGGGTGCGATTTCGGCCACTGTCATGCCGGGCACGACCCCGGCAAATTCGACGATATCAGCAGGCTTGCGCAGCGCATCGCGCGCAGTGTCGTCATCAGGACGGCGATCATCGGCAACGGCCATTGCAATTGCGACTGCGGGATCGTCAGGATGCTGCGCGAATGCGGGCATAGCGCTGGATAGCAGGAGGGCGGCGAGGCTGGCGCTGAACATAGGTTTCATAGAGGGGCTCCCTTGGCAGTCGCGCGAAGCTACCGGTGGCTACCGCCAAGACAAGCTACAAATTCTATCAAGCCGAAGCTGCTGCCACCTCTTTGGCATCGAGCAGGCGCACCGCCTGCAATCCAATCAGCGCGGCAAGCCCGATCATCGCCGCTCCCGCATACCACGGCACATCCATGCCCAGCGCGAACAGCGCGCCAAAAGCTGGCGGGGCCAGAATACGTCCGATCGCGTTGGAGGCCATCAACAGCCCCATCGTGCTGCCCTGCCGCTCGGGCGGAGTGTTGCGGCTGAGCAGAGCGCCCGCTGATGGAAACGCCAGGCTATGCCCGGTCATCAACAGGCCCATCAGGGCCACCCCAGTAAAGGGTGTACGGATAATCGGCTGCAACACCATCGCCAACACGAGGCAGGCAAGCCCGATCAATATCACCCGCGCCTCGCCAAAGCGGGCCACCAGCGGACCGATCAACACCAGCTGCGCAAACAGCCCGCCGCCGCCGATCGCAAGGAACGCCCAACCCAGGTCCTTTGCGCTCCACCCGAAATTGGCCTCGCTCCACAGGCCATAGATCGCCTCCATTGAGGCGAAGGCGGCAATGCCAAAGAACGAGATCACGAACAGGCGCGAAAGCAACGGCTCGGACGAAACGAAAGCGAAAGCCTCCGAGTATTTCGGCAGTGGCCTGCCCTTCCCGCCTGGCTCAACCGCATCGCGCAGCACAAGGAAGCACCAGATACTGGCCGCAATCGACAGCGCCCCTGCAATCAGGATCGGGACATGGAAGCTCTGCGCGGCCACTTCCTCGCCCGCGAACAGACCACCCAGCACCGGCCCAAACGCAAAGCCGAGCGAAAAAGCCGCCCCGAAGTAGCCCATGGTCTTGGCCCGTCGCTCGGGCGTGGAAACATCGGCGATGAAGCCCTGGGCGACACTGAGCGTGCCCGAAAAGAACCCACTGACGATGCGAATGGCCACGGCCACCCATAGGTTCGGTGCGAAGGCAAAGGCGATATAGGTGAGCCCGGCAACGAAGGTGGTGACGTAGAACACCTTGCGCCGCCCCCAGCTATCAGACTGGCGGCCCCAGAAAATCTCGCCGAACACGTTGCCGAACGAATAGGCCGCGAACAGCAGCGCGATCTCGAACGAGCTGGCTGCGAACACCTGCCCATAGAACGGCAGCAGCGGCAGGATCAGGCTGAACCCGGCGATGTTGATGAACACCGCCACCAGCAAGGGAGGAAGGCGCTTATCCATGATAACGCGCCTTACCCGGCCCAGAAATTCGCATTGCCCTCTCCTCCATTGTGGAGGTGTTATTAACGGGCGTTACGGTTCACACAAGAGGCCAGCGGCCTAAACCGCACCGTGGCAGTGCTTGTACTTACTGCCCGAGCCACACGGGCAAGGCGCATTGCGGTTAACGTTCTGGTCCTTGTACGGATCGTTTGTCTCGGCCCCACCCGGCCCAACACCCGCTACCGGAGACCCGGCCAGCGAACCGAACAGCGGTGCAAATCGTGCCGAGCCGTCGCCATCGTTAGAATTGTCTTCGCCCGAAAGCGGGTCGATGTGGCCGGTGAGGAAATCGGGCAATTCGGGCAGCGGCGCCTGCTGGGCAGGCTGCGCCACACGGAACTGCGCGGTCAGCAGTACGCGCGTCACATCCTCGCGCAGCGAATCGAGCATGTTCTCGAACAGGCCGAAAGCTTCCTGCTTATACTCGTTGATCGGCGTCTTCTGGGCATAGGCACGCAGGAACACCACCTGCCGCAGCGCATCGAGCGTGGCGAGGTGCTCTTTCCAGTGATTGTCGAGCCGTTCGAGCAGGATGCCCTTCTCGTTGGCATGCCACACGTCCGCTTCGAACTGCGCCACGCGCCCGGCGAGCTTCTCCTCGGCCATCGCCTGCAGCCGTTCCTCGATCAGTTCGGGGTCGACCTGTTCTTCCTCAAGCCAGTCGTCGAACGGCGGCGTTTCGCCCATCACGTCCTCGACCTTGGCCTTGAGCGATTCCACGTCCCACTGCTCAGGATAGGAGCCGGGCGGGCAACTCGCCGTCACGATTGCGTTGATCGCATCGCGGCGCATCTCCTCGACCACGTCATCGACCTTCTCGGAGTCCATGATTTCGGCGCGCTGTTCGTAAACCACGGTGCGCTGGTCGTTCATCACGTCGTCGTATTCCACGACCTGCTTGCGCATCTCATAGTTGCGCGCCTCGACCTTCTTCTGGGCGGTCTCGATAGCCTTGGACAGCCACTTCGAGCCAATCGCCTCGCCGTCTTCGAGGTTCGAATTCATCATCTTGGAGAACAGGGTGTCCGGCCCGAAGATGCGCAGCAGATCGTCTTCTAGACAGAGGTAGAAGCGCGACAGACCCGGGTCACCCTGACGGCCCGAACGGCCGCGGAGCTGGTTGTCGATGCGGCGGCTTTCATGGCGCTCCGTTCCGAGCACGAACAGGCCGCCGGCCTCCAGCACGCGGGCCTTTTCGACCGCGATCTCTTCCTTGATGCGGGCAATGGCGGCGTCCTTCTCGGGACCGTCTTCCATCTCGCTCAGTTCATCGCCGATGCGGAAATCGAGGTTGCCGCCGAGCTGAATATCGGTGCCGCGCCCGGCCATGTTGGTAGCGATGGTAACGGAGCCGAAACGGCCCGCCTGTGCCACGATATGGGCTTCGCGCTCGTGCATGCGGGCGTTCAGCACATTGTGCTTCACGCCTTCCTTGTCGAGGAACTGGCTGAGCAGTTCGCTCTTCTCGATCGAGACGGTGCCGACCAGCACCGGCTGACCGATTTCCTGCTTCTCCTTGATCGCCTTGGCGATGGCAGCAAACTTGTCGAGCGTGTTCTTGTAGAACTGGTCTTCCTCGTCGATGCGCGCGATCGGCAGGTTGGTCGGGATCTCGGCCACGTCGAGCTTGTAGATGTCGTAGAACTCGGACGCCTCGGTGGCGGCGGTGCCGGTCATGCCCGAAAGCTTGGGGTACATGCGGAAGTAATTCTGGAAGGTGATCGAGGCCATGGTCTGGTTCTCGGGCTGGATCTCCACGCCCTCTTTCGCCTCGACCGCCTGATGCAGGCCGTTCGACCAGCGGCGACCGTCCATCATGCGCCCGGTGAACTCGTCAATGATGATGACCTTGTCGTCCTTGACGATGTAGTCGGTGTCCTTCTTGAACAGCTTCACCGCCCGCAGGCTCTGGTCGAGATGGTGGACGACCTGTGTGTTCTCAATATCGTAGAGATTGTCAGTCGCGAGCAATCCGGCAGCGAACAGGCGCTGCTCCATGGTTTCGACGCCGTCCTCAGTCAGATGGACGTTCCGAGACTTCTCGTCGGTCTCGTAATACTCCTCCTCCAGCTCCTTCACCACCGCATCGATGGACATGTAGAGCTCGGACTTGTCCTCGGTCTGGCCGGAGATGATCAGCGGGGTACGCGCCTCGTCGATCAGGATGGAATCGACCTCGTCGACAATGGCGAAATTGAAGGGCCGCTGCACCATCTGGTTGCGCGAATGCTTCATGTTGTCGCGCAGGTAATCGAACCCAAGCTCGTTGTTGGTCGAGTAGGTGATATCGGCGGCATAGGCTTCGCGTCGGGCGGGCTCGGGCAGGTTGGGCACGATCACGCCAACGGTGAGGCCGAGGAAGCTGTAGAGCCGGCCCATCTCCTCCGCATCGCGCCGAGCAAGGTATTCGTTCACGGTAACAACGTGGACACCCTTGCCCTCGATCGCATTGAGATAGACGGCCAGCGTCGCCATCAGCGTCTTGCCTTCGCCGGTCTTCATCTCGGCGATCTGTCCGCGGTGAAGCACGATGCCGCCGATCAGCTGCACATCGAAGTGGCGCATCCCGTAAACGCGCTTCGAAGCCTCGCGAACGGTGGCGAAGGCCTCTGGCATCAGGTCGTCGAGAGACTGACCTTCTTCGATTTTCTGGCGGAACTTGGCCGTTTGCGCGCGCAATTCGTCGTCGGAGAAGTCCGCGATCTGCTCTTCCAGGCCGTTGATCCGGGCCACGATTTTCTCAAGCGACTTGATGTACCGGTCGTTGGAAGAGCCGAACAGGGATTTGGCGATAGACTGCCACATGGGGTGGATTCCTGACTATGAATATGAACAGGCCGCGCAGGGTGCTCCGCGGCGAATAAACTGGCGTTTGGAAGGCGCGCAAGGAAACGCGCGCGGGCGCTATTCTAGCGCGCGGTCAACCCGAAGCTGGACCGTGGGGCTCCACACGACGACCGGACGCTCGCCACAAGGGCCGCGCGTTGGAGCGCTGGTGGCCCGGCCAACCGAGAGTTCGAGCGGAACGGCAACGATCGTCGAACAGTCGCCGCTATCTGCCGCCTGCGCCATCGAGACCACATCCGCTTCCACCGCACGCGCAGGCTCTGCGACAAGCGCAAAGCCTGAAATAACAGCAAGCAGGGTCAAAAGACGACGAAACATCACTGGCCCAGATAGCGATTGTTCAGGCGAAGTCTATCCCGGAGTGCGCTCATACGCCCACCCTGGCGGCGCATCCGGTTGGTCCAACGTCCAGATGTGGCGATAGGGATAGGTACGAAGGCTATGCTGCCCGCCACTATTGCTGGCGGGCTCGAAGCTCGCGTTACGGATGAGCTGCTTGCAGGTCCAATTGTCCAGTATCTCATGACCCGAGCTGCTCTCAAGAGAGCAAGATACGACCCGGCCGTCGCTATTGATCGTGAGCCTCACCGACACTTCCCCTTCCAATCCGAGGTGACGCGCATGTCGAGAATAGCCGACAATCCAGCTCTCGGGATCGGTGAGGGGCACAGGAGCGGATGCGGCATCACTTTTTTCCGCCGGCGGTGCGATCTGGCTTTCTTGCGATACCGAGCCTAGGGCCAGCAGGATGATGCTTGAGATCATGGCATGGTCTTAAGGTCGCTCACTTTATCGCAGGTTAATTGATGGACATCGCCACCTCCCCGCTCGCCAAACCCTTCCCCGCCATGGAGCCGGTCGCCGGCGTGACGCTGCGCGTTGCGCGTGCGCAGTACAAGACGTGGGACCGCTGCGACCTCACCTTTGCTGAACTCGCTGAAGGCACCTCGGTTGCGGGCGTGTTCACGCGCAATGTCTGCTGTTCTTCGGAAGTCGAGCTAGGCCGGGAGCAGGTAAAGCTCGGCCACGCGAGGGCGCTGATCGTCAACGCGGGCAATTCGAACGCCTTTACCGGCTATCGCGGGCGCGAGGCGGTCGAGCAGATCATGGCCCAGGTCGCCGCCCATCTCGGCTGCGAGCCTGCCGAGGTACTGGTCTCCTCCACTGGTGTGATCGGCGTGCCGCTGCCCAAGGACAAGGCCGAAGCAGGCGTGGCGGCCGCGCTCAGCGCCGATCCCTGCACCTTCGAGGACGCCACCAACACCATCGGCACCACCGACACCTTCGCCAAGGGCGCCAGCGCCACCGCTATGATCGGCGACACGAAGGTGACGATTAACGGGATCATCAAGGGCTCGGGCATGATCGCGCCCGATATGGCGACCATGCTCGGCTACATTTTCACCGATGCGGCGGTCGAGCCTGCGTTCCTGCAAGCCTGCCTCAGCGCGGCGAGCGACGCGACCTTTAACTGCATCACCGTCGACAGCGACACCTCGACCAGCGACACCGTGCTCGCCTTCGCCACCGGCAAGGCGGGCCATGCTCCGCTCACCAGCGTCGAGGACGCAGGCGCAGACGCCTTTGCCGCGGCGTTGCACGATGTCTGCCGCCAGCTTGCCCAACTCGTGGTGCGGGATGGCGAAGGTGCCAGCAAGTTTATCGCGGTGAGTGTTCAGGGCGCGGCCTCGGACGAAAGCGCGCGCAAGGTCGGCCTCGCCATCGCGAACTCTCCGCTTGTGAAGACGGCCATTGCGGGCGGCGATGCCAACTGGGGCCGCGTGGTGATGGCGGTCGGAAAGGCGGGCGAACCGGCGGACCGCGACAAGCTCGGCATTGCCTTTGGCGGGGTCTGGGCTGCGAAGGACGGCCTGCCGTTGGCCGATTATGACGAAACACCCGTCGCCAAGCATCTGGCGGGCGATGAGGTCGATCTCACCGTCGATCTTGGCCTTGGCGACGGCCAAGCCACGGTCTGGACCTGCGATCTCACCCACGGTTACATCTCGATCAACGCCGACTATCGCTCCTGAAATGACCTCCGCGAGCGAGATCGAGAGCTTTCACCGCGAAGTCGAAATGCTTTTGCGGCGGGTGACAGAGCGCGCAATTCTCCCGCGCTTCCGCAATCTGCAAGCCAGTGAAATAGAGGACAAGGGCGGCAACGACCCGGTGACCGTGGCCGATCGCGAGGCCGAAGCGATGCTTGCCGAGGGTCTGGCGAAGATCCTGCCGGGCCTCGGCGTGGTTGGCGAGGAAGCAGCCCATGCCGATCCCGCTGTACTCGAACGGCTCAAAGGCGATTGCTGGATTATCGATCCCGTCGACGGCACACGCAATTTTGCGGCCGGAAAGCCGCCCTTCGGCATTCTGCTGGCCATGGCATCGGGCGGCGAAGCGCACACCGGCTGGATTTTCGATTGTCTCACCGGCAGGCTCTGCGTCGCGCACAAGGGCAAGGGAGCCTTTGTGAACGGCGAAAGGGTGAAAGCAGCCCCTACCGGCGAAGATCAGCCGGTCGCCGCAATCTCACTGCTGTTCATGGATGAGACCAAACGCGAGACTATGGCGGCGCATATCGCCCCGC
This sequence comes from Erythrobacter sp. UBA1916, assembly GCA_002337385.1. Classification (GTDB taxonomy): domain Bacteria; phylum Pseudomonadota; class Alphaproteobacteria; order Sphingomonadales; family Sphingomonadaceae; genus Alteraurantiacibacter. Next base: position 16,503 of record DDFY01000011.1, read on the forward strand.
ACTACCGCCTGGTCGACATCCCCTATTGCGCCGCCGAGCAATATCCGCGCCTTGCGCTCGGCACCAACGATGTGTCGATCTTCGAACGCACACTCGCCTGGGACCATGCCGCTGGCGTGCTGTGGCTCAACGAAGCAGGTGGCAAGGCCGCACGGCCCGATGGCTCTACCTACCGCGTTGATGAATGGGACCGAAAGGGCCTGATCGGCGCCGCATCCCCCGAGCTTTGGCAGGACATGGCAGAGCGGCTCACCGCCCTGCCCGCCTAAACCTTACCGATCAGAGGTTGTCTTCAAGCCAGGTCTTGAGCGCGTTCTTGGGCGCTGCGCCCATCTGGTGCGCCACAACCTTGCCGCCCGAGAACAGCGCCAGGAACGGGATCGACTGAACGCCCATCTGGCCGGGAATGTCCGGGTTCTCCATGATGTCCATCTTCACGATGTCCACCTTGCCTTCCAGCTCGTCCGAAATCTCTTCGAGCGCCGGGGCGATCATCTTGCACGGGCCGCACCAGTCGGCCCAGAAGTCCACCAGCACGGGCTTGTCGGCCTCGAGCACGTCGGACTGGAAGCTGGCGTCGGTTACTGCTTTGGTTGCCATCGGAAAATCTCCTTGTCTGTCGTGCTATCTAGTCATTGCCTGTGGCGGGACAATATGCGCGGACAATAGGTTTAGTCGCTGTCCGCAAAGCCGGGCTTGTGCGCTGCGAGCACCGCTTGGGGCAAGGCGATCAGGCGCGGAACCTGTGTATAGAGCACCGCAGCCTCCACCAAGCGCCCCGGATAGATCACCTCCAGCGCCGCGACATAGGCCGCCATCTGCGCCAATGTGGACGTCGGCACCTCGGCCAGCCCTGCGGGAGGACGGCGCGCGGTCTTGAAATCGGCGACAACGATCCTCTCAGGCGTCACCAGCAGCCGGTCAACCGTGCCCGCGACCACCTCGCTCCCCACCACGGCGGCGAGCGGCACTTCGGCCAGCGCATCGGGGCCGAACAGATCGCGCCAATCCGGCTCGGCCAGAACGGCGAGCGCCCGGTCGAGCATTTCCTCGCGCTCGGCCTCGGCAAGATCGCTGCCATGGCGCGCCAGCCAAGCCCGTCCACCTGCAGGCCGCATATCCACGGGCACATCGGGCAGGCGTTCGAGCAGCGCGTGGATCAGCACCCCGCGCCTTGCCGCAATCGCCGCCTGCGCCACCGGCAGCGGCGGATCGGCCCCGCGCTCTTCGGTCGCGGCGGAACTGGGCGCGAGCGGACGCGGCGGACGCGGCTCTTCGCCAACCGGCGTGGTCGCCCAACGTGGCGGCACTTCAAGGATCGGCAGCGCCTGCTGGCTGCGATGTGGAAAGTCGGGCGCGCGCTCACCGCGTTCGCTGCGGGCACCCCAGATGTCATCCTCGAGCGGATCGCTGGCGAACAGCGGAGCAAGGCGGGCATACCAACTGTCAGGCGCAGGCTCCTGCTCCCTCTTCCCGAGCGCGCCGCCGATGAACAGTGCCTCCTCGGCCCGCGTCATGGCGACGTACAGCAAGCGCCAGTGCTCTTCGCGCTCGGCGGTCTTGGCGGCATCGGCTGCCTCTGCGACCGGGCCCACGCGCTCGTCTTTGCCGAGCGGCAGCAGCGGGATGGTGCGCGTCGTGCCGCCACCGATGGGTTCCTCGGCCAGCTCAAGCCCGCTCGCCATACCCTTGTCGGGATCGCCGCAGGCATCGGCGAGGATCACAATAGGCGCCTGCAAGCCCTTCGAGCCGTGCACCGTCATCACCCGCACGAAATCGCCGCCACCCTCAGCCTCGCGCTTCAATTCGCCCTCGCCTGCGTCGAACCAGCGGATGAAGCCCTGCAGGCTCGGCGTGTTGCTGGCGGCAAACTGGAACGCGGCGTTGAGCAGCTCGTCGATGGGGTCGGAGGCCTCGCTGCCAAGCCGCGCGAGCAGCTTGCGCCGCCCCTGCCACGGGCCAACCAGAATCCAGTGCAGCAACGCCTGCGGCACCTCGAAATCGGCGCGCGCGAGCAGGTCGAGCAACATGGTGCGCGCTGCCACCGCATCGGGGTGCGGATTGTCATAGACATGCCGCCACAGGCTCTTGCCGCTATCACCGCGATAGCCGTGTTCGAGCAACTGTTCCTGGCTCCACCCGATCAGCGGGGAGACGAGCAGGTTCGCCAGTTGCAGGTCGTCGCTCGGCTGCGCGGCAAAGCGCAGCGCCGCCATCAGGTCCTGCACCGCCAGCGGCGCGGCAAGGCGAAGCCGGTCGACGCCCGCCACCGGCACACCCGCCGCATGCAGCCGCGCGACGATCAGCCCGGCCAACTCGCGCCGCTTGCGCACCAGCACCATGAAATCGCCCGGCGTGGCATTGCGATGCCCGCCCTTGCTGAGCGCAAAGCCGCCGTTCCACATTTTGAGGATCGACTGCGCAATCTTGTCCGCCATGCGCCGCTCGGGCTCGGACACGCGCAGTTCGGGTCCGTCTTCCTCGTCGCTTTCGTCGACCTTGCCCGGCACCGGCGCCCACAGCGTGACAAGGCCGGGGCGATGGTCGCCAACATGCGGTGCGGGGCGTTCGTCCAGTCCGAAGGCCGGGTGGCCGATGGCGTCGATCGCCTCGTCAACGAAGCTCAGGACATGCTGCGAGGTGCGGTAGGAGCGACCGAGGTCGAGGTCCTGCAACTCGCGCCAGTGCAGTTTCTCGCGCAGCTGCCCCGCATTGGCGACACGCTGGCGCAGCTTTTCGGCATAGTCATCGCGCTTGGAGAGGAAGTTGTCGGGGCTGGTGCCCTGAAAGCCGAAAATCGCCTGCTTGTAATCGCCGACCACGAAGATCGTGCGCTGGCGCTCACCCGCAGCGCCGATGCCGGCGAAGAAGTCGTCCGTCAGCGCGTCGATGATCGCCCACTGGCTGGCATTGGTATCCTGCGCCTCGTCGACGAGGATGTGGTCGAACTGCCGGTCAAGCTTGTAGCGGATCCACTCGCCCTGCCCCGGATCGGCCAGCAGCACGGCGGCGCGGCGAATGAGGTCATCGAAATCGACCAGCCCCTCGCGCAGTTTCGCCTCGTCCCAGGCCAGCGCATAACGCCGCCCGAGTTCAAGCGCGGGTGTCAGCACCTCGACCAGTTCCAGTAAAGCCGCCTGCTGGCGCACCTTGTCGAGCCATGCGAGCGCATCGACCGCGATCATCTCCACCGCAGGATCGGCCTTCACCAGATTGTTCTGGTATTTGAGCATGCCCTTGTCGTTGAACAGCTCGCCCATCAGTGCGCCGCTGGTGGCAAAGCGCTCCTCGGGCGAACCGAGCAGCCATTCGCCGATGGCGGTTGAGAACTTCTGCCCGCTCGCCGCGCCCCAGCCATCGTAAGCCCACATGATCTGGCGCAGCAACTCGATCCCGGCGCTCCCATCGGCGCAGGCTCCGGCCAAGTCTGCAATACTGGTCTCTGCAGGCAGACCGACCAGATGCGACACCCGGCCGCGCAAGGGTGGTTGCCATGCACCCGGTCCGAACCACGCCTCGCGCGCGGCGGCGCAGCGCATCAGCCACTTGCGCGCCTCCGCCGGGCCAAGCCGCACGCTCAACTCTTCCAGCGCAGCCATTGCAGCAGGATCGGTCTTGTCCCACTCCTCGACCAGATTGGCCAGCACCTGCGAGGCCAGCAGATCGCGGTCGCGGTCCTCCATCGGGCGCGTTCCCGGTACCAGCCCCGCCTCGTTCGGGAAGGCCGCCAGCAACCATTGCGCAAAGGCGTGGATCGTATCGATCCGCAGCCCGCCACCGGGGCAATCGAGCACGCTCGCAAACAGACTGCGCGCCCGCGCAACCGTTTCGGGGGCCGCGCTGGCACCGATGGCGAGCAGGTCCGCCGCCAGCGCCTCGGCGGGCATGCGCACCCAGTTGGCGAGCACCTCGTTGACGCGCACCGCCATTTCGGCCGCGCCCGCCTTGGTGAAGGTGAGGCACAGGATCTGCTCGGGCCGCACCGCCGGATCAAGCAACAGCCGCAGCACCCGGGCCGACAGCACCTGCGTCTTGCCCGTGCCCGCCGAGGCCGACAGCCACACGCTGTCCGCCGGATCGACCGCCAGCATCTGGTTGTTCTGCAGGGGATAGACCGCGCCGCTCATCGCTCGTCCCCGCGCCCTTGCCACTCGCCGAGCCGCATCAGATGATCGTAGGTGTTGTAGCCCGGCGCATCGGGGTTGAGCCCGGCGGTGAACGGCTCCTCGCCGAGAATCCAACGGTCAAGCGCATCGTGCAGGAAGCGCTCGGCTTCGGGGAGGAAGTCGTCGGGTTCGATCCCCTTCTGGCGCGCGGTCAGCTTGAGCGGGCTTTTGACATAGCCGAAGCCGGTCTCGCTATCCTTGCTGCGCCCCAGCGACCAGTATTCGAACCGGGTCGGCTCTCCGGCAATGCCGGTGAAACCGCCGCCCCGCGCGATCAGCCCCAGCGTGCCGAGCTGCAGCGCATAGCCCGCCGCAACCAGCTTGCCCGTGGGCGGACCGCCGGTCTTGTAGTCGACAATCGCCAGCGTGCCGTCGGCGAGCCGGTCAATCCGGTCAGCCTTGCCGTGGATGCGGATGCCGTCGACATGCATTTCGCCCTTGGCCTCGATCCCGTTGGCCAGCGGTTGGCGGGCCGGATCGGCGGCGATCTGCGCCACGATCCATTGCAGCGCGCGCACCAGACGCGGCTTCCACAGCGCGCGCATCAGCGGGTGCGCGTGCATGTCGGCAAGGTGCCGGTCGGCGAGCGCTTCAATCTGCCCTTCACCCTTGTGCCAGCTTTCAAGGATCGCGTGGGCGAGCGTGCCCTGCCAGGCGGCATCGGGATCGGCGTCAAGCGCATCGAGATCGCGCAGGCCCATGATCTTGTTGGCGTAGAATTCGAACGGATCGGAGCGCAGCCGGTCAAGCTGGGTGACGGAAATGTCCTGCCGCCGCTGGTCCGCCGAGGGCATCGGCGCCGGGACCGGATAGGGCGCGATTTCCATCGGCGCGGGGTCCAGCTCGCGCGCCAGCTTGAGCGTTTTCTCATCGCTAGCCGCCGCCGTGAGGTCACCGCCGAGCAGAGCGCGCACGCGCAGGAGAAAGCGCGAGGGAATGGCCGGGCCGGAAACATCGCGCCGCGCGCGGGTCAGCACCACCTCGGGCGCACCGAGCGCTCCGGCAAGATCATGCGCGGCAAGGCCGATGCGGAAGTCCGCCCCCGGCACGCCCAGAGCGCGCAGCACCGCCGGGGCCAGCAGCGGATCGCTCGCTGGGGCCGGTGGCCATGTGCCTTCGTTCAGCCCGCCGCAGATCACCAGGTCAGCCCGCGTCATCCGCGCTTCGAGCAGGCCATAGATCGCCACGCGCGGATGCCCTCCGAACAGCGGACGCACCGCCACCTGATCAAGCAGATCGCGCAGCACCCGCGGCAGTTCGTCGGGCGCGAACAGCACCGGCACCTCGCGTGCGTGAAGCCGCCATTGCTCGATGAAGGCGGCCAGCGCGCGCCCGTCCTCGCGCGCCCACAAGGCCTCGCCGCACAGCGCTTCGCCCGCACCGGCGAGCAGATCGAGCCACTCGGCCAATCCAAGCGGCACCTCACTTGCGAGCAGCGGCGCAAGGATCGGCTCTACTTCCTGCCACCAGTCGCCGACGCCAGCCTTGTCCGCCAGCCTGCGCGGCTCCTCCAGCCCGGAGGCCTTGCGCGGTCCGCGCAGCCGCAGTTCGAGGCGGCGCACAGCGCGCAGCCAGTCGGCGCGCTCCTCGTGCCCGACCAGCGGATGGCCAAGCAACGCCATCAGCGGCACCGGCGCAGCGCGCTCGGCCCCCACTTGGGCCAGCAGCAGCAACACCCGCCCCGCCGCCGTCTGGCTGAGGGGAACGCCCGCCGAATCGTCGGCGCGCACGTTCCACCGCCGCAAATGCTGCGACACCCGCGCGGCCAGCCCGCGGTCGGGCGTCACCACCGCCACGCGCCGCTCGGGCTCGTCCAGAGCCTCACGCACCAGCAGCGCGATGGCCTGAGCCTCTTCCTCGGGGTTGCCCGCCTCGATCAGCCGCACCCCGGCCAGACGCCGTTGCTTGGCCGGAAGACCCGCCCAGCGCCGACTGGCGAGCGGAGGCAGGAACAGGCTCGAAATCGCGTGACTACGCTCAGGCGGACCCTTGCCAAGCCCAGCGCGGTGCCACGGGCGCACCTCCTCGCGCGCAATGCCCATCCGCCCGAGCAGCAGCTTGAGGTGATACTGCGGATGGGTGATCGCATCGTCGCGGCCAAACGGCTCGTCCAGCGCGGGGTCGCCTGCATGGCCGAGTTCGTCCCATACCTCTTCGTCCATCGAGAGGTCGAAATCGGGCAGGATCACCGCGCCCTGCGGCAGATGCGCGATGGTGCGCAGCATCTCGGCCAAGGCAGGCGCGGCGCTGGTGACGCCCGCGGCAACGATGGGGTGCTCGGGCGGTGCCTCGCGCAGCCGCCTGGCCGCCGCGCGAAACAGCAGGTTGCGCCGTGCCGACATGTCGAGTTCGCCGCGCTCGGCCAGCTGGTCGCGCCACAACAGCTGCACCTTGGCGAACAGCGCCAGATTGTCACGCCAGTGGTCGGAGTTGGCGGCGAGGATGCCGATCACCCGCTCGCTCAGCAGGTCCTGCGGCTCGATATCCTCGATCAGCAGCCGGTCGATCACCCGCCCGGTCTCGGTGGCAAGCCGCATCAGCGCCGCGCCTGTGGGAGCCTTGTCGCCCTCGACCTCACCGATCAGCTGAGCGAGCCGCAAGGTCCGCCGCACCGGGTCCGCCGCCGGGGGCACCGCTGCGCCCGCACCGAGCGAATCGAACAAGGGCCCGAGCGCCTCATCGAGATCGAGATCGCCCACCTGCACCATGCGCGGCAACAGCAGGCCCTTGCTGCCCGTCTCGCCGGCATGGCGCACAAAGGCCTCGGTGATCGTGCGTGCGGCGCGGGTTGAGGGCACCAGCAGCGTTAGCCGCGCGAGGCCAAAGGTGTCCTCGCCATAACGCGGGACCAGCCCCGCCACGAGCGCATCGGCAAAGCCCCGATGCGCGGCGATGGAATAGACGTTCGGTCCGGCCCGCTCAGCCATTCCTGAGCGCGTCTTCGGTCGGCGCGATCATCTGCGGGGTGCCGACCTCGAACCACTGCCCGGTGAACGGCAGACCGAACAGCCGCCCTTCCTCGATCGCGCGATCCCACAGGACATTGGTCGAGAACGGACCCTCGGGCGCGTCGCGCAGCAGGCGCTTCGACACCAGCTGAATGCCGGTGAACACGAAGGGCGCCACGCGCGGCTTGTTACGGCGGCGCAGGCGGCCTGCCGCATCCATATGAAAGTCGCCCAGTCCGCGAAAGTTCGCCGCGCCCTTGTGCGCCACCACCAGCAGCAGCGCGTCCATCTGGTCCGGGTCCCAACGGGCAGAGAGGTCGGCAAAGCAATCGCGCGGGCCATCGAGCCAGATGTTGTCCGAATTCAGGCAGAAGAACGGATCGGGTAACTTATCCTGCGCCCGCACCAGACCGCCGCCCGTTTCGAGCAGCTGCGCGCGTTCATCCGAAATCGTAACCGCCGGGGCCTTGCGCTCAACAATGTGCGCCTCGAGCGTGTCGGGCATGTAGTGCACATTGACCACAGCCTTGGCCACGCCCGCATCGGCAAGCCGGTCAAGCGCATGGTCGATCAGCGGCTTACCCATCACCCGCACCATCGGCTTGGGCATCGAGGCCGTCAGCGGACGCATCCGCTTACCCATACCTGCCGCCAGCACCATGGCGGTATCGGAAGCGAGCGTGCTCATGCGGTCAGTTTGCCTTTGCTTGCCCGGACTTCTGCGGGGATGTTCGCATCGAACCAGCGCGCGACAGGTTCGAGGGCGGGATGGGCGAGATCGCGCTCCATCGCGTCCCACACGCGCGGGATCATCGAGAGGTAACGCGGCTTGCCATCGCGCTGGTTAAGCCGCGCGAAAATGCCGACGATCTTGGCGTTGCGCTGCGCCCCGAGCCGGGCATAGTCGGCGGCAAAATGGTCGTCGCAACCGGCCTTCTGGCAATAGTGCGCGAGCATGGCCGCTTCCAGCTCCTGAGATACGTCACGCCGTGCATCCTGCAGCAGCGACACCAGATCATAGGCCCGGTGGCCGACCAGCGCATCCTGAAAGTCGATCAGCCCCTGCGAGCCATCGGCCAGCAGCATGATATTCTCGGCATGATAGTCGCGCAGCACGGTGACGCCCGGTTCCTGCCGTTCGAGCAGCGGCGTCAGCACCTCGCGCCAGGCCGCCGCGAACCCTTCCGCGTCGACCTCGATCGCGGCTTGCGGGCAGAACCACTCGGGCAATAGCGCCACCTCGCGCAGATAGGTCGCCATGTCATAGGGCGCGAAGGGCCCGGGCGGGCACTGGTGCAAGGCAACGAGCGCGTCGATAGCCTCGGTGTAGACACGCTCCTCCTCGGCCGGATTTTCGTCCAGCCAGTCGCGCATCCGGTCCGGCCCGAAGTCCTCGAGCAGCACGAGCCCGCGCTTATCGCATTGAGCGAAGATCTGCGGCGCGCGCAGCCCCTGCCCGTTGAGCCAGTGCGCCACATGAAGGAACGGACGCACGTCTTCGTGCGGGGGCGGTGCATCCATCAGCAGGGCCGCCCTGCTTTCGTGGCGCAAGCGGAAATAGCGCCGGAAACTGGCATCGCCGGGCAACGCCTCGATATCGGGCACGGCCCATCCCGACTCCGTCAGGAACTCATCGATACGGCGCGGAAGGTTCTGGGTCATTGCCAACGCCCTAGCCAAGCTTGCCCCGGCTCGACAATCGCCTTGCGGCCCCCTTCCCCGTTTTCGTCGCGAAACTGGAGCGTGATAGCGAGACAGGCAGGCTCATGCGTGAAGCCGCCCGCGCGCATCGGCCATTCAGCGAGCAAGGCCGCGCCCTCACGATAGTCGTCGAGACCGATCTCGTCAGCTTCCGAGGGGTGTTCCAGGCGGTAGAAGTCGGCGTGGACCAAAGGCGGCGAGAGGTGGTCGTACATCTCGACGATGGTGAAGCTGGGCGATGGCACCTCGCCTTTGTGGCCCAACGCAGCGATGATGGCGCGGGCCAGCGTGGTTTTTCCAGTGCCAAGATCGCCCTCAAGCGCCACCACATCACCGGGTTGGAGCAGCCTGGCGATACGTTCGCCCAAGGCCTGCATCGCGGAGAGATCAGGCAGGCTAATTGCCGTACTCATGGCAGGAAAATGGTCGCGGTGGTGCCCACGCCTTTCTCCGACTGGATTTCGAGCCGCCCGTTATGCGCCTCGATCAGCTGCCGTGCGAGCGGCAGGCCAAGCCCGCGTTTGCCGGACTTGTCTTCGCCGGTGCCAGGTCGCCGGAAACCGTCCAGCGCGCGCGCCAGTTCCGAAGGCTTCATCCCCGCGCCGTTATCGGAAATCACAATCTGCACACCCGACTTGCGCCGTTGCAGGCCGACCAGCACGCGGCCCTTGGTCCCGGTAGCGGCGATTGCATTGTCGAGCACGTTCCCCACTGCCCGCGCCAGTTGCCGCGCATCGCCTGTGATCGAGCCGGCTGACCGGTCGCCGCGCAGGTCGAGCGTGATGCTCTTCGCCTCGATTGCCTCTTCGCGCTCGCGCACGATGCGGGTCAGGAACGAAAACAGGCCGATTTCATCCTGCGCCATCGGCAGTAATCCGGCCTCACTCTGGGTCAGGTCGAGCACGGTCTCGATCTGCTGCGACAGCCGCTCGACCGAGGTGATGATGGCGCTGACATATTCCTTCGCCTGATCGCTCAGATCGCCTGCGATCCCGCTGTCCAGCAGCTCGGCAAAGCCACCGATCGAGGTCAGCGGGGTGCGGAATTCGTAGGACATGTTGGCTAGGAACCGCGTCTTCATCGCATCGGCCTCTTCGAGCGCGGCATTGCGTTCGCGCAGCGCAGCCTCAGCCTTGGTCGAATCGGTGACGTCGAGCACAGTGAGCAAGCCATTGCCGTCGGGCAGCGGCACGCCCGCGAATTCCAGCGTGCGTCCATCGGCCATCAGCACCCGCCCGCTCTTGCGCTGACGGTCCAGCGTGGCGGCGCGCACCACCTCGCCGATAGCCGCGCGCTGGCCGGGCCGGGCCAAACGCGTGCCGAGCTGTTCGAGCATGGCGTCAATGTGCGGATGCTTGTCGAAGAAATCCTCGTCGAGGCCCCAGCTCGATGGGAAAGTCCGGTTCCAGAGCTGGATCTGGCCATTGGGTGCAAACACGGCGAGCGCCTCGAACAGCGAGTCGAAGGTCGCCGTGCGCGTGCGCAGCAGGGTGTCTCGCGTCGCAGAAAGAGCGAGCTGCTCGGAGCGATCTTCCGCCACCAGCACCAGCGATCCATCGGGCATCGGCTGCGCAACGAGGCGCAGATGGGTGTTGTCAGGCAAGGTCCATGCGTCCTCGACGGCGCTGTCGGACACGAACCACTTGCGCAGCTGACCGCGCCACTCGGGAAAATCGCGGACCTCGGGCAACCGCGCCTTGTCGCGGGCGATATCGAGAAAACGCTCGAAATCGAGCCCGCGCGCAAGGGCCGGCGCAGGCAGGGAGAAGATGCGCGCAAAAGGCTGGTTGGCAAAGGTTATGACGCGGTCGGCATCGAACTGCGCCACGCCCACCGAAAGCTGATCGAGCATCGAGCGTTGCGCTTCGCGGAAGGCGCGGAAGGCGCGGCCCTGCTCTTCCATGTCCTCAATATCGACCGCGTAGCCCGCTACGCCGTCCTCTCCCAGCGGCAGGTCGGATACGCGCAATGAGCGACGCTGGTTACCGATAGTGACGGGAACGATCCGCTCCACCGCCTCGTCCTCGGAATGCGCCTGTTGCGCTACGTCGGCAGCCGTCCTTCCTTCGACCGGCTCGACCAGCTCGATCTGTTGCGTGACGACATCCTGCGCATCGCTCGCGCCGACCGCCTCAACATAGGCACTGTTAACAAGCCGCAGCTCCATATCCGGGCCGCGGAACCACATCGGCATCGGCGCTGCCTCGATCAGCCCGATCAGCGCGATGAAATCAGCCCGCGCACGCTCTGCATCCTCCCGCAGCCGCTCAAGCTCAACCTGACTTGAGGAAAAGTCGAACCACCAGGTGAGCGCGGCCCCGCCGCTCGCCACCGCAGGATCGGCCAGGCTACCGCTGACCGCCAGACTTCGGCTGGAGCCATGTGGATGCAGCGCAAGCGAAAACGGCGCCGCCGTCTTGTGCGTACGCCGCAGCGCCTCGCGCAGTCGATCGAGCTCACGCGGTGCCAGGCCGCCCGTGCCGCTGTCCAGTTCCGACAGGTATTCGGGCAAGTGATCGAGCCCGAGCCAGGCCGCGAGGCGGTCTGGCCCTTCGATCCTGCCATCGGCGCGCACCAGCATCGGGACCGCTGGCGATTCCTCAATCATACGCGTGAGGCGGCGCGATTTTACCAGTGCGCTGCGTGCCGCACGCTCCCGCGCGCGGGCACGCCACGTCATCCAGGCAGCAAGCCCGGTCCATGACGCTAGCAGCAGGCCAAGCAGAGCCGCGGCAAGAGGGGTGAGTTCCATCTTCCGTCAGCTATGACCGGCAGCCTCGCGATGCAAGCTGCCCGCGAGGCTAACCCCACCGATCAATAGCGATAATGCTCGGGCTTGAACGGGCCTTCTACCGGCACGCCGATGTAATCGGCCTGCTTCTGGCTGAGCTTGGAGAGCTTCACGCCGAGCTTGTCGAGGTGCAGCGCCGCCACCTTTTCGTCGAGGTGCTTGGGCAGAACGTAGACGTCGTTTTCGTATTCGTCGTGCTTTTCCCACAGCTCCATCTGCGCCATCACCTGGTTGGTGAACGAGCAGCTCATCACGAAGCTGGGGTGGCCGGTGGCGCAGGCGAGGTTCACGAGGCGGCCCTTGGCGAGCACGATGATTTCCTTGCCATCGGGGAACTTCACCAGGTCGGTGCCCGGCTTCAGCTCGCTCCACTCGTAGTTCGAAAGCGCCGAGATCTGGATTTCGCTGTCGAAGTGGCCGATGTTGGAGACGATCGCCATCGGCTTCATCGCCTTCATGTGATCGGCGGTGATGACGTCTTCGTTGCCGGTGGTGGTGACGAAGATGTCGGCGCGGGTCACCGCGTCTTCCATCGTGGTCACTTCGAAACCTTCCATCGCCGCCTGCAGCGCGCAGATCGGGTCGATCTCGGTCACGAGCACGCGCGCGCCGCCATTGCGCAGCGACTGGGCCGAGCCCTTACCGACATCGCCATAACCGGCAACGCAGGCGACCTTGCCCGAGAGCATCACGTCGGTCGCGCGGCGGATCGCGTCGACCAGCGATTCGCGGCAGCCATAGAGGTTGTCGAACTTCGACTTGGTGACGCTATCGTTCACGTTGATGGCCGGGAACGGCAACTTGCCCTGCTTGGCGAGCGAGTAAAGGCGGTGGACACCGGTGGTGGTCTCTTCCGAGACGCCGCGCAGGTTCTTCACCGTTTCGGTGAGGTAGCCCGGCTTCCTGGCGATAAAGGCCTTGAGCGAACGCTGGAACTCGATTTCCTCGGCATTGCCCGGTTCGGGCAGCTCTTCACCGGCTTCAACGCGCGCGCCCCAGAGCGCGAACATGGTGGCATCGCCGCCGTCGTCGAGGATGATGTTCGAGGTCTGGCCCGAGCCGTCCTTATCCCAGTCGAAGATCTCGCCGACATAGTCCCAGTATTCGGCCAGGCTCTCGCCCTTCACCGCGAACACGGGAATGCCCTGCGCCGCGATGGCGGCAGCGGCGTGGTCCTGCGTCGAGAAGATGTTGCAGGTCGCCCAGCGGACCTCTGCGCCGAGCGCGGTCAGCGTCTCGATCAGCACGGCGGTCTGGATCGTCATGTGCAGCGAGCCGGTGATGCGCGCACCCTTCAGCGGCTGCGCGGCGCCGAATTCCTCGCGCGTGGCCATGAGGCCCGGCATCTCGGTTTCGGCAATAGCGATGTCGGCTCGGCCATAGTCAGCCAGGGCAATGTCTTTAATGATATAGTCGGTCTTAGCGTCAGCCACGCGCACTTCTCCTGTCATGTGGGGATGAGCGCCGCCGGGGCTCCGCGCGGCACAGATGTGGGGCGGAGCCATAGGGGCGCAGGCGAACAAGGTAAACCCTTCTCACTCGTGTAAATCATCGCTGGCAACGGATCGGTGGGCTTCCTATCTGTGCCGTGACCCTCACCACGAAGGATACCTGAGATGACGATTTCCAAAGGCGACAAGCTTCCCGATGTAAAACTGGTCAAGGCGACCGCGGATGGCCCCGATGCCGTGCAGTCGAGCGATTTCTTCGCCGGCAAGAAGGTTGCCCTGTTCGCAGTGCCCGGCGCCTTCACCCCGACCTGCTCGGCCAAGCACCTGCCCGGCTACGTTGAGAAAGCGGGCGACCTCAAGGCCAAGGGCGTCGACGAGATCGCCTGCGTTTCGGTCAACGATGCCTTCGTGATGGGCGCATGGGGCAAGGACGCTGGCTCCGCAGATGTGACCATGCTCGCCGATGGCAGCGCCGATTTCGCCAAGGCGGTTGGCCTTGATGCCGATTTCTCGGGCTATGGCATGGGCACCCGTTCGCAGCGCTACTCGATGATCGTCAACGACGGCGTGGTCGAAGAGCTGAACGTCGAAGGCCCCGGCGAATTCAAGGTTTCGAGCGCGGAGCACATGCTCGGCCAGCTCTAAGCCTGCTACCCAACAAGAAAGGGCGGCTCTCCAACCGGAGCGCCGCCCTTTCTTTTGCCTGCAAGCGAATGGGACGGATCAGTCTTCCCACTCAACGTCTACACCGAGCGAATCGATGTTTTTCACGAAGTCTGGGTGCGCGCGGCGGATCGGGTCGGCATCGAGGATCGTGCTCTCGCCATCAATGCTCGCGGCCACCATCAACATCGCGATGGCCACACGGATAATGTAAGGACTCGTCACCGTGGCGGGGACCAGCTTGTCACCACCGAAAGTTATCAAGCGGTGCGGGTCGCACAGCAGTGTGTGCGCGCCGAACAGCGACAGCTCTGTGTGCCAGGTCAGCCCACCTTCGTAGACCTTGTTCCAGAACATCACCTGCCCCTCGGCCTTGACGCCAAGCGCGATGAAGATCGGCAAGAGGTCAGCCGGAATATAAGGCCAGGGCGCAGCTTCGACCTTCACCGTAAGGTGCGAGGTGAAGTTATCCTGCACGCTCAGCCTTGCAGGCGCTTCCATGCGCGACCAACCGTCCTTGTGTTCGACGTGCGCGCCGAACTTCTCGAAGGTGCGGTCGATCAGCATAAAGTGCTCGGGGCAGCCATTGCGCACGGCGATGTCACCGCCGGTCACCGCGGCCAGCGCGAGGAAGGTCGCGACTTCGTGATAATCGTCAGCGAAGGTGTAATCGACGCTGGTGAAGCTCGGCTCGCCCTCGATGCTGACCATCGAGGTGCCCTTGCCCTTGATCCGCGCACCCATTTTTTCGAGGAAGGCGCACAGCTCCTGCACATGCGGCTCGCAGGCGGCGTTGACGATCTGGCTGGTGCCCTTGGCATTGAGCGCCGAGATGATGAAGTTCTCGGTGGTCGTGACCGAAGCATATTCAAGCCACATCCGCGTAGGCTCGCCCGCCCCGCGCTGGCGGAATACAATGTGGCGGCCCTCGCTCGTCACTTCGGCGCCAAAATTGCGGAACACCTCGACGTGCGGATCGATTTCGCGCGCGCCGAGCGTGCAGCCCTTCACCTCATGCTCAAGCCGCGCCTCGCCTAGACGCGCGAGCAAGCCGGGGATCATCATGATCGATGCACGCATCGCCTGCGGCAGGCTGGCGCGCGCCGAGGAAGAGATGGTCGAGTGATCAATGGCAAAGGTCTTGGCAGCCTTGTCCCATTCGACCTTGCTGCCAAGCTCGGAAAAGAACGCGTGAATGCGCGTCACGTCGGTGATTTCGGGCACGTTGCGCAGCATGATCGGCGCGTCGCTAAGCAACGTCGCGCAGAGCACCGGCAGCACCGCGTTCTTGTTCGCCGATGGCTCGATCCGTCCGCTCAGCCGCTGCCCACCGCGAACCCGCAATGCCGTCATGTACCTAGTCCTTACCTATTCCTTGGGCGCCAATTGCGCGCCTCAATAGCCCATCAGCTTGAGCACTTCCTCGCGGCTGCGATGGTCCTTGCGGAACAGGCCCATGACCCGGCTCGTCACCATGCTCACGCCCTGCGTGCGCACACCGCGCGCCGACATACAGGCATGGCTGGCCTCGATCACCACGGCCACGCCGCGCGGTTGCAGCTCATCCTGAATGCACTGTGCGACCTCGGCGGTTAGCCGTTCCTGAATTTGCAGACGCCGGGCGTAGCCGTGCAGCACCCGCGCGAGCTTGGAGATACCCACCACCTTATCGGTCGGCAAATAGGCAATGGCTGCCTTGCCGATGATCGGCGCCATGTGGTGCTCACAGTGGCTCTGGAACGGAATGTCCTTCAGCAGCACGATCTCGTCGTAGCCACCAACCTCGTGAAACACGCGGGAAAGGTGGATACGCGGATCTTCCTCGTAGCCTTGGCAGTATTCCTTCCAGGCCCGCGCCACCCGTGCCGGTGTATCGGTCAGGCCTTCGCGCGTGGGATCATCACCCGCCCAGCGAATGAGCGTGCGAATGGCTTCCTGTACGTCTTCGGGAACCGGCATCTTGCCGTTGCCGATAGTCTCTTCCTCGTGATTACAGCTCATTTAATAACTCGGCGCATCCTTCTTAGCCGGGCTCTTCCCTTAGCTCTCGCCTTGGCCAATAGGCTGCCGCGACGGAAAAGACCATTCTTTGCCGGAAGTATCGCAAAGACGTCCCCCGGCTCCTCCGGATCGAACGTTTCGCGCAAGGCCAGTTCGCGACTGGTCTCATCCAACGGTGGAGGGTGAAATGGGCGCAGATGCCGCCGTTGCAAGCCCTCGCCGCGACCGTTGATGCCGGCAATCATCGCCGCCATCGAACCGTGGGCAGCAAGCAAGCCCGGCACCGCCTCTTCCTCGATTCCGCAGTGCTCGGCCAGCAGCGAGTGGCGTAGCCGTTCGATCTCGCCCGTGACATGCTCGTTACCGGGACGACTGGAATCGATGAACACGTCGCACTCCGAATCCAGCCCCATCGAACGATTGTTGAAATTGGCCGAGCCGATTCTCAGCACTTCGTCATCGATGATCGTCAGCTTGGCATGGACATAGATCGTCCGCTCATCGGTATAGGGCACGTAGAGATGAAAGGCGTTGTGCCGGTCGAGTTCGTTCAGCGCGCTCACCAGCTCTGCGCGGGCCGGGTTCATCGCCTGCTCCTCGGCCCAACCATCGGCGCTCTCGGGATGAACGATCACGATTTCGGGCGGATCTGGCTCATTCAGCCTTTGCGCGATGGCTTCACAGATGGCGCGGCTCGCGAAGTACTGGTTCTCGGCATAGATGAACCGTTTCGCACGGGCGATCTGCTCGCAGAACAGCTGCTCCACCTCGTCGACCTTGGGCAAGTCGCCGTGCTCTGCCCGCGTGCGCGCAATGCCAATTTCGACATTCTCGAAGTGCGCTTCCAGCCCCTCGGGCCATGCGCTGTCATCAGTCTTCTCGGAAGGCTTGAGCGGTTTGCCACCGGCAGTAATCCAGCGCTGCCGGCCCAGATCCTCCAGCGCGCCGGCGATCTCGCCTTCCATCAGCATGGTGACATCGTGCCAAGGGCCATAGAGCCTGCCGCGCGGCAACTTGCGGCCGGGATCATCGGTCTTGTGTGCGCGGGTGTCCCACCGGCCGCAGGTCATGTCGATCCCGCCGCAGACGGCAAACTGCTTGTCGATAACGACAATCTTCTGATGGTGGCTGCAACCGATCGGGTGCGCAGTATCGAACTTGAAGTCGATCCGCGGATGGCGCGCCCAGCGCAGCAGGTCGAACAGCATCGTCCCGCGCGTTACGAGCGAGAAGACCGAGTAGCTCCACTTGAGGATGCGGACCTCCAGCCCCGGCCGATGCCGATTGAGCCACAGGATGAAGCTGCCAAGCCGCGCGGGATAGGAACGGTTGAACGGGCGCTGATACCAGCGGCGGCCGCGCGTGAGGTGGATGCGGGTATCGAAATCCCACCCGATCAGCAGAATCCGCTGCTTGGCGCGCAGCATCGCTTGCTGGACGAGGTCGAAGTACTCTTCCCCGTCGATCGCGACGCGCACGCGCCGGGCCTTGGCATAGCGCCACACGCCCGGCTCGACCGAACTATCGTCAAACTCGCCGATCTGGCTGTCCGCTTCGGCCGTTCCGCGTGCCATCGGCATGATCGCTCCTGTTCGCGCCCGCAGCTGCACCCTGCAACGCATCACCGCAAGTGCGCAAACGCTATTCCTTGGCGTCTTCCGCCTTTTCCGGCGTCACATTCGCATCGGCCTTCTCGGCCTCCTTACGCCGATCGAACACCGACTGCATATAATCTCGGTCCTCTTCGGTGAGATATTGCTCGAAGTCGGGGAAGTGGTCGTCCTCTTCCTCGTCGATATGGTGGCGATAGTCGTGATCGAGCTGCTTGAACTTGGCCAGCCAGGCAGAGGACGACATGTCAGTTGCGGCCAGATCGTTGAGGGCTTCCTCGATCTCATGGTGCTCGGCAACCGAGTGGCGGGTCTCGTCAGTAGTGTCGGGCTTGCGCAGCATAGTCGAATAGAGCGCCTGCTCTTCAGCTGCGGCGTGGCTCTTCACTTCCTTGGTGAACGCTTCGAGCAGCGTCTTGCGCTCATCGCTTTCACCATGCGTCTGGCTCATCTTGTCGAGCAGATCGCGATGCTTGTCATGGTCGCGCTTGAGGCGCGCAAAAATGTCTTGTTGCATGGAGAGCTCCTGAAACGGTGTGTTCAAGGAAATAACACCGCTCCGGGCTGTCCGTTCCGCCGCGAATTGCGCAAGCACGCCTGCGCATGCCCCGAAGGGCAAAGCTGGAAACACAAGCTGTTGGGAAAAATGGTGCACCCGGAAGGATTCGAACCTCCGGCCACCTGATTCGTAGTCAGGTACTCTATCCAGCTGAGCTACGGGTGCACTCGGGAAGCGGCCAAATACGGAGCCATGTTCCGCTTGGCAAGCCCTAATCTGATATTCTTTTTGCCAACTCCCGATCCATCGGTGCAAGCGCAAGCGAAAGAGCCTCTTTCCGCGTGAACCAGCCCCATTTCTGGCCTTCACGCCCATCGGGACTGCCGCGCCAGCGCGTGGCACTATAGAGCATCAAGACCACCGGAGATCGGTCATCACGCGCCTCTTCCGCAAGGAGCATGGCGGAGCAGTCAGCCGGTTCCACGACGATGCCAAGCTCTTCGGCTATTTCACGCGCCAACGCCTCGCGCGGGGTCTCCCCGGCATCGACCTTGCCGCCGGGGAATTCCCACAAGCCGGCGTGGTGCTTTCCCTCCGGACGCTGCTGCAGCAGCAGCCGCCCCGCACCATCGACAAGGGCAAGCGCCACCACGGGCATCCAAGTAGAAGGCTCAGCGCTCACAATAATCCTTCCTTAGGTCTTCGGCCACACTTTCCGCCGCGAAACGCTCAGGAAAGAGGATCCTCATGGCCGTTTGGACATATCTCAAGCAAGTCATGGCCGATTGCACCGCCGCAACAGCCGTAGAATACGGCCTTATCATTAGCTTGGTCGTGCTTTCCATGGTGGCCTCGTTGCAGGCCGTTGCCAACGTGACTGTGGACATGTGGAGCGACGTAAAAAGCAAGGTTATCGCCGCCTCCAGTGATTAGCGATTTATCAACGAATCATCCGTAAAAGCGCAACTATCCGGAAGGGAAACCAGCTGGATCGGGTACCGAAGACATCGAAAAATCAGGAGACTACCATGACCTTCTTCAACAAGATCGCCCGCGACGAAGCTGGCGCGACCGCTATTGAATACGGCCTGATCGCCGCCCTGATCGCCGTTGCCGCGATCACCGCCATGCAGGCTCTGGGCAACCAGCTCAGCACCACCTTCAACAAGGTGAAGACCGAAATGGAGTAATCCACTCCAATCGGAATAGGAATTCGGGGCGGCGGGGAAACCTGCCGCCCCTTTTCTTTGCGCTCAGTTCGAGCGGACGACAATCTTGTACTGCTGGCCGGGAACCACCGTCGCATTCCCTGACAGCCCGTTGAGCACCCGGAAGCGGGCCTCCTGAGCATCGGGATAGGCCATGTGCCGCGCAAGGGTGGCAACCGTATCGCTACGCTGGGCGGTCACGACATCGATCCGGCGCGGCACCACGGCATTGGCCTCGCTCGCGCTGATCCGGCGCATCGAGTTGAACATCCCGTTGAACACCGAGGCCTGCCCTGCAGGCGTGATCGCCTGGAAATAGAATGCCTGATTGGGCGAGAATTCATAGGCGAACACGGTCACATCGACCTGCTGCTGCCCGTTGTTGACCCGCGCGACGCCATAGGCGGCAAGCAGGCCGTTCACGGTCGTGCGCTGGATCGAGGCTGGCGCCAGGTTGCTGTTGTTTCCGCCAATTGCCTGGAACACCGAGCGGATGAAACTGTCGAGGTTACCCGAGAAGGGTCCTGTGGTCATCTCGGCCTTGCCGGCATCGCCGATGATGCTGACGGACCTGGTCCCATTGACCATGTAAAAGCCCTGAGGCGCGGTGAAGCTCAGCCGCAGTTCGGGATGGATGAACTGACGCCCTTCGATCACGCCCTGTGCCGGATCGTCACCATACATGAGCCCGTCGATATTATTGAGGAACACGTCACGTTTGGTGATGCCGGTGAGATTGCCAGCAAGCTGCAGCGCATTCTGCACCCGGCTCGCGGGGTCGGGGTGCGTACTCGCCCATTCGGGGATAGTTGCATTGCTGCGCCCCTGAAGCTGGGCATCGAGGGCATTCTGCGCCGCCAAGCTAGAGAGCAAACCGGCCATGGCGTGTGGATCGTAGCCCGCTGAAATCAGATACTCGATCCCGAGGTCGTCAGCTTCAAGCTCCTGACTGCGCGAATAGCTCAGCGTGAGCATCTGCGAGCCCTGCAGCGCCCCATTCGCCAATGTGTTGCCGAGCGCGCTGTTGCCGAGCAGAACCTGGCTAAGGATCGCAACGCCAAGCCCGCCAAGCTGGTTGCGCTGCGCCGCCGCCTGACGCCGTGCGGAGTGCCGCGCAGCAACGTGACCGACCTCGTGGCCAAGCACGGCAGCCAGCTCCGCCTCATTGTTCATGAGCGTCGTCAGTTGCCGCGTAACGTAGATATAGCCGCCCGGCACCGCGAAGGCATTGTTCACCGAAGAATTGAGCAGAGTTACGTCGAATGCGGTCGGGCTGGTCGCCAGCCCCGACTGGACCGCGATATTCTGGCCGACCTGCGACACGTAACGCGCGTGCGGCCCCGACATCGCGCCGCCGAACTCGGATACGAACTGCTCGTGATACTGGGCCCCCTGCTGGGCTTCGGCCTGCGTGATCGGCGAGCCCGGCGCGACATTTGCACCCGGAACTGTGGCACAGGCGGCCAATCCCAACGAGGCACTGGTCGCCGCCAGCAAACCCTTGATACGCGTGGACAAACGAAGTGCGCGGACGCGTTGCGACATGTGACGATCCTCCTCAAGCAACCAGAGGAAGCGCATGCTGCCCCGGCCAGTTCCCTTCCTGACGACCGCTCGCCCATGCCGCACCGGGCGACATAGCAAGCGTCCTAAGCCAAACAGCCCAGCGTCTTACAGGTTCCGGCCGATCGCGAGGAACCGCTCTTCACGCTGCTTGCGCAAGGTAGCCGAATCGAGCTTCGCGAGCTCGTCGAGTTCCATGTCGATAGCATCGGCCAGCGAAGCTACGGCCTTGGCCGGATCACGCTGCGCACCGCCGACCGGCTCAGGCACGATCCGATCGATCACGCCAAGCTCCGCCAGATCCTGCGCGGTGAGCTTCATCGCCTCGGCTGCATCGGGAGCCTTTTCCGCCGTACGCCACAGAATCGACGCGCAACCTTCGGGCGAGATCACCGAATAGACAGCGTGTTCGAACATCAGCACCCGCTCAGCACTGGCCAGCGCCACCGCGCCGCCCGAGCCGCCCTCGCCCGCGATCACGGCCACCATCGGCACGCCGAGCGCGAGGCAGGCCTCAGTCGAACGGGCGATGGCCTCGGCCTGCCCGCGTTCCTCGGCCTCGATGCCGGGAAAGGCGCCTGAGGTATCCACCAGCGTCACCACCGGCAGGCCGAACTTGTCGGCCATTTCCATCAGTCGGATCGCCTTGCGATAGCCCTCGGGCTTGCCCATGCCGAAATTGTGTTCGAGCCGGCTGACCGTGTCATGGCCCTTTTCGTGCCCGATCAGCATCACCTTACGCCCGCGTAGCGTGGCAAGGCCGCCCATGATCGCGCGGTCGTCGCCATAAAGGCGGTCCCCACCGAGCGGCATGAAATGATCGAAGCCGAGGCTTACGTAGTCACGGAAGTGAGGCCGGCCGGGATGGCGGGCGACCTGCGTCTTCTGCCAGGGCGAGAGCCCGGCATAGGTGCTGGCCAGCAGTTTGGAACTGCGCGCCTCAAGCCGTTTCAGCTCGCGCGAGATGTCGACGTCGCCGTCTTCACCCGCTGCGGAGCGCAGTTCGGCAATCTTGCTTTCAAGGTCAGCGACCGGCTTTTCGAATTCGAGGTAAGCTACCATGACAGCCGCGCTAGCTCGCCGGCCCGTTGCCTGCAAGGGGATGACGCGCGTTTACCAGTGCCACGAGCCGGGCCGCATCCACATGCGTATAGATCTGCGTGGTCGAAATATCGGCATGGCCGAGCAACGTTTGCAGCAGGCGCAGGTCCGCCCCGCCCTCGAGCAGGTGGGTAGCAAAGGCATGCCGCAGCACATGCGGGCTCACCCGCTTCGGATCGAGCCCGGCGCGCGCGGCAAGCTCTTTGATGAGCTGATAGAGCCTGATTCGGCTCAGATAAGCATCGCGCGACGGGAACAGGAACTTCGAGCCCTGCGGACGTACCTCCAGCCAGCGCGACAGCGCCAGGCGTGCGCGGCTCGACACCGGCACCATCCGCGCCACCCCGCCCTTGCCTACCAGCGACAGAAAGGGCGCATCGCGCGGCACGGCAGACAGCGGCAGCGACACCAGTTCGCTCGCACGCAGGCCTGAGCCATAAAGGAGTTCGACCAGCGCCAGCATCCGAATCGCGGCCGGTGTGCCGGTTTCCGCCTCTTCCTCAAGCAGGGTAAAGAGCTTGGAGACGTCATCATGCGACAGCAGCTTCGGCAATGGACGGCGCGCTTGCGGGCGCACGAGCGCCGCCGACGGATCATCGTTGCGCCAACCTTCATCCACCGCGAAAGCGAAAAACTGGCGTAGTGCGGATATCCTTCGGGCGACCGAAGACGGCGCCAGATGCGCCCATTGCCCAGCGAGCCGCGCCAATTGTTCGCGCCCCGCCACACACAGGTCGCCGATGGCTTCCTCGCTCGCCCGCAAGTCGCGGCCATAGGCCTCAAGCGTGTTTCGCGCCGCTCCGCGCTCGGCCGCGAGCATATCGAGGAAGGCCGCAATCGCACCAGAGGCAGCGCGCGTAGCCATCAGCCGCGCGCGACAGCCTCTGCCGCTATCATGCGCGCTTCGGCAGAGAGGCCCACCTGATCGAGCGCGCGCACGATGGTGTATAGCTGACGCGGCGTCATCCCCGCCCAGCTATCGCCCTGCATTCCCACACTGGCGAGCAGGGCGACCAGCCCCGCGTTGCCTGTTGCCGCTGCCCGCTCGAGCTTGCTGCTCCATGCACCGGTGCGATCGAGCGAAGTGCCAAGCTTGTTCGCAACATTGCGCGCATCTTCGTTGCTGAGGCGGCCAAGCCCCGCCAGCCCTGCCAGCAGCAAGCGGGCCTTGCTTTCACTTACATCGGCAAAACTCTCCACCGCGTTCGCGGAAATAGCCGCCTGGCGCGAAGGCTGCGCCAGCACCAGCAGCGCCCAGCCCAAGCTGCCTTCGTCGACAACGCCGCCCCAGCGCAGGGCATTGCGATCCAGCCCCGCAGTGAGCATCGAGGCGATCAGGTCGCCCGCATCGTCGGAGAAAGCATCGGACGGCTCGATCCGCGCCGCGGCATAGGCTGTGAGAACCCGTGCGCCGTAGCCGGGGTTGGCCGTCCACAGGCTGCGCATAGCCGCAACCCGCTGGTCGACATCGGCGGCTGCATAGGCCGCCCGCAGCTGGCGTGCCGGGGCCTTCGCCTGGGAATCGTACTGGTCGCTGGCAAAAAGCAGCGAATAGAGGTCAACCATCGCCGCAGATGAGAGGACGCCGCGCGCTCCGGCCTCATCTGATGCTTTGACCCGGTCGAGCAGCGGGCTGGCCGGGATCTGCACTTCGACAAGATCAAGATTCGGCTGTTCACCAGGGCTCCGCAAGCCCTCAGGAAGGTCCGCCCCCAGCGCGCGGGCAAGGCCGAAACGCCAGTATGTGAGGTCTTCAACCCCGTCCCACTCGATGTTGACGGCGCGGCGTCCTTCGCCTGCGGCTCCGGCGAAGCGCTGGGCAAGCCGCACATCGATGGTCGGGGCCATCTGCGTGCCAAGCACCTTCTGCAATCGCCGCTCACCGCTACGCACCTGCCCGTCGTAGGCGAGACACAAGCCCTGCATCATCTCCCACTCGCCATCCTCGCGCAGCAGCGGTTGCAGCCTCGCCACCGGGCACATGCCGAGCACATCGCCAGTAGCCAGATAGCTGCGCATCGCGGCGTCGGCGAGCGCGAGGTTGTAGTTCGAACTGTCGACATCCTGCACCAGTGCGCGGGCCACAGTTTCCTCGCCCATCGAATTGAGCGCATCGGCGCGCAAGGCAACGAAGCTCGCCGGGTCCATGCCCGCGGGCGCATCGAGCCTGCTAGCCAGCAAGCGCCGCAGCAGGATGTGCCCCCAGCGCGAAATCATCGGGCCCTTGGTCGCCGTCAGCGCTGCGCTGACCAGTCGCGCGGGCTGACCAGCGAGGCTGCGCGAGTGGAAGCCGCCCTCTTTGCTCGACAGCACGCCCACCTTCTCCATATCGCGCCGGGCGGCAGCGGGAATGTCGAACTTGGGCGTGAGGCCAAGAACCTGATTGATCTCGTCGGTCTCCATCGCTTCCAGTTCAGCAAGCGAGGGGAAGTCTTCGGGCAGGACGATGCCATCACCACGAGCAACTGGCAGGCCCTGCGTAACGCCGGGTAGAGGCTGGATCACCGGGTTCGCGGTCGTACCAGTATCACCGCCCGCACCTGGCGATGGCGGCGCACTCGGAGCGGGGCCGGAACTGGACGCGCGCGGCGTGGGCGATGGCGCGGAAGGCGGCGGAGGTGGTGGTGGAGGCGGATTGCCGAAGCCCGGCGGCAGCAGGTCTTCCGGCGCAGCCAGTGCAAAGGTTGCCGAGGTGCAAGCCAGGGCAGCGCCCGCCAGCAAGAGAACACTACGCTTCATCGTGCGGCCTCCGTGGGCCAATCAACCGGCTGCGAAATCTGCCGCATCTCCTCGCGACCGCCATCGAACCATGCCACAAGGGCAAGGACGAAAGCCACTACCGCAATCACAACCAAGGCACTCACTCCGCCACGTCTCACTCTTGTGCAGTCCCGTATCGTCCGCTTGCACCAGCGGTTAGCCTATCTATAGGCCATGCGGCAATGACCAAGCCACCCACCCTGCCCGACAACCAAGCACGTGAGGCGCTTGCAGAGCGCTTGACGCGCCCGCTTGTGCTGGTCGGCATGATGGGCGTGGGCAAATCGTCGGTGGGCCGACGGCTTGCCGCCGCGCTCGACTTCCAGTTCTTCGATGCCGACGAGGAAATCGAACAGGCAGCGCAGATGGGTGTGCCCGAAATCTTCAATCAGTTCGGCGAGGCCTATTTCCGTGACGGTGAACGGCGTGTCATCGAACGTCTGCTCGATCATGAAAAAGCAGTCATCGCCACCGGCGGCGGCGCCTTTGTGCAAGCGCAGACTGCACAGATGATCCTCGATCGCGGGATTGCGATCTGGCTCGATGCCGATCTTGAAACGCTGCTTGAGCGTGTCACCCGCAACGACAACCGCCCGCTTTTGCGCGGTGGTGACAAGCGCGCCATCCTCGCCCGGCTGAAGACCGAACGTGAACCGTCCTACGCCCGCGCACCGATCAAGGTGAAAAGCGGCAAGGGACCACACGGCGAAGTTGTCGCGCGCATTCTGGAGGCTTTGGAACAATGGCAGTAATTCGTGTCGAGCTGGCCGGGCGCGCTTATGACGTGCGCGTGGGTGCCGGATTGCTGGCAGACTGCGCCAAGCAATGCGCGCCGCTGCTGCGCAAGACGGACGTTCCGATCGTTACCGACGTCAACGTGTCGCATCACTGGCGCGAAACGGTGACGGCCTCTCTGGTCGAGGCCGGCTTCAAGCCGCATTTCCTCGTGCTCGATCCCGGCGAAGCGGCCAAGAGCTGGTCCGGGCTCGAAGGCGTGGTCGAGTGGTTGCTTGGCAAGGGGGTCGAACGCGGCGACCATATCGTGGCTCTCGGCGGCGGCGTGATCGGTGACCTCACCGGCTTTGCCGCCAGCGTTCTGAAGCGCGGCTGCGGCTTCATCCAGATCCCGACCACCTTGCTCGCACAGGTCGATTCGTCGGTCGGCGGCAAGACCGCGATCAATTCCAAGCAGGGCAAGAACCTCATCGGCGCGTTCCATCAGCCCGCCTTGGTGCTGGCCGATACCGGCGCGCTGACCACCCTGCCTCGCCGCGAAATGCTCGCGGGCTATGCCGAGGTTATCAAGTACGGCATCCTCGGCGATCCGGAATTCTTCGCCTGGTGCGAGGATAATGGCGCAAGCGTGGTCGATGGCGATGCCGATGCCCTCGTCCGCGCAGTAGAGCAGAGCGTGGCCGCCAAGGCGCGAATCGTGGCTGAGGACGAACGTGAAACCTCCGGGACGCGCGCGCTGCTCAATCTGGGCCACACCTTCGGCCATGCGCTCGAAGCGGAAACCGGCTTTTCCTCGGCTTTGCTGCACGGTGAGGGCGTGGCGTTGGGGATGGTGCTGGCGGCGCGCTATTCCGCGCGAATCGGCAACATCAGCACCGCTGACGCAGAGCGCGTGACGGCCGCCATTGCCTCCTCGGGACTGCGCAGCGAAATCTCCGAGCTTGCGCTATCGTGTTCCGGCAGCGAGCTGGCCGCGCACATGCTGCACGACAAGAAGATGGACGCAGGGACCCTGCCCTTCGTCCTGCTCAAAGGCATCGGCAAAGCCTATCTCGACAAGAATGTGGCGATGGATGACGTGGCGGAGTTTCTGTCCGAACAGCTGGCCCGCTGATCGTCCTTATTCCTTGCGCTCGCTGTCCGACAGCATGGGAGCAAGCGCGCTGTAATCGGCCGCGCGGCCATCGGCGATAACGCTGAAGTCACCATCCGTCTCAAGCACCACGGCTGCCACGAAGCCCTCGCTCAGCGAGATATCCTTCAAAATCATGGTCGACGCGAGAATCGAACACCTTGAGTTTGGCCAGCGAACGTTTGCCAGCGACAAGCAGCACCAGAATGATGAGCGCGTAAATACACAGGCTCGAGAGCGCTATCCGCGCGATATCTGTCCAGCTGTCGAACCACATGCCTCTCTAACGAACGAGCGGCATGGACGGCCCGCAACTATTTCAGCAGCACCAGCTCTTCGGACATGCTCGGGTGCAGCGCGACGGTGTCGTCAAAGGCCTGCTTGGTCAGCCCCGCCTTCAGCGCGACAGCGGCGACCTGCAGGATCTCCGGCGCTTCCGGCCCGATCATATGGATGCCGAGGATCTTGCCCGAGGTATCGTCCACGATCATCTTGTAGAGGCCGCGCTCCACATTGTGTGCGAACAGGTTCTTCATCGGGCGGAAGTCCGACGTATAGACCTTGACCCCGCCGTACTGGCTGCGCGCCTCGCTTTCGGTCATGCCCACGCCCGCCAGCGGCGGCTGGGTGAAGACGGCGCTGGGGATGTTGTCATAGTCGACCGTGCGCCGGTTGCCGCCGAACAGGCTGTCAGCAAAGGCATGACCTTCACGAATCGCCACCGGAGTGAGCTGAACGCGGTCGGTCACATCGCCCACGGCATAGATGCTCTCGCAGCTGGTCTGGCTATATTCGTTGACCTTGATCGCACCGTTCTTCGCCAGCTCGACGCCGACGTTCTCAAGGCCGAGCCCTTCGCTGTTGGGCTTGCGCCCGGTCGCGATCAGCACCTGGTCGGCGCGAATCGGGTTTTCGCTGCCGGTGTGGACGAGCAAGCAATCGCCATCGCGCTCGACCTTCTCGATCTCGCAGTTCATGCGGAAATCGATCCCGCGCGACATGGCAATGTGGAGCATCCGCTCGACGATCTGCACGTCGTAGCCGCGCAGCACCTTCTCCGAGCGATTGATGACCGAAACTTCCGAGCCGAGCGCGTTGAAGATCGAGGCGAACTCCATCGCAATATAGCCGCCGCCCTGCACCACCAAGCACTTGGGCTGTTCCTTCAGATGGAAAACCTCGTTCGAGGTGATGCACAGGTCGTTGCCGGGAAAGTCGGGCACAGAGGGCCAGCCACCGGTGGCGATAAGGATCGTCCCCGCGGTGACCTTTTTCCCGCTGGCCAGAGCAATTTCGTGCGGTCCGGTGATCGTCGCGCGTTCGCGGAACAGCTCGACCTCGTGGCTCGACAAGGTGTTGCCATAGAGGCCTTCGAGCCGGTCGACATCGGCCATCACGAAGCTGCGCAAAGAATCCCAGTCGAACTTGGCACCTTCGACGGTCCAGCCATACTTGTCGGCATGCCCCAGTTCCTCGGCGAACATGGAGCCGTACACGAGCATCTTCTTCGGCACGCAGCCGCGGATGACACAGGTGCCGCCGACGCGATGTTCCTCGGCGATCGCGACCTTCGCGCCGTGGCTGGCAGCAATGCGCGATGCGCGCACGCCCCCGGACCCGGCACCGATGACGAAGAGGTCGTAGTCGTAATCGCTCATGATATGGCCTTGCTCTGCTGTCTGGCGGAGCAGGCCATATGAGGATTGCGCGGAAGAATTGAAAGGCGTTGCGGCTTAGCCGCGACCGCGCTGGCCTCCGCCACCGCCGCCCTGACCACCGCCGCCGCCACGGCGACGACGCGAACCGCCACCGGGACGACCTTGGCCGCCCTGTCCACCCTGACCGCCAGCACGCTGCTTCTGGCCAGCCGGCTTGCCCTGCGAGCGTCCACCACCGGCAGACGCACCGCGCGGCTTGGGCGAAACACGCTGGCGCTGCTGCTTGGGCGCAGGCTTGGTCGGCCCGACACCTTCAACCACAGCGCGGAAATTCTCCGGCAACGGCAGACGCTCGAACTCGGCGTCGGTCGTCTTGCGGATATCCTTGAGGTAGCTGCGTTCGTCCTCGGCGCAGAAAGCGATGGCCACCCCGTCACGGCCCGCACGCGCGGTGCGGCCGATGCGGTGGACATATTGCTCAGGCACGTTGGGCAGCTCGTAATTGATCACGTGACTCACGCCCGGAATGTCGATCCCGCGGGCGGCAACGTCCGTCGCCACCAGAACCGAGGTCTTGCCGCTGCGGAACTCGTCGAGCGCGCGCTGGCGTTGGGGCTGGCTCTTGTTGCCGTGGATCGCGTTGGCGCGGATCCCGTCCTGATCGAGCTTCTTCACCACCCGGTCAGCGCCGTGCTTGGTGCGGGTGAAGATGAGCACGCGCTCGATCTTGCCCGGCACTTCATGGCGGCCCGAGAGGATCAGGCCAAGCAGCGACTGCTTTTCGTCCTGCTGGACCATGAACAGATACTGATCGACGCGCTCTGCCGTGGTGCTTTCGGGCGTAACCGAAACCTGCGCCGGGTCCTTGCAGTAGCCGCTCACCAGCTCCTTGATCTGGTTTGGCATGGTCGCCGAGAAGAACAGCGTCTGCCGATCCTTCGGGGCCATGTCGCGGATCTTGCGCAGGGCGTGGATGAAGCCAAGGTCAAGCATCTGGTCGGCCTCGTCGAGCACGAGGATTTCGAGGCCCGCAAGGTTGAACGCCTTCTGGTCGATCAGGTCGAGCAGGCGGCCCGGCGTGGCGACCAGAATGTCGGTGCCCTTGTGGAGCTTGTTGCGGTCCTTGTTGACCGACGTGCCGCCGACAATGGAGTGGACCTTAAGTCCGGCGAGCGCGCCGTAGTCCTCGGCTGACTGGGCGATCTGCCCGGCCAGCTCACGCGTGGGGGCCAGAACCAGCATCCGGCAGGACTTGAACGGGATACGGTTGTCGCTTTTGCGCAGGTTGTCGATGCTCGGCAGCATGAAGGCAGCGGTCTTGCCGGTGCCGGTCTGCGCAATGCCGAGCAGGTCGCGGCCCGCAAGCACGGGCGGGATCGCCTCTTGCTGGATCGGGGTCGGCTTGGTGTAGCCCTTCATGTCGAGCGCCTGAAGGACAGGCTGCGACAGGCCGAGCTGGTCGAAAGTGGTAGTCATAAGAGAAAAACTCGCATGCAGTGCGAAGGCGCGCGGCCATAGGCGTGCGCACTCGCGGAGGTAAGGAACCGCCCGCGTGAAATGGGAAGCTTGGGAAAACAGAACCGAAGTGCGGCCGGGGCGAAAGATCGCCTGTTCACGCTGCCTGGCGCTTCGGTAGCCGCCATGTGGCTGCTGCAGCGCAAAAAGTCAATTTGTTTCGCGGAGCCGCGATAAAGTATCACGGCTCCGCGCGACGAACCTATGCCAGTCCGGCCGCCTTAAGCAGCGCCTCGGTCGACGGATCGAATTTTGCCCCACCCGCTTCGATCTTCTTGGCTATCTCCTTGCCCAGCTCGACGCCGAACTGGTCAAACGGATTGATGTCCATCAGCACGGCGGCGGCAAACACGCGGTGTTCGTGGAAGGCGATCAGCGCGCCAAAACTCTCCGGCGTCACGTCGTCGAGCAGCATGGTCGCCGAGGGACGATTGCCGGGATAGTTGCGGTGCGGATCATCGTTGCTCTTGCCCGCCATCAGCGCCGCGCCTTGCGCAAAGCAGTTCATCAGCAGGATATGGTGGTGCGCCGGATCAAGCGCATCGCCCGGCTCGACGCTGGCGATGAAGTCGACCGGCACGAGGTTCGTGCCCTGATGTAGCAGCTGGAAAACCGCATGCTGGGCATCGGTGCCGACCCCGCCCCAGGTGATCGGCGCGGTAATGCCAGCAGGCTCGCCGCCCACGGTCACGCTCTTGCCGTTCGATTCCATTTCGAGCTGCTGGAGATAGTCGGGCAGAACGCGCAGCCGCTCGTCATAGGCGAACACCGCGCGGGTCTGCGCTTTCAGGATGCGGGCATAGTGAAGGTCGGCAAAGGCCGCGCGCAGCGGCAGATTCTCGCGGCCCTCGGCGCTTTCGAAATGGCGGTCCATCGCCGCAGCCCCGGCGAGGAACTGCTCAAAGCCCTCCACCCCGATGGCCAGCGCGATTGGAAAGCCAATGCTTGACCACATTGAATAGCGGCCACCCACGCTGGTCGCGAAGGGCAGGATGCGGGTCTCGTCGACACCCCATTCGACCGCCTTTTCCGGCGCGGCGGTCAGCGCGATCACGCGGCCGGTCGGATCGTCCACGCCGTTGTCGGCCAGCCAGCGCAGCGCGCTTTGGGCGTTGGTCATGGTCTCGATGGTGGTGAAGGTCTTGGAGGCGACCGCAATCAGCGTGGTGGCCGGATCGCACTTGGAAAAAGCCTCTTCAAGCGCGAGCCCGTCGATATTGGCGACCACGTGCACATCGACCAGCGGATCCTCGCGACCGAGGGCATCAACCGCCAGTGCCGGCCCCAGCGCCGAACCGCCAATGCCGACATGGATCAGGTGGCGGACCTCGCCCAGCACTCCGTCGTGAATGGCCTGCACCAGCAGCAGCATCCGCGCGCGCAAAGCCTCTGCCTCCTCAACGCTGGCTTCCTTGCCAACGCCTCGCAGTGCCGAATGCTCAGCCGCGCGTTCCTCGGTCGGATTGACCACTTCGCCCGCGAACAACCGGCGGCGCATCTCGTCGAACCCGGCAGCACCAGCCAGAGCTTCGAAAGCATCGAGCCGCGCATCGTCGAGATGAGTCTTCGACCAATCGAAGCGAATGCCGCCATCGTCCAGCTCGATCCGCCGCGTCAGCTTTTCGACGCGCGCCTCATCCGCCGCGAACAGCTCTGCCAGTGTGGGTTGCGGCAGCTGCGCCAGCGCGTTCCAGCATTCCTCGCGAGTGGTGCTCATATGATCTCCAGTCCCTTCCGCATTTCTATTCGGCGCAAATGGCTAGGCGCATCGTCCGTCAAAGAAAACCGCAAATGTTGCACATGCGAAGACAGCCAATCACCAGCCTGCGCTTGACGGAGGCCCGCAGGGGCAACATGACCTCGTCACGATGAGCGACACCGACCATATCCGCGAATTGCACGAGCCCGAAGCCGCCCGCGCAGATACGAAGCCTGAAAAAAAGCCCGAGGATGCCAAGAGCTTTGCCTGGTTCCTTGTGAAGCTGGTGCTGATCGTGCTGCTGTTCCGCACGCTGGTTTTCACGAGCTTCAACATTCCATCCGAATCGATGATGCCGCGTCTGCTCGTCGGCGACTATCTGTTCGCCGCCAAGTGGCCCTATGGCTATTCGCGCTATTCGCTGCCGTTCGATCTCGATGTCGGCGACGGACGGTTGTTCTCGACCCTGCCCAAGCGGGGCGATGTCGCGATCTTCAAACACCCGATCGACAAGAGCGACTACATCAAGCGCGTCATCGGCTTGCCCGGCGACACGATTCAGATGATCGACGGCGTGCTGCAAATCAACGGCAAGCCAGTCCCCAAGGAGAAGGTTGCAAACTTCGTGCTGCCGACCACCGCCGCGCGCGGTTGCGGGCCGGGGCGCGCCCGGTTCACAGTGCGGCTCGATGATGGCAGCTTCGCCTGCTCGTTCCCGCAGTTCCGCGAAACCCTGCCCAACGGGGTGAGCTACAATGTGCTCGACCTCGGCACGGTCGAGGTCGACAATACGCCGCCGATCACCGTGCCCGAAGACCACCTGCTGATGATGGGCGACAACCGCGACAATTCGCAGGATTCGCGCAAGCCCGCAGTGTCCAACGGTTGGGTCGGCCTGGTGCCGGTCGAAAACCTCGTTGGCCGCGCCAGCTTCATGTATTTCTCCACCGATGGCAGCGCCGAATGGCTCAAGCCGTGGACCTGGTTCACCGCCACGCGGTGGGACCGGATCGGCAAGCCGATATGAGCGATCTCTCTGCGCAAACCCGTGACTGGCTCACCAGCACAGGCTTTGCCGTTAACCGACCAAGCCTGTGGCGTGACGCGCTGACGCACGGCAGCACCGGAGAAGCCGGCAACTACGAACGGCTCGAATTCCTCGGCGACCGTGTGCTCGGCCTGACCGTGGCCGAGTGGCTCTACGAGCGCGATCAGGGCGCCGAGGGCAAGCTTGCCCAGCGGCTGAACGCACTCGTCTCGCGCAACCAGTGCGCCGCCCGCGCTCGCGCGATCGGAGCGCCCTCGCACATCCGCCTCGGCAAACAGGCGCGCGACGATGGCGCGTCGGACAGCGACAACGTGCTTGGTGACATCATGGAAGCGCTGCTAGGCGCCAATTTCATCGAAGTCGGCTTTGCCCCCACCCGCGATCTGATCCGCGCTATCTGGGCAGAGGCGATGGACGGCGGCGCGGGCCGTGCCAAGCATCCCAAAAGCGCGCTGCAGGAATGGGCAGCGGGCAACCAGCGCAAGCCGCCGGATTACGAAGTCGTCAATATCGAAGGGCCTGATCACGCCCGCAAATTCACCGTGCGCGTTAGCGTACACAAGGTCGGCGCGGTGGAAGCCACCGCCAGCGGCAAACAGGATGCCCAGACCGAAGCCGCACGGTTGTTCATGGAGAAATACGGATGAGCCTCGAAGCTCCCCAGAAGAATAGTACCCCGAAGTGCGGCCTCGTTGCCGTTATCGGCGCCCCCAACGCGGGCAAGTCGACGCTCGTAAACCAGCTTGTCGGCCAGAAGGTCGCGATCACCAGCGCCAAGGCGCAGACCACGCGCGCCCGTCTGCTCGGCATTGCCCTGCAAGACGAGGTGCAGATGATCCTCGTCGACACCCCCGGCATTTTCGCCCCGAAGCGCAGGCTGGACCGGGCGATGGTGTCTGCCGCCTGGGAAGGCGCGGTCGAGGCCGATGCGGTGCTGCTGGTGGTCGATCCGATGAAGCAGCGGCGGCATGAGCTGATCCCGCTGCTCGAAAACCTGAAAGGTCGGCCTGAGCGCAAGTACCTCGTGCTCAACAAGGTCGATGTGTCGAAGAAGGAACCGCTGCTGGCGCTCGCGCAGGAGCTGACCCAGATGGCCGACTTCGCCGAGGTGTTCTTCGTCTCGGCGCTCACCGGCGACGGTGTGCCCGAACTGAAGTCACACCTTGCCTCGCTGATGCCGGAAAGCGCTTGGCACTATCCTGAAGACCAGGTGTCGGACGCCAGCGAGCGCCTGCTCGCCACCGAAGTCACCCGTGAGCAGCTATACCGTCAGCTGCACGAAGAGCTGCCCTATGACAGCGCAGTGCGGCCCGAAAGCTATCACACGCGGCCCGATGGCAGCGTGGAAATCCATCAGCAGATCGTGATCGCGCGCGACAGCCAGAAGGGCATCGTGCTCGGCAAGGGTGGCAGCAAGCTCAAGGCCATTGGCGAAGCGGCACGCGCCGAGCTGGCCGACATCCTCGGCGTAAAGGTGCACCTCTTCCTCCACGTGAAGGTGGATGACAGATGGTCCGAAAGCCGCGAGATATACGAGGAAATCGGGCTGGACTGGGTCAAATGAAGGCGCTGGCTGCCCTCGCCTGCCTTCCGCTGGCGATATCCTGCGCCAGTTTGCCCGATACGCCTGCAGTCACACCCACCGCGCAGTATGTCGCGATGGGCAGTTCGTTTGCCGCTGGCGCCGGGATCGGGCCGAACAAGCCTGGCACGCCAGAGCGCTGCAACCGAGCCACAAACAACTATGCCAGCCTGCTAGCCGCCCGGCTTGACCTCACGCTCGACGACCAGTCTTGCGGAGGGGCCACCACCGCGCACCTGTTGGGCGCGTGGAACGAACTTCCCGCACAGCTTGCTGCGGTGGGTCCTGATACCCGGCTCGTCACCATCACCGTGGGCGGGAACGACCTCAATTACATGGGGCTGTTGTTTTCCGCCTCGTGCGATCCGGCAGTGGGCATGGTCCGAGGGGCGGAGGTCCAGCCTTGCCCTCCCTTACCGCCAACGCCCACCGAGGCTGACTACGAAGCGCTCAAGGCCAACCTCGTTCATATAGTTCGCTCGATCCGGGCCATTGCGCCGGAATCACGGGTCGTGTTCGTGCAATATGTCACGCTCGTGCCCGAGCAGCTATGCAGCGCCACGCCGATCGGAGAAGAGGCGGCCGAGAAGGCCCGCAATCTCGCCCGCAGGCTTGCCGAAGTGACTGCCAGCGCGGCACAGGAAAGCGGGGCTGATGTCCTTGCTGCGAACGCGCTCTCGGCGAACCACACCATCTGCGATCCGCAGCCGTTCGCACTCGGCTTCCCGCCACCAGAGGGAAACACCGGCGCCCCCTGGCATCCGACCGCCGAGGGCCATGCCGCGATTGCCGACACGCTGGCCGCAATGCTCGACAATTAGTCTTCTTTTGAACGGGTGCGATAGCGGGCCAGCGAACTCACCGCCGCCACCACCGCCAGCGCGCAAGCCGCATAGAGCGGCACCGGGCTCTGACCGAAGCCTGCCTGCAGCAGAATACCGACGAGCACCGCGGCCAGCGTCTGCCCAAACAGCCGTGCGGTGCTCAGCAGGCCGCCGGCTGCGGCAGCGCGTTCACGCGGTGCGCGGCCAATCAGCAGGCGTGAGTTGGGGCTAAAGAACAGGCCGAAGCCAAGCGCGGTGAACGAAAGCCGCCAGCAAATGCCGAACACGCCCGGATCATCACCCATAGTAGCCAGCAGCAGCAGGCCGACGATCGCGATCGCCATACCCGTCACCCCCAGCTTGGTTGGCGCCACCCGATCCGACATCCAGCCCGCCAGCGGTGACACCACCAGCATGGTAAGCGGGAACGGCAGCAACAGCGTGCCGACCACTTGCGGATCGTAGCCCATGCCGGTCTCCAATCGGAACGGCAGCGAAAGCATCAACGCACCCGATGCAACGAAGCATGCCATCGACGCTAGCGCAGAAAGTCCGATCACGGGCTTTGCCAGCAGGTCCACCGGCAGCACGGGCGCTTTACGCTGACGTTCCCGGAGCACCAGCATGGTGGTGGAGGCAATACCGGCAGCAAACACGAGCCCACCGACCACAACACTGCCATGCGTACCGAGTTGTAGCCCGCCCACCAGCAGCAACATCGAAAGCGCGCTCCACACCCCGGAAATCACTTCACTGTGCCGCTCAAGCGGAACCGGATCGGGCAAGGCGCGGCCAAGTATCAGCGACACGATCGCAAAGGGCACCGCGACGACGAACACCAGATGCCAGTCGGTATGGCCGACAATGTAACCACCCAAGGTCGGCGCAAGCGCAGCCGAACTGGCCACGATAACCGAGTTGATCCCCAGCCCGGTGCCCAGCTTTGAAGAGGGATATATCTGCCGCAGCATCGCTGCTGAAACGCTCAACGCCATCGCCGCGCCAATCGCCTGCGCCCCGCGCAAAACCAGCAGGATCGGGAAGCTGTCCGCAAAATAGCACAGCCCCGACGCGACCATGAACACACCCTGCCCATACTGGTAAAGCGTGCGATGACCGAGCTTGTCCCCAAGCGAGGAAAAGGGCAGCAACAGCATGACCAGCACGAGCTGATAAACGGTGACGACATTGGTCACCATCGAGCTGGACACTCCCAGCTCGCGGGCAATGGTGGGCAGCGCCACGGTGGGTATCGCGCCGTCGATCACCAGCAAGCTGGTGCCGAGGCTGATGGCGACGATGGCCCAGATGCGGCGAGGAAGCGGGAGGCCCTCGTCCTCTCCACGAACCTCACGATTTTTGGTCCGGGGAGGGGAGGTCATGCGATTCATCGCGCCCATGTGTGGGCAACCGCGCTGAAAGGCAAGGTTGTGCAGTTAGTCGCCCGCAACGCAGATCGCGGGGCCAGCCCGCCCCGGCGACCTATTCGGCCGCCGGTGCCTTTTTCGCCGGGGCCTTCTTCTTCGCGGCAGGCTTCTTCTTGGCCGGTGCCTTCTTCTTGGCCGGCGCCTTGCGCTTTTTCGCCGGTCCCTTGGCAGCCTTCTCGGTGATCAGCGTGATCGCCTGCTCCTCGGTGAGGTCTTCGGGCTTGATGTCCTTAGGGATGGTCGCGTTGGTGGTGCCGTCGGTGACATAGGGGCCATAGCGCCCCGGCATCACCTTCATCTCGCCGCCGCTTTCGGGATGCGCGCCGAAGGTCTTCACCGGCTCGGCCTTGGCCCGGCCGCCGCCCTTGCGGTTGGCCGCCTCGGCCAGCAGGGTGACCGCCGCGTTCATGCCCGTCTCGAACACATCGCGCGTGCCCGAGAGCTTGGCATACTTGCCATCGTGCCTAAGGTATGGCCCGTAACGCCCTATGGCAGCTTCGATATCCAGACCCGTCTCGGGGTGCTTGCCGATGATCCGCGGCAAGGCCAGCAGCTTCAAGGCCCAGTCGAGATCGAAGTCATCGACGTCCTTGGGAATGCTCGCGCGCTTGGCCTCCTTGCCCTCGCCGATCTGCACATAGGGGCCGAAGCGCCCGGTCTTGCGCTCGACCGGCAGGCCGGTCTCGGGGTCGGTCCCCATGCTCTCGTCTTCCGAGCCGTCACCCTCGCCCGGCTGGCCGAACTTGCGGCGGAAGTTGCACTCGGGGTAGTTCACGCAGCCGATGAAGGCGCCGAAACGGCCCCCGCGCAGGTGTAGCTCGCCGCCCTGGCGACCTTCCTCGGCGCACTTGGGGCACCAGCGCGGCGGATTGCCATCGTCGCGCTTGGGGAAGAGGTAGTCTTCCAGGAACACATCGAGCGCTTCGGTCACTTCCGAGGGCTGCTGTTCCATGACCTCGTCGCTCTTGGGCTTGAAGTCCTTCCAGAAGCTTTCGAGCAGCGCCTTGTATTCGGCCCGTCCGCCCGAGACTTCGTCCAGCTCGTCTTCCATCCCGGCGGTGAAGTCGTAAGCGACATAGGTGGGGAAGAAGCGTTCGAGGAACGCTGTCAGCAGTCGCCCGGAATCCTCAGCAAAGAAACGGTTTTTCTCCATCCGCACGTAGGCACGATCCCGTAGGGTCTGGATGGTCGAGGCATAGGTCGACGGCCGGCCGATGCCCAGTTCCTCAAGCCGCTTGACGAGGCTCGCTTCGGAAAAGCGCGGCGGCGGCTGGGTGAAGTGCTGGGTGGCGTCGACGCCCTTCTTTGCAGGCAAATCGCCCTTGCGCAGCACGGGCAGCAGGCCATCGTCGTCATCGTCGGACTTCTCGTCGAAGCTTTCGGAATAGACGGCGAGATAGCCGGGGAATTTGACCACCTGCCCGGTCGCGCGCAGCTCGTGCTGGCCGGTCGCCTCGCGCAAGGTGACGCTGGTGCGTTCGAGCTGCGCGGTGGCCATCTGGCTCGCCATCGCGCGCTTGAAGATCAGGCCATAAAGCTTGGCTTCGTCGCCCGAGGCGGCACGGTCTCGGGTGAAGTCGGTCGGGCGGATCGCCTCGTGCGCTTCCTGCGCGTTCTTGGCCTTGGTCGAATAGAAGCGCGGCTTTTCGGGCAGGTAGGCCGAATCGTAGCGATCGCCGATCGCATCACGGCAGGCGTCGATGGCCGAAGGGTCCATCTGCACGCCGTCAGTACGCATATAGGTGATCGCACCCGCCTCGTAGAGCGACTGGGCACAGCGCATCGTGTGGCTGGCCGAGAAGCCGAGTTTTCGCGCGGCTTCCTGCTGCAGTGTCGAAGTGGTGAACGGCGGCGCGGGGTTGCGCTTGAGCGGTTTTGTTTCGACGTCCTCAACGGTGAAGTGCCCGGCTTCGACCGCCGCCTTGGCCGCCTCGGCGCTGGTGCCATTGCCAAGCGACATCTTGTCGAGCTTCTGCCCGTCGAACTTGACCAGACGCGCGTCGAACTGGCTGCCGTCATGCTCCATGTGAGCGATGACCGACCAGTATTCCTCGGGCTTGAACGCCTCGATCTCGCGCTCGCGCTGGCAGATCAGCCGCAAGGCGACCGACTGCACCCGGCCCGCGCTCTTGGCCCCGGGCAGCTTGCGCCACAACACCGGCGAAAGCGTAAAGCCGAACAGGTAATCCAGCGCGCGGCGGGCGAGATAGGCGTCAATCAGATCCTGATCGAGATCACGCGGCTTCTCCATCGCGCTGGTGACGGCAGGCTTGGTGATGGCGTTGAAGGTAACGCGGCTGACATTGGCGGGCAGCGCCTTCTTCTTCTTCAGCAGGTCCATCACGTGCCAGCTGATCGCCTCCCCCTCGCGATCAGGGTCGGTGGCGAGGATCAGACGGTCAGCGGTCTTGGCTGCATCGGCGATGGCTTTCACCTGATCGCGGTTGCGCTTGTCACTATAAACCTCCCAGTCCATCGCGAAGTCTTCGTCGGGGCGGACCGAACCGTCCTTCGGTGGAAGATCGCGGACGTGACCGTAGGAAGCGAGGACCTTATAATCCTTGCCGAGGTACTTCTCGATGGTCTTCGCCTTCGCGGGCGACTCTACAATAACAAGCTGCATGGAGAAAACCGTCAGTCCCTTACACGTGTACGTACGCGCGAGGGTGATGCGGCTAGCGGCCTCGCGTCAAGCGGGCAGTTAGCGGGGCTTGGCTCATCCGGCTAGAGAGACTTTTGCCCCGGCGTGCCGCGCGAGCCTTCCCGCAATCTCCAGTTCGAGCAATGCCATGTGCACTGCGCCGGGGCTGGAGCCGGTCTGGCGGATCAGTTCGTCGACGGCGACAGGCGCGGTGCTGAGCAGGTCGGCCAGGGCACCAGCGGGCATTTCGTCCTCGGGTTCGCCGGCGAAATGCGGCTCGGGTTCGCGCACGTGGGAGCGCGGCTTGCCGTCGAACCCGTCGAGCAGTTCGATCACGTCCTCGGCGCTCTGAACCAGAATTGCGCCCTCGCGGATCAGCTGGTTGCACCCGTGGCTGCGCGCATCGAGCGGGGAGCCAGGGATCGCCATCACCTCGCGCCCGGCCTCGCCCGCCAGCCTCGCGGTGATCAGCGAGCCCGACTTGGGCGCAGCTTCGACCACCAGCGTTCCGGCGGCGATCCCGGCAATGATGCGGTTGCGCGAGGGAAAGTGGCTGCCGCGCGGCTCGGTGCCGGGAGGCTGTTCGGCGAGCAGCAAGCCTTCGCGGGCAATCTGCTCCTGCAATTTGGCGTGCTGCGGCGGGTAGGCGATGTCGATCCCGCTGGCGATCACCCCGATGGTGGCAGGCAGAGCGCCCACATGGCAGGCCCCGTCAATCCCGCGCGCCAGCCCGGAGACGACCACATAGCCCTGCCCCGCCAGCTCGCTCGCAAGGTCGCGCGCCAGCTTTACCGCCGCCGCCGAGGCGTTGCGCGCGCCCACCATCGCCACGGCAGGGCGGTGCGCGAGCGCCGCATCGCCGCGCGCGGTGAGAATCGGCGGGGCGCTTTCGAGTTCGGCCAGCAACGGGGGATAGTCGGCGCTATCGTGGAACAGATAGCGCGCGCCCGCCGCCCGCGCCGCCTCGATCTCGGCGCTGACCTTGGTGTGGGTCGCCACCCGGTAGGACTTCTTGAGCCCGCGCGCGGCAAGCTCGGGCAGCGCCTCAAGCGCGGCCTCGGCAGTGCCGTAGCGGGCGAGTAGCTGGCGGTAGGAGACCGGCCCGATATTGGCCGAACGCAGCAGGCGAATACAGGCATAGGCCTCGGCCTGCGAGAGCGAGTTCGCCTCGGGCCGCGCCTCGCTCACTTCTTGCCGCCGACCTTGGGTTCTGTCCCCGCCTTGAGGCGCGCAATGTTCGCCCGGTGCAGCCAGATCACCAGCGCCGCGATCACCGCCAGCACGGGTACAAACCGGTCAAACCCAAGCAGCGCCGCCGCCAGCACAGCGGCCAGCACAGCGCCCATCCCGGCCACCGAACTGATCCGCACCGTGGCCAGCAGGCCCAGCCACACCAGCGCATAGGCAAGCCCCACCGGCCATCCGATCCCGAAGGCGGCGCCAGCATTCGTGGCAACGCCCTTGCCGCCCTTGAACTTCAGCCACACGGGGAAGCAATGCCCCAGCACCGCACCAAGCGCCGCCAGCGGAACCGGACCAAAAGCCGCAGCAGGCAGCGCGCCACCCTCAGAAAACAGCGCCCGTGCGATCAGAACGGGGGCCAGGCCCTTGGCCAGATCTAGCAGCAAGGTGCCTGCCGCCAGCCACTTCGAGCCAGTCCGCAACACATTAGTAGCGCCGATATTGCCGCTGCCGATGGTGCGGATATCACCCTTGCCCGCCGCCATGGCAAGCAACAGGCCGAACGGGATCGAGCCGAACCCATAACCGATCAGGAAGGCGAAAAGGGAATCCAAACCACAACTCCATCCGGCCTGAGCTTGTCGAAGGGCCGTGCAATCTTCTAGCGCGGCGCTTACGGGAAAAGACAGGGGTTCGACAAGCTCGGCCCGAACGGATTTGGAGCGAATATGCGTGCCGATACCCCCATCCTCATCTTCGACTCGGGTGTCGGCGGGCTCACCGTACTTTCCCAAACACGCGAACTTCTCCCCGAAGCCGACTACATCTACGTCGCCGACAGCGCTGCCCTGCCCTATGGCGACAAGAGCGAGGCTGAAATCGCCGCGCGCGTTTGCGGCCTGCTGGGCCGACTCGCCGAACGCTATCACCCACGCCTCATCTGCATTGCCTGCAACACCGCATCGACCATCGCGCTCGGCATGGTGCGCGAGGTACTCGAAACGCCGATCGTAGGCACAGTACCCGCGATCAAGCCCGCGGCCGAAGCGACCCAAAGCGGCGTGATCGGCTTGCTCGGCACGGCCGCCACTATTCGCCAGCCCTATGTTGACCGACTCGAAGCAGAGTTCGCCCAGGGCAAGACGCTGCTGCGCCATGCCGCGCCCGAACTTGTCCTCGCGGCCGAGCGGAAACTGCGCGGTGAGTCGCTAGACCCGACAGCGATCGAGCGTGCCGTCACCGGACTGCGCGCCCAGCCCGGCGGAGATCGGATCGATACTGTGGTGCTCGCCTGCACCCATTTCCCGCTGCTGGCCGATGAACTGGCGGAGAAATTCGGCCCGCAGGTCCGTTTTGTTGACGGAGCGCAAGGAATTGCCCGCCGCATCGCCTACCTGACGCGCGGTCAGGCCTTCGCACGGTCCGACAGCGACCTTGCAATCATCACGGGTGATGCCAGCCATGACACTGCACTCCATCGAGCCCTCCAACACTACGGG
Organism: Erythrobacter sp. UBA1916; assembly: GCA_002337385.1. Classification (GTDB taxonomy): domain Bacteria; phylum Pseudomonadota; class Alphaproteobacteria; order Sphingomonadales; family Sphingomonadaceae; genus Alteraurantiacibacter. The sequence goes on from DDFY01000011.1 coordinate 57,907, forward strand.
ATCGGCAGAATTGCGGGGTTCTAATGAGAACCCTTCGCAAACATCGCCCTTTCAAAATTGCCCCGCGTTGACTAATTCCGCGCATAAGGATTGCCGCGGCCCAGTGCGCGGCGCAGATCGGACCGGTACGCTGAACTACAATCATATCTTCGATCAAGCGATCGGACGCCTGCACGGCGAGGGCCGTTATCGCGTCTTTATCGACATCCTGCGCAACAAGGGTGCCTTCCCCAATGCGCGCTGCTTTGCCGGCCACAATGGCCCCAAGCCGATCACCGTGTGGTGCTCGAACGACTATCTGGCCATGGGCCAGCACCCCAAGGTTGTCGCCGCCATGGAAGAGGCGCTGCATGACGTTGGCGCCGGCTCCGGCGGCACGCGCAACATCGGCGGCAACACCCACTATCATATCGAGCTTGAGCGCGAACTCGCCGACCTGCACGGCAAGGAAGGCGCGCTGCTGTTCACCTCGGGCTATGTCTCGAACGACGCCACGCTCTCAACGCTGGGCAAGCTTCTGCCGGGCTGCGTGATCTTCTCCGACGAGCTGAACCACGCCTCGATGATCGCAGGCATCCGCAATTCGGGCTGCGAAAAGCGCATCTGGCGTCATAATGACGTCGCCCACCTCGAAGAGTTGCTCGCCGCTGAAGGGCCGGACGTGCCCAAGCTGATCGCCTTCGAAAGCGTCTATTCGATGGATGGTGACGTGGCCCCGATCCACGCCATCTGCGATCTCGCTGAGAAATATGGCGCGCTGACCTATATCGACGAGGTCCACGCAGTCGGCATGTACGGCGAGCGCGGCGGCGGCATTTCCGAACGGGACGAAGCCGCACACCGGATCGACATCATCGAGGGCACGCTGGGCAAGGCATTCGGCGTCATGGGCGGCTACATCACCGCCGACCAGCGCATCATCGACTGCATCCGGTCCTATGCACCCGGCTTCATCTTCACCACTTCGCTCAGCCCGGTGTTGGCCGCCGGTGTGCTCGCCTCGGTGAAGCACCTCAAGCAGTCCACCCTTGAGCGCGAAGGCCAACAGGCCGCTGCTGCGATGCTGAAGGCGAAGTTCCGCGAGGTCGGCCTGCCGGTAATGGATTCGACCACCCACATCGTCCCGCTGATGGTGGGCGATCCGGTGCGCGCGAAGAAGATCTCCGACATCCTGCTCGCCGAGTATGGCGTCTATGTGCAGCCGATCAATTTCCCGACCGTGCCGCGCGGCACGGAAAGGCTGCGCTTCACGCCCGGTCCGTCGCACACCGAGGCGATGATGGACGAGCTGACGACCGCGCTAGTCGAGATTTGGGATCGGCTCGAACTACAGCTTCGCGCAGCAGCCTAAATATTTCTTTTTGTAATTGATGCAGGTCATAGTTACGGTTATTACCGTGACTAAACAACTGTCTTGGCCGAAGTGTCGATAGTGGCACAATGGCCTCCAACAGGGGGAGACCAGCTATGAAACGCCTTCAGACTATAGCCTTCGCATCCAGCCTCGCACTGGCGCTCGGTGCCTGTCAGGAGACTGAAGAAGCACCTGCCGATACTGTTGCTGTGCCGACGGGCGTCACCACGCTGCCGGTTAGCATCAACGCTGCGATGGTGGGGCTGATTGACCAGTCGGCCGACTATCTCTGGGCCATGGGCAACGGCGACCTGCCGAAGGATGCGCACGACTGGGATCAGGTCCGCGCGGCAAGCTATGACATGATCATCGGCGGCGCCGTAATCCAGATCCCGGGAACAGGCGAGCACGATGCGGAATGGGTCAAGGCCGAAGACTGGCGTACATGGTCGAACGAGCTGACCAAGATTGGTGAGGACGCGCTGCCGCTGGCAGAAGAACAGTCGACCGATGTCGACGAATGGCGCGCACTCGGCAACCGCCTGATCGACAATTGCGAGGCCTGCCACGCGGCCTACAAGCCTGAAATTCCCTCGCAGGGTATCCTGCACGAGGAAATCTCGCGCGATGCCGAAGGCGTGAGCATCTTCGATTAGTCTGACTTAGGCTTGGGCGGTCTTGCGATAAGGCCGCCCAGCCCTAGCATGCATCAAGCACTGCCGGTCGCCAGTACTCAGGCCGTGCGGCGTCTACGGCGCAAGAAGAACAGACCAGCCAACGCAATACCGAACAGGCCAAGCAGCCCGGGCTCAGGCACCGGCGTGCCGCCGCTCGATGTCGAAGAGCCTCCCGAGCTTCCCGGAGTTTCGGGATCGCGGGGCGGCGTGTAGCCACCCTTGTAAGTACCGACGTGCATTTCGCCATTCTGCGTCAGGCTGCCGAACACGGCGGAGCCCTCGATGTAGTTGGCGGTCGTTGCCTTGGCCTTGGGCGCCAATACCGAGCCTCCGAATGCCGTCGTGAAGTCCAGGCTTTCGGCTTCGGGGAAATTCCAGATCACATTCTCGCCCAGCTCCTGCGTGCCGCCGAGGAAGTTGTCATTCAGCACGACCGATGAGCCGGTCACGTTGACGATCGCCGTTTCGGCTCCGTTGAGCTGGAAGTCGATCTCGCCGATCGCAGCAAGGTCCGCAGCATCGATCGAAAACACCGCCAACCCATCGGCATCAGGTGCGGCATTGAAGACCCCCCGGTTGCCAGCGAACGTCGCCGTGCTGTTGGGCGAAAGGGTCTGCAAATCGTGCGACAGGTTGAGCATGCTGCTCTCGATCAGGCTCGCATCCTGCTGCAGGTTTTGCAGGAAGGCCGGATCGCTCATAGCCAAGCCGCTGTTCACGGTGTTGTCGTTGATGTTGGTGTTCGACAGCGAGCCGCCCACCTGAACCGTCTGCTGGCCGTTGAGATTGAACCCGCTTTCGACATTGCCGCCAACGATAGCGCCCGACCCGTTGTTGAGGTTCTTGTGGCCGCCGGTCACGTTGCCGACCACGATCAGGCCCGGCTGGCCGCTCGGCGAGGTATCGTCGGGCATGATGTTGTAATTCGATGAATTGCCGCTCAGGTTGCCGCCAACAAAGGTGCGCCCCTCGACTTCCGAGCTGGAAGTGAGATCGCCAAGGACCACAAGGTTCCATTCGCGCAGCGCATCGGTTCCGACCTGGACCTTCGCAAATGCGGTGGTGGAGAACACCGCTGCTCCGGCAACCAGCGCTGACGCGACCAAGAACTTGCTACGAATCATGGGAACTCCAATGGGACTTATCGCATGCGCGCAATTCGCCGCGCAGCCTCCGCTAAACGAGCGGTGGCATGCATCCCATAGCGAGAACCTTCGTAGCGAAAGGTTACCGTCGCCTAACGCAAACTAACTACATTGTCCGACATGCGCTCGTCCTTGCGGCCGAGATATAGGCTCGCCATCGGCTCGTCATCGACCACCGATGCCTCAACCGCACCGAAGCCATTGAACCCGGTCTTCATGGCCGCGCCATAAGCGCCAAGCATGCCGATCTCGATGTAGTCGCCCGACTGGATGTCCTCCGGCAGGAGGAACGGACCTTTCATGTAGTCGGCATCGTCGCAGGTCGGGCCATAGAAGGCGAACTCGGCGAGCGGCTGGGTGAGGTCATCCTCCAGCGCGCGGACCGGGAAACGCCAGGCCACATGCGCCGCATCGAACAGCGCGCCATAGGCACCGTCGTTGATGAAGAGTTCGTCGCCGCGGCGCTTTTCCACCTTGACGATGATCGACGAGTATTCCGCACAAAGCGCACGGCCCGGTTCGCCCCAAAGCTCCGCCGAATAGGAAATCGGCAGTGCCTCGAAGTGGCGGTGGATCAGCGCGAAGTAGTCTTCCAACGGCGGCGGTTCCATACCCGGATAGGACGACGGGAACCCACCGCCGACATCGACGATGTCCACGGTAACCGCTGCCTCTGCAATGGCCGCGCGCACGCGTTCAAGCGCCTGAACATAGGCGAACGGCGTCATCGCCTGGCTGCCGACGTGGAAACAGATGCCCAGCGCATCGCAATGCTGGCGCGTGGCCTGCAGCAGCGGCGCGGCATCTACGAGATCGACACCAAACTTGGCTGCCAGCGACAGCTCCGAATGTTCGGAGGAAACGCGCAGGCGCACGAGCAGGCGCAAGTCATCGGCAGGATCGCCATTCTCGTCGGTGGTCGCCTCGACCACCTTGGTCAGCTCTTCGAGCGTATCGAGCGAGAAGGTGCGCACGCCGTGGGTGAAGTAGGCTTCGCGCACGGCACGCGCGGTCTTCACCGGGTGCATAAAGCACAGCTCAGCCTCGGGGAGCACGGCACGCACCATGCGTACCTCGCCAATCGAGGCAACGTCATAATGCGTTACGCCGTTATCCCACAGGATGCGGACAAGGTCCGGCGACGGATTCGCCTTCACCGCATACATTGCGGTGCCAGGAAAATGCTCAACGAAGAAACGCGCCGCTCGCGCAGCCGCCTGCGGCCGCGTCAGAATGACGGGTTCGTCCGGCGAAAGGGCGCGGACTACAGCTCGTGCGTCAGGAAAATGGTGCAATTCAAGGGACCCCCTAAGGCTCTAAACCGACAAGTAGCTGCCTTGCGGTGGGAATCCCTTGGGGCAGCGGAAGCGCGCATATAGGCTGTCAGTAATGAACTGCAAGTGAAAATGGACGGTTAGAACTGCACGTTCGGCACAGCGTCCACTGAGCCCTTCTCGCTATCGTCGAGGCGATGGAAATCTGCCTCCGAAAACCCAAACATTCCAGCGAACAAAACCGCCGGAAATGTCTCTCGCCCGGTGTTGTACCGGGCAACCGCGGCATTAAGCGCTCTACGCGCGGCAGCCAGCTTGTCCTCGATAACGGAAAGCTCGCGCTGGAGTTCCTGAAAGTTCGTATTGGCCTTGAGATCGGGGTAAGCTTCGCCCAGCGCCAGCAGCCGATCGAGCGCCATACGCAGCTGTTGCTCGTCACCCGAAGCAAGCGAGCCCTGCGCGGCGCTGTTGCGTGCCGCAATCACCTGCTCCAGCGTGTCCTGCTCGTGCGCGGCATAGCCCTTCACGATGTTGACGAGATTGGGAATGACATCGTGCCGCTGGCGCAGCTGCGCGTCGATATCGGCGACACCCTGGCGAACATGCTGCCGCAGCGAGACCAACCGGTTGTAGATGCCGATGACCAGCACCACCAGCACGCCAATCACGGCCAATCCGACGATCCATTCCATCAGCGTGTTTCTCCTCTAACGTGGTCGGCGCGACTTGTGCCAGTGAACCTTGCGAACGAGAAGGAGTTTGCGGGATCAATGATCGAAAGGCCAGCCCGACAGATAACTTCATAAATCCCCACTATCGCTGCCGCCGCGTGTTGTGCCAGTGATCGTCACGCACGGAAAGAGGTTTGGGAGCGATGATCGAGAAGCCCGACGTGGACGCGCTGATGGCTGGCGAGCTTGGCCAATGGCTCGAAACGCAGGTCAGTGTGCGCGAGGAAGCGCGCCTGAAGACCAAGCGGCGGTTTATCTGGCTGGCGGTGGGCGTTGCTGGGCTATTCGCCGTGCTGACCATCGCCCCGGTATCGGATCAACTGCGCCTGTTCCTTACTTTCGCGCCCGCGATGTTCGGGGCGGTATGGGCCTGGCACCCACGCGGCGAGGCAATCAAGGCGACCAAGACCGGCATCAATGAGGCCATCGCTCGCGCGCTTGGCATCGAATACGCTCACGATTGCGACCCGAGCGTCAGCTTCGTGCGAGCGCGCGACCACAAGATGTTTGGTTCCTACTCGCGCTCGTCATTCGAGGATCTGTGGCACGGCGATCTCGGCGGCCTCCCCTTCTCGCTGCACGAGGCGCATCTCCAACGAAAGGAGGGGAGCGGCAAGAACTCGCGCTGGGTCACGGTCTTCCGCGGGCCTATTATCACTATTGCCGGAGCCAGGCCGTTCCATGGCGTGACGCTGCTCGATCGCTCAGGCAGGCACCGGAAGATGCTGTGGTTCGGCGAAAAGGAAACGCTCGAGCTTGACGGTGTCGAACTCGCCCGCGCCGACATGGTGCATCCCGACTTCGAGGACGCCTTCACTGTCTACACCAACGACCAGGTCGAGGCGCGCTGGCTGGTGCACCCGACCTATATCGAAAAGCTGATCGCGCTTGAGGATGCCTTTAACGGCCGGGACGTGCGCGCGCTGTTCAAGGACGGGGAACTGACGATCGTGCTCTCGTCCGGCAACATGTTCGAAAGCGGCTCGATCGACGCCACGCGGGATCGCGCCAACGTCGAACGATGCATCGATCAGTTCATGGCTATGGCCGAACTGGCAGCGAGCCTCAACGAGGCACCGCGCTAGTCCGGCCTTATCGAGGCCTTACTGGTCGAACAGCTTGGCCCAGCGGCGCGGCTCGCGCTTCTTCCAGTGCTCGCGGTGGTAAGCATCGGACGCCAGCAGCGGCATCACCGAACCGGCTTCGGCAAACACCATCTGCTCGATCGCGGTGTTGACCTTGCCCCAGCTCGCAGCCTCCTGCAGCGTGGAGGACGAACAGGCACCATCACGCACGTCAGCCACAGTGACCTGCACCGCATACTTGTGCACGTCGACCTCTTCGTGGCCGAGGATTTCGGCGCAGACCACGGTGTCCTGAATGAAGTTCTTGGGGACACCGCCGCCCACCATCAGCAGACCCGAAACGCCCGCCTCGATCTTGATCTGGGTGAGTTCCCGGAAGTCGGCAATCGCATCGAGCACCATGTAGGGCTTGCCCGCCTTCATTGCGTCGACCTGATGCTTCACAAGGCCAAACCCGGCCGAGCTATCAACGAAGGCCGGGCAGAAGATCGGCACGTCATGCTCATAGGCGAGCTTGACCAGGCTGTTGTCCTTCTTGCCGTGCTTGACGAGGTACTTGCCCATCTCACGGATGAAGGCGCGGCTCGAATAGGCCTTGGGTTCGAGCGATTCGGCGATCTCGAAGATCGTGTGATCGACGTTCTGGAGGTCGTCCTCGTCGATGTAGGTGTCGTAGATGCGGTCGATGTAGAGCGAGCGCAGCGTGTCGTCGTCGGGCACTTCGAGCGCTTGATAGTGCTTGTGGCCCAGTCCCTCGAAGAAATCCATGTCGACGATGGTGGCGCCGGTGGCGACGACGGCGTCGACCATGTTGTTACGCACCAGCTCGGCATAAAGGTCCATGCAGCCGCCCGCGCTGGTGGAGCCGGCGATCACGAGGAACACGGTGCAATCCTTGTCGGACAGCATGTCATTGTAGATGCCGGTGGCACGGGCGAGATCACGGCTGGTGAAGCTCATCTTGCCCATGGCGTCGATAATCGGACGCGCATCGTAGCTGGTGATGTCGATATGCTCGACCTGAGTCGACAGCAGTTCTGCCTTGCGGTTGCTCTTGAGAGGGTCAGTCATGGGGAGAGGACTCCGGGAGGTGGTATAGGTCGGCCCGGCAGATAGCCGCGTTCGCGCACGGGATAAAGCACTGAACGCACATGCAGCATCGTACGGGGTGGAAGGTACTGCCCGCCGCTGCCATAGGCAGGCCCATGACTGACCAACAATCCCGCACCCCCACGCGCGAAGGCGTGCTCGAAGCCGCCCAGAAGGTGGCCGCAATTCTGCCGCCCACGCCGCTCCTTCCTGTGACGATCGACGGCCATCAGGTCTGGATCAAGGCCGAGTGCCTGCAACCGATCGGCGCGTTCAAGATTCGCGGCGCCTGGCACCGGCTCTCAGCGCTCAGCGAAGAAGAACGCGCAGCGGGCGTGGTGGCCGTATCGAGCGGCAACCATGCGCAAGGCGTCGCCTGGGCCGCGCACCGGCTTGGCATGGCGGCAACCATCGTGATGCCCGCCGATGCCCCGCCGATCAAACTGGCGCGCACCCGCGAACTCGGCGCAGAGATCGTGACCTACGACCGGCTGAAGGAAAACCGCGAGGAAATTGCTCAGGCCATCGCCGAACAGAAAGGCGCGACCTATTGCCACGCCTTCGCCGATCCGTGGGTGATCGAAGGCCAAGGCAGCGCCGGGATCGAATTCGCCGAGCAACTGGCCGCCCGGAGCGCCCCGCCCGTTGACCGCATTGTCGCCTGTTGCGGTGGTGGCGGGCTTACGGCCGGACTGGCGCTCGCCTGCCCGGACGCAGCGGTGGTGCCCGTGGAGCCCGAGGGTTGGGACGATGTCTGCCGCTCGCTTGAGGCAGGCTCGATCTGCCGGGTGCAGGACAATCCGCCGCCCACCGCCTGCGATGCCTTGCAGACGCTTGCCACCAGCCCGCTCAACTTCGCGGTGTTGCGCGAGCGGTGCGCTTTCGGCCTCCGCATTAGCGAAGCCGAAGTGGCCCAAGCCCAGCGCTTCGCCTTCGAACATCTGCGGCTGGTGCTCGAGCCGGGCGGCGCGGTGGCATTGGCCGCAGCGCTTGCAGGCAAGGTCGCGCTGGATGGCACCACCGTGATCATGGCGACGGGCGGCAATGTCGATCCGGTTCAGTTTGCCCGGGTCCTGACGGAAGGTTGAACAAACTAGGTTTTTGTTGACAACTCAGTTTCTCCGGTCAGGTTCTTCACGCCAAGACGAGAGCGGACGGGAGATCTCAACGATGCACACGCAAATTCTCGCCCCGGCGGCGGTCCTCATAATCTGGTCGCTGATCATGCTGGGCTGGATGGCTGCCGTACGGATGCCTGCATTGGCCCGCGCAGGAATCCGGATCGAAGAGCGCAAGGGTGGGAGAGGCCAGGACCTTGAGGGCGTGCTCGCGCCTGAGGTCAATTGGAAAGCCCACAACTACGCGCACCTGATGGAACAACCGACGCTGTTCTACGCCTGTGTGCTGATCCTCGCCATGGTTGGCTATTCGCAAGCTGTCTTGACCGCCGCTTGGCTCTACGTTGCGCTGCGGATCGCCCACTCGCTGTGGCAGGCGCTGGTCAACACCGTGCCGGTGCGACTCACGCTGTTCATGCTTGGCACGTTCGTGCTGCTGTTCCTGGCCATCAATGCCCTGATCGCGGCGATCTGAGCCTCCGCATTAGTGCCTATTGCCGCGCTAACCGCAGAGCAGCGGCTGGTGGCCGACACTCCGTCTCATCCGAACTGGGGCAGTGGGACGGTGACGATGGCGCGAATTCTCCTCGTGGATCCGAACGGGCTGACGGCGGAACACGCTTCGCAGGTCCTGATGGCTGCTGGCCACTCATGCGGCTGGGTGACGAGCGCGGAAGAAGCAATGCGCGTTATTGAGCACCATCGCCCAGACGTCTTGCTGCTGGAGGACATGTTGCCCGGTGAGAGCGGCACAGGCCTCCTGCGCAGTCTCAAACTGTCCCACAGATTTCATGACCTGCCGGTGATCATGCTGACCACCACGCAAGACATCGGGGAAGAGAAGGCCGCGTTCCAGTTCGGCGCGCAGGACTACATCCGCAAGCCGTTCGATCCGTCAATGCTGCAATTCCGTGTCCGACAGGCCCTGGATGCGCGGCCCCGCGATGGGCGCGCCCGCTCGGCAGAGACAGGGCTCAACACACAGCAGGCCTAGTCACGTTCGCGCCGGACCTAGTCCAGCTCGATTGCAGCCAGATCGCCAACGAAGTTTTCGGTCCACCAGTGGACATTATCGTCGCGCACGGTGACGATCATGCGTTCCCACCGCGCCTTGCGCTCCTCCAACGGCATGTCGAGAGCGAGGCGGATATTGTGCGCAATATCGTCGGCGCTGTGCGGGTTGATCATGAGCGCGCCCTCGCCGTCGCAATCGAGCTGCGGCGCAGCACCGGCGAACCGCGACAGGATCAGAACACCCGGGTCGTCCGGGTCTTGCGAAGCGACATATTCCTTTGCCACCAGATTCATCCCGTCGCGCAAGGGCGTGACCAGCCCGATCTTCGCCCCGCGATAGAACCCGAACAGCTCTTCCTGGCTGTGCCCGCGGTTCACATAGCGGATCGGCACGATATCGACCTCGGATCGCGCGCCGTTGATCTGCCCGGTCTTCTGTTCGAGCACTCCGCGGATGTGCTGATAGCTCTCGACGTTTTCGCGGCTCGGCGGCGCGATCTGGATGAATACGAGGTCGCGCACCCGCTCGGGATAATTGTCGAAGAAGCGGCTGATCCCGTCGAGCCGCTCGGGCAATCCCTTCGAATAGTCGAGCCGGTCGACCCCGATCATGGCCGTGCGGTGGCGGGTGGAAGAGACCAGACGCTCCTGCGCGTGCCGGGCCTCATCCGTTTCGCCCTTGCTGAGGAAATGCTCATAGTCGATCCCGATCGGATAGGCCTTGGCAATGGTGACGCGGCCATCGAGCACGACTTCACCTGTGGCCTCATCGACCTCGGCGCCCAGTTCCTTGCGACAGTAGTGCAGGAAGCTGTCGAGCCAGGTATCGTTTTGCAACCCGATCAGATCGTATCGCAGCAGCGCGCGCACCAACCGTTCGTGGAACGGCAGCGAAACCAGCAGGTTGGTCGGCGGCCAGGGGATATGGAGGAAGAACCCAATGCGGTTTTTTATCCCTTTGGCCCGCAACCGCTCGGCCAAAGGCATCAGATGATAGTCGTGCACCCAGATGTCGTCTTCGGGCTCGATCAGCGGCACCACCGCCTCGGCAAAGCGTTCGTTCACGCGCTCATAGCCGACGCCGAATTCGTTCTCGTAGCGGGTCAGATCGAGGCGGAAGTGGAACAGCGGCCAGAGCGTGGAATTGGCGTAGCCGTTATAATATTCGTCGACGTCCTGATGTTCGAGATCGATGGTGGCAGTGGTCACCCCATCGCTTGAGCGCGAGTAGTTGATCGAACCGGTGAACTCGTCCACCCCTTGGCCCGACCAGCCGAACCATATGCCGCCGTTCTTGCGCAGGGCCGCATTGAGCGCGCCCGCAAGCCCGCCCTGGGCCCCGGCCGCACCGCGCGCCTTGGGCACCGCGACGCGGTTCGAAATGACTACCAGTCTGCTCATCTTGTCCCCCGTTCAGACCATAGACTATCGCAAGCTATTCCAAGCGCGCGACAGCAGGCCTGCACAATTTATCACTCCAACCAGCGAATAGGTCTGCGGGAAGTTCCCCCACAGCTCCCCGGTCTCGAAGTCCATGTCTTCCGATAACAGGCCCGAGGCGGTGCGATGATCGAGCATGGTCGTAAACAGTTCGCGCGCCTCGTCCTTGCGGTCGGTCATTGCCAGTGCTTCGATCAGCCAGAAGGTGCAGATGTTGAAAGCCGTTTCCGGCGCTCCGAAATCATCCTCGGCGGCATAGCGGAGCATGTGCTCGCCCCGGCGCAGCTCCTTCTCGACCTGTTCGAATGTCGCCACGAAACGCGGATCGTCAGGCGAGCAATAGCGCAGTTCGAGCAGCTGCAGCAGGCTAGCATCGAGATAGTCGCTCTCGAAGCTCGCGCCATAGTGCCCCGCCTCCTCTTTCCACGCCTTGGCTTCAATGGTGGCGCGGATGGCGTTGGCGCGGGTGCGCCAGTGCTCGGCCCGATCGGCCATGCCCAGATGCTCGGCACTGGTGGCGAGCCGGTCGCAGGCCGCCCAGCTCATCACCGCGGAGTAGGTGTGGACCTCTTGCCGCGTGCGAAACTCCCACAGGCCCGCATCGGGCTTGTCGTGCATTTCCCAGGCCTTCTCGCCCACCTCTTCGAGCGCCTCGAAGTCGTGTTCGTCAGCAATCCTGAGGAGACGCTTGTCGATAAAGCCCTGCACCGTGGGCAAGACGATCTGACCATAGCAGTCGTATTGAACCTGTTGGTAAGCGGCATTGCCGATCCGCACCGGCCCCATCCCGCGATAACCAGCCATCCACCCGGCGGTCGTTTCATTCAACTCGCCCTCGCCCATCACCGAATAGAGCGGCTGAATATGCCCGCCCTTCGCCGAATCGACGATATTGCGCAGGTAGGCGAGATACTTCTCCAGCACGTCGAGCGCGCCGAGGCGGTTCAAGGCCTGCACGGTGTAGTAAGAATCGCGAATCCAGCAGTAGCGATAGTCCCAGTTGCGCTCCGAGCCGGGCGCTTCGGGGATCGAGGTCGTCAGCGCAGCAACGATCGCGCCGGTCTCCTCGTGCTGGCACAGCTTCAGCGTGATCGCACAGCGGATCACCTCTTCCTGCCATTCGTAAGGCGTGGCAAGCCCGCGCGCCCACAGCTGCCAGTACTTGCGCGTCTGCTGCTCCATCGAGCGGACCTGTTCGCGCAGGTTGCCGTTGAACGGCTCATCCGGCCCGAGGAAGAAGTGCGTATCTTCTTCGATCCGGAACCAGCGGTTTTCGAGCACATAGCCCACCGGCGCATCGGTCGAGAGCCGCAAGGCCTGTCCGCTGGTGAGATAGCGGATATGGTTGGTGCCGTTGGTGGTTTCGGCAAGCGCCGCGCCGTGATCCTTCATCGGCCGCAACACCACCTTCACCCGCGGCGTTCCTGCCACCGGGCGCACGATGCGGGCATAGGCCACCGGGCGATACATCCGGCCCGAGCGTTCGAACCGGGGGCAGAAGTCGAGCACCTCGACCGCGCTGCCATCCTCCGACTCAAGCCGGGTGACGAGGATCGGGGTGTTGCGAATGTAGCTCTGCGAGGCAGAAACCTGCCCCTCGATCTCGAAGCGCCAGACACCAACGTCCTGCGCATCGCCATTCACCAGCGCGCAAAAGGCCGGGTCGCCATCGACGCGCGGCACGCAGCCCCACACGATCGCCCCGCGCCGGTCGATAAGGCCAGAGACCTGGCAATTGCCGATCGGCCACAGTTCAAGCGAAGGTGTATGTGTCATTCAATCTCCAGCCATCGGTAAACATCGGCGGGCCGATCCAGCCCAAAGCGTGCCTGCGAGCCATCACGCTCGCCCACCAAAACACCAAAGCCGCCAAGCTGCCCGGCGGCGCGAAAACCATCTTCGTCGGTCACATCATCGCCCACGAACACCGGCGTGGCCCCTACAAAGGGCGCCTCAGCCATGAGAGCGGCAACCGCCCAGCCCTTGTCCGCACCGCTGGCAACGAACTCGATCACGCACTTGCCGCGCTTGATCGTAAGGCCATGACGAGCGGCAAAGCTTTCGGCAAAGGCCAGCGCCTTGCTCTCCAGCGATGGCTGGTGGCGATAATGGAGCGCGCCGCCGTGTGGCTTGTCTTCGCGCACGAAGCCCTCGGTTTCGGCAAAGGCTGCGATTTCGGCTACGGCGTCGCTGGTCAGCCCCGAGGGAGCCGCGCCCAGCGCCGTGCCATCGGCCAGGCGACAGTCGGCACCGTGCGAGCCGGCGCGGGCCAGCGCTAGCGGGCCAAGGTGCTTTTCCAGGTCAACAATCGCGCGCCCACTGATCAGCGCCAATCGCCCGTCCAGACGCGCCGACAGCGCGTTCAGCGCATCGACCAGCCCCGCTGGAACCATGATCTCATCAGGACCGGCGGCGAGTTCGACCAGCGTACCGTCGAAATCGAGGAACAGCGCGAGCGGACCGCGCGCGCTCAGCTCGCGCAGGCTCGGTGGGGCAGGCAAGACCGCCTGCCGGAGAGAGTCGTCGGCCCCGCGCATCTTTGGATCGCCCTTTATGCTTCTTTCTCCGAGGCTTCGACACGAGCAAACTTGCCATCGTGGAACAGCAACGGCGCCGCATCGCCACGCGCGAAATGCTCTACCCGGCCGAGGAAAATCACGTGATCGCCGCCTTCAAAGCGGTTTTCCAGCGTGCACTCAAAATGGGCCGCGCATTCCTCGAACAGCGGCACCCCGTGCAGGCCGGCATGAACATCGAGCCCCGCGAACTTGTCAGCGGCGGGAGACGCGAAGCGCATGGCCAGCTCTTCCTGGTGCGCACCGAGGATATGCACCGCGAAGGCCTTGCACCCCTCGAACGCCTCTATCGAGCGCGATGTCTTCGCCAGCGACCACAGCACCAGCGGTGGATCGAGCGAGACCGAATTGTAACTATTGGCCGTCACGCCGTAACGTTCGCCTGCTGCATCCACGGTGGTGACGATCGTCACCCCCGTAGCGAAGCGACCCAGCGCGCTGCGAAATTCCAGAGCATCAAAATCGCTCATTGTCAGGTTGGCCACATCCCCGGTATCAACTGCGTGTTGCATTGCGGTATAGCGGGAGCGGCGCGCATTCAAGCTCGGCCTTGCCCAAACTGCGGTTTTGCCCCCGGCCTCTGCCGTGCGCCGGTCAGGACGCAGCAGAGAATTGCCGCGCGGGCGGCGCGGACAGCCTCGCGATTGTCTCTCCTGCCCGGGCTGGCCCGATTTACTCGGCCAACGCCTTGCCAGAAATTCAACGTGGCCTATATGGTCAGCCGTTAGAACGGTGGGCAACACAAGACGAAAACATCGCCACTTTCACCGAAATTAACCTTTTAAATATATCGCCATTGTCCCGAAGTAATACTTGGTTGTTCTATGACCCGCAAAAGGATTGTCGTAAAAATCGGATCCAGCCTTCTTACGGATCAGAAACGCTTGACCCCGCGCTGGGCTTTCATGCAGCGAATAATGGAAGATATTTCGCTACTGAGAGAACAGGGTTACGACATTCTTTTGTGCTCGTCTGGTTCAGTCGCGCTGGGCATGAAGATGATGGGCGTGGACCCCGAAAACGCCGGGCTGCGTGACAAGCAGGCCTCCGCTGCCTGCGGAATGCCCTTGCTGCTCAACGCCTACAAGCAGATCGGCCACGAATATGATCTCAACATCGCACAGATCCTCGTGACTCTGGGCGACTTTGAAATTCACTCGCGCTTCCTCAACACCAAGAACACGCTGCAGCGTTTGCTGCAGGCGGGCGTCATTCCGATCATCAACGAGAACGACACCATCACCACCGAGGAAATCCGGGTCGGCGACAACGACCGGCTTGCCGCCAAGGTGGCGCAGATGGTTCTGGCCGAGCATCTCATCATCCTCACCAGCGTCGACGGGCTTTACGACAAGGACCCGTCCGATCCCGAGGCCAAGCTCGTGGAAGAGGTGCAGGATGTCAGCCAGTATCTCTCGGTGACGGAAGGGGTCAGCGCCCTTGGCAGCGGCGGCATGCTGACCAAGCTGCAAGCGGCCAATATGGCGCAAAATTCCGGCTGCCACACGATCATCGCCAATGGCGAGACCGACAACCCGATCGCGTCCGCCCTGTTTGGCGAGCATCCGCGCACTATCTGCCTCGCCCATTCGGAGCCGCTGGCTACCTGGCACAGCTGGCTGTCTGAGCGGCTGCACGTGGCCGGCTCCATCGTTGTCAAAAACGAAGCGGCCGATGCGGTGGAAAAAGAGGAACGCGGCATCCAGCGCGAAGACGTGATCAACATCGAAGGCCCCTACGTGAAGGGCGACGTGATCCACATTTACGACGAAAATGGCACCGAGCGTGCCCGCGGGATGAGCGATTTCACCTCCGAGGAGACCGAAATTCTGGTGCGCAACCTGGATATCCCGGTCAAGCAGCTACTCGGCTATCACTCACGCGCTGTGTTGGTGGAACTCGGCAACCTGACCACGCTCGACGAACGCCACCTGCCGTGGGAACAGCCCGAGCCGGTCAAGCAGACCAAGATCGAGCCGTTCCCCGACGAAACCGCTAACTGAGCAGCGATACGTTGCCGCCAGCGGCGGTGGTGTCGATGCAGATGTGCCGCTCCACCAGGCACCGACGGGCAAAGTCAGGCGTGGTGAAGAGCGGCACAATCGCCCCATCGCGGCTGGCCAGCGCCTTGCGGATTGCCTTGCGGTCCTCTGCATCGCTGAAGCTCACCACCACCTTCAGCGGTCCGACCTCGGCAAGGATCGCACGGTCGATAAAGCCATCGATGGCGTGATCACCCACCGCTCCCGGCGCCACCGCCAGCGCCGGGCAGTCCAGCGCGCGCAGTTCTTCCGCCTGACGCACCGCCTCTGCGCCGTCTGGGCCCAGACACAGGATCGGGCCACGCGGGTGCATCGAGAGGCAATTGCTCTCCCCGGTAGTCCCCGGCATTTCGATCTCTTCGATCTTGCGGTTGGACGCCTCAGGCAGCGCGGCCAGCGCCGCGTTCAGCTCCTCGAGTGAAACTGCGCGACCTTGCGTGACCGGCTCGCTCGCCACATCCTCGGCATAGAAACGCGGCAGATAGTGCGGTCCGCCGGCCTTAGGGCCTGTGCCTGACAGGCCTTCGCCGCCAAACGGATGGGTGCCCACCACTGCCCCAATCTGGTTGCGATTCACGTACATGTTGCCGACGTGAATCCGGTCGGCGATGAAATTCTGCCGCCGCTTGATGCGCGTGTGCAGGCCAGCAGTAAGGCCATAACCGCGCCCGTTCACGTCGCCTATGATGTCGCGAAGCTGCTCCTGCTTCCCGAACAGGGCAAGATGCAGCACAGGGCCGAACACCTCTCGTTCAAGGTCGTCGATCCCGTTGACGCGGATGACCGCAGGGCCAACGAAATGCCCTGCTTCAGGCGCGTCGATCTGCTTGATCAGCCGTCCCTCAGCCTTGGCCTTGGCGATGTATTCGCCGATGTTCTTCTGCGCCTTGGCATCGATCACAGGGCCAAGGTCCGTCGAATGGAACCACGGATCGTCGACGATCAGCTCGTCCATCGCGCCCGACAGCATCTCGATAAACTGCTCGGCCATGTCCTGGTGCACATAAAGCATCCGCAAGGCCGAACACCGCTGCCCGGCTGACTGGAAGGCCGAGGTAATCACGTCTTTCACCGCCTGTTCGGGCAGCGCCGAACTGTCGACGATCATCGAGTTGAGCCCGCCCGTCTCCGCAATCAACAGCGCGTTGGGTGAAAGCCCTTCAGCCATCGAGCGGTTGATCACATGCGCGGTTTCGACCGATCCAGTGAAGCACACGCCATCGATCCTTGCATCGCCGCTAAGCAGCCCGCCAACCTCGGCGCCGGTGCCGGGCACGAGCTGGACCGCGGTTTCGGGAACACCCGCCAGATGGAACAACCGGATGGCCATGAAGGCAACCAGCGGCGTGGTTTCGGCAGGCTTTGCAATTACACCGTTGCCCGCCGCGAGTGCTGCGGCGATCTGGCCGGTGAAGATGGCAAGCGGGAAGTTCCACGGACTGATGCAGGCGATTACGCCGCGCGGTTTGCGGTCGGCCACTTCGGGCTTTTCGCACTGGCTGGCGTAATACCGCAAGAAGTCGACCGCTTCGCGTAGCTCGGTAACCGTATCAACCGGGCTCTTGCCTGCCTCGCGCGTCAACAGGGCGTAGAATTCCCCCTCGTTCGCCTCATACAGATCGGCGATGCGGCGCAGCGTCTCGGCGCGCTCAGCCGCATCGGCTTGCCACGGCTGCGCAGCGTCCAGCGCATGTTTGACGGTTTCGGCATCCGCCTCGATCGCGTAGCCGACGATCTTCTCTGTATCGGCCGGGTTGTAGATGGTGATTTCCTCACCGGAAGTGCTCCCGTCCGCGACAATTGGGCCAGCTCGCCAGATCTTCTCCGCGAACGGCATGCGCAGTTCCTGATAGCGGTTGAGGTGCGCTCGCACGGCAAGGTCGTAGCCCCGCGAATTGACGCGCTCTGGCTGATAAAGATCAGCTGGAGGCACGATCTTCTTCTGCGACTGCTCACGATCCGCGGCCAGTGTTTCGAACGGGTCGGCAGCTATGCTTTCGGTAGGAACCTGAGGGTTCGAAAGCTGCGCAACGAAACTGTTGTTCGCTCCGTTTTCGAGCAAGCGGCGCACCAAATAGGCCAGCAGTTCGCGATGCGCACCGACAGGCGCATAGATGCGCGAGCGTACGTCGCGATCCTTCAGCAGGAAGCCGTGCAGCCCCTCGCCCATTCCGTGCAAACGCTGGAACTCGAAATCACGCCGGTTGCCCGCCAGCTCCATAATCGCCGCCACGCTATGGGCGTTGTGGGTGGCGAACTGCGGATAGATGCGATCGGTCAGGCCGAGCAACTGGTTGGCGCAGCAGATATAGCTGATGTCGGTGGCGGACTTGCAGGTGAATACGGGGAAGCTCTCCACCCCGTTCATCTGCGCCAGCTTGATCTCGCTATCCCAGTAGGCGCCCTTCACCAGCCGCACCATGATCTTGCGGTCGAGCTGCGTCGCCAGGGCATAAAGCCAGTCGATCACGAAGCTGGCGCGCCTGCCGAAGGCCTGGACCACCACGCCGAAGCCGTCCCAGTCAGCCAGCTGCGGATCGGCCAGCACCAGCTCGATCAGGTCGAGCGAGAGACCGAGCCGATAGGCTTCCTCGGCGTCGATATTCAGCCCGACATTGGCCTCCGCCGCCTTACGCGCGAGCTCGCTGACGCGCTCGGCAAGCGCGGGAATAGCACGCGATTGCTGGCTCATTTCATAGCGCGGATAAAGCGCCGACAGCTTGATCGACAGGCCAGGATTCTCGCGGATGTCGTCGGACTTGGCAGCCTTGGCGATCTCATCGAGCGCATGCATATAGGCGTCGAAGAACACCTCGCTGTCCTTGGCGGTAACGGCTGCCTCGCCCAGCATGTCATAGCTATAGGTTGCGCCCTGCTTTTCCCATTTACGGGCGCGCTTCATAGCCTCTTCGATCGATTCTCCGAGCACGAACTGCCCGCCCAGCACGCGCATGGCCCGCTGCACCGAGGCACGCACCACCGGCGCGCCGAGCCGCTTTGCAGCGCTCTGCACGGCGGAGAGCGGCCCGGCATGTTCGGGATCGTCCAGCAGCGTAGCGGTGAGACCCAGCGCCATGGTGGAGGCATTGACCAGCGCATTGTCCGAGTTGCCGAAGTGCTCACCCCAATCGGCTTGCACGATCTTGTCTTCGATCAGCCGGTCCACCGTCTCGCTGTCGGGAACGCGCAACAGCGCCTCGGCCAGCGTCATCAGGCCAAGCCCCTCCTCGGTCGAAAGACCATATTCCTGGAGGAAGCTCTCCATCATCGTCGGTTTGCTATGCTTGCGAACCCGGTCAATCACGCTCCACGCACGCTCGCCGATGGCCTTGCGCTGATCTTCCGAGGGGCCATGCTTTTCGATCAGGTGATCGAGCACTTGCTGCTCATCAGCAAAGTGGTGGTTTCTGATGAGAGCGCGGTATTCCGATAGTGGCTGGTACGGCAAGGCAGACCTTTCCTGCGGTTATTGCATATCAGGGAATCTGGCCGCACGACGGCGGCCGGCTATCCCCTGCGAGTGTTCTATGAACCTACGAACCCTTGCGCCGCTTGTTCCAAGAGCAGCCCTGATGGCTGCACCCGGGCAGAGGTAGGCTCCCTTCCGCGCCGGGCAGTGCAGGCTGCAAGGCGGACGGGTCCAGCCGGTGCGAAGTCGCAGCCCGACGGGATCAAGGCCGTCACCATACTCGGAAACCCCTGCAACAATGCCCTGCTGAAGGTATCGTAAGCCGAGGCCCGGTGGGCCTCTTCTGCACAGGGTATCGAATGACACCCTCAGCGTCCACGAAAGTTCCGCTACACTAGCTGGCGCAGATCGGCTGCCCCGCCCAACGCAACAGACGAACGCCTCTATGCGTCGGTAGCGGCGGTCTCTTGCTTGTCCTTCCAGCCCCAGGCGAGGCAGCAGGGAAGGATGTTCAACAGCTCGAACCCGCTGTCCACGCGGTCAAAATACTGCGCGGTTAGGTTATGAGCGGACTTGCTGAACTGGTAAGTGAGGAAAGCGCCGCCCGGACGGACCGCGCGATAGGTCGCGGCGGCGATGCGGGGGCCAAGGCCCTCGGGCAAGGTTGAGAACGGCAAGCCCGACAGGATGTAGTCCGCCTTCTCGTGGCCATGCGTGCGGATGATCTCTTCAACATCTTCCGCCGAACCATGGACAGCAATAAAACGGCTGTCGTTGATAGTGCGGTTCAGGTAGTCGATGAACAGCTTGTTCGTATCGATCACGAGCAAAGTTGCATCGCCCGGCAGCCGATCGAGCACCGGGCGGCAAAAGGTGCCCACGCCCGGCCCGTATTCGACAAACAGCTTGCAACGATCCCAATCCACGGGCGCTAGCATCTTAGCAATCGTGAAGCGCGAGGACGGGATAATCGAACCGACCATCACCGGATGCTCAACGAAACCCTGGAAAAAGACTCCCCAGGCTCCGAAGAAGTTGCGCATTTTCCGCTTCAAACGGGTGGGCTTGCGTTCGGGCAGAGCCTCGTAACCGGCCATTATCGATCAGTATCCTTTGCCTTGCCCCCAGCATGAGGACCCACTGCAGCGGCGCGAGGTCGCAAATTCGTCACCGATTTGCAAGGCTTCGAAATCACAACCGACATGACGTGCCCACCTTTGAACCCCAAACTCAGCGTACTCACCGTTCGTAAAGCAGTGGCGCGCTATGATCCTTCAACTATCGCAAGGGCATTCCGTTTCGAGGATCGCGCAGATGAACCACTCAGTAGACGACAAGGGCTGCCGCTCAGGCGTTCTCTCGCCCCGCCTGCTGCGGCGGGCCGCATGGCTAACGTCGGCGTTGCGAGGCTGACAGGTTCGCATGAAACGCTCGTACCCGAAATTGGGGCTTCTCTGCTCCGAGAGCCCGATCTCGCTTGCGGTTATGCGCGAGGTCGGCGCGCATGGCGTGCCCATCGTGGCAATCACGAGAGACGCTGATTCCTTCCTGAAGCATAGCCGCTATGCCTCGCAGGCCGTGCATCGGCCCAAAGGTGCCTTGGCAACTTGGCTTCCACAGCTTGCCGAAAAGCTGGGAATAGAAGCGGTGATGGCAATTGGCGAAAGCGACCTGGTCGAGCTTGCCGAACTCAAGCAGGGCTCGCACGCATTCCAGATCGCAGCGCCCGATCCGGACACACTCGATCTGGTGCTCGACAAGTCTGCGCTCCTCGCGAAGGCCGAAAGCCTGGGGCTAACCGTGCCGTGGAGCCTGCAGCCCGAGCAGCCCGACAGTGCCGACTTCAAGGCGGCCAACGTGTCGTTCCCGCTGATTGCGAAGTGGAGCAACCCGCTCGAAATACAGCCCCATCTTGAAGCCGCCGGCATAGCCTTTGAGAAGGTTCGCTACTTCCAGACGATGGACGAGGTGGAGGCCTATCTCACCAGCCTCACGCCCTTGGGCAGGTGGCCGCTGTTTCAGGAGTATTGCCCGGGATATGGGCTCGGCCAGATGTTCCACCTTGCCGACGGCGAGGTGACGCTGCGCTTTCAGCACCGGCGGCTGCGGGAATGGCCGCTGACCGGCGGCGTTTCGAGCTTCTGCCAAGCCGTCCCCCTTTCCGAGCACACCGAACTGCGCGCGCTTTCGGAAACCTTGTTGCGAGAGCTGAAATGGTCGGGGCCGGCCATGGTGGAATATCGCTTCGATCCGCAAACGGGCATCGCACGCCTCATGGAGATCAATGGTCGCTTCTGGGGCAGCTTGCCGCTTGCCACGGCAGCAGGAGTGCACTTCGCATGGGAAACCTATCGCCATGCCTTCCTGCAAAGCCCCGAGGCGCACGGCCAGCCCGAGTACCCACCGTGCAAAGCGCGCTACATGGCGCCCGAACTCAAAAACCTGCGCGACGTCACGCTTGGACGCCAGCCTGCCAAAGCCAAGGCCAGTTTCCTCTTCCGCTTCCTGAGCGACTTTTTCGATCGCTCGGTCCACTATTACCTATTCTCGCGCCGCGACCCGAAGCCGTTCTTCTTCGACATCCGCAACGCCTTGAAACGGTCAGGAACAGGCCGTTAGCGCCTGCCCAGGACCGAACACTCCGACGGACTTGCCCAGATGCACAACACCATAAATTCGAAGTTCGGCACCTCCAGAGGGGCGGTCAGGCTGGCCCTGTCCTATCTCGAAGTGGCCTCGGGGCTGGACTGCCAAAACCGGATTGCGCCGCGCAATGCCAAGCGCCTCGTCTTCGTATGCCACGGCAACATTTGTCGCAGCGCCTATGCCGATGTCGTGGCCCGCAATGCCAAGCTTGAAGTCGCCTCGTTCGGGCTGTCGACCTCGACCGGCAAGATGGCGCATCCGCCAGTCATTGAGGAAGCGGCGAAGCGGGGGATCGACCTCAGCCAACACCGGACCACCGCGAAGGAGGACTTCGTCCCGAGAGAAGGCGACTACCTGTTGGCCATGGAAACGCGCCACCTGCGCAAGATGGCCAAGGACCCCGTGCTTCAAAACACGCCGATGGGCCTGCTTGGCACATATGCCCGGCCACCCTTCCCTCACCTGCACGATCCCTACAAGCTCTCACCTGAATATCTGGCAACCTGTCTGGACCGCATCGAGGCGGCGGTTGGCGGCCTGATAAGCGCAATGGACGAGCGCCGAGCATGACCAACGTCCTGATCACGATCGACACCGAATATTCCGCCGGAATGGTCGCCCGGAAGGGGACTTCCTGCCGCGAAGAGAACTTCGCCAGATCGATCGCCTGCGAAACGCCCGGCGGCGCGGTCGGCATCGAATACCAGATGGATCAGTTCGACCATCACGGGCTGAAGGCGGTGTTTTTCGTCGACCCCATGCCGGGCCTGGTCTGGGGGGTAGAAGCGATTGCCGATGTCGTTCGCCCGATTGTCAGCCGGGGCCACGAGGTCGAGTTGCACCTCCACCCGGAATGGCTCGAATTCGCCGGCGCCAACAATCCGCTAGGCAACAAGACCGGGCGGAACATCAAGGACTTCTCATTCGAAGACCAATGCACCCTGCTTTCGCGAGCGCGCGAGATCCTGATCGCAGCGGGAGCACCAAGCCCGACCGCATTTCGTGCCGGAAACTACGGTGCAAACGATGACACCTTGCGCGCACTGCACGAAGTCGGGATTGCGATTGATACCAGCCACTGCCCCGGGATCGCCAACTCGGAATGCGACATCTCTCTCTCAAGCGATGTGCACACACCGATCACGCACCATGGCACTATCGAAATGCCAATCCATTGCATTGAAGCTGCCAAGGGCGGGAAGCGGCACTGCCAACTGACAGCCCTCAGCGCGCACGAAATCATTTCCGCCAGCCGGCACGCGAATAAGGCCGGACTGGCCAATCTGATCCTCGTCTCGCACAGCTTTGAACTCCTAAGCCGCGACAGGAAGACGATAAATTCGGTTGTGAAGCATCGGTTTGAGAGCGTCTGCAAACAGCTGGCAGGTCTTCACGGCGTTGCGACCTGTGGTTTTACAGACATCGGCGAA
The DNA here is from genome assembly GCA_002337385.1 of Erythrobacter sp. UBA1916. Classification (GTDB taxonomy): domain Bacteria; phylum Pseudomonadota; class Alphaproteobacteria; order Sphingomonadales; family Sphingomonadaceae; genus Alteraurantiacibacter. The sequence goes on from DDFY01000011.1 coordinate 80,937, forward strand.
GAGCACTTCGATCGTGCAGATGGAGGCGATGCCTTGCTACCTCACAATCCCATCCGCACCCTTCAGCGGTTGATCGAACAATCGATCTCGAACCTGCGGTACGGCAGCACCTAGATCGTCCCGAAGATCGGGCCTGTGCTCTTCTATTCGGCCATGTCGGGATGGTCGTCGGAGCGTGATCTGCCGAAGCGTTGGCGGGCAAAGCGAAGCACGCTCAGGCCGCGTTGACGCCAGCTGCGCTGGCTAAGGCGGCGCATACGTTCGGCGATCTCATACAGCATCGAGCGCATGCCCGTATCGAAGCTCGGCGTGCGATTGTACACGCGCGACTCCAGCAGTTCGAGCGGGCTGAACGCCGCGAAGGATGGCACTTCAACCGGAACGCCAAATTCATCGCGGACCAGAGAGAGACCAGCGCCCACACGCGAAGCCACCTTTGCTTCCCGCGCCATTCGCCAGAATTCCTCCCAGTCGACCTGCTCGGGTGCCTTGCGGAGCATCAGCACCACATCGGTAACCCAGCGCAAGGCGGGATAGTGATCCGGGCGAACGCCATGTGCCAGGACATGAAACAGCAGATGGGTCGCGCAAGGTCGGCGGACTTCGACAGGGCCCATGCGCATGGCTTCGGCACGCTGCCAGATACCGCGTTCGATGTCCGCAGAAGACCAGTCCTTGACGATCCGCCCGTGCAGATCGACTTCACCGTACACGGGGTGCCGATAGCACTGGCCAAACGCGAGCGTCGCACGCTCCCGCTGCGAGAAATCGGCGAAGAAAATACGCTCCTGCTTCCAGCCTGAAGCGCGCAGAAGTTCCCCGGCGCGTTCGAGATCGGCTTCCGGCACATAGATGTCGCAATCGTTGATCGGGCGCTCTCCAATCGAACCGTAATAGTCGTGCATTAGGGCGACGCCCTTGCTCACCAGAACGGCGATGCCATGCTCAAGAAGCAGTCCGATGGCCTGTACAGATCCGCGCTGGATATCCTGCCCGTGCTTCCAGGAGAGACGATAGAGGCCGCGCAATTGCTGCGCATGCGGGAACGCCGCACTGCCACGAGCGAGGTTGCGATAGACCCTCGGGAGCAAGCGCCCGCTGGCATAGTCCACACACCCAGGACCACGCTCAATCTCGCGCCGCCAGCGCGCGAAGCAGTGATGCGCGGCCTTCGGATCGTCTTCCAGCGCCGCGTGCAGCAGCAGCATTTGGCGCGCATCCGGCCAGATAGTAAGTTGCTGGAAACTCACGCCCCAACCGAGCCCTGACGGCGCCGCTGGCGGGCCAGCTCCAGATAGACCCGCCGGCCCCCTTCCAATGAACGGGTGCTGTTGTGCGCATGGACGCGGCGCAAGAACTCGGCGCCTTCAACGTAGTGCGTCTCCAGCCCGGAGGCAGCCGACCTGTTAAGCCACTCCATCAACTCCCCTGCGGGCAGGTCTTCACGGAAGGCGCCGACCTGCTCGAACGCAGTTCGCGCGATCAGCATCGATGACAGGCTGGGTGCGGCCATACGTTCAGCGCGGATTGGAAAGCGTCCCTCAGGATCGCTGAATTCCCTGCAATGACCGAAGGCAATGGCGGCGCCTTCGGCAAGTCCGGGCAAGGCAAGCTGTCGCTCCAGTTTGACGTTTAGCCAGACATCATCAGCATCGAGAAAGGCGAGCAAAGCGCCGGCACTGGCACGCACACCCGCGTTGCGCGCAGCCGCTGCCCCCACGCCCGCAGTGGCGACCACACGGAGCGCAAACGGCGCTTGGTAGCCGTCGGCGATCTTCGCCGTGGCATCATGCGATCCGTCGTCGACCACGATGACCTCGCCGACGGGCGCTGTCTGGCCTGCCACCGAATTGAGCGCATCGCCAAGAAACCTTCCGGCATTTTTGGCCGGAATGATGACGGACACATCGCGACCGTCGATCACGGCATTCACTCCTGTTCCGGCCAACCAACCTCGCCCACGTCCATCACGGGGTCCAGCTTGAGCATGGCAGCCATATCGTCGAATTCCGTAAGCAGCGGCGCATGCCACGCGTCGTCGCCTGCCACGAGCGCTTCGGTGGCAACCTTCCCGCCATCGAGAAACAGTTTCTCTTCCCGCAGCTGTTCCACGAACGTGCGGATCGCACTTGCGCCTGCTTCCGCGCTGAAGCCAGACCGGCCGGACTGGGACTGCACAATCGCCTCGACCTCGTGGCCCGCAGCAAGCGCATTCCAGATTTCAATCGCGGTGCCTTCCAGCGCGAAATATTTTCCGGTGTCGAAGTTGATAGCAATCAGCTCGCCATCGATTTCCTCGGCGGAGATATCGTTTTCGTTGATCTTCATCCTAGTTCTCCTCCGCTACTTGCTCATGGCTTTTGGAAGCCATGCGTTCGCGCATGATCCGCTTGTGAATTAGCCTCACAGGGTAAATATCCTGCAAGTCTCTATCCTTCGTTGAATTGCTCTGGTGCCTGCGCACGAACAGGGAAATGTCCTGCAAGCGCGCGACATTGGCGCCGATATCTGCCGCACGTTCGAACCAGTCCGTGTCCTCCCCGAAGCGCAGCTGCGCGTCGAACCGGCCTACCTTTTCAAACGCGCTGGTCGCGAAGACAGCCGCCCCGATTGACCATTCGAAAGTGTCGAGCGGACTGGCAATGAAGCTGTGCCCGTATTCATCGCTCTGCGTGGCGTGGATCAGTTGCGAGCGGCCGAGTACGGCGTCGGTCTCGGGGTGCTCGGCAAAGCAGGCCAGCGCGGCGGCGATTTTCCAGTGCGGCCAGCGATCATCCGCGTCCTGAAAGCACAGGTAGCTTCCGCGTGCCTCATCGATGCCCCGATTTCTCGCCGCGGCCGGGCCTGCATTGGCTTGCGAGACCAGACGCACAGGCCCCTCTATCCCAGCCACGATCTGGGCCGTGCGGTCGGTCGAACCGTCGTCGACCACGATGATCTCGATCGGCCGATGGGTCTGGGTGAGAATATCGGCAATCGTATCGGCAATATGCTGTTCCGCATTATAGGCGGGAACGATCACTGAAACGAGCTGAGCGGTGGCGAATTCAGGTACCGCACCTTGCTCAGCAATGGCGGCCTTGGGGCCGTCCAGCAGGCGGCGCAGAGCGTCGGGCACCTGCGCGCGGTCATGCCCGAGCACCAACCTGCCGAACGGAATGCGCCGGGTGACATCTTCCAGAAAGCGGATCACCTCGTTCCCGCTGTGAGGGAGCTGAATGATGCTCGGGAAGGCGCCCGCCATCACGAGTGTATCGCGATCTATCGGCTCGAAGGTGCTGGTCGCACCGCTGCCGAACCTAGGGGTGACAATCGCCTTCAGCGGCAGACTCCTGGCAACCGCAGCGTGCGGCAGGATAACGGCCTTGTCATCCGGGCTGCGCGGCGCGAACTCTTCCATCTGCTTGCCGACAGCCTCAAACCGGGGGGCGTCGTGAAAGTGCACCTTGGCACTCGCGAACAGGCAGTGCGCGGCGATCGGATCGTCCGCCTCTGGATCGCAGGAGAGCACCACATAGTCATCACCGACAAAGCGCATCCCGCTCGCCAGCGCGGCCAGCGACGTGCTCGACTTGCCCACACCCCCGGCTCCACAAACAAGCACACCGCCTTTCTCCGTTCCGACGACTGCACCGTGGACGAGTTGCAGTCCGTGATCGGACAGGAGCCAGTGAAACAAGGTCCGGAACGGCGCGGCGCGCGTCCAGCTGGGCAGCTTGGCAGCATCCTTCAGCCAGAAAATGCCCGTCGCGCTTTCGCGGTCGAACAGGTTCAACGAATAGTCCCAATAGTGGAAGGCGCTTCTGAAGCGTGGGCTGTCGAAGGTCCAAAGGTCACCGCGCTGGCTGAAACACAGGTTCGAGAGCCTGGGGGCGGGCATCTCTACCCCGGTTGCCGCGCTGTCCCACAGCAGCAGGGTTGCATCCGGTTCTCCTTCGACCGGCACGAACAGCGGCGAAATCGCCTGCGTCGTCAGCCGCTCAAGCGAGTTGCCTGCGTACTGGAGGCGAATACGGCGCCCGGCCACCAGCATGTCATATTCGACCATCCCGGCAGCTTCCATGGCTTGCCGGCTCGCAGCGAGCGCCTGCTCGAAGAAGGCGCGTTGCTCCGCCTCGGGCCTAGAAGGCATGTCTGCAGGATTGATGTACTTCACGTCTCGGCTAGTCCTCGGCTCTGGGTCACGACCAGGTTGCGGTCCTGCAGGCGCACAACCGTATCGGAGATTTCCAGTAGACGCTGATCATGCGTGGCCACGAGCATGGCCGGAGCATTCGGGCGGCTTCTTATCCTTTGGAAGATCTCAATCACGGCCTGGCTGTCGAGATGGTTCGTAGGCTCGTCCAGTACCAGCAACGCCGGTTGGTTCACCAGCGCGCGGGCAAGAGCGAGGCGCTGGCGTTCACCGCCGGAGAGAAGCTGTCCGCCATCGGTCATAACGGAATCCAATCCCTCGGGATGGCGGTCTAGAATGGCGCCAAAATCGGTCTGCCAGATCACGTCCTTGATCGTCTCGTCGGAGATGTCCCTGCGGAAGCAAAGGATGTTCTCCCGGAAGCTGGCGTGGAAGAACCGCGGGTGTTGCGGCACAACCCCGATCGCGCGGCGGCTGTCGGTGACATTCTGCTGGAAGCCCTCGCCATCCACCCAATGCGCCGCGCCATTGTCGGGACGCAGCACGCCCGCCACGATATTGAGCAGCGTCGACTTGCCTTCCCCATTCGGTGCCAGAATGGTCATCACCTCGCCGCGACGCATCTCGAAGGAAATGTCCTCGAGGATTGGCCGGTTGCCATAAGCAAAGGCAAGCTCCTTGACCTCCAACCGGGCCTCAGCGGGCAGCTTCCGGTCATCATCGGCCTGAAGCGTGTACCGCGAATGACGCAGCATTTCGAGGTTAGCCAGCGCCGCATCGGCGTTGATGAACATTGGTATCGCCTTGAGCAGCGGACCCAGCGCCCCGCTCGCCAGACGCAAGGTGATCAGCAAGGTGAGGAGTTGGGCCGCAGACAGGCCGCCGGAAAGAACCTCGTAACCACCCGCCAGAAGCAGCAAACCAACAATGAATGCGCTCGACAGGCCGCCCAGCTGGTTGGTGAGAACCATCGCCGCAGACAGTTGCGAGCCATGCTCGGCCAACTCATAGGTCTCGTCCGAGAAGCGGCTGACCGACGCGCGTTCGTGCCCCATCATCATCGAAACGGGCATCATGAAAAGCACGCGCACGATATCGATGTGGAATTTCTCGAACTGATCCTGGAACAGCTTGGTGCGCACCTGCAGGGTCCGATAAAGGCTCCGCGTCATCAGCCGAAGCATGATCCCGAGCACTGCCGCAGCCAAGGTCAGCTGCCATGATAACCACGCTGCCAGCGCACCATAGGCAATCAGCGGAATGATCTGCGGCAGAACTGCGTTGAACAGGCTTTGCGTCAGCTGCTCGACTCGCTCGGTGTCGTGGATCAGCTTGGCCTGAACGCTCGCGTCCTCCATGGCTGCCACGTCCTGCCAGCGCCGCGTATGCAGGGCCTCGACGATCTCCACCCGCATAGCCGCACCAAGCCGCCGAAGCACCGGCGCCGAACGTCGACTGACCCCGATTGCCACCAGCGCAACCGCAAACCGGCAGGCGAAGAACAGCGCCACGGCGAACACCAAGGGTTCAAGATCGCGCTGGCTCAGCGCCTGCTCAAGCGAGCGCTGGAGCTGCCAAAGCAGGGGAATATTGATCGCCGCCAGGGCCGCGCCAACGAACACAAACCCGGTGAGGATGCGCCACCGGGTGCGAAGGTGACGCCCATACCAGGCCCAATGTTCGCCAGGGTCGATCGACAGGGCGGAGAAGATGACTTTCGCGATGCGCATATCTTATTGCCAGGCCTCAATTTTCGTCAGCACCTTGCGGAGGAGCTTGTTCCGCCATCGGCGATAACGGCTGGCGCTGACCAGACTTGCAAGGCGGGGAACAACGACAGAAGCCGATTCATGAAGATAGCGGCGCACGTCGATCCTGCGATCGATATAGTCCTCCAGCCAGGCATAGTACTCGCTTGTATATTGCTCTGGAGACATGGCCTCTTTCCATCGACCGCGCGGCACGTTTGCCAGATAGTGTTCGCGGCTGACCGGACGACGGTTACCCGTCAGGTAATCATAAGCCCCCAAGACACCTTCGTGATGCGCGAGGTACAAAACCTTGGCGACGGCGCCCTCCCCCAGGCCGCTCAAGCCGATCCCCATTCCATCGAGGGCGTTGTAATTGCGGCGGGCCATTTCGGCAGTGAGCGCAACCGATAAGCCAGCATCGTATCGCAGCTGAAGCAGTCCATCGCGGTCAATCACCTCGTGGTTAGCACCAATGTAGCCGCGTTCAGCACCCGCCAGATTTACCACGCTGCCGACGCGTGCTGCATGCGCGAGCCAGCTTGTTGCCGTAAACTGCGCCAGACCTGCTGCTTCACCGGCCTCGTTATAGCTCAGGTGGTCCCAAACGATGTCGTCCTCGAACGGGCGCATGACGGCTTCGGCCGTAATGATCGAGGCAAGTATCGCCGCCGGCACGCCATGATCGCTCTCGGCTGCCGTCAAGTCTTCGAGGAAGCTGTAATTCCCTCGATTGAGCTTGAAATTATGATGACCGAGTATTGTGATCATGGCATATTATCGAACAAACCTAGTGAGCGCGCACAACAATTATCATACCAACAAAATATTGATATATATGTACATTTATCAGATTATAAGCTTGGCCTTTATGACCAGCGCCCGAGGGGACGAACATCCAGCGATCGCCTAATTGGCCCACATCAGCCCCGCACTATCCCGGAAAATGATTTACAGGCCAATAACCAGATTTGGGGTGTGCCATCCCGAACCGAATATTTCGCTATTCTTTCATACCTTTGCCGTCCTCAGCTGAGCGAGACAAGGGCAATACTACGAGCGTCTACTGCTCGCTAGAAGCTGCCGTCAGGTCCATCAGGTTCCGTGCCGCCTCCCGGTCTGCCTCGTCTTCGAAGGCAACTTCGAGATCGGGCGCCGCGCCCAGCATATATAGCATAGACCATAGGGCGAACCGCCTCCCCCTGTCCTGCTCAAGCCCAAAGTCGACCAGCATTCGGTCGACCCCGGCGTCGACAGATCGCGGGTCAACCTCGGCGAGATTGAAGGTACCGAAATAGCGCTGCAGCAGATCGTTCATGTCCATGCGTGATCTCTAGCCGGGTTCGCTCGCTCTGGCCATTGCGCGGCCGATGCTGACCGGCTCGGCCAATGGTCCCGGCATCCTCAGCTGAGCCTCTCGCCGGCCCATATCCATTTCGCAGTACCCATTTTGATTAGTCGCCTCTCCTAGCTGGCATCCGGCTATACCAATGCTCTCTTCCGGAGGGGGGCGACTTGTTGCATTCTCTCGACCTGCACAAAGACCACTTAGCCCGAAAATAGGCGGCGAGCCCGCCCCAATGATTTCGCCGGCATTGGCATAGGAGAAAATTCGGGTGATCTTTACAGATCCTCTCTTTCTGTTCGTATTCCTGCCTATCGCCTTGGCGGTATTCTATGCGATCGCCTATTATCGCGGCAAGAACGCGGCCCTCGCAGTGCTGTTTGTGGCCTCGGTTCTCTTCTACATTCCTTTCGGCACGGTCTCCGCCATCTTGCTGGTGCTTGCGCTGGCTGTGAATTTCTCGGTCGCAGCCATGATTCACTTCATGCAGGACGGCAGCAGAGGCAGGCTATGGATATATATTTCCGGCCAAGCCTATAACTTTGTAACCCTGTGCTACTTCAAGTATAAGATCGTAACCTTGATATTCGGGCCAAGCGCGGATCTTGGTGTCGACATCGCGGGCTTGGCAATCCCGGCTGGCATATCGTTCTATACGTTTCAGGGCGCCGCTTTCCTGGCGGACGCCTATTCGCGTGAGAAGAATGTCACGCAGTTTCTCGGCAAGCTGGAGACGCCCAAGTCTATCCTGGCGGCGTTCTGTCGATATGGCGCCTTTGTGAGCTTTTTCCCGCAGCTCATCATCGGCCCGATCACCTACCTCAGCGAATTCAACCCGCAGATCCAGTCCAAGCGGTTTTTGCGCCTCAATCCGATTGATCTGGCTGTTGGGCTGACTTTCATATCGATCGGCATGTTCAAGAAGGTTGTCGTCGCCGACAATCTTGCCCCGACAGTCGACATCGTTTTCGGCGCTGCCGATATTGGCGCGAATATCAGCCCCATCCAGGCATGGATCGGGGCCCTCGCCTATATGGCGCAGCTGTATTTCGACTTTTCCGGCTATTCGGACATGGCGTTGGGCCTCGCCCGCATGTTCGGAATACGGCTGCCGATCAACTTCTTCTCGCCCTTCAAGGCCAACGGTTTCATCGACTATTATCGCCGCTGGCACATGACGCTAACCCGCGTGATCGCGCGTTTTCTCTATACGCCCCTGTCGGTTGCCGGAACGCGTTACAGCATGTTCAACCGTCTTGCCCCCTTGCCTGCCCACCTGCTGAGCTTGTGGATTCCGATGCTCATCAACTTCCAGATTATCGGGCTTTGGCACGGAGCCTTGTGGACCTTCTGCGTCTTCGGGCTGATGCACGGCACCTTTATCGCGCTGGAAACCGAGATCCGCGCATCCAAGTGGTACAAGTCGTTCAAGAAGACGACGTCGCCGCTGATTGTCGGATCGATCGAACGCGCGGTGTTCTTCCTTCCGCTTCTGCTCAGCCTGGCGATGTTCCGTGCCGAGAGCGTGAGCGGTGGTTTCCATCTCTATTCCCAGATGTTCGGTTTCGCGTTTGATGCTCGTTCGCTGTTCAATATGCGCGAGCCGGTGATGACGCTGATGGCCGCCTTCTTCATCATCTACTGCTGCCCGAACAGCGTTGAACTGATGCGGAAATATCGCCCTGCCATCATGACCTACGAGAACAAGAGCTACGGGCTCTCAATCCTGCGCGGCCTTTGGCGCCCTGGCTGGGTACAGGCGAGCTACATTTCGATCCTCGTGATCGCCTCGCTCTACTACGTTTCCCGCCAGCCACCGTTCCTATACCAGGGGTTCTGACGAGATGAACGTCGCACCATCCGACTTGCACCCGCCTCACACTCGCTCTCTTTCGTCAGCGCGCTGGCGAGCTGCGCGTCCGATGCTGATGGCGGCAGGGCTGATCACCACGATCTATCTCGCGCTTGCTGCCGTGGTAATCGCGGTTGATCCCTACAATGTTTACCGCTGGGGCGCGCACCCGCGGGTCGAAGCGGACGTCACATTGAGGGATCTTGTCATCGACTGGATCGATGTCGCGGCAAAGGACCCAGCCTTCAACACCTTCCTGATCGGAAGCTCGGTTACCCAGATGTACACGCCCGAGAACACCCAGGAATTCCTGGGTCCGGACGAGCACATGATCAATCTGAGCTATGGCGGCCCCCGCCCCCGCGACCGGGATCTGGTTCTCAACCAGCTGATCGAGAGCGACACGGTCGACCACGTCATCCTGACTTTCGACTGGACCTATATCCGCGACCCAGATGTCACCAACATTTACTTTCCGACGTTCCTCTACGACGACGACATCGCCAACGATCTTCGAATGGTGAATTTCCCGACCATTCGAACGGCCTTTGACATCATCGCCGGCAAGGACCTCTACACCCATCCAGACCCTGCTTCTTACCAGCGCTATGTCGATCAAATGTACGAACGCTTCCAGAGCCCGGAGGAAATGGCCAAGATCGATAGCACGGTCGAACGCTACCGGTCGCAGATCGGGCGTTCGAGCGGCAAGGACTGCGATAGCTTCCACGCCATCAACGATCAGCTGGTTCCGGACTTGAAGGCGCTCTCCGACAAGGGCGTGAAAGTGGACGTCATGATCCCGATCTTCTCGTACGCCTTCTACTACGTGCGACGGGACGATATCAGCCCCACCGTGCTGGACGAGATGATGATCGCACGGCGCTGCCTGGTGGATGCTGCCAGCGACCTGCCGAACGTATCGATCTATGCGTTTGACGACGATCCTGCCGTTGCCGGCGATCTGGCGAACTTCCGCGAGATCGGGCACGTCTACGACCCGGGTGTCCTGCGCAAATTCATCTCCGCCATCTCGACCGGAAGCCATCGCCTGACCCGCGATAATTTTCCGAGCTATGAAAGAGCCGTTCGCTCCGAGGTGGAGAACTATCATACCACCAACACTTATCTGGACATGGTGAGGGCGCTCCCCGAAACGGAGCACGCATCGTCAACTTCCAGAACTTCATAATCGCGCAAGCGAAAGGATAAGCAACGTGTCAAATCAAGAAACCATCCTCGCCAAGGTCTCCGAAGTTATCCGAGATCTGTTTGACGAATACGACGGCCCCATAACCATGGAGACCACCGCGGACGACGTGCCGCAGTGGGATAGCCTGTCGCACGTGCGCTTGATGGTGATGATCGAAATGGAGCTGGGCGTTCATTTCAGCACGTCGGAAATGCAGAGCTTCAAGAACCTCGGCGATCTCGTAAACGCGGCGGCGAAGCAGAAGGGATGATGCAGGGCAACTTCCCGTGGCGGCGCCCCTTGGTCCAAGGTTGGGACGAGCAGGTAGCCGAGGTAGAGCACACACTCGCTGACGGCCGCGAGCCGGACTACGCCACGGTGAAGTCGCTCGCCAATCAGCAGCTCGGCATGCGCGAACAACTGCGTATCGAGCGCCTGGCCAAGAAGCTGTCCAAGGCAGCCTCGCCCAGCAACGGCTTTGCAGAGGTGACGATCGGCCTGCTGGGCAATCGGACCTTGAGCTTTCTTCCAGACCCGCTGGCCGCAGCCGGTTTGGCGCGCGGCCTGCAGGTACGCTCGGTGGAAGCCCCTTACGACAGCGTGGCAAGCTTTGCCTATTCGCCCGCTGACTGTTTCGGCCGTTCGCTCGATGCGGTGCTCGTCGTTCTCGATGAAAGCGCGTTTGCCAGCAAACGGCCAATGCTCGACCAAGCCGCTGAGGACGAGGCGATCGCGGACGCCGAGAATCTTGCTACTGCGCTGGCTGCCGCAGCCCAGGAGAAGTCCGGTGGCCGAGCCATTATCGCCACCCTGCCCGGTCCGATGCAGGTTTCATCCGCAGAACTGGCTACCCCCGGCACCAGCGCACGGTTCAGGCACCGCGTGAACCTCATGCTGGCCGAAGGTGCCATGAAAGGCCAATGGATCCTGTGGGATCAGGCGGCACTGGCCCACCGGGTAGGCTTGGACACCTGGCTTGATCCTGTCCGCTACCATGCGGCAAAGATCCCTTTCAGCGTCGACGTGTGCCCCTTGGCTGCCGACAATATCGCCGCTGTGCTGGCGGCGATGAAGGGGAAAGCGGCCCGCGGCCTCATTCTTGATCTCGACAACACACTATGGGGAGGCGTCATCGGCGACGATGGCCTCGCAGGGATCAGGCTCGGCCAGAACTCGCCCGAAGGCGAGGCCTACGTTGCTTTTCAGGACTTCGTACTAAGCCTGCGCGACCGCGGGGTCGTGCTTGCCGTATGCTCGAAGAATACCGATGAGATCGCGCGCGAGCCTTTCCGCAGCCACGGCGAAATGGTGATCAAGGAAGACCATGTCGCAGTGTTTCAGGCCAACTGGAACGACAAGGCGACGAACATCAAGTCCATCGCCGAAACACTGAGCCTTGGCCTCGAATCCTTCGCATTTATCGACGACAATGCCGCTGAACGCGAACGTGTGAGGCAGGAGCTGCCACTCGTCTCGACCATAGAGATTGGTGACGATCCGTCTTTCTACATCGAGCGTATTGCCCAATCGGGGCTGTTCGATCACCTGCCCCTGAACAACGAGGATATCTCCCGAGCAGCGAGCTATGGAGGACGGGCAGCAGCGGCGCAAATCCGTGCAAAGATCGGAAATTACGACGACTATCTGACTTCGCTCGAAATGCGCATGATGATCGACCCGTTCGACGATACCGGGCGCAGCCGCATCACTCAGCTGATCAACAAGTCCAACCAGTTCAATCTTACAACTCGGCGCTATGGCGAAGAGGATGTCAGGAAGATGGAAGGCGATCCCGATCTGCTGGCGTGGCAGGTCCGGCTCGAGGACAAGTTCGCCCAACACGGCATGATCGGTGTGGTCATCGTCCGCAAGCAGGAGGCGGAATGGACCATCGACACCTGGCTCCAATCATGCCGCGTGCTGGAGCGCGGCGTGGAGCAATGTGTGATGAACATGCTCTTTGAGGCAGCCGCACAGGCGGGTGTCGAGACCATCCATGCTGAGTACATTCCGACTGATCGAAACGGCATGGTTTCCGACTTTTACACCAGATTGGGGTTCAAGGTCACAAGCTCGAACGAAGATGGCAGGGTGGAATATGCTTGCGATGTTCCAGACTATGAACCTCACAAGACCTTTATCGAGGTAGGTCTCGCTTCATAGCCCATCGACCTGAGCATCTGATGCCTATCGCTGGGGCAGACGGCAACGACGGCGGAAGCGCAGCTGACCCAAGGCCAACATCCGGAACCGCCGTCCGCAGCCGAGAGCATCGGCTACGAAGTCGCGGCTGGTTAGAGCCTTGCGGGATCGCCGTCGGTGCCCGCTTGTGCCCCGCCAAAAGCCCACGCACAACGACACACAACGTTGCACTTTTCCCGGAAAAACGTATGGCATGCGGCGTTCATTGCACAGATTTAGCAAATCCGAGGTGGAGAATTCTTGGATGATTCAAGAGGCCACCCCAGTGACGGTCAATGCAGCCGCGACGCCGAACTTTATCCTTCGCGTCGTTTCCTTCCCGGATGCAAAAGAACGGCGCCAGCGTTTCACCGAAATGATGAAGCCCTTTGCGGGCATCGATTGGGCATTTCACGATGTGACTCCGGCGGAAAAGCTGCCGGTACCCTATAACGAGAGAACAGCATTCCAGACCGGCGGTTCGATATTGTCCTCGGCCGAGAGAAGCTGTGCTGCCAGCCATCTGACAATGATGCGCGAGTTTCTGGATGGCCCCGCTGACTACTTAATTGCGGTGGAGGACGACGTCCTGTTCGACCCCACCATCCGGTTCTCCGCTCATGTGAACTTCATGCACCGATGCGAACTGGATTATTACAAGCTTTACGCCCGTTTTTTTGTGCCCTCTCACTATCTTGGCAATGTCGGCCGGCTCGTGTTTTACCGGGCGCGATGGTCCACATTGGGGACGCAATGCTACGTGCTCTCGCGCGCGGGCGCTCGCATCCTGCTTGAGAATGCGGCAGCGAATGGCGGCCTGACGAAGCCGATCGACGATACCAACGATTCGTTCTGGTTGACCGGCCTACCGATTGTTTTTCCATATCCCTTTCCACTGATGGAAATCGCCTACCCATCTTCCATCCATTCAGCCCGACCGCAGATTGCTGAGCGCAACGCAGAGCTTGCTCAGGAGCTGCAGGCACCCTCGCGCCTTGACAAGCTGCGGCGCTCGTTCAGACGGCGCATGTCAGACCGCGCATTGCGTGGGTTTGACAAGGAATTGGCCAATCGCATCGCCCGTCACCGCAAGGACCTTTATGCAGCATTCCATCGCTAGCAATGGCGCTGTTGTTGTGGCTCGGCAACGTGAGCTGCTCCGCGAAAAGTACAGGCAGTTTATTGAGCCGGGCGAGCGCTATGCACTGGTAGACTTTCCCGACCACTCAAATGTCGACGATAGTGCAATCTGGCTCGGCGAACTGGCATTGTTGCATGAGATTACCGGTCGGTTCCCCAGCTATGTCTGCAGTCGCGAAGACTACGACGGGGATGCGCTGAAAAAATCCGTTCCGGATGGCCCAATTTTTTCCCATGGCGGCAGCAACAATTGCGCCGCCGATCTTGTGCCGGACGCAGCATTAGGCCTTGGCAACCTTGAGGCGCCCCATTGCCCGGTTATGGAGGTCTTCTGCTTGCTGCGGACCGACCTCGAAACCTCAGGCACTGATCACAAGGTGCTGCGTGATGCCGGGTATGAAATCGATGATCGGCCGCACGGACACATTCCGTGCACATTAATGGGCAAACCCCATGTTGCCCTCGACAACTCCTACGGCAAAGTCAGTGGCTATTGGGACAACTGGCATCGCGGTGTGAACAATGTCCACTCCGCCCATAGTATCGACGAAGTCGTGCCAGTTTTAAGTGAATTCGGCCTGGCCAAGACCGCAAACAAGATCACACCCCGCCTGTGAGCAATCTGCGCAAGATAGGGCTCGGCAGCCTGATACTCACAGCTTCGCGCGCGATCGTGAACGCGCTGGGCTTCGTATCTACGATAATGCTGGCGCGATTGTTGATGCCCGAAGACTTCGGGTTGGTCGCGATCGCAGTGTCGTTGCAGACGATTGTGATCGCGATAACCTACGTTCCGGTCAGCCAGGCACTGATCCAACTCAAGGAACCTTCGCAGCACCATGTCGACACGGCCTTCACGATCGGGCTGTTGCGCTCGCTGGCGATCGCGCTGCTCTTCGTCGGAGCAAGTTGGCCCGTCGCGGCTATCTTCGAGGAGCCGCGACTCAGCAATATTATGCTGGCACTTGCTGCCTCGCTGCTGATTTCCGGTATCACCAATCCGCGGCGGGCGTTGCTCCAGAAGTCATTAGTTTTCAAACAAGAATTTGGGATTGAGGTTGTCGGCAAGCTTTTCACGGTAGGTCTCTCGATCACCGTCGCCTACATATGGCAGAGCTACTGGGCCTTGGTGGTTGGAACCGTGGGTGGCCAGCTTGCGACATTGATCGCATCTTACACTTTCGTGCGTTATCGCCCCCGGTTCGATCTATCCGAATTTCGCGCAATTTGGTCGTTCTCAGGCTGGATGACCCTGAGCGGGGCGATCAGTACGATCAATTGGCAATCGGACCAGTTGTTTATCGGCAAGCTACTGTCACCGGCCACAGTGGGCGTCTACTCGGTGGGCAACAATCTGGCTCGCTTACCGACCCGTGAAGCAACAATGCCATTGACCAGCGTGCTATTCCCGGCCTTCAGCAACCTTACCTCCGACCTGCCACGACTTGCCCGCGCCTACACCCGCGCGCAAGGGCTTGTGACTGCCGTGGCATTGCCGGTCGGGGTCGGCTTCGCGCTTATTGCAGGGCGCTTCGTGCCGCTTGCGATGGGCGAGAAGTGGATCCCCTCGGTCATTGTGATCCAGATATTAAGCTCGGTGTTTGCCTTCCAGACAATCGGTTCGCTGGCCCAGCCCCTGGCCTTGGCAATGGGCCACACAAAAACCCTGTTCAAGCGGGACATCCAGCTGTTCTTTATACGCTTGCCTATAATCCTTGCCGGCCTGGTGCTCGGAGGCCTGGTGGGGGTTCTGATAGCCCGCGTAGTCGCCGGCCTGATCGCAATCGGCTTCAATGTGGTGATCGTGAAATCGCTAATCGGACAGAGCATCGTAAAACAACTGGCCAACAGCTGGCGCTCGATCCTCTCCGTGATACTGATGGTTATCGGGGTGGAGGGCATCTCAAGCGTGATGCCGATATCTGGCGAGTGGATTGTGCAACTGGCGCAGGCGGTAGCCTTGGTTGTAACCGGCGGCCTCATATACTTGGGCGGCGGATTGCTGATCTGGATTGCGGCGGGCAAGCCCCAGGGACCGGAAGCTACGGCGCTTGATTGGACTGGCAAAGGTATAGCTGCGGTTCGCGCGCGCCGCGCCTGACAGATGCTCCTAACTAGGCAGCTTTTCCTCCCCAGCTAGACCGATGATCCAACGCTACCCGCTCTTAGGTACTGTTCTCGTCTCGCCACACACAGGAGCGCGGACGCACATGCTTGGGAATGAAATCCGCAGGCTTTCTGTCGCCCTCAAACCGGCTCCCACAAATCATAGGGAAAGCTCTCCAGCAGTGGCGATGCATCGAAATCTGGTGCGGATAGCGGACCAGCATCGAGCGCTTCTTCTACAGTCGTTGAAGAGCGGAAAGTTGTTCGCCCCACCCCTTCACAGTAGTCTATATATTTGAAGTCTGGTTCTGTTTCGCTCAGGCGCACATGGGCACAGGGAATGCCGAAAGCATCGGCAATAATCAGCCCGTGCAGCGAACTCGATACGATGAACTCGCATTCGCAAATGGCGTCGATGACGCGGCTCCAATTCCACAACGGATCAATTACGTCTTCACGGTCGAGCAAATCGCGGTCGTGAAGATTTGGGACAACCCCAATCTTTCCCGATTGCGTTTGCCGCTTGAAGCGCTGCGGGAATAGGTATGGAATCAGTAAGGCCGGATCCCCAAAAACACTCGGCACACTGACGCCACGATCTGTCAGAAATTTCTGTGTCAGCGGGCCGCGAACAGCCCGAACATCGAGATCGACGAATGAGTGCTGCTCACTACTGATCTTTCCGTTGCGTCCACTTCCCCAGATAGTGTCTCCTGTGGATGCAAAGTGCAGCACCGATCCAACGGAAAACAGCCGCGCCTTATTCGCAGGTTCGTCGAGCAGAATCTCCTTCGCCGCCAGCATTCGCTGCACAACAACGGACGCCAAGTAGTCACCGAAATTTAGGCCGTGCGACGGCTTCCAGAAGAAAGCATGGACATGCGGATAACTGTCCTCAGGCACAAAAGCACGGCCCCGCAGGGGTTCTCGATGCAACTGCTTCCTGATCTTGTCGAACATGGCCAGAGCTATTGCTCTGCAAACATGAGATGGCAATGCCGGAAGGTAAGAAACGCGGCCCTGCGACGGAGAAATTCGATGATGAGCGCCCCATTCCACACTGGCTGCATGCAACGCAGCGGCATCATTACCGGCTCGCAAACAACTGTTCGAAAAACCCTTTAAGCTCACGCGTCACGCGATCCCATGAAAGTTGCGAAAGGTCAGGCTTGGCTCCGTTTGGCAAGCGCCGGATATGCGCGGCGAAGTCCGCCAAGGTCTGGCCACACAACGCCCCCTCATAAAGCCGTACCCAGTCCTTGCCCACAAGCTCTGCCAGTTCCGGCATCGACCCCAGCGCCGGCACCAACACGGGACGTCCGCGCGACAAGGCGTGGATTGCAGATCCGCTATTGAGGATGTTGCGATAGGGCAGCACAACCCCGTGAGCGGCGTCGATCACTGCCTCAATCTCTGCTTCACTGAGCAATGTGTCACATAGGTCGAAGCACAGCGGGTCGCCGGGCCTCACCATAGACTCCAGCTTCGCGGCGTATCCGGGGTCGTGGCGCTTACCCGCAATTTTCACCTCCACCGTAGCCGGATCGAGCGTACGCACAGCCTCGACCAGTTCCTCCAGGTTCTTGTAAGGACGCACCAGACCAACCGAAACGATTGACGCTGGAACGCCCGGCTCTGGCGCTGCGAAAGGCGTGGGCGAGGAAGGGTAGCTTCCATGCACAGTCAGCAGTTCGACAATATGGTCGGGTAGATCATAGCGCTCGTGAACAAGGTCCCGCGAACGGTGGGACAAGTAGATAACTCCATCCAGTGCGTTCAGAAACAATGAGCGAAGCATGGACTTGGAATCATTCGCATCGTGCGGCGCAACATTGTGCGCAACCCATACCAGCTTAACCCCGTGGGTCTTCCGAAGGAGGAGCAACCGCCACAGGAGTTTGGCAGTTGCGTACCAGTTGTCGGGGTTCAGGAACTGATCGGGCCAATGGAAAATAACCGCGTCATTGCGTGAAAGGTCGCGCAGGCCCCATTGATAAGGCACGGCGCGCATGCCCGCCTGTTCCACCGCCTGCGTGAACAGGCCGCAAAACGCATTATAGTCGGTTGAGACAGGTGACAGTGCAACTTGTTTTCGCCCAATCTCGCTCATCCCAGAGGCTCCGTTCGGCTCGTAGAGGCGAGCAATCATGCCAAAATATCTGGGCCACTATCACCAGAAAGGCTGAGCCATTGCTCGCAAAAATAACCCTGCTTCGCTATGTGACCCAAGGCCGTGCTCGATCGCGGCACATCATAGCTCCTTTGCAGCATCAAGCCATTTTTGCACTACAATAACTGCTACCGAGGTTAGCCGAACTGCAAGACGCAGAAGATGGAGTCAGTCGTTCCAAAAGCAATCTCGTCGCGGTTTTATGTGACTTTCTGAAGGTCAGATAAAATAATGACAAAGCACTGAAATACAATCCAAATATGATGAACTGCCTTGCATAAGTTAGTCAAAACAAGCCTTCACAAGGGGGACTTCACTTGAGAATCTTGCTGGCCACGGGCGGACCGACGATACCGCAAATGATCGGCGGATCACAAAGGTCAGGTGATACCCTGTTGAAGCAACTCGCCGAGCGCGGACATCAGGTTGCCCTGACCAGCGCCCTCATTGGCAAAGGGCCGATTGCATGGAGAGCCCGCATGCTGATGAAGCTAACCGGTCGACGTGCAATAACCGACAACCATCAAGGCTATCCAATATATCGCAGCTGGTTTCCTCAAGAAACTGCATCAGAGGTCGCTGAGCACTTCAAACCTGATGTAGTTGTTGTGCTTGCCCACAAGACTGGGCTCGTAGCAAAGGCCTTCCACGATCTAAAATTGCCGATACTTTTCAGCTTTCAAGACGTTGAGTTCAGCGGACATGGCTTCGACATAGGGCAAATCACGCCCCTTCACGGTATTGCCAATTCGGAGTTCACAGCCGCTGCCTATCGCGAGGTGTTTCAAGCGAAGTGCTCTGTAATTTATCCCTTGATCGATTCAGAGAAGTACGTTGTCGAGGAGACCGGCAACAACATAGTCTTCATCAATCCGGTCCCCGTCAAAGGCCTGGAAATCGCGCTGGAAGTCGCCGCCCTTCTTCCTGAAATTCCCTTTATATTTCAGGAATCCTGGCCCTTATCGCCTGAAGACCGAGCGTCCCTCAACAAGCGTATTGAAAAGCTAGATAATGTCGTTCTCAAGGCGCCTACTCAGGACATGCGCGATGTCTATCGGCAGGCACGGATACTACTGTGCCCAAGCCAATGGAATGAGGGCTATGGACGCATCGCGAGTGAAGCGCAGTTCTCCGGCATTCCTGTCGTCGGAAGTGATCGAGGAGGACTGCCGGAGGCAATTGGCGACGGAGGGGTTGTCATTCCTTTCCAAGCCCCTGCCCCTACCTGGGCAGACGAAATCAAGGCGCTGTGGAACAACCAAGACAGGTACAACACCCTTCGCGATCGCGCATTAAAGCATTCCTCGCGAGAGACGCTGAGTTTAACGAAGCAAATTGATTCCTGGGAACAGGCAATAAGGGACGTTTACCACGCCCATTCATAGGCTGGCTGCAACTGACAGCTCTCAGCAAGAACGCTGACATTTGCAGTGCCAACAAATATCAAAAAGTCTTTCCCAGCCCACGTGATGCGCCGCCAAAAACAGCAAAGGAGCTGAAAGGGCGACGCATTCGTTTGGTGTGCTCAGTCTTCCCAGCTGCGGCCTTGCACCGCCACCTTGACGACCGGACCGAGCCTTTCCGCATCTTCGCCCAGGGCAAAGCCATAGTCGCCGTCGAAGATTGTCCAGCCGGTCTCGTTCCACTCGGCCAGCAGGCGCGGATCGATATCGACCGTCACAGTCTGGCTTTCACCGGGTTCAAGCTCAACCCTCTCGAACCCAACCAGCCGTTGGAGATTCTCGTCGTTACGGCTGACGAGGTAAACCTGGCCGACCGTCGCCCCGGCGCGCTCGCCATTGTTGGTGAGCGTGAAGGTCGCCGTCGAACCATCGGTCGTCAGGCCGGACGAGGCGAAACTGGTGTAGCTGAGCCCGTAACCGAACGGGAACAGCGCCTCTTGGTTCTGGCGAGCGTTCCAGCGATAGCCCAGATCGGAACCCTCGACGTTATAGTCGGTATACAGCTTCGAGTCCGGCGAAGGCGGATTGCCTCCGAAGTCAGGATCGTATTCCAGCATTCCGGGAATGTTCTCACGCGGTAGCTGCGAAGCATCGCGCGGGAAGGTTATCGGCAGGCGACCGCTGGGGTTCACTTCGCCGAACAGCACGCCGGCAATCGCTTCGGCACCGCCCTGCCCCGGATACCAGGCCTCGACCACTGCCGCGACGTCGTCCAGCCAAGGCATGTCCACCGGCCCGCCGGTCTCCAGGACAACAATCGTGTTGGGGTTGGCAGCGGCGATCTCGGCAATCATTTGGTCCTGGCCGTCGGGCAGCCCAAGGTCGCTGACATCGAGGCCTTCGGTCATCCACTGCGTAGCGAACACGATCACCACGTCGGTCTGGGCGGCCAGAGCTGCCGCGTCAGAGGCGTAGCGCCCCGGCCGGAAGCGAACGGTGCCCTCCGGCTTGCGGGCCCGAATGGAATTGAGCGGAGCCCCGCGCTGGTACTGCTCCGAAATGAAGACGGAGAATGCGCCGGTGTTGCTGAGCGGGCGCAAGATGGCGGGGCCGCCCTCGCCATGCACCTGGCTGGATCCGCCGCCCGACAGCACACCGCTATCGGCATAGCCGCCCACCACCAGGATCGAGCCTGCATCGCGCGCCAGCGGCAGCGCGTCATTCTCGTTGCGAAGCAAAACAATGCTCTGCTCCGCCGCCTGTTGCGCCACGCGGGCATGAGCCTCCCAGTCGATCTCGCCGCCCGGCGTGACGGGATTGTCGAGCACGCCCGCCGCGATCAATCCGGTCAGCACACGCGCATTCATGTCGTCGAGCCGCGCCATGTGGGCAGGGTCAGCCTGGGCTGCGAGCAACAGGTCTTCGTCAAAGAACGTGTCGGGGTCGAGCTGCGAACCCGACTGCTGGTCGAGACCGTTCCAGGCGGCATAGAGACCGGGAACCGCACCCCAGTCGCTCATCACCCAGCCGCGGTAGCCCCAGTCCTCTTTCAGCACCTGATTGAGGAGATATTCGCTGGCGCAGCCCTGTTCGGAGTTCACCCGGTTGTAAGCGCACATCACCGAGCCCGGCTGACCGATCTCAATGCCGATCTGGAAGGCCAGAAGGTCGCTTTCGCGCGCGGCAGCATCGTCGATCAGCACGTCCACGAACTTGCGTCCCGTTTCCTGACCGTTGAGCGCAAAATGCTTGATGGTGGAAACGATCTCGTTCGACTGGACGCCGGCGATGTTCCATCCAATCAGCTGCCCCGTCAGCAGCGGGTCTTCAGAGATATATTCGAATGTCCGCCCATTGCGCGGATCGCGGGCCAGGTTTGCACCACCGGCCAGCAACACGTTAAAGCCCTTGGCGCGCGCCTCCGCTCCGATTGCTGTGCCTTGTGCATAGGCAAGGTCACGGTTGAACGTTGCCCCCATGGCAATACCGGCAGGCATGGCCGTGGCATAGTCGCCGCGCAGCCCCATGACGTAAGCAACGCCGAGCGGGCCATCAGTTTCTGTCAGATCGGGAATGCCGAGCCGCTCCACACCGGGAACGAAGCCTGCAGCGGGGATGGCGGCCTCAGGAATCTCCCCACCCGGGACGATCGGCAGTGGCATGATACCCATGGTGAGCCGGACCTTTTCCTCCGGCTCCATCTGCGCGACGATGCTCTCTGCCCGTTCTTGTGCAGCAGCCATGTCGCTAGCCGATACGGATTGCTGCCGATCCTGCGCCCACGCGGCTGACGATACGATGGCGCTTCCAGCCAGTAGGCTGGTGACGATTGAACGAAACATTTGCACTCTCCCCATGCGAAGGGCCCGCTCCACCAGGAGCGGGCCGATTGCGTCACTTCTCAGAACTCAAACCCGGCGCGGACGCCGAATGTTCGAGGATCTGCAAAGACGGCCGTCCCATCGGGCCCGGTGCTGCCGTAGCCCGCGCTCGTCAGAACGATCTCGTCTTCGATGTTGTTGATATAGGCCCCGACATAGAACGCGTCATTCGCGGCGTTGAAGCGGATCGAGACATCGGTCTTGGTGAAGCTCGGCTGACGATAGTCGATCAGGTTGGCAAGGTCGGTCAGCGCATAGCTGGAGCTGAAACGCGTCCCTGCATCGAACACGATATTGGCACCGCCATCCAGATACAGCGTGTAGTTCGCCCCGATGTTGCCCGTCCACTCCGGGCTACGCGCAAGGGCATGCCCGGAAAAGTCGAGGGTAATCGTGTCGTTACCTGCGATCCGGCTGGGGAAGTAGTCGTCGTAGCGCGCATCGAGCCAATTGACGCCAAAGCGGATCAGCAGGTCGTCGACCGGCTCGTAGTTGCCGTCCAGCTCGATGCCGTCGATCTTGGCAGCTGCGGCATTGGTCGTCAGCTGACAGAAGCCACAACCACCGAAGTCGCCAAGCTGCGAAAGTTGCAGGCCGTTGTAGTCGTAGTGAAAGCCGGTGAGGTTCAGCTGGGCGCGACCGAAGCGGAACTTTGCCCCGGCCTCATAGGCGGTAATCGTCTCCGGCTGATAGAACAGTTCGTTCTCGGTATAGACACATTCGGCCGGAGCATCGGGGCCAGCAAGGCAGCCATCGTTGAAACCGCCCGCCTTGTAGCCCGTGGACACCGAAGCAAACAGCAGGCCGACCGGGCTGTCGTAATCCACGCCCAGACGCCAAGTCACCTTGTCAAAGGTCCGCGCCGCATCGTTGATCTGGATGATCACGCGATTGTTGGGGATATTCACGGCTGGATCAGTGTCGAACACCGTCGCGCCGACACGCGATTTCTCGTCGTTGGAATAGCGAAGGCCCGCGGTAAGGCGCAGATTGGGCAAGGCTTCGTAGGTCGCCTGGCCAAAGGCGGACTTGTTTACCGCGATCGTCGGGTCCTGCGGGAACCCGAACTGGGTGGCAAACGGCGGGAAGCCGATGTTTTGCGGATCAAGGATGAAGAAGGCAATGCCAGAGTGTTCCTTGAAGTAATAGCCGCCGATCTGGGCCGAGAGCGGGCCGGAGCCGCCGAAGGCAAGCCGCGCTTCGTGTGAGGTCTGCCAATATTCGCCATGGAACGTGGCGCGGTTGAGGCCGCCCCTGATGGTCGAATGGCTATCGCGCGTGCTTTCGCGGTAGGAGCCGAGATAGGTGAAGGTGGCAGGTCCGAAGTCCCAGGTCAGCTCGCCGGAAACGCCGCGCTCGGTGTTTTCGTTGGTTGGCGTCCACTGCTGCGGCGTCGCGTTCTGGCGCTGCAGGTCGGCCGAGCTGTCGAAATAGGTGGGCATGTCGGGCTGCGTCGCATTCGGGTTGGTGAGCGGTGCGGCGCCGGTGAAGAAGTTGGTGGTCTGCACGCTGTTGATGCGCGTGCCCTGCAGCTTGGCATAGTCTCCCACCACAAACAGGCTCAGATCCGACGTAGGCTCCCACAGAACCGAGAGGCGTGCCGCCGCGTTTTTCTTGTAGGGATCGTAGTTGTAATCGTCGCCCGATACGTTGGTGATGAAGCTATCCCGGCGATCAACGTTGCCGGCAAGGCGAACGGCCAGCGTGTCGCTCACGGGCACGTTGAGCACGGCTGTTGCGAACAGCCTGTCGTAGTTGCCGTAGTCGGCACTCAAGGATCCGCCGAGTTCGAACTTCGGGCGGGCGGTGATGAGGTTCACCACGCCGGCGGTCGAGTTGCGCCCGTATAGCGTGCCCTGCGGGCCGCGCAGAACTTCGACGCGCTCGATGTCGAAGAAGCTGACTTCCTGCGCTTGCGGGCGGGCGATGTAGATGCCGTTGACGTTGAAGGCGGCAGACGGATCACCCTTTTCGGTGCCGTCGGTGGAGGTCACACCGCGAATGGTGATCTGCAGACCGTTGCCGCGCACGATCGAAAGGTTGGGAACCAGCTCTTCCAGCTGCGTCGGATTGGTAACACCAGCATCGGCAAGCGTATCACCGCTCACCGCGGTCAGCGCGATAGGCGTCTGTGAGGCAAGCGATGCAATCCGGTTCGCGGTCACCACGATATCGCGGTCACTGACTTCCTGCTGCTCGTCTTGGTTATCCTGCGCCACGGCAGAGGTCGACGGGAATGCAAGCACAGCAGCTGCCCCCGCTAAATAAGCGTACTTCATAAACACCCTCCCAGGTTTCCGGTCGTTTTTCGGACTCGGCTATCAATCGAGGCGGTGGACTTGACGTCTTATGTCAGCGCTGTCAAGTCAGCGGTGACATAGTGATGAATTGTAGCTTTTCGCCAGTCGCATACGGAGATAGGGTGCCGGTCATGCAGTCCGATCATTCGCAAAGACCCACCCTCGCCGATGTCGCTCGCAAGGCGGGGGTATCGGGAAAAAGCGTATCGCGTGTCGTCAACGGCGAGGCCTATGTCTCGGCCGAACTGAAGGCGAAGGTCGATGCCGCGATTGCCGAGCTTGGCTATGTGCCAGACCTTGCCGCTCGCTCGCTGGCTGGCGCGCGCAGCTTCACCATCAGCCTGCTGCTGGATACGAACGGACAGGACTACGTCATCCAGCTGCTCGAAGGGGCCTACGAGGCCTGCAAGCTGAATAGCTATCACCTGCGCATCGAAAACCTCGATGCAACGGCGTCGAACGAAAGCCTGCTCGAACGCCTGGACGAAGTGATGCGGCACAGCCGGCTGGACGGCTTCATCTTGGCGCCGCCCTTCTCCGACAACACTGCGATCATGGACTGGCTGGAGGAACGGCAAGTGCGTTTCACCAGGGTTGCACCCTGCATTGAGCGCGAGCGGTCTCCTTGCGTGTTTGTGGACGATGCCGCCGCGGCAGGTGAGATTGCGCAGTATCTCGTGAGCAAGGGGCACCGCAGGATCGGACTGGTGAATGGATCGCCTAGGCACGGCGCTGCGATTGCCCGGCGCACGGGCTTTCTCGACAAGATCGCCGAGATCGCGCCTGACGCCGAGTTGGTCGAAGCCACCGGCAACTTCCGTTTTGAGGACGGGATAGACGCAGGCAAGGCCCTGTTAGGGGCGGGAAATCCGCCCACCGCGATATTCGCTGCCAACGATCGTTCGGCCGCCGGGGTTATGAATGCGTGTGCCCAATTGGGCATCAGCGTCCCCGACGACGTCTCGCTCTGCGGGTTTGACGACAGCTGGTTGGCGAAACTGGTCTGGCCTTACCTGACGACCGTCCGCCAGCCAGTCTCCGACCTTGGGCGAGAAGCCGCCCGACTTCTGATCGAGAAAGACACAGGCGAAGGTGCGCCGAAGCAGATCATGCTCGGCCACTCCCTGATCGAACGGGATTCGGTCAGGTCACTGGATCAATAGAACAAGGCAGCCCCCTGCCCTACCGGGAGAAGATGAATGTTGAAAAAGGCCTTTGGAGCAATTGCGATCATGGCTGCAGCCAGCGCGGTGCCAGCCGACGCACAGGTCGTTACGCTCGACGTGGGGCAAGTCGAAGGCGAAACCACAAACGGGATCTCTGCGTGGAAAGGTATCCCCTTTGCTCAGCCTCCTGTCGGCCCACTGCGCTGGAGAGCCCCCCAGCCCCTCGTGCCGTGGGATGGAGTTCTCGAGACCACCGAATTTGCCAACGACTGCATGCAGATTCCCTTCGATGCCGATGCCGCTCCGCTTGGCACGCCGCCTGCGGAAGACTGCCTCTATCTCAACGTCTGGCGGCCTGAGGGCGCGAAGGCCGGGGATCGCCTCCCCGTGATGTTCTGGATTTATGGCGGCGGGTTCGTGAACGGCGGTTCCTCTCCCTCAGTCTATGACGGATCGGAGATTGCCCGGCAGGGTGTGATCCTGGTGAGCTTCAACTATCGCCTTGGCCGGTTCGGGTTCTTCGCTCACCCGGCGCTGACCGCAGCGAACGAGGACAACGGACTGCTCGGCAACTACGGCTATATGGATCAGATCGAAGCGCTGCGCTGGGTCCAACGCAATATCGCGGCGTTCGGCGGTGATCCAAACAATGTGACGATCTTCGGTGAAAGCGCGGGCGGCGTGGCGGTCAACATGATGATGGCCAGCCCCATGGCGCGCGGCCAGTTCGCCAAGGCCATTGTTATGTCGGGTGGCGGGCGCACGGGCCTGAGCCCAGCCTTGCCGGTGCATTCCGATGATGGGCCGGATGGCGAGGACGCCGGGCTGGATTTCGCGAAGTGGGCCGGTGTTGAGGGCGAAGGGCCCGAGGCTCTGGCGGCTTTGCGCGCGCTTCCTGCGGATACGCTGGCCACGGGGGTCGGGCTTGGCCAGAAGAGTGTTGCACTCCATTCCGGCCCGCTCCTCGATGGTATGGTCCAGATATATCCGAGCGATGCGGTGTTTGCTGCGGGAGATGCTGCCGCCGTGCCCTACATTGCGGGCGCAAATACGGCCGACATCGGCTTCGGCCCGCCAGTGGACGGCGATATCTTCGAAGCGCATTTCGGACCGCTCAGCGATCAGGCGCGCGAGGCTTATGGTGAATTGGCAAACCTCCCTCCAGAAGCGCTGCAATTTGCCGTCTACGCCGACGAGATGATGGTCGAACCAGCCCGTTTCGTGGTGCAATCGATGACGAACTCGGGTGAGCCGGCCTGGTACTATCGGGCAGGATACGTGCCGCAGGTCATGCGCGAGGAATGGGTTTCAGGCCTGCCGCACGCGACAGACATCCCGTTCTTCTTTCGCACCATTGATGCTCGTTATCCCGGTGAAACCACTGCGCAGGATCAAGCTGTCTCGGCAGCGATGAGCGCGGCGTTTGTGAATTTTGCCAAGACGGGCAATCCCAATGGTCCGGGTGTCCCCGAATGGCCTGTCTACAATGACGACACTCGCCCGGTGATGCTGTTCGGCATGGACAAGATCACCGGCGGCGAGGATCCCTGGCGGGCACGGCTGGATGTGGCGCAGGCTCTGGCCGAAGGCACATCGGACTGATGGACGGCACAGAATGCTCCGAGCGAACTCTCGTCGGAGACATTCGGCGCGAGAGGCGGTAAGCTTGATGCATGGCCTGCCAACGAAACTCGGCAAGGATCGTGAGCAGAGAGACTTCCCATGAACTATAGCGAACTAGCCAAAGCATTCGGCGCGTTTTTCGCCCTCGTGAATCCGTTCATCGTCCTTCCGATATTCCTGTCGCTGACCGACGGGTTCTCGGTGTCGCAACAGCGCATGCTCGCAGTCAAGGTGGCGCTCTTTGCTGCCATGATGTGCGTCATTGTGCTGTTTGCCGGGCAGCAGATCATCGGCTTCTTCGGCATTTCGATCGACGAGTTTCGCGTTGCAGGCGGCGCGGTGCTGGCCGGGATCGCCTGGTCGATGCTGCATGGCGGCGCCATGGCATCGCATCATGGCAGCGCCAGTGAACAGGAGCAGCTTAACGACGTTTCGGGGCTGGCCTTCTATCCCATCACCTTCCCGATGATCGTCGGACCGGGCACCATTGCCACACTGATCATCTATTCCGGCCACACACAGAACATGGAAGGCATGTTCTCGCTGGTGGGGATCGTGGGTGCGATCATTGTTTTGCTCTTCGCCGTGCTGTTTTTTGCCGCGCAAATCGGCAAGATGATGAGCCAGACGCTGCGCATGATCACCACCCGCCTGATGGGCATGATCCTGCTGGCGATTGCGGTGGACATGACGATTACCGGGCTGACGACGCTGCTTCCCGGCTTGGCAGGAGGTGTGTAGGCACAAGCGATGGACAGACTGAAAGACATCTTCACCGAGCCGGATCCGATTGATCCCGACACCTTTGCCAACCTCGGGCCGCTGCGGCGGCTCGCGGGCATCTGGGAAGGCAAAACCGGTCGCGACACGAACCCGAAGGCCGATGGCCCGGAACATCGCGACTTCGTCGAGCGGTCGGAGTTCCAGCCGATTGATCCGCAGGCCAACGGCCCGCAACTGCTCTATGGTCTGCGCTATCACATTCACATCAATGCGCCGGATGAGGAGAACACCTTCCACGACCAGATCGGATACTGGCTGTGGGAGCCGGCGACCGGGCTGATCATGCAGACACTGGCCATCCCGCGTGGCCAGATCGCGCTCGCTCGCGGGCAGGTAGAGAACGACGGCAAGCGTATCGTGGTTGAGGCGAAGCGGGGGCAGACCGACTACGGTATCTGTTCGACGACCTTCCTCGAACAGGCCTTCCGAACTGACAGCTACCGGCTCGAGATCGATTTCCACGATGACGGATCGTGGAGCTACAGCGAAGATACGATCCTGATGGTGCATGGACAAAGCGAACCCTTCGTCCATCGCGACAGCGGCCAGATGACCAAGATTGGCGAGCCCGACCTCAACCCCTGGCTGAAGATCGTGAAGGGCGGAAAGTAAGTCTGTTTGCCGCGCCGAACGGGGCGGCAACCTTACCTGTGCGTGTTGATCAGCCGGTCGACGAGATTCTTGTCTGACACCTCTTCACCGGTCACGGCCATGGCAAGCAGTTCGCCGCCCAGAATTGTGGGGGCGATGACGATGTCGGGCTGAACCCGGCGGACCTTCTCAAGATTGCGCGTGTTGTTGACCGCGACAACCGTCTTGGCGGTGCCGTCCAGCTCCTTCGCCGCGAGAACCACGAAGGCGTTGGTGGCATCGTCCTCGCCCAGCGCCATGATCGCTTCCGCAGTCTCGCCAGATGCGCCCTTCAGCGTATCGATATCGGTGGGATTGCCGATGACCACATGAGCGTCGGACGGGATATCGTCGTCCTTCGTTTCAACGATGAAGATCACGCTCTTTCCGCGATCGCTCAGTTCCCGGTAGGTGTTGAGCGCCAGATTTGAGCGGCTGGCAATGACATAGTGACCCGACATCTTCTTGGTCCGTTCTTTTCCAACGAGGAAGTTGTGCACCCGGTTTTGCAGGAACGGGAGCAGTACGGTGCTGACGGCAGTGGCGAATACAGTCAGCCCCAGAATAATGAGCGAAATGACATAGAGGCGTGAGCCAGATGTCGTCGGGTAGATATCGCCATAGCCGACCGTCGACATGGTCACGATGGTAAAATAGAAAGCTGTGCCCAGATCGGTGATGGGTTGCGAAAACTCGGTGCCCATCATCAGGCTGCCCAGCACGCCATATACGGTGACGAGAACGAGGCTGCCCACCGAGAAGATCGACGCTGCCGCGACGCTGGTATGGTTGAACTGGGCCCGGAAGACATACAGCGCAGCCAGCAGCAACAATTCCAGCAGGCCGAACACAAAGTGCGTGCCTGAGGCCGTGAGCCAGAGCACGATGTTGATCACCATCAGCAGGCTCACCACAACCCAGGCGAGGCGCGAGCGCAAAGCAAGGCCAATCGACATGGTCACCAGGAACACGCCCGACACGGTCCGGTGGGCTCCGCTCAGCAGGCCGGATACGAGCGTGCTGGAAAGGTTCTGCAGGGTCTCGATAGAAAGACCGCTCACGCGCAGGTCGTTCCACAAGCTACCGAGCTGGAATAGCCCCATCGCCAGCACACCGGCTGCGATGAAGAAATGAGAAAACTGCCGAACCCGCGCAATCAGACTGATGGGAATAAGTTGCGAGGACCGCATGAGTTGGTTCTTTCCGTAGCTCACACGATACCCTGCTCCGCCCGATATCGCATCTCTGGCCCGGCTTAGAGCAAAACTGAACCGTTCGAAACCGGCCCCGCGAAACGCGGATTAAGATTGCAACTGAACTCTCTCTTCGATGCGCCTGCCGGATTAATCGAGAACTGACGCAGCGTTTTTTTGGCGGCCTCCTCTCGGGCTGCTGAATTATCACACCGCCATTCGCCTAATCCCCTGCCTCCTTAGGGGAAGCGAACGGTGACTGTCACTCGCGCGGCGTGATCCGCAAAGCCGGAAGCCAGTCGGCCCGTATATCCCATCCGAACACCGACACCCCTTATGCTGGCGTTTACACCGGCTTCCAGCAAAGCGCTGTCCTGAGCGAGCTGAGCGCCCGCCACACCGAAGCTCTCACCACCAGAAAAGCTGCGCTGGGCCGGAGCCGGGTCCGAACCAAAGCCATGCTGCCAGCCAGCCGATAGAGACAGGAAGGGCGCGCCCTTGCCGCTGCCCGTCCGCAGCTGCCCGCGCAGCCCCAGCGTCGACCATGTCCGTTCCATCTCGGTTTTTCGCAGGGAGAGAGCAGCCGAACCGCCCTGCTCGGCAAAGCTGTCGACATCGAGCTTCACCCAGACAAGGTTGGCAAAGGGTTCGAGCGAGCCTCCCGCGAGTTCCAGCGGATAGGCCATTTCACCGAACATCTGCGCAGTCCGCGCATCATAGGCGGAGGACAGCGCGTCAGCGAAGCCGGTGAAGGCCACCTTCCGCTCGGCAGCAAGTTCGTGCCAGCTGTAGCTGCCGCCAGCGCGCATGGTAACGGGGCCGAGTTGCGCACCGCCATAGAGGCTCACATGCCAGCTCTCTGCATCGGCGCTGGATGTGCGGGCCCGCATGGTCATGTCGGCATCGCTGTAACCGACCATCGCTCCCAGGCGTGCGGCCGTGCCGACCGGCGCATCCACGCCGAGGAACGCCCCTGAGTTCGAACGGTCCAGCCGCGCCGCGTTCCCGGTTGCGGCCCAGTGCCCCCAGGCGCCGAAGGCCTTGGACCAAAGCGTCAGCCCGTCTCCACTGGCTGAGGCCGCGCGGGCCAGCGCCGCTTCGCGCGGATAGCGGCTATCCTCCAGCAGGGCAGTCGCCGCCGACGCATGGATCTCCCCTGAAAGCTGATCGAGCGCGGCAGGCGCTTCGGCTGCAGACAGCTGGAGCGAAGCCACGAACAGGTCGCCTTCACCCAGCGAATAGACCCCGTTACCCGCAGCGCACTGGTTGGCGCTCATGCCATCGAGGCAGAAGCCGGTCACCGACAAACGCGAGGTCAGATAGACATTGCTTGCATCATAGCTGTCGGTGAAATCGAGAAAGGCGAAGTCGTCCACCACCTCATCAAAGGTGCCCGTCACCCCGCCATTGGCAGTCAGCACCGTGTAGGTGGCACCAGGCAGATATGTGGTGCCATTATCGATGCCGTTTTCGGGGGTGACATAAAGCGTGCCGCCATTGATCGTGGCCGCGCCCGAGAGGCTGATCAGATCGTTGTTCACCCCTGCAACCGAGCCGCTACCGTTCAGCTCAACCCGATAGGTAGAGCCTGACGCGAAGGCCATCGAGCCGGCGTGCAAGGTGCCGATCGACTGACCGGGTGCGATCACCGCGCCGCTTGCCAATGTCAGATCGTCCACCGTGCCGTTGCCGCCGAGCCAGGCTCCAGCCTCCAGCCTGAGCGCCCCGCCCAGCGCACCCGTCAGGACCAGACCGCCGCCCGCAACCTCTGTGGTTCCGGCAAAGGCGGCATTATCGCCGCTCAGCGTCAGCACCCCGGTGCCGCGCTTGGTCAGCAGGCCGGTGCCGGTGAACTGGGTGGAGACCTCGCCGTCCTCGGCCAGATCGAAGGCCAGCGTGCCATTGTCCTCGATCAGAACGCCGCCCGTGCCAAGGCTGCCGATCCCGGCGCGCAGCGTGCCATATCTGACCGTGGTGCCGCCGCTGTAGTCATTGGCCCCGGTCAGGACCAGCGTGCCAAGGTCGCTTTTGGTCAGCGCGCCCGAGCCGGTCAGCTTGGCGCTGATGGTGGCGACATAGCCAGCCCCGGCGCTGGTGCCATCACCAACGCGGATGGTGTTGGCCCCGTCCAGCTCCAGCGCATCGCCGGTCAGCTCATAGCCGTCGGCGGCAAATTGCAGACCGCCCGCGATGGAGACATCGCCAGCGGCATCATCGATGGTGACCGTGCCCCCATCCCCGGCAAAGATGAGCAATACCTGCCGATCATAGATGCCGTTATAGGCACCGTCGTCCAGCGCCCAGTTGGTGCCGGTCTTGGTCCAGATCCCCGTACCACCCTTGATAACGCCATCACCGGCATAGTCGGAACCATCCCACAGGTAGTAAGACAGCTCGTTCACCAGCAGGTTCACCTGCCCGGCAATCGCGGTCTGAACCGACATGTCCTCGGCGGTGTAAGCCCCCGGCGTCAGGCCGATTTCGAGGCCGTTGTCGATCAGCGCGCCGCCATAGTCGATCAGCCGGTAAAGCCCCGCGCCAAAGCCGCCCGCATCGCTGACATTGAGCGTGCCATCGAGGGTCAGGGAACCCGCCACGTCAATCAGATCGCTGTCCACGCCGGCCGTCCCCGTGGGCGAGCCCAGCTCGAAATCCAGCACCGCGCCAGCCCCGAGCATCAGATTGTTGTAAACAGTCAGGGTGCCCGGCGAGTTGCCCGGTGCGATGGTGCCCGTGGTCACCGTGAGAGGGCCAAGGATTTGCCCGGAGCCGCCCAGCTTGCCGCCATCGATCACGATGGTGCCGCCCAAGCGGCTTTCCACCTTCAGCGTCCCGCCCAGCACATTGACCTGCCCTGTGAAATCCCCGCTGTCGCCAGTCAGGCGCGTTACGCCCGCGAAGTGGTTGAGCACACCGTCGCCCGTGCTGTCGCTCTCCAGCGCGGCGCTGAATTCGTAGTCCTGATCGGTGTGGTTGAAGTCGAGCCGACTTGCGCCGTTCAAAAAGGTGAGCACACGCGCATCGAGATAGCCCGCGCCGCTCGCGGCTTGCGGGCTTGCGGGATCGCCGACTTCCGCGCCAATCGTGAGCACGCCCACAGCATCCGAGATATGGGAGCCGATGGGCACGAGACCATCAGAAACCGAGGCCCGCCCGCCATTGGCAAGGGTCAGATAGGCTTTGCCCTCATCATAATACTCGTACAAGCCGAGACCGATTTTCTCGGTCGTCAGACGAGAACCTGCGCCCTCCACCAACAGGCGCGATGTCCCTCCGCCGGGAACGGTGAAGATGGCCTTGGTGCTGACTGCACCGCCCCCACTGATGAACAGCTCGGCCAGAGCGCTGCCGACCCCCGGCGGCGAACCATCGCCAATATCATAGCTCTCCCCTGCATCGAGACTGGCCCCATCCACGAGCAGGCGGCCTTGATGCACGGTCAGCCGCCCGAGCCGGTATTCACCGTCGCCGGTCAGAGCCCAGGTGCCCTTGCCCTCCTTTGACAGAATGGCGCCGTCCGTCACGGCATCCATGCTGCTATCCATAGTGAAGGTGACACCCTCCAGCACGGAAATGGTCCCGGCCCGCATGAAGCTGGCGATGGCGCGCTTCGTGGTAAAGCTCTGCGTCACTTCAAGTGTCGGCGGCAAGACACCATAGGACGGTGAAAGAAAGCGCAAGGGTCCAGAACCTGCACCCATATTGGCATCCGCGCTGACCGACACAGTGCCCTTGATGATCGAAATGCCGCCCTCATGCGTGTTCGTGCCGGTGAGAGTGAGCTTGCCCGTGCCGTCTTTCACCAGCACCCCGGTGCCCGACATCGCGGCGGCATAGGTGCCGTCGAAATCCTGCGCGAAAGTGATCGTGGCATTGTTCACCAGATCGCCCTGCAGGCTGTTGGTATCGCCGCGCAGTTCGCCGCCCGTCACCTTCCAGCGCTGAGCGCCCGAACCGGTCAGCGTCCAGACCGAGCTGCCCGATTTCTCGAACAGGTCGAAGCCGCGATACTTCGCCGTATCGCCGATTTGCGACAGGTCGAAGGTGGCAGAGGTGGAGCCGCCCCGCATGGCGCGGCCCAGCACCAGCGTCGAGGTGGCCGCGTCGGCGGAATAGACAGCGCTGGTTATGCCATTTGTCACCGTGTCCGACGCCAGCACCAGCCGGTTTTCGCCGCCCGTGAACACGAGCGCATATTCGTTGGTGCCGCCGGTGCCGGTAACGCCCGCCTCACCATTTTGCCCGGCGATCAAATAGCCCGCATTCTCTACGACGAGATTATCGCCATAGATCGCCACGCCGCCGGAGCCGCCATCGCCTCCGCCGCCCATACCACCAGAGATGGTCCCCGTATTCACGATCGTGGAGTTCGAGGCCTCGATGCCGTGCCCGCCTGCCCCGCCCCGCGAGGCAACATTCGAATAATCTCCGCCGTTGCCACCGACGCCGCCCCAAATGTAGCCGCGGTTATCGATGGTGAGATTGTTGGCCGCAATGCCCCTGCCGGCATTGCCGCCGTGGCCGAGGCCATTGCCAGTGCCACCATGCCCCCCAAAGCCGCCCGTAATCGTCTTCAAATTCACGAGCTTACTGCCATTGCCCGCGATCAGGCCAGTGCCGTCAATAGCATCGCCGCCGCCGCCGCCGGAACCAGGCCCTGAAGAGCTCCACCCATTTCCACCGCTGCCACCGTTGCCGCCAGAAATACCGTAAGGCGAATTGATTGTGACATCGTCACCGCCGAGCCGCGCGCCCTCGCCGCCACCGCCGCCGCCGCCGCCGCCGCCGCCGTAGTAATAGCTCGCATTGCCACCACGCCCGCCAGCGCCCCCGCCGTTAACACCCGAACCGCCAGCACTCGCGAAGTTGATGCCAGATATTTGAAGCATTTCATCGTCGCTGGCGCCGGCACTCCCGCCGCCGCCGGAAATGTCATCCAGAATCTCACCGGAAATCACAGCGCCGTTGCTCCCAGCAGATCCAGGGTAGAAGCCAGTTGCGCCACTCCCGCCGCTTCCGGGCTCGGCCAGCGCCGGGCTCGTCGAAAGCGCCAGCAGGCTCACCCCGCACGCCGACAGCGCGAGGCGGCGGCGGGTAGCAATGGCGGAACGGTTCTGGCGAAAAAGCATGGCGACGTAGCCCCTTGGCGAAAGGTAAACAGCCGCCCGACAATGCGCAGGCGACGTGCGCGCCATTGCGGCGACGCTCTTGCGCGTCCCGCTATTGCGGCGGCCGCTCACGTGGAATCCCCTATTCAGGGGGGATAGGGCGCTTTTGCAGGGTTCCTATGGCCAGCAGGCGACGATAAAGGGGCGCTCCATTGCCCAGAACAACAGTGTCGCGTGCCAAACTCCTCTTCAGATTCCGCCCCGCCGCCACGGCTGGATATTGCCACGCGCGTCACCGAGCTGTGGGACGAGCTGGCCGGTTTTCCGGCGGCGCAGTTCCTGGAATCGCGCGATCATCTCCTGAAGGCGCTATGCGATCTGGTCGATGCGCAGCAGGCCGACTGGATCGGCGTGGTCCGCTTCGCCAGCGGAGCGGGCAATGACCCGATGCGCGGCTGGCGACCGCGCACCGTGTCAGCGCACAATCACCTGCCCGAGGCGGGAAAAGTGATCGAGCAGGCCTTCGCCGAAATGGACCGCGGCGAGCCTGACATCACCACCATCCGCAATGTGGAGCTGGCCGGGCAATACCGGGCGCTGCTGCTGAAGGATCTGGCCACGCCCGAATGGTTCGAAAGCGCATCCTATCGCAACCACTACCTGCGCCTGGGCCGCAAGGATTCGATCTGGGCGGGAATTCCCGTCAACGAAGAGGTGGAGGTACAGATCGGCCTGCATCGCGGCCCGGATCAAGAGGGCTTTTCGGCCAGCGACGTGGAGGTGGTGTCGCGCGCCGTCCGCGGGCTGAAGTGGTTTTACCGGCTGCAGATGCTGGGCGAAGGGGTCGGGATCGCCTCCGCCCCGCTCACCCCGACCGAAGGCGCGGTGTTGAGCGGGGTTCTGCAAGGCCTGTCGGAAAAGCAAATCGCCGCGGCCAACGGGCAGAGCCCGCATACGACGCATGACCATATCAAGAGCATCTACCGAAAGTACGGCGTTTCCAGCCGGACCGCGCTGATGGCCCTGTGGCTTCATCACATGTGATTGCCCCGCTCACGCGGCACCTTTTTGCGCGCAGCAGGAAGGCGGCGTTGACGCGCTTATGTCGTGCTCGACCCATTCTGCGTCCTTCGTACAAGAGCAGCAAGACCAAAGCTCCTCGATGCCATATGCTCCCGACAAGCAAGGCTGTTCAATCGTAGGATAATGCGACAGAATGCGCTCTGAACCCGCACCAGGAACATCCGTGCGGCAAAGCAGGACGAGAGATGAAGGAACGGCTGCGCGAACTCGACCTGAACCTGCTGGTCATACTCGACGCCCTGATCCGCTGCACCAATGTGTCGCGCGCCGCCGAGGAACTGCAGATGTCGCAGAGCGCAGTCAGCCACGCGCTCAAACGGCTGCGCGTCCTGTTTGACGACGAGCTGTTCATCCGCTCGCGCGAGGGAATGGCCCCCACCCCCAAGGCCACGCAGCTTTCGGGCTACGTGTCCGAGATCGTTCGCCTCGCGCGGCTCACCATGCTTTCGGGGCAGACCTTCGACCCCACCGTGTCCGAGCGCACCTTGAGCGTGGCGCTGGGCGATGCCGGAGACATGGTCATGCTGCCCGACCTGACACGGCATATCCACGAGGCCGGATCGGGCCTGCGCATTTCCTCGATTTCCTGCTCGGCGGAGGAAGCCGTGCCCTTGCTCGCCTCGGGCAAGCTCGACGTCTATGTCGGCAACATGCAGGGTTCGAGTTCGGATATCCTGTGCCAGCGGCTTTACGAAGACCGCCTCGTCATCATCGCCTCGCCCAAGCACAAGGCGCGCAAGACGATGGACTTCGAGCAATATCAGCAGAGCGAACACATCGCGGTGCAGATGCGCACAAAGCCGAACGCCTCGAACGCGGTTGCCAACCTGTTCGAAGGCCAGGGCGTAATCCGCAAGGCCACGATCGAGACACCGCACCTCGCCTCGGTTCCGCTGGTTCTGGAACGCAACGAGCACCTGATCTCGACCGTGCCGATCTCGCTCGCCGAATATTTCAAGAAGTCGGCCAAGCTGAAGATCATCGAACCCGACTTCTATTTGCCCAACGTTGAGATCAGCCAGTACTGGCACCGGCGCTACAACAACGATTCCTTCGTCACCTGGGCGAGGCACGCCATCCGCGACCTGTTCCAGAACCGCCCGGTCAAATTCGGGCTCGGCTGAGGGGCCTTCGGGCCTCTGCCTATCTGAGCAATGTCGATAAACGCTATCAGGGTTGCTCATGCCGTAACTGTGGCAATGGCGCCCTCCCCAACCTATCCCAGCCACATCATTCCATGATGTCGTGGCCATAGCGCCGATGCGCTGGCGGCCTGGCACGGGCCAATCGACAGCAAGGGCAAGGGACTCAATACATTGACCAATTTTACGCACACCATCGACGCGATCTCACTTGCCGACCTGCACCAGACCGGTGCCACCAAGTGGACCGGCGATGACGAGATGATTGGCGCTTTCGTCGCCGAGATGGACTTCAACACCGACCCGGAAATCAAGGCCGCGCTGCACGAAGCGGTCGACGAAGGCGCCTTTGGCTACCTGCCCGGCAAGCTGCGCGATCAGCTTCAGGAAGCCACCGCCGAGTTCTATGCGCGCAAGCTCGGCTGGTCGTTCGAACCGTCAGACGTCCGCCATGTGCCAGACGTGATCAAGGCGCTGCAGCTTGCCATCGAGCATCATAGCGCTCCCGACACGCCGCTAATTGTCCCGACCCCGGCCTATATGCCGTTCATCCTGATCCCGCCGCTTCAAGGGCGCGAGGTCATTCAGGTGCCGATGGCCGAGTGCGACGGGCGCATGACCTTTGACCTCGACGCGTTGCAAGGTGCGTTCGATCAGGGCGGAAACCTGCTGGTCCTTTGCAATCCCTACAATCCGCTGGGCCGGGTGTTCTCGCGCGAGGAACTGGTTGCCGTGAGCGAGTTGGTCGCGCGCAATGGTGGCCGCGTGTTCTCTGATGAGATCTGGGCACCGCTGGTCTATGGCGAGAATAGGCACGTGCCCTATGCTTCGGTCAACGAGGCAGCGGCCAGCCACACGATCACGGCGGTGTCGGCCTCGAAGGCCTGGAACTTGCCCGGCCTCAAGTGCGCGCAGGTCATCACCAGCAACGATGCCGACCGCGAAATCTGGGACCGTATCGGCTTCTTCGCCGGGCATGGCACATCGAACCTTGGCGCGGTGGCCAATATCGCCGCCTATCGCGATGGCGACCAATGGCTGGCCAAGGTTCTAGCCTATCTCGACCGCAACCGGATCGCGATCACCGACCTGGTCGCGCAGCACCTGCCGGGCGTGCGCTACAGTCAGCCCGAAGGCACCTATATCGCCTGGCTCGACATGCGCGAGCTGGAGGGGATCGAGAACCCGGCCGAGTTCTTCAAGGAACATGCCCAGGTCCACATGACCGATGGCGCTTCCTGCGGCGAAGGGTTCGAGGGCTTTGCAAGGTTCATTTTCGCCACCCCGCTCCCGATCCTGACCGAGGCCTTCGAACGTATGGGCAAGGCGCTGCGCGAACGCTGACGCGCCCGCCTTGTTCACGGGTACAAGGCCTCTCCTGACCCTAAGCGGGAGCGGCCTTGTGCCGAAACCTGTCAGCCTCCGACGAACAGCGGCGGATCGCCTTCGCGCCGCTCCAGCCCGAACAGCGGCTTGAGCCCCGGATGGCGGCCCAGCCCGCCGAACAGATCGAACCCGCGCTCGATCCAGTCGCGCAGCGGATCGTTATCGGCCAGCGGCGGGGTCCCCACCAGCGAGGCCGCCCACAGGAAGATCGAGAGCGGCGCATAGTCTGCAAAGTCCGGCGCATCGCCGCCCAGCCAGCGCTGCCCGCTGAGCACTTCGCGCAAAGGCTCTAGCGCCACCGAAACACCGGGCAAACGGTCCTCGCGCCCGGCCTGCACCTCTTCCATCGTCTTGCCGCCCAGTTGCACCTGCTCGCGCGACTGGCGCACATAGGCCCGGTCTTCGGGCAGGCAGGCGTCGTGATAGTCGAGGATGTAGCAATCGAACCACGGGCGCACGATCGCCAGCCACATCCACGTGTCGCAGAACTTCACGCTGTTGTGGTGAATCTGGCCCTGAAACAGCGCGGGCAACTCGGGATAGGTCTTGTCGAGATAGTCGGCGATCACGAAGTCACCCCCGCGCAGGCTCTCGAATACCCATGTCTCGCCATCACGGATGCAGGGGTTGTGATCGGTCCGGCCGCCGCTGCGCTCCTTGATAGTGGTGAAGCCGCCGGTGATGACCTTGTGATCAAGCCCCTTGTGGGCGAGCGCATATCTCTGCTGCCAGGTGAAAGGGCTCATCGAGGTGCCGGAATTGACGGTGGTGTCGATGATCTCGATAGGTTCGCGCTCAGGCATGGAAGTGTCCGTTTGTTGTCTTGGGAAAAAGGGTGGCGGGCTGCGCTCAGTTCGGGCCAAGCGCCTTGGGCAGCGCGGGATCGGCGCCCCATTCGGTCCAGCTGCCGTCGTAAAGCGCGACCTGGTCGTTGCCCACCTTGCGCAAGGCAAGCGCAAGGGCGCAGGCGACCACGCCGCCGCCGCAGCTGACCACCGCCGGGCGCGCCGTGTCCACACCATGCTCGGCGAACAGCACGCGCAGTTCGTCTTCAGGCTTCATCAGCCCATCGTCCGAGAACAGATCCCAGAACGGAACATTGATCGATCCGGGAACATGGCCGGGCGCGATGCCGGGGGTCGGATCGTCGTCCTCACCGGTGAAGTGCTGGGAACCTCGACCGTCGAGATGCAGCCGCTCGCGCGTCTCGATATTGGCGAGCACATCGCCCTTGGCGTAGACCCGCGAAGGATCGATGCTGGCGACAAAGGTGCTGGCAGGCCGCGACACCTCGCCGCTTTCGAGCGGACGGCCTTCCGCCTTCCAGCGCGCCAGCCCGCCATCGAGCACGAAGACCTGCTCCAGCCCGAACAGGCGGAACATGAACCAGGCACGCATCGCGGTCTTCACCACGCTGTCGTCGTAGATCACGATGCGCTGCGAGTTGTCGATGCCGAGCTGGCGCATCCGCTGCTCGAACTGGGCCACGGTCGGTAGCGTGTTATCGGTTTCGGCATCGGGATCGACCAGGGTTAGCAAGTCGAGAAAAACCGCACCGGGAATGTGCCCCTCCGCATATTCGGCTGCGGAGTCGCGCTCGGGCTCGAAATGGTGGCGGGTGGCATCGACGATGCAGATATCCGGCGCATCCAGCTGCCCGGCAAGCCAGTCAGTCGAGACAAGATCGGTCATCGTTTACTCTCCCAAGGTCTGTCCGGCGGCAGCTGACCTGCGTCCGGATCGGTTAGTCTAACGCCGCCAGTTGCGGGCGGTCTCCGCGTCGGCCTCCAGGTAGCGGCCCGCCAGCAGCATGAACGGCCCGGCGACCACGGCAACGGCAGCAGTAAAGCTCATTGAGTAGCGGATCGCCTCGTCGCCCCAAAGCGAACTGAAGCTGTCGTTCAAGAGGCCCACCGCAAGCGGCCCCATGATGTCACCCAGCAGCGAATTGGCCAGCAGGTAGAAGGCCATGCCGAAGGTACGGATCTGCGGCGGCATCACCTGCACCAGCAGCAAGGAAATCAGCGGCACGGCCATGGTCACGGCAAAGCTGTCGATCCCCGCGCCCACTGCGATAACCCACAGGCTGGAGGAATAGAGGAACAGGTATTGCGCCATGCCGACAACGACGAAGCAGATCGTCGGCAGCCAGAATTGCCACCGCAGGTCGCGCCGCATCAGCCGGGCCAGGACAACGCCGCCAGTCAAGCCGCCGGCAAGGCCGCATATCCCACGCACCGGGCCAAGCACGCTGGCACTCTCTCCAACGCTGATCTGGTGCACACGCAGCAGAAAGGTCGTGCCCCAGACGGTGTAAGCATAGAACGAGATGATCAGCAGCGAGGCCGACAGCGTAATGAAAATAAAGGTTCGCTGGCTGAGCATAAAGGCCAGCGATTCCCGGAACGACGGCTTTTCCAGATCGTCGGTCGCGTCATCGGAATCGTCGCGCTTGTCGAACTGCCCGCGGATCGGTTCCTTCACCGTCAGCAACAGCAGCAGACCCAGCACCATGCCGATCCCGCCGGCCAACCAGTATACGGTGCGCCAGCCATGAATCTCGGCAATCCAGCCCGCAGCCGGCGTCAGCACCAGGCTGGAGAGCGACGTACCCGAAACCATGATCGAAAAAGCGATCGGTCGCTTCAACGGGTTGAACAGATCGGACAGCATCGAGGTGCTCGACGGCGTGCCCGCCGCCTCGCCTACGCCCGTTAGAAAACGGGTCGCGGCAAGATGCCAGAAGTTCTGAGCAAAGCCGGTCAGAACGGTCATCAGGCTCCAGAACGAGAAGCCCAGCCCGATAATGATCTTGCGACTCTTGCGGTCGGCAATCCGGGCGATGGGAATGCCCATGAACGAATAGACCAGCACGAAAATCACGCCGGTCAGCAGGCCGAGCTGGGTATCGCTAATACCAAGATCCGCCTGAATGAACGGAAACAGGAGTGAAATCAGCAACCGGTCGAAGTAGTTGAACGCATAGACCAGCGTGAGCATGCCCAGCGCATAGATCGACCCCAGGGTCCAGCCGCCGGGGGCAAGGCTGCCCGTGCCTGCAAGGCCCTCGCTCGCTCGCTTCGCGTTAGGCTCAACCGGCATCGTTCATCCTGTCCGTATGATTCTGCATGACTGGGGCACACTCCCGGCCTGCCACACGCGAGTGGCAGACCGGGAGACAATTCGCCAAACGGGTCAGAAATTCACCCGCAGTTTGGCATAGTAGTAGCCGCCATTGATGCCGAACGGCGATGCCAGCATCGGCATGTTGAACACATAGGTTCCGTCTGCCGGACGCAGGACGCCGCCGTCGTTGATCGTTGGCGCGGTATCGGGGCGCTTGTCGAACAGGTTGTTCGCACCGATCCCGAAGGTCATGCCATCAGCAAACTCATACTGGATGTCGATGTCGGTAACGGCAGTAGTGCCCATGGTCTGGCGGGTTCCGCCGACGCCGGTCCCGTCCAGGCTAAGGATGCGCGACACATTACCATAGATGCTCTCACGCAAGGTCGCGCTGAAGGCGCCCCGGCGGTAGGTCAGTGAGGGCAGCAGGCGCCACTTGGGCGTGGAGTCCTCAAGGATGGTTATCGCCGACGGACCAAGCAGAGCAACCTGCCCGAAGGCCTGCGAAGTCACCGGCGCAGGCAGGTCGGCCTGACGCAGCACCTCGGTATCGTTGACGTTGAAACCGACATAGGCGTTGATGCGCGACTGGTCGTCCAGGTCGAAGTCGTAGCTCATCGTGGCGTCGATGCCGCGGGTGCGGGTATCGGCGGCGTTGGTGAAAATCTGCATCGCGACAAAGCTCTGTGTGCCGTCGAGCGTATTGCCGCGATCGGCAATGGCATCGAGCACACCCTGCGACACGACAAACGGCCCGAGTTTGCCAAGCAGGAAACCCGTGGAGAGAATGCGGTCATCGATATCGGTCTGATAGGCGTCGATCGTCATCTGCAGGCCCGGAGCCGGGTTGAGCACCAGACCAAGGCTGAGGTTGACCGATTCCTCTGGGCTAAGAGCGCTGAAGCCTGCCGTGGCGGCACCTGCCGAGTTGGCCGGGACGAGCACAATGGCATAGGTCGGCGTCAGCGTGGTGGAGGAATAGAATTCCTGCTGCAAGGTCGGCGCGCGGAAGCCGGTGCTGACCGTACCGCGCACCGCGATGGCATCGGAAAGGTCATAGCGCGCGGTCAGCTTGCCGATCGTGGTGTCGCCAAAGTCGGTATAATGTTCGTAGCGTCCGGCCAGATCGACCTGGAAACCTTCGAACAGATCGACCGACAGATCGACATAGGCCGCGACGTTCGAGCGCGAGTGATCCCCGGCGTCGGTTTCCTGGAAGCCGGGATAGCCCTGCCCGCCTTCCTTGTAGGTCGAATTGGCATCGCCTTGAGCAATCGAGAAAGTCTCGCGGCGGTGCTCGGCCCCGAAGGCTACGTTCAGCGGCGTGGCGAGGCCAACCTCGAACTCGCGGCTGATGTCGAGATTGTTGGTCCACTGCGTGGCCACGAAGCCGCCGTTGTAGAACTCGGTCGGCGTCGCACCAGTGTCGGCATAGAGCGAGGCGTTGGCGCTGTGGTCAAGCCAAAGCTCCTCGGCATCGCGGCCATAGGTCGACGACAGATCCCAGCGCCAGTCGGAGAGGACACCGCGCACACCGACGGTGAAGGCGAAGTCATCCTCGCGGAACACCTGACGCGGGCTGAACCCCGTGGGATAGAGCGCCACCGTTTCGCCATCGACCTGAGTGGTCACAGCGCTGGCCAGGCGATAGTTCTGGAAGGCCCCGGCATAGCGGTGGCTGTAGGTGCCGAAGCTGTACAGCTCGGTATCACCGCCAAGTTCGTAACCAGCGTTGTAGGTGAAGTTGTAGAGCCGGTACATGGCATCGCCCTGCGCGATGTTCACATAGGGGTAGTGCGCGTTGGTCGCCACGCCGATGGCATCAAGGTCGCTCAGATCGTCGCGCACGCTGCCGTCGGGGTTCTGCGCGCGGTAGTCGATCCCGCCGACCTGGCTGCGCTCGTGGATGCGCGCTTCACCGGTCAGGTTGAGATATCCGTCATTGCCGAGCGGCAGGCCAAGGTTGACCTGCGCGTCGCCGGTTTCGCCGTCACCCTTGAAATACTGCCCGCCGGTGAGGCTGACGCTGCTGCTGGTGGCCGAATCCTTGAGGATGATGTTGATCACGCCGGCAATGGCATCGGTGCCATATTGCGCGGCCGCGCCGTCCTGCAGCACTTCGACACGGGCGATCGCATCGACCGGGATCAGGTTGAGGTCAGCCGCTGCCGCGCCCTGATAGGCGCCCGAGCCCGGCGAGACCTGCAAGTTCGCGCTGGGATGGCGGCGCTTGCCGTTGATCAGGACCAGCGTGTGGTTCGGGTTAAGGCCGCGCAGGGCTGCCGAGAGGGTGAAGTTGCCCGTGTCACCGCCCAGCGACTGCGCGGTAATGGAGGGCAGGTTCTGCTGCAGGCCCTGCGTCAGGTCAGGCTGACCAACCCGCTCGAAGGCATCGGCACCGACGATCTGGATCGGCGCCGCGCTGTCGGACGCGGCCACGCCCTGTGCCCGCGTGCCGGTCACGATGATGGTCGATGACGCAGACTCCGCCTCGTCCGCCTGTGCCGCCGCCTGCATCGGCAAAGTAGCCGCCACGCAGGCAAACAAGCTCGTGCTCAAGTAAAGATGCCTCATTTCACCGTTCCTCCCGTCCTTAAGAATCCGAATGTCCAGGGCCAAAGCTCACTGGCCGCCACGCAGTCTTGTGACAGCCGCCCCCTCTCTGAACCTGCGTATCGGGTATGTCGCGGCGACCCCGCAAGGAGGCCGCGTAGATAGTTATTATCGAACAGGCGCATATTGCAGCCCACATGTCAGAAGGAGGGAAAGGCTCTCTTTAGGGCCCCGACACGAGGCCTGATGATGCAGACATGGCGGCGAAACGCGGTGCCTGGATCGCTATAACGACGCACCGAGAAGTAAGCGTCGCGTGGCCCCATAGGCCCGTTACTTGAGCGTCTTGACGTTGAGCTCGCCGCAACCCGCGAGCCTCATTCGCGGACAGCTGAGGTACGAGCTGAACGGCGCGCCGATTCTTGATGGCAGGTGTAAGGCGGATAAAGGACTGCAACAACGACGCGAATAGGCCTCGTCGCCCCGTGGCGCCGCGCGCCAATCACTTCCACCAATCTGAATAACATTGGTAGCGGAGGAGGGAAATATAGAGAGCATATAACGTGCTGATTTACCTAATAAACTTTTTGAGTCGTCTTGCAAATACCCCCATCAATACCCCCAAAATCGGACAGATGAGATAAAGCGCCTTTGGCAAACGACGACTTGTTATTCGTAGTGACTGGTAAAACGAGCGTCGGCCGTTTTTGGGCCGATCAGAAGGCGAAACGCCAGGTCACGATCCATGCGCCTGATCGGACATCGAGGGCATGTCATGGTCGGGCATGGATGGCATATAGTGGCCCGCATGAGGATCGGGTGTGTTGCTAGGCTGGGCATTCACCGGCGGGGGAGTGGCCGCAGGGGACGACGCTACTACCGGAGTGCTCGCCGGTCGGTCTGGTTGCCTACCGGCAGTCGCAGCTTCACCCGACCGGTTCGTGTTGGCCTCTCCAGCGGGAAAGGCAGCGTTGTCTCTTTCGCCTTCGCCAGCACCTGTGCTCTCGGTCGGCGGGGCCGTATACAGTGGCAAGGCTTCAGCTTCTGATGAAGTGTCCTGCGTCTGATCACAGGCAGCGAGCCCTAGCCCCAATGCCGCCGCAGCAAGGGGGGCAACAAACGCGTTCCGATTTGATCTGCGCATCATTCTATCCTTCAAAGCCAGGAGATACCAAGATGATTGGCACCGTGCGCAAGCTCGCCGCCCAGAAATCCCTGCACCAGCACTAGAGCGGCCATGGCAAAGA
The DNA here is from genome assembly GCA_002337385.1 of Erythrobacter sp. UBA1916. GTDB lineage: Bacteria > Pseudomonadota > Alphaproteobacteria > Sphingomonadales > Sphingomonadaceae > Alteraurantiacibacter. The sequence goes on from DDFY01000011.1 coordinate 125,930, forward strand.
TTGCGGCGCGAAACGCGGTCCGGCTCGCGGAAGCACGGCTCGCCAGATAGGCCATCGCCAGACCGAGAACCGCGATCAGCATTCCGTTCCAGCGATGAACCTGCATCGCAGTATCTCCGCCGAACCAGAGACCGGTATGGATCCAACCGAATATGGCCGCCACGACCGCCCCGGCGGCACCGCCATAAACAAGTACGCGCACTGCCGACTCTAGGCCTGTGCCCTTCCGTGCGATGACGAATAGCTCGGTGAGAGCGGCCATAAAGAACAAGGCGATCGGAAAGTGTACGGTGGCGGGATGCAGCGACTTGAGCACACCGACCACGCCCTTGTCGCCTTCGTCTGCATCTTGTCCCTTCGCCCCGTCATGATCAGCAGCCGTGTCGCCGTGTCCCTGCGCAGCCTGGATATCTTTTGACGCCGCATCGGAGACGACAGCACTGGCCGCTTCGCCATGTTCCTCGTCGCCATGGGCCTGGGCCGGACTTATCCAGAGCAGACTGGCGGCCACAATAGCCATGAATTGTATTCGTTTCATTCTCTACGGGCTCCGGTCTTGGCGATGGTCGTGCAACCTATTGTGTCTGTAATGCTCTGCGAACCTTCATCTCTTGCGGTGATAGAGCGCGGCGATCGTCGACGCGTGAGGGTTCAAATTTTACTCACGAGATGGTCGGACCTCCTGCCTTGCACCGCGCCCTGGTAAGAGTGTGGCCAGGCTCAGGCACAAAGCGAGAGCCCGGCCACCGCCTCCTAATCGTCTTGCGCCATGTTCTCGTGAGCCGCCATCTGCTCCATCATGTCATGCATCATCATCATGTGCTGGTGACAGGCCGCCATCATATCGGCGTTGTCCCCCTGCATCATGCCCGCCATGTGTTCCTGCATTTTTGCACGATGTTCGGCCATAAGCCTTTGGCGTTCGGCAGGATCGCTCGCCGCGTGGGCCTGCTGCATCAGCGCGCGCATTTCAGCCATCTTCTCGCGGTGGGCCGTCATGGCCGCCGAATCCTGCATCATATGGCCAGCGTGTGACTGCTGCTGCGCCGCCGCTTGATCCCCGTGGTCATGCTGTTGCCGGGCCATTGCCGGGGTGGTTGCCAGGCCGGTGGCGAGCGCGAAAGCTAGAACTGTCCGTTTCATGGTCGATTTCCTTTCGTCGGTCTTGCGGTGGATGCTGTGTGCAGTCATCCTCTTTACGCAGCCGCCATCTCTTCCCCTCAAACAATCCGCAGCAGCGGTGGGGCTGGTGGGCCGAAGCACGGCCGGTTGCAGCGGTGCTGTTTTTCGGCCACCTTTTTGAGAGAAGCCGATAACGACGAATGGGGAGTATCATGGTGCCAGCAGAGCCGTCGGAGAAGCAGTCGTGAGCACGGTCAATGAGAACGGCAGCTGGGATATCCCGGAGCCCGATCATGCCGATCTGGTGCAAATGCGCATTCGCCTCATTACTCTCGAGAACATAGTTCTTGGCCTCTTGTCCGGGGCGAGCGATGAACAGATCGAACAGATCAGGAAACGAGCGGACATGATCGAACCGCGCCCTGAGGCGAGCCGACATCCGCTTACCGAACTGGCAGCAGGTGACATGCGGAAATTTCTCAAACGCGCTGCTCGCATGGCCGAGTCGGAGGGCCGCGAAAATCATGACTGATCCGGGCTTTGGGGCAGCGAAGGCGCTATGCAGGAAGTGGAAATCCGGCCGCTTGCTATTTGCTGGCGCAGATTATTCCGGCGTACCTGCAGCATGACCAGAACCCATTGGCTGATCCTTATTTGCGGGAGCCTGATCGCGTTCGTCTGGGAGATTTTCCAGATGCCATTCTTCGAACCGGGTGATCTCGAACCCTTCGAGCGGACCATTCGCTGCGGCATTGCAAGCCTGGGCGATGGCGTGATCCTGCTCACAGCCTACAGCCTTGCAGCATTGCGCGGCGGGCGCGCGTGGCTCTGGCAAGCCGCAAAAATGCCTTATGCGATCTATTTCGGCTTCGGGCTTGTCGTCGCGATCGCCGTCGAAATGATCGCCACATCGCTTCCGGCAAACAGTTTCCTGAGCTGGCGCTACAGCGAGTTGATGCCGCACGAGCCAGTGACGGGCCTGGCGCTGATACCAATCGCGATGTGGACGATCGTGCCCGCGCTAACCATCCTTCTGGTCCGCTTCGCGCACGTCGAGCCTGATTGACTTAGTAACGCGTTCAGGGTGCATCGGACAGGTGTAGATCGTGCCTTCAGGCACATCCTCGACCGCGTCGAGATGCGCACCCGAAAGATAGAGCTCGGGATCGGCGACGAACTTGTCGTGACAGCGCGGCGAACAGAAATAGTGTGTCGCGCCCTCATGCGTCGCGCTATGCTCGGCCCCGTCGATTGCAACGATCATGCCGCATACCGGGTCGATCGCGGTACCCTCGATCACGCTCTTGTCCTTGCTCATCGCCTGTCCTTCCTAGCTCTTCACGACTACGAACTGCCCCATCATGCCTGCATCCTCGTGTTCGAGAATGTGGCAATGATACATGTAGGGCAGGTCCGGATCGGTGTGTTCTTCAAAACGCAAGAGAAGGCGCACCTGCTCGCGCGGATTGACGATAACGGTATCCTTCAAACCGGTTTCCAGTGGTGGGGGTGCTCGCCCATCGCGGTCGATCACACGAAACTGGGCGTTATGGATATGAAACGGATGGGCCATCATCGAAGCGTTGGCGATCTCCCAGATTTCCCATTGGCCGACCGGCACACGTTCGTTGATCACATTCATGTCCATCGCAGCACCGTTAATGGACATTCCGCCGCCCATCATGCCCATGTCGAGAACGAAACGCCGGGTTCGGACGGCTGACGACGGGTCAGGTGGGGCAAGCGATGCCAGCTGTGTCGGCACCCTGGCTGGCTGAGCCGACCTTGCCGGCCTGATATCGAGGATTTGAAACACGTCTCCGGAAGCATCGCCGCTATTGCCGCGACCCATCATCCCGCCGCCCATCATTCCGCGTCCGCGTCCGCCCATCATGCCCATGGTGCTTTCAGGACTGGTGGCAAGAAGGCGAAGCGGGCGTCCTTCCGAGAGATCGATGATGACCTGCGCGCGCTCCCCCGGGGCGAGCCTCACCGAGCGGACGATGTGCGGACGATCGAGCAAGCCGCCATCACTCGCGATCAGTTGCATCGAACGATCACCTTCGAGCGAAAAATCGTAAAAGCGGGCGTTCGATCCGTTGAGGATGCGCAGACGCAATTGGCCTGTCTGTGCGTCGAACACGGCGTTTTCAGTACCGTTGACGAATATCCGGTTCCCGCGCACGCCCATCATCCGCGTGTGCATGCTCAGCGGGTACACCAACCGGCCAGATCCATCGATGACGCGGTCCTGAACGATCAGCGGAATGTCGTCGACACCATAGTCGCTCGGCAAGTCGAGGCGCTCTTCCTCGTCATCGCGAACATAAATCGGCGCGGCAAGCCCGGCATAGACCTGCGGCCCAGCTTCGCGTTCCAAATGCGAATGACACCAGTAGAGCGAAGCCCGCTGGCGAACTTCGAAAGAGGGGCTCCAGCGTTCGCCGGGACGGATCAACTGATGCGGTCCGCCATCGGCTGCGGCAGGAAGTTCGAAACCATGCCAATGGACCGTAGCGCCTTCGGCCAGCTTGTTGTCGATATGGAACTGCACCCACTCGCCCCGGCGCATTTCCAGCGTCGGTCCCAGATAGGGTGCGTCGATGCCGATGGTGGGCGAAGCAACACCGGGGACGAATTCCTTCTGGCCTGGGGTCAAAGACAAGCGGAAAACCCGCGCGCCCTGCTCCATCTCGCCACTCTGCAAGGGCGGTATGGCGAGCGGATTGGACCCGTCAGTGCTGTCCAGCATCGATGCGTCTTGCGCTTTGCATCCCGCAAGCGGGAACGCGGCAAAGCCTGCAGCAGCAAAACCAGCGCTTTTGATCAGTGTGCGGCGGTCCACGGGGAATGCTTGGGTGATGGGGGGTGTCCGGATCATGCTCCTCCTGTTTCGCGATGGGCGGCACCAGATTTGCCTGGCACCACCCAACCGATTTACTCCTTCGTGATCGACGTGATCACACTGCCTTCAGAACCAGTACGAAATTCAAAGGCAATTCCCTCACCGACGCTTACTTCGCTGCGCAATTGCTCATCGGCTTCGAACGCCATCGTCATCGCCGGCCATTCGATCGCTGGGACCGGGCCGTGGTCGACGGTGATCGTGCCCGCTTCGGCGTCGATGGCGGTGACGGTGCCTTGCGCACTCGCGGTCTGCATTATGCTGCCGGCGTCCATCATCGGCATCTCTTCGCCGTCCATGATCATTTCATTCTCTGCCATCGGCATGTCGTTCATCTCCGCAGTGTCCTGGCCAGAATCGCAGGCCGCCAGCGCCAGCGGGAGGGCCAGTAGGCTCATGAGGGTTGTGGTACGCATTCTTCTTCTCCTTGGGGTTGGGTTGGCCGTTCGGGCCGGGGGCGCCGCATCAACAAATATGCGGCGGGGATAACGAACATCGAAAGCAGCGGCGCGGTGATCATGCCGCCCACCATCGGCGCGGCGATGCGGCTCATGACCTCCGATCCTGCGCCGGTTCCAATGAGGATCGGGAAGAGACCGGCAAGAATGACGGCCACGGTCATTGCCTTGGGACGCACGCGCAGAAGAGCGCCCTCCCTGATGGCTTCGCCCACGCCGTCCGCATCGAGGGCACCGCTGCGCCGGGCCAGCGCAGACTTGAGGTAGATCAGCATGATAACGCCGAACTCCGCCGATACCCCGGCAAGGGCAATGAAACCCACCGATGTCGCAACAGACTGGTTGTAGCCCATCAGATAGAGCAGCCAGAAGCCGCCGGTGAGGGCAAAGGGCAGCGTGCCCATAACAAGTAGCGCTTCGTCGAAGCGGCGGAAGATCAGGTACAGCAAAACGAAAATGATGCCGAGCGTCGCGGGAACGACGACCTGCAACCGCTCATTGGCGCGGGTGAGATATTCAAACTGGCCCGCGTAGGAAATGCTTACACCGGCAGGCAGATCGACGCCCTCTGAAACTGCCGCCTGAAGATCGCTTACGACCGAGGTCAAATCGCGCCCGCGCGTATCGACATAGACCACGCTGATGAGACGGCCTTGCTCATTCTTGAGCATCGGGGGGCCATCGCTGACGCTCACCTGCGCTACGGTGCCGAGCGTAATTTGCTGGCCAGAGGGGGTTAGCAAAGGCAGCGCGTGCAGTTCTGCGAGGCTGTCGCGGATCTCGCGCGGATAGCGCACATTGATGGGATATCGCGCCAATCCTTCGACCGTTCTGCCGATATTCGCGCCGCCGATCGCGCCTGACACAATCTGCTGAACATCGGCGATATTCAGCCCGAAACGCGCCGCAGCGACCCGGTCGATGTCCACATCGACATAGCGGCCTCCCGAAAGACGCTCTGCCAAAGCGGAGCTGACGCCGGGAACCTGTTTTGCGACATTCTCGACCTGCAACGCCACGCGCTCGATCTCGCCAAGGTTCTCGCCAGACACTTTCACGCCTATCGGGCTCTTGATACCGGTCGCGAGCATGTCGATGCGATTGCGGATCGGGGGCACCCAGACATTGGCGAGCCCCGGCACCTGCACCGCACGATCAAGCTCTTCGACGAGCTTCTCCGGCGTCATTCCGGGTCGCCACTCTTCTCGAGGTTTGAACCGGATGGTCGTCTCGAACATCGTGAGCGGCGCCGGGTCTGTTGCGGTATCCGCGCGTCCTGCCTTGCCGAACACGGTGTCGACTTCGGGTACGGATTTGATCAGTCGATCAGTCCGCTGAAGCAATGCCGACGCTTCACCAGGAGACAGACCAGGCAACGCGCTTGGCATATAAAGCAAGTCGCCTTCGTCGAGCGGCGGCAGGAATTCTCCTCCAAGGCGGGTGAACGGGACCAGCGCTGTAAGGAATACGAGGCCTGCCACAACCAAAGTGGTTTTCGGTCGGCGCAGTACCCAATCAAGACCGGGCCGGTAGGCGTTGGTCAGCAAGCGATTGAGGACGTTGGTGTCCTCCTTGGGTATCTTCCCGCGGATCAGCCAGCCCATCAGAACGGGAACCAGCGTCACCGACAGAATGGCGGCCGCCGCCATGGCATAGGTCTTGGTAAAGGCCAGTGGGGAGAAGAGCCGCCCTTCCTGCGCCTGCAGAGTAAACACCGGCAGGAACGATAGGGTTATGATCAGGAGGCTGAAAAACAGCGCTGGCCCCACCTCTTTCGATGCGTCCGCAATCAGTTTCCAGCGCTCATCGTTGGACATCTTCTCGTCGGGATGGTCCTCTTCCCAATGCTCGATATGCTTGTGCGCGTTCTCGATCATGACGATGGCAGCGTCGACCATCGCGCCGATTGCGATGGCGATGCCGCCCAAGGACATGATGTTCGCATCGACCCCCTGGAACCGCATCACGATAAAGGCCGCCAGCACCCCCAATGGAAGCGTGACGATCGCCACCAATGCTGATCGCACATGCCACAGGAACAGTGCGCAAACGATCGCGACGATGATAAATTCGGCGATGAGTTTTCCGGTCAGGTTTTCGATCGAGGCGTCGATCAGCTTCGAACGATCATAGGTCGTGACAATCTCGACCCCTTCAGGAAGACTGGCCTGGAGCACGTCGAGCTTCTCTTCGACAGCCGCGATCGTTGCCCGCGCATCCTCGCCTTGTCTAAGCACAACAATACCGCCTGCGACTTCGCCTTCGCCATTGAGTTCGGCGATTCCTCGCCGCATTTCGGGGCCAAGCTGGATCGTGGCGATATCGGATAGAGTAACCGGTATACCGTTCCCGACTGATTTGAGAGGGATCTGCCGGAAGTCGTCGAGAGACGTGAGATAGCCTGAAGCGCGGACCATAAACTCGGCCTCACCCATTTCAACCACCGATCCGCCAGCCTCCTGATTGGAAGCTTGTATGGCGCGCACGACATCGCTGTAAGTGACGCCAAGCGAAGCCATCCGGTAGGGTTCCAGCACGACCTGGTACTGCTTGACCATGCCGCCCACGCTGGCGACCTCTGCGATGCCCGGAATGGTCTGAAGCTCATAGCGCAGGAACCAGTCCTGAAGGCTTCTGAGCCCAGCAAGGTCGCTGTTCCCAGTTCGGTCAACCAACGCATATTCGTAAATCCAGCCCACGCCCGTCGCGTCCGGCCCGAGCGAGCTGGTCACACCTTCGGGCAATTCGTTTTGCACCTGGTTGAGATATTCGAGCACGCGCGAACGCGCCCAGTAGAGGTCCGTCCCATCCTCGAAGATCACATAGACGAAGCTGTCGCCGAACATCGAATACCCGCGCACTGTTTCCGCGCCCGGCACCGAGAGCATCGTCGTTGCGAGCGGGTATGTGACCTGATCCTCAACGATGCGCGGAGCTTGGCCCGGATAATTAGACCGCACCACGACCTGGACATCAGACAGATCGGGGATCGCATCGACCGGCGTTGCGCGCACCGCCCAGAAGCCGGCGAGCGTGACCGCGAAGGCCGCCAGAACGATGAAAAACCGATTGGCGATCGAGGCATCGATTATGCGCGCGATCATTGGTCGGTCTTCCGAATGGATTCGATGCGCGGACCGGTGTCGTGCTGCGAGAAGGTAAACTCGACCTTGTCGCCCGGTTCAATACCGTCAACTAGAGCGGCGTCGGCGAGGGCGAAGGGCATGACCATGCTTGGCCATTCGAGGGCGGGAACCGGCGCGTGGTTGAGAGTGATCGAAGCACCAGCGATTTTCGTCACTCTTCCCGTAGCGGTGTATGCCCTCATCTTTGGCGAGCCGTCCGACGCCATGCTCATGGTCCCATCGATCGACCTGACGTCGATCCCGCCAAGACTTGCTTCGGAGTCGATCAGGAACTGACCTGAAGTGACGACCTGCTCGCCCTCCGCAACGCCTGCGAGTATCTCTGTCTTGCCATTCGCTTCGCGCCCGATTTCGACCTCGGCAGGCAGGAACGCGCCTTCATCCTGCTTGAGCATCACGAGATTTCGGCGTCCGGTTCGAATGACCGCCTCCGACGGTACCAGCAAGGCTCGCCGTGTGTCGGGTGAAAGCGACACCTGCGCGAACATGCCCGGCTTCAGCCTGCCGCGCGGGTTTGGCAACTCAGCCCGGACGGTGATCGTCCGGCTTGCTGCATCGGCGCTAGGAAGGATGGCAACAATCCGTCCCGCAAATCGCTGATCCGGATACGCTGCCAGGGTCGCACTGATGGGCTGGCCCTGCCGGATATTTGCGGCCTGTGTTTCGGGCACTGAGGCTTCCAGCCATATCGGCGAGAAGCCTGTAATCTCCGCGAGTGTCTGACCTTCCATCACGGTCATGCCTGGACGCACCCCGAGCATTGTTACAGCGCCGCCAACAGGTGCGGTGACTGTAAACGTGTTCTGGACGCGGTGTGTGCGTTCAACGGATGCGATCATCGCGTTTGTCATGCCGAGCAATCGCATTCGCTGCCGCATCGCATCTGCCAGCGCCTTATCGCCAGTATCGAGCACAGCAATGTACTCGCGCTGCGCGCCGCCCCAATCAGGGACGAGAATGTCGACTATCGGAGTGCCTCGACCCACCACATCGTCCTTGGCAAGTCCGTAGGTTCGTTGAACATAACCGCCCGCTCTTGGCTGGACGATGGCAACATCTCGGCTGTTGTAGGCCAGGACGCCCGTTACGGTAATTTCTGGCTCGAGAACTCCGAACTCTGCCGCTGCGGTGCGAATGCCGAAATTCTGGACCAGGCCCGGATCAATCCGGACGCCCGCTTCCGCAGCTTCTCCCGCGCACTTGGGAACCAGCATCATGTCCATGAAGGGCGATTTGCCAGGCTCGTCAAAGCGCTGTCCGGGCACCATCGGATCGTACCAGTAAAGCACCTCTTCGCATTCTGCCGCATCGGAACCGGAGATCCCACCCTCGCTCTCACCGCCTATAAGCGAGAGCGCATATCCCGCGCCGAGGCTGACAAGCGCGACGCCTGCCATGATTGCATAGGTTCGCTTCGTAGGGCCCGAGCTGTCGACTGTATTGCTCATGGCTGCTGCTCCCCGTAAGTCAAGCGAAGCATCTCGGCCCATTCCACGGTCGCAGCTTCGCGTTCAAAGATTTCAAGATCGAGCAAGGCCAAATCCGCCTTTGCTGCAATCACATCGATCAGGTCTGCGTTTCCGGCAGCAAAGCTCGCCGTCTCCAGCTCAACCCTTTGGCGGGCCAGCGGCAGCAATTCATCGTGGGCGCGTTCCCATTGGCGCTTCGCACTGCGCCACGTGGCGAGATCGGATTCGAATTGCACACGCAGTGCCCGCAACCGATCATCGCGCTCAGCCTGCGTAGCGGCAGCCTCTGCCTCGGCGGCACGAATGCGGGGCTTTTGACGTTGATCGGTGAAGATGGGCAGGGTAACCGATCCCATGACAGAGAATGCGTCTCCGAAGGCAGGGTCGCGTCGGCCATAGTTTACGCTCACTCCGAAGTCGGGGCGCAAGTCGGCGCGCGCGAGGTCGGCGTTCGCTTCTGCGCGTCCGGTGGCAGCATCGGCAAGACGGATGACGGGGTTAAGGTCCAGAGCTTGTTCGAGGCTGCCGCTGTCGACATCGGCCGCTGGCGCATTACCCGCGATAGTAGGGTCGTCTGTGTGAATGTAGCTCGAGAGCATGGCGCGCGCGGCATCTCTTTCGGCTTCAATTCTTGTGATTGCATCTTCGATCACAAGGAGCTCGCGGCGAATGGCAAGGCTTTCGGCCGGACGGGCTGCCCCCGACGCGACAGCGCTGTTTGCCACCGGCTGAAGCCTGCGCAGATCGCTCAGCGCCGTATGGGCGAAGGCGAGCTTCTCTTCGGCATAGTACAAGTCGATCCAGGCCGCTGATGTGGCGATATCGATCCGCTGCTGAGCAACTCCAAGCCGCATCTGAGCGACGGCTACATCTGCGCCCGCTACGCCTCTACGGGCTCTGCGCCGTGCAAGGTTCGGGATTGGTTGCTCAATGCCAACAGCAATCTGCGTTGGAAGCTGGCGATCAAACTCGAACGCTACAGGCCCCGTGATTGGCAGGTTTGCAATCCCGCCACGCAAGATAGGATCGGGCAGCTCATCTGCGGCATCCGAGGCATCTCGCGTGCCGTCGATACGCAATTGCGCGGCCTGGAGCAGCGGCTGATCCTCGCGCGCTGCCTGCAAGGCTTCTTCGTAGCCAACCGGCTGCGCGAGCACGACCTGCGCCGGCATCAGGGCGGCTGCAAGGATACCGCCTATGGACCATTTCATGGAAAAATCTCACTTGATTTGCGTGCCGAGGTCCGGCGGCAATGGCGGTGCATTGCAGCGTTAAGACCACGCATTCAGAAGGCAGAATTCGCCCTCAGTTCGTGCAATCAAGTCAGGTTCGTGGAGGTGGACAGTCGGGCGTAGAAACGCGGCTGATGAGTGGGGGAGAAATGCTCGACAAATACAATGGGCCCTCAATGAACGGCTTGGCGCCAGACAGCGATGAACTGCTGCCTACCCAGACAGGAGAAACCGCGTTTGTGGCAAGCAAGCAATCGGCCGACATGTCTTCACAAGGTGCATCAGGACTGCCGTGATGGCTGTGTATGGGCCCATCGCCTTCAGAGTGGTGCATCATTTCAGCACAATCGGAAGCGAGCATCTTCTCCGCTTCGGGCGTAGGCATCGCCTGCACGGGTGATTGGATCACGAAACCAATGCAAAGCAATGTCAGCAAAAAGGAACGCAACCGAACCATCTTCGGAACCCTAGAGACTTTGCGGCTTACCGTCAAGAATGCATGTGCTTGAGGAAAAAGGCGCAACCATTGCCTCGGCCATTTGCCACTTTCTAGCCTGAGCCAGTCCCGGCCGACAATCGACGCTATCACGGCCAATGCATGCCGTACATGCCAAGCCTGTGACTTTGGAAAATCACGGCTCGCCGACAGCGGAGCTTCGGGGAAATATGGGATTGAAAGAAGCATGAACGCTGTGATCGTCTATGAACTTTGCTGCTTCCAAGCGCCCATCGAGCCAAGATAGATATCGATCTTGTCGAAACCGCGACTTGCCAGCCAGCCCGCAGCAACGCTCGCCCGCATACCGCTCGCGCACATCAGCGTGTAGTGGCGGCCGCGGTCGAGCTCTTCCCACTGCGTGTTGAGCTCACCGACATAGATATGTTCTGAGCCGTCAATACTTGCTTCTCGTCGTTCGTCCGCGTCGCGCACGTCGAGCAGGATCCACTCGCCGCTGTCCTGACCGAGCCTGCGCGCGACTTCCTCGGTGCCGATCATGGGAATGCTGCGCATCGCTTTGCCCTGTGCGGCGGCTGGAACCACGCCGACATAGCCGCCCACAACATTATCGAGACCGATGCGCACCAGATGGGTCATGGCCTGGGCTAGCTGGTCTTCGTCGGAAGCGACGAGGGCGATCCTGTCGCCTTTACCGAGGAACCATCCCGCAAACGCCGGTATCATTCCCACCGGAAGGCACATGGCACCCGGCAGATGGCCGGCAGCGTAAGCGAGCGGCTCGCGCACATCGACCAGGTGATCAGCGCCGCTCTCGCTAAGGTCTTCCAGCCCCAGACGCCTTGGCCGCATGACGCGCGGCGCGGCATCGGACCCTTCAAGGTTGAGCCGCTCCATCAGCCGGAAATAGGGCGGCTGGTAATGGTGCTCTCCTACCTTCGCGTTGATGAACTCGTCACGGTCGGAGATGCGCAGGCGCGGGTTGTTGCGCCGCTCGTGGCCGATTGTCGAGAATTCCCGTTCAGCCATTCCCGACCCGCAGACCGAGCCCGCACCATGCGCCGGGTAGATAATCGCCTGATCGCCGAGGCCGCAAAGTTTCTGCAGGGAGTCGAAAAGAAGGCCCGCGACTTCTTCCTTGCGCTCGGGATAGAAATCGGTGCGTCCGACATCGCCGACGAACAGGGCATCGCCGGTAAAGACGCCGACCGGTCCCTCGGAATATTCGCTGTCATGGATGACGAAAGCGAGATGATCGTCGGTGTGTCCAGGTGTTTCCAGCACCTCGATCCGCAATTGACCCAGCTCAAAACAATCGCCTTCGCGTGCGGTCTTGGCAAAAACGACTTCGCCTGCCGCGTCGGGCCCGTGATAGACCGTGGCTCCTGTCAAATCGGCCAAAATCGGCGAGCCGCTGATCAGATCTTCATTGCGATGGGTTTCGAAGATGTGCGTTATCTCCAGTCCTTCGGCCCGGGCCTTTTCGACATAGATCTCGCAGTCCCGGCGCGGATCGATGACCGCTGCCTGTCCGCCCGAGCCGATGATATACGAAAGGTGCGAGAGGCCAGGGGTTTTGATCTTCTCCAGAAACATGCGACTTCCTTGTCTATTGCTCAAAGTCTGTAACGTTCGGGCTCGTTACAGATCGAAAAATGATACGACGCTCAATCGATACCGAGTTCGGCCTTGATGGCACCAGGACTTTCGAAACGTTCGGCTTCGGGCCTGCCGATGGCAGGCTTTGCGTTGATCCAGGTGTCTTCGCACACGAATTCAAGCAGGCTCGCCGCGAGATCAGCATGACGGCAGCGGAAACAGCTTTCTGCCAAGCGTTCATCCGTAATGACGGCATCGCCGGTGTAAGGCTTATCCAGGAGCCAGCCCGGACGTGCGGCCGTCCATTTGGTGCCTTGTGCGTCGCTGAGCATCGCTTCCATGGCGCGCATCTGCTCGAGTATATTGAACAATGCAGGCTTGGCAGTGAGTTCAAACCAGGCCGGGACGCTCGACTGATGTTCGACGAAGGCAGCGGAGATTACGGCAATGCGGTCGATCTTCGCTTGTGCCATCGCCTCGAGCAGGTTGCGCGTGCCATCGGTATAGAGCGGCGGTGGATCGATCGCATTGCCCGGACCGAAAGCGACACCGAGGGTCGAGATAACCGCGCGGCAGCCATCGAGATCGCCCGCGAAATTATCCGACAGCACATCGCATTCGATATATTCGAAGTCGCCCACCCGCTCGCCTGGCCCGGGCACGGTGTGTTCAAAGGCGCGGATCGGTATGTCCCGGGCAAGGGCACGCCTCAAGAGCTCGCTGCCGGTCTTCCCGCCTGCGCCGAAGACAGCGATGGGCCTCGTATCGGTCATCTGCTTGTTCCTGTTAAGACAGGTGTGGGCGACGAACGGAGGAGCTGCGGGCGCACGGGGTAGCCAACGGCCCGCCCATGCGCCCTGCCAGTATCAGGCTCCGTCGGCCGGACAGGTGGTATAACCCCAAAAGCCGAACTCATCCTTGGCTCTTGGTGCTGCCACGATCATCTCCTGCATTTGCAGGCCCGCATCGCCTTCATTATCCAGCATGCGGGTTTTGATCCGAAGCTCGCCGTTCGCATAGCTGCCAGGGCCATCGGCGGTCACGGGGATCAATTTGCCATTGATCTTGATCGCTCCGCCCCCGTCACCGTCATAGACAAACGAGGGAAAGGCCACTTCGGTCAGGCGGAACTGGCAGGCCTGTCCTGCGCCCAGAGCAGCAAGGTCCGCGTCATTCATGGTCCCGGGAAGCATGAGGCCCGGGTCAACATTTGCCAGTGCACTGGCCGCGTCCTCGATCGGCGCGGCAGTGGCAGGCGGGTCGAGCTGGGCTTCGCGGTCATTTCCCGGAGCAGTATTCGAATTGCAGGCGGCAAGCGGCAGCGCGATGAGCGCCGTGAAAGCTATCTTGTTCATGGCTGCATCTCCTCGGGCAGGCGTTCTTCGGTCCGCGGACCGTTCTGCTCGATATCGTCTATGAGATATTTCATCTCGGCGATTTCGCGGCGCTGGGCGACTATGATCGCTTGAGCGAGTTCGCGCACGCGAGGATCTTTCAGGCTCGCGCGTTCGCTGGTCATGATCGC
>DDFY01000011.1:139926-140352 GCA_002337385.1 Erythrobacter sp. UBA1916
TCGAGTGGTGCGGGATCATCGCTGCCATATATTCGGTATCGTCGACGGTGGTCTGGCTGCGCACCAGCCATAGTGCGAGCGCGAACACAAAGGCGCCGACACCCAGAATGATGAAGTTCTTGGTCCGGTCCTTGTACATGCCCCACATGAAGAGCAGCATGACGACCATCATCATCGCACCCATGACGAACATCATCCAGAAGCGCGTTTCGCTCCAGAAAAGATCATCGACGGTAAAGGTGTTGGCATACATCAGGAAGAACATGATCACGGTCGAGGTCGACACCATGGCCATGAACCGCCAGTAGCTGCCGCCCCCTCCCTTGTCCGAATGGGAGGTCTTTTCAGTCATGCTTTTTCTCCTTTGTGCATCATGGTCCAGAATAGCTGCGCCGAGCAGCTGATGAGAGCGAAGCCGGTGAGGGC
>DDFY01000011.1:140550-144824 GCA_002337385.1 Erythrobacter sp. UBA1916
AAGCCGGCGGCGAAGAACGCCGCGACGGTCAGATGCGAGAAAAGAACGAGCAGTGCGATGCCCAGCTTGTGCAGAAGGCTGCAGTTTTGCTCGAGCAGCGTATGGCCCGCATTCAGTATGACGAGGTGCGAGCCCACCGATAATAAGAACAGCGAGGTCGCCAGGATCAAAGCGAGGATCATGTAAAGACTTTGAGACCCATCCAGAGCCCCATCCCCATCATGAACAGGTTCTCGGTCAGCGAGACGAAGCCGAGCGGGACGTTGCTGCTGCCCCCGACGCAGGCGCATTTGAGCTCACGCTTGTCAATATAGACGGCCTTGAAGACGCTCACTGCACCGATGGTTCCGATAAAAAGCGCCAAAGGAGCCGACAGCCATACCAGCGCTCCAGCGGTCATCAGGATGCCGGCCGCCGCTTCGCCAAAGGGATAGATGAAGGAATAGGGAACCCACCGTTTGGCGAGCAGATCGTAATTGAGGAACATGGTGGAGAAACTGCGCACGTCCTGGAGTTTCTGAACGGCGAGCAATGTCATCGAAAGGCTGACGAACCATTCGGCGGCCCGAACGGTGAAGAGATCGTCAAAAAACGCCCAGCTTAGCCCGAGCGCGAGCAGCAGCGCGACGGCGAAAATCGCAATGACCGGCTGATAGCTTGTTTCGCCCTCTTCGGGTTGGCTGCGACTCTTACCGAAATACTCGCGCACGTCATCATATCCGCCGATCCGCTTGTCATCGATAAAAGTCTGCGGGGTCGTTTCGACGCCGTGCTCTTCCTTGAACGCGTCGGTCTCCGAGCGGCTTGTCAGATGATTGTCTTCGACCTTGAAGCCCTGGCGCTTCAAAAGGTCGACAGTTTTGATACCGTAGGGACAAGTGTGGTCGTCCATCACCATACGGTAAACACGCGCAGTTTTCATGCCTTTACAGCCCCTTGTTCACAAGCACAGCCCGGGGCTGCTTATTCCAATCCAATGTTCGTTCTGCGTTTTCGTTTCATCGTTTGGAAAAAACAAACGCTATTCATCTCAAACGCAGACTGCCCTTCCCATACTCTCGTTCTGTCAATCATGAGCGCCGCTTCGCACGGGCCAGACCAGCAACTTTGCGGCTATTGAATGGCAGCCGAATAAACACAGACGTGTGCGCCCGCCCGATCTTACAGCTCTACCTCAAAAAAGATTTGACTGGGCTGCCAGGCAACCAATGCGGTGGTCAGGGATGCTCTTGATCGCCGCTGTGGCCATCGCTAATGCGCTCCGCGGGATCGCTGCTTGTTGCTTTGCGCTGGCCGGACAGGAAGATCCACTGCCCCAAGAAAACGATAGCGATCCCGATGATCGCATAAGCGACAATTGCAGGATCGCTGCGCAGTTTGGTCACGGTAAAGGCTGCCAGGACCACGCCATCTGCAGCTAACGCAGCCAGGAGTATCGTCGCCCGTGCGCCAACCTCCTTGCGCAGGTTGCGCAGGACGCCCCAATGAACCAGCATGTCCATGACAAGGTAAAAAAAGGCACCCAGCGACGCGATCCGCGACAGATCGAACAGGACGGCGAGCGTGCCGGCAATGACCACGGTATAGACAAGCATGTGGCTTTGTATCCCGCCGCTCATGCCGAAATGGCTGTGCGGAAGCAACTTCATGTCGGTCAGCATCGCTAACATGCGTGAGGCAGCAAAGACACTTGCGATCACACCTGAAATGGTGGCCGTGAGAGCGATGACGACAGTGAAGTAGAAGCCCATCTGCCCGAATGCAGGACGCGCTGCTGCCGCCAGCGAATAGTCGCGTGCCTGTACGATTTCTGAGATGCTGAGGCTGGAACCGACGGCCAGTGCGACAAGCAGGTAAATCACGATGCAGACGGCGATCGAGACCATGATCGTGCGCCCGACATTCTTGTGCGGATCGACCATCTCGCCGCCACTGTTGGTGATCGTGGTGAAGCCTTTGAAAGCCAGAATCGAAAAGGCGACCGAGGCAAGCAAAGCATCGGCTTTCGATAGCTCTACCGGCTCCGAGAATGCGCCGCCCGACAGTCCGCTGGCCCAGATCGCGGCAACCGCGAAAATCGCGATCCCGCCAACCTTGATTGCCGACATGACAACCGAAAAGCCGCTGACCGACTTGTTGCCCGCCGCATTGACCAGATAGGCAAAGACGATAGCGGCGAGCGCCACTGCGGACACAAGCCAGCCGGTGTCTTCCAGACCAAAGGGTCGCAGGGCGTAGGTTGCGAAGGTTCGTGCGACGAGGCTTTCGTTGATAATCATCGACAGCGCCATCATCATCGCAGCCGCTGAGGCGACGACACCCGGCCCGTATGCCTTCTGCAAGATCATCGCGATGCCGCCCGAGGACGGCCATTTGTTCGACATCTTGATGTAGCTGTAGGCTGCCAGCGAAGTGACGAGAGCGCCAGCAACAAAGGACAGCGGGAAGAGCGGACCGGCAAGCTCTGCGATCTGACCGGTGAGCGCAAAAATGCCCGCACCGATCATGACGCCGGTCCCCATGGCAACGCCGCCAAGCAGCGTGATGCTGCCCTTGTTCAGACTGTCTTCGTGCGCCGAATGGGTATCCATGTGGTTATCCTCTCATTGGCTTGCGTCGCGCTTCCATCTTCCGCGGATGACCGGCTCTGCCGCAATGCACAGGCATTGTGGCAGGGATCAGGGATGGGGTTCTGTTCGATTGCCTGACGTTCACAGCTTCGCGCTGCGAAGTCTGAGCGAGTTCAGGACTACCGAGATGGAGGACGCGCTCATCGCGAAGGCGGCGAACATCGGACCAATCAGGATGCCGAAGAACGGATAGAGGACACCGGCCGCGACGGGCACGCCCGAGGCGTTGTAAATGAGCGCGAAAAACAGATTCTGCCGAATATTGCGCATCGTAGCCCGGGCGAGTTTGCGGGCCCGGACGATCCCGTCGAGATTGCCTTTGACGAGCGTGATCCCCGCGCTCTCGATCGCAACATCCGCGCCCGTGCCCATCGCAATGCCGACATCGGCCTGGGCCAGCGCCGGAGCGTCATTGACCCCGTCACCGGCCATGGCCACCTTGGCACCGCCTTCCTGCAATTCGCGGATGAGCCGCGCCTTGTCCTCGGGAAGCACACCTGCGCGGATGTCGTCGATACCGAGCCGGGCGGCAACCGCCTGCGCAGTCCGCTCATTGTCGCCGGTCGCCATGATAATTGTAAGGCCGAGATTGTGGAGGTCCGCGATGGCCGCCGGAGTGGTTTCCTTGACCGGGTCGGCAACGCTGATGAGGCCGGCAATCTTGTCAGCAACGATCACGAACATGACGGTTTCGCCTTGGTCGCGGCGCGCATTCGCCCTTTCGCTGAGCGCAGCGCCTTCCAAACCGAGGTCCGTCAGAAGCGCGAGGTTGCCAAGCGCGACGCGTTTACCGGAGACCGTTCCCATGACGCCTTTGCCGGTTACGGCCTCGAACTCGCTGGCGGTTTCCATCGCGACGCCGCGTTCGTCGGCGCCGCGGACGATCGCTTCTGCGAGCGGGTGCTCCGACCCGCGCTCGAGCGACGCCGCCAAGCTCAGCACCTCGATTTCATCGTGGCCCTCCTCGGGCATGACCGCGACGAGTCGCGGTCGCCCCTCGGTCAGCGTACCCGTCTTGTCGACGATGAGCGTGTCGATTTTCTCGAAGCGCTCGAGCGCTTCGGCGTTCTTGATCAGAACGCCCGCCTGCGCCCCTCTTCCTGTCGCGGTCATGATCGACATCGGCGTCGCCAGGCCGAGAGCGCAGGGGCAGGCGATGATCAGTACCGCAACCGCAGCAATGAGGGCATAGGCAAGCGCTGGTGCGGGGCCCCAGATCGCCCAAGCAATGAAGGCGAGCACGGCTATGCCGATAACCGCGGGGACGAACATGCCGGCCACCTTGTCGGCGTACTTCTGGATCGGCGCGCGCGAGCGCTGTGCGGCCGCAACCATTTCCACGATCTGCGCGAGCATGGTGTCTGATCCGACACGTTTCGCTTCGATCACCAGGCTGCCTGTTCCGTTGATCGTTGCCCCGGTCACGGCGTCGCCCTCGACCTTTTCGACCGGGACTGGTTCACCGGTGATCATGCTTTCGTCGATCGACGAGCGGCCTTTGAGCACTACACCGTCAACGGGCACCTTGTCGCCTGGGCGGACCCGCAATTGGTCGCCAACAGCCACGTGCTCAAGGGGGATTTCTTCTTCAGTGCCGTCTGCCCTGATGACGCGGGCGGTTTTGGCTGCAAGATCAAGCAGAGC
>DDFY01000011.1:144962-145546 GCA_002337385.1 Erythrobacter sp. UBA1916
ACGATAACGGCCGCGGCTTCGAAATAGACGCCGACATGTCCCTCTGGATCGCGAAAGCCATCCGGGAAGATGTCCGGTGCCAGGACGGCGACGACACTGAAAATCCATGCGGCGAGAACGCCCATGCCGATGAGCGAGAACATGTTGAGGTTCCAGGTGCGGAACGAATTCCAGCCCCGTTCGAGAAACGGCCATCCGCTCCACAACACGACCGGTGTACCGAGCACCAGTTCAATCCATAGGGTGGCCCGCTCGCCAAATATTTCGCGCACGCCCGGCCAGCCCACATAGGGGCCCATCGTGAGAACAAGCAGCGGCAAGGTGAGGATGGCGCCGACCCAGAAACGCCTTGTAAAGTCGACGAGCTCCGGGTTCGGTCCGTCATCGACCATGGCCGCGGATTCGAGTTCGAGACCCATGCCGCAGATCGGGCACGACCCCATCTTTGGCTGCCGGACCTGCGGGTGCATGGGGCAGGTATAAACCGGTCCGTCATAACCAGCGGGAACGAGATTGTAGCGGCCGTCATCACCGGCAACGGCTTCGCCGTGGCCGCTATGGCTGCAATTAGAATGGTCCATCAT
>DDFY01000011.1:145847-146033 GCA_002337385.1 Erythrobacter sp. UBA1916
CTGCCGTGCATATTCTTTTCCGCGCTGCGAAAGGTGAGTGTGCGCTTCGCGCGCATCCAATTCCCGTGTACTGTTGCCGGCGCGGAGCATGAAGCGCGCCACTCCATTGTCGAGAAAATAGATCGGTTCGAGGCTCTTTTGTGCGATCACGCGGCAAACAGTTCGGCCATCGAGATCGTGAAAGTA
>DDFY01000011.1:146231-147092 GCA_002337385.1 Erythrobacter sp. UBA1916
CACGCGCTCGAACCCGTCCTTATTGGGGTGCTTGAGAGTCTTCAGATCGGCCTCGATTCCTACGATGCCCCCGCTATCGTCGACGCCGATGAGCAGCGTGCCGCCATCATTGTTGAGAAATCCGGCAATCGTTTTGACCACGACCTGTTGAAGGCTTCGATTTGCGCGCTGCTCACGCGTATCCCAACGCAGCGACGATTTGAATTCCAGCTGTGCGCCCTCGCCTCGGGCGATGAGCAGCGGCAGCTCTTCGGCCAATTGATGCTCCAGAGAGCGGATTATCTGGCGATCAGCCATGAGCCGCAGATGATAAAGACCAAACGCCAGGCCGATTGCGCCGCCGATCACCGCGAAAGCCAGGCTCATGGGCAGCATTTCGATTTCAAATGCCGCGCTCAGTCGATCGACCGCCGAGCCCAACTGCTCAGCAAATGGCACGCTCGCCGCTGCTGCCCCTCCAGACCCATAAACGAGCGCGGTGAGCGGATGAAGGATTAAGACGCCCAGCACTGCCCCGATAACCGTATGCAGGGCCAATCCCCTCTTTTTGCTGAAAGACGAACCGGAAAAGAGTGTGCTGTGCATTGTCATAGGCTTTGCGACCTGTGCGGAATTCGCGGCAGCGGATAAATCCACATTGCCGGTTCTTCACCCGATCCTTTTTCTGAAATAGCGGACGAGCGGGACCCCTAGGATCGCGATATACCAGCCATAGAGAAAGCTGCCGATAGCCCCGGCGAAGAAGCCAGGCCATGTCAACCAATCGAAGCCTGGCAGCAAAGGCGCCCATGCTTCATGCATATGGAAAGTATCGGGCGCGATCAGGCCAAAGGCCACGCAGAGCAGATAGGTAATCAGCAG
>DDFY01000011.1:147307-148324 GCA_002337385.1 Erythrobacter sp. UBA1916
CTCCGTCGTATACTATAGGGGGGTATAGTGTATTGCGAACTGCTTTGCAACTGTGTCAAAAGCAGTCAGGAATGAACTCGGCGTCTGGAGAGAACGGCATGAGCGATGATCAAAACCCCAAGTTTCGTGATGTCTTGACCCGAATGCGCAAGATCGAGGGGCAGGCGCGAGGAATATCGAGAATGATGGAAGAAGAGCGCTATTGCGTCGATATCCTGCAGCAGATCCTCGCGCTCGAAGCCGCCGCGCGCGCCGCCAGGACCAAAGTACTCGACATCCATACCAAGCACTGCATCGAACAGGCGCTCTCATCGAACAACAAGGCCGATCAATCGGAGAAGATCGCCGAACTTCTCACTCTCATCGAGCGCATGGCCCGTTAGACCGTCTGGAGCCGATTGAATTGTCGGCTCCAGACGCCAAAGGCTGGTCAGTCGTGCTTGTGTTCGGTCTGCGGCTTTTCAGCCTCGGCGGCCTTTTTCTTGCCATGGCCGGACTGGCCATGGTCCATTTTCGAATGGTCCATCTTGGAATGGTCCATCATCTGGCATGACATTTTTCCGTCCTTGTCCTTCTTCATCATACCCTGCATTTTCTTGCCATCGTGCATCATCTCGCACATTTTGGGCTTTTCAGAAGGGGCCTCCTGAGCAAGGACCGGGCTTGCCGAGAAAGCAAGCGCGCCAGCGACGGTGAGGATCATTTTCATCATTATTCTCCAAAAGTTGGGGGCGTTTTCTTGCCCGTTCAGGGGTAACTTGCGAAAACCGTACGGCCGCCGGGCCCAAAGGCGATGACGTCATAGGGTTGCACACGGTTCTCGTATTCCATGCCAGGCGAACCCAGCGGCATGCCGGGAACGGCAAGTCCGGTGACGCCTGCCGGGCGCTCGCGCAGCAATTTTGAGATTGCTTCTGCCGGGACGTGACCTTCGATGACATATCCCTCGATCACCATCGTATGGCACGACCACAGATCGGAAGGTACGCCCTTGTCGGCTTTCACCGAACCCATGTC
>DDFY01000011.1:148486-149132 GCA_002337385.1 Erythrobacter sp. UBA1916
GCCCATTTGAGGCAGCAGCCGCAGCCGGGATCGCGATACATCGTGTAGGTGGCCGCCTGGGCAACGTTCGAACAGGCGGCAATTACCAGGAGGGCTGTTGCGGCGAACGAGTTGCGAAAGCGCTTTCGCGCAAACGTGCGGGTCATGCATGGGGACCTTTCTTGTAGCCGCGCCAGAGCGATATCGCTCCGGTGGCGGTCGGGAAGACGTGAAGCCTTTCGGCGTCGGTGAAAATTTCGGCAAGCTGCCGCTCCAGGATACCGTCGGCATTGGGCTGCGTGTCTTCGACACCGTCGAGCTGCTGCACCGTGGCGCGGAAAAGCTTGCGCATAAGGGCGGAGTCCTGAGCCATATAGTCGGCAATCAGCACCATGCCTCCGGGCTGGAGCAAATCGTGCATCTGCTCCAGGATTGCCCGCTTTTCACCCAGCGGAACCTGATGAAAGACGAGGCTGCTGACGATCTTGTTCGGCTGCCATCGCGCGGTCAGGTCGAGGGTATCGAGAAAGCCATTGTGCCAACGGATCAGATCCGCCCCGGCGCCAAACTTGCGGCGCGCGATGGCCAGTGCGGCCGGATCGGGCTCGACACCGACGAGACCCGCGTGCGGACAGCTGATCATAAGATCGCGAAGCAAGGTGCCGGT
>DDFY01000005.1:0-2151 GCA_002337385.1 Erythrobacter sp. UBA1916
ACTGCGACTGCAAAGAATATGTGTAATGTTGAGCTCAACATTAGACATATTCACGCGGGGAAAGGTCGATATCGAGCGCTTCGCGTTCTTCCACGGTAAGGTCGGCAAGGCGCCGGTCGAGCATCGCCTCGGCAGTCGAAACCAGTTGCACGACAACCGAATGGTCTTCGCCAAGCGCTGCTTCGATCGCGGGTATCAGGCTGGGCAATTTCATCGAAAGCAGGAGCTGGGCAAAGAAGCGCTGCTTGGTGCCTTCGAAGATCGACAGCGCTGCAACCTTGGCATTGCGGTTGAGCGTATCGCCGCTGTCCTCGTCGACCACGCGGGTTGCTTCGAGCGCAGCTTCGAGGTTGCGGTGAATGATCGCCCATGCCTCGGCATAGGCATCGTAGATCCGCACCTGTGCTTCGGTCAGGCCGTGCTCGAGGATCTCGTACTCGACCCCGGCGAAGGATAGCGCACGGGCGAGATAGAGGCCCTGGGCCTTGAGGTCACGGGCGACGAGTTCCATCGCCGCGACTCCGCCAGCGCGGATCTCGGTCATGAACGCCTCGTGGGTCGGGAAGGCGGTCTCGGGTCCCCACAGGCCGAGCCGGGAGGTGTAGCCGAGGTTGGCGATATCCGAAGCACCCGTGGCCGAAGCATAAAGCACCCGGGCGCGCGGCAGATGGTTCTGGAGCCTCAGACCCGCCATCCCCTGTTCGGAGCCCTTGACCTTGCCGCGGGTTGAGGAGCCCCCAAGCGCATTGGCCATGGCGTGGGCTTCGTCGAAAGCTATCACGCCATCGTAGTCCTCACCCGCCCAGGCAATGATCTGGTCAAGCCGCGTATCCTCGGCGCGCCCCGAGCGCAGCGTCGGGTAGGTGACGAAAAGGATGCCTTCGGACATCGTGACCGGGTGACCGAGCTTCCAGCGCGAGAGCGACTGGAGATCGAGCGGCAGTCCGCCAAGCGCTTCCCAGTCGCGGCGTGCATCTTCAAGCAGCGCCTCGTTCTTGGTGATCCAGACATGCCGGCGCTCGCCTGCGAGCCAGCGGTCCATGATGACCGCTGCGATCTGCCGTCCCTTGCCCGCTCCGGTCCCGTCGCCAAGGAAGAAGCCCTGCCGGTAGGTGTGCCCGTCTTCGGTCAGCTCCAGCGAGGTGGCTTCCTGGTTGACCTTGAACTGACCTGGAAGATCACGCGAAAATGCCTGGGCAGCGTAAACGAGTGTCTCGCATTGCGCTTCGGACAGCAGGCCATCGGCCTGCCAACCTGCGGGAAGGCGCGGGCAAACATCGGGCTGCGGTGCCGCGACCGAACCCATGGCGACCGATTCCACTAGCGGGGTGGGATGAACCGGCGCACCTTCGAACGCTATGCGGCTGGGCCGGTAAGGCAGATAGATGCCGGTCTGTTCGGGTACAGGCGCGGGCTCGGCCAAGACCGAATAGGTCAGGTCGATCGCAGTTGCTGTGGCTGCAGGGGTCCCCGCGAACGGCGCGACCGGCCGGACCGTCGTGCGATCCGTCGAAGTCTTGCCAAGGAGGCGCACTGGCTTGCCGAGTGGCAGGCGATGGAGGCTGGCGGAGGTCTGCACACGGGGCGGAAGCTCGGTGACAAGTTCGTGGAGCGCGATCAGGTCGCAGGTATCTCCGGTGATCGCGGGCGAAGCCGCAGTCGGCGTCTTGTCGAACACGACCAGTCGAACGGCGATCCCCGTCCCAGTCCGCCGAAACATCTGCTGCAGCCGGACGTCGAGGAACAGCGACGCTTCGTCCTGTGCCTTGGCGAAAGTGGAAGCATCGAAGCCATCGGGCATGATGGCGACGATCCTCGCCCCATTGGCAACACCCCGGATCACACCGCGCAGGTGACGCAGGGCGGTCTCACCATCCTTGCCGCGTTCCTGGCTGCGGGCGAATGGCGGGTTCATCAACACAACCGACGGAACGGGGCCGCGAAGCAGGTCGGCGGTCAGTTCACCGTCATGCGCAGTGATTGTGGCCGTGGGGAAGATGTGGCCCAGACCGTCTCGTCTTGCCGGATCGATCTCGTTGAGCAGCAGCGAGGCGTTCTGGAGGCTGCCCCAAAGAGCAAGGGCACCATTGCCTGCGGACGGTTCGAGGAGCGTGTCTTGCGCGCACATAGCTGCGGCCTTCGCCATCAGCC
>DDFY01000005.1:2299-13818 GCA_002337385.1 Erythrobacter sp. UBA1916
GCTGCGAACGTGCCGCGGCGGCACGGCTGCTTCGAGCCAGTCGAACCGCGCTTCTGCTTCATGAACGTTGGTCGCCAGATCGATGCGCGAAGCTTCACGAAGCCAGAGCAGTGCGCCGATCTCGACCGCGTTGTTGTAGACGTCGATGGTCCAGGCGCTTCCCCAATCCATGACGCCGGTTTCCTCGGCGAACAGGTCGGAAATGTCGGCGCGGGTAAGATGACGACCCGAGGCAAGAAGCGCGGCAATCCTGGCGCCAACAGCGTAAGCCAACGGCACTGTCGGCAACTGCTCGCCAGCGGGAAACAGGTCTGATTGAAACATGGCAATTCGTCCTCCTGATGAAGGCATCGGGACACGCCCTCTGCCGGATCAGGAATTCTAGAAGCCCTCTCTCCTCTACGGCGCCGCCTTGCGGCGCAGCCATGCTGTAAGTTCATCGTTCCAGTCGGTGTCGCGCGAGGACGGCCTTCTGACCTGGATCGTCCGTCCCTCGCGCGCATAGGCCGCGAGACCACGCGACGCGGCCAGCTCACCGCCAGCATCATGATCGACGAAGAGATGAAGCTCGGTCACGCTCTCAGGCACGCTGACGAGGCCGAAGCGTTCATTGCCCAGGGTCGCCCAGACGGGAATACCAGTAAGAGCGTAGGCCGACATCGCGCTCTCGATGCCCTCGGCGAGGCCGAGCTTGCCGGAGGCCGGAGCGAAGAGGCGGACAGCAGCTTCACCGAGCGCGCCGAGCGCGCGCTTCGGTTTGTCGAAATCAGCCTTGGCATTGCCCGAAAGGAACGTGCGATGGACGGCGATCGGCCCCTCGTCGAGGCTGACTGCCGCAATCATGGCCGGCAAAAAGCGGGTGCGTCCCTTCGGACCAAGCGGCGTTTGTGGATGAAAGCGAAGCGCTGAAGATGCGGCAAGAATGCCGCGGTTCTCTAGATAGGCCTTTGCCGGACTCGCACTCAGTGGCCGTGCATCGCGCCAGATGCGCAAGGCAGCGGCCGAAGGCTTCGCTGCAGGAACAGCGTCCATCGTGGGCTCGATTGCGCCTCCCGAGAACAAGGCGGACGTCTGCACGCCTTCACGCGCCAGGGCTGCAAGCACGGACTCCTGATCGCATCCGGCGAAGCAATGGAGGAGGATGGCTCCATGCCCGAGGGATACGCCGAGCGAGGGCGTGCGGTCGTCATGTGCGGGGCAACGAGCCATGCCCTTGGTGCCGGACCATTTACCGCCACGGCTTTCACAGATGCGCCTGGCCGTAGCGGCTAGTGAATGGCTTGTTGTGGCAACGGGCATAAGGGCTCCTTCGCAGGCTCGGGTCCCCCATGACCGGCATCCTCCCCTCTCACTGTCGGGACGGACAAAGCGATTTCCTACATGTTCTTTATATGTTCTATTCCGATTCGCTGCAAACGACAGGAGTGTGAACGATGAGAATGGCTTTGGTGATCGGGATGATGGCGAGCATCGCCGGTCCCTTGACACCTCGCGCACAAGCGCAGCAGTTCGCACTGCTGGAACATCGCTACGAACAGCCTGGACCCGTTGGCGATGAAGAACTGTGGACCACCGACGAATCGCCACCGAGGGTACTGCTGTCCGCATCCTATCGCGAAGCACTTTACGAGCCACTGATCAGGGAAGCTGAAGTTCGGTATCGCCTCCCGCCTGGACTGATGCAGGCACTGGTTTGGGCCGAGTCCCGTTTCAATCCGATGGCAATTAGCCCGGCTGGCGCTGCAGGACTCGCTCAATTAATGCCGGGTACAGCTCGCGAGCTTGGCGTCAGCAACCGGCATGATCCCGCCCAGAACATCAATGGCGGTGCGCGTTACCTGCGGCAGATGCTTGACCGCTTTGGCGATGTCCATTTGGCGCTCGCTGCCTACAACGCCGGTCCCGGTGCCGTCACACGTGCGGGTGGCATCCCGAGAAATCGGGAAACGCCAGCATATGTCAGAAGCGTTTTGCAGCGTTGGATGGCATACAGGCCGTCATGAATTCGAATCGAAAACGTATCAGCGGACGGCTCGAGCAACTGCCACGCGGCTTCGCCATCGTAACCGAGGCGGGCAATCATTGGGTGCTCGAAGACGTCGAGCCGGCAAACGACCATTTTGGCAACGAGGTGACAGTGGAAGGCGAAGTGGTTGGTCTCGATCGACTGCGCGTCGATTGGCTCGGCGCAGTCTAACGCGAGGGATAAGTCAACAACTTCCCCGGCTCGCAAAAACACCCAAAGATCATCCGTGCCCACTCGTCGGAAATTTCACGGCGACGTTCGAGGAACGCGGCGCGGTTGTATGCACCTTCCGATCCCGAAACACCTTGCGGAATGTGGGCCAGCATCAGGTCGATGACATATCTGTCACCCGGTGACCCGTTACGTTCAGCCCACTCATTCATGATCGTGGAGAATGACGCACGCCAACCGTGGGGAACATGACGTCCCTGGAAGCCGCAGCGGTTATAGAAGTAGCTTAGCGTGTTCTCGCTCATGGGCACTCGCGCGTTCCGAATGCTCGGGAACACGAGCGGACCACGACCCGTCAATCGTCGCGCCGCTCTAAGCACTGCAACTGCTTCAGGTTGCAGCGGCACAAGGTGGTCGAATGTCTCGTCGTGCTTCAGGTCAGTGGTGAGCTTCATGTGGGAAGCCGGAATACGCCACAAAGCCTCCGGACAATGTTCACCGCTCTCCCAGTCGATTTCCTCGAGCTCTTCCCATGCCACGGTTCGGATCGCGCCAAGTCGTTGGGCGGTCAGGGCCGCGAACCGAGACGCAAGCTTGGTCAAAGGCGAAGCTGGTTCGACCTCAGTCTTGCGGATCATGTCCTGCAGACCTTCAACATCGAGGATGGCTGGACGCTTCTTGCTCCGAGGTACCGGCTTGAGAGCTTTGCCAACTACGGCTGCTGGATCACGCGAACCGTGACCTTCAGCAATTGCGTGGACAAACACTGCAGACATCCTTTGGCGCAGCCGGTGCGCAGTCTCGATTGCTCCGCGCTTTTCGATTTTCCGTAGGACGGTGAGAACCATCGGCTCATCAAGCTCCGCAACGGGCAGCGCGCCGACCCAGGGGAAGACCTCTTTCTCGAGGCTGGTGATCACATCATTCGCGTGGACAGACGTCCATCGGTCTTCCTGCAGTGCGAACCAGCTTCTCGCCATCACTTCGAACGTGTTGGCAGCCGCGCGGCTGCGGCCGATTGCTTCCTTCTTTGCCTCGATGCCTGGATCCCGGCCCTCGGCCAGCAGTTTGCGAGCCTCGACCTTTTTTTCCCGCGCCTCCTTGAGCGAGATTTCCGGGTAAGCACCGAATACCAGCCGCCGTTCTTTTCCAGCAAACCGATACTTGAGGCGCCAACTGCGCTTTCCGGTCTTGGTGACGTAGAGATAGAGGCCTTCGGAATCGGAAAGCTTGTAATCTTTGTCTTTCGGCTTTGCCTGCCGGACTGCAACTTCGCTGAGCATCGGTGCCCCCAGATTTGCGTTTCAGTGCCCCCAACCGTGCCCCCAATCGACGGGGAAGGAGGGAGAATATCTGAAACAAATAGAGAACATCTAATAGTGCAGAATCGCAGAAAATCAAGGAAAACAGGTGTTTCTGGGGCTTTCCGGGAAGAGCTATTGGCGGAGCGGGTGGGATTCGAACCCACGATACGGGGTTACCGTATACACACTTTCCAGGCGTGCGCCTTCGACCACTCGGCCACCGCTCCGCATGCCGATGTCGGCAAGGGCGCCGCACTAGCCGCGCGAAGGGCGGATGACAAGCATGCTTGCAACCGCTAGCCACTTTGCCATGATCCGCTCCTTAGGCAAGGCGCCCGGCGCGCAGGAAATCGAGGCTATCGCGCGCCAGACTCTCGCGCGTTTGCCCGCTCCCTTTGCCGACCAGCTCGGCAACCTCAGCCTCGCGGTCGAGGACTTCGCCGACGATGCTCTGCTCGATGACCTCGGCATCGCGAGCGCGTACGAACTCACCGGCGTCTACGAGGGCATTCCGCTCACCGAACAGTCGATCGACCACTCAGGCACCATGCCCGAGCGGGTGCGGCTGTTTCGCCTCCCGATCCTGCTCGAATGGTGCGAGCGCGGCGACGTCAGTCTTGAAGACCTCGTGGCACACGTGGTGATCCACGAGATCGGGCACCATTTCGGTCTTTCGGATGCCGACATGCATGCGCTTGAGGAGCAGGTTTCCTAGCTTGCCATTGCGCGGCATCGTGGCACTCTGGCGCTCATGAACAAAGTCCGCCTGATCGTCGCCAGCCTGCTTGCCCTTTGCGCGCCCGCCATGGCGCAGGATGAGCCGCCCACCCCTGACAGCGTGGTGGCCGAGGCCGCACCCGGGGAATGGGTGCCGATTGCGCCAGAGGACATTCTGGTGATGGAACTTGCCCCTGCAGCCGATGGCTCGGCGCGCGAGGTGGTGATCCAGCTCCTGCCACCGCCGTTCAGCCAGCCGTGGGTGAAGAATATCAAGACCATGGCCCGCGCGCACTGGTGGGACGGCAAGAGCGTCTATCGCGTCGTCGACAACTGGGTGGCGCAATGGGGCGGCGGCGATCCTGAGCTGGAGATGGACCCGGGGCCGCTGCCCGAGGGGGTGGTGTCGCCCGCTGAGCCTTATGAAAGCACAATGATCTGCCAGGACGCCGGTCTGGACGTCACCTATTGCGATCCCGACTTCGCCAGCCCGGCTAGCCCCGACCCATATGTCAGCACCGGTATGGGAGCAGCCGGTCATGTCGAAGGGTGGCCGGTTGCCTTTCAATTTGCCCCGGAGGCAGAGACCAACCTCATCTGGCCCGTCCACTGCTACGGCTCGGTCGGCGTCGCGCGCGATCTTGCGCCCGATACCGGCACCGGAAGCGAACTCTACGCCGTGATCGGACACGCCCCGCGCCAGCTCGATCGCAACATCGCCGTGGTCGGGCGAGTGATCGACGGCATCGAGTACCTCTCCACCCTCCCCCGCGGCACCGCCGAAGCCGGGGTCTATGCCGAGCGCAGCGAGGACACGCCCATCGTCTCAGTGCGGTTGGCAAGCGAGATGACCACCCCGCCCGCCTACGAATACCTCGACACCAACAGCGATAGCTTCGCACGTTATGTGGAGGTGCGCGCCAACCGGCATGATAGCTTCTATGAAATACCAGCTGGCGGGGTCGACATCTGCAACGTGCAGGTGCCGATAAGGCCCGCCCAATGAGCGACACGGTCACCCTCACCGGCGAAGTCTGGCTCTGGAACAGCGCCACCTCACCCGGCAGCTGGCACTTCCTCACCATCGACGGTGCGGCAGGTGAGGCCATCGCCGCGCACGAGGCCATGCGGCGGCTCGAATTTGGACACGGGCGCGGGTTTGGCTCGGTCAAGGTGCGCGCGCAAATTGGCGGCAGCGCGTGGAACACCTCGGTCTTCCCCTCGAGCGAGACAGGCGGCTACATCCTTCCGCTCAAGGCCGCGATCCGCAAGGCCGAGGGGATCGCCAAGGGAAGCGAGGCGACCGTGACGCTGGAACTGCTCTGAGACGCCGTTAGCCGGGCAGGCGCTGCATCAATTCGATCCGGTTGCCGAAGGGATCGTGAATGTCCGCCCGGACATAGCCCGCTAGCGGTCCGCCATCGCTGCTGGACACACCTGCGTCTCCCAGCCGCGCGCGAAAAGCCGCCAGATCGTCTACCAGCAAGGCCGGGTGCGCCTTTCTCGCCGGGACGAAGCCCTGCTCCACCCCGAGATGGATCTGCGCGCCGCCGCCGGTGAACCAACACCCGCCGCGCTTCGCCATATCGGCAGGCTTGGGCACTTCGCGCATGCCGAGGGTGTCGGCATAGAATGCGCGCGCCCGGTCTTCCTCACCCGGCGGCATGGCGATCTGCACATGGTCAATGCCGATAATGCCCATCGGCTCTAGATCCGCTCCGCCTGAGCCACCGCGTCCGTCGCCCTCAGCGCTGACAGAATACGCGTCAGATGGGCCAGATCCTGCACCTCCAGATCGACAAGGTCGGTGTGGAACAGCTCGTCGCGTTCGGCCAGTTCGAGGTTGATCACGTTGGCACCGGCCTTGGCGAACACGCCCGCCATCTCGGCCAAAGTGCCGGGACGGTTGTAGAGCGTGATAGACAGCCGCCCGACCGCACCCTGCGAGCGTTCGCCCCATGACAGGTCGATCCAGTCGACATCCTCGCCACTGACCAGCTCCAGGCAATCGATCGCATGCACCGCCACACTCTCGCCCGCATGGCGCAGGCCAACGATGCGGTCGCCCGGGACCGGGTGGCAACAGGGCGCCAGCGTGAAGCCGACACCCGGTGTCAGCCCCTTGATCGATAGTGCATGGCCCGGCTTCAGTTCGTCCGGCAGGTCAGCCGTGCTGCCGGGAACCAAGGCCTCCATCACCTGCCGATCGGAGAGCTTGGCCGAGCCGATCGCCTCCATCAGCGCATCTTCGTTCGGTAGTTCCAGCCGTTCGAGCGCCTGCGCGATCGCCTTCTTGCCGATCTTGGTCGGCATCTCCTTGGCGATGTCGTCGAACAGAGCGCGGCCGATCTCCGCGATCTCGGCCCGTTCGCGCAGCCGCACCGAGCGGCGGATTGCCGCGCGTGCCTTGCCCGTGACCACGAAACCGAGCCAATGCAGCTGCGGCTGCGCGCTCTTGCCCTTGATGATCTCCACCACGTCGCCATTCCCCAGCGGGGTGCGCAGCGGCATGTGCCGCCCGTTGATCTTCGCGCCCACGGTCTGCGCGCCCAGATCGGTGTGCACCGCATAGGCGAAGTCGACTGCCGTCGCGCCCTTGGGCAGCTGGTGCAACGCGCCCTTGGGCGTGAAGGCGAAAATGCGGTCCTGATAGATCGCCAGCTTGGTATGTTCGAGCAGCTCTTCAGGATCGTGGCTCTGCTCGACGATCTCGATCAGATCGCGCAGCCAGCCGACCTGGCCATCGACCTGTCCGCCCTGCTTGTAAGCCCAGTGCGCGGCGAGGCCGAAGCCGTTGGTGCGGTGCATCTCGCGGGTGCGAATCTGCACCTCGCAGCGCATCGACTTGTCGTAGAACACCGTAGTGTGGAGCGAGCGATACCCGTTGGTCTTCGGGGTCGAGATATAGTCCTTGAAGCGCCCAGGCACCATCTGGAACGTCTGATGCAGCACGCCCAATGCGCGATAGCAGTCGTCCACGTTGTCGGTCAGCACGCGGAAGGCCATGATGTCGGAAACATGCTCGAACGGGAGATGGCGTTCGGCCATCTTCTTCCAGATCGAATAGGGGTGCTTCTCGCGCCCCCACACCTCGACCTCCAGCCCGGCCTCGCTCAGGGCCTGCTTGAAGTCGAGCGCGATCCGGTCAACCTGCCCGGTGTCCGACGAACGTAGCTGTTCCAGCCGCGAAACGATGGTGGCATAGGCCTCGGGCTCAAGCTGTTCGAAGGCGAGCAGCTGCATCTCGCGCATATATTCGTACATGCCCACGCGCTCGGCCAGCGGGGCATAGATATCCATCGTCTCGCGCGCGATCCGGCGACGCTTCTCCGGCTTGGCGATGTGATGGAGCGTGCGCATGTTGTGCAGCCGGTCAGCCAGCTTCACCAGTAGCACGCGCAGGTCTTCGCTCATCGCGAGGAGGAACTTGCGCAGGTTTTCCGCCGCGCGTTCGTCGTCGGTCAGCTGTTCGATCTTCGAGAGCTTGGTCACGCCATCGACCAGCCGCGCGACCTCGGGGCCGAAGTTGGCCTCGATATCGTCAATCGTGGCGAGCGTATCTTCCACCGTGTCGTGGAGGAGCGCGGTGATGATCGTCTGCTGGTCAAGCTTCAGGTCGGTCATCAGCCCGGCCACTTCGACCGGATGGCTGAAGTAGGGATCGCCCGAGGCGCGCTTCTGGGTGCCGTGCTTCTGCACGGTGTAGACATAGGCGCGGTTAAGCAGCGCCTCGTCGGCGTTAGGGTCGTATTCCTTGACCCTCTCTACGAGTTCGTATTGGCGGAGCATCTACGCCCCAAGATAATGACGATTTCGCACCTGCACAGCCGGTTTCTTCAGGCGCTTGCAAGTTTTGCATGATTGGCAGGCCCGCCGCGGCCCATCCCGCGGCGCTTGGGGGTCAGCCGCCAACGCTGGCGATGTCGCCAGACGCCTGCGCCACCTCGGTCAGGGGAAGATCGTCTTCGGCGCTGTCAGCATAGATAAAGCCGGCGACCGGATTATGGCGCGCACCAAGAGCGCGAATGGGGCCGTACCATACCCGCACTTCGCTCCAGTCGCCCGCTTCCGACACATCGGCCACCGGCACACCAGTTTCGATCCCGCCGGGGCGCGACCAATTGGCGTGGTCGATGAGGATGTGCCTTTCATCAATCACCTGGCGGACCACGGCAACGTGACCGAGCGGCATGGCACGGCTCGAACTGAAGGCCATCACGGCGCCAACCTGCGGTTCCTGCCCACGCTCATAGCGCCCTTCGGCCGCGCGCCACCACAGATGGGCATTGCCATGGATCTCGATGCCGGAATGATCACGAGCATAGGGGACGCACTGGAGCCGGGCATGGGCTGGCTGCGCCATCATCGCCCCAAACAGAAGCGCCAGTGGCCACAGCCGGATGCGCTTCAGGACAGCGCGGGCCAAGTTCGATTCCCGCCCGAACCGCGTGCATACAACCATGATTTACCCGACCCTTGGACTGTTGATCCCGGTCAGGGTTGATACATTATATCCCGCCTGCGAAAATCCCCCGAGGCCTCCTGTGGTCGCGTTCGCTTAACGGTTCAGCGCGCACCGACGCGCTGGCACCTGGCATCGGCCACGAAGCCCTGACGCAAGATCATTCGGTCCAGCCAACGATATTGTCGACATTGCCCCGTGTCATGGAGTGATAGCCACCGCGCGTCTTGGCATAGAGCGCCTTGGCGATGTCCTGCCCCCACTCATCCTGCGCCATCAGCACCGCAAACAGCGGCGAGACGAACTTGTTGCGGCCCACACGGGTGAGGAACTCCTCGGCCTGGGGAACCACCGGCTCGTAGCGGTTGCGCAAGGCGGCATCGAGCCACAGGAACTGCACCTCGGCATTGCGCGTGTCAGACAGGCCGAGCGTGTTATCGAGTGCACCCAGTTCGCTGGGTGAAAGCTCCTCCGGCAGGCGTTCGAGGAAACGGCGCTGTTCGGCAGCGCTCCACTCGGGCCACTCGGTTTCGATCTCGGTCAGGTCGCGGCTGTCGGCATAGGCCGCAACCGCTGCGTCGACTGCGGCAAAGGCTTCCGGATCGGGCTTCAGCGCATTGGAGGGCAGGCCCGTGCCATAGACCCACTCGTCAAGCATCAGCTCGTTCTCAAGCTCCTCGTCATCCTTGATCAGGTTCTCGCGCATGTCGTCGAGGAACATCTCGGAGGTCGCGGGCTGGAAGGCGTGGTTATCGAACCAGCTGCGCAGCCACGGATCGAACCTCTCGCGCCCGACGATGTTTTCCACGGTGCGCAGGAACACGGTGCCCTTGTCGTAGATCGCCTCACTCGCGGTATCGAACGGGCTGGTTCCCGGCGGCGTGCGCATGGCGGTGACCGGGTTGCCCTGCCCCATCTCGTCCACCATCTCGGCCAGCGCGGCATAGCTCAGTGCATATTCCTGCTCTGCGCGCACCTTGCCGAACACCTGCTCGGTGATGCGGCTCTCGATGTAGGAGGTCACGCCCTCGTTCAGCCAGCCGTCGCGCCAGCTGGCATAGGTGACGAGGTTGCCCGACCAGCTATGCGCCAGTTCATGCGCCACCAGCCCGGTGTTCGAACGGTCGCCGGCGATGAAGGTCGGGGTGAGGAAGGTCATCACCGGGTTTTCCATCCCGCCATAGGGGAAGCTCGGCGGCAGCACGATCATGTCGTAGCGACCCCAGCGATAGGGTCCGTACAGTTCCTCGGCCGCATCGATCATCGCCTCTGTATCGCCCAGCTCGTCCTTCGCCGCCTGAAGCACCGAAGGCTCTGCCCAGACGCCCGTGCGCGCGCCAAGCTGCGCAAAGGCAATATCGCCAGCAGCAATCGAGATGAGATAGGGCGGAACCGAGTGCTCCATCTCGAAGGTGTAGATCTTGGTGCCATCGGGCCCGCTGGCCGGATCGCCGCGGCGGATGCCGCTCATCACCACGCCCAGCGCGGCGGGTGCGGCGATGCGCGCATCCCAGCTCTGGCGGATGCCGGGGCTGTCCTGCGTCGGGATCCAGCTGCGGTTGAGGATCGCCTGCCCCTGGCTGAACAGGAACGGATGTTCCTTGCCCGCGGTTTGCTCGGGCGAAAGCCACTGCAGCGCCTCGGCACCGGGTGCGCTCTTATAAGTGATCACGACCTGCTCGGGCGCGGTTACCACGCCGTCTTCGGCGGCAAAGTGAATCGTGAACGGCTCACCCTTTTCGTCGCCATCGGGGTTGTCACCCATGTCGAACTCAAGCGGGTCACCTTCGCCATCGGTAACCGAGGACACTTCGAGACCGTTGGAATCGAGCACGATCTCGCGCGCGCCATCAGCCGCGGCAATGTCGAGCGTTGCCGTGCCGCCAACCTGCTGAGCCTCGAAATCAAGCCCGAGATCGAGCGAGACATGCACCACCCGCGCTTCGGTTGGCTTGGCCCAGGTAAATTCGTCCTGCGCCTCGGCACTGGTCAGGATCGGCGCGACGACGAGCTCTTCCGGAGGCTCTTCGCTGGTCGAACAGGCAGCAAGAGCAAAGGCCAAAAAGGCGGCGGGACGTGGCAGGCGCATGCGTTTCTCCGAAGTGGCTGTCCTCGATTAGCAGCCAGTTTCACAGGCAACTATAGCAAAGCCTATGCCGCTGTCATCCCGCCACGATCAACTCCAGGTCACCTCTGGCGGCAGGCTCATCAGGATCGCATCAATATTCCCGCCCGTTTTGAGCCCGAACAGCGTGCCGCGATCGTAAACGAGGTTGAACTCGACATAACGTCCGCGCCATTCCTTCTGTGCCGCCTTGTCGGCCTCGGTGAACTCCGTGTCCATCCGTGCTCGCACGATCTTCGGAAACGCGTCGAGGAAGGCCTCGCCCACGTCGCGGGTGAAGGCAAAGTTGCGTTCGAAGGCCGCCAGATCCTCACACTCGAGGTGATCGTAGAAAATGCCGCCCACCCCGCGCGCGACATTCCGGTGCGGGATGAAGAAGTAATCGTCGGCCCACTTCTTGAAGCGTTCGTAGTAGGTCGGGTTGTGGGCCGAACAGGCGGCGCGCAACCGGGCGTGGAAGGCCTCGGTGTCCTCAGCATATTCGATCGGCGGATTGAGATCAGCCCCGCCCCCGAACCATGCCTCCTGCGTGGTGAGGAAGCGGGTGTTCATGTGCACTGCCGGCACGTGCGGATTGGCCATATGCGCGACCAGCGAAATGCCAGTGGCGGTAAATTCCGGGTGTTCCTTGCTGGCGCCATTGATGGTGTCGGCAAATTGCGGGGCGAACTTGCCCGATACGGTCGACACGTTGACGCCGACCTTCTCGAACAC
>DDFY01000005.1:13906-92261 GCA_002337385.1 Erythrobacter sp. UBA1916
TTGACGCCGACCTTCTCGAACACCTGGCCCTTCATCTTGCCCTGCACGCCCCCGCCGCCTTCGCTGCCATCCTCGGTGGTACGGTCCCACGCGGTATAGTCGAAAGCGGCGTCGGAGCCGGCCTCACGCTCGATCGCCTCGAACTCGGCACAGATGCGATCGCGCAAGGCTTCGAACCAGGTGCGGGCGGCTTGGGTTTGTTCGGTCCACGTCATGGTGTTGGCCTTGCCATCGCAGCGGGCCTGCGGCAAGGGAGAGCAATGGTTCCCCTTTCGTTCGCCTTCCCGTTCTGCGGCGAGGAATTCGTCCTCCTGCCGGGCCGTGCGCTGTTCTGGCCACGCGAACAGGCGCTGCTGGTGGCCGATCTGCACCTCGAAAAGGCCAGCTTCTACGCCAGCCACGGCCAGTTCCTGCCCCCTTACGACAGCCGCGAGACGCTGGGCCGCCTGGCCGAGGCGCTGCGCGAGACAGGTGCCAAACGGGTGTTCTGCCTGGGCGACAATTTCCACGACTCGGCCGGCTCGGCCCGATTGGAAGAGCACGCTGCCGGAATGCTGGCAGCGCTCACGCGGGCGACCGACTGGGTATGGATCACCGGCAATCACGATCCGGCAATGGAAGCACGCCACGGCGGCACCATTGCCGAAGAACTCGACATTGCGGGCATGGTGCTGCGGCACGAAGCGCGCCACGGGGAGGAGCGGCCCGAACTCTCCGGCCACTTCCACCCGCGTCTCCAGCTCAAGGTGCACCACCGCCATATCCGCCGCCCCTGCGCCGTGGTGAGCCGTGATGCACAGGGCGCCGGGCGCATGATCCTGCCAGCCTTTGGCGCGCTCACCGGCGGAATGGACGCGGCCGACCCGGCCATCTGCAAGGCGCTCCAGCCCGCTTGCGCCATCGACGCACTCGTTCCCGCGGGCCGCAAGCTGGCACGGTTTCCACTCTGGAGAGAGGCTGCCTAACCTCTGGTATTTTGCCCCGAACGCGCCTACATAACGCGCGAGAGAATCCTTACTGATGCAACTGCAGGAGCAGAACCCATACCTCGTCCACCCCGCCGCATGATGGCACCGCCGGTGAAGTCCGGCCCCAAATACGACAAACTCATTCAGGCCAACAAGGTTCGCGTGATCGACGATCAGGGCGAAAACATTGGCGTGATGTTCACCAACGAAGCGATCGAGCAGGCACAGCAGCTCGGGTTGAACCTCGTCGAGGTATCCCCGAACGCCGATCCGCCGGTGTGCAAGTTCCTCGACGTCGGCAAGCATCGCTACGAAGCGCAGAAAAAGGCTAACGCCCAGCGCAAGACGCAGAAGACGCAGGACATCAAAGAAATCAAGATGCGTCCCAACATCGATGATCACGACTACGAAGTGAAGATGAAGGCGATGCACAAGTTCATCGGCAACGGCGACAAGGTTAAGGTTACCTTGCGTTTCCGCGGTCGTGAGATGGCGCACCAGCACCTCGGCATGGATCTGCTGAAGCGGGTGCAGGAAGACATGGTCGAAGAAGCCAAGGTCGAAGCCTATCCGCGCCTCGAAGGACGCCAGATGTTGATGGTTCTCGCCCCCAAGTAAGAGCCCTCTGGGTAATTACTTAGGTAGTCAAACCTAGCAGAAATCGCCGCTCAGGCGGGAACAAGCGCGCGGAGGTGTTGGTTGGTTGGGGCATGGCCTTCGCCTTCCAATCCCTTTGCAGGCCGAGCCGGAAACGGCTCGCCCTTGTTCCAGCTGTGCTGGTGAGTCTTGCCGGTTGCGGTGATGACATCCGGCCGCCGAATACAAGCAATCCCGTTGCCCCCATCGCACGGCCCAGCACGGACTCTCCGTTCCTGCCGAGCGCTGACGATCCGCCACCCCCGCCAGGCTACACCGACGGGTCCGGCATCAACCAGCACTACCCCGATCTTTCGCCCACCATGCTCCCGGACGATCTCGAGCGGACCGAGGCAGGCGCTCGAAACGTGCTGCTCTTGTTCACCCGCGCGATCGAACTGCGCGAATATGATCAGGCATGGGCCATGCTCGACCGGAACGCGCAGCAGAAATGGAGCAAGGCTGCGTTCAACGCCTTCTTCAACGGGTTGAGCAACATCTCTGTGGCCGCGCCCGGCGGAGAGATGGAAGGGGCTGCGGGCACGACCTATTACAACAGCAAGGCCGAAATCACCGCCACGGGTGCGGATGGTCGTCCGGTTCATGTCGAAGCACCGCTGGTGCTGCGCCGGGTCAACGACGTGCCGGGGGCGACCGAAGAGCAATTGCGCTGGAAGATCGACCGGGTCGACCTGGTCCGGCCGCACTAAAGCCGCGCAAAGGGCACGAAGACCCGTGGCCTCGCGGCGGTGCCCCAACTTCCCTCTTCAACCGGCCCAGCGCTCTTCGCGTAGCAGCCCGCACCCATGCTCGGAGCCGTGCTGCCCGATTGTGCTTCGCTCATCCGCGTGCTCCTTGCCGATCTCCTCCGGTCGGGTACACATAGCACGACCACGGTCGGCGGAGAGGAGCGCAAGCCACGATGAATGCGAGCCGCATCGGCTTCTGGGTAGGTCTGGCCGGCTTTTCGGCCACGCTCTTGCTGGCGCCGCCAGCCGGGATGAGCGCTGCGGCCTGGAACTGCGCCGGTCTGGTGTGGTGGATGGCGGCCTGGTGGATGACCGCGGCCATCCCGCTCACCGCAACCGCGCTGCTGCCCTTCGTGGTCCTGCCCTTCTCCTCAGCCGGCACCGCCGACGAGGTCGCCAGCGACTACTATTCACCGATCCTGTTCCTGATTCTCGGCGGTGCTTTTCTTGCCCTCGCGATCGAGCGGACCGGGCTGCACAAGCGCCTGTCCTTGTTCCTCCTCGCCAGCATCGGCGGGCGCGGCGGTGCCTGGGGCATCCTGCTCGCCTTCATGATCGCGGCGGCGGTGTTGTCGAACGTCATCTCCAACACCTCGACCACCCTGATCATGATGCCGATGGCGCTGGCGGTCATCTCCGGAGGTGGCTCGGGCGATGACGACCGGTCTGGCCTGGCCGGAGCCCTGCCGATGGGCATTGCCTTTGCCGCCAGCATCGGTGGGCTTGGCACGATCATCGGGTCTCCCACCAACGCCATCGCCGTGGCCCTGCTCCGCGAGACTGCGGGGCTCGAGATCAGCTTCGCGCTATGGGCGCTGTTCGGCGTGCCGATTGTCCTGCTTGGCATCCCGCTTGCGGCCTGGCTGATCGCAAGGGTTCAGCGCATCGATGCACACCCTTTTGATGTTGCCGCCGCCCGTGCTGCGATCGATCCCCACGGGCCTTGGTCTGCCGCCGAAAAGCGCTTGGTGCCAGTCATCGCGGTGACGTTCCTCGCCTGGATGCTGCGCCCGCTGGTCGCGCCCTACCTGCCTGCCGGATCACTCACCGACGGCACCATCGCGATCGTTGCCGCGCTTGTGTTGTTCGTGCTGCCCGACGGCACCGGGCGGCCCATGCTGGTGTGGCGCGAAGCCAACCGCGCACCCTGGGGCGTCATCATGATGTTCGGTGGCGGGCTGGCGCTCGCGGGCGCCATGAGCCGCACCGGGCTGGCAGACTGGCTCGGCGAGGCGCTGCTGCCGCTGGCGAGCCTGCCCTTGCTGGTGGTGGCGCTCGGGATGGTGGCCATGGTTGTGCTGGTGACCGAGTTCGCCAGCAATGTCGCTACCGCCAGTGGCATCGTACCGGTGGTGGCGAGCCTTGCCACCTCGCTCAGCGGCGATCCGCTGCTGCTGGCCATGTCGGCCGCGCTCGCCTCAAGCTGGGGTTTCATGCTGCCAGCCGGCACCGGCCCCAACGCTATCGCATGGGCGACCGGGCGCATCGTTCTGTCACGCATGGTGCGCGCGGGGCTGTTGCTGGACCTTGTCGGAATCTTCCTGATCGTCGGCACCGTCTGGACCATAGGTCTAATACGGTAATAAGGGCATTTACGTATATCCTCCAAGGCAGCCCCTTTGCCAAGCTTGTCTAAGGCCCATTCCCGATAACGACGCAGATACAGACGGATATAGGGAATAGCGCATGGGGCATGAGTCTCGCATTGGCGTAGGCGAAGCGGAAGCAGGCAGCGGCCGCCTATTGCGGATGTTTGGCCTGGGTTCACGCTCAGCCGATCGGCAGCACTCGCGTGGAACCCATTCTCGAGTATCCGAACGCGCTCGCCTGCTCGAAGCGATCAGCGAATTCCTGCTCAGGCACGAATTGTCCGTATCGCCCGACAACCTGCTGCGCGCCCATGCGATCATGTCCGGCACCAACCCGCGCCTTGCGCAAAAGGTGGCCGCGCTTGAGGAAGCCGGTGAGCCAATCACACAGGAGTGGCTCGAACAGCAGATGGGCGAATGCGACAGCAGCGACACGACCTCGTCCAATCTCGACCGCCTTGCCCGCGAACTCGACCATTCGATGGAACGGTTCGGTGAAAGCACGCGCAGCGCGCACGAAGCGGCCAGCGACTATGGCGCGCAACTGGCGCAACAGACCGAGATGGTGGCGAATGCCAAGTCCGAAGAGGATGTCGTCGCCAGCCTCGCGCAGGTGGCACGGGCAATGCTCGACCGCACCCGCGAGATGGAAACGCAGATGAAGAAGAGCCAGGAGGAGACGCAAGACCTGCGCCGCAACCTGGCCAAGGCGCGCCGTGACGCCACCATCGATCACCTGACCAACCTGCCCAACCGGCGCGCCTTCGAGGACGTGTTCAAGAGCGAATGGCTGGCGGCTCAGTCCGAAATGGAACCGCTGTGTCTCGCGCTGTGTGACATCGACTTCTTCAAGAAGGTCAACGACACCCATGGCCACGACACCGGTGACCGGGTGATCCGCGCAGTGGCGCAGGCGCTCGACCGGATCTCCGACAGCTGCCATGTTGCCCGTCACGGCGGCGAGGAATTCGTTCTGCTGTTCCGGGGGCTCGGCCTCGAAGATGCCGAAGCCGCGCTCGACGCGGCGCGCGAACGCTTCGCGGCACGCCACTTCGTCGACAAGATTTCGGGTAAGGCGATTGGCGGCGTCACCTTCTCCGGCGGTGTGACCGACGTATTCGCCCATCCCGACCTGTCGAGCGCGCTGCGCAGCGCTGACGGAGCGCTCTATCGTGCCAAGGAAGCGGGCCGCAACCGGATCGAGGCTGCCTGAACGATCAGGTGCACAAGGTCACTTAACCTCGCATCACCTTCACGACATTACTCGCCCAGTCGGTATTGTCACCAGAGCGCAACAGAGCAAACAGCAAGCCACGCGCGCAAGCCTGCAGCCTCAGCCCTTCCAGGTCCGCCGCTCTTCGGCTGACTTGAGCACCTCGTAAGCCAGTTGCAGCTTCTGAAACTCCTCGGCGGCTTCCTTATCGCCGGGCTTCACATCGGGATGCACCTTCTTGGCCCGGGCGCGCCACTCGCGCTTGATCGCCTCGAAATCGGCGTCAGCTTCCAGCTCGAACACCTCCAGCGCGCGCATCTCGTCCTGGCTGCGGCTGCCATCGCCGCTGCCGCCCCAGCCATAGTGCGCGCTTTCGGCATAGCCGGCATTGTCGCGCTGCTCATTACTGGCGCGGCTCGCGGCCTCTTCCTTGCTCAGGCCTTCGAAATAGTCCCACTTCGAATTGTATTCCGCCGCGTGCTTCTCGCAGAAGTACCAGCGGTCGGGGCTGTTCGGGCTCTTGGGTGCGGGGCAGGTGCCCGGCTCGGTGCAACCATGCCTGTCGCACAGACGCACCTGCGCAGTCTCGCGCGAGCTTTCATAGCCGCGCCAGCGAGGGAAACCCCAGTCGTTTGATCGGCGTGCACGGCTCATAGCGCCGATATAGGCGCAATGAGCGCGCGCGGGAACCCGCTCCGGCGTAAATCTGCATCGGTACGAAGCGATACAAAATGATGCATTATGCTGCATTGCAATATGCAACATCCCGCCTATCTGCAGGCTCGGACAATCGGACAGAGGCAGAATTCGTGAGCAAGCAATTGACCATTTCGGCGACCGCATCGGTGCTGGCCATGGCGCTGTTCGCAGTGTTCGCCTCGGCAGACCGGCAGGCCCCGGCCCACAACGTGGTTGCCCACATGGAAACGGGCGCGACAGCCTCAGCCATCGCGCCCGTCTTATAAAGGCCGGCTGTCGCCGGTCCTCCTCTCCATTCGCTAAATCACTCGATCATAACCGTAACCGCGCGGCGGTTGCGGGCCCATGCGGCCGGGGTCGAAGCCGTGTCGACCGGGCGCTCCTCGCCATAGCTCACCGTACGCAGCCGGTTTTCGGCAATGCCGAGGCTGACCAGATAGGCGCGCGCAGCATTGGCGCGGCGCTCGCCGAGCGCAAGGTTGTAATCACGCGTGCCGCGTTCGTCGGCATTGCCTTCGATGAGGGCTCGGGTCGAAGGATACTGAGTGAGGTACTCGGCCTGACGGCGCAGAGCCGCCATGTCGGTGGCATCGATGTCATACTGGTCGGTGTCGAAGTAGATCGTGTCCGCGCCAGCCATGGCCGCTGAGAAGTGCGCCTCAGAACCCGGTTGCGGGCCTCGCGGCGCAGTCGGCGTGGGCGTTGGAGCCGGCGTGGAGACATCACGCGGTGCAGGCGGGATGACCTCGGGCGGCTCCTTCTTACAGGCCGCAAGCGCGAGCACGCTGGACATGGTAAGCGCAATGACAATGCGATTCATCCGATAGACTCCTTAGTAAGGCGATAATCGCCGCAAGTCTTTCATGTCACGATTACTTGAGCAACAGTTATATTCCTCGACCGGTCAGGGCAATACTGGCCCCCAGGCCGGGTCCGACGCCCCAACG
The DNA here is from genome assembly GCA_002337385.1 of Erythrobacter sp. UBA1916. GTDB lineage: Bacteria > Pseudomonadota > Alphaproteobacteria > Sphingomonadales > Sphingomonadaceae > Alteraurantiacibacter. The sequence continues at coordinate 20,708 of DDFY01000005.1, forward strand.
GGTGTCTGCAGACGGCGCAGGTTATCGCCGGTCAGATCGACCTGCCAGATCGAGGAATCGCCCGAACCGCGCTCCGAACGGAAGAACTGAATGATGCGGCCGTTGGGCGCCCAGGTCGGCGCTTCGTCCTGCCACCCATGGGTCAGCACGCGCACGTTGCCGCCAGAGGGCGTCATCACCGCGATGTTGAAGTCTCCGGCAATGCGCGTGAAAGCGATCTGGTCGCCGCGCGGGCTCCACTCGGGCGTGGCACAGCGGCCCGAGTTGAACGAGATCCGGCGCTGGTTCGAGCCATCGGCGTTCATCACGTAGCATTGCTGCACGCCCGAGCGGTCGCTTTCGAACACGATCTGGCTGCCATCGGGCGAATAGGAGCCGCCAACATCAATCGCGGGGCTATCGGTGAGACGGATCGGTGTGCCGCCGCCGCTGGCCGACACGCGGTAGATGTCGGTGTTGCCGCCGATGGCCATCGAATAGAGGATCCATTTCCCGTCCGGACTCCAACGCGGAGCAAAGGTCGGGTTGGTGCTCTCGGTCACCAGCACCTGATTGCGCGTTTCAAGGTCATAGACGTAGATGCGCGGGTTGCCGTCGGTGTAGCTGAGATAGGCGATCTTTCCGTAGTCAGGTGAATAGCGCGGGGTCAGCGCGGTTGAGCGACCATTGGTGATGAAGCGGTGGTTCGCCCCGTCCGAGTCCATGACCGCCAGCCGCTTGATGCGGTTGTCCTTGGGGCCGGTCTCGGCGATGTAGGCGATGCGGCTGTCGAAGAACGGGCTTTCGCCCGACAGCCGCGAATAGACGAGGTCGGCACACTTGTGCGCAGCACGGCGCCATTCGCTCGGCAGCACCACCCAGCCCTCGCGCGCAAGCTCGCTCTGCAATGCCACGTCATAGAGATAGCAGCCCACAGTCAGCCGCCCGTCGCTCCCGGCGCGAACAAAGCCTTGCACCAGCATCTCGGCGCTGCGGCCCTGCCATGTGGCAAAGGCGGGCGCGGTGATCTGCTCGTAAGAGGGGCGCGGCAGCGCATCGGGGCCGACCGGGCGGAACAGGCCATTGTTGCGCAGGTCGTTGAACACGACGCGGGCTAGCTCCTGACCAAGCGCGGTGGTGCCCGCCGAGTTGGCGGGCGTGGGCTGGTCGCGGTTGGTCGCGAAGGCGGGAATGGCGATGCCGGTGTCCTGCCAGTTGTCCGCCGTAACGGTAACGGTGATGCCGCCATCGTCATCGACTTCCGCTCCCGCTGCAGCGTCGACCGCCGGATCGCCAATTCCGGCCGGATCGAGCACGCTCGGGCTGCTTTGCGCGGCCACGGGCGCTGCTGCTGCAAGCCCGGCAATAGCGACAAACGCGAGATATGCGGATTTGAGGGTCATTGAGCCAACCTATTGTCAAAGTTCGTGGTGATCACGCGCCAGCCGGAATAATATTGCTCAGGCAGATTGAATGGTGCCGCAAGCCTAACGGCGCGCAGCGCCTGTTCGCGGTGACGCGCAACCTGGTTTCGATTAGAGTCGTTATCCCCCGTGGTGCGCAGAACCTCCGGATTGCCAGCCAGCGTGCCATCACGGTTGAGCCGGAAGCGTACCACCGTCGTCAGCTTGTCGACATCGACGCCGGAGGGCGGAGCCCAGTGCGGACGCAGCTGGCGAATAATCGCCTGCGCGATCGATGCTTGCTGGGCCGGGCCAACTACGGCAGCCGGGCTGCCACTGGTCCCTTCGGCATCGCTCGTTCCCTCAAGGAAATCCGCACCGATGCGGCTGCCGCCTGAGGTCGGCCGGGTGCTTGGCGTCGGCGCCGGCGTGGAGGTTGCGCGAGGCGTGGGCCGCGAGGTCGGCTGCGAAGTGGGTCTCTGGGTCGGACGTGCGCTGGGCCGCGCGGTCGGGCGCGGCTGCGGGGCCTGCGTGGGCCGCGCGGTCGGCCTTGGTGCCGGTTGCTCGACCGGCGGCTGCACCGTCCGCTCGACCGGGCTTGTAACGTCCGGCTCGGCAGGTTCGGGTGCGGGGACTTCGGCAAGCGTTGGCGCATAGGCCGCCGCAGGTTCCGCGCTGGGATCGGGCGCAGTCGCTTCAAGGCTCACGTCAGTCGCAAGGCTCACGTCGATCCGTTCAGGCGACGCGCGCATTGGGGGAGTGCTGTCGTGCAGGACAAGGAAAGCGCCAAGCGCCACGTGCAGCACCACCGCCACGCCGAGGCCGACATATTCTTCACGGGTCAGGGTGGCGGAATGGGCCATCAGCGGTCAGGGCTATGGCGCTTCGGCTGAACTGTTGCTGACAAGCGAGATAGCCGTGAAGCCAGCCCGGTTCAGCTCGCCCATCACCGCAATCGCGCGGCCCCAGTCGATGGCGCGGTCGGCGCGCAAGGTGACCAGCGGCCGTTCAGCGCCTGCCGGGCCGGAAATCGATTCCAGCGCCACCGGCAGCGTGCCCGGCTCGACCAGTGCATCGTCGATGTAGACGTAGCCCTCCCGGTCGATCGAGACGGTGATCTGGTTGGGTGTCTGGTCTAGCGCCTCGGCGCGGCTTTCGGGCAGGTCGATCGGCACGCCGCTCGCCATCATCGGGGCCGTCACCATGAAGATGATCAGCAGCACCAGCATCACGTCGACGAAGGGCGTGACGTTGATCTCGGCCATCGGCGCCCGGCGCGATGAACGCCCGCGCCCGCGGCTGTGCTTGAGGACGCCCATCGCCATCAGATCGATTCCATCTCACGGCCGATCTCGCCCGCCACCCGGTCAGCGAAGCGCTGCAGCTCGGCCTCGAACAGGCCGACCTTACCGCTGAACCGGTTGTAGGCGATAACGGCCGGAATGGCTGCGAACAGGCCAATCGCGGTGGCAAACAGCGCCTCAGAAATACCCGGTGCCACCACGGCGAGCGACGAATTCTGCTGCTGCCCGATCGAGAAGAAGCTGTTCATGATGCCCCACACTGTGCCGAACAGGCCGACAAACGGCGCAACCGCACCCGTGGTGGCGAGAAAGCCAAGCCGCGCGGCAAGCTCGTCAGCCTCTTCAGCGACCTGGCCCTGCATCGCCAGCGCGATCCGCTCGCGCGCGGCTTCGCGGTCCCTCAGGCCCGACTTCTGCGTACGGCGATATTCGGCAACGCCCGCATAGGCGACCCGCGCCGAGGGGCTTTCCTTGCGCCGCCGCGCATCGAGCAGCGCATCGAGATTGCCGTTGTTCCAGAAATCATCCTCGAACTGGGCCGACTTCCGCTTGAGCCCCACCAACCGCAGCGAGAAACCGATGATGATCGCCCAGACCCAGATCGAGGCCAGCAACAGCCCGATGATAACCGCCTGCACCACAATATCGGCATCGAGGAACAGCTGCATCGGATCGAGCCGGGTCGGCGCGGAGATGCTGGTGGCGGCAAGCAGCGAAAGCACGGTCATTTACAAGCTCTTCCTCAAAACTCATCGCCCTCGGCAAATCGGGCAAATTTCGCGCGCCAATCGTCGGGCTGGCGGCGCGGACGACCATCGGGGGAAACAAAGCCGATGCGAAGATCCACCTCGGCCAGAACTTCGGCACTCTCCAGCGTCGTCGGCGCATCAGCCGCCGGACGCAGAATGCGCTGATACATGCGGACGCTGGCCGCACGCAAGCTGGTTGCGCGCGTTTCCACCAAGAGCCCGTCGCCCAGCCTGGCCGGCCGCTTCCAGACGATTTGGGCATCGGCCACGGCATAGGCCCCCTCGCCCGCCTCCTGCGCGGCACGCTGGTCAATTTCGAGCAGTTGCAGAATGTCGGACCGCGCCCGCTCGCAGAACTTCAGATAGTTCGCGTGATAGACGATGCCCGAGAGGTCGGTGTCCTCGTAGAACACGCGCAAGGCATAGTAATGGCAAGGGCCAACAATGCGGCCACTGGCTGGCAGGGGCAGCTGTGCCATCCGCGGCTTAGCGCGCCAGCATCGGGCCGAGCGGCTGGCCGCCGAACAGGTGCACATGCAGGTGTGGCACTTCCTGCCCGCCGTGGTCGCCAACATTGGCCAGCAGGCGATAGCCCGGTTCCACCAGGCCCTGCTCGCGCGCGATATGGCCCACGGCGCGGACAAATCCGGCGATCTCGGCCTCGCTGGCGCGGGCGGAGAAATCGTCCCAGCTGACATAGGCGCCCTTCGGGATCACGAGAATATGCACCGGTGCCTGCGGAGCAATGTCGTGAAAGGCAAGTGCGTACTCGTCCTCATAGACCGTCTTGTTCGGGATCTCTCCGCGCAGGATCTTCGCGAAGATGTTGGTGTCGTCATATGGCTGGGTGGCGTCGATCGTCATTATTCGCTCCTCGCTGCCTTCTCGGCGAGGCCGCTCACACCCTCGCGCCGGTCAAGCTCGGCCAGCACATCTTCGAGCGCGACATCCTTTGCCCCCAGCAACACCAGCAGGTGGAAGAGCAGATCTGCCGCCTCGCCGATCAGCTCCTGCCGATCACCCGCGAGCGCGGCTATGACAGTCTCCACCCCCTCTTCGCCAACCTTCTGCGCGATCTTCTCCAGCCCCTTGGTATGGAGCTTGGCGACATAGCTTTCGTCGGGCGAAGCGGCGCGGCGGGCGGCGATGGTCTGTTCGAGGCGGGTCAGCGTATCCATGGCCGAGTGCCATGCGCGACCCGTAGCCGCGCCGTCAAGCAGCACATGCGGCGAGCTGGTCAGTTCGCAGGGCGGTCGGTCGTGGTGCTAGGGGCGTCGGCGCGTGGCTGCGTGACGGCCGATCAGCACGCCCGTCGCGCCAATCGCGAACAGCAGTGTGGTCGATGCCTCTTCCACCGGAACCGCGCCAGCTGCGTGGGCAGCGACCGGAATGGCAAGCAGAATCATGGCAGAGGCAAGGACGCGGGCAGTCATGAGCGCGCCAAAGCACCAATTTTAACCGATTTTCAACCATTATGAATGGCTCGTCCCGATTCGGGACCGTCACCCTCGGGCAGGAAGGCCCGCAGCGCGCAGGGCCGCATGGGCCTCGGCGATCGAATGGGTGCCGAAATGGAAGATGCTGGCCGCCAGCACTGCGCTGGCTCCGCCCTCGGTCACACCCTCCACGAGGTGCTGGAGATTGCCCACCCCGCCCGAGGCAACCACCGGCACTGAAACGGCATCGGCGATGGCACGGGTCAGCTTGAGGTCGTAGCCTTTCTGAGTGCCGTCGCCGTCCATGCTGGTGACGAGCAGCTCGCCCGCGCCGAGATTGGCGAGCTTTACCGCGTGTTCGATCGCGTTGATCCCGGTCGGGCGGCGGCCGCCATGGGTGTAGATCTCGTAATGATCCTCGTTCCAGCGCGCATCGACCGAGGCGACGATGCACTGGCTGCCCATCTTCTCGGCAATATCGGCGACCACTTCGGGGCGCGAGACGGCGGCGGAGTTGACCGCGACCTTGTCTGCGCCCGCCAGCAGCAGCGCGCGCGCATCCTCGACCGTGCGGACCCCGCCGCCGACGGTCAGCGGCATGAAGCAGACTTCGGCCGTGCGCTTAACGATATCGAGCAGCGTTCCGCGGCCTTCGTGGCTGGCGGAAATGTCGAGGAAGCACAGCTCATCGGCCCCGGCCTCGGAATAGGCCTGCGCCTGTTCGACCGGGTCGCCAGCGTCCTTGAGGTCGACGAAGTTGACGCCCTTGACCACGCGGCCATCGGCAACGTCGAGGCAAGGAATGACGCGGATACGGACGGTCATGGTTGAGAGGCCCTGATGATAATCGTGCGAGGACTGGTGTTCTCAGGCGTATGCAGGCCGAGGTCTTCCAGCGCGACGAGAGTGGAGCCGAGCAGGCACGCGCTCCAGGCTGCGATACCAAGCCTGAACAAGCGCGGATTGGCGCGGCGGCCCGCGGCGAACTGGGCAAAAGCGGTGTGCCGATACCACAGGTCGTGAACCAGGACGCCGATGCAGGCAAAGGCCAGCCCGGCAGCAATCATGCCGAGCGTAGTCACGCCCGCTCCGCCATCTGGATCGCCGCCGCCAGATCGAGCTTGCCCTCATAGAGAGCCCGCCCGGTAATCACGCCCTCGATCCCGTCCTCGGCGTGCACCGCCAGCATGCGAATATCATCGAGCCCCTTCACGCCGCCCGAAGCGATCACCGGAATATCGACGCTGCGCGCCAGCTCAACGGTCGCATCGATATTGCAGCCCTTGAGCAGACCATCGCGGCCAATGTCGGTGAACAGCAGCGAGGCAACGCCCGCATCCTCGAACCGGCGGGCGAGATCGCGCACCGGCACGTCGGACACTTCGGCCCAGCCCTCGGTCGCGACCATGCCGTCGCGCGCGTCGACAGCAACGACGATGCCGTTCTCCCATTCCTTCGCCATCTGCTTGACGAACTCGGGATCTTTCAAAGCCGCCGAGCCCATCACGACACGCGAAACACCAAGGTTGAACCAGCCTTCCACCGCCTTGGCATCGCGGATGCCGCCGCCAAGCTGCACATGGCCGGGGAACACCTCGACAATCGCCTCAACTGCCTCGCGGTTCTCCGCCCGGCCCGCGAACGACCCGTCAAGATCGACCACATGCAGGAACCCGGCCCCCGCCTCGGCGAAGATCGTGGCCTGCGCGGCAGGGTTGTCGCCGTAGATGGTGGCACGGTCCATATCGCCTTCGGCAAGGCGCACCACCTGTCCGGCCTTAAGATCAATGGCGGGAAAAACGATCATGGCTTCCAGTCCAGAAAACGGGCGAGCAGGTCGAGGCCATAGCGCTGGCTCTTTTCCGGGTGGAACTGCACGCCGATGATATTGTCGCGCGCAACGGCCGCCACCAGTCCGCCGCCGTGATCGGTCATGGCGGCGACATCGTGGCCGTTCTCGGGCGCGAAGTGATAGGAATGAAGGAAATAGGCCTCGCCGGGCTCCAGCAGGTCATGGTCGCCGTGGTGCGGGGTGAGCGCCACGTCGTTCCAGCCCATGTGCGGTACGCGCACGGCGGGATCGGTGCGCTCGATCTTCTGCACCTCGCCCGCGATCCAGCCCAGCCCCGGCGTCTCCCCGAATTCGAGGCCGCGGTCGGCCAGCAGCTGCATACCCACACAAATGCCGAGAAAGGGCACGCCCTTGTCGATCACCTGCTCGGTGAGCGCCTCGACCATGCCGGGAATGCCGAACAGCCCGTCGCGGCAGGCCTTGAACGCGCCGACACCGGGCAGCACGATCCGCTGCGCGCCGCGCACGAATTCGGGATCGTCGGTCACGGTGATGAACTCGCTTCCGGCGGCGGTCAGCGCGTTGTGGACCGAGTGCAGGTTGCCCGCGCCATAGTCGATAAGCGCGACCCTGTTACCCACCAAGCTGCCCCTTCGTGCTCGGGATCGCGCCGCCCTTGCGCGCGTCCAGCTCGACCGCCTGCCGCATCGCCCGGGCAAAACCCTTGTACAGCGCCTCGCAGATGTGGTGATTGTTGGTGCCGTAAAGCACCTGGCAGTGCAGCGTCAGCCCGGCTGCCTGCGCCACCGACTGGAACCAGTGCTCGATCAGCTCGGTGTCCCACTCGCCCAGCTTTTCCTGCGTGAAGCGAGCCTTCCATTCGAGCCACGGCCGTCCCGAGATATCGACCACCACACGCGCCAGCGTCTCGTCCATCGGCGAGTGCGCCTCGCCATAACGGCCGATCCCGGCCTTGTCGCCCAGCGCCTCCGCCAGTGCCTGCCCGAGCGCGATGGCGCTATCTTCGGTGGTGTGGTGCTGGTCGACGTGGAGATCGCCATCCACCTTCAGCGTCACGTCGATCAAGGAGTGACGCGAGAATTGCTCAACCATGTGATCGAGAAAGCCGATCCCGGTGGAAATGTCGTAGGTTCCCGTGCCGTCGAGACATACCTCAACGGCAATGGCGGTTTCCTTCGTGGTTCGCTCTATCCGGCCTGTTCGCATGGGCTCGCCTATAAGCTGCTGGGCCACAGGCGCAAGATATCCCACAGTCACGCACGCTTTGGCGCTTGACCTTGGGCGCGGCCATAGTCACCTAGCCACCATGAGCGACGAAGCGCCCGATAGCCTGATCCCGTACGACGAAATCGTGCAAGAAGCCCTGCGCGCCGTAGTTGGCCGGGTTCTTGGATCGGTGGAGGAATCCGGCGGCGAACTGCCCGGTGGCCACCACTTCTACATTACCTTCAAGACTGCGGCGAGCGGGGTCGATATTCCCTCGGCGCTGCGCGAACGGTTCCCCGACGAGATGACCATCGTGCTCCAGAACAAGTTCTGGGACCTGTCGGTCGGCGAAACGGGCTTTTCGGTTGGCCTCAGCTTCAACCAGATCCCCTCGAAGCTGGTGATTCCCTTCTCGGCAATCACGGCCTTCGTCGATCCGGCGGTGGATTTCGGCTTGCAGTTCCAGGCCGCCATTGACGATTTCGAGCAAGTCTCGGCCGACGATCAAGACACCGACGACGCAACTGACGCGGGCGAACCGGTCGCCAAGAGCGAAGACGGATCGAACGTCGTCACCGTGGATTTCGGGCGCAAGAAATAGAACCATTTGCGCCAATTATGCGTTAGGCTGTGCATATGACCCGCAAATCCAAAGCCAAGCAATCCGCCCAAGCCGAAGATGGCAAGCCGCTTTCCCACCCGGTCATCGCCGAAATCCTGATTGTCGTTATCTCTTCGCTGTTGCGAAACGTGGTCGTGCAAATGCTCGAGAAGGGCAAGTTTGTGCAGACCGAGAAAGACCGCAAGCTGCTCAAGACCAGCCCGGCGCGCCGTGTTGGCCTGCTTGGCGCAAAATATATTGCCATGAGATCGGTGCCCGGCGCCATGCTGGTGGGCGCTGGCATGGTCGCCACTGCCTTGATCCGTGGACGAGCAGACAAATAGAGCTGACCTGCCCATGATCCGGGGTTGATCGCCCGGGCAACCATGCGCCAGAAGCGGCTATGGCCGAATCCGAAACCCTGCCGCGCCGCGGCCTGATGTTCATCCTCTCCTCGCCCTCGGGCGCAGGCAAGACCACGATCGCGCGCAAGCTGCTTGCCGCCGAGCAGAGCCTCGCCATGTCAGTGTCGGTCACTACCCGGCCAATGCGCCCCGGCGAGACCGAGGGGCAGGACTATTTCTTTACCCAGCGCCCCGAGTTCGACCGCATGGTCGAGGCTGGCGGCTTCCTCGAATGGGCCGAAGTTTTCGGCAACTGCTACGGCACGCCGCGCGCGCATATTGCCGAAGGGCTCGCCGCCGGACAGGACTACCTGTTCGATATCGACTGGCAGGGCGCGCAACAGTTGTCGCAGGCTGCCGGGCCCGACGTGGTCTCGGTGTTCCTGCTGCCGCCGAGCATTGCCGAACTCGAACACCGCCTGCGCTCACGCGGGACCGACAGCGACGAGGTAATCCGCGGCCGGATGGACCGCGCGAAGGCGGAAATCAGCCATTGGGACGCTTATGACTACGTGCTGGTGAACGAGGAAGTCGACGCCTGCTTCGAGGAAGTTCGCGCCATCCTACGCGCCGAACGCCTGAAGCGCGAACGCCAGCGCGGCCTGATCGAGTTTGCGCGCGAATTGATGCGCTGACTTGTCTCCCCCGGAGTCAGGCGCTAGCCGCACTGTCAAACAGACACGAGGAATTCCCTGCATGACCGCCGAACTCCAGTCCGCCATCGAAGCCGCCTTCGAAGACCGCGCCAATGTCACCGTCGCCAGCCGCGAGGTTGCCGGGGTCGTGAACGAGGCGCTCCAATTGCTCGACAGCGGCGAAGCCCGCGTTGCCGAGCCTGATGGCAATGGCGGCTGGCAGGTCAACCAGTGGCTGAAAAAGGCTGTGCTGCTCTCGTTCCGCCTGCGCGACAACGTCGTGATCGAACACGGTGCGGGCGGCGGTGCCCCCGCCTTCGACAAGGTGCCGAGCAAGTTCGCCGGTTGGGGCGACAACATGTTCGCCGATGCCGGCTTCCGCGTAGTGCCCGGTGCAGTGGTGCGCCGCGGCAGCTTCATCGGCAAGAACGTGGTGCTGATGCCGAGCTTCGTGAACATCGGCGCGTTCGTCGATGAAGGCACCATGGTCGACACCTGGGCGACGGTTGGCTCTTGCGCGCAGATCGGCAAGAACGTCCACATTTCGGGCGGCGCCGGGATCGGCGGCGTGCTCGAACCGCTGCAGGCCGGCCCGGTGATCATCGGTGACGGCGCCTTCATCGGCGCGCGCTCGGAAGTGGCCGAAGGCGTGCGCGTGGGCGAAGGCGCGGTGCTGTCGATGGGCGTCTATCTCGGCGCCTCGACCAAGATCGTCGACCGCGCGACCGGCGAAGTGCACATGGGCGAAGTGCCGCCCTACGCGGTGGTCGTTCCCGGCACCATGCCCGGCAAGCCGCTACCCGATGGCACCCCCGGCCCCAGCCTTTACTGCGCCGTGATCGTGAAGACGGTCGATGCGCAGACCCGCTCGAAGACGGGGATTAACGACCTGCTGCGCGACTAGGCGCACCTGAGGAGGGCTGATGACCGCGGGGCTATGGATTGAATTTGCAGTGTCGACGGTGCTGGTCGTCGCCACCATCGTGATCCATGGCTTCGGCTTGTTCAGCCTCAATCGGCTGCTGCGTACCGAGCGCTCGCGCGAGCGGATCGAGAATATCGATCCCTTGTCGCTGCACGGGGTGGCCTTCACGCTGGCGATCGTGCTGGCGTTGGTCGCGCTGCACGGGATAGAAATCTGGCTGTTCGCCGTCGCCTATCTGATCGCCGGAGCCAGCAATACGCTGGAAGCGGCGCTCTACTTCTCGTCGATTTCCTATTCGACGGTGGGCTATTCCGATGCCCATGTGCTGCTCGACTGGCGCATGGTCGGCGCCTTCGAGAGCATCATTGGCGTGATCATGCTGGGCTGGTCGACCGCCTTCTTCTTCCGCATGCTGGGACGCATCGATCCGGGCTGAACCGGAACCAGACGGGGTCTGCGCGCGTAGGTTTGGTAAGAACACAAACGAAAGGCCCCAAAATGCAACAGGATGATCAGCAGCTTCACATGACGACCGACGACGCGCGCGGCGGCTCTTCGACCAATGTCGTGCGCTGGGTACTGGGTATCAGCCTTGTCCTCGCGGTGATCGCTATGTCGGTGGTCTGGATTATTCCGGCGCTCAGCTAAGCCGATGAAAGCCAAGTCAAAGGCCCAGCAGAAAGCCGCCGGTGCCGCGCTTTCCGCCAAGCGCGGCGATATGGACCCGGGCGACCTTCAGGGTGCGTCGCGCGAGATGTACGACACCATGAGCGAGAGCGAGCTGGACGATATGGCCTCAACCAGCCGCGACGATCTGCCCGAACACGCCGACGATTAATCGACCGGCGTTTCGATCGGCGGCATGTCTGCCACGCTGGCGGCATAGGCTTCGGCTGCGCGCAGCACCCGCATCATGTTGCGGCTGGCGATTTTTTCGAGGTCTTCCTGCGAATACCCCCGCCGCGCCAGTTCCACGAACAGCGCGGGATAGCCCGCGACATCTTCCATGCCGACCGGGCCGGTTGCCATTCCATCATAGTCGCCGCCAAGCCCGATGTGGTCGATCCCGGCCACATCGCGAATGTGGTCGATATGGTCGGCCATGTCGGAGACGGTCGCCTTGGGAGCCGGATTTTCGCTTTCCCACTGTGCCATGCCTGCGGCCACCGCGTCGGGCTGGCCGCGCCACAGGCTCTCCAACCGGGCCTGCTCAGCAGCATGGGCCGCATCGTACACGCGCAGCTCTTCGCTGATGTAGTTGGGCAGCGCCACCACCATCACGATCCCGCCGTTATCCTTCAGCCGCGCCAGCACCGCATCGGGCACGTTGCGCGCATGGCCGTTGACCGCGCGCGCACCCGAATGGCTGAAGATCACCGGCGCCTTCGCCACGTCGAGCGCGTCGTTCATGGTCGCCTCGCTGGTATGCGACAGGTCGACCAGCATGCCGAGCCGGTTCATCTCCTCGACCACCTTCACCCCGAAGTCGGTCAGCCCGTCGTGCTGCGGGGCGGCAGTGGCGCTGTCGGCCCAGCTCATCTGCGCCGAGTGAGTCAGCGTCATGTAGCGCGCGCCGAGCGCATAGAACTGGCGCAGCACGCCCAGACTGTCGGAAATGGCATAGCCGCCTTCCATGCCCATCAAGGAGGCGATCTTGCCCTGCGCCATCGCCGCCTCGACCTCGTCCGCACTGGTGGCGAGCGCCATGTCATCGGAGTTGCGCGCGATCAGCCGCTTGGTCACGTCAATCTGCTCGAGCACCTCGACCGTGGCGGCATTGTCCTCAAGCCCGGCCGAGACATAGACCGACCAGAACTGCGCGCCGACATGGCCTTGGCGCAGGCGCGGCAGGTCGGTGTGCATGCCCCCTTCGCTCCAGCCGTTGCTGGGGGCATTGCTGGTGTCGGTGAAGTCGAAGTCGGCGAGCACATCGTGATAGCGACCGCGCAGCTGCTCAGGCACGTCGTTGTGCCCATCCCACACTGGCGCGGCTTCGAGCGCCGCCGCCGCCGTCTCTTCCGGAGTCTGCGCGGCGGCGGGGAGCGAAAGCGCGAGCAGCGAGGCGGCGAGCATCAGGCGGGAAAGGGACATGGGATCTCCTAAATGGTTTCACCGTATATCATCGCAAGTCGCGCCATGTTGCAAGGCACAATGACCTTGTGAGACGCATAAGGGGCAGGCATGGTCTTCAACATGGCGAGAACGATCCTGCGTTGGCTGCTGGTGCTGCTCTATCTGGCGGCGGGCTACTTCCATCTCACCACTCCGCTTACCTTCCTCGCGATCATGCCCGGCTGGGTGCCTTACCCGCTGCAGGTGATCTACTGGACCGGCCTTGCCGAAGTGGCCGGCGCAGTGGCGCTGGCGCAGCCGTTCGGGCCGTGGCTGCGCAAGGCGGCGGGCATTGGCCTGGCGCTCTATGCGCTGTGCGTCTGGCCCGCCAACGTGAACCACATGCTGATCGACCTTGCCCGCCCCGACCACGGCCTGGGCCTCGCTTACCATGTGCCGCGCATGATCGCGCAGCCGCTGCTGATCTGGCTCGCCCTGTGGACCGCCAAGGTGATCGACTGGCCCTTCAAGCGCCGCAGCAAGTAGGCGTGCGCGATCATCCCGCCGGTTCGGCCTCCACCGAGTAGTTGATCGCGGCATTGCGGGTCTTCTGGAACTCCTCCACGCTCATGCCCTTCATCGCGGCATAGACGTCGATATTGCCCAGCCCCACCACCGGGGCGAGCTTCTCCAGATTGAAGAAGATCACGCCGTACTGGATCATGCCGATCCAGTTGCGATCGCGGATGAGCGTCTTCTCCTCCTCGGTCAGAGCATACTCATCGGCCAGCGTCTCGAAGTCACTGATGAAGCGGGCGCGGAACTCCGGCTTCACGATCGAGTGGAGGAAGTTGTTGATCCGCCATGCCCTGGCACTGCGCGTGATCGTGAACGGATAGGTGCCCTCCAGCTCCAGCGCCGGGGCGACATCGCGGTAGATGCGGGTCGCATAGTCCTCCACGCTTTCGGGCGAGGGATCGGGCTCGGCATCTTCGAACACCATGCTGGCAATGCTGGTCATGCTAGGCAGGAAGAAGCTGCGGTGGAGCTCCTTGACCTTGGGCGCCAGGCACCCGCGCATCAGCATCCACATCACGATCTCGGCGCCTTCCATGCCGCCCAGCTTCACCAGCTCGCCCACGGGAATGTCGAGCAGCCCCTCGGGATCGGAGGCCAGCCGGTCCATGAACTCGTGGTCCCATTCGACATTGTTGAACCCGCAGCGCTCGCCGTGGACCTGATGCGACAGCCCGCCGGTGCCCGCAATCGCCACCTTGATGTCAGCCGGGTAGTTCTGGATCGCCCGGCGCAGCGAGCGGCCGAAGTTCCAGAACCGCCGCGCCTTCGGTATCGGCAGTTCGAGCACCCCGCACTGGAGCGGCACGATCTTGCACGGCCAGCCCTCTTCGTCCGAATGCGGCAGCAGCACCGACAGCGGCGAGAAGGCCCCGTGGTCCAGCCCCATGCCCTGCCAGTACGAGAGGTCGAAGTCGTCGGCCACCATGCCGAAGGCGAGGTGCTGCGCGAAGTCCGGGTCGCCCTTGATCGGCGGGATCTTGCGCGGGCCGCCGCCCTCGTCGGCTGCTGCATACTCCTCGCCGATGCCGATGGCGAAGTGCGAGTAGTGCTGCATCCAGAACGAGGTCATGTGGTCGTTGTAGACGTAGACGATGACATCGGGCTTCGTCTCAGCCAGCCACTGCTTGACCGGCTCGAAGCCTTCGAAGATCGGCTTCCACACCGGATCGTCCTGCTTGCCCGCGTCCTGCGCGAAGGCGATGGTGGGGGTATGCGATACGGCAAAGCCGCCGACGATCTGCGCCATGGTTGCTCTCTCCACTGCCGCCCGCACGCCGATGCAAGCGGGCCGGTTCGATCGGAGAGCTAACCCGCCCGCCCACGGCGATCCTTGCGCGAGGTCAATCTGCGGGGGCTGCCGCGCAAGGTGTGACAGGTGTGACAGTGTCCTGAGCGGAAACCGCCAACCCGCTTTGCACCGGGTGGATTCTCTTGCAGAACGAAGGACTTGCCGGGCCATGCCGGGCACAAAGCACAGCGTGCGGCTTGTAGGAAAGGGGCGCGCTCAGCCCGCGAAGACAATCGCCCGCCGATAGAGATGCCAGGTCGCATGGCCGAGCACCGGCAGCGCCACCAGCAGCCCCAGGAACCACGGCAGCAGCGCCAGCGTCAGCAGCACCGCCACGATCACCGCCCAGCCCAGCATCACCGCCCGGTGCTGCCCGACAAGGCGCAGGCTGGCAAAGGTCGCGGTGAGGAAATCGACCTCGCGGTCCACCAGCATCGGCAGGCTGGCCACGGTGAAGGCGAAGAACACATAGGCAACCACGGCCCCCACCGCGCCGCCGACCACCAGCATGGCGAGCCCCGCCGGGGTGGTGAACAGCGCGAGCGAGTGCGTGCCGATGCCCGATTCGGCCATGAAGATCGCGAAGATGCCGTGGGCAAGGATCATCCAGAAGCTGAAGCCGACGAACAGGAACCCGCCCATCATCAGCAGCTGATCGTCGCCCTGCCCGCGCAAGGCGCCGAGCACCTGCGGCCAGCTTGCCTGCTCGCCCCGTTCGCGCTGGCGGCTCGCCTCGTACAGCCCCACCGCGGTGAACGGGGCAAGCAAGGGAAAGCCCGCCGCGGCGGCAAAGATCCAGCTGCCCCCGCCGCCGGTCACCAACGCCTGCGACATCAGGTTGCCAGCGATCACGTAGATTATGGCAAAGAACAGCCCGAATTGCGGGCAAGCCAGAAAGTCGCGCCACCCTGCGGCGAGCGCCGTGCGCAGATCGGCCCATTCGAGCCTTTCGCAAACCACTGGCACCGGGCGCGGTGCCGCCATGTCTTCAGCCATTGCCCTTCCCCCTCTTCCCGGAGATGACGGCGATCTTCAGTCACCGTCCTCCCGGTCTATCTTGCCAAGCGCACGCGCCATCCAGCAAGCGCTATTTCCATAGATGCTGACCTTCTCTTGCAGTTCGCGCGAAACCGGTTCCGCGACAAAGCCGAGCTTGCTCCAATAGGCCGCCGCGCCTTTGACCGCGATCAGCTCCGCCCGGTGCAGCCCGTCCTTCGCCGCCAGCGCGAAGGCGTGTTCGATGAGTTTGCGGCCGATAGCGAGCCCGCGCCCGGCGCGCGCTACGGACAGATCGTGCAGGAACAGCACTTCGCTGGGCACCGAGTCATCAAGGATCGCTCCGATTGGGGGCGGTGACGCGCGCCGCCAGCCGTGGGCAAGCAGGTAGCCGAGCAATTGCCCGTCGCATCTGGCGGCGAGACAATAGGAGCGTGTCAGCGTGATCCGGCTGCGAAAGGCGCTCTCGCCTTCGCGCAGGAACTCCGGGTAGGCCTCGGCCTGAATCTCGAGTGCGGCTGGCAGGTCGCTCAGGTGCAGGGCGTCGACGGCAACGGCTGGCTGATCGCAAGACATAGCGGCTTATCACCGGGGGTGTGACGGGCCGCAAGTGGATCGCACCCTATCCGCCGCCTTCGCTGGGTTACTAAACGACCAAGCGATTGCGGCAGGGGGTGCGGATGCGCAAATGTTGTTGCATGGGCCAAGCCTTGTAACCCGCGAATAGCAGCGCCATCTACTGATAACGCCACTGCGGTTCAGTAGTCGCAGTCCTGTCTGGCGGTGTCTCTCCACAATCAGAAATTCATTTGATTGGCTTTCCTGAGACAGGAAACGCAATCGCTGTGTCCGGGGTTTCGACAGCCAGACACGGGCGATCCGAAGGGGCTGCCCCATGATCGCCTATTTCCTTCTCGTTCATCGCTATCCGGCACAGTTCAAACGCTTGTTCAAGGCGATTTATCTTCCGGGCAATCAGTATGTCGTCCATGTCGACAAGAGCTCTGGCGAGGAACTCGAACGAGAGATTTCGGCCTTCCTCGAACCCTATCAGGGGGTCGAACTGCTCGAATCGCGGGATGCCCTGTGGGGCGGCTACAGTCTCGTCGAAGCAGAGCTTAGAGGGATGACCCGTCTGCTCGAGATGGACGGCCGGTGGAGCCACTACATCAACCTTTCCGGGCAGGATTTCCCGCTCAAGAGCCAAAACTACATCCGTGAGTTTTTCGCCGCCAATCCCGGCAAGCAGTTCATCCGTGCGCTCAATCAGGCAAAAGAGCGTCCCGACACGATGAACCGCATCAGCCACATGTTCACTGAGGAACAGGGGAAGATGACGGCGACGGGTGTGGCGCGCCCGTATATGCGTGGCGACACGCCATTTATCGGCACCCAGTGGAAAGCGGTAACCCGCGGTTTCTGCGAATATGTCTGCCATGATCGGCGAGCAGATCGTTTCAAGGCGTTCTACCGCAACAGCTTTATTGCAGACGAGGCGTTCTTCCAGACCGTGATGATGAACAGCATCGATCACGGGATTGTGATGAACGATGATCTGCGAATGATCGATTGGGTGCCCGATGGCGACATCAAGCTGCGGCCGCGCAATTATGACGAGAGTGATTTCGAAGAATTGCAGCGCAGCACCGATCTCTTCGCGCGCAAATTCGATGCCGAATACGAGACGGAAATCCTCTCGTTGCTCGAAAAGCACATGACATCTTCGGCGGCTGACCAATACCGCGCTCCGGGAAAGACACCTGGGGCGCCCCTGCCTTCGCCATCGAATGATCGCGAATTGATCGCCGCCTGAACCTTAATTGCAGCCGCCCAAAACAACCCGTTGAGAGGAACATCCGATGGCAAAATCACAGAAGAAATCGAACCGCGAAATTCGCAAGCCTAAGGCTGAAAAGGTAAAAACCAACGCCTCAAACCCAACGCTTAAAGCAGGGGTGGTTCGCGGCCTCGAGCACATGAAATCAGGGCGCGAGAAGTAACAGTCTGTGCACCTTAGTGCAGCGAATTGCCGCGCTGAACAGGCTCGTCAACTGGAACGGTCCCTCAATGACCCGTTGCCCAATCGACGCGCTATCGCCGCAAGGGCCGCTGAAGCATGGGGGCTGGAAGCTGTGCAAGCCGAAGAACGCGAAGCAAGGCACCCCGCTGCGCTGAGCAAAGAGGATGCCGAGATTGCCCGCCAATTTGCCGAAGAGGCGACTGACGAGAGCGAGCCAAGTCAGGACTAGACGATCTGTTTGAAATTGAGATCGTCACTGTCTCAAACTTCAACAATCGCGGTCGTCAGTCGCCCCCACTAACCCCGCACAAACCTAGTCCTCTTTCCCCGCCACGCCATAGTTGATCGCCGCATTGCGGGTCTTCTGGAACTCGGGCACCGAGAGGCCCTTCATGCTGGCATAGATGTCGATGTTGCCGATGCCGGTCACCGCGCCGAGCTTTTCGAGCATGAAGAAGATCACGCCATAGTGGATCATCCCGATCCAGTCGCGATTGCGGACCAGCGCCTTTTCTTCCTCGGTCAGCCCGCCCTTTTCGTAGGCCGCTTCCTCGTCCTCGCGGAACAGTTTGCGCATGGCAGGCTCGGTCAGCGAGTGCAGGAAGCGGTTGAGGCGAAAGCCCTTCACGCTGCGCGCGATGGTGAAGGGATAGGTGCCCTCCATCTCCTCAGCCCCAACATAGTCGTGATCCGCCCGCACGCGGGTCACTTCGGGGGCCTCGAGCGGCGCATCGACCGTACGCTCCTCCAGGATCATGGTCGCGATCGGGCACATCGAAGGCAGGAAATAGGTCTTGTGCGTGCATTCCACGTCAGCCGAGAGCGCGCCGCGCATCATCAGCCACATCACCACCTCGGCCCCTTCCCAGCCGCCCAGCTTGGCCAGCTCCGCCACGGTCATGTCGAGCAGGCCCTCGGGGTCTTTCTCCAGCCGCTCCATGAACTCCATGTCCCAGTCGGGATTGTTGAAGCCGCAAGCCTCGCCGTGGACCTGATGCGAGAGGCCGCCGGTGCCCGCGATGGCGACCTTGATATCCTCGGGGTAGGACAGGATCGCCTGCCTGAGCGACTTGCCGAACTTGTAGAACCGCCGCGCCGAGGGCAGCGGCACGGTCAGCACGCCGCAGACGACGGGCAGGATCTTCGTCGCCCAGCCGTGTTCCTTGTCATGATCGACCATCACCGATAGCGGCGAGAACGCGCCATGGTCGAGGCCCTTGCCTTGGAAGTAGGAGAGGTCGAACTCGTTGGCCACCATCACCCGGGCGACATGCTCGGCGAACTTGGGATCGCCCTTGATCGCGGGAATATCGCGCGGGCCGCCGCCTTCGTCAGCCGCCTTGAACTCTTCGCCCACGCCCAGCGCGAAGTGGCTGTAGTGGTCGAAGAACGAGGTCATGTGGTCGTTGTAGATATAGACCAGCACGTCGGGCTGCTTCTCGCGGAACCACGCCTGCACCGGCTCATAGCCTTCGAAGATCGGCTTCCAGACGGGATCGTCCTGCTTGCCGCCGTCCTTGGCGAAGGCAATGGTGGGGGTGTGCGAAGTGGCGACGCCGCCGACGATCTGGGCCATGTATTCTCTCCATTGGGGCAGGTTCGGGCCTGCTCACATCGATGCGATCATGGCATAGCCAAAGCCGACGGGACAGCCCTTTGTCCCACCGGCTGAATTTTTCAGATATACGAAATTTATGCAGGCCCTTGCGCCTCGCGCGCCAAGCTATACCTCGATCTTGCGGCGACCACGTTCCCGCCCCCTTGGGTAGATCAAGACCGGGACGGCCCGGCATTGGACACCGAAAGGAGACGCTATGGCGTGGTTTGCCCTTGTCTGTGCAGGGTTTTTCGAAATTGGCTGGCCCGTGGGCCTGAAGATGGCCCAGTCCCCCGCAACGCGAGTTGCCGGCATTGCCATGGCGCTGGCGTGCCTCGCCATAAGCGGCACCTTGCTGTGGTTCGCCCAACGGCAAATCCCCTTGGGAACGGCCTATGCGGTCTGGACGGGAATAGGCGCCGCAGGGACCTTTGCGGTCGGCGTGCTGGTCTATGGCGATCCCGGCTCGCTGATGCGCTACGTCGGGGTGACGCTGATCGTGGCCGGGGTCATCACCTTGAAGCTGGCGAACTGAGCAACGGATGCGAAAACGGGCGCGAAGCACCGTGCTTCGCGCCCGTTTTCATGCTGTCCCGCAAGCGGGAAAGCGCTTAGCTCAGGTGCTTGGAGACCGCGGCGGTCATCTTGAACATCGAGATCTGATCGTTGCCGATCACGGCGCCGAGCTTGGCGTCGGGATTGATCTGACGCTTGTCCTTGGCATCCTGCAGGCTGTTGGCCTTGATGTATTCCCACACCTTGGAGGTGACCTGCGCCCGCGTCATCGGGCCTTTGCCGATCACGTCTTCAAGCGCCGGCGACAGGGTAACCGGCTTGCTCAGCGCGTTGTTTTTGGCAGCCATAATCTAACTAACGTCCTTTACCGTTCGAATCGGAACTATTCGCTTAGCGCGGCGTGGAGCCGCACGTCGCTATGCCTGAATGCGTAATCCACCGGTTTTTCACAGGTTACCCACTTGCACAGCCAATCAATTGCCGTCGAAGTCGATCGAATCGATGTCGACATCGTCCCAATCGCCTTCCTCGCCATCGTCCTCGGCGCGGGTGTAATTCGCCGAGAGCATCGCGGCGGCAATCACGTGACCGTCCATCGCAGCAAGCAATTCCGCGCGGCCTGCGCCGGGCATCAGCGCCACCGGCACGTCGAGCGCGAACAGCTGAAAGATGAATTCGTGCGCCTCGTCTCCGTGCGGCGGAGCGGGCAGCGCCCATTCGGAATTGCCAAACGAGTTCTTGCCCACACGCGGCGGAACCTCGCCCTCGAGCAACTGGCCTTGCTGCGGCGCCAATCCCCAGACCAGCCAATGGCAGAACGGCTCGTCACCGGCTGCATCGGGGTCTTCCACGATCAGCACCAGTTCGGCGGCATCGGCAGGCGGTGCGCTCCAGTCGAGCGGCGGGGCGACGGCATCTTCCTCATCGGCGGTGAAGCAAGGGTCCAGCTCCTCGCCTTGCTTGAACGCGGCCGAGGCAAGGCGGAAGCCGCCCTTGCCAAGGATATCGGGTTTGGCCAGCTTCGCCAGTGCCAGCTGTGTGCGGGTGTTTCCTGCCATAGATGGTCCTTTCGCCGCGAGGGCTTAACTGCTTGGGCGGATATGGGCTCCCTGTGGCGATTTGGCCCCAAAAGCGCAAGGATCGCCCCCAAGGTTCTCCGCCTTGCAGAAACATACGTGCGAGACACGGGATCGATCCGCTGCCGATGCTACGCTTGTGCTTGCAACGGCCATGCCCGTAACTTAGTAGTTTTCCCTATAGGGGCTGGTCGCCCCCTGCCGGGAGCCAAAGCCAACCCATGCGCGCTTCACCCCTCGCTGCCTCTCTCGCGAGCCTCGCCCTGCTTGCCTCCTGCGGTGGCGGCAGTTCTGGCTCGAACAGTCCGTCCGCGCCCCCGCCGACAGCAAGCACGCCCACGCCGAGCCCGAGCAGCGCGCCGTGTTCGCTCGCCAACCGGGCGGCCTTTGTCGATGAGGTGATGGACGAGTGGTATGTCTTTCCCGACCTGCTCGCCGACGTATCGATTGCCTCCTATTCGAACCTTGAGGCCTATATCGACGCCCGCGTGGCTCCGGCGCGTGCGCAGAACAAGGATCGCTATTTCACCTACCTGACCTCGATCGTCGAGGAGAACGCCTACTACTCCTCGGGCTCGAGCGCGGGGTTCGGCTTTCGCCTGTCCTACGATACGGCCGCGCGGCGGGTGTGGGTCGCAGAGGCGTTCGAGGGCGCGCCGGCACTGGGCGCCAATCTTGATCGCGGTACCGAAATTCTGGCCATCGGCACATCGTCTTCGGACCTCCAGACCATTCCCCAGATCATGGCGAGCAACTCGGTCTATCCCGACTATGCTGTCTACCTCGCGCTGGGCCCGAACGATCCGGGCGTGACGCGGGTGTTGCAGGTGCGCGATCAGTCTGGCGTCGAGCGCGAAGTTGCCCTTGCCAAGACCGACTACGCGCTCGACCCGGTGTCGGACCGGTATGGTGCCAGGGTGATCGACGATAACGGCAAGAAGGTCGGCTATTTCAACCTGCGCACCTTTATCGAGCCGGCCATCGCCGACATGCGCGACGCCTTTGCCGACTTCCGCGCCCAGGGCATTACCGAGTTCATCATCGACCTGCGCTACAACGGTGGCGGCGCGCTGTCGGTGACCAACGTGCTGGGCGACCTGCTCGCGCGCGATCACGTGGGCGACGTTTACTACAAGCTCGCGCTTCGCCCCTCTAAGTCAGCTGAAGATGAAACCTATCGGTTCGCGAGCAGGCCGCAATCGGTCGCACCGACTAAGGTCGCCTTCATCGGCACCGAGGCAACCGCTTCTGCCAGCGAACTGGTCATCAACGGCCTGCAACCCTACCTCGGCGACAACATGACGCTGGTCGGCTCCAACACCTACGGCAAGCCGGTTGGCCAATATGCGTTTGATCTTGAGGAGTGCGACGATCGCCTGCGTCTGCTCACCTTCAAACTCGAAAATGCCGACGGGAACGGCGATTATTTCAACGGGCTCGGCGACACGGTGCCCAACACCTGCCTCGCCGACGACGACCTATCCTTCCAGCTGGGCGATCCACGCGAGAACATGACCTCCCGCGCGCTCGATTTCCTTGCCGGGCGCTCGTGTGCGCCGTTTGCCAACGGCGCGGATGACGCCATCGCCTCTACGCAGCGCACAAGCCTTGGCAAGCGCGGCCTGCTCAGGCCCGAACAGCCGCGCAACACCGCCGAACGCGAGGTTCCGGGCCTGTTCTAGGCGGGCTTTCAGGCCGGATCGGCTGGCGGGTGGCTGGCGCGCCAGGCGCAACCTTCAAGCTGCCGCCTGCCGAACTGCAAGGTGGCCACGAACGGATAGGTCCGGTCGCTCATGCCATCGGAACACCGGCCCGGCGTGATCATCAGGTCGAAGCTCTGGCTTTCGAGCATGCCCGACCACGTCACGCCGCCCCGCCCGGCGAAGCGGCTGACCGTTATCGTGGTGCCGTCGATATTCTCGGGCGTGGTGTAGGTGAGGCTCTCGCCGACCACTGAGCCACCCCAGAACGGCTCTGTTCCACTGAAGCGCATTTCCTCGTCAGCGCCGATCTCCGAGAAGGGGCGCGTGTCCTCGGCATCGCCCGGCACCATGCCGTTTTCGCCCGAACAGGCAGCCAGCAACAGGAGCGACAAGGCCGAGGGAAGGAGCTTCGCGGTGACGGAGTGCATGACGATTTCCTCTGGACGATCAGGGATTGCCTCTTTCCAGCAAAGTCTGCTCCTGCCAAGGGCACAGCCACGCGAACGGGAGCATTTACGCATGAGCGGCGAAGACGAAGACTACGTGTACGACGAGGAAAGCGGCGAATGGATGCCGGCTTCCGAACTGGCAGCCAAGCAGGCTGCGGCCAACACGGTCGAGGTCCGCGATGCGGTCGGCAATGTGCTGGCCGATGGCGATCAGGTTACGCTGATCAAGGATCTCGAGGTCAAGGGCGCGGGCCAGACGCTGAAGCAGGGCACGCTGATCAAGTCGATCCGGCTGACCGGCGATGCGCAGGAAATCGACTGCAAGCATCCGGGCATCAAGGGCCTGGTGCTGCGCGCCGAGTTCGTGCGCAAGCGCTAGTCGCTAGGCTACTTGCGGGCGCGTGACAGGCGGCGCTTGTTGGCGCGCACCGGCTTGCGGTAGTGCGCCAGCGCCTTGTTGACCACGGCATCGGGCTGCGCGCCGCTGGCCATCAGCGGCCACAGCGCGAAGGGCAGGCTCGCACTGGCGGCGACCTTTTCGCTGACCATCCGCCGTGCCTCGCGCTCGGCCAGGGCACCACCGCCCATCAGCCGCATCGAGCGCAGCCAGATCACGTTGGCCGCCTCCAACCCGAGCATCCAGCTATCAATAGCGACTTGGGCAGGATTGGCGGGTGTCTTGCGCGTCATGGCAGTCTCCAATGGAGGGGGCCTCCGATGGATGGGGGCCATGGACTAACGCAGCGACACCCGAATGGTTGCGTCCTGACTCGTCATATAAGCCGTAACGCTAACCGATCAGCCTCCGGCAAGCGCGCTTTGCGGCACGCCGCTGGCCGCCAGCTGCGACACGGCGCTCTGGCGGGCGGCATCGAAGCAGGCCCGGGCATCGGGCAGCTTGTCGATCTTGGAGCCGCCATTGATATCGCACACCGCGCGGGCCGCATTGTCGATGCGGATCTGCAGTGTGTCGCGATCGTAGGCGTTGGCGAGGTCGAGATCGGCGGTTTCGACCACCACGGCATTGCGGTCGTGCGGCTGCTGCACCAGCACTTCGCTGCTATCGGCAAAGGCCGGAGCCGTGGCAGTCAGCCCGATCAGGCAAGCGGCGAGAATTGCGGCCCCGCGCGGGGCCTTGCGAGTTTTCGGCATCGTATTCTCCTGCGGGTCCGCCGAGCGTTCATGCGACCGGCGTGACGTCAAGGGCAGCGCACCATGCGCCGCTCCTTCCCGCAAGATGATCGCCCTGCCCGCGCGTTCCAACGCCTGCCTGTCGCCAGTGAGATAAAGCGCCTCTCAGAAACGACGAGCCGCAAGCGTGGCCGGCTCAACCGGGCGCGCGGGCTTTCCTTACCGCTGCCACGAAGGGGGCGTAGTCGACATAATCGCGGTGCTTCACGACCTTGCCGTCCTCGACCGTCAGCACGATGACCATCGGCGTTACGCTGTCCACCAGGGCCCCATCTCCAAGGTCCAGCCCCCAGTTCAGCGCGCCTTCGTAGATCGCGTTATTGCCCGAGATCAGACGCCGGTCGATTGCGAACGTCATATGGGTGATGCCCGCATAGCCGAGGCGAAAGCGCTGCATCATCGCATCGCGCCCTTCGGACAGCACGCCGCCGAAGACATGGGTGGCGGTCGGGTCCTGAAAGCTGGCATCCGGCGCCAGCAAAGGTTCGAGCGCGTCCCAGTCGCGCGCTATGTAGGCCGCGAAATAGGCATCGGCGACCGGTGCGGTCGCGGCGCTGACGGCGGTGTAATCGGTGCGCGGGGCCTCCGCCTCCTGCGCGGACAGGGGCGCGGAAAGCGCAAGCGCTGCCCCGACCATCGCTAGGCATGCTGCTTGCATCGCATTTCTCCCTCCCAATGTGCCTCAGGCGAACATCCCGGTGCGCGCAGGCGCGTCAACCGGGCGTTCGACCAAGCAGCGATGGCAGGCGACCAACTGCAACCGGCAGCGATCAGTCGTGTTCGCGGTCGCCGGCGCCCATGTAGAGTTCGCGCCCGCCCTCTTCCGCATTCTCACGCGTTTTAGTCGGCTGAAGCGCCCACCGTTTGGGCCAGGAGTGAGCAGCGGCCCAGAGCTTCGAAATAGTGCCGGGTGGCTTCTTCCTCGCCCGCCAGTGCCAGACGCAGCAATCGCTCCGCCTTGTTTTGGGCATCGAACATGCTCTCGATCTCGGGGGGATCGGCGTTGAAATAGTCCATCGCGGTGATGGCATAGGGCAGCCGGAACTCGTCGGGAAAACGCGCCTCGGCATCTGCAGGGAAGGCCCCATCGTCCACTGCATCGGCGTGGATCACCCAGCGCCCGTTGCAGCGCGAGAGGTAGCCAATATCGTATGTGGTCGGTGCCTTGGCCTCGCCAGCACGAAAGGCTGCAATGGCCGTTTCGATATCGAAAGGCACCGCACCTGCGGCCATAGCACGCTCCCCCGGAAGCGTGGCCATGGCAGCGAGCAGCAAGACGAGAGCGGTCCGCATGGGCCTCTGGCGCGCTATTCGGTTTCCACTTCGGGCAGATAGAGACGCTCGCCCTTCTCCTTGTAGAGCTCGCTCATCTCCTCCATCCCCTTCAGCGCGGCCTGACGGCTCGCCTCGGCGGTGTCGGCGCCAGACTTCGTGGCTTCGAGGAAGCTGTCGGGATCGGAGTTCTGCTTCGAGGCGAAATCGCGCACTTCCTGGCTGATCTTCATCGAGCAGAACTTTGGCCCGCACATGGAGCAGAAATGCGCGGTCTTGGCGCCTTCTGCGGGCAGGGTCTGGTCGTGGAATTCCTCTGCCGTATCCGGATCGAGCGAGAGGTTGAACTGGTCGCGCCAGCGGAATTCGAAACGCGCCTTGCTCAATGCATCGTCGCGCACCTGCGCGGCCGGGTGGCCCTTGGCGAGATCCGCCGCGTGGGCCGCAAGCTTGTAGGTCACCACACCCACCTTCACGTCGTCGCGGTCGGGCAGGCCGAGGTGTTCCTTCGGCGTTACGTAGCAAAGCATCGCCGTGCCATACCAGCCGATCTGCGCCGCGCCGATGCCGCTGGTGATATGGTCATAGCCCGGCGCAATGTCGGTCACGAGCGGCCCGAGCGTGTAGAAGGGCGCTTCGCCGCACACTTCCAGCTGCTTCTCCATGTTCTCCTTGATCTTGTGCATGGGCACGTGGCCCGGCCCTTCGATCATCACCTGCACGTCTTCCTTCCACGCGCGGTGGGTCAGTTCGCCCAGCGTGTAGAGTTCGGAGAACTGCGCCTCGTCATTAGCATCGGCAATGGAGCCGGGGCGCAGGCCGTCACCCAGCGAATAGGCGATGTCATAGGCCTTCATGATCTCGGTGATCTCGTCGAACTTCTCGTACAGGAAGCTCTCCTTGTGATGCGCGAGGCACCACTTGGCCATGATCGAGCCGCCGCGGCTGACGATACCGGTGACGCGCTTGGCGGCCATCGGCACATAAGGCAGGCGCACCCCGGCGTGGATCGTGAAGTAGTCGACGCCCTGTTCGGCCTGCTCGATCAGCGTATCGCGGAACACTTCCCAGGTCAGGTCCTCGGCAATGCCGCCGACCTTTTCGAGCGCCTGATAGATCGGCACGGTGCCAATCGGCACGGGGCTGTTGCGGATGATCCATTCGCGGGTGTCATGAATGTTGCGGCCTGTGCTCAGGTCCATCACGGTGTCGGCGCCCCAGCGGATCGACCAGACCATCTTGTCGACTTCGCTCGCCACGTCGGAGGCGACGGCGGAGTTGCCGATATTGGCGTTGATCTTGACGAGGAAGTTGCGCCCGATCGCCATCGGCTCGGCTTCCGGGTGGTTGACGTTCGAGGGAATGATCGCCCGCCCGCGCGCCACTTCCTCGCGCACGAATTCGGGGGTGACATAGTCGGGGATCGCCGCGCCCCAGCTCTGCCCTTCGGGCCGCTGCTTCAACTGCGCGCGGCCGAGATTCTCGCGCTCGGCGACATATTCCATCTCGGGGGTGATGATGCCGCGGCGGGCATAGTGCATCTGGCTGAGGTTCGCGCCCGGCTTGGCGCGCAAGGGGCGACGCAGCGCGGTGGGGAACGGGGGCACACCACCCGACCGGTCAGGCCCGAGCTGGCCGTTATCTTCTGGCTTGATCTCGCGCGGGGCATATTCCTCGACATCGCCGCGCGCGAGCTGCCACTCACGGCGCAGCGGCGGCAGGCCTGCCTGAATGTCGATGGTCGCAGCAGGGTCGGTATAGGGGCCGGAGGTGTCGTAGACGCGGATCGGCGGCTCGCCGCTGCTCGGCTCGAGGTCGATCTCGCGCATGGCGACCTTGAGCGGCCCGACATGAACCTTGCGGCTGCCACGAATGGGGCCGGTGGTCACACCGATCTCGAGCTTGCTGTTGACGTCGGCCATGCATGTTCTCCTCGTTACCGGAGAAAAGGCCGCGCTTTTCTATAGTCAGAAAACCGCTCCCTCCCTCCGCCGGTCTTAACCGGATCAGGTTCAGCGGGTCGGCGGCTCGTGCCGCCCTCTCAAGCACCGTGCCTGATACGATCAGGCAGCGCTCCCCCGGGGATGCCCTTGCTATAGAGACTATTCTGCCGCGAAGATAGAGACCTGTTTGCCCGGGGTCAGATGAGCCGGGCATAGGTGGCCGCGACCAGCAGAACACCGCAAGCGACCAAAGCATAGGCCCAGCCCCTGCCGCGCACGCCGACCAGACGCCGGGCCAGCGCCATCATGCGCTCACCCACCGCCACAAAGGCGAGCCCGGCGGCCACAATCGCCCCGCCCAGCGCGGTCACGACCATGGCCAGCGGATCGCCCACCTGCCACGGGTTGGCGAGATAGATCGCCGCGCCGACCAGCACGAACACGACACCGGTGAGGAAGCGCAGCCCCGGTGCGTGCTCCCATTCGGACAGCAGTTCGAGATAGAACCCGCGCACCCGCAGTTCGGCAAAGCCAAGCGCCAGAGCAAACAGGCCGGCAAAGAATGCCAGACCGCCGGAAAGATCGGTAAATTGAGCCATAAGCGCCGATAACCCTGGCCGGGCGCAGGGTCTAGGCGGCGTGGACAAATTTGAGCGTCTGGGTTCGACGACATTGCGGACTAAGCATCGTCCTCAATCGGAAGAGATTGTAGCACCTTCCAGTGCGACAACATTGCATGTCCATAATCTACGTACATCGTCCTCAGGAATGACCGTTACGGTTCCCGTAATTTGGACTGTCGTGTCAGACTGAGGGATGGGACTCTCATTTGAAAGATAGATTGTGATGCACTTCGTCCAGTAATCGAAACCTTCTCCCCTTCTTTCTTGTTCGACATCCAAGTAGGCATCACGATCCTCCCATAACGCCCGCGTATCGGTGCCCCAAGTGAAGTAGCCCCGTACCCTGAGTGCTTTCCCCGTCAGTTCATCGGCTGCAGCAATAATTTGTATCGGTGATAGTGTGGCCCGGGAATAAGCCTCTGGCCCTTGCACAGTTGGGTTCGCGCAACCCGTTGCGGCGAGCATTAGCGAAAGAGCGAATGGTCGAATCCTCATCGCAAACTGAGTAGCATTCAATTGTCAGCTTCCCACCCCAGCTTAGGTCGTTCCAATCTTTTCCGAATTCGTCCACGCAGTCTAGGGCACAAGGCCCGGATAGGCCCCATACTGCAAGCCACACCATGACCGTTCTCTTCCGCCTTGATGCCGATGCTCGCAGCATCGCCCGCCAGTTCGGCGCTTACAGCGGCAACGACCCATGGGCGGGCGGCCATGTCGCGCCCGGTGGCTTTGCTCCGGTCATCACCGAGGGGCGCGAGTTCGTCGCTGGCCCCGGCGCAGCGCGGCAGACGCGGCGCATGGTGCCGCGCCTCTGGGGTGTGCCGCCACCACCCTCGGCAAGCTACAACGCGCGGTCCGTGCTCAGCGTCGCCAATCCCGACAGTCCGTTCTGGATCGGCAACCTGCGCAACCGCGAGTTCCGCTGCCTCGTGCCCGCCACCAGCTTCATGGTCTGGGGATCGGGCACCGACTACGAAGGCCGCCGTCTGCGCCACTGG
This sequence comes from Erythrobacter sp. UBA1916, assembly GCA_002337385.1. Lineage (GTDB taxonomy): Bacteria > Pseudomonadota > Alphaproteobacteria > Sphingomonadales > Sphingomonadaceae > Alteraurantiacibacter. The sequence goes on from DDFY01000005.1 coordinate 49,466, forward strand.
CTCGCGCCCGAAGGCGAACCGCTGTTCGCCTTTGCCGGGCTGTGGAAAGACAGCGAGGTGCCGAGTTTCGCGCTGCTCACCCGCCCGGCGACCGACGATCTGCGCGCGCTCGGCTGCGAGCGGATGCCGCTGGTGCTGCCGGGGCACGACAAGGCGCGCGACCTGTGGCTGCGCGGCGGGTGGGACCGGGCCAGCGCGCTGCTCGAAACCGATCCCGAAGCCGAATTGCGCGAGCTGCCCGCCCCCAGCCGCGCCTAGCGCCGCCATTGCCAGGCGCGCCCCTCGCGCTATGACCGGTGCTAACAGTTGAAACCAGTAATCGAGGACGACCCCATGCTTTTGCGCCGCGCCGCCCTTCTCCTGTCGCTCCCGCTTGCCGCGGGCGTGGCCCTGCCCGCCAGCCTCGCCGCCCGGCCGATGACGCCGCAGGACGTCGCCCGCCTCGAATCCACCGCCGGCATGGCGATTTCCCGCGACGGCACGCACATCGCGTACACCACGCTCTCGCGCCCCGACGTCACCAAGGGCGAAGCTAACGGCGGCGCGCGGCAGGAACTGTTTCTGGCCGATGCCCCGCTGCAGGCGCGCGCATGGCTGCCCGAGGGGATGGAGGTCTCGCAAATCGGTTTCACTCCCGATGGCGCAATGATCACCTTCCTGTGGCGCGCCGATGGCGAAAAGCGCGCCTTGTGGGGCGTGCCGGTGAGCGGGGGGCCTTACCGCAAGCTCGCCGCAATCGATGATGCCAGTGTCAAATCCTATGCCTTCGCGCCTTCGGGCAGCGAGGTCTATCTGATCGCTGCCGCCGAGAAGGATCACGAACGCGAGGCCGATGCCGACGCCGGGTTCAATTCGCGCGTCTACGAGGAAGAGCTGCCCTATTCGCGGGTGTTCGTGGCGGCCGTTGGCGATGAGGTCGACGCGGACCCGCGCCAGCTCAATCTGCCGGGCGAGGTTTACAGCTTCGAGGTTGCGCCCAATGGCGAGTTCGCGGTCTTCACCTCGGCCCCCACCCCGCTGGTGGACGACCGATATACCGAGCTGCACGCCAATATCCTCAACCTTTACGACGACAGCGTCATCACCGTCGCCACCGAGGGCAAGCTCGGCGACATCGAAATCTCGCCCGATTCGCGCCAGCTCTCGATGATCGCGGCGGTCGATGAAAACGACCCGGCGGCGACCACGCTCTACCTCGTCGATGCGACCACCGGGGAGTTCACCGCGCTGAACGAAGGCGCGCCCGAGGCGGCGGTCGATGCCGAGTGGATGGCCGACGGACGGCTCGCCAGCGTGATCCACACCGGCGCACAGAGTCTGCTGCGCTACTATTCGGATAGCGGCGAGGCGCTCAGCACGGTCGATCCGGGCGAGCTGATCCTGACCGGGCTCGATCAGGGCGGCAACATCCTCATCGCCAAGGCCAATTCGCCCGCGCACCCGACAGAGCTGTTCGTCGCCTCGCGCAGCGGGTTCGAGCGCTGGACCGAGCACAACCCGTGGCTGTCGGAGATCGACTTCGGAGCCCAGCGCACGCTCACCTATGCCGCGCGCGACGGACAGGTGATCGAGGGCATTCTGATCGAGCCGGTGGGAGAGCCTCCACTGGGCGGATCGCCGCTGATCCTCGACGTGCACGGCGGGCCAGAATCGCACGAGAGCAACGGCTGGGTGACCAGCTATTCCAGCCCCGGCCAAGTGGCGGCGGGCCAGGGCTATGCGGTGTTCCTGCCCAACTATCGCGGCTCGACCGGCTATGGCACGGCCTTCTCGAAGCAGCATCAGGGCGATGCCGCGGGCAAGGAGTTTGACGATCTGGTCGATGCCAAGAAGGCCCTGGTCGAGATGCTGGTGGCCGATGGCGACCGGGTCGGTGTGACCGGCGGCTCCTACGGCGGATATGCTACCGCCTGGAGCGCAACGCGCTATTCCGACGAGTTCGCGGCAGGCGTCATGTTCGTGGGCATTTCCGACCTTTTGTCCAAGCTCGGCACCACCGATATCCCGAACGAGGAGTTCCTCGTCCACGCCCGCGCGCAGCCCTGGGACGACTTCGCGTTCACGCTTGAGCGGAGCCCGATCACCTATGCCGGGCAGGCAGAAACGCCGCTGCTGATCATGCACGGCGAGGAAGACCCGCGGGTCAGCCCGACGCAGAGCCTCGAGCTTTATCGCAACATCAAGCTGCGCCAGCCCGATACGCCGCTGCGGCTGGTGTGGTATCCGGGCGAAGGCCACGGCAATGCGATGGCGGCATCGCGCTACGACTATAACCTGCGCATGATGGAATGGTTCGACACCTACCTGAAGAGCGGTGACCGCACGGCCCCCGTCCCCGCGCCCCGGCCCGATCTGATGATCGAGAAGGACGCGGAATAGGGGCCGCGATCAAACCTCAGAAGGTGTAGCCGACCCCGAAGGCGCCGAAGAACTGGTCTTTCGAGCCGCGTACACTGGTGAAGGGCGATTCCGCCGCATCGCCCAGCACCCGCGAATAGCCGCCGACTACGATCAGCGCGAAGCCACCGTTGGTGAGGTCGCCATCGAGGTCAATACCCGTCAACAGCGTGACCCCCGCGCGGGTGAAGCCGCCACCCGAAGGCTGGAACGCGGGCAATTCGCCGCCGGTCGCCAAGCTCTGCGCGGGGCTGACGGCGAAATAGTAGTCCTGGAACTTGGCGTCGGCATATTCGGTCGAGACCGACAGGCTGGCCGCCATGCCGCGGCTAAGCGGGGTGAAATAGGTGACCGAGGGGCTGAGCACGAAGCCCTTGTGTGCGCCGTTGATGTCCCAGGCCGCATCGGTGCTGACCGTCAGGCTGTCGTAGGGATTCAACACCTTGTTGAAGGTCACACCCGCCGTGGGGCCGACCTCGATCGCCTTGTTGAGCTTGCCGAGACTGGCGACCACTTCATCCTTGATCTGGGTATTGCGGTTGGCACGCAGCCGCGCCGCCACCCCAAGGTCGAAATCGACACCGTCGCCAGAATTGGAGACGAAATCGAGCGCCAGCCCGCCGCCGCGCGGAGAGATACCCACCCCGCCCAGCGAGCCCTGCACAATTGGCAGCGGCGTGAACACGTAGTCGTCCGAGCCAAGGTAGCTCGGGTTCACCGCCACGCCCACGCCCACCGAGAGATAGTCGCCGGAATAGACGCTATTGCTCATGTCTACCGGCTCCTCGCCTCCCTGGGCATTGGCAGCGGCAGGCGCCAAAGTGGCAGCGGCAAGCGCGAGGCCGGCCTTAATCGAATAACTGGACATAAAGGAACTCCCCGATTTCAGGTAAAATGTTCGGCGCATCGAGTTGGTTCCGCAAGAGCTATCCGCTATCGTAAGTTCCATGACCGGGCAGACCTGCGATATGGCCATTGTTGGCGGCGGGCTGGCCGGGGGGCTGATTGCGCTCGCTGTGACGCAGGCGCGGCCCGACCTGTCGCTGCGGCTGATCGAGGCCGGCGCGCAATTGGGCGGCAATCACCGCTGGAGCTGGTTTGCCAGCGATCTTCCCGCAGGCGGTGAGGCGCTGCTCGCACCCTTCCGCACGACCGAATGGGATGCGGGCTACGATGTGCGTTTCCCCAAGCATAGCCGCCATCTGTCCAGCCGCTATTGCTCGCTCGCGAGCGAGGACTTCGCCGCCGTGCTGACCTGCGACCTTCCCGCAGAAGCGATCCTGACCGAGACCGAAGTGACCAAGCTCGACGCTAGCGGCGTTACGCTCGGCGATGGCACCCGCATCGAGGCGCGCGCGGTGATCGACTGTCGCGGCTTTGCCCCCACCGCGACGCTGTCTGGCGGGTGGCAGGTGTTCATGGGGCGGCAGATGCGCCTCGCCCGCCCGCATGGCCTCACCGCGCCGGTGATTATGGATGCCACGGTCGCGCAGCTGGGGGGCTACCGCTTCGTCTATGTCCTGCCGCTCAGTGCGCACGAGGTCTTTATTGAAGACACCTACTATCAGGACAGCCCCGCGCTTGACCATGCCGCCCTCAGCGCGCGGCTGGACGACTATGCGCTGGCGCAAGGCTGGGAAGGCCAGGTCCTCAGCAGCGAAACGGGCGTGCTGCCGGTGATAACCGGGGGCGACTTCGCCGCCTTCAGGGCCGAGCGACAGATTGCGGGCGTGGCCATGGCGGGCGCGCGGGGCGGTTTCGTCCACCCACTGACCAGCTACACCCTGCCCTTCGCGGTCGCCACTGCGCTGGCCGTGGCCGCCGATGCCCAGCTTCCGGGCGACCAGCTGGCCGCAAGGCTCGAAGCCAGAGCGCAAGAGCACTGGCGCGCGATGGGCTTCTATCGCCTGCTCGGGCGCATGCTGTTCGGCGCCGCGCGGCCCGAGGAACGTTACCGCGTGTTCGAACGCTTCTACCGCCTGTCCGAAACCCTGATCGAGCGCTTCTATGCCGGGCGTTCAACCCTGGCCGATCGTGCAAGAGTGCTTGCGGGCAAGCCACCTGTTCCCATATCTCGGGCTATCGCGGCCCTGACACGCCCTGCCCCGCCATTGCTGGCACCCGAACACAAGGACGATCAATGACCCATGCTGAAGGTCGCACCGCCTGCGTGATCGGCGCCGGATTTGGCGGGCTTGCCCTTGCCATCCGCCTGCAAAGCGCCGGCATCTCCACCACCGTGATCGAATCGCGCGACAAGCCCGGCGGACGGGCCTATTTCTGGGAGCGCGACGGTTTCACCTTCGATGCCGGGCCCACCGTCGTCACCGATCCCGATTGCCTCAAGGAACTATGGGCGCTCTCGGGCCACGACATGGCGGCCGATGTCGAGCTGATGCCGGTCATGCCGTTTTACCGGCTCAACTGGCCCGACGGCACCAACTTCGACTATTCGAACGACGAGGCCTCGCTGCGCAAGGAGATCGCCAAGCTCGATCCCGCCGACGTGCAGGGCTACGAACGGTTCCTCGAATATTCCGCCGGGGTGTTCGAGGAGGGCTACGTCAAGCTCGGCAAGGTGCCGTTCCTCGACTTCTCCTCGATGATCAAGGCCGCGCCTGCTCTGATGAAGTACCAGGCCTGGCGCAGCGTCTATGCCATGGTCAGCAAGTTCATCCGCAGCGAAAAGCTGCGCGAGGCGCTGAGCTTTCACACCCTGCTGGTAGGTGGCAACCCGATGAAGACCAGCGCGATCTACGCGCTGATCCATAAGCTGGAGAAAGACGGCGGCGTGTGGTGGACGCGCGGCGGCACCAACCGCCTGATCGCCGGCATGGTGCGCCATTTCGAGCGGATCGGCGGCAAGGTCATGCTCGGCGATCCGGTCAGCCGGATCGAGACGCTCGGCAAGCGCGCCAAGGGCGTGCACACCAAGAGCGGCTGGTACGGCGAATTCGACGCGGTCGCCTCGAACGCCGATATCGTCCACTCCTACCGCGACCTGCTCGGCGACAGCCACCGGGGCAAGGCGCAAGGCAAGGCGCTGACGAAGAAGAGTTTCTCGCCCAGCCTGTTCGTGGTCCACTTCGGGGTCGAGGGCAGCTGGCCCGGCATTCCGCACCACATGATCCTGTTCGGCCCGCGCTACAAAGGCCTGCTCGACGACATCTATACCCACGGCGTGCTGCCCGACGACTTCTCGATCTACCTCCACCACCCGACCGTGACCGACCCCAGCATGGCGCCCGAGGGCAAGAGCACCTTCTATGCGCTGGTGCCGGTGGCGCATCGGGGCAAGCTGGCGATCGACTGGTCGGTGGTTGGGCCGCAGCTGGAAAAGCGCATCCTCGATGAAGTCGGACGGCGGCTGATCCCCGACATCCACGACCGGATCGTCACCAGCTTCCACTATGCGCCGACCGACTTCAGCCGCGATCTGAACGCCCACCTCGGCAGCGCCTTCAGCCTTGAACCGGTGCTTACACAAAGCGCATGGTTCCGCGGGCACAATCGCGATGACGTGATCGAGAACTTCTACCTCGTGGGCGCGGGCACCCATCCCGGCGCGGGCATTCCCGGCGTGGTCGGCAGCGCCAAGGCAACCGCCGGGCTGATGATCGAGGATCTCGCCCGATGAAGCGGCTCGCCGTCTATTGCGGTTCGGCCACCCCCGCCGACCCACGCTACATGGCGCTCGCCCGAGAGACCGGCGCAGCGCTGGCTGAGCGTGGGATTGGCGTGGTCTATGGCGGCGGCAAGGCCGGGCTGATGGGCGCGGTGGCCGATGGCTCGCTGGGCGCGGGCGGCGAGGTGATCGGCGTCATCCCCACTGCCCTTGTGAACCTCGAAGTGGCCCACAAGGGCCTGACCGAGCTGCAGGTGGTCGACACGATGCACCAGCGCAAGCAGGCCTTCACCGACCTTGCCGATGGCTTCATCACCCTGCCCGGCGGCGTGGGCACGATGGACGAGCTGTGGGAGGCGATCAGCTGGGCGCAGCTGGGCTATCACGCCAAGCCGGTCGGCCTGCTCAACGCCTTTGGCTATTACGATGGCCTGATCGCGTTCAACACACATATGGCCGAGGTCGGCTTCGTCCGCAGCGCGCATCGCGAAATCCTGATTGCCGCGGAAAGCCTCGACGACTTGCTGGCCAAGATGAGCACCTTCACTCCGGCAAAAACGGTGGTGCAGATGCGGGTGGACGACCTGTGAAGCGCATCCGCCCTCGCCCGCTGGTCGCCAGCCTCGTCGTCAAGCAGCCCTATCGCTCAGCCGGCGGCGGGCGCAGCCGGGCAGCGCTCGTGAAACGGTCTGCGGAATCTATCGCGCTGGGCTCGAAGAGCTTTGCCACCGCCTCGCTGCTGTTCGACAAGACCACCCGTGATCGCGCGCACCTGCTCTATGCCTGGTGCCGCCGCTGCGACGACATTGCCGACGGGCAGGACCACGGCGGCCCGCTCAACCTTGACGAGAAGCAAGGGCACGACCGGGTCGAAGCGATCCGCATCCTCACCCACCGCGCGCTGGATGGCCAGCCGACGTCGGACCTCGCCTTTGACGCGCTCGGACTGGTCGCCGCCGAATGCGGCCTCACACAAGCCATGTGCGACGATGTTATCGACGGCTTCGCGCTTGATGCCGAGGGCTGGCGTCCGCGCACCGAGGCCGACCTGATGCGCTATTGCTACCATGTCGCGGGCGCGGTGGGAGTGATGATGGCCAAGGTCATGGGCGTGCCTGACAGCGAGAGCGAGACGCTTGACCGGGCCTGCGACCTCGGGCTCGCGTTCCAGCTCAGCAACATCGCCCGCGACCTTTCCGAAGACGATGCAGCGGGCCGCTGCTACCTGCCGGTCGAATGGCTGGTGGAGATGGATATCCCGCCCGGCCAGCTGATGAAGCCGATGTACCGCGACAAGCTGGTCACGCTGGCACGGCGGCTGGTCCATATGGCCGAACAGCACGAAGCGGCAGCTCGGCTGGGCGCACGGCACCTGCACTTCCGCCAGCGCTGGGCGGTGCTGTCGGCGGCGAACATCTATGGCGCGATCGGGCGCAAGGTGGTCGAGGCGGCAGAGCTGGCATGGGACAGCCGGGTGCATACGACCAAGTTCGAGAAGCTCGGCCATGTGCTCTCGGCGCTGAAGGAAGCGCGGCTGGGGGCCTGGCCGCCCAGCGAAATGCCGAAGTGGACGCGCGGCGAACTGATGGTGCGCGCACGCATGGCGGGCAAGCCTGCCGAGGTGAAGTACACTCCGCTGCGCGACGAGGACGTGCGCAAGAAAGAGGACTGAGCCTCACAAGCTCAGGACAAACGGGTGCGGATCAGTCGCCGAGGTATTCCGCCAAGGCAGCGCGCTGCTCCGCGCTCATATGCAGCCCCAGCTTAGTGCGGCGCCACAGCACATCCTCGGCGGTCTGCGCCCATTCCACGCGCTTGAGGTACTCCACCTCGGCCTCGCTCAAACCGCAGCCGAAGTCGCGCCCGAGATCGGCGCGCGTCTTCGCCTCGCCCAGCCACAGCACCGCGTCGAGCCCATAGGCACGCCCCACCCGCAAGGCCTCGGCCTCGGTCAGGAACGGATAGTCCACCTGCAATTCGCGCACGAGGATCGGCTGCGCGAGCTTGGGGAAGTCTCCCCCCGGCAGCGGTGCATCCGCCGTCCAGGCAGGCTTGGCGAGGCAATCGAGCCGGGTGCCGAGCATATCCACCGCCTCCTCAGCCAAGTGGCGATAGGAGGTGATCTTGCCGCCATAGATGCCCAGCACCGGCGCACCCTCGCTCTTGGCCGAAAGCGACATGCGATAGCCGCGCGTTGCCGCCTCCGGCCGGTCTTCCCCCTCGTCGATCAGAGCGCGCACCCCGGCATAGGTCCAGACGACATCTTCGCGGGCGATCGGATCGGCGAAGTTCGCGTTAAACGCCTCGATCAGATAGGCGATCTCGGCCTCGCTGGCATTCACATCGTCGAGCGGACCGTCATGATCGGCATCGGTGGTGCCGATCAGGGTGAACTCGCCCTCATAGGGAATGGCAAAGCAAATCCGCGTGTCGGGCAGTTGCAGGATATAGGCGCGATCATGCCCGAAGCGGCGGCGCACAATGATATGCGAACCGCGCACCCGGCGCAGGCCGAAAGCAGGTTTGCGACCCATCGTGCGCGCGACATCATCGGCCCCCGGCCCGCCCGCATTGACCACGGCGCGGGCGCGATAGCTGCCCTGCACACTCGTGACCTGCCACAGCCCGTCGCCATCGCGCCGCGCGCTGGTGACAGGCTCGCGGGTGCGGACCTCGGCCCCCTTGCGCGCGGCATCGAGCGCGTTGAGCACCACCAGCCGCGCATCGTCGACCCAGCAGTCCGAATATTCGAAGCCGTGCGTCGGCCCCGGCAACAGCGCCTTGCCCGCCGCATCGCGCTTCAGCCTTATCGTGCGGGTGGCCGAAAGGTCTTCGCGCTTGCCGATATGGTCATAGAGAAACAGCCCTGCGCGCAGCATCCAGCGCGGGCGCATCCCCTCGCTCACCGGCAGCACGAAGCGCATTGGCCAGACGATGTGCGGGGCAATGGCCCACAGCTTCTCGCGCTCGCCCAGTGCCTCGCGCACCAGCGCGAACTCGGCATATTCGAGATAGCGCAGGCCGCCGTGGATCAGCTTGGTCGACTTGCTCGAGGTGCCGCTGGCAAGGTCGCCCGCTTCGAGCAGCAGGACCTTCGCCCCGCGCCCGGCGGCGTCGCGCGCCACGCCCGCGCCGTTGACCCCGCCGCCGATCACGATGAGGTCGTAAAGCGCGCTCACCTTAGCGGAACCGTCTTCTGCGGAGGATAGTGGAGGCGGCGGAACAGCACGCCCCGCTCGCTGAACAGCACAAGGATCAGCGCCATCACCGAGGTGCCGAGCAGCGACCAGGCGAAGGGTAGCGCCGTGCCGTCATAAGATTGCCCGATCACCACGCCGACCATGGCCGCGCCGAACATGCGGAAGAAGGTCTGTATGCTCGAAGCAGCGCCCGCGATGTTCGAGAACGGCTGCATCGCAATCGAGCTGAAGTTTGAACCGAGGAAGCCGATCAGGGCGAGGTTCACGCTCATCAACGGCAGGAACCAGTAAATGTTGCCCGGGTGGGCATAGGACGACCAGACCTGCGTCGCGCTGACCACGATGAACATCAAGGTGCCCGCATGGCTCACCCGCCGCGCGCCAAAACGCATCACGATGCGCGAATTGACGAGGCTGGAAATCGCCATCATCGCCGCCGTCCCGCCGAACAGCACCGGGAACCAGGTGCCTACGCCGAAAAAGTCCTGATAGAGCTGCTGCGCCGAGTTCACATAGCCGAACACACCGCCCATCAGCAGCGCCGCGCCGAACACGTAGCCAACCGCCTGCCGGTTCAACACCGCTATCTTCATGTTCCGCAAGATCACCGGAACGTCGATGTGCTGGCGGTTTTTCTCACTGAGCGTCTCGGGCAGACGGAACCAGACCCACACGGCCGCAATCCCCCCCATCATCGCCAGCGCGGCGAAAATGAACCGCCATCCGGCCACCAGCGCAATCGCTGCGCCAAGGCTGGGCGCGACCACGGGCACGGTGATGAACACGGCCGAGACCAGCGACATCAACCGCGCCATCGCATCGCCTTCGTAGAGATCGCGCACGATGGCCATCGGCGTGACCATGAGGCCCGCACAGACCACGCCGGTGAGCCCGCGCACCCACAACAACACCTCGAAATCGGTGAGGAAGGCGGTGACAAGCGACAAGGTGCAATAGGCAGCCAGCGCGGTGAGGATGATCGGGCGGCGGCCGAAACGGTCGGCAAAGCTGCCCGGCACGAGACAGCCGATACCCATCGCGATGGTATAGACCGCCACCACCAGCTGACGGCGATTCCCGTCGACCACGGCGAGATCGCGGGCGATCTCGTCGAGCAAGGGCAGCATGGCGTCGATGGCGAGCGCGTTGAGGCTCATCATCAGGGCGAGCAGCCCGACCAGCTCGCGGGGGCCAATCTGTATATCGGAGGACTTGCGCTTGGGCATGCAATGGCCCTTATCGGCTCTGTTGCATTGCCGCAAACGCCAAAACGCACCATATTCGTTCCACCATGCTGGACGACGACGCCGAAGCGCCCGAAGAAGCTCTGGGGCTACGCAAGATCATCCATGTCGATATGGATGCCTTCTTCGCCAGCGTTGAACAGCGCGACGATCCCTCCTTGCGCGGCCGTCCGGTGGCGGTCGGCGGGTCCAGCGGGCGCGGCGTGGTGGCGGCGGCAAGCTATGAGGCGCGGCGCTTCGGCGTCAAAAGCGCGATGCCCTCGGTCACGGCAAAGCGGCGCTGCCCCGAGCTGATTTTCGTGAAACACCGGTTTGACGTCTATCGCGAGGTGTCGGAGCAAATCCGCGCGATCTTTCACCACTATGCCGAGGAAGTCGAACCGCTGAGCCTCGACGAGGCCTATCTCGACGTGACCGACGATATCCGCGGGATCGGCTCGGCCACCCGCATTGCCGAGCTGATCCGGGCGCAAATCCGCAAGGAAACGCAGCTCACCGCTTCGGCGGGCGTGTCGTACAACAAGTTCCTCGCCAAGCTGGCGAGCGACCAGAACAAGCCCGACGGCCTGTGTGTGATCCGCCCCGGCGAAGGCGCGCAGTTCGTCGCCTCGCTGCCGGTGCGCCGGTTCCACGGGATCGGCCCCAAGGGCGCGGAGAAGATGGCGCGGCTGGGGATCGAAACCGGCGCTGACCTCGCGACCAAGGACCGCGCCTACCTCGCCGCCCATTTCGGCAGCTTTGGTGACTACCTTTTTCGCGCCGCGCGCGGAATTGATCTGCGCCCCGTGCGGTCGAACCGGGCGCGCAAGTCGATCGGCGGGGAACGGACCTTCTCCGAGGATATCTCCAAGCCCGAGGAACTGCGCGAAACGCTGGCGCGGATCGTCGACATCGTGTGGGAACGGATCGCCGAAAAGCAGGCGCGCGGGCGCACGGTAACGCTGAAACTCAAATACCGTGATTTCCAGACCGCCACCCGCTCGCGCTCGGTGCCGCACTGCGTAAGCGGGCGCGACGAATTCACCCAGCTGGCCGAGGAACTGCTGGAGGCGGAACTGCCACTGGCCCAGCCGATCCGGCTGATGGGCGTGACGCTGAGCAACCTCGAACGCGCCGATGGCGATGCCCCTCCCCGCAACGACGCGCAGCTGAGCCTGCTCTAGATCCGCGCGATGCGGATACAGTCGCCGACGCTCGCCTTGCGTTCGTCAGGCAAGGCGATGCGCGCAAACCAGCCGGCGGCGACGATCTCGCGGCCATCGCCGTGAGGCTCGCCCTCGGCCTCGCCGATCACGACATGGAGCACATTGGTCGCCCCGTGCAGATCGCGCTGGTGCGCCCCGAGTGAGCGGGCCGCATGGAGGGCAAGTCCGGTTTCCTCGGCAAATTCGCGGCGGGCGGCCTCAAGCGGGTCTTCGTCGCGCCCAATCCCTCCGCCGGGAAACTGCCAGAGCGACCCATCGTAGCTTGGCCGCACCAGCAGCAGTTCGCCCGCGCGATTGCGCGCGATCACCGCGCAGCCATGCACGGTGGGCTTGCGCAAGCGCCAGTACCACAGGCGCAGGTGGTGAGCGATGCGATAGGCCAGGCGTGCGAGCGCCCGTTGGCTCAGGCGAAGCATGTCACCGTCTGCCGCGCCGCGCCAAGCAGCCGCGCCACGGGCAGATCGTGTGCACCGGCTCGTGCGCCGTCGAACACCTTGAGCTTGTCGTCACCGCGGATCACGAACATCAGTTCGTCGGTATCGAGCAAGGCCGGAATGGTAAGCGTCAGCCGGTCGAACGGCGCTTCGGGCGGCAGCGGATCGGGCGTCAGGCGGCGAACCGCCACCTGATCATCCACCTGCGGATCGGTGTTGGGAAACAGCGAGGCAATGTGGCCGTCGGCCCCCATCCCGAGCCAGACGAGCGAAAAATGCGGCGGCGCGGCGCCCTCTTCCAAGGCAACCACACGCGCGCCGAGCGGCTCAAGCAGAGCGCGCAGCTTGCCGGTGTTGCTGGCGGCGTGGTCCTCGGGAACGATCCGGTCGTCGCCCGGCCAGACCTCGATCCCGCTCCAGTCGGTCATGGTCTCGGCCAGTTTCTGCAGGATCGGGAACGGGGTCGATCCGCCCGGCAGACAGATCGCTATGGGGCGATGGTCTTCGCGCAGGCGGGCTTTGAGAAGGCCTTCGAGGAAGGCGGCAATGGCGGCATCATCCGCCTGCTGGACGAGGTCTACGTTGGTCATGCCCGCTGCCTACACCGCAGCGCGCCCCATGGCGAGCCGCGGTGAGGCCCGGACGGTTCACCCGAGAGATGCCTTGAGGAACCACAACCGTTGTTCGGCCATGTCGGTCCAGTCGTCGATCAGGCCGTCGGTGGCGTTGTCACCCGCCTTGTCGGCTGCGTCCTTGAGCGCCTTGAGGCTGGCGATGAGCGCGGCATTATCTTCGCTCAGCTGCTTCACCATCGTATCGGCATCGAGGTCAGTAGCGTTCTCTTCGGGCACGCTGGTGGCGGCCATGATCGTCGACAGCGAGGTCAGCGTCTTCGCATCGTTCTTGCGCACGCGCTCGGCGATAATGTCGATCTGGCCCTGAATCTCGACGGCCTGCTCGTCAAACAGCAGGTGCAGGTCGCGGAAACGCGGGCCCTTCACATGCCAGTGGAAGTTCTTGGTCTTGATATAGAGCGCGAAATGATCGGCCAGCAGGCCATTCAGACCCTCGATCAGTGCCTGCTTCGAATTGTCACCCGTGGTAGCCATTGTTGATGGTCCTCTTCTTCGTTGTGATGTTCATCTTGCCAACGCCGCAACCGTGCCAACGTTTCCTCCAAATGGACGATTGCACTGATCGAAAGAACCGATCTCCCGGCTACGTTATTGCGATCCATCCAATCACTGTGGCCGCCAGCAGGAGCGCGACGCCAACCGATGGTCGCACGATGGCAAGCGGCAGCCGTTCCCAGTCTTCACCTGCAATTGCCGCCGCCGACAAGACCGCAAGCGCCCCTACCAGGCCACCTGCGGCGGTGAAGGCGGCAGGCGCCGTGCCGCGCGCTGCCAGCGCCAGCAACAGGAAGCCAGAAGCGCCCGAAACCAGCCGCACGGCCAGCACCAGCGCCGTCGCCACGGTGGACTGCGTCGGCTCGGCGGGCGCTGGCGAGGAGCGCAGCAACAAGAGTTCCGCCCCCGCCACCAGCAAGGCCACGGCCACGAACAGCCGCCCCGCCGCCCCGCCGAGCAGGGGCGCCATCGAGCCTGCCAGCCACACCGGCACAGTCGCAAAGGCCAGCACCGCCAGCACGATGGCGACATGGAGCCCCGGCGCCCGGCTATGCGCCTCCGACAACCGGGCCACGAACAGTGCATCACGCCCGGCAGCGATCACCAAGACGGTGGCGAGAAAGGCGAGGAAGAAGGTCGGCATGCTGCCCGGTCTATATCTGTCGGGGATAGGGTGAGCTAGGCCGGATCGCCGCTCACGCTGCGGGCCGCTTCATCGCTTCGCGCGCGGCCTTGCCGATGGCGGCGGCAACCACCCGGAACATCTCGGCTGCAGGCGAACTGCGCCGCCAGATCAGGCCGACCGAGCGATAGGCCGACCAGTCGATCACATCGAGCCGCACGATCGACCGCTCGCCCCCTGCTTCCGAGCGCAGGTAAAGCTCGGGCAGCAGCGCCAGCGCAATCCCCGAAGCGACCATCTGGCGGATGGAATCGAGACTGGTGCCCTCGTAGTCCTTGAGCACCACCGCGCCCAGCTCGTCGCAAATGTCGCGGACTTGCCGGTGGTAATGATGGCGCGGATCGAGGCTGAGGAAGTGCTCCCCGGCAAGCTCCGACTGCTTCACCGCGACCTTGGCCGCGAGCGGATGATCGGGCGTGGCGACGACGCTCAACGGCTCGCGGAACAGCGGCTCGATCTCGATGTCGTCGCCCACCACCGGCAAGGGCGCGAGCAGAAGGTCGAGCGCGCCGTTGCGCAGGTGTTGCACCTGCTCATCGGGAATACCGTCGCGGATATGCAGCTTCATGTCGGGATAGTCGCGATGCAGGCGGGCGATGACCTCGGGCAACAGATAGGGGCCGAGCGTGGGCGAAACGCCCAGACGGAAGGTGCCCGCCATGCGCTCGGCACTGCGCGCGGCGATCCGCTTCACATCCTGCACCTCGGCCAGGATCGCGCGGACCTTGCCCACCACGTCGCGGCCGATCGGAGTGAGTGTAACCCCGGTTGAACCGCGATCGACCAGCACCGCGCCCAGCCGTTCTTCCAGTTGCTTCAGTTGCTGGCTGAGGGTCGGCTGCGAGACATGCAAGGCGGCGGACGCCCGGCCGAAATGGCCATGGTCGTCCAGCGCGACCAGATACTCGAATTGGCGCAAGGTCGGCATGGCGATGATAGCCTCAATCTATCGAATTACTACTATCAGATCGATTGGCACATTACGCCGATTATGGCCAGCTTGGAGGCGAACAACACAAGGAGACCAATGATGGCTGAAGCGCACCTCAAGAACCTGCTGGCCCGGCATCGCGCGCTCGATCGCCTGATCGACACCACCAAGGCAGTGGCCCGTCAGGCAGAGCTCAAGCAGCTCAAACTGCAACGGCTGCGATTGAAAGACCGGATCGCGCAATTGTCCGCCTGAGGCGGTCATCACGGCAAATTGCAAGGGCGTGGGGTCTTCCCGCGCCCTTCGTCGTTTCAGTGCATGCTGGCTTTGCCGGGGATGCAAACGATAGGCTGAGGCACCACCATTCGATAGCCTTTGCCTATGGCCCAACCACCTCCAGCCTGATCGATCTGGTTATTCGCCTTATTTTCAATCCCCTAGCCCTCTTCGAGCACATGAAAGCCAATCGGGCAAAGGATCGAGGAAACTGCCCCGCGATTGAAACCTCCGGC
Source organism: Erythrobacter sp. UBA1916 (assembly GCA_002337385.1). Classification (GTDB taxonomy): domain Bacteria; phylum Pseudomonadota; class Alphaproteobacteria; order Sphingomonadales; family Sphingomonadaceae; genus Alteraurantiacibacter. Next base: position 64,826 of record DDFY01000005.1, read on the forward strand.
TGCCGGGAACATTGTTGTCATGCGGACCGGGCCCCTCTGGCAAGCAACCTCCTGGTGCTTGTGATGTCGGACCGCATCGGACGGCCGATGCACGGGACCTGGCCTGCCCTCCTATGCCCCCCGCCTGTGCGCGGCCGTCCGATCGACAACCCTCACTTTCGGAGACGTGACATGAAGGCCCGCATCTACAAACTGACCGAATACCTGCAGCGCGTGGAAGAACGCCTGTCGCTGGAGCAACAGCGCGAGAAGCCCAACGGCCTTGCTCTGCTGCACTTGCAGCATTTGCGCCAGCGCATCAGGAGCGCCATGAAGCGCGCCATCCAGCGCCTTGCCAAGCCGCAACCGCAAGCGGCCTGACCGATGCTGACGCGCGCAACCGTGGCCCTACGCGACTTCCTGAAACAGGAAAGCGCCGGCGGTATCGTCCTTATCGCAGCCGCGCTGCTGGCGCTCATTGCTGCCAACAGCGCTGCCGCGAGCGCCTATTTCGGCACGCTCGAACTGCCCGTCGCCGTGACGGTGGGCAGCTTCGCGATCGACAAGCCACTGCTCTTGTGGATCAACGACGGCCTGATGGCGGTGTTCTTCTTCCTCGTCGGCCTCGAAGTGAAGCGCGAGGTGGTGCAAGGGCAGTTGTCGAGCTGGAACAAGGCCTCGCTGCCGCTGTTTGCGGCCATCGGCGGCATGGCTTTGCCCGCCCTAGTGTTTCTCGCGCTCAATTCTGGCTCGCCTGAAAACGTCGCTGGCTGGGCGATCCCCGCCGCCACCGACATTGCCTTTGCGCTCGGCGTGCTGTCGCTGCTCGGCCCGCGCGTGCCGGTTGCGCTCAAGGCGCTGCTGCTGGCCATCGCAGTGATCGACGATATCGGCGCAATCACCATCATCGCCCTGTTCTATTCGGGCACTATCGATACCGGTATGCTGGCGGGCGGCGCAGCGGCGCTGGCGGGACTGATCGCACTCAACCGGCTGCGGATCGGTTCCTCTATCCCCTATGTGATCCTGACCGTGGTGCTGTGGGTCTTCGTGCTGAAGTCCGGTGTCCATGCCACGCTTGCGGGCGTTGCCGCCGCCATGACCATTCCGCTCACCGCGCGCGACGGATCGGCCCCGCTCGAGCATATGGAGCATGGCCTGCATCCGTGGGTGGCCTTCCTCGTGATCCCGATCTTCGGCTTTGCCAATGCGGGGGTGAGCCTCACCGGGCTGTCTCCAGCCGACCTGCTCGCACCGCTGCCGCTGGGCATCGCGCTGGGGCTGCTGATCGGCAAGCAGGTGGGCATCTTCGGACTGGCCTTCGTGGCGGTGAAGCTGAAGCTGGCTAGCTTGCCGGAGAATGTGGGCTGGCGGCAGGTCCATGCGGTGTCGCTGCTGGCCGCGATTGGCTTCACGATGAGCCTGTTCATCGGCAACCTCGCCTTTGCCGACCCGGCGCAGGTCGACGCGGTGAAGCTGGGCGTGCTCTCGGGCTCGCTGGTTGCGGCGTTCGGCGGCTATGCGCTGCTGAAAATGTCGCTGAAGAAGGGGTAAGTTGGAGCGGGTGAAGGGAATCGAACCCTCGTCGTCAGCTTGGGAAGCTGCTGCTCTACCATTGAGCTACACCCGCAACACGCTGGATCGGCTGGATTTTTCCGGGCCGATCCAGCAGCCCTTCCAGCACCAGCGTGCGATGAGCGCGGCCTAGCCTGCTTTTTCGGCCGGATCAATCGCCGCTTTCTCGTGCCAACCACGATTGTGCGCCAAAGCTGGCCAGCCGGTGCCCCGCACGCACCAGTAAGTTGCAATCGAGGCGTTGCGCCCTATGTAACAGGACCCTCGACCGACACTGATAAACGCGTCGCCACGTGCACAAACCGTGTATCGTTTGTGCGACCGCAAGACGGGTGCTGATGCCGGAATCAAACGAATCATACATATCTCCCCCTCTGGTGGAGCTGGATATCAACACGCATGATCGCGGCTTTTACGACGGCTTCAGCCGTGAGGTAACGATCCCGTCAAAGATCATCGTTTCGCTCATCATCATGTGGGCAATCTTCTTCCCGATTTCGGCCAACGCAACGCTCAACGTCGTCAACTCTTCCATCGTTGCGAACTTCTCTGGCTGGTACGTCTATCTCGTTGCGGCACTGATGGTCGTCTGCCTCGGCCTCGCACTTATCCCGCAGGCCGGGTCCATGCGGATCGGCAATCCCGGAGAAGAGCCCGAGTTCGGCTACTTCAGCTGGTTTTCCATGTTGTTTGGCGCAGGCATCGGCATCGGCATGCTGACCTATTCGACCGGTGAACCGCTGGCCCATTTCCAGAACAATCCGGAGATCATCCGCGGCGCCGTCGCCGCAGCATCGCCCGAGGCGGTGCAGTCTGCCTATATCTACACCTTCCTCCACTGGGGGCTCGCGGCCTGGGGCTGCTACGGGCTGGTGGGCCTTGCCATCGGCTACGTCGCCTACCGGCGCGGCTTGCCGCTCACAATTCGCTCCGCGCTGGCCCCGCTGTTCGGCAAGACTATGGAAGGCGCCGTCGGGCACCTGGTCGATGTCGTGGCAGTCGTGGCGACGATCCTGGGCGTAGCTGTAACCTTGGGGCTCGGGGTCGAACAATTTGTCGCTGGTCTCAGCCGACTTGGGCTTGGCGACTGGCTGCTCGACGCAGACAGCAAGTCAACGCCTGCCGCCATCGCCATCACGCTCGTAGTGCTGGTCGGGGCCTCCACGCTCAGCGCCCTGTCGGGCGTGGGCAAAGGGATCAAGTGGCTGTCCAACCTCAACATGGGGCTCTCTTTCGCGCTGCTGGCCCTGTTCGTGGTGGTCGGCTCGGGCCTCTCCGGCTTCGAGCTGCTCGGGGTCACCGTCTATGACTATCTTCGCACTCTGCCGCAGACGGCGCTGACGCTGTTCCCGTCCGACGGCACCCCGGTGGGCGAGGCGCTGGTGCGCTGGCAGCTTGACTGGAGCGTGTTCTACTGGGCCTGGTGGATCGCCTTTGCCCCCTTTGTCGGCATGTTCATCGCGCGCATTTCGCGCGGACGCACGGTGCGTGAATATGTGCTCGGCGTGCTGCTGGTGCCTTCGCTGATGTGCTTCGTGTGGATGACGATCGTCGGCGGCACGGCTATCGAGCTGGAATTGAGCGGCCAGGCCCATGGCGCGATCCTTGCGGCCCCGATCTCCGATCAGCTCTTTGCGACGCTTAACGTGCTGCTCGATCCGGCCGTGGCGACAATTGTCTCCGGCCTCGTGGTGGTCCTGCTGATGACCTATATCATCACCAGCACCGACAGCGCGATCCTGATCGTGAACACGATTAACGGCGCAGGCGAAACCGATGGCCAGCGCCAGCGTCACATTCTGTTCTGGGGTGTCGCACTGGCCGTAATGGTCGGCTCGATGCTGATAATCGGCGGGATTGACGCTATCCGCACCACCATGGTCATCGGGGCGCTGCCGTTCTCCGTGGTCGTCGCCTTGATGGGGGTGGCCATCATGAAAGCCATCACCTTCGACATCGTGCGCAAGCGCCACGGCGTGCCGACTACTGCCGAAGCCTGCGAGCAATGGGAAGCCGAGCAATAAAGCTGCAAGTTGATGGAAAGTCTGCAAGCACGCCGCCCGCAGACATGAAATTCAGCAACTTGCCCTGCTCTTGCGCCTTTACCACCCCTTAATTAGTATTTTTAAAGTAAAATCGACCGGATTATGCAATGCATTCGGAAGGTCGAATGAGTACTTTCTAAATATACACTTTTTATTTCCCGTGTTGCCATATTGCAACGCAAAGAACTCAACTCCGGGAATCTCGGCAGGTTCGGTAGCAAGCCCCTCCCCTTGCCGCTACTTGGCACGCACCGAGCGCAATATGCTTTAGCGCCAGAACTCCTTTACGGATTGCGCCGCCTTAGAAAGTGTGCGGCGCGGTCTGGGGAACTCTTTTTCAGGGGACTTTACAGATGCTGAAATACTCCAGCGGCGCGTCGATTGGCGCGCTGGCCATCGCTTTGGCCGCACCCGCTGCCGCACAGACTACCGAGGCCGAGGCAGCAGCGCCGCGCGTCGGCGGTGTCGACACCATCTTCGTTACCGCGACCAAGCGCACCGAAGACCTGCAGGACGTGCCGGTTTCGGTTCAGGCGCTCGGCACGGAGCAGCTGGAAGAGCTGAACATCGACACCTTCGATGACTACCTCAACCAGCTTCCCACGGTCACCGCTGGCGGCAGCGGCCCGGGCCAGTCGACGATCTACATTCGCGGCCTCGCCTCGACCACGCCGAGCCTGACCACTGCCGGTGTTGCGGGCCTTGCCCCCAACGTCTCCATGTATCTCGACGAACAGCCGCTGGCGCAGCCGGGCCGCAACCTCGACGTCTATGCCGCCGACCTGTCGCGGATCGAGGTGCTCTCGGGTCCGCAGGGAACGCTGTTCGGTGCCAGCTCGCAGGCCGGTGTCGTGCGCCTGATCACCAACAAGCCGAGCCTTGCCGGGTTTGACGCCAGCGCCAGCGCCGGGGTGTCCTTCACCAAGGGTGGTGAAGCGTCATACAAGGCCGAGGTGATGCTCAACGTGCCCGTCGCCGATACGCTGGCCGTGCGCGGCGTGGCCTTCGTCGATAACCAGGGCGGCTATATCGACAACGTCGCCGGCACGCGCACTGTGCGCGAAAGCGCCCGCTTCCGCTCCGCAGGCACTGTGCGCTCCAACGGCACCGTGGTCACCGGCGCCTATGCCGATGGCGGACGTGGCGGCATTCAGGCCGCAGCCGCACGCAATGGCGAGCTTGACGACGGCGACGTGAACTTCATCGCGGCCGACAACTCAGGCCTCGTCGAAGAGAACTTCAACGACGCCACCTATGCCGGCTTCCGCGCCAGCGCGCTGTGGGAAATCACCCCGGACTGGACGCTGAACGTATCGCACATGCGCCAGCGCCTCGAGACCGACGGCGTGTTCTTCGCCGATCCGGAGCTGGACGGACTCGACGACCTGCAGATCCAGCGCTTCGAGCCGGATCACCTCGACGACGAGTTCTCCAACACCAGCTGGACAGTCGAAGGTCGCCTCGCGATGCTCGATGTCGTTTACACCGGTGCTTACACTGATCGCGAGACGCAGCAACGGATCGACTACAGCGACTACCTGTTCGTGGGCCAGTACCTGCCCTATTACATCTGCGATGGCTCGGTCAGCTATCCCGGCGCGGGCGGCCCGAGCGGCACTTGTCAGGCCCCCAACCTCTATGTGACCTCCGCGAGCAAGACGACCACGCTGACGCAGGAACTGCGCTTCAGCACGCCTGACGACTTCTGGATCCGGGCCACGGCCGGCGGCTTCTACTCGGATCTTGAGCTGAAGGAGCGCAACGACTTCGCCTACCCGGGCAACATCCAGGCCCAGCCGTTCGGCCCCTTCGCGCCGAACTATCCGCAGCCGGGTTACAACAGCGATCCCGGCCCGTTCCCGGCGGCGACGATCTTCCGCAACGATATCCGTCGCACCGATAAGCAGCTCGGCATCTTCGGCGAAGCGAGCATCGATCTGATGCCCGACCTCGTCACGGTCACCTTCGGTGCCCGCTACTATGATGTCGAGGTCGATTTCGAAGGGAGCGCCAACGGTTCGTTCTGTAACTCGGGTGCTGCCGAGGACGCCAACGCCTACGGCACCGATCTCAACGATCTGTACGATGGTGACGGCGAATACACCTTCATCAACAGCTGCAACGCGGCGCTGCGCCAGACCTTCACGCTCGCCGACAGCCTGCAGGACATCATGGACGCAGGCCTTAACGCCTCACAGGCGCAGCAGGTCTACAACGCCGTGCGCGCGCCCGATAAGGCAAAGACCGATGGCTTCATCTACAAGGCCTCGATCCAGCTGACGCCGACCCCCGATACGCTGGTCTATGCGACCTATTCGGAAGGGTTCCGTCCCGGCCTGCTCAACCGTCCGGGCGGCGCCACCAACGGCTCCGGCTACACCGTGCCGTTCGAGCTCGAGACCGACGAGGTCAAGAACTACGAGGTCGGTTGGAAGCTCGACCTTGTCGACGGCCAGGTCCGCTTCAACGGCAGCGCCTTCTTTGTCGACATCGAGCGGTTGCAGACCACCATCTTCGATCCCGCCATCGTCAACCTGTTCTTCTCCGACAATGCCGCCGATGCCGAGATCTATGGTGTCGAGGGTGACTTCACCGTCGCTCCTTACGCCCTGCCCGGCTTCACCTTTTCCGGTGCCTTCTCGGTCCTCGACACGAAGATCACCAACGTGCTGGTCCCGACCGAGGACGTGAAGGCTGGCGAGCCGCTGGCCTATGCCCCCAAGTTCCAGGGCAATGCCCGCATCCGCTACGAGTGGGATCTGTCGAACTCGCTGGAAGCCTATGTCCAGCCGCAGGTGACCTACTCGTCGTCGAAGTACACGGACATCATCGAGATCAACAAGCTGCAGCTCGGCAGCTACACCATTGCGGACCTGTCCGTAGGTGTCGTGGCTGACCAGTGGCGCTTCGAAGTCTACGGTGAGAACGTGTTCGACGAGCGTGCCGAAATCTCGGGCAGCTATGTGTTCGACCGTCCTCGCGTGACCACCAACCGTCCGCGGACGATCGGCATGCGGATGTCGTACAACTACTGATCGGCTGAACAGGCCTGATGCAGACGGCGGGGGTGACGATGGTCGCCTCCGCCGTTGTGCTTTGCTAGGGGCACCCAATGAGTGACCGGGATGCAGAACTGGCCGCAGCGCAAAAGGCCGCACAACAGGGCGATTTCGCAGGTAGTCTAAGCCGGGCCGAGGCCATACTCGCAAGCGATCCGGTCAATGCCGAGGCATTGTATATTGCAGCGGTCTCGCTGCGCTATCTAAGCCGCCTGGAAGAGGCCCAGGCCACGCTTGCGAGGCTTCATGCCGCGATGCCCGAATATGGCCGGGCGTGGCAGGAAGCCGGGCACCTCGCCCGCTCTCGCGGCGACGCCGCGGCGGCCATTGCCGCTTTCAGCCGCGCGACCCGGTTCAATCCGGCGCTGGATGCCAGCTGGCGCGCGCTGGCGGAATTGCAGACCGGCCCCGCAGCCGAGGCGGCCCGCGCGCAGGCCGCCCGCATCGCCTCGCTGCCGCGCGAACTGGTCGCCGTCACGCACCATCTGCACGAAGGCCGCCTGCTGCGGGCAGAGGAGATCTGCCGCCACTTCCTGCGCGCCAATCCGAAAAATGTCGAAGGCATGCGGCTGCTGGCGCAGATCGGCATCAAGTTCGGCATTCTCGACGAGGCGGACTTCCTGCTGGAAAGCGCCGCCGCGTTTGAGCCCGACAATATCCAGGTCCGGCTCGACTATATCGATGCGCTTCGCCGTCGCCAGAAGTTCGAGGCGGCACTCGAACAGGCGCAGGCCTTATACGAGCGTGATCCCCAAAACCCGCTGTTCCAGTCGCATCTCGCGATCGAGTCCATGCAGACCGGCGACTATGCCCGCGCCTTTGCCCTGTTTGAGCAGGTGCTTGAAAAGGTGCCCAACGATCCGGCCACGCTGACCAGCCGCGGCCATGCGTTGAAGACAACCGGCGAGACCGAGCAGGCCATTGCCAGCTATCGCGCCGCCTTTGCCGCCAAGCCCGAGCATGGCGATGCCTGGTATGCGCTGGCCAACCTCAAGACCTACACCTTCAGCGAAGCGGAAATCGCCACGATGGAAGCGCAGGTCGCACGGCCCGATCTGGCCTTCATGGACCGCGTGCACATCTCCTTCGCGCTCGGCAAGGCGCACGAGGACCGCAAGGATTATGAGGCGAGTTTCACCTATTACGAACAGGGCAATGCCCTGAAGCGCGCACAGACCCGCTACAGCGCCGATGTGATGAGCGAGGAAATGCGCCGCCAGCGTGAAAGCTGCACGGCCGAGCTTTTTGCAAAGCACGAAGGCGCAGGGCACGAGGCCCCCGATCCGATCTTCATTGTCGGCCTGCCGCGCGCGGGATCGACGCTGCTTGAGCAGATCCTCGCTAGCCACAGCCAGGTCGATGGCACGCTGGAACTGCCCGACATGCTCGCGCTCGCCCACCGGCTGCGTGGGCGCAAGGCGGGCCAGTCACGCTATCCCGATATCCTGCACGAACTCACGCCTGAGCAGCTGGCGCAGTTCGGCGAGCACTATATCGAGAACACCCGCATCCACCGGCGGGGCGCGCCGTTCTTCATCGACAAGATGCCGAACAACTTCCGCCATGTCGGGCTGATCCATCTCATCCTGCCCAATGCCAAGATCATCGACGCGCGCCGCGCGCCGATGGATTGCTGCTTTTCCGGCTTCAAGCAGCTGTTCGCCGAAGGGCAGGAGTTCACCTACGGCCTCACCGAAATTGGCCGCTATTATGCCGACTATGTCGACCTGATGGCGCACTGGGACGAGGTGCTGCCGGACAAAGTGCTGCGCGTGCAGCATGAGGATGTGCTCGACGATCCCGAAGGCCAGATCCGGCGCATGCTCGCCTATTGCGGGCTGGAGTTCGAAGAGAGCTGCCTCGCCTTCCACCAGACCGACCGCGCCGTGCGCACGGCCAGCAGCGAACAGGTGCGCCAGCCGATCAACCGCAAGGGCCAGGGCGCATGGGTGCCGTTCGATCCCTGGCTTGGCGACCTGCGCGATGCGCTCGCCCCGCCGCTTTAGGCGAAGCTCGCTTCATCAGGGCTATTGTCCGCATGCCCTCTTGGCTAGACTGCCTCAAGCTGGCACAGCGCTCGCAGATTTCGGACTTTTTCAATCTCGCAGCCGCCTTTGCCATGCAAACACGGCTGGTTAGGCTGGCGATGGGTCGCTATGGAACCGATTCGAAAGGGGCCGCAGAGCCCGCAGACATTTTCAATTAAGGGGGCCCTCACATGCCATTAGTCAACATGAAGCCGCTGCTCCGCCACGCGATGGATAACGGCTATGCCGTCGCTGCGTTCAACCTTGTCGATTACAACTCGACCAAGGCCATGGTGAAAGCCGCCGAGAGCCTCAACGCCCCGGTCATCTGCCAGACCAGCTCGAAGACCATCGACTATTACAGCCACGAGGAAATCGTCAGCTGGGTGCGCACCTGTGCTGCAAACTCGCCGGTGCCGGTCGTGCTGCATCTCGACCACTGCAAGAACATCGAGATGATCGAGAAGTGTGCCGCCACCGGCTGGACCTCGATCATGATCGACGCTTCGGAATTCCCGTTCGACGAGAACCTCGCGATGTCGAAGCAGGTGCGCGACATTGCCGAGAAGTACAACGTCGGCATGGAAGCCGAACTCGGCCAGATCATGGGCGTGGAAGACGACATGGTGGTGGACGAGGCCGACAGCGTGCTGACCGACCCCGCCGACGCCAAGACCTTCTGCGATGCGCTTGACCTGTCCGCCTTCGCCTGCGCCGTGGGCACCGCGCATGGCTACTACAAGGGCGATCCGGTGGTCGACTTTGACCGCATCGAGGCGATCAACAAGGCCACCAAAACCCCGATGGCGCTGCACGGCGGCACCGGCCTTTCGGACGAGACCTTCGCCAAGGCCATCGCCCGCGGCGCGGCCAAGGTGAACATCTCGACCAACCTCAAGCACGTCTTCATCGAGAGCGTGGACGCCTATCGCAAGGCAAAGCCCAACGACTACGAGCCGCTGCGCGTGATCGACGCCCAGTATCAGGCCTGCAAGGAACTGTTCGCCAGCTTCATCGAGAAGTTCGGCGGCAAGGATCAGGGCGCGGCCTTCCTCGCCACGCTGCGTGAGGACGCCTGATGATCAAGGCGCTGATCTTCGATTGCGACGGCGTTCTGGTCGACACCGAACGCGATGCGCACCGCGTCGGCTTCAACCGCGCTTTCGCCGAATTCGGCATCGATGCCGAATGGAGCGTCGAGCTTTACGCCCGGCTGCTGCTGGTGGCGGGCGGCAAGGAGCGGATGACCGCCTATTTCAACGAATTCGGCTGGCCTGAAGACAAGGTCGCCGAGCATGGCGGGCAGCAGGAGCTGATCCTCGCGCTGCACAAGGAAAAGACCCGCATCACCGCCGAGATCGTGACCGAACTGCCGGTTCGCCCCGGTGTGCTGCGGATCATCGACGAGGCGCGCGCGGCAGGCGTGCGGCTGGGCGTGTGCACCACCTCGAACCCCAAGTTCATCGATGCCGTGCTCGACCTGTTCGGAGCGGAGCGGAAAGCGGCGTTCGAATTCGTCCATGCGGGCGATGTCGTCAGCAAGAAGAAGCCCGATCCCGAGATCTACAACCTCGCGCTCGAAACGCTCGGCCTTCCCGCCAGCGCCTGTGTGGTGGTGGAAGATAGCCGCAACGGCCTGCTCGCCTCGACCGGCGCAGGCATCCCGACGCTTATCACCACCAGCACCTACACCAAGGAGGAAGACTTCTCCGAGGCCGCGCGCGTGGTGCCCGAACTGGGCGATAACCCCGCCCTCATCACCTTGGCAGACCTGAATGCGCTGGGCGAAGCCGCAGCGTCCGCCTGACACGCCTACCGGAGAGGATAGAATGACTACGCTTACCATCGACCAGATCGCCGGGGCGATCGACGTCACCTGCGACACGGTGATCCGCAACGAGAAGTATTTCTCCGATCTCGACGGCCTTGCCGGCGACGGTGACTTCGGCACTTCGCTGGCCACCGGGTTCAAGGTCATCAAGGCCGAACTGCCGACCATCGACCGCAGCGCCGTGGGCGCGATGCTGCTCAAGATCGCGATGGTCTGTTCCAAGCACGTCGGCGGCTCGTCGGGGCCGATCTGGGGCACCGGCTTTATGAAGGCCGGAATGGCCTCCAAGGGCGAAACCGAGGTGAGCTACGAGAAGCTGACCGAGATGGTCGGCGCGGCGCTCGAAGGCATCATGGCGCGCGGCGGCGCGGTGCGCGGCGACAAAACGCTGCTCGATGCGCTGATCCCGATCCACGAAAAGATGCAGGAAATGGACGGCTCCGACCTTGGCGCCGTGCTGGCCGCCGTCACCGCCGAAGCCGACAAGGCCATCGACGAGACCCGCACGCTGATCGCGCACCGCGGCCGCGCCTCGCAGGTTGGCGAGCGCAGCGCCAACACGCCCGATCCGGGCATCGTCGGCATTGCCACGATCCTTTACGACTGGTGCAAGCACTACGGCGTCGACTACGCGCCGCAGGCCGCCGAACTGAACCGCTGATTGCTTTTTTGGGAGAGACCACAATGAAGAAATTCGTCAACGATCCGGCCAACTTCGTGCCTGAATTCATGGCCGGCGTGATCGCCGCCAATGGTGATCTGCTCGAGGCCATGCCCGAGTTCGATATGATCAAGCGCAAGAATGTCGATCCCAGCAAGGTCGCCATCGTGCAGGGCTCGGGTTCGGGCCACGAACCGGCGCACGTCATGGCCGTTGGCCCGGGCATGCTGACCGCCGCCTGCCAGGGCCCGGTCTTCGCCGCGCCGCCCGTCGACGCCTGCTACGAGACGATCAAGGCCGTCGCCACCGATGCCGGTGTGCTGGTGCTGGTCAACAACTACCAGGGCGACCGCATGGCCTGGGACATGGCCAGCGAAATGGCCGAGGCCGAGGGCATCAAGGTCGTGCAGTTCCACATCAACGATGACGTGGCCGTGCAGGACAGCCTCTACACCGTCGGCCGTCGCGGCGTGGCGGGCAACTTCTTCGTGATGAAGGCCTGCGGCGCGGCTGCCGAAGCCGGTGCCAGCCTCGAAGAGGTGGTCGCCGTGGCCGAGAAGGTGAACAACAACGTGCGCACCATGGGCGTGGCGCTCACCAGCTGCATTCCGCCCGCCAAGGGCGATCCGATCTTCGAGATCGGTGACGACGAAATGGAAATCGGCGTGGGCATCCATGGCGAGCCGGGCCGCGAGCGGGCCAAGCTGCAAAGCGCTGACGCAATCGCCAAGATCCTGTTCGACGCCGTGGCCGACGACCTGCCGTTTACCTCGGGCGACCGTGTGGCGCTGATGATCAACGGCCTTGGCGGCACCCCGCCAGCCGAGCTTTATGTGCTTTACAACAAGGCCGCTCAGCTCTGCGCCGATCGCGGCCTCACCATCGCGCGCAACTATGTGGGCGAATATTGCACCGCCATCGAAATGGCTGGCTGCTCGCTGACGCTGCTGAAGCTTGATGACGAGCTGGAAGCCCAGCTCGCTGCACCCGCCGAAACGGCCTGCCGCATCTTCTAAGCGGCTCCAGCCAGACTGGCCGAATAACAGACGCCCGGTCCTCGTTCGCGAGGGCCGGGCGTTTTTCATGCCCAATTGGAACGCACCATGGGCCAAATATTACCATTATGGTTAGTTCGGAACAGTGGCGCGTCCGAACCCTTGATTAGGTATGACAGATCTTCCCCCCCAACCGCCCGAACTTGCCGAGACGAAATCGCTGCCCAGCCGAAGAGAGCGGCTGCGCGCACTGGTCCGCCTCCGTTCACAGCGCCGGGTGCTGGTGGCCGCGCTGGCTACGGCAACCGGGGCCGCAGGCCTGCTTGGGGCTGTCAGCCTTTACGATGCTAGCCAACCCGAAGTGGTCCCGCTCGGACGCGGCAAGGCCAGTGTCGAGACCATGCCGGTCACGCAATTCGCGGCGGCAGACACCCGTCGGGGCAATCGCCCGTCTCCAGTGCCTTCGCCCAGCGCGAGCAGCATGGGCTCGGGCGAAGCAAGCTACTACGGGCATGGTGACGGCTTTGCCGGACGCCGGACAGCCAATGGCGAGGTGTTCGATCCGCAGCGGCTCACCGCCGCCCACCGAACCTTGCCAATGGGAAGCCGGGTTCGTGTGACCAATCCGAGCAATGGCGAAAGCGTGGTGGTCCGCATCAACGATCGCGGACCGTTTCATGGCAACCGCGTGATCGATCTCTCCTATGCCGCCGCGCGCGAGATCGGCCTCATCCGCGCCGGGCGCGGCAATGTGCGGCTGGCCCTGCTAACCTGACAGGCGTCACCGCCCCGCGTCTCGCGCCCGGTTGATGTCCACCGAGGTCGGCGACTTCGAAAACAGCTCGGTATAGGGATCGTCGCCGAGGTCCATCGTATGCGGCTCGGTTCCTTCGCGCACGGTGGTGCGGCGCATGTCGCGCTTTTCGTTGGCAGCATCGAACTCGCCGCCGCGGTGCATGGTGCACAGGTTGTCCCAGATCACCATGTCGCCCACGTTCCAATCGACCTTGAACACATATTGCGGCTGGGTGGTGTGTTCGATCAGGGACTTGATGAGCGCCCGCCCCTCTTCCTTGTCCATCCCCTTCACGTCCATCGTGTGCGCAGCGATAAACAGCGCCTTGCGGCCTGAACCGCGGTGGACATGGACCAGTGGATGCTCCGCCTTGAAGCGCTCGTTGATCTCTTCCTCGGAGATGTCAGCGCCAGCTTGCTTACGGCTCCACCACAGCGAGTTGATGCCGATCTTGCCTTCGAGCAGTTCCTTGGTCTCTTCCGGCAAGTCCTCATAGGCCTGGCGTGTATCGGCAAACCAAGTCTGCCCGCCGACCTTGGGTACCTCATGCGCCATGAGCAGCGAATAGGAGGTGCGCTTGGCCATGAAGGCAGTGTCTGTGTGCCACAGCCGGTCGCCCTTGCGATATTCGATCGCCGCCGGATCGCGCGTGATCTCGCCTTCCAGATTGAGGTTGGAGGCATCGAACAGCTCGCGATAGGGCAGCCGCATAGGCTGGCCCTCGCCGCGTTTGGGCACGCGCTCGAGATAGCCGAAATTGCGGCTGAACGCGACATGCTGCTCGTCGTTCATGCCGGTATTGCGCCACACGGTCACGCCATATTTGTCCATCGCATCAGTGATTTCCCGCAGGTCATCGGCTGACAGCGGCTGGGTCAGGTCCAGCCCCGAACACTCGGCGCCAAAGGTGGGCAGGATGGGTTGGACAGTCAGCGGCATGGTCTCTCTCTGATTGTGGCCTGGCAAACAATATCGATAGCTTGCTAAGCATTATGCCATCTCCTTACCGCCGCCACCCGTCGCTGGCAATACGGTGCGGCGTGGCTGGCGCGGCGGGGGCAGCTCTGGTATCCAACGCGGTCTATGCGACGCTATCTTCTCGCCCTGACTGCCTTGCCGCTGATGGCGGCCTGTACCTCGGTTCCGGAACGACCCGCCATGTGTGACGCAGCTCCGGCCCAATCGCGCCTGGGGGAGCCCTATAGCGAGGAGCTCGGCAAGCAGTTGCAAGAGCTGACCGGTGCCGCGATCCTGCGCGCCGTCCACGAAGGCGATCCTTTCACCGAGGACTATCGGCCCGAGCGGCTGACCGTGGTCTGGAACGACGACGGTGAGATCATAAAGATGTCCTGTGGCTGATCCGAACGACGGCCGCCCGCGCATTGCGCCGCTCTCCCCGTTCGAGGAAAAGGCCGGATTTACCCGCGCCATCCGCGTGGGCGACCGGATCATCGTGTCGGGCACTGTCGGGGTGGAGGAAGATGGCAGCGTCTCCCCCGATGCCGGGAGGCAGGCGGAACGCTGCTTCGAGCTGATCCTGGCCTATGTCGCCGAGCTGGGCGGACAATCGGGCGACGTGGTGCGCGCACGCATGTTCGTCACCGACATCAAGGATGCCGATGCGGTCACCGCCGCTTTCAGCCAAGCGCTGGGGCACGCCCGCCCCACCGGCACGCTGGTGGCGATCTCCGCGCTCTATAATGCGGAATGGAAGTGCGAAATCGAAGCTGAGGCGGTCATCGGTTCGGGGCAGTGAGCCCGTCGCGGCCTGATACCGCAGATAGCAAGGCAGATAGGAAAGGCTCCTTGTGCGAATAGCGCACAGGCGACAATGTGCACCGATATACGCATGCGCGTGCAGTATCAGGGGGAAAATTACCGACTATGACGACCATGTCCGACGCAGAACTGGCCGCGCATCTCGCGCAGTGTGCAGGGAAGATCCTGCTCGAGGTCCGCCAGAGCGGGATGTTCGAAGGCAAGGCGCTGGGCAAGGCTGGTGACCAGACCGCAAACCAGTTCCTCGTCCATGCCCTGCGCCAGCAGCGCCCCGATGATGGCTTGCTCTCGGAAGAGAGCAAGGACACCGACGAGCGTCTGTCCAAGTCGCGCGTGTGGATCGTCGATCCGGTCGACGGCACCCGCGAATATGGCGAGGCGCGCTCGGACTGGGCAGTCCACGTAGCGCTGGCGATTGATGGCGTACCGGCCATCGGCGCCGTGGCCCTGCCCGGTCTCGACGGCGGACTGGTGCTGCGCTCTGACGCCCCCAGCCACCTTCCCGCGGCCAACGACAAGCCGCGCCTCGTTGTCAGCCGCACTCGTCCCGCTGCCGAGGCGGTGGCCGTGGCGGAAGCGCTTGGCGGCGAGCTGGTGCCGATGGGCAGCGCCGGGGCCAAGGCGATGGCCGTGGTGCGCGGCGAGGCGGAGATCTACCTCCACTCGGGCGGCCAGTTCGAGTGGGACAGCTGCGCGCCAGCCGCCGTGGCCGCCGCGCATGGCCTCCATATCAGCCGCATCGATGGCAGCCCGCTGGTTTACAACCAGTCCGACACCTACATGCCCGACCTCCTGATCTGCCGTCCGGAATGGGCTGAGCCCGTGCTGGCGCAGGTAAAGGCAATGGCGAGCGCCTGAGCCCGTGCTCACGCACATCGACCTCGGCTATACTGCCGCTGGGGCCTTCGTCAGCTTCCTTATCGGTCTGACCGGTGTAGGCGGCGGCTCGCTGATGGCGCCGATCCTGATCGTTCTGCTTGGTGTCCCACCCGCCGTGGCGGTGGGCACCGACCTGTGGTTTGCCGCAATCACCAAGACGGTGGGCGGAGCGACGCACCACAAGCTCAAGTCAGTCGATTGGAAGGTGGTCCGCCAGCTCGCCCTGGGCAGCGTGCCCGCGGCGATCCTCACCTTGCTGTGGTTGTGGCTGTTCGAAGGCGGCAAGCTCGACGCAGAGCCGCTGATGCGCCTGCTCGGCGCGGCCTTGTTGCTCACATCGATAATGATGATCATGAAGCCGCGCATTCAGCCCGCGCTGGTGAGAATGGGGAGCCGGATGGGCGCATCCATGCGCTCGCGCCAAGGCCTCGTCGTTACCTGCGGGGCCGCCATTATCGGGGGGATGGTCGCGCTGACATCGGTGGGTGCAGGTGCGCTGGTAGCCGTGCTGCTAGCCACAGTCTATCCGCTGAGGCTGGGCACCAAGACCATCGTCGGCACCGATATCGTCCATGCCGTGCCGCTGACGCTGGTGGCGGGCTTGGGCCACTCGTTTCTCGGCAACGTCGATGGCTGGATGCTGGGGAGCCTGCTGCTTGGCTCGCTACCGGGGATCGTGGTCGGCTCGCTGGTGAGCGGCAGGATCCGGGAAGACTACGTGCGCTATGCACTGGCGGCGATGCTCGTGGTGTCATCGCTCAAGATGCTGGCGAGCTAGAGCGTCTCCACCAAGGCACGCGCGGCAAGGCTGACTTCGTCCCATGTCCGGGCAAAGCCCTGGTCATCACCGTAGTAAGGATCGGCGACAGAGCGCCCCTCGTATCCGGGCACCATATCGAGCAGGAGGCTCAGTTCGGCCGTTGCGGCAGACGGGGCTATCCGTTGCAGGTCTGTGCGGTTGTTCTCGTCGAGCGCGAAGATGTGCGTGAAGCGGCGGAAATCCTCCGCCACCACCTGCCTTGCGCGCAGGCCCGCAATGTCCACCCCGCGCCGGGCCGCTTCGGCGATGGCGCGCGGATCCGGCGCCTTGCCAACATGCCAGTTACCGGTGCCCGCCGAATCCACGCTCCAGCCGAGCCCGCGCTCCGTCAGCTGGGCGCGCATGGCGCCCTCGGCCAGTGGCGACCGGCAGATATTGCCGAGACAGACGAACAGGATCGCCGGTTGGCTGCTCACGCGGGCCAGGGGCCGGTGATCGCGAGCGTCATGGTGGGCGAATAGGCGTTGACGAACAGCGTGCGGCCATCGGGCGAGAAGCAAGCTCCGGCCAGTTCGGTCTGCATCGTCAGCCGCCCGAAGTCATAGGCCGCGCCCTGCGGGGTGATCCCGCGCAGGTGGTTGTCGACCACTTCGGTGTACTGGTCTTCGCAGACGATCAGGTGGCCGTTCGGCGCAACGGTGAGGTTGTCGCCAAAGCTGTACTCGGCGATGTCGTCGCTTTCGTAGAACAGCTCGAGCATATCCGCGCCGTGCAGTGCGGGCTTGAGGCGGAAGATCTGGCCTTCCTTCGCCGCGCCACCGCTGGTGCAGCAGAAGTACATCTCGCCCTCGCCCATCCAGATGCCCTCGCCGCGCGCGAACAACGTCGCGCCCATGGCAGCACCGCGGTGGCGCAGGTCATCCTCAGGCGCTTCGACGTCGTCAAGCGTGATCCAGCGCACACCGGTCGGCACGCCCACGGCGATATCAGCGGTGGTCCAGTTGCGCGTGTCAGCCAGACCGTCGATCACCAGCGCCTGCAAAGTGCCGCCGCGCGCCAGTTCGCCCGGATGGGCCGGGATGAAACGGTAAAGCAGCGAATCGTCGCGGTCTTCGGTGAGGTAAGCGATGCCGGTGGCCGGATCGATACAGGCCGCCTCGTGGTTGAAACGCCCCATGGCCTTGAGCGGCACCGGATCAACCAGCCCCGGCGAAGACGCCGGCACTTCGAAGACAAACCCGTGATCCTTGTTGATCTGGACGTTGGCGCGGTGGGTGTTCTCCTCGCACGAGAGCCAGCTGCCCCACGGCGTGATCCCGCCAGCACAATTGCGGATCGTGCCTGCGAGGCTGCGATACTGGCGCTTCACCGCCAGCGTCGCCGCGTCGAGCACGATGGTGGTGGTGCCGCCGGGCAGCGGAATGAGGCTGCGCGCGACGGTGTCATAGGCCGGGCCCATCACCCCGCCGCCATCGTGCTGCGGCACCAATTCATGGTTGCGCACCAGCGCGATTTCGCCGTTGCCAAGGTCAAAGCACCCCATGCCATCGGCATTGTCGGGCACTGTGAAGCCATCGCTCATCGTATCGCCAAGGCGCGATACTACGCGATAGGAAAAGCCCGGCGGAAGGTCGATCACCCCCGCCGGGTCTTTCTGCAAGGGGCCGACCACGCCGGACCCGGCAGCAAGTCCGGCCCCCGCAGTCATCCGCGCGGCGGGCGCGCAGGAGGCGGCAAACAACCCAGCGAAGGCTGCGGCGGTGCTGCCGAGGAAACGGCGGCGATCTTGCGGAATCATCATGGCAAGCCTCTTAACATTGAAGCACGCGCTCTCCACCACTTTTGCGACCGGAGTGAGACACTCAAGGCAACTCGAGCGCCGCCTTGATGTCTTGCCAGCTGACCAGCTTGAAGTTCTGCGCCTGCGGCTCGTTCTGCCCGTCCTGCGCGATGAACAGGCCTTGCGGAAACTTCGGCCCGAAGCTGCCGAGCGCCAGTTCGATCCCGTCAGTTTCCTCGGTCGCGCCGAACGCTCCAGCAGCAATGCGGAAGCGGCCAGCCGGGCGTCCATCGGGCAGCGCGAAGACGGCATAGGTGTTGTCACCCTGGCTCGAGGCAAGCAGGTATCCACCGTCCGCACCTTCCGGGGCAATCGCCAAGCCTTCAAGGTCGGCCACAATATAGCGGTTGTCGACCGGCGCGATCATGCGCTTTGGTGCATCGATAACAGTGCCGTCCATACCCCACAGGCCGACGTCTTCTTCGCCGATGTAAAGCGTGCCCGAGCGTTCGTCGTAGATGCAGCCTTCGGGCTGGGTGGCGACGCTGTTCAGCACCTCGGTGCCAGCGGCAATGTCTTCGCCTGCCACACTCAGGTCGGTGCGATAGATCGTGCCTTCCTTGGGCGCGCTATAGATGACGAAGCTGCCATCCGCGGCAACATCACCCTTGCAGATGCCATAGCCTTCGCCCGGCCCCACCGGGACCTGCCCGAGCGGTGCCAGCGTGCCACGCGCCGTATCGAGCTGAGCCAGATAGATCTGCGCATTCGCCTCGTCGCTGCGGTCGCTCGCGGCCACGATCACCCGGCCATCGGGCAGGGTCAGCAAGTCGACATTGTTGAGCCGGTCCGCGGGCAGGAAGCTCTTCTGCGCGCCGCTCAGATCGTAAACGTAGAGCCCGCCCTTCTTGTCGGTAGCAACGATAAGGCTGGCGGCGGGATCGGCCGCGTTGCGCCAGATCGCCGGGTCGTCGGCCGCGTCCTCATTGGCCGTGCCAACCGGCGCGGTTTCGGCCAGCGCCGTCACCGAAACGGCCGGAAGGCCTTCGACCGGGGCGGTGGCGCAGGCCGAAAGGCCCGCCGCCACCAGTGCCATTGCTATCGCGTTCCGCATCAGAAGTTTACCTTCGCGCCGAACTTCACGGTCGAGCCGTACTCTTCGAACTGGAGCAACCGCTCGCGGCCCTCGTAGTTCTGATAGGCGAAGTACTTGGCGTTGTTGACGTTGATCCACTCGGCGAACAGGCGGACGTTCTCCATCACCTCGACCTTGGCCGAGAGGTCCAGCTGGAAGTGGTTATCGGCATAGCGATCCTCGTCCGGTTGGCCGCCCAGCTCGTCAAGGTACTTGCTGCGGTAGGTGCCAGCCGCGCGCAGTTCGAGCGGGCCGTTTTCGTAGCCAAGCACGAGGTTGCCGGTGTTGCGCGAAGCCTTGGGCAGCGTGATGTCACGCGGTGCGCTGGCGTCGCCATCGGTGAAGACCGTGCCCTTGGCATCGGTGAAGGTGTAGTTCGCCTGCACCAGGAAGCCATCGAGCGGCGCGGGCAGGAAGTCCAGCGAGCGGCTGAAGCCGATCTCGGCACCGAACACCGTGGCGGTGTCGCCGTTGATGGCGCGGGTCAGCTGCGTATAGTCGATACCCCGGAAGATGCCGGCTTCCTTCGTCGTCTGATCGACGATGAAGTTGTCGATCGACTTGTAGAACAGGCCGAAGGTGAAAGCACCGTTACCGGGCAGGTAGAACTCGATCGCCGCATCGGCATTCCACGCGCGGTAAGGCAACAGATCGGAGTTGCCGAACTCTGCCTCGCCGTCGTCGTTCACGGTGAAAGTCGGGGCCATCTTCTTGAGCTTGGGCCGCACGAGGCTGCGATAGCCAGCGAGGCGAAGCACCACGTCCTCACGCGGCTCGTAACGAACGGCGAAGCTGGGCAGCCAATCGGTATAGTCGCGCTGGAAGGACAGCGGGACCACATCGGTTACCTGGTCGCCATCGTTGGCCACCAGCTGGCCCGACAGGCTGACATTGGTGCGCTCGGCACGCACACCGCCGACCACGCGCAGGCTATCGCTGCTGTAGCGGCCCATCAGATAGCCCGCGAGGACGTCTTCCTCAGCCGAATAGTCATCCGGCAACGAGAGCAGGTCGGTCTCGAACTGGTCAATCTCGAAGGAAGATTCGTTGGCACGGAAGAAGGTCGCCCCGGCCCCCTTGGCGATCACCGGTCCCATGTCGGTGAGGCGGTAGGTCTGGCTGCCGAGCATATCGGCCAGCGTCAGGTTGCCGTCGAAATCGCCGTAGTAGGTGCCATTCATGTTGTAGCTCTTGTCGCGCCAGCGCGACTTCACGCCGCCCTGCACGGTGAACTCGCCGCCATCGGTGGCGAAGGTGCGGCCAAGGTCGCCCTTGAGCGCATATTCTTCGTCAACACTGTCCGAAAGCGTGGTCAGCTCAAGCTTGTTGAAGCCGTAGGACGCAGGATCGAGGAAATCGGCGACATTGCCCGAGGCGGTGAACAGCGGCACACGCGGATTGGAATAGTCCATCGTGATGTCGAGGCCATCACCTTCGAACTTGTTGCGGAAGCGGATCGGATCGACCGAGAAATCTTCCTTTTCGCTCGCCCGCGCCCAGCTTGCCGAGAAGTACGCCTTCCACTCGCCATCGTCATGATCGAAGCCGAGCTGGGTGGTGGCAATGCGCTGGCGCTCGAAGCGGTCCTTGAGGTCGCGCTGCACCTGGATTTCACCATCCTCATCGCTGAAGAAGGCGCTGTCAGCGGTGCCCGACCTCGGGTCTTCGTCGAACTTCAGGGTGGTGCGGCGGCGATACTCGTGATCGTCGAACTGGCTGAAGCTGCCGCGCGCGAACAGCGTGGCGAAGGGCGACACGCGGTAGTCGAGGTTGAGCGTGCCGCTGATGCGCTCACGCGTCACGTCATAGTCGCGGTATTCGGTTTCCTTGGCGAAGACGATGCCATCGGCCTCTTTCCACTTGTCGGCCTCGATGTTGTCGGTCTCGAACTCGCGGTGGTAGTAGCTGATGCCGCCCGAGACGCCGAAGTTGTCCGTAAGGCGGGTGGCGAAGTCGATGCTGCCCTTGGGCGAGACGACGCCCGCATAGTCGTTGTAGCTGCCCTCGACCTTGACCGAGAGCAGGTCTTTGCGGCGATTGAAGGCGCTGGTGGTGTTGATCTCGATCGAAGCACCGATGGTGTCGGCGTCCATGTCGGGGGTGAGCGACTTCTTCACCTCGATCGATTCGATGATGTCGGACGAAATCACGTCAAGCGCGACCGAGCGCACATCGCTTTCCGGGGCGGGCACGCGCACGCCGTTGAGCGAGGTCGCATTCAGTTCTGCATCGAGGCCGCGAACAGAAACGAAGCGGCCTTCGCCCTGGTCGTCGATCACGTTGATGCCGGGCAGGCGGCGCAGGCTTTCGGCCACGTTCTGGTCGGGGAACTGGCCGATGGCATCGCGCGTCAGCACGTCGGACACGCCGTCGCTAGCATACTTGCGGCTGAGCGCGGAGGCCTGGTTGGCGGCCTGACCGACCACGACGATCTGGTTATCACCGCCGAGGGTGAAGTTGGCAGCGACAATGCCGCTTTCGGGCACGGTGATCGAGCGGGTAACGGTCGGCGCACCGACATAGCGCACCACGACTTCGTAAGTGCCGGCAGGCAGGTCAGCGATCGAGAACGAGCCATCACGATCCGTCACGGCTTGGCGGCCCAGCGCCGGAATGCTGACCGTGGCCGATTGCAGCGCAACGGTGTTGGTCTCGTCGGAAACGGTGCCGGCGACGTCACCGGCGAGCGCGGGCGTGGCAAAAGCGGCAAGAGCGGCGAAACTGGCGCCAGCGAGCAAGCGGGGCGAAATCATGAACTAATATCCTCCGATGGGTGTCGGAGGCGCGGCTAGGAGTGGCAAATGTCAGCTTCGCGAAAGTTTCGTGACATCAGAGTGACACGCCCGGCCTGTTGCACTGCAGCAACAGTATCGCCCCATCACCTGAGGCCGCGCAGAGGCGCGAGTTCGCTAGTCCGCCTGATCGTCTCCGATCGCCCTCGCCATCTCGGTAATGGCGTTGTCGAGGACCGCCCGCTCCTCAGAGGGAATGTCACGCATCAACTCGCGGAAATGCCGCCGACGCTCCGCCACCACGCGGGCACGCAGCTCAACACCTGCTGGCGTAGCCGAAATAATGAGCCGCTTGCCGTGGTTGGGATCGGCCTCGCGAACAAGCAGGCCCTTGGGTTCGAGCTTGCGCAGGGCCCGGCTGATCTCGGCCCGGTCGATGCCGCCCGCGCCGCCAATGTCGCTGGCGGTGCAAGGCCCCATCGCGCAGGCAATGGCCAGCAATCGCCATTCGGCAAGGCTGAGAGCGAACTGCTCCATCAACAAGCGTTGCGTTTGCCGTTCGAGCATCCTGGCAAGCAGCAGGATGCGATACGGCAGATGATCCTCCCCAAAGAGGTACCAGACTTTTGGCAGTCCCATATCAGTGTGTTGCCAAGTGGCGGAGCGCATTGCAATCCCGATGTCTTTGGTGCCCCCATCCGTTTCACCGTTTCCCGCGCACGGGGCCGGCAGATCGGCACCACTGCCGCTGATACAAAAATGTGTTGACGCATCAACTCTAAGACGGGACTAAAGGCCATGACTGAAATTCATCCCTTTACGCCCACGCTCGAACATGCGTTCACCATCTCAATCGAGCTTTCGAAGCCTTACTGGATCAAGCCGAGTGCACGCGGCGATACCCGGGCGGCCATATTTGCCGCATCGGGCGTCGTCGAGGGGCCGCGGCTCAACGGGACGGTCGTGCCGATGTCGGGCGGCGACTATCCGCTCAGCCGGGACAACGGTGTGATCGATTTCGATGCGCGCTACCTGCTCGAAGCCGATGATGGCGCGATCATCTACCTCCAGAACTACGGCTATCGCTGGGCCAAGAATGACGAGATCGCGGCGAAGATGGCCGCCAACAAGGATGTCGGGTTCGACGACTACTATATGCGCGTCACCCCACGCTTCGATGCCCCGGCCGGGCCGCATGAATGGATGTCGCGCCATGTGTTCGTGGGCGTTGCTGAAAAGGTGCCCGGCGCGAACCGGATTCACTATTTCGTGGTGCTGTGATGGAAAAGCCTGCTGCCTTCCCCTGGTTGATGCGCCCCGGCGTCGATCCGTTCAGCGCGAAGCACAAGCCACCGCTTCCGCCTGCCGACTATAACCGGCGTGTTGAGCAGGGCCTGCTGATCGAGCGCAACTGCGAGATTCCCTTGCGCGATGGAACGCGGATCTTCTGCGATCTCTATCGGCCCGAGGGCGCGACCAGGGATGTGCCAATTCTTCTGGCATGGGGGCCTTACGGCAAGCATTCGCATTCCAATCAGGTGTTCTGGCCGCGCTCGGGCGTGAATCCGGAATGGCTCTCAACGCTCACGCCGTTCGAAGGACCGGACCCGGTGTGGTGGGGCGGACATGGCTACGGTGTCGCCGTGGTCGACCCGCGCGGGGCATGGCTGTCAGGCGGCGATTTTCATCACAACGGCATTCAGGAAGCCGAAGACTGTGCCGATGCCATCGAATGGCTCGGCGGGCTGGACTGGGGCAACGGCAAGGTCGGAATGACCGGCGTCTCCTACCTCGCGGCGATCCAGTATCTGGTCGCACCGTTGAAGCCCGAGCCGCTCGCGGCGCTTAACCCGTGGGAGGGCTTTTCCGACTGGTATCGTGAATTTGCCTACCACGGCGGCATATTGGAAACCGGCTTCCTCCCGCGCGCCTCGGACAATATCATCTACTCGCTCGGCCGCACCGAAAACACCTGGGAAAACGCGAAGGCCCATCCGTTGATGGACGCGTTCTGGGAATCGAAGGCGCTCGATCTCGAGGGGATTACCCAGCCCGCCTACTGTGTGGCGAGCTGGTCCGATCAGGGCCTGCACCTGCGCGGCACGATCGAGGCCTGGCGCCGGTTCTCCAGCAAGCAGAAATGGCTCGACGTTCACGGGCAGAAAAAGTGGGCGAACTACTATCTGCCCGAAAGCCGCAAGCGGCAGCTGGCCTTCTTCGATCATTTCCTGCGCGACCAGAAAACAAGCATCTCTGCATGGCCTCCCGTGCGCATCGAGGTCCGCGACAGGCATGGCGAAGCTGTGGAGCGCGCGGAGCAAACATTCCCGCCCGCCCGCACGACCTACCGGACCCTTCACCTCGATACGGCGAACGGTTCGCTGCTGGACGAAGCTCCCGCCGAGGGCAGCTTGCGGCAGGATGCCGTCGAAGGTGCCGCCACATTCGACTATCGCTTCGAAGAAGAGACCGAGATCACCGGCCATGCCTCGCTGCGGCTGTGGGTCGAAGCCGAAGGCAGCGATGACATCGACTTGTTCGTCGCGCTGGAGAAGCTGGATCGCAATGGCGAGAAAGTCGGCTTCACCTTTTACGCGTTCTACGAGTACGGCCCCGTGGCGCTGGGCTGGCAACGCGCCAGCCATCGCGCTCTCGACGAGGCGCAGTCCTCCCCCGAGCGTCCGGTCCACACGCACGAAAGCGAAGAGCTGCTCTCACCCGGCGAAGTCGTACCGGTGGAGATCGAGATCTGGCCCTTTTCCACCCGCTTCGAGGCCGGCGAAAGCCTGCGGCTGATCGTGGCCGGGGCCGATATCTACCGGCGCGAAGAAGGCGTGATGCTGCCCTTCCCCATGCACGAAGAGACCCGCAACGCCGGGACACACATTTTCCATTCCGGTGGCACACACGATTCCGTGCTGCGCCTGCCCATCATTCCCGAAAGCGAAGAGCTATGAGCCCCGCAGATTGCCGTTTGGAGCATGTCTTCGATGTCGAAGTTCTCTTCGGTGCGGACCGGGAGATATTCGGTCCGCTGCCGAGCGGGTCCAGCCAGGGTTATACTCCGGCCATCGGCGGGACGATCAGCGGCCCCCGCCTGTCGGGCAGCGTCGTGCCGCATAGCGGTGCGGACTACGCCACGGTCCGCATCGACGGCGTCATAGAACTAAAGGCGCACTACCTGCTCGAAGCAGACGACGGAACGCGCATCTATATCGAGAACCGGGGCTTTCTCGTTCGTCCGGCACCTGGAGAGCCGCAGCCGTCGTACTTCCGCCTGACGCCCTATTTCCGAGTTCCCCAAGGCCCGCATGACTGGCTCGAACGCACCGTGATCGTCGGCGGCGGCGAACGGCGAACGAACCCGGATCGCACCTTGTTCCGATATTACGCGCTCAGGTGATGGGGCGAAGCACGGCAAGCCCGCGCGGGTATTATTGACCGAGCGACATCGGCGCCCGGACCGATTTCAACCTCGACGCCAGCTACGAGGTGTGGAGCAATGGCGACAGCAACCTTCAGCTGTTCGGCGTGATCGACAACCTGTCCCATAAGGTTCCGCCAGTCGATGCGCCCTCCAGCTTCGGGGCGATCAACAACGTGCTCAATGACGTTGTCGGACGCTGCTACACGCTGGGTGTTCGCTTCCGCTTCTAACGCATGAAATTGCTGGCAGGCGGCACGATGCCGCCTGCCAGCGAAATTCTGTCTCGGGATGATCGTAGGCACCGAATGCCCCGTAATCGCGCAGGTTGACTAAGGTCAGATGGTGCGCGAACCAGCCCTTGCTACCGAACGGGTTCGCAGTGTCAGACCCGGCTCGCATCTGGCGCAAGCACGGCCTTGCCCGTCCTGATCACCCGGCCAAGCACGAAGACCAGGCAGGCCACCGCCAATGGCACACCAGCTGCCAGGCCAAGCGTCAGCTGAAGCGAAAACTCCTGCGCCACGGCATAGCCGCCGTAGAACGGCGCCAGCACACCGCCGACCCGGCCCGCGCCTCCGGCCCAGCCCAGCGCCGTGCTGCGCATACGCGGCGGATAGACCTTGGTGATAAGCGTGTTTAGCCCGGCCTGTCCGCCCGTCTGCAGGAAGTTGAAGGCGACCAGCAGGACCACGAAAATGCCCGCCTCGAACGAGACCCAGCTGATCCCGAGGTAGGCCAGGAACAACCCCAGATAGAACAGCGGGATCATCCGCGTCGCGCGGAATTTGTCCATCAGATAGCCGATCAGCAATGTCCCGGCGATGCTGCCGATATAACCGATCAGCGCCGATACGGCGAACTCCTGGATCGGAATGCCAGCCATCTCCTGGAAGAAGGTGGGAAGCCACTGGCTGGTCATGGCGATGGAGGTCATCGAGAGCAGGCAGGCGGCCCAGATGACGCAGGTCATCAGCGTCCGCCCTTCGGTGAAGATATCGCTCAGCTTCGCCTTGCGCGCCTCGGTGTCCTTCCCCTCGCCCAGCGCGAAGACAGCGTCTTCGGGAATGTCGAACGATGGGTCCATCTTGCGCATGGTTCGGGCGATCGTGCGATCGTGTGGATTGCGCTCGGCCCGGAACTTGAGCGATTCTGGCACGAAGAAATAGAGCAGCGGAATAACCAGAAGCGGCGCGATGCCACCAATCCAGAAAGCGCTCTGCCAGCCATAGATATCGAGCAACCATGCAGCGACAGCCCCGCTCGACGCGTTCCCGCTTGAATAGCCCACCAGCGACAGGGCAATGAAGCTCGCGCGGCGATATGCCGGCGTCACCTCGGAGATCATCGCCAGTGCCATGGGCAGACCGGCAGCCATGAAGATGCCGGCAAGCGTGCGCAAGATCGTGAGCTGCGTGAGCGTTCCGGCCCAGACACTTGCCAAAGTAATCACCCCGAACAGCGCGCAGGACGCCATAAGCATGGTCCGCCGCCCGAACCGGTCCGCCAACGGCGCCACGCCAAAAGCACCCACTGCGAGGCCGATCTGCTGCCATACGAAAAGGTTCGCCATAGCTTCAGGCGGCTGGCCGAAGCCCTCGGCAATGGCGGGCGCGATCTTGCCGATCATGAACATGTCGAACCCGTCGATGAAGCAGACCAGCCCACAAACCAACAGAACGACAAGGTGCTGAGGGCCAATTTTCTGTCTGTCGACGAAGGCCTCGATATCGATGCGGGTCATGCGATTTAAACAATCCTCTCCTGCCCTACCCCGTAGCCTTTCGGTCCGCGGCGGGTCATGCGTTGATCGATCAACTTGTTTCGATAAGGAGAGCGACTGTCAAGCAATGGCTGCCGTCGCCCTGGGGGCTTGCCGTCCCTTCGCCCAGACCAGCATCGCCATCAGGCAAAGAAAAAAAGGGCCCAGCCTTTCGGCCAAGCCCTTGCTTGAACTGGTTGCGGGGGTTGGATTTGAA
>DDFY01000023.1:0-11670 GCA_002337385.1 Erythrobacter sp. UBA1916
TCACTTCTCAGTGGAAATCAACATCATAGCCGGTCACTGACTTGACCAGCGGCAGGCGCTTGACCATGTCCAGATCGTCTGCGCCAACGCCGTAGATCAACGCGGTCTGCTTGGCGCGCTGCGCGAACCAGATGGCATGCGCGCCAGCGGGTGCCGTGGCGATGATCAGGGTAGATGCCGCAACAGCGGCTGTAACCATATGGGAAAAACGCATCGGGCAGGTTCCTCGACAAAGGGGGCCAATTCCTGGATCGAGGCTATGCTGACGGCACGAACGAAAATTTTGAAAACGTCATTGATGCGACGTAAAAATGTCAAAAAGTTAGGGCCGGAGGAGCGATGTGCTTCTCCGGCCCTTTTTACGACCCGTCGGGATAATGATCAGGCGTCGGCAAATTCCACTGAATTGACGATATGCGCCTGGGTATATTCCAGCAGCCCCGCCTCGCCCAGTTCCGCGCCCAGCCCGGACTGTTTCACGCCCCGGAACGGAATATTGGCATCGATCGCCAGATGCTGGTTCACCCAGACGGTGCCTGTGTCGATCTTCATCGCGACATCCGTGGCGCGGGCCAGATCCTTGCCCCACACCGTGCCGCCCAGCCCATATTCGCTGTCATTGGCGCGGGCGATCACATCCTCAATATCGTCATATTTCAGCACCGGCAGCACCGGACCGAACTGTTCTTCGCGCACCAGGGGCGCATCATCGTCCAGATCGCGAACGATCGTGGGGGGAATGAAATAGCCTGCCCGGTCGAGCGGCGCGCCGCCGGTCATCACCGTGCCACGCGAACGCGCATCCTCGATCAAGGCATTGACCTTGTCGAACTGCATCTTGTTCTGCACCGGACCGATCGTCGTGCCCTGCTTGGCCCCGTCATCGACGATCGCTTCATTGGCAAGCCGGGCCAACTCATCGCAAAATTCGTCATACATCGGGGTGGGGACATAGGCGCGCTTGATGGCGACGCAGATCTGGCCAGCATTGGTCATCGCGCCCTGATAGACTTTCTTCGCCGCCTGCTTGGCGTCGACATCGTCCATCACGATCGCGGCATCATTGCCGCCCAGTTCCAGCGTAACCCGCTTCACCGTGCTGGCCGAGGACGCCATCACCTTCTTGCCGGTCGCGGTCGATCCGGTGAAAGCGACCTTGGCAATGTCGGGATGCCCGGTGATCAGCGCGCCCAGCTCATTCTGGTCGCACACGATGTTGAACACGCCGGGCGGCAGGATGGCCTGCGCCAGTTCGCCGAACAGCAGTGTGGTGAGCGGCGTCGTCGGCGCAGGCTTGGCGATCATCGTGTTGCCGGTCATCAATGCTGGCCCCAGCTTGTTCATCAGCAGAATTACCGGGAAATTCCATGGCGTGATCGACGCAACGACGCCCAGCGGCGTGCGATGTTCGACAACGCGGTTGCCACCTTCGTCCTTCAGCACCTTGGGTTCGATCCGCATCGCGGCAAATCCGCGCAGCGTGAACACGCTGCCCATGATCTCATAGCCAGCCTGATCGAGTGGCTTGCCCTGTTCAGCGGTCAGCAGGCTTGCAAACTCACCGATTCGCGCTTCCAGTGTGTCGGCCAGCTTGTTGACCAGCGCGGCCCGTTCATCGACCGGCAGCGCCGACCATGCAGGCTGGGCGCGTTTCGCGGCGGCGACGGCGCGCTCCAGCATCGCCTCGTCGGCCTTGGGCGCGGAAGCAAAGGCCGCGCCGGTCGCCGGGTTCACCACGTCGAAGGCGCTGACGCCCGGCACAAGTTCACCATCGATCAACAGGCGGTATTCATGATCCATTGTCGCTCTCCTTGAATGCAAGTCCTGATTTCGATCGGCTTTGCCTATCGCTTTGTGCGATGCGAGCCTGTAGCATGTATTTGTGCGCCTATGATACAATTTTGGCAAGAGGGTAAAGGCAACGATGAAACAGGGGGCGGATCTTCGTGGACTGGTTGGTTATCAGGTCCAGCGTGCGCATCTCTTGATTGATACGGACGCGCGCGCCGCCATGGCGGCGCACGACCTCTCGCCCGCCAAGCTGACGGCGCTCATCCTGATCCGCGACAATCCCGGCTGCGACCAGACTGCCCTGGGTCGGGCACTCAGCATCAACCGGTCGAGCGCGATGAAGCTGGTCAACATATTGGCGGAACGCGGGCTTGTCGAACGGCGGCCGGGTCGCGACTTGCGTACCAACGCGCTGTGGTTGACGGCCGAAGGGGAAGCGAAAGTGCCGGTCATGGTCGATGCGCTGCGCGTATCCGACGCGCGGATGACGGCCCGGCTGAGCGCCGAGGAAGTCCGCACGCTCAGTGCCTTGCTGCGCAAGCTTGGCCCAGTGCCGCGCGCCGCCAGCGCTGACTGACGGCCAAGGTGACGCAAAAGCGGTTGCGTAAATTGTATCACAGGCGCACAATGTTGGCGCGAAACAGCGGTTGATTCGAGCCGCTTCTACTGAAGAATTTCTGGGGAGAGACACGCTTGACCGACATGATCGACCTCGACCGGCCGGCAGTATCCATGGCAGCCCCCTCGCTCGACCGGTTGCTGCGGCCCCGGTCCGTCGCGATCGTGGGTGCGTCGGACAAGCCGGGCGCTCTGGGTGCGTCGGTGCTGGCCAATCTGGTGCGGCAGGGCTTTGCTGGCGACATCCATCTGGTCAATCCCAAGCGTGCGGAAATCGGCGGCCGCCCCTGCGTCGCATCGGTTGATGATCTGCCCGAAGGTGTCGATGCCGCTGTTCTTGCCATCCCGCGCGCGGGCGTGCTCGACACGATGCGCGGCCTTGCCCGTCGCCATGTCGGCGCGGCCGTGATCTTTTCCGCCGGCTTTGCCGAGGATGGCCCGCAAGGTCTCGCCGACCAGCAGGAAATCGCGCGCATCGCCCGCGAAGCCGGTATGGTGGTCGAAGGGCCCAATTGCCTCGGCCTCGTCAACTTCCGCGACAATGTTTCGCTGACCTTCATCGAAATGCCGGAGGCGACGGCCCAGGGTGACCGCCGGGTGGGCATCGTTTCGCAATCGGGCGCCATGGCGGCTGTGCTGGCGACGACGATGATTCATCGCGACGTGCCGCTCAGCTGCTACATCTCCACCGGCAATGAAGCGGCCAGTGGGATCGAGGATTATCTTGCCCATCTGGTAGACGAGCCCGAAACCGCGGTGATCGCGATGATCGCCGAACATGTCCGCGATCCCGCCCGTTTCCTTGCCGCCGCCCGCGCGGCAAGGCTGGCCGGCAAGCAGGTGGTGCTGCTCCACCCAGGCCGCAGCGCGGCGGGCGCGGCCAGCGCTGCCACGCATACGGGCGCGATGGCGGGCGATCATGCCGTCATGGCGGTCCATGTCGAACGGGCGGGCGTCATCCTGGTCGACTCGCTGGAAGAATTGGGTGACGTGGCTGAAATGCTGGCGCGCAACGCGGCAATCGGCGCGGGCGGCACCGGCATCATCGCTGAATCGGGCGCATTCAAGGCGATGATGCTGGACCTCTCCGAAGCGGTCGTGCTTGACCTGCCGACGCTGACCGACGCCGACAGCCCGGCGCTGCGCGCGGCGCTGCCCGATTTCGTTCCCGTCACCAATCCGCTCGATGTCACGGCGCAGGGGCTGGTCGATCCGGGCCTTTACGGTCGCACGCTTGCCGCTCTGGTCGAAGATCAGCGTATCGCCACAATCCTTTTGACCCTGATCCAGACCGACACCGGCACATCCCATGTCAAATTCACCGCCGTGCTGAATGCGCTCGCCACCCTCCGGCCAGACAAGCCCATCATAGTGGGCGGCGTTGATGAAGGCGGCGCAGTGTTTGCGGACGATCTTTCCGCTCTCCGTCAGGCAGGCGTCACCTATCTGCCGACTGCCGAACGCGCCGTGCGCGCGCTCGCCCGGATCAGCGCCGCTGCTGCGCGCGATTTCACGGCGGCCCCGCTGGACGCCGCTCCGGTTGCCGATCTGGCGCAGGTCGGCCATTCTATCCCGGAATATCGATCCAAGGCGATCATGGCGGAACATGGTATCGCCTTCCCTCGCTTCGCCATGGCGCAGAGCGTGGAAGAGGCGATCGCCGCTGCCGAGACGCTGGGCTATCCTGTCGTTCTAAAGGCGCAGTCGCCAGACCTGCCGCACAAGAGCGACGCGGGCGGCGTTATCGTCGACCTTAAAAATCGCGACGAACTGGCCGAAGGCTGGGACAGGCTAGCCGCCAATATCGCAGCGTCCCGCCCCGATCTCGTGCTCGACGGCGTGCTGGTGGAGGGGATGGCCGACAAGGGTGTCGAACTCATTGTCGGTGCGCGGAACGATCCGCACTGGGGCGCGACCGTCCTGGTCGGTTTTGGTGGCGTCGCGGCGGAATTGCTGCATGACGTCTGTCTGCTTCCGCCTGACCTGCCGCGCGACGCCATCATCGCCCGCATCCGCACGCTGCGCATGGCACCCTTGCTCGACGGCTTTCGCGGTGCGCCGGTCATGGACATCGGCGCTGTCGCCGACGTCGTCCAGCGCCTGGGCCGCATGGTCGCCGCAACGCCTGCCATTCGCGAGGTCGATCTCAACCCCGTCATTGTCTATCCCGAAGGACAGGGCGCGTTGGCGCTGGACGCTCTGATCTCGCTCTGATCCTGCCTCTGATCGCTGCGAGTGAAGTCGAAAAACGCCAGGGACTGCCCTGAACGCCTTTCGACTTCGCTCGCAGCGGATGGGTGACGCTGTATTTATGTCAGCGCATAATAGCGCAACACATTGCCATCGGCCCGCCGTTCACCAACGCCTATGAACACATGTTTGGTCAGCCAGTCATGCTTGCCGACAGGACATTCGAAAGTCGGATTGCCGCGCAGATAATAGTCCTGCTGCTCGACAGGTTGCCCTTCGCCAAAGGCCCAGTCCCGCAACTTCGTCATCGTATCGGGCTTGCGCCCCCACAGGAAGCCGCGATTGTTGAGCAGGATCAGCGTGCCGTCCTCCTCCTCCAGCATATAGCGTGCATCGAACACCGCGACATCGTCAGGCCGGAAATAGGCATAATCGCCGCCCGATCCCGGAACGGCCTTGCCCCTGATCCTTGGCCCCTCGAACGTGCCGCCATCGACATAGACGGCGCTGCGATTGCCGCCCATCGGCGTATTCACGATCGTCTGCACCCGCGGAAATTGCAGCCGTACCTCCATCGCAAATTCCAGTCGCGGATTATCCAGCGTCGAAAACATATCCGTCATCCCAATTCTCCATCATCCCAGTTCAAGCGTACCGCCATCGACGAAAAGGTTAGCCGCGGTGATAAAGCTCGCCTCGTCCGACGCCAGGAACAGCACCGCGCGGGCGACTTCCTCCGGTCGGCCCATCCGCTTCATTGGTACGGCATTGATCATCGCCTCGCGCATCGCTGCCACATCGGCCTCGCTCATCCCCGGATTGCGGTGGAGCAGGGGCGTTTCGATGGGACCGGGACTGACCAGATTGACGCGGATACCCTCGCTTACCAACTCGCCGGCAATCACCTTCATCGCTGCATAAAGCCCGCCCTTGGCCGCCGCATAGGCCGTATTGCCCGGTACGAACGCATGGCCCCCGATGGAACCGGTCGCGACGATCGATCCGCCCCGGCGCATCAGTCGCAACGCCTTCTGGATGGCGAACACGCAGCCGCGCAGATTAACGCCATGGACATGATCCCAGTCTGCTGGCGTCATATCGCGCAAGCGGGCAAAGCCGCCGACGCCGGCATTCACGAACAATGTATCGATCCGCCCGTCCTGTGCCGCGATGTCGGCCATCATCGCGTCCATCGCGTCCGGATCGGCAATGTCCGCGCGATAGCCTTTTGCGCCGGGGATGGTTGCCACCGCCGCGTCGATCGTCGCCTGATCGCGTCCGCTTATCCGCACGATCGCGCCCTCGGCGGCAAAGGCCTGGGCGCTTGCCAGACCGATGCCGCTATTGCCGCCGACAACCAGTATGATCTTGTCGCTGAACCGCATCTCGCGCTCCGTCAAAAGGGGGAATTGGGATTGGGGCTGTCGGCCGGTACATCCTGCACCACATCCCAATGCTCGGCGATCAGCCCGTTTTCGACGCGAAAAATGTCGATCACGGCAAAACCAGGATCACCCGGCCGTCGCCGTACATGATAATGGACGATCACATGATCGTCCTCGACAAAGCAGCGCTTGATGTCGTGGACCGCGTCGGGGTTTTCCCCGCGCACCTGCCGCAAAAACGCTTTGAGCGGCTCAGTCCCGGTATCGACCCATTGGTTGTGCTGGATATAATCAGGGGCCAGATAGCGGTCGACCGCGTCGGCATCCATGGGTTTGAGCACATGGTCGAACATCGCCATGACGAGTTTGAGATTGCGCTCTTCCTGCTCTGTGCGGGCCATATCATCCTCATCCCATCTTTTCGCTGGCGTTTGATCGCCCTTTGCCATTACGATAACGATCGTTATTAATATGGCAAGCGGGCAGGCGAAAAATCGCAGTCCCGAAAAGTGGAGAGGCCGATATGAACCGCGCCGATTATGAGCGTTACGCGCACGCCTTCAACCATCGCGATTATGACACGGTGTTCGATTTTTACGCACCCGACGCGAAAATCCAGTTCTTCGGCGTAGACTTGGGCACGCGCGAAGCATTCAAGCGCTTCTACAGTTTCCTCCACGCCCATGTGATCGAAACGCTGACGATCGAACGCTTCGCTGCCAGCGAAAATCTGGTCGCGCTGGAAGGGATCATCCGGGTTGAAGGGATCCGTGACCTGACCGCTGAGGCTTTGCGCGAACAGGGGTTGGATCAATTTGCTCCGATCCGCAAAGGCGAGGTGCAGGAGATGCGCCAATATATCCATTATCATGTCGCCAACGGACACTTCACCAGCGTCGGCTGCGCCATTGTTCCTGCCGCCTGAGCGCGCCTTCTCCCATGCCCGGCTTGACTTGAGGCCCGGCAAATGTCCTATCGGAAAGTCATGTCGAACAGTCCTGCGCCCAAAAGCCCGACCGCATCGCGCAAGTCGCCCCGGTCACGAGCTGACGAAGTCAGCCAATCCGATACGTTGCATCGGATATTGCGGCTGGCCAACAAATTGATGGCGCCCTTCTCCACATATCTGGAGCATCGCTACAAGATCAGCCTCAATGAATTTCGGCTGCTGATGCTGATCGGCCGCTTCCCTGATTCGGCCAGCCATGAACTGGCCGAAATGACCGGGGTGAACCCGATGAGCGTCTCGCGCGCGGTCGCCGCCTTGCAAAAGCATGGCCGTATCACCGTCGAGCGTGACGCCAGCAACAAGCGGCGCAAGACGCTGGTGCTGACAGAAGAAGGCCAGCGCCTCTATGGGCTGATGCGCCCGCAGACCGACAAGGTTGCAGACTATCTGGTGTCCGGCTTGGAAGCGGCGCAGGTCGATACGCTCAACCATTTCCTCGACACGCTGGTTGAAACACTCGAAGCGAAAGACGAGGCTGGCAATAGCCGGTTCCTCGAATCCACCCGCCCGGACGAGGCGGACCTTTAGATTGATCAGGCCCGCGCCTGTCGCGGACCGATCAACCCGGCCGTCACCCACATGATGGCGAAGGCGCCGCCCAGCACACTGACGAGCGGCAATATGGAAAGGGATGGCAGCAGCGACACGATCCCGCTGGCCAGCGCCGTGATCGCCAGTTGCAGCGTGCCTAGCAGGCCTGCCGCCGCGCCCGCGCCACCCGCTGCCGCATCCAGCGCCGAAATCGCAGCTGGCGTAAGGATCAGGCCCGCTATCGCAAATAGCAACATGGAATAGAGCTGGAAAAGCGGCAGCGCGACGGGCTGTTTCATCGCCGCCAGCGCAATCGCAGCGGTGGCGACAAGGGCAATCGTCGCTACGGTCAGCACAAGTCGCCTTGCGCCCAAACGCTTCATCAGGCCCGGCGCGAATTGCGTCGCGATGATCGATGTGCCGGCGTTGAGGGCCAGCAACAGGCTATATTCATGCGCGCTCAGGGCAAAGCCAAGGCTGAATATGAAAGGCGCGGCCGTTACGAAGGCGAAGGGGATGGTCGTCGCTAGCCCGGCGACCAGGGTCCAGCCAATAAAGGCGGGCGTCGCCAGCAAATCCCCATAGGATCGAAGCATCGACTGGCGCGCCTGCCGCCGCTCCGGTGGCAGCGTTTCACGCAGGAACAGCAGCACCGCCAATATGGCAATCAGACCGCCGCCCGCCAGCAGCCCGAACAACCCGCGCCAGCTGGTGAGCTGCAACAAATAGCTCCCCGCAAGCGGAGCCAGTACCGGGGATATGCCAATCACCAGGAATGTGAATGCCATCAACTGCGCAGCGCGATGCCCGCTGTGCCGGTCGCGTATCATGGCCCGCACGCTCGACGTCCCCGCGCACGCGCCCATCCCCTGCAAGAAGCGAAAGACGATCAACTGTTCCAGACTTGTGGCCAGCGCGCAGGCCGTTGACGCGAGGATGAACAATATAAGTCCGCCGATCAGCGGCCATCGTCGTCCGAAACGGTCCCCCAGCGTGCCCAAGGGAATTTGCGCTAGCGCCAGTCCCAGGAAAAAGGCAGACAAGGTCCGCTGCACCGCACCGCTATCCGCCGCCATTTCGCGCGCCATGCCAGGCATGGCGGGCAGATAGAGATCGATCGCTAGGGGGCCAAGCGATGACAAAAGGCCAAAGCCGATCCCCAGCAACAGGCTTGGCTGTGCGCTTTCTCCGGCCATGGTCCGGCTCGCCTCGCCCATAAATATCTGCACCCTCTCCCATTTAATAACGATCGTTACATTCATCATGGGGCTGGTGCAAGCGTGCAGGATCGCCTAATTGTGTCATCAGCATACAAATTCGTCATACGGGCCGCATGGCGCGACAGGAGAGAATGAATATGGCCATCGCCACCCTGCCAGCGGACGATCCGCGCAGCATCATGGCCGACAGCCCGATGCGCCTGCGGCAGATTGTCGCAGTCACTGTCTGCTTTCTCCTGAACGCGCTCGACGGCTTCGATGTGCTGGCCGTTACCTTCGCTGCGCCGGGCATTGCGAAGGACTGGGCGGTCGGGCCGGGGGCGATCGGCATCATCGTGTCGACCGGACTTGTCGGCATGGTCATCGGATCGCTGACGCTGGGCCAACTGGCCGATCGCATCGGTCGCCGCCGCCAGATATTGCTCTGCCTTGGCATCATGACCATCGGCATGTTCGCCTCCGCCTTTGCCATGGGCGTGGTGTCGCTTGGCCTTCTGCGCGTGCTGACCGGCCTGGGGTTGGGCGCGATGCTGGCGGCGATCAACGCCATGTCGGCGGAATTTGCCAATCGCCGCCGCCGCGACCTCGCCGTCAGCATCATGGCGGCAGGCTATCCGGTCGGTGGCATCATCGGCGGCTGGGGTGCGGCGCAATTGTTGCGGACGCACGGATGGGAAGCGATCTTCCTGTTCGGCGGCGTGGCGACGCTGGCCATGGTGCCGCTCGTGCTGGCGTTTCTTCCCGAATCGATCGGCTGGCTGGCGACGCGCGGTGGTCCGAATGCACTGGCGCGGATCAACGCGATCCTGCGACGCCTGGGCCAGCCGCAGGCCGCGCAATTGATCGCGCTTGAGGAACCCAAAGCCTCCATGCGGTCCCTGTTTGCCGATCGCTATCGCGTCGTAACGATCGCTTTGATCGTCATGTATGGCCTGCACATGATGACTTTCTATTATGCGCTTGGCTGGGCGCCCTCGCTGGTGGTGGTGCTGGGTTTCGATCCGTCGCGTGCGACGATCGTGTCGGTATTCATGAATTCGGGCGGCGCGATCGGCGGGCTGGTCCTGGGCCTGCTGTCACCCCGCCTCGGCCTGCGCCCGCTCGTCATCTTTGGTCTTGCGGGCGCAGCGGTGGCGGTCGCCGCCTTCGGCGCCGTGCCACCTGAACTTGTCCTGCTTCAGGGCGCGGCCTTCGTCCTTGGCTTTCTGTCCAACGGGTCGGTGGTTGGCCTCTACGCGCTCATCGCCAATGTCTATCCGACCACCCTGCGCGCGACAGGCACTGGCGCGGTCATAGGCTTCGGGCGCTTTGGCGCTGCCTTTGGCCCCTTCGCAGCGGGTCAGTTGCTCGCGGCCGGGGCAGGGCGGGGGACGACTTCCCTGCTGCTGGCGCTGGGATCGGGCATCGCCGCTTTGGTCCTGCTAGCCTCGCGGATTCGCCCTGCCGACGAAAATTAGGCGCGTTGCACCGTCACCTCGACGCCTGCCAGCCCCCGCGTCAGCGCAAAGGGTTTGTCGACCCTGATCTGCGCCTCGACCACGCAGGCAAACTCCAGGCAGCGCTCGCCCAGCTTCTGCGCGAATGTCTCGATCAGCGGAATGTGGACCAGGGCCAGATCCTCGGCCGCTTGCGCGACCTTGCGATAATCGACCGTGTCGCCGATCCCGTCCACCCGATCGGCAGACAGCAGCAGGTCGACCGAGATTACCAGCGGCTGGCGACGGCCGATCTCGTCAGGGTTGATGCCGATATCGGCCAGCAAGGGCAGGTCGCGCACCTTGACGCGGGTGGTGCAGATTGGCTCAGGCATCTTCGCTCTTTTCGGCTGCCAGCACGGTGTTGCTGAGCAGGCAGGCGATAGTCATGGGTCCGACGCCGCCCGGTACCGGGGTCACGGCCTTGGCATGGTCGAGTTCATGGGTGGCACAATCGCCCACGATTTGCGTGCTGCCGTCATCTCTGGTGATGCGGTTGATCCCCACGTCGATCACGATCGCGCCGGGGCGGACCCAATAGCCGCGCACCAGGTTGGGCGCACCAGCGGCGGCAACGATGATATCGGCCTTGCGTGCAATGTCGGGCAGGTTCAACGTTTCTATATGGGTGACGGTGACTGTCGCCTCCCGTTCCAGCAACAGCATGGCGACAGGCTTGCCGACAATATTGGACTTGCCGATGACCACCGCGTTCAAACCGCGATAATCTTCGATCACGCTGTCGAGCAGCTTCATGATCCCCAGCGGCGTGCAAGGCACCAGCCCCCCGGTCCCGGTGGACAGGCGTCCGACATTGACCGGGTGAAATCCGTCGACATCCTTCGCCGGGTCGATCCGGTCCAGCACCAGCGCCGCATCGATACCGGCTGGCAAGGGCAGCTGTATCAATATGCCATGGACGCCGGCATCTGCGTTCAGCGCGTCGATCAGCGCCAGCAACTCTGTTTGCGGGCAATCGACCGGCAATCGATGTTCGATCGATGTAATGCCCACGCGGCGAGATTCGCTGATCTTGCGGCGCACATAGACATGGCTCGCCGGATCGTCGCCGACCAGCACAACCGCCAGCGCGGGTGGCTGGCCGGTCCGGTCGACCAGCGCCGCCACCCGTGCGGCGGTTTCGTCCGAGAGGGCGCGCGCCATCGCGCGCCCGTCAATGACCTGCGCCATGGTCAGGCCTTGAATACGACGGTGCGGGCGCCGTTCAGGAACACCCGACCTTGCAGATGATGCTGCACTGCGCTTGCCAGCACACGCCGTTCAATGTCGCGGCCCTTGCGCACCAGATCGTCGGGCGTATCGGCATGGCCGATCGCCTCGACATCCTGATGGATGATCGGACCTTCATCCAGGTCCGCGGTCACATAATGCGCCGTTGCACCAATCATCTTGACCCCACGCTCATGCGCCTGATGATAGGGCTTGGCG
This sequence comes from Erythrobacter sp. UBA1916, assembly GCA_002337385.1. GTDB lineage: Bacteria > Pseudomonadota > Alphaproteobacteria > Sphingomonadales > Sphingomonadaceae > Alteraurantiacibacter. The sequence continues at coordinate 11,669 of DDFY01000023.1, forward strand.
CC
>DDFY01000023.1:11784-16353 GCA_002337385.1 Erythrobacter sp. UBA1916
GCCTGATGATAGGGCTTGGCGCCCTTGAAACCGGGCAGGAAGCTGTGATGGATGTTGATGCATCGGCCGGACACGAATCCCGCCAGATCATCGCTCAATATCTGCATGTAGCGTGCCAGCACGATCAGGTCCGCGCCGGTTTCCTCGACGATCGCCTTGATCTGCGCTTCCTGCTCCGCCTTTGTGTCCTTTGTCACCGGCAGATGATGGAACGGGATATTTCCGATCAGCGATATGGTCAGCGCTTCGCGCGGATGGTTGCAGATGATGCCCACGACATCCATGTCCAGTTCGCCAATGCGCCAGCGATACAGAAGATCGCCCAGGCAATGGTCGAACTTGCTGACCAGCAGCAGAACCTTCTGCCGTTCGCTGCGGCGACGCAGGCTCCATTCCATGCCGCGCTTCTGCGCCACATTGGTGAAGGCCGTACGCAACCCGTCCACGCTGTCGTCGGCCGCTTCAAACTCCACCCGCATGAAAAAGCGGTCGGTCAGCTTGTCGTTAAACTGCTGGGCGTCGGTAATATTGCCGCCCTGCTGCGCCAGAAAGCCGGCAACATCGGCCACCAGGCCTGGCCGGTCGTCGCATTGCAGGGTCAGGGTGCAAATCTCGGTCACATCGCTTCTCCGCTCAAGTCTTGCCGCCCTTAGCGGCTTTTTGTGTAATTATTAATCCATTCGACCGTCCGGGCGAGGCCGCCGAACGGATAGAAATGCAGCCGAACCTTGCCATGCTGGCTTCCCAGCCCTTTGCCAAGGGCGTCGACCAGCTTGTCTGGGCCCGCGGTGCCGATCAGCTTGGTGATCGAAATGCCATATTTGGTCAGCACCGAAGCCGAAGCCCCCACGCCGCACCGTGCGGCAAAGCGCATCAACGTCTTGATGCCGGCAGGCCCAGGAATACCTACGCGTACCGGCGCATCTATGCCCCGCCCGCGCAACTCTTCCAGCCAGGACAGCACTGGCGCCGCGTCGAAACTGAACTGGGTGACGATCAGTGGGGCCATGCCGCGCGCTTCGATTTCCGCGCATTTGGCGATCAATATGTCGAAACATTGGTCAGGCGTCATATTGGGATGGCCTTCAGGATGACCCCCGACGCCGATCGCCTTGATCCCGGCGCGCTCGAACGCACCGGTACGGATCAGCGACATGCTGTCTGAATAGGGACCGGCGGCTTCAGGCGGATCGCCAGCGATGATGAAGCAGCGGGTTACGCCTGCTTCGCGCACGACTGCCGCCAGATAGGCCTCGAAATCGTCGCCCGACTCCAGCCTGCGCGCGGAAAAATGTGGCATCGGTTCAAAGCCCAGAGCCCGCACCGTCCGTGCGGCCTCGATTCGCGCCTCCAGCGATTCGCCCGGCAGAAAGGTCACGGCGACTGGGGTTTCAGGGGCCATGGCAGGCGCTGCTTCGCGCAGAGCGTCAATGTCTTTCGCCGTGATTTCCAGCGAATAGCCATCGGTCATGCCCTTTGGCGGCAAATCCCAGTTTGGATGGATCGACGGCAGGCTCATGTCTCTCTCCCGGTAGCGTTCGATCAGGGGCGGCCCGCAAAACGGATGCGGCGTGCCTCTCCCCGGCGCATTTTTCCCCTAGCCTATCCGTAAACATTCGTATAGATGAAAACTTCATGGATACGAAATCATCCTATCGGGGCAGCAAAGCCGCACCGCTCATCATCCTTCCGGGGCTGATGTGCGATTCGCGCATGTTTGCTGAACTGCTGTCGGCTTTCCCCGAAGCCCAGGTGATTGACGGTTTTTATGCCGGCTGCGACCGGATCGAGGCGATGGCAAATTATGTGCTTGCTCGTATGCCAGCGCGCGTCTCGCTACTTGGCCATTCCATGGGCGCGCGCATTGCATTGGAAGTCATGCGCAAGGCGCCTGACCGGGTCGAGCGATTGGCGCTGGTCGATACTGGCGTTCATGGCCCCAAGCCGGGCGAACGCGACGCGCGCTATGCGCTGCGCGATCTTGGCCGCGAACAGGGCATGGCCGCGCTGGTCGCGAACTGGCTGCCGCCGATGATGGGCTTCGCTGGCCTTCGCAACGAACCGCTTATGGACAGTCTCTACGCCATGGCGGTCTCAGCTGGCCTTGCAACGTTCGAGGCGCAGATCGAGGCGTTGCTCAATCGTCCGTCAGTCGATGCGCTGTTGCCGACCATTGCGTGTCCGACTGTCGCCATGGTCGGTCGCCAGGACCAGTGGTCGCCGGTCGTCCAGCATGAAGCGATCGTGGCTGCCATTCCCGGCGCGCAACTGCGCATCGTCGAAGGCGCAGGCCATATGATGCCCGCCGAAGCGCCGCAGGTTTTCAACCAATTGGTCGGGGAATGGCTCGCCATCGCCCCGACCCCATGATTTCCGTCACATTGCACATCATCCCAAAGGAGAGGTTTGAATGACCGACAAGTCCCTGCAACAACTGCTCGACGAAAAGGGCGACATCGTTGAATTCCTGCGTAACCAGCAGGTCGGCCCGAACGCCTATCCGGGCGTTCCGGGCGAATATAGCAACTGGCGCGATGAACAGCGCAGCTGGGCGGAAAGCTCGGTCCTGTTCAACCAGAGCTTCCACATGGTCGACCTGCTCGTCACCGGTCCCGGCGCGTTCGACATGCTGGCCTATCTCGCCCCCAACAGCTTCAAGGGCTTCGTGCCGAACCGCGCCAAGCAGTTCGCTCCAGTCACGCCCGAAGGCTATGTCATCGGCGACGTCATTCTCTTCTATCTCGAAGAAGAAAAGTTCGAGCTGGTCGGCCGCGCTCCCTCGATCGAATGGGTCGAATATTGGGCCTCGACCGGCAAGTGGGACGTAAAGGTCGAACGCGACGAGCGTACTGCGGCCCGCCCGCTCGACCAGCAGGGCTACCGTCGCAACTATCGCTTCCAGCTGCAGGGGCCAAACGCCATGCCCGTCCTGGAAAAGGCGATGGGCCAGACCCCGCCGGATCTCAAATTCTTCCACATGGCGCCGATCATGATCGCGGGCGTCGAAGTGCGCGCGCTGCGCCACGGCATGGCCGGCCAGCCCGGTTACGAGCTGTTTGGTCCCTGGAAGGATTATGACACCGTCCGCAATGCGCTGATCGAAGCAGGCAAGGATTACGGCCTCACCCTTTGCGGCGGCCGCACCTATTCCTCGAACACGCTGGAATCGGGCTGGATCCCGTCTCCGCTGCCCGCCACCTATACCGGTGAAGGCTCCAAGGCGTTCCGCGAATGGCTGCCCGCCAAATCCTATGAAGGCATGTGTTCGCTCGGCGGCAGCTTCGTGTCGGACAATATCGAGGATTATTATCTCAACCCGTGGGAGCTGGGCTATGGCATCATGGTCAAGTTCGACCATGACTTCATCGGCCGCGAAGCGCTGGAAAAGATCAAGGACAAGCCGCATCGCCAGAAGGTGACGCTGGCACTGGACAATGAAGATATTGTCCGCGTCATGAGCTCGATGCTCCAGACCGGCGACAAGGCCAAGTTCCTTGAATTCCCCAGCGCGGTCTACTGCATGCATCCCTATGACGCAGTGCTGAAGGACGGCAAGACCATCGGTCTGTCCACCTGGATCGGTTATACCATCAACGCAGGTCGCTTCCTGGCGCTGGCGATGGTCGATGCCGAGTTCGCCGAACCGGGCACCGGAGTGACCCTGCTTTGGGGCGAACCCAATGGCGGCACCTCCAAGCCGACCGTCGAGCCTCACGTCCAAACCGAAATCAAGGCGATCGTTTCCTCGGTCCCTTATTCGGAAGCTGCCCGTGACAATTATGCCGACGGCTGGCGCACCAAGAAGGCCTGATCACTCCTTGTGAGCGGGAGGAGCGGGGGATGCCGAAAGGCGTCCCCCGTTTCCATTTGGGGCAGATGTCGGTTGGGCCAGAAGCGTCATTGCCGGTGATTTCCGCCAACTACCACTCGCTCAAAAGGGTGGCGCATCCATCATCTGCGCTATCATTCATCCGTTTCCAGAAGCGAGCGACAGGCATCAGACCCGCTTGATCCCTCCGCCCTTTCCAGCGCGTCAAGCGTTGCGGAGGCCATGGCACGATATGGTGACAGGAGAGGGGGGCAGTCCTGTCGCAAGGCGACCAGATGCCCGCCGATCGTTGCTGCGTCGCCGCGCAGCAGCGGACCCGACAGGCCAGCCATGCCCTTTCCGAGCCCATTCGCCAGCGCGGCGCGGGCAAGCGGCGCCAGCAGCGCTGCGGGATCGTCAACGCCTGCCGCCGCCAAGGCTTCTGTGGCGCCGACAATCAGAGTAACCAGATGGTTGGCGCCATGGCAGAGCGCGGCATGGTAGAGCGGTCGGTGCGCTTCGCTGATCTCGACTGGCACGCCGTCCAGCAGCGCGACTATGGCCCGCGCCTTCGCGACAGACTGCGCCGTGCTGGCCGTCACGGCGAAACGCGCGCCGATCATCTGCTGCGCCTCGGCGATCGGATCGCCAGTGAAGGTCATGGCCGGATGGACAGCCGCAGTACCCCAGCCCTTGGCATCGAGCGGGGCCAGTATCCCTGCGCCACTGCGTCCGCTGACATGGAAGGCAAAGGCCGGCGC
>DDFY01000023.1:16420-16768 GCA_002337385.1 Erythrobacter sp. UBA1916
ACATGGAAGGCAAAGGCCGGCGCCGATCCGGCAACCGCTGCAAGTTGATGGATGCAAGGTTCGAGCGCATCGTCCGAGACAGCCAGAATGATCAGATCGCACCCATCGCCTATATCGGCCAACTGCGTCACGGCACTGGCCCGGCCGATTGATGCGGCAAGAGCGGCCGAATTTGCCGGATTATGGCCCCAGATATGGAGTGGGTCGCCAGACTGGCGGACAAGCGCCAGCCCGATTGCCGCAGCAACCCGGCCAGTGCCTATGATCCCGATCCGTCGATAAGGTGCCCGCGCGGCCATGGCCTAATCGACGGCGCGGCGCATGAGCCTGTCGAGCCGCTCCGCAAAC
>DDFY01000023.1:16828-98183 GCA_002337385.1 Erythrobacter sp. UBA1916
GAGCCGCTCCGCAAACGCCCGGACATCGCTCGGCTGCTCACCATCGGCGATCCGCGCCTGATCCAGCAGTAGATGGGCCAGATCGGCCTTCATCGCATTCGCATCATCAGTCGTCGCGAGCTTCTGGATCAACAGGTGGCCGGGATTGACTTCCAGCACAGGCAGGCTTGCCTGTGGCAGCTGCCCGGCATTGGCGAGCAACTTCTCCAATTGTCGATCCATCCCACTTTCCGACGCGACCAGGCAGACCGCGCTGCTTGTCAGCCGCTCCGACACCCGCACGTCGGATACGGATCCGGCGAGCGCCTCTTTGGCAAAGGCAATGAAGCTATCCAGCGCGCCCGCCTCTGCCTGAGGGGACGATGGGGCACCGTCGCTCAGTGGGATGAGGGTAAGATCGGCACCGCCCTGGGTCACCGACTTGAACGGTTTGCCGTCAAAGTCGACACCAATCGAGGTCCAGAAATTGTCGACCTGATCAGGAAGCAGCAACACCTCTATGCCGCGGGCGCGGAAACCTTCCAACTGCGGGGATGTTGAGAGCCGATCCAGATCGCTGCCGGTGGCATAGTAGATGGCCGTCTGGTTCTCCCGCAGGTCCGCGACATAATCTTTGAGCGAACGCCAGTCATCACCAGACGTCGTGGTCTTGAAGCGGGCGAGACCAAGCAGCGTGTCGCGCCGCTCGAAATCCTCATAAAGGCCCTCCTTGAGAACCGGCCCGAAATTCTCCCATATACGCAGATATGCTTCGCTGTCGCTATCGGCCAGTTTCTGCAGCTCGTTCAACACGCGGCCCGTCACGCCCTTTTGAATGGCTGCCAAGACCGGGCTGTCCTGGATCATCTCGCGCGACATGTTGAGCGGCAGATCGGTTGAATCCACAAGCCCGCGTACGAAGCGAAGGTAGCGGGGCAATACAGGTGCTTCGTCCGTGATGAAGACCCGGCGCACATAGAGCTTGATATGCCCTTTGCGGTCGGGATCGAACAGGTCGAACGGCTTGGTCTGCGGAATGAACGTCAGGACCGAATATTCAAACCGTCCTTCGGCCCTATAGTGAATGGTATGTGCAGGTGAATCATATTGCCCGGCAACGCTGCGGTAGAAGTCGGCATAGTCGGCTTCGCTGATCTCCGAACGGGGCTTCAGCCACAATGCAGCGCCATCGGCGACAAGCGCGCCTTCGCTATCGGCCTTTTCGAACAGGGTGATAGGCACGGGCACATGGCCAGACTGCGCCTTGACGATCCGCTCTACGGTTGATCGCTCCGCATAAGATTTGGCATCATCGAGCAGATGGAGGACGACGCGGGTGCCGCGTTGCGGCGCATCGTCCAGGTCCACGGGGGCGATCGTATAGGTTCCCAGCCCGTCGGAACGCCAGCATGCCGCATCGTCAGCGCCTGCCCGGCGGGAAAAGACCTCCACCTCGCGTGCCACCATGAATGCTGAATAGAAACCAACGCCAAACTGGCCGATCAATTGCGAATCCGCCTTGCCTGCGTCCGCTGCCAGCCTGTCCATGAACGCTTTTGTTCCGGACCGCGCGATCGTCCCCAACGTCTCGCCCATGTCCGCTGCGGTCATGCCGATGCCATTATCCTCGATCGTCAACCGCCCCTGGTCAGCATCCAGCGTCAGGCTGATGCGCGGTTGCGGATCGTCCCCCAGCAGCGAAGGCGTGGCAATGGCTTCATAACGCAGCTTCTCACAGGCGTCGGCTGCGTTTGAAATCAATTCGCGCAAAAAGACGTCGCGGTCGGAATAGACCGAATGCACCATCATGTGCAGCAACTTTGACACGTCCGCCTCAAAGGCGTGGGTCTCAGGCCGCGATGCAGTCTCGGTGGTCACGATGTTACTCCCCTTATGTCACGATGCAGCGGGGAGATGGCGGTGACATGGGATTTTTGCAAGATTGGGGCCATCGCTCCGGTATCGTTGCTGCATTGTCCACGACATGGAAGGCGCGATGTCGCCATTGCAGCAACCGACAAATGGTCTGGAACAACTGGCCTGTCACATACCGGGGAACGCTATCGCGTGGCGATCGTTTTGCTATTTCGACTTCCACGCGGGTCTTTGTAATCGAACCACAACAGGACAATGAGACTCCTCTGTTGCCAACGGCTTTCCTCGCTCGGTCCTTCCTGTTGGCTCAGATATGAATCACGCTTTATCCCCGGCCATTGAAGCTAACAGGAACTCTGCATGTACAATATGGCGCGCAATGCGATCGAAAATGATGAAACGCTGATCGATCTGGTCACCCCTGCGCCCGTCTCTGATACAGCCGAATTTCGACAGGCAGTGGTGGAGGGATTGTCCAGACCGGACCGGGCGATCCCGTGCAGGTTCCTCTATGACGCAGCGGGATCGGCAATTTTCGACCGTATTTGCGAACTGCCGGAATATTATCCGACGCGAACCGAGCGGCGGATATTGGAGACGCATGCAAAGGCGATCGCTGAGACGATCCGCGGTAACATACGCTTTATAGAATTGGGCGCAGGATCGGGCGGCAAGGCCGAAATCCTGCTTGATGCGATGGAGCAGGTGCGCGCCTATATCTGTATCGACATATCGCCTGTCCCGCTTGCGTCGGCGGCTGCCGCCGTGCGGACGCGCTATCCCGCTATCGAAGTCGATTCGGTTTGCGGCAATTATCTTGGAGAGCTTGATCTGCCGACGCGCGGGAATTTGCGCGACGTCTGCTTCTTCCCCGGATCGACCATCGGCAATTTCGACCGGGATGATGCGCGTGCGTTTTTGCGCCGATGGAGCCAGCGCCTGGGCCAGGATGGCCTGATGCTGATTGGCGTCGATCTGAAGAAGGACATCGCCCTGCTGGAGGATGCATATGACGATGCACAAGGAGTAACGGCGCAGTTCAGTCTCAACCTTCTGCATCGCGCCAATCGGGAATTGGCCGCCGATTTCGACACTGGCGCCTTTGCGCATCGCGCTCGTTATGTCAGCCAGCCTGGCCATATCGAAATTTCGCTGGTCAGTCGTCGCGATCAGACGGTCAGGCTTGATGGCCGGTCTTTCGATTTCGCGCGGGACGAGGCGATCCATGTCGAAAATTCGCACAAATATACAATCGGCGAATTTGCCTCTCTTGCCAAAGAAGCCGGGTTCGATAGCGTCGACGTATGGACGGACGAGGACGCCTTGTTCAGCGTTCACCTGCTGCGCGTGGCGGGCTGATGGGCGCTGCGCAGGATCGCTACCATTCTGTCCGCAAACTGACCGGAGACCTGGCAAACCCGCTTTCGGACGCGGATGCGACGATACAATCCATGCCCGATGCGTCGCCGGCCAAATGGCATCTGGCGCACACGACGTGGTTTTTCGAAACCTTCATCCTGCGCGACCATGTACCGGGCTATCGCCATTATCGTGCGGACTGGCCGTTTCTGTTCAACAGCTATTATGAAGCTGAAGGCGCGCGACTGGCGCGCGCGGCGCGTGGCATGTTGTCGCGCCCTTCGCTTGCCGACATTCTTGACTATCGCGCCGCGGTGGATGCGGCGATGGATCGCGCAATCGGGCAACTTTCGCCGCAAGTGCTGGCGCTGGTGGACCTGGGGTGTCAGCATGAACAGCAGCATCAGGAATTGTTGCTGACGGATATTCTTCACGCCTTCTCCCTCAACCCGCTGGAGGATGCGCTCTGGCCGCGCGAAAGTGGCGCGCCTCACGGGCAGCCCGGCCCGCTCAGTTGGTTGGACGGTAAAGAGGGGTTGGTCGAAATCGGCGCTGGCACGACCGGGGGCCGGGAATTCGCGTTCGATTGTGAAGGACCGCGCCACACCGCGTTGTTGCATTCGCATCAGATCGCCGATCGACAGGTCACCAACGCGGACTGGCTCGCCTTCATGGCAGACGGGGGATATGATGATCCGCGTCTGTGGCTGTCCGATGGCTGGGCCTGGCGTCAGGCTAACGATATACAGGCCCCTCTTTATTGGGCGGATGGTGAAAATGGCTGGACCAGTTTCGCATTATCGGGCCGCAATCCCGTCGATCCGGCTGCTCCTGTCTGTCATGTCAGCTTTTATGAAGCGGATGCCTTTGCCACCTGGGCTGGAGCGAGGCTGCCGACCGAAGCCGAATGGGAAGCGGCGGCTGCGCAGCATGATCCAGATCGCGGCAATTTGCTGGATAGGGCCGGGGACATCCGCCCGCGTCCGGCGCAAGATGCCCCTTCCTTCTTCGGCGATGTTTGGGAATGGACCGGCAGCGCCTTTCGTCCCTATCCCGGATTTCGCGCTGCCGATGGCGCGATTGGCGAATATAATGGCAAGTTCATGAGCGGACAGTGCGTGTTGCGCGGCGGCAGTTGCGCGACACCCCGCGGCCATATGCGCGCAAGCTATCGCAACTTCTTCTATCCCCATCACCGTTGGCAATTCATGGGACTGCGGCTGGCCAGAGACATGGCGTGACTGCCCCCACCGAACCCATTCCCCGCCGTTCCATGATAGCCGTTGCTCTGTCCACGGTGGTGGAATGGTATGATTTCACACTCTGTCTCTATTTTGCGCCGACCCTGGCGCGAGTGTTTTTCGGGGCTGGTGGCGAAAGTCTGGGCAAAACGCTCGCGGGATTTGCCATCGCTTATCTGATGCGCCCGCTTGGGGCGATCGCCTTCGGTCAGTTCGGTGACAGACGGGGCCGTAAGCCTACCCTGCTCCTATCGATGACGCTGATGACGGTTTCCATGCTGGTATTGGCGCTGCTTCCGACCCACGCCCAGATCGGCGCCAGTGCGGGCTGGTTGCTGATCGTGATGCGCTGCCTCATGGGCTTTAGCGTGGGCGGCGAGTATCCAGCGGTCGTGACCTATTTGTTCGAGACAGCACCCAAACACCGGCGCGGTCTTGTGACGTCCAGCGCGGCAGCCGCGAGCGAAATTGGCGGGCTGCTGGCTGTCGGGCTCTGCGCCTGGCTCACCAACGCGCTGCCGCAGGAAAGCCTTGATAGCTGGGGCTGGCGCATACCGTTCCTTTTTGGTGCCGCCCTGGCTGCCGGGATTTGGCTGGTCCGACAGATGATTCCCGAACCGCCTGCCTTCATATCGGATAGAGGTTTGAATGCCTCAAGCCGTTCGCCGATGGGCGACGCCTTGCTGAACCAGCGCCGGGGCATCGGCATCGGCTTTGCGATATCGGCGATCGGTTCGATTTCCTATTATGTCGGCATTACCTATGTTCCTTCCTTCGTCAGTCTGGTCCAATCGGCGGACGAAGCGGCGGCGCTGGAACTTTCGACCGTTGCGGCGCTCGTTGTCATCCTGGTGACGCCCTGTATCGGATGGTTGTCCGATCGCATTGGCCGCAGGCCGGTTTTACTGGGCTTGTGCGGATTATGCGCCACGCTGTCGGTGCCGATGTTCTCGCTCATTGCCCATGGCGACCGGATGCCCGCCCTGCTCGCCGTCATGTTGCTGGCCGCGCTGGCAGGCGGGGTGAGCGCCGTGGGTGCCGTGGCAACGGCTGAGCAATTTCCCGCGCGCGTCCGCCTCAGCGGCTTGGCGCTGGGTGCAACCACCGCGACGGCTGTGTTCGGCGGTGCCGCCCCCTATGCGGCATATCTGCTTCAGAACTGGTCAAATTCGCCTGCAACACCGGGCGTGATGATTGGCGCGGTCGCTGTCGCGTCCGGTCTGGTACTGGCCAGAACGATGCAGAGCGCGGGAACAACTGCGCCCGCGGCTCGATAGCTGCCGCCCGTCCAGAGTGTCATTCGCAATATGAGGTAAGGATCGGTTCCGTCATCGACTGTCCGACGTCTAGAATTCAGGATGAGGTTCCATGCTCGGCCCGCATTGAGCTGTAACAAGCCGACGGCGGCATTGCACGGCGCGCCTCTGCCGGATGGCCTTTTCTCTCACTATGCTGGCGTCTCCGCCGCGGCGAAAAGACCGACGGTCTGCTCCAGTTTTTGAACCACGCGGGCTTCCAGCTCCGCGGTAAAGCGGGGCAGGGGGATGGCGACAGCAAAGGCGCCGACCGCCATGCCATCGACCAATGCCGCCATACCAAGGCCGCAAATGCCCGGCGTATACTCCTCCCGCGTGCGCCCAACGCCCGTCGTGCGGATCGCTGCCAGTTCCTTTCGCAACGCCTTCTCGTCTGTCACGCTATGGGGCGTGAACGGCTCCAATCGCACTTGTGCGAAATAGGCGTCGATTTCATCGCCGGACAGCGTAGCCAGCAATGCCTTGCCCGCCGCCAGGCTGTGCATGGGAATCCGCGTTCCCACGCTGATCGAATAGCGCAGCGACTGTTCCGCTGTTTCCGTGACAATGGCTTCCAGTTGCCAACCGTCCCGCACAAAGAAAGACGCGGTCTCGTTGGTCTGTGACCGCAAGGATTTGACCAGCGGCCGCACCCTGTCCGCCAGCGACAGGGCCATGCGTGGCGACACGAGCCGGGCCAATGCCGGGCCGGGCAGGTAGCGCCGCCCGACCCGCGCCAGATACTGTCGCTCGACCAGCGTTGCGAGCAGATAGGACAGGCTGCTGACTGGAATGGTAAGGCCCGCCGCAATCTCCTGCGCCACCACGCCTGCCGGCCGCGCGACGACATATTCTATGATGTCGATCGTCCGCATCGCCGATTTGACAGTAGATGGCGTGGTGCCATTCATGGGCAGTTAGCTCCCCTGGAAAGTCAGGCTACCCCGCCGCTCGGCAAAGCGCCATCCCGCCGCGCCCAGGACGAAGCGGTCGTGAAACGATCCGACCTTAGGCGCGCTATCGCCCGTGAACAACAGCATCGCGCTTTCCCCCACCGCCTCGGTCGCGCTCAGCACGTCGATCACGACATTGGAACAAATGTGCCGCGTCACCCGCGCCGGGCGGGCAAGGAACGCTGCCAGGATGGCGTCGCGCCCCTCCACCCAGTCGTCGGGTGCCGTTGGCCGCGCCATCCGTCCGTCCGGCGCGTAGAGGGCCGCCACGCCCTGCCAATCGGCGGCATCGTTCAAATTGGCATAGAGCGCGATCAGCCGCGCGCAATCCGCCTCGATGTCGCGTCGTTCATCCGCCGTCACAGCCGTGCGTCCGCCAGATCCGCGCCCGCGCGCAGCGACCGCAATTTCTTCCACGTCACTGCCGGGTCGATCTTGCCATAGCCAGCAAATGTACCGAACCCGCAATCGGTGCTGCCGATCACCCGATCCTTGCCGACGATCCGCGCAAAGCGCTCGATCCGCTGGGCGATCAGTTCGGGATGCTCGACATAGTTGGAACAGGTGTCGATCAGGCCCGGCGCCAATATCTTGTGATCGGGAATGGTCGCATCGCGCCACACCGTCCATTCATGTTCGTGGCAGGGATTAGCGCCCTCGAACAGGATGGTCGCCGGACGGGCGGCAAGGATGATGTCGATCACCTTCTCCAGCGCAATGTCATGGTCATGCGGGCCTTCATAATTGCCCCAGCAAATATGCATCCGCATCCGTTCCGGCGGAATATTTGCGGTGGCAGCGTTGAGCGCCTCGACATTGGCCGCGGCAATTTTCAGAAATTCTTCTTCACTGGCGTCCTGATAGCCAGTGTGCCGCGACATCGCTAGGTCGGGGCAATCGAGTTGCAGGTCGAAGCCTGCCGCGACGATCGTCTCATATTCCTCCCGCATCGCGTCGGCCAGATCGGCCAGATAGGCTTCGTGGCTTGGATAATGGCGATTGACCTGAAAGGCAGTGATCAGTCCTGGCGAGGCTGCGTTTATGAACGCCCGCACGCCATCCCCATGGGGCGCCAGCGCGGCCTTGAACCGGCGGATATCGTCATGCAGCGGTTCCAGCGTCACCTTGCGCACCGGCCCGATGCAGGACGCGCGGGTAAAATCCTGACTGCCCATGATCGCAGCCAGCTTCTGCCGCAGTTCCGGCAAGGGCGCGAGGTCGGCGGCAGGCCTGCGGTCGGTATGACCGCCAAAACCCGACAATCGCTCGATCATGTAGGTGGAATAGCCAACCTTGCCCAATTCGCCATCGCTCACGATCGATACTCCCGCCTCGATCTGGGCGGTCACGGCTTCGCAAACGGCGGCTTGCACCAATGTGTCGAACGCTGCAGCGTCATAGGGCTCCCCCTTGTCGCGGGCCAGCAGCAGCGGGGTCAGTGCGTCACCACGCGGCAGGCTGCCCACATGGGTGGTGGCAATGGACATAAAGATCCTCCTCCTGTTTGGAGCACCCTGCCACAGTTTCGCGGATATGGATATATCGCGGATATGAAAAAATAGGCGCCGAACATTGTCCGGCGCCCGTCAGGAGGGTTAGGGGAATCAGGCTGCGCTGTCAGCGTTCGCCTTGGCCTTGGACAGGTCATAGGCGCCCAGGCCCGGCTTGTAGCTCTTCTCGTCGATGAACTGGCGGATGCCTTCCTTGCGGCCTTCGCTCTTGTCGTGGAAATTGGCCGCTTCCTGCATGCGGACCAGATAATCTTCCGCCTCGTCATAGGTCATGGTGCTGACCCGGCGCACCGCATCCTTGGCGAATTTGAGCGCAACCGGGTTCTTGGCCAGCAGTTTGTTGGCAACCTCGCGGGTGCGATCCTTGAGCTGGTCGAGCGGCACGCTTTCATTGACCAGCCGCATCGCCGACGCCTGCTTGCCGTCGATCAGGTCGCCGGTCAGCGTCAGCCACATGGCGTCGCGCATCGACAGCAGGTCGACCACCACCTTGGTCACGCCACCGCCGGGCAATATGCCCCAGTTGATTTCGGACAGGCCGAACTGCGCTTCATCCGCGCAGATGGCGAGGTCGCAGGCGAACAGCGGGCCAAAGCCACCGCCAAAGCACCAACCATTGACCATCGCGATGGTCGGCTTCTGGAACCAGCGCAGGCGGCGGAACCAGCCATAGCTTTCGCGCTGCGACTTGCGCACACCGCGCAGGCCATCGGCCTCGGTCTCGCGGAAATATTCCTTCAGGTCCATGCCCGCTGACCAGGCCGTGCCTTCGCCGCTCAACACCAGTACGCCGACATCGTCGCGGAATTCCAGTTCGTCCAGCACTTCCATCATGCGCCGGTTGAGCGTCGGGCTCATCGCGTTGCGCTTGGCGGGGCGGGCGAAATTCACCCAGGCGATCCGGTCCTCAACATGCACCGATACGACGTCTTTTTCGTTTTCCATCATCCTGCTCCCTGGCTGGTCCTGTGAAAGGCGGGCCGGGGGCGGCCTCACCGAATATGTATGCTAGGGATACAATATCGCAGGGAGAATTGGCAAGCGAATTTTATGATCCTGCCTATCGGCCCGCCCGGCGCTGGCTTGACAACGCCGTCGACCCGCTAGATGATAACGATCGTTATTAAATCGTCGACATGAACGGCGGAGCGAGGCGGGATGAACGTGAACGGCAAATTGGCGCTCGTGACCGGGGGCGCATCGGGCCTGGGCGAAGCCTTGGCGCATGCGCTGCGCGACGCAGGAGCGCGGGTCGTCGTGCTCGATCGACATCCGGCTACCCTGACCGGGATCGAATCGATCCCTTGCGACATCACGGACGAAGCGGCGGTAGCGGCTGTCATCTCGGCCATTGTCGATCGCCATGGCCCGATCGCGATATTGGCCAATGTGGCTGGCATCGGCGGCATCGGTTCGATCGCATCGCCCGCTGGTCCGGGGGACATCAGCGCTTTTCGGCGGGTGATCGACGTCAACCTGATCGGCGCGGTTGCCGTCACTGCCCATGTTGCCCATTCCATGATTGCCAATATGCCCGATGGCCCTGATGGCGAACGCGGCATCATCCTCAACGCCTGCTCGATCGCCTCGTTCGAGGGGCAGGAAGGGATGGACGCTTATGGCGCGTCGAAGGCGGCGCTGGCTGCGCTGACGCTGATTTGGGCGCGCGACCTGTCGCGCCATGCGATCCGCTGCGTGGGGATAGCGCCCGGCTTTTTTGCAACGCCGATGACGGCGCCCATGCCCGATGCGCTGGTCGACGAATTGATCGACGGCATGGAATTTCCCCGCCGCGCGGGCACCGCGCAGGAATTTGCCGATGCCGCCATGTTCCTGATCCGCAGTCCGATGATCAACGCTGAAATATTGCGGCTCGACGGTGGTGCGCGCCCGCCGGCCCGCACCCGCTGGACCGCGGCGGCCTGAATTTCTTTCCAGTCACAAGGCACAACAATATGGCCCAACCCCTTTCGCCCTCCGTCATCGCCGCCTTCGCTGCGATCGTTGGCAAGGATAATGTGTTCTTCGATGAAGCGGACCAGCTTGCCTATCAGGACAAGTTCGCCATCGACGATGCCTTGCATCATCCCGCCGGTGCGGTCGCGCCCACCACGGTGGAACAGGTGCAGGCGATTGTCCGCGTCGCGTCGGAACGTGGCCTGTCGCTCTGGCCGATCAGCCGGGGGAAGAATCTGGGCTATGGCGGCTCCGCGCCGCTACTGGCGGGTTCTGTCGTCCTCGACATGAGCCGCATGAAGAAAATCGACTATGACGAGGCGAACGGCACAGTACTGCTGGAACCGGGGGTAGGCTTCTACGATCTTTAT
Source organism: Erythrobacter sp. UBA1916 (assembly GCA_002337385.1). Taxonomy (GTDB): domain Bacteria; phylum Pseudomonadota; class Alphaproteobacteria; order Sphingomonadales; family Sphingomonadaceae; genus Alteraurantiacibacter. The sequence continues at coordinate 27,369 of DDFY01000023.1, forward strand.
GATTTCCTGAAGTCGAGGGGCATGAAACATTGGCTGTCGGTGCCCGGCAACAGCTGGGGATCGGTGGTCGGCAATGCACTTGACCGGGGGGTGGGCTACACGCCCTATGGCGAACATGCCGCGCGCATCTGCGGCATCGAAGCGGTGATGGCCGACGGGCTGGTCGTGCGCACGGGCATGGGCGCACTGGACGGCGCCCCCACTTGGCAACTCTATCGCTTCGGCTTTGGTCCAAGCTGGGATCAGATGTTCGTCCAGTCCAATTTCGGCATCGTGACCAAAATGGGCCTGTGGCTGATGCCTGCGCCGGAATCGCTGATGGGCATGGATCTGGAATTTGACCGGCCAGAGGATTTGGGACCGCTTATCGATGCGATCGCGCCATTGCGACGCGAAGGGCTGTTGCAGCAGTCGCCCACCATCGGCAACTGGCTGCGCGCAGCCGCTGTGTTGACGACGCGCGATCAGTGGACCGACAAGCCCGGCGCTCTGGGCGATGACGTGATTGCCGCTATTCGCAAGAAATTCAATGTCGGCTGGTGGGGCGTGAGCCTGCGCCTTTATGGTCGCGAGTCGGTGAACAAGGCGGCCTATGCCGTGCTGGAACAGGCGATGTCCGCGCTCAAGCCCATGGCGATGCGCCCGACAAGCTGGAAGACGGGCGAGCCGATGGAGGCGAGCGGTTGGACCGGCACGCCGCTGACCATGCCGATGCAAAATGCCAATTGGCATGGCGGACGCGGCGGCCATGTCGGCTTCTCGCCCATCCTGCCGCAATCGGGCGCAGCGGCGATGGCGCAGTTTCAGCGCACCTATGCCCGCTACAAGGAATATGGCATGGATTATCAGGCCAGCTTCGCCTTTGGCGAACGCCATCTCATCAACGTCAATGCTGTGCTGATCAACAAGGATGATCCTGCCTTGATGGGCAGGGTCGATCCCTTCCTCAAACAGTTGATCGCTGACGCCAAGGCGCAGGGCTATGGCGAATATCGCACCCATCTCGACTATATGGATGCGGTCGCTGCCACCTATGATTTCAACAAGGGGTCGCTTTGGCAGATCAACCGCAAGGTCAAGGACGCACTTGATCCCAACGGCGTGATCGCGCCGGGCAAGAGCGGCATCTGGCCCAAGGGCTTTGCACAGGAGCGCGGACAATGATCGCACGTCCCGGAAAGACATCGCTCATCTTCACTCTGGCAGCGGCGCTGGCCGTGGCCGGATGCGTCGGCATGGCAGCCGCTCAGGAAGGCGCTGCGCCGCCTGAGGTGGCCTCCACCGATGCGGCCCCCGAGGAGCCCGCGCCCCCGCCGGGAATGCCGCAGCCGATCACGCTGGCGGACCGTCCCGGCGCGACCGGTGGCGAGGCGCTTTACGTCGAGAAGTGCATCATGTGCCACGGACCCGTGGGCATGGGCACCGGCCTGCTGGCGCGCAAAGGCCGTTCACCGGCCGAGCTGGAGAAGCGCGGCGATCTTGTCGCGGCCTTCGTGGTGCTCGCGGCGCGCAACGGCATCGGCAACATGCCCTATATCCCGCGCGGCGAAGTGTCTGACGAGCAGATGCAGCAGATCGCCGACTATCTCGCCGCTGGCCCGCACGAGGTGGCGGAATGAAGCTGACCCGCCGTTCGTTCGTCGCCGCAGCTGCTGTGCTGCCCGCCGCCGCTTCCGCTGCCGAGATTGGCTGGAAGGACGGCCACCAGACGGTGTTGCTGTTCGATCCCGCGCTGGCTGAAGGCCGCGCCTTTGCCGATGCGGGCTCTGCCTGGAACCGCGCCGTGATTGCCATCGAAGGCGACCGCGTGCGCTTCGCCCGCGAGCTGTTCGCGCGCCGTCCGGCCATCGTGCAGGGGGTGAGCCTGCAGGCTGATGCGCTGCTGCTCGAAGAGGTCGCGCAGGAGGCAGGCTACGAGCGCGTCTCGCTCGAACGCGAGGGCCGTGCGATGAAATGGGTCTTGATGCCCAAGCTGCGGCGTTAAGCTGCGGCCCTCTCCCCGCGCGGGGAGAGGGCTCGCTGCCTCAGGGCAGGGAGCAGCTGAAGCTCGCGGCGACATTCGGATCGCCCACACCGTCATATTTCGCCACCCATGGCCACGCGCACAGCGGGCGCTGCATCGGCTCGCGCGGCGGGGCTGGCGGCTGACCGGGGAAGCTCGCCGCCACGGTGGGCCGGGTGGCGAGAACGCGGTCGGGGGCCGCACCGCTGGTCGCCCAGTCATCGATAATGCCGAGCGTGTCGATGTCACTCGGCCCATCGCCGCCGGAGCAGTGGTTCATGCCCGGTGCCATGAACAGCCGCAGCTGGTTGTCGCGCTGGGCTGCGGGCAGATTGTTGAACAGGCCATGGTGAAAGGCGAGCGTGTTGGTCGCCGGGATCAGCCCGTCGGCCCAGCCGTGCGACAGCAGCAGTTTGCCGCCGCGCGCGAAGTAGGGGCCGAGGCCGTCGGTGGGTATGTTGAGGATGCTGCTGCCAAAGGCGCGCGAATCATCGTTGTAGGTGCGGTAATCGGTTGTTTTCCAATCCCAATTGCTACGCCCGCCATAGACCAGATCACGGAAGTAGCTCATCGCGACGGGGAAGGGCTCCTCGCCCATCACCAGCATCGACATCTGGCCTTCGGCGCCATAGGGCCAGCCGGGCAAGAGCAGCTCTCCGTCATCGGCGCGGGGGCCGCTGAACAGGTTGCTCACCGCCTGATACTGACCCGGCGATAGGCAGCCGCCCTCCTGCCCCGCGCGGCATTGCAGCCTGGCAAGATCGGGGCGGCATTGCAGCGGTGAGGAGACGATCCCGTCGGTCACACCGTCAATCCCGTCGCAGGCGCGCAGCACTTCGCCGTGGACCAGCCCCATCACCTCGGGCGTGAGCTTCACCCCGAACCGCACCGGCTGGAAGCCCTGCCACATGGTCTGCGTCATCAGGTCGGTCATCGGATTGGCCGGAGCCATGGCGCTGATCGCGTCGAAGTCCTCGGGGTAGCGATAGGCGGCCATCAGCCCCTGTCGCCCGCCGGTGGAGCATGAGTTCCAGTAGGACTTGGCCGGACCGTCGCCATAGTTCGCCGCGACGATCCGCTCGGCCGCCTCGGTGGTCACGTGGACCGCGCGGTAACCGAAATCGACCAGCTTTTCCGGGTGGCCGATCGCCCAGCGCGCATCCATGCCGGTGCCGACATGGCCGGTGTCGGTGGCGGCGGTGGCATAGCCTCTCGCCAGCGCGCGGCCCATCTCGGCATAGGAGATCGAGCCGGCCCAAATGCCATTGCCGATGCCGACATATTTGCCGTTCCAGCCCGACAGCGGCAGCCAGACCTCGCTCTTGATGTCCGAATCGCTGGTTGGTGTGAGCGTCATCTCAACGCGGCAGAAGGCCGGGACATCGGCAAAGGGGCTGGCGGCAACACCCGGCGGCGGGCCCATGCCATTGGAGGGCGGGGTGAAGGCGCCCTTGGCCACTTCGGTCGCCGCGGTCACTTCGCCCGCGCCCAGATCGAGCCCGACCAGATCGCCGCAGGCCGCATGAGCAGGCGCGGCAAAGGCGAATGTGGCCGTGGCAAGCGCCAGCATGGTCTTGGTGTGCATCGTCAAATCCCTCCCGTTTTGGCGGCACCCTAGCGAAAGCGCGGCGCTGGAAAAGTCGCCATTTGTATCAGCTGCGGCAAAGGTGGTCGTCGCGTTCTCCTGTTGCTCCAATCCTAACATCCGTTATGATCGCCTCCAACAAGAGGAGAGGACAATTGGGCAAGATCATCGTCTCGGGCGCGTCGGGTGGGTTCGGCCATGCGGCAGCGAGCAAGCTTCTGGATATGGGCTGCGAGGTTATCGCGCTCACCCGTTCACCAGAAAAGGTGGCCGATCTGGCGGAACGCGGCGCCGAAGTGCGCGCGGCGGATTTTGACGACCTTGAGGGGCTGACCAAGGCGATGGAGGGCGGCGAGAAGCTGCTGCTGATCTCCACACTGCGCGTGGGCACCCGGGTCGAACAGCATCGCAACGCGGTGAAGGCTGCCAAGGCCAACGGGGTGAAGCATGTGGTCTACACCTCGATTGTCGGCGGCGGGCTCAAGGATCACCCCGGCGTCGAGCAGACCGACCACTACGATACCGAGCGGCTGATCGAGGACTCGGGCCTCGCTTACACGCACCTGCGCAACAGCCTCTATGCCGATGCCGTGGCCACGGCCATGGCAATCCCCGCACTTGCTTCGGGTCACAAGCCGGAGAACGCTGGTGACGGCAAGGTGGCGATGGTGGCGCGTGATGACTGCGTGAATGTGGCCGTGGGTGTGCTCACGCAGGATGGCCATGAGAACAAGGCCTATGACGTGACCGGGCCCGAAGCGATGACGCTCCAACAGGCGGTCGGCATGATTGCCGACATGGCGGGCAAGCCCATCGTGGTCGAGGATGTCGATGACGAGGGCATGTACCGCTATTTCGATTCGCTCGGCGTGGCGCGCCGCGCTTCGGACATCAAGCCCGACGGCCCGATTCCGTGGGCGAGCGAGGGCATGGTGACCTTCGGCCAGTCGATCCGCGAGGGCTTTATGGACGTGGTGTCCGACGTGGTCGAAAAGGTCACCGGCAAGAAGCCGCAGAGCCTCAAGTCGGTGCTGGAGGCGAACAAGGGCGCGTGGCCGCAATGATCTTACGCAGCCTGATTTGCGGCATTGGCGCCCTCGCGCTCGCCGCCTGTTCGGACGGCGCCCCTGAGGTCGACACCTCGGTCTATGGCGCGGGCGACAACTGGGACAATCCCGGCGGCGACTGGGCCGAGAGCCACTTCTCGCGCCTTGGCGACATCTCGAAGGAGAACGTGGGCGAGCTGGGCCTCGCCTGGGAATACGATCTCGCCACCGCGCGGGTGCAGGAATCGACCCCCGTGGTGATCGACGGCGTGATGTATGCCTCGGGCAACCTTGGCCGGGTCTATGCGCTTGATGCCGTCACCGGGGCCGAGAAGTGGACCTTCACGCCCGAGATGGACATGCAGATCGCGCGCTCGGCCTGTTGCGATTGGGCCAATCGCGGGCTCGCCGTGGCCGATGGCAAGGTCATCACCGCCGCGCTCGACGGGCAGCTCTATGCGCTCGACATGGAAACCGGCGCGGTCGTCTGGAGCGTCGACACCTTCGTCGACAAGGAGCGTGGCTACACCATCACCGGCGCGCCCGAAGTCGCGGGCGACATCGTGGTGATCGGCAATGCCGGGGCCGAATACGACACACGCGGCTATGTCACCGCCTACAAGATTTCCGATGGCAGCGAAGCCTGGCGCTTCTGGACCATTCCGCACGACCCCGCCGAAGGTCCGCAGGAAAGCCCCGAACTCGACGCCGCGCTCGAAACCTGGAGCAAGGATACCCGCTGGGACATCGGCGGCGGCGGCACCGCCTGGGATGCCATCACCTACGATCCCGAGTTCGATCAGGTCATCGTTGGCACCGGCAATGGCGGTCCCTATCCGCAGGCGATCCGCTCGCCGGGTGGGGGCGACAACCTCTATCTCGACTCGCTCGTCGCGATTGACCGCGCTAGCGGCAAGATGAAGTGGCACTTTCAGGAAACGCCGCAGGACAACTGGGATCTCACCGCCACCCAGCCGATGGTGCTGGCGCAGATGGACGTGGACGGCGAGCGCCGCCCGGTCATTCTGCACACGCCCAAAAACGGCTTCTTCTTCGTGGTTGACCGCGAGAACGGCAAGCCGCTCGCCGCCAATGCCATCGTGCGCACCAACTGGGCCGATGGCTGGAACCTCGAAACCGGGCGGCCCGACATGCGGCCCGATCTTTCGGACTATACCGATGGCCCGAAGATCGTGTTCCCCGGCTCGCCGGGTGCGCGCAACTGGTATCCGGCGGCCTTCGATCCGACGCGGAACACCTATTTCGCCCACGTCCTCGACATGGGCAACCTGATGTTCCTCACCGGCGATCCGACCAAGGTGAAGCACGAGAAGAAGTTCATGAACGCCGATGCGGCGATCATCTTCACACCCGACCTTGAAGCCGCCGCGCCCACGCTGCCTGCGCCGATGCGCACAGCAATCGAGGCGAGCGAGGCCTGGCAGTGGGTGAAGGATAAACCGTTCACCAGCGAGCTGCGCGCGATCGATCCGCTCACGGGTGACACCAAGTGGGCCGTGCCGAGCGCGGGCTGGCAGGACCGGCAGGGCGTGCTCGCCACGGCCAGCGGTCTGGTGTTTCACGGCAGCGTCACCGGCAAGCTGACCGCGCGCGACAGCGAGACGGGTGAGGAGCTGTGGAGCGTCGACACCGGCTCCTCGATCATGGCCGCGCCGATGACTTACCGTGTGGGCGGCGTGCAATATGTCGCGGTGCAGACCGGCTGGGGCGGCGGCGGCTGGGGCTTCATGCCTCCCTATGCCGCGGCCTATCGCAAGGGCAACGCCAACCGCCTGCTGGTCTACAAGGTGGGCGGCGGGCCGACCCCGCAACCGGCGGACCTGCCCCCGCTCGAACCCGCGCCCGAGCCGCCCGCGCAGTATCCCGATGCCACCCCGGCCATGATTGCGGAAGGCGCGGCGCTGTTCACCGCCAACTGCGCCATGTGCCACTCCAACCAGCCGCGTGCGCCTTTGCCCGACCTGCGCCGGATCGCGCCCAATGTGCATGCCGGGTTCGAGCAGGTGGTGCTGGGCGGGCTGTTCAAGATGAACGGCATGCCCTCGTTTGCAGATCGGCTCGATGCTTCCCAAGTGAAGGCGATCCACGCCTGGCTGATCGACACGCAGGGCAAGCTGCGCGCCCGCGAGCTGCAACTGCAGGCTGAGGGCAAACCGCTCGACAGCCAATCGCTGACCATTCTTTCGAATTACTGAGGAGACACCCAATGACCCCCGCAGGCGTAACCATCAAACATCCCGATAAGCTGTTCATCGGCGGCGAATGGGTCGATGCCACCAGCGGCGCCCAGATCGAGCTGACCAATCCGTTCAGCGAAGAGGTCGTGGGCCGCGTCGCCCATGCCAGCAACGCCGATATGGACAAGGCAGTCGATGCTGCGCGCGATGCTTTCGACAATGGCCCCTGGCCCAAGCTCTCGCCCAAGGAGCGCATGGCCAGGCTGATGCAGTTCTGTGACGAGCTGGACAAGCGCGTGCCCGAACTGGCCGCGGCCTGGACTGCGCAGATCGGCGGCCTTGCTACCGCAGCTGGCCCGATGCACGGCGGTGCTGTCGCAGGTCTGCGCGGGATCGCGGCGCTGGGCGAAAGCTTCGAATGGACCACGCAGCGCAAGGGCGAAGCAGTCGACACCGTCGTCATGGCGCGCGAGCCGGTCGGCGTGGTCGCGGCCATCGCGCCGTGGAACGGCCCGTTCGCGATCATGGCCAACAAGGTGTTCTACTCGCTGATCGCGGGTTGCACCGTGGTCATGAAGCCGAGCCCCGAAACCCCGCTCGAAGCCTATATCATCGCCGAGTGCGCCGAGGCTTGCGGGATGCCGGTAGGCACGGTGAACCTCGTACCCTCGGACCGCGAGGCGGCCGATCACCTGATCCACTCGACCAAGCTCGACAAGATCACCTTCACCGGCTCCAGCGCAGCGGGCAAGCACATCGCCAGCGTCGCGGGCGGCAACATGACCCGCGCCACCTTTGAACTGGGCGGCAAGTCGGCGGCGATCATTCGCGACGATTTCCCGACCGAGGCGGCGGCGCAGATCCTCGGCAACACCATCACCGTGATGAGCGGGCAGGTCTGCGCGATGCTTTCGCGTGCGATCGTCCCCAAGGCACGGCACGATGAGCTGGCCGAGGCGATTGCGGGCGTGATGAAGGGCGTGAAGATCGGCGATCCGAACGATCCCGAAACCCAGCTCGGCCCGGTGGCGATGAAGCGCCAGCTTGACCGGATCGAGATGTATATCGAGGAAGGCAAGAAGACCGCCGACCTCGTGACCGGCGGCAACCGCCCGTCGCACATGAACAAGGGCTATTTCATCGAGCCGACGCTGTTCGCCAATGTCGATAATTCCTCGCGCATCGCGCAGGAAGAGATCTTCGGCCCCGTGCTTTGCCTGATCCCGGCGGAAGACGAGGAAGACATGATCCGCATCGCCAACGACAGCGAATATGGCCTGAATGGGTCGGTGTTCACCAACGATGCCCAGGCGGCTTACGACATCGCGCGGCAGGTCCGCACCGGCGTGGTCGGCCAGAACGGCATGCGGATGGAATGGACCGCGCCGTTCGGCGGGTTCAAGTCGTCGGGCATTGGCCGTGAGGGCGGCGAAGAGGGCCTGTGGGGCTACCTCGAAACCAAGACCATTCTCACCGATGCCGGTGTGACGATCTGACCTGAACAGCCCTTCCCAGGGAGGAGGGTTTGGCAGAATTATATTATTTCAAGCGCTCGCATTGAAAAATGCGGGCGCTTGATCTATATAGGCCTCGTTCAAACGTCACCTGTCTTACATCGGGTGGCCGGAAATGGCTTGCGAACCTTTATCGCGCCATCATTTCCATTTTGCACATCACCGCCTGTTTTGCGCCTTTGGTGGCGTGTGGCAGGCCCATATTTTATCGAAAGCGAGGCTCGATTTGGCGAAGGAAGAACTGCTCACCTTTGAAGGGGAAATCGAAGAGGTTTTGCCCGACGGTAGGTTCCGCGTTCTCCTCGACAACGATCATCGCCTTATCGCCTACACTGCAGGCAAGATGCGCCGTTACCGTATCCGTACGGTGGCAGGGGACCGGGTTCATGTTGAAATGACGCCCTATGACCTGTCGAAGGGCCGCATCACCTTCCGCGAACGCACGCCGGGGCAAGGCCCGGGCGGACCGCGCGGCAGGCAGTTCCGCAGGTAGGCGGCAATATGGGCAGGCGCCCTTGTGGCGCCGCCCGCACAAGGAATTTAATGCATATTACGACGACCCGCGTGGCCCCTTGGTCGCGCTTTTCTACCCTGCCTGCCAATATGTCGCAGGCTGTTATTCCCTTTACCCGCCCCGACCAGCTGACCTCGCGTGAACTGCGCCGGCTGGTGGCCGATATGATCGACTAGGCGGGTCTCACGAGCAGCCGAAAGAAACCTTTCGGCTGCCGTCCCCCAGACAAACAAACCCTGCGTCCGCTCAGCCTGAGCTTGTCGAAGGCCGCTTGCTGACATCCGTCTGAAACCAGCCTGATTGGGCTGGCGTTGGTGCATGGCCTTCGACAGGCTCAGGCTGAGCGGATGGGGTTAACGGCGGCGCTTCGGTGCCTCAGTCGATCCCGATCGCGCTGAGCAGCGCCTCGTCGCCATCAAGCGGCGTGCCTGCCGGATAGCCATTCGCCTCCAGCAGATAGGCCGTCACCGCCAGATAGTTCGCCGCACCCAGCGTGTGGCCTGCGCCCACCGGCATCATCTCGCTGGTATAGGCATAGAGGTCGCCCACGCTGCGGCCCTGCCAGTTTGCTGTGAACGCGGCTCCCGCCACCGGCGGCACCCCGCCAGACCCCGCAAAATTGCTGCCATGGCAAGCCGCACAGCTCTGCTGGTAGACCAGCTTGCCCGCCTGCGCCTGCGCCGGTGAGAACACGCCGTCGCTGGCGTTGCGGGCATAGTTCGCATTGGCAAGGTCGGGGCTTTCGAAGCCCGCCGCGCCGCGCGCTGCCACCATTGCCCGCTCAGGCCCTGCCGCGCCGATCCCGGCCTCGGGCAGCGCGAACACGAACAGCGTGTTCTGCGTCCCGTGCGTCAGTTCGGGGGTGAAGGCATCGGACAGCCAGCGCCCGGTCGACACGGCCAGATACTGGTGCCCGTCAAGCATGAAGGTGCTGGGATAGCCGGTGATGCTGGAGCCCAGATTCATCTGCCACAGAACTTGGCCTGTCGCCTGATCGAAGGCCTTCAAGCGCCCGTCCGCATCCCCCGCGAACACCAGCCCGCCGCCAGTGGCGATCACGCTCTGCATCCCTGCGCGCTGGCGGTGGACCCAGCGCGTCTGTCCGGTCACCGTGTCGAGCGCATAGAGCACGCCGAGCATTCCGTCGGTCTCGGGATCGATCACGATGCGGTTGCTCATGCCATAAATGCCCACGTCGCCCGCAGCCGGATCGAGCGCGATCATCTCGCCGCAGGTCGCCTGCATCGGCAAGAACAGGCTGGTGGTGAGCGGCGAATAGGAGCCCGCCGGATAGTTCGCGCCGCCGACGGGGCTGGGGCAGATATCGTAGGTGCGGCCATATTCGGTCGGCACCGTTGCCGGGTTCATCGTAACGCGGCCCGTGGTGCCATCGATGCTCGCGACCAGGTTCTGTCGGACCGTCGGGCGCGCCCACAGGAACTTCCCCGTCTCGCGATCAAGCGTGTAAACCACGCCGGTCTTCCCCGGCACCCCTGTCAGCGTCTTGTACACGCGGCCCGGTTCGAGGTCGGGCGCCATCCACGCCACTTGCGCCGGATCGGGCACGGCCTGCTGGTCGACCAGCATACGCGGGAAGGTGTGGTCCATGTCCCACTCGTCGACGAGGTGCTGGTAATGCCAGCGGATCTCGCCCGTCTTCACATCCAGCGCGAGCGTCGAATTGTGGTAGAGGTAGGTATAGTCCGGCCCCGCCAGCGAGATCTTCGGCGCGGGCGCGGTGACCGAGGTGCCCATGTAGATGAGGCCAAGCTCGGGATCGTAGCTCGCCAGCATCCACGCGCCGACCTGCTGCCGGTCTTCGAGCGGCACGCCGCCCCATGTGGCATCGTTCGGATCGTCTCCTTGCGCGATGATCGGGGTGGACCAGACGAGCTTGCCCGTCGCCGCATCATGCGCGGTGATCACGCAGGCCGCCGGGCCGCCCTCGGGCTCGCAGCTCCTGCCGGTGATCGCCAGCCCCTCGGCAATGATCGGGCCGCTCGATTGCTTGGCGCCCGTGCGGTAGTCGAGCACCTGCGTTTCCCACACCAGCTCACCGGTGCGCGCATCAAGAGCATAGACATAGTCGTCGGCCGAATTGCCGATCACGAGGTTGCCATAAAGCGCCACGTTGCGGGTGGTGTCATAGACGGGAAGATAGTCGCCGATGTCCTCGGGCAGCTGGCGTTTGTATTGCCAGATCAGATTGCCCGAGCGCGCGTCGATCGCCTCGATGGTGTCGGCGGGGCCGGAGAAGACAATCGTCCCATCGTGCATGAGGGCGGTGCCCTCCTGATGACCGGGCGGCAGCGGGCGCGCCCAGACCATGCGCAAGCTGCCAACGGTGTCGCGGTTGATCTCGTCCAGCGGGGAATAGCCCCAGCTATCCAGAGTGCGGCGCCAGCTCAGCCATTCGGCGGGGTCGGGCTGCTCGATCTGGGCATCGGTGACGGGGGTGTAACCCGTTACCGTCTGCCCGGCTGCCTGCGTCATGACGAGGGCCAGCAAGGCCCCTGCCAGCGCGACCCGACCCGCCTTGCGCATCAGTCGTCCAGCCGCTGCGAGTTGGGGTCGATCTTCGCGTCGTTGCGGGTCATCGGGTCCCAGTGCTCGGCGATCTTGCCGTCCTGGATGCGGAACATGTCGAACCAGGTGGTGTAGTAGGGCTGGCCCTCGGCATCGACCTCGCTGCGCACGAACGAGGTGATGACATAGTCACCCTCGGCCACGAGGTTGATCAGGGGCAGTTCGAGCTTGTCTTCCAGCGGACGCTCGGGCCGGGTTGCGCGAACATAGTCCTTGATCCCCTCCAGCCCTTGGGCGGCGTTGGGGTTGTGCTGGATATAGTCCTCGCGGATGAACTCGCCCGCGCGGTCGGCATAGCCGCCCTGCAGCACAATCCGGTACATGTCGTAAACCAGCTGCTTGTTCGCCGCGAGCTGCGGATCGTCGCTTGCAAGCAGGGCAGCGTGGTCTTGCGAGACGGCGGGCGGGGCGGCGTCTTGCGCCAGCGCCGGAGTTGTCAGGGTTGTGTCAGCGCAGCCGATCAGCAAGGCGGCCACGGCGCAAAGCGCATATTTGTGCATTATCGTCTCTCCCTTTATGCGCATCCTGCCATTGCCGGGGTGACGCGGCAAGACAGAGCCGCTAAGCCGTTTTGGACAAAATCAATTTCGAATGGGAAAATTATGAAAATCCTGCTGCTCGCCAGCGCTGCCACCGCCCTGATCGCAGCCCCTGCCTTCGCGCAGGAGGCAGCCCCGGCAGATGACAGCGTGATTGTTGTGCTTGGCAAGGGCCTGCCCGATACGCCGGCAACGCCCGCCTATTCCACCATCGAGCTGGACCGCGAGGCGATCACCACCACCAGTTCGGACCGGCTCGAAGATGCGCTGAGCAATGTCGCGGGCTTCCAGCAGTTCCGCCGCTCGGACAGTCGCTCGTCAAACCCCACCGCGCAGGGAGCGACCTTGCGCGCGCTGGGCGGCAATGCATCGAGCCGGGCGCTGGTCCTGCTTGACGGGGTGCCGATGATCGACCCGTTCTTCGGCTATGTCCCGTTCAGCGCGGTGTCGCCCGAAACGCTCTCGCGCATTCAGGTGACGCGTGGCGGCGGCTCCGGCCCGTTCGGCGCGGGGGCGCTGGCGGGCACGATTGCGCTCGAAAGCGCCTCGGCGCGCGAGCTGGGCCTCGTCAACGCCGCCGCCTTCGTGAACGACCGCGAGGAGACCAGCCTTTCGGCCACGCTCGCACCCGAATTCGGCAACGGCTATGCGGTGATCTCGGGCCGGTGGGACCGGGGCGACGGCTTCGAAACCACGCCTGAAGACCAGCGCGTGGCTATCAGCGTTCCGGCGGCATACGACAGCTGGACCGCAGGCGGGCGCGTGGTGCAGAAGCTGGGCGACCTTGAGGTGCAGCTGCGCGGCCTCGCCTTCGAGGATCACCGCACGCTGCGTTTCGAAGGCGCGAACAATTCTATCGAAGGGCAGGACGTGTCGCTGCGCGTGGTCAGCCGCGGGCCGTGGCAGGTCGACGCCATCGCCTATGGCCAGTGGCGCAATTTCTCCAACGTGGTGATCTCGTCGAGCCGCTTCACCCGCGTGCTTGACCAGAAGGACACGCCCGCCAGCGGGCAGGGCGGCAAGATCGAGGTGCGCCCGCCGGTGGGTGATGCCAACACCCTGCGCATCGGCACCGACTATCGCCGCAGCGAAGGCGACCTGTTCGAAGATGCCTACTCGGCCTTCTCGGGCAACCGCACCGAGGAACGCTTTGCCGGCGGGGTGAACACCGATGTCGGCTTCTTCATCGAGAACGATTTCGTCGCCGGGCCGCTCACGCTCACCGGCGGTGTGCGCGCCGACCGCTATACCATCCGGAACGGCTACTATCGCAGCTTCGACGGCGACGGCAATCCGGTGAGAGACGACACCTATTCCGACCGCGCGGACTGGGAAGTGACATGGCGTGCAGGCGCGCTGTTCGACGTGGCCGAGATCGCACGCCTGCGGGCTGCGGCTTACACCGGCTTCCGCCTGCCGACGATCAACGAGCTGTATCGCCCCTTCGTGGTCTTTCCCGTCGTCACCAATGCCAATGCCGAATTGCTGCCCGAACGGCTGGAGGGATTTGAAGCGGGGATCGACCTGATGCCTGCTCCCGGCGTGATGCTGCAGGCGACCTGGTTCGATAACAAGGTCAAGGACGCCATCGCCAACGTCACCATCGCCACCAACACCCGCCAGCGCCGCAACCTTGACGCGATCGACGCGACCGGGTTCGAATTCGCCGCGCGGGCCGAGAGCGGCGCGTTCAGTTTCGACGGTACGCTGGTTCTCACCGACGCCAAGGTGGTGGGCACGGGCGCGGCGCTCAATCTGGATGGCAACCGGCCCTCGCAGGTGCCCGAAGTGGCCGCCAGCGCCACGCTCGGCTGGCGTCCGGTCGAAGGTGCGCTGTTCTCTGCCACGCTGCGCCATGTCGGCGACCAGTACGAGGACGATCAGGAAACCAACGTGCTGCCTGCGGCAACCACGGTCGATCTCTATGCCCGGATGCCGGTGACGGACGGCCTTTCTGCCGTGGCGAGGGTGGAAAACCTGTTCGACGAGACCATCGTCACCCGCAACCAGAACGGCTCGATGGACCTTGGCACGCCGCTCACCGTGTGGGTGGGCGTCAACTTCGCGATGTAGTTCCATAAAGGAACGATTGCTGTTGTGATCCCCACTGGCTGCGCTAGCTTGGCGCGGCCAGTGGGAGAGACAAATGGCAACAACTCAGCAGATGCTTGCCGTGCGCAATCCGCGCAGCGGCAAGGTCGATCACAAGATCGCGATTTCCTCGCGCGCGGAGGTGGCGGACAAGGCCGCCATGCTGCGCGCGAACCAGCCCGCATGGGAAGCCTTGGGCGTCGAAGGGCGCTGCGGCGTGATGGCGCGCTGGCTCGGCGCGGTGAAGGCGCAGGCCATGGCCATTGGCGAGGCCGACGCGCAAGACACCGGCGGTTGCCACACCAGCTACATCCAGGGCTTCATAACGATGGGCAACATCGGCGGCTGGCTGGAGGATGCGCCGCGTGCTTTCGCCGCGCTCGATTACGACGCGATGAGCCCCTCGATGCCCAGCGTGCGGGTGCAATCGCAGGTCATGGCCTATCCGCTCACCGGGGTGATCTCGCCGTGGAACGCGCCGCTGATGCTGGCGCTGCTTGATGCGGTGCCAGCGCTGTTCGCCGGCTCTGCCGTGCTGCTCAAGCCAAGCGAAGTGACCCCGCGCGTGATCGAGGCCCTGTTCGAAACCGTGCGGCAGGTGCCCGAGCTGGCCGGAGTGTTCGACTATGTGACCGGGCCGGGCGAGGTCGGGCAGGCGGTGATCGAGGAGGCCGATACGATCTGCTTTACCGGCTCGGTGCCGACGGGCCGCAAGGTCGCGGTCGCCTGTGCCGAGCGGCTGATCCCGTGCAATCTCGAACTGGGCGGGAAAGACCCGTGCATCGTCACCGCCAGCGCTGACCTTGAGCGCGCGGCGACGGCTGTTCTGCGCGGGGCGGTCTATGCCACGGGGCAGGTCTGCTATTCGGTCGAGCGGGTCTATGTTCATCGCTCGGTGCACGACGATTTCGTTGCCCTGCTGGTGGAGAAGGCCGCCAAGGTGCGGCTCAACACCGAGAACCCGCGCGCCGGGCATATCGGGCCGTTCACCCATCCTCCGCAGGGCGCCATCGTGGCGCGCCATATCAACGACGCCGTGCGCAAGGGGGCCGTGGTGCGCAGCGGCGGCACGGTCGAGGATATCGACGGCGGGCTCTACCTGCGCCCGACGATCCTCACCGATGTCGATCACACGATGCTGATCATGCAGGACGAGACCTTCGGCCCCTGCCTGCCGGTGATGGCCTATGACGACGAGGACGAGGCGGTGCGGCTCGCCAACGACACGCAGTTCGGCCTCACCGCGAGCGTGATCGCCGGGACTGCCGAAGAGGCCGAGCGCATCGGTCGGCGGCTGAACGCTGGCGGGATCTTCCTGCAGGACACCTTCCTCACCTTCGCCAAGATGCGGACCTTCGGCACCGACAGTTTCGGCTGGTCGGGCTACGGCGCGCCGAGGATCGGGCCGGAGAGCCTGCGCCGGTTCCTGCGCCGCAAGAGCCTGCTGACGCAGACCGGCGAGGTCGCCGATATCCGCAACGATCATCATCTGGGGGAAGGCGGGTGAGGGCGCTGCCATTCCGTCGCCCCGGACTTGATCCGGGGCAGGGCTCCCTTCTCGCGCGGCAGGCAGAGGCCTTTCCTACGCCGCCCCACATGCGCCATGCCCGGTTCATGAGACCGGACCGATCATACCGCAGGATTTTCCGCTCAGGACAGTGTCACACCTGTCACACCTTGCCCTGTAACACGAAGGTAAGCGCATGAAGATCACCGCTGCCCTGTCCGGCCACGGAGGCGAAGCGCCCCAACTGGTCGAACTCGAACAGGAAGCCCCGCGCGCTGGCGAGATGCGCGTGCGGCTCGTCGCCACCGGCATCTGCCACACCGACCTGCACGAGCATCCCGGTAGGCACGCGCCGCAGCCAATCGTGCTCGGGCACGAGGGCGCGGGCGTGGTGGAGGAGCTGGGCGAGGGGGTGAGCGGCTTTGCCGTGGGCGACCACGTGATCCTGTCGGGCAGCTCCTGCGGCAAGTGTCCAAGCTGCCTCGCGGGCAGGCCAACCTACTGCGACCTTGCCATGCCGCTGTGCTTCGGCGGCCAGCGGCTCGACGGCAGCACGGCTCTGTGCGGCGAGGAGGGGGCGATCCACTCGCACTTCTTCGGTCAATCGAGCTTCGCCACCCACGCCATCGTGCCCCAGCGAACGGCTGTGACAATGCCCAAGGACTTGCCGCTGGAGAAGCTCGGCCCGCTCGGCTGCGGGGTGGTGACTGGCGCGGGCGGGGTGATCGAGGCGCTCAAGGTCGGCTTTGGCGATAGCATCGCGGTGCTTGGCACCGGTGCGGTGGGCCTGTCGGCAGTGATGGCGGCGAAGCTGGTCGGCGCGCGGCGGATCGTCGCGGTCGACCTCTCGGACGAGCGGCTCGAACTGGCGCGCGAGTTCGGCGCGACCGACACCCTGCGCGGTGACGAGGACGACCTCGGGGGTAAGCTGCGCGCGATCACTGGGCGCGGTATGGACTTCACCTTCAACACCACTAACAGCGTGGCGGTGCACCAGCTCGCGCTTGAAGCGCTGGCGATGAACGGCACGGCGGGCTTCGTCGCCGCGCCGCACGGGCCGTTCGATCCCAAGATGTTCGGAATGCTGGCGGGCGGCAAGCAGCTGCGCGGGATCCTCGGCGGCGATGCCAACCCGCAGACCTTCCTGCCGCTGCTGGCCGAATACTGGCGACAGGGCCGCCTCCCGTTCGACCGGATGCTTGCCTTCTACCCCTTTGCCGAGATCGACCGCGCCTTTGCCGATGCCCAAGCGGGCACGGTGATCAAGCCGGTTCTGCTGATGGAGAATGATGCATGACCCCCGCAATCCGCGCCAAGCTGAAAGCCTTCGGCAATGCGCTCACGCCCGATATGCTGGGCGGCACTCAGGCGATGATGGCCGAGATGAACAAGGGCCTGTCACCCGAAACGCAAGTGCAGCGCGACATCGAATACGGCCCCGATCCGCGCAACCGGCTCGACCTGTTCAAGCAAGGCGCTCCCAAGGGTGTGCCGGTGTTCGTGTTCGTGCACGGCGGCGGCTTCGTGATGGGCGACAAGCACACCGAGGGCTCGCCGTTCTACTCGAACATCGGCGACTTCGCGGCCCGGCACGGGATGCTGGGCGTGACCATGACCTATCGCCTTGCACCTGATCACTGCTTCCCGTCAGGCCCCGACGATCTCGCCATGGCGGTTGACTGGCTGCGCGAGAACGTGGCCGAACATGGCGGCGATCCGGCGCGGATCGTGATCAGCGGCCAGTCTGCCGGGGCGACCCACGTGGCGGGCTACCTCGCCCATCGCGGCGACCATGCCGAGGGCATCGCGGGGGCGGTGCTGATGAGCGGCATCTACGACACCCATACCTGCGAGCCCAACCAGTTCGCCGAGGCCTACTATGGCAAGGACCGGCGCGGCTGGGGCGCTGCTTCGTGCATGCCGGGCCTGCTGGAAACGCAGGTGCCGGTGCAGTTCTCGGTCGCTGAGTTCGACCCCGATGACTTCCAGCAGCAGGCTGCCCAGCTGGTCGAACAATGGCATGCCGCGCGCGGGCGCTATCCCGAGATGCACTACCTGTCCGGGCACAACCATCTCAGCCCCGCACTGTCGATCGGCAGCGACCAGATCGAGACCGAACGGATGCTGGCAGGCTTCGTCGATCGGGTGGCGGGCTGAGGCCCGATGGGGAACCTTCGCGCGTGAGCAGGGTTGAGGCACGAGTACAAAGGAGAATTCGATGCGTAAACTTATGACCTTCGCGATGGTGGGAACTGCTGCCATGGGCCTCGCAGCTTGCGACGTTGAAAAGACTGAAGACGGTGAGATGCCCGAAGTGAACGTCGAGGGCGGCAACCTGCCCGAGTACGACGTCGATGCCCCCGATGTAGAGGTCGGCATGGAAGAGCAGACCGTCGAAGTTCCGACGATCGATGTCGAGGAAGCCGACGCCGGCGCACCGGGCGACAACTAAGGCTCGTCCAAGGTGATTGAGGTCGCCCGCGCGGCCTTGTGAAGTGTCCCGTTCACGCCCTGCTTGCAAGTGATTGCAGGAAGGGCCTGAGCGGGCCTTCGTGTTTCAGGGGTTCTTACGCCGGAATCCAGCTGCCGTGGAACGCCATCGGCAGGCCGAACGGAAGCTTCACGGTCGCGAGCGGCGGGCGGCTGACGTCGCGTCCGTCGAGGATCAGCAGCTCGGCGCGCCGCTCCTCGAAGCGGTCGACCACGGTGAGGATGAAGCCGTCGCCTTCCGCGCTGTCGGCGCTGCGGGGCACGAACAGCGGCTCCTGCGCGGCGGCACCATTGAGCGAGTGGACCTTGAGTTCGCCGGTGTCCCAGTCGATCTGGCCCACGCCCATCTCCGGGAAGGCGCGGAACGAGAAGTAGCCCGTGCGGTACTTCGTCATTGCATAACGGTCGTCGATCCGCGGCATGTCGCCATAGGCGCCCTCTACCGGCTCCAGCGTAACCGCTTCGGCATCGGGCTTGGAAAGATCGAAGGTGATGCGGGTGAGCTGGGTGATCGTCTCGGGCGTGGTCGGCAGGTTGCCGTCCTTGTCCTTGAAGAAGCTGAAGCAGTTGCCCGGTGAGCAGGGCGTGTCGACCACGACCTTGTCGCCGTCGGTATAGGCATTCATGATGTGGCCGAGCACGAGGCCGGGCACGTCGAACCAGCGCATGTCCTTGGCCGGATCACCGTCGCGCGGCATGATCCCCCAGGCCGAGGGCAGGTCGGGATCGTACTGGTAGTACTGCCCGCCCTCGCGCAGGCGCGCCTCGCTGGCGGTCAGCGGCATGATCGGAAACACGAGGTGCTCGCGCGTCACGCCCCAGTCGTGGCTGAGGCCAGGGAAGGGGGTGTGAAACCACTGCTCGCGCACCAGCTTGCCCTGCTTGTCGAACACGTGAAGCGAGGCATCGGTGGTCGGTTCACCCCCGGCAAAGACGCCGTAGCTCCACCATTCGCCCGTCACCGGGTCAATCTTTGGATGGGCGGTGAGCGCCGTGCTCCTCAGCTCGCCCCACTGGCCTTCGCCCAGCGTTTCGAGGGTCTCGGGATCGACCCGATAGGGCCGCGAATCCTCGCGCAACATGAACAGCTCGCCATGGTGTGCGAAGGCATAGGTATTGCCGGTGTTGTCGCGCTGGGGAAGGTTGGAGACGCTCGGATCATCGGTGTAGCGATTGCGATAGTGGCCATAGAGCCGCCGCCGCGCTTCGCGTTCGGCCTTGAGCCGCTCGGTCTGCACATAGCGGCTGCGGAAGCTGACATGGCCGTTCTCGAACCAGAACGATGACACCAGCCCGTCGCCGTTGAGGATGATGTCTTCTTCGAGGCTGGGGTATTGCCGATCCCCCCCGGTGCGGACATAGCTGCCTTCCAGTTCAGCCGGAATCTCGCCCTCGACCTCGCATTCGAAGACATCGGCCTCGAACCGCATCGTCGGCCGCTTCTGCAAGCCGAAGCTGTCATAGAGATGGAAAATTTCCGGCATTGCATAGTCTCCCACTTGGGCTTTTCGCTCTTCTCGCTACAATTACCCTATATAAGCATTTTTCAAGCTGAGAATCGACGGGAGAGGAACGAGATGGCCGAAACCTGCTGGCCCGATGGGGTGCCGGAGATCATGCCGGTGGCCGACCGCGCCGAGATCGAGGAGTTGTTCGCCCGCTATGCCTGGGGGATCGACCTCGCCGACGAGGAACAGGCCATCGCCACCTTCGCCGAGGACGCCGAGTTCGACCACCTGTGGCAGGGCAAGGTGCAGGGCCACGAGGCGATCCGCGCCAACCTGCGCAGCCTGTGGAACGACCGCCAGCACTGGTGGTTCGGGCGCCAGCACCTGATGAACCACTTCATCATGGACCCCAAGCCCGAAGGCGCGCGGGTGCGCTGCTTCTTCCAGATCATCCAGTGGAACGCGGACTATCGCACCAACTTCGTGTTTGGCATCGGCACGCGCGATGATCGGCTGGTGAAGCGCGATGGGCGGTGGAAGTTCTATCGCCTGCACGTCAACGCCTGGACCGATGTCGACCAGGTGCCGTGGAAGGGTGAGCTGAGCTTGCCGCAGCGTCCGCCCTATCGCAGCCCGCCGGCAGACACCCGTCCGTTCGACGAGCAGACGCAGGATCCATTCTGACCGACCGGATCACCGAAGGTGAAAACATAATGGGCTCGCGGAACCGTGGGGGGAGGGTTCGCGAGCCCAAGGGATATCTGGCCTCGACCTCAATGCAATCCGAGGGTGGCCGGAGCGTAAGCGGTTATTTGCCCTTCTGTCCGGGGATCTTCGCCAGCTTGCGTTTCTTCTTGTTGCCTTTCTTGGCTGACTTTCCGCTGACAGCCTTGGCCTTGGCAGCCTTCCTGCCCGCCTTTCTCAGTTCAGCAACATCGCCCTGCAACGCGAGAACCGCTTTCGCGAGACGCCGCACCGTGGACACGCGCGGGCGGAATTCGCGTGCGATCACGCCTTCGGCCAGCGCCGTCAATCCAAGCGCATCCTGATCGGACGTGGAGTTCTCGTTCGCGGCCTCTTGTGGGGCGTCCGCTTTCTTTGCGACCATTTGGGGCTCAGCTCCAATCTCTTTCCAGCACAGTGCACCGGGCACGGTAAAAAGATCAAGGATTGCCGTCATTTGTCACAAAAGTGTCAAGGAGAGCTACTCTATCCGCCATTCGAGATCGAGCCAGCGCGCCAGTGCCTTGAGGTCACTCTCGACGCTGCTTGAGCGCAGTTGCTCGCGTGCCGGGTCGATCCACAGTGTCAACTCATCGTCTTGCCGGGCAAGCTTGCTGGTGAGCAGCGACAGGCGCGATCCGGCCCCCAGGCGGCGGCACAGGCGGATAGCAAGGCCCCAGCCAGCGGCGCGGCGCAGGTCGGCGTTGCTGGCCAGTTCCTTGAGCAGTGCGGTCGGTTCGGGCTTGCCGCAGGCACCGCGCAGGGCTGCCGCGATCAGCGCTCGCCCGCGATGATCGAGACCCAGCCAGCGCTTGTGCAAGGCCCAGTCGGTGCAATGCGCGAGGCGCATGTTGGGCTCGATCTGCGCCGCCGCGAGTGCCAGCATCGTTGCCGCCATGCGCAGCCGTTCGTCCTCGCTCACGCCGCCGCGGGCGGCTGCCGCAGTCCAGCCCGAGATCAGCGTGGCTTGTGTGGCGGTGACACCGCGTGGGCGGGTAAAGTGCTCGACCCCGGACAGCAGCGGGTCTTTCTCGCGCTCAAGCGGATCGAGCTGGCTGTGCAGCAGCCCCTCGCGCAGGCCCCATGAGGAGAACACCAGCGCTTGCGGTTTCAGCGCAGCCATCATCGGACGCAGCATGGCGCAGGCATCGGCCAACCCTGCCGCGCGCGAGGAGGATACGCCGGGAATCGCGGCTAGCTCTTCCGCACTCATCTGCGCGGCCTGCTTGGCGAAATGGTCCGCCTCCTCAGGGGAGAGCGAATAGGCGTGCGGATCGGAGAGTGGATAGTCCTGCGCATTCATCGCGAACTTGGCCAGCGCGCGCCAGGTGCCGCCGACGAGATAGAGCGGGCCTGGATGCTCCCCGGCCCAATGCGCCTTGGCCAGTTCGTTTTCGACTGTCTTGCGGAAGCTTGCCGCGCCTTGTTCGCGCAGGGCGGGCAGGCGCAGGGTGCCGAGCGGCAGCGAAACCCCGTGCGAGCAATCGCCATTGGCAATCCCGATCAGTTCGAGGCTGCCGCCGCCCAGATCGGCGACTACGCCGTCCGCCTGCGGGAAGGCGCCGATCACGCCCCAGGCAGCGGTGCGGGCCTCTTCCTCACCCGAAAGCACGCGCACATCGAGCCCAAGTGCGCGCACCTGTTCGACGAATTCCGGTCCGTTCTCTGCATCGCGCACGGCGGCGGTGGCGACCGCATCGACCTGGGTGACGCCGATGTCCTCAAGGATGGCGGCAAAGCGGGCCAGCCCGCGCAGCGCAAGATCGATTGCCTTGTCGGGCATGCGGCCGGACTTGGCGAGATCGCGGCCTAGCCGCGCGGTGACCTTCTCGTTGAGCCAGATGATCGGGGCCCGTCGCGGCCCGCCGTAGATCACCAGTCGCACCGTGTTCGACCCGATGTCGATCACCGCGCGTTCCGGGCCCGGCATGGAGGCACCGGAGCCGCGCTTCGAAGCAGAAATCATATGGCTCCCTTGCGCAGGGTCAGCTTGGGCACGAGACTATCCTTCAATGCGCCCCCGCGGCCCGACAGCGAGGGATTGGTCATGAAATAATCGTGGCAATTGAAGCCGGGCACACCGTTCCCGTCGGTATCCTCGGTGTCTGCGTCAATCTGCACGCGCTCGTATTCCCCGGTTTCGCCGTCGAGCAGCCAGCTTTGCTCGGTATCCAGCAGGTTCGCTAGCAACACCTGATCGAGCACCTGATCGTGGACCGTGGGGTTCGCAATCGGGACCAGCGTTTCCACGCGGCGATTGAGGTTGCGGTCCATCGCGTCGGCGCTCGAAATGTAGATCAGCGCCTTGTTCGAGGGCAGCGCCTCACCGTTGCCGAAGGCCCAGATCCGGCTGTGTTCGAGGAAGCGGCCGATGATCGACTTGACCGTGATGTTGTCCGACAGACCGGGCACGCCGGGGCGCAGACAGCAGATGCCGCGCACCACCAGCACGATCTGCACGCCCGCCTGGCTCGCCTCGTAGAGCCGGTCGATGATGCCCTGCTCGGTGATCGAGTTCATCTTGGCCCAGATCATCGCGCGCTTGCCCTCTTGCGCAAAGGCGATCTCGCGGTCGATGCACTCGTTAAGCCGTTCGCGCAGGTTGAGCGGCGAGATTGCCAGCTTCTCCATCGCCTGCGGCTCGACATAGCCGGTGATGAAGTTGAACAGCTTGGCCGCATCACGCCCCAGCGCCGGGTCGGCGGTGAAGTACGAGAGGTCGGTGTAGATCTTGGTCGTGATCGGGTGATAGTTGCCGGTGCCGAAGTGGCAATAAGTGCGGTAGCCGTTGTCTTCCGCGCGCACGACCATGGAGATCTTGGCGTGGGTCTTCCAGTCGACGAAGCCGTAGATCACCTGCACGCCCGCGCGTTCCAGCTCGTTTGCCCACTTGAGGTTCTGCTCCTCGTCGAAGCGCGCCTTCAGCTCCACCACGGCGGTGACCGACTTGCCGTTCTCCGCCGCCTCGATCAGCGCGTTGATCACGGGTGACTGCTGGCCTGCGCGGTAAAGCGCCTGCTTGATCGAGATGACTTTCGGATCGCGCGCCGCCTGACGCAGGAAGTCGACCACCACCTCGAAGCTTTCGTAAGGGTGGTGGATCACGATGTCCTTCTCGCTGATGGCGGTGAAGACGTCGCCGTCATGTTCCATCACCCGTTCGGGGTAGCGCGGAGAATAGGGCGTGAACTTGAGATCGGGCCGGTCCTCGCCGACCACGTCGGACAGACCCGAAATCCCGAGCATGCCGAGCGTCTTGGTGACGAAGGCCTGCTTGAGGCCGAGCTTGTCGCGCAGCATCTCCTCGGCCTCGCGGTCGAAGTTCTCGTCCAGCTCGATGGCGATGACCTGCCCGCGCCGCCGCCGCTGGATCGCGCTGCGATAGTAGCGCACGAGGTCTTCGGCCTCTTCCTCGATCTCGATATCGCTGTCGCGCAGCAGGCGGAAGGCGCCCTGGCCCTTGATGGTGAAGCCGGGAAACAGCAGGTGGGCAAAGCGCTGCACCAGTCGCTCGATGGCGACATAGACCGCCTCGCCGTCGGTCGCCTCGTCGTCCACCCGCACGAACCGCGGCAGCGCGGCGGGGAGCAGCACCATCTCGATCAGCTGGCTGCCGTCGACCGTGCGCTCAAGATTGAACAGCGCGCCGATGCCGAGGTTGGAGACGAAGGGGAAGGGGTGTGCCGGGTCAATCGCCTGCGGGGTGAGCACGGGCACGATGTGCTCGATGAAATACCGTTCGAGCCAGGCCTCGGTCTTGGGGCTGGCAAGATCGCCGCCCCGGATGTGGATGCCCTGCGCAGCCAGCAGCGGGCGCAGCTCTTTCAGCGCCACCTGCTGCTTGCCTTCGATGGCGCGCATCTTCTCGTTGATGGCAGCCAGCTGTTGGCTGGCGGTGCGCCCGTCGATGGAGGTTTCGGAAATGCCCGTGCGGACCTGCCCCACCAGACCGGCAAGGCGGATCATCGTGAACTCGTCGAGATTGCTGCCGCAGATCGAGAGGAAGCGCAGCCGTTCGAGCAGTGGATAGGCCGGGTTGGTCGCTTCGGCCAGAACGCGCTCGTTGAATTCGAGCCATGAGAGCTCGCGGTTGAAATAGCGCTCCTCGGCGCTCAGAAGCGAGGGATCGGGGGCGGCATCGGGACTGGTTGGCGCGGTACTCATTTGTGCTCGCTCTCGTGCGGGGCCGGAGGGGGTGGGCCAGGCGGATTCGCGGGGTCTTAGGCAAGGTTACTATGCCTGAAAACACTGCGCAGGCCCATGTCACGGAATAGGGGAAATTACGCGATATCAGCTGACCTTGCGATGGCGGTGATGCCGCGCTTGCCTTCCGAACGGCCCAGCTGGACGATCACGTCGATGACCCCTGCGGCATAGGCGATGGTGTCTGACCGGGTGAGGCCAATGCCGGTCTGCATCACCATCAGCGACAGCTGTTCGAGCGCGCCGCGCAGGGAATTGGCGTGGATGGTCGAGAACGAGCCGGGGTGGCCGGTGTTGATCGCGCGCAGGAACGAAACGCTCTCTGCCCCGCGCAATTCGCCCAGTACGATCCGGTCGGGCCTGAGGCGCAGGGCCGATTGCAGCAGCTCGTTGGCGGTGACCTTGGCTTCGCCCAACTCTCCCTTCACCGCGACCAGCCCCACGGCATTGGCGCCGGGAAACTTCAGCTCGGGCGTGTCCTCCACCAGCACCACGCGCTCCTCGCGCGGGATTTCGCCGAGCATGGCGTTGAGGAAGGTGGTCTTGCCGGTCGAGGTGCCGCCCGAGACGAGGATCGTTTTGCGCGCCTTGATCGCCGCACGCAGGAAGGCGATAGGCTCCTGCGCCGGATCGGGCATGTCGTCTTCAACGGGCGCGCGCAGCGGGCCGTGGTCGTAGGCGTCAAGCGGCAGATCAAGCTGGCGGTGACGGCGGATCGACAGCGCCCAGTGCTTGCGCGTGGCGGGCGGGCCGCAGAACTGCACGCGTGCGCCGCCATAGCCCTCGGCGGGCAGCGTCGCGCCCAGCAGCGGGTGCTCGCGGTTTATGCCCTGATGGCTGATCCGCGCGACCTGTTCGGCCAGACGCTGCACCAGCTTGTCGGTAACCTCGGGCACTTCGATGCGCTGCATGCCGGGGTGGGCCGCGTCCTCGATCCACACTTCGCCCGGCTTGTTGACGAGGATCTCGGTCACAGTGTCGCGATCAAGCCACTGCCGCAGCGGGGCGAGATAGGCGTCAAGATAGACCGAGCCGCCGGGGATCACCGGTGCTTCAGGCAAGGCACCTGCCAGCGCGGGAGCACTGCCCGGATCGCCGCCAAGCTGGTGGATTTCGGCGCTCATGGTCTCTTAGTTCACCTGGCCGAAGTCGAGGTCGCGCGCGGTATAGACGCGCACCGGCTCACCCATGCGAACGCGCACGGTGGGCGGGCGCTGGCCGTCCTGCTGCAAGGCGGTGGAGGCCGCGCTCTGTCCGCCGCCGAGGATCACCGAGGTGCCGCCGCTGGCGATGGTGGTCAGCCCGCCGATCACCGAGAGCAGCATGGCCGAGCCGAACCGGCTGAAGAAGTGCGAATCGACCTTGCCTTCAAGCCCGGTGGTGCCGTCAAAGGTGGTGCTCGGCGATTGCAGCGCGACCGACACGCCATCAGGGCGGATCAGGCGGGTCCAGACGACATAGGCGCGGGTCTGCCCGGCCTGCAGGCCCGACTGATACTGTCCGACCAGACGGCTCGAACGCGGCACCAGCACACGGCTGCCGTCGTAGCTCTTCACATCCTGGCTCACCACGGCGCGGACATAACCGGGCACGTCGGTGTTGATCGCGGTTTCGAGGATCGCGGGGATCATCGTGCCCTGCGCCACGGTGGTGGCGGGGTTGATATCCTGCCGTGCCTGCGCCGGGCCGCCGCCCACGCCGCCGATGCGCGCGGCAAAGTCGTTGGCCGAGCCGCTGCCCGCACCGGGCACGACCGAGCCATCGGGCGAGGCGGTGGTGACGGCCCCGGCGCTGACCGCAGCATTGGCCGCCGGACTGCTGTCGAACACCATGGCGGGAGAGTTGTAGCGACCCGCCGCAGGGTTCTGCTGTGGCTGCTCCGACACAACCGGGGCGGGGGCCGGATCGGGCTGCGGGGCGGGCGCGGGGGCAGCTTGCGCGGGCTCGGGCTGAAGCACGACCGGCGCTGGCGCAGGATCAGGGGCGGGCGCGATATCCTGCGGCGCTGCGGTCTCATCGCGCATGCGGCTGGCATTGAGGCCCCACAAGGTCGCCCCGCCAATCAGCGCGACAAAGCCGATCCCGGCGATCAGGCCGAGCGCGTCGGAACTGCCCTTGCGGTTCGCCACGGTGGGATAGGCGGTGCGGCTGGCAAGGTCGATCACCTCGGCCGAAGCCTGCTCGCGCGGGTCGGCATCGTTGACGACGCCCTTGGTCTTTTCGGGAAGGCGCATGGCAAGTTTCATCGAACGTCGCTCCGCTGCAAAGGTCTCAGGCGCCGGGCGCCGGGGCGCTGGTGCCCGTGTTGATCAAGGTGGCCACATCGTCGCCCGAGCGCAGGATGATCTCGCGCGGCACGCCGTCGAGCACCACCGTATCGCCGCGCACGGCGAAGTTTACCGGGCCTTCCATGCCATCGAGATCCTTGATCAGGATGGCAGGCATGGGCGCGCCCGCAGGCCAGGCGAGGAAAGTGGCGGTGCCATCGTCGTAAACCTGTTCGGGCAGCAAACGCTCGACCCCGTCGCTGGCCCAGTCGAAATTGAGCGCGGCAGGATCGACCACTGCCAGCTCGTCATTGGCGGCGGCCACTTCGAGCGCATTGGGCATCTGCGAGGGATCAAGCGGGGCTTCGGCCAGCTCGACCTCTTCCTCTACCGGGTAGGTGAACTTGAGGACATAGACCGGGGTGCGCGTGGAGGGGCTGGCGATCAGGTCGAACAGATAGGTGCGCTTGTTGGTGACCACCGTCATGTTGGTCGCCGCACGCGGTTCGAGCGGCTTTACGAACAGCAGGTTCGCGCGCCGGTTGGGCGTGACCTGCCAGGTCTGCGAATTGCCGACCGCGACGTTCTCGATCGCTTCGTCATCACCGAACATGATGGTCGACTGCACATTCACGCGGCCATTGATCGTGACCACTTCGCTGTCGTCGTAAAAGTGTTCGACAAGGCGCGGATCGGCCTGCGCGGGCAGGGCGATGAGGCTGCTGGCGGCAAGGGCCATGGCCAGTATCGCGCGGGGCATCATCACTTGTTCTCCGTTGAGCGAATGGGGGCAGACTTGAAGCGGCTGCCGATACCGCGCGCGCGATTGCCAGTGCCTGACTGGCCTCCGGTGAGCGGGGACACTTGTGTCCCCGGCGTCACCACGCGCGTCTCGCGGGTGTGGGTGGAGCCGCCGGTGTCGTTGGCGGCAAACGGCATGGCGGCAGCGGCGCTGACGCGGATGTCGCGGGCTTGCGCGGTCGATGCAGCAGTGGCCGCTGCGCGGTCGGCGGCAGAGCTGGCGAGTGCCGGGTTGAGCGGGCTTTGCGCCGGGGCGGAACTGCCACGCGCGCTGTCATCAGCCTTGTCGCTGGTGGCAAAGCCGAACACGGTCCAGCCCGCCACCATGGTCGAGGTGACCTTGAGGATCATCGCCATCAAGGCGAGGTGGACCGCGCCGATCATGAAGAAGGCCATGGCCGGGCGCACGTCGATCCGGCCCGGCGTTTCCAACAGGCTGGCGAGCACCGGCACCGTCATCTCAAGCATCAGCGAACCGCCCAGCACGGCGAACAGCGGGGCCAGCGCCATCAGCACCACGCCCTTGAGCCAGCCCACGAACAGCCCGCGCGTGCCGTTGAACAGCGCCATCACGATAAAGATCGGCCCGAGCCCCATCAGGATCGCCAGCGCGATCTTGCAGGTGGCAAGCACGCCCACGGTGCCGAGCAACAGCATGGTGCCGCCGCTCCACAGCAGGCCCGGTGGTGAGAAGATCGAGGTGTCGTTCTCCATCGCATCGCCGCCCGAAATGTCCATCAGCGCCATCATCACGGAGTCGAGCTTGTCGGCGAAGATGGTGCTGGCAGAGCCATGGGTGCCCATCAGGAGCGTGGCGATCTCGTCGGGCGCGCCGACCGCGAGGTTCCAGAACACGCTCTGGAAGGCGACCCAGCTGGTGGCGAAGGTGATCACCATCACCAGCGTGACCATGCGCGGGGTGAGCGAGGACAGGCCAAGCCGCGTGCGCCCGGTGATCAGCGCGAAGCCGAGGAAGGCGATCCAGATGGTGAGCATCGCCGTCAGCACCGGGCCGAGCGTGCCCTCGGCGCTGAACAGGCGGTTGAAGGCGGCTTGCGCCATGCTCGATGCGGCGCAGTCCACCCCGCGCAAGCTCGCGCCGATGCCTGCACCCACGCCGTCCATGGCGCGCATGCATTCGGTGCTCACGCTTGCGGCGGCCGAGATGGCGAAAGCGCTGCTCATTCCGCAGCTTCCCAGCTCAAGGAGTCAGCCTCGTTTGCCTCGGCGCGATAGTCGGACGAGCCGGGCCACGGGCGGTTGGTGAGCGCGGGATACCACTGCGCCGGATCGTCGCCGACCGCCTCGCGCAGCAGGTCAAGCCGGCGCACGGTGCTCTCGCGGCCCGAGAGCATGGCGATAACCTCGGGCGCGCCCGACAGATCGAGCCGCACCACCACGCTGGCATCGGGCTGGCGCACGAGGAAGCAACGCGAGTGCGCGGGCAGGCTGCGGATCAGCGCCAGCTCGTGTTCGGTCAGGCCGAAGCCCTCGCAATAGTCTTCCGGCCGCGCGCGGCTGTTGGGCATGAACACCATGGTCGCGGTCTGCTCGACCAGCGCGGTGGAGATCTTGCTATCAAGCGCATCGCGCGCCGACTGCGTGGCAAAACCGACCAGCGCGTTGCGTTTGCGCAGCGTCTTCAGCCAGTCGCGGATGCGGGCAGCGAAAATCTCGTCGTCGAGCGCCTTCCAGCCCTCGTCGATCAGGATCATGGTCGGCTTGCCGTCCAGACGCTCGTCGATGCGCTGGAACAGGTACATCATGGTGGGCGTGCGCAGGCGCGGGTTGTCGAGCAGCGCGGTCATGTCGAAGCCCATCACCCGCGTGGTGAGGTCGAGCTTGTCGGTCGCGTTATCGAACAGCCAGGCGAATTCACCGTCCTCGATCCAGGCCGAGAGACGATCGGAGAGGTCGCCCGGTTGCGGGCGGCGGCTGCCCGAGAGCAGCTCGCGGAAATAGCGCAGACGGCGCAGGCTCGGGGCGTTGGCATAGGCCGCATCGACCGCCGCTGCGATCAGGCCGTTTTCCTCTGGTCCATCGGCCTTGAGCAGCACCGCCAGCCAGTCGCGCAGGAAGGCGCGGTTGGCGGGGGTGTCGGGCATGGCGAGCGGGTTGAACCCGGTCGGCTCGCCCGAATAGATGCGCTCGTAGCTACCGCCGATGCCGCGAATGAACAGCTCGGCCCCGCGGTCCTTGTCGAACAGGATCGTGCGCGGGGCAAACTTTTGCGCTTGCGCGGCAAGGAAGTTCATCACCACGGTCTTGCCCGAACCCGAGGGGCCGATGACCGAGAAATTGCCGAGGTCGCCGTGGTGGAAGTTGAAGAAGAACGGCGTCGCGCTGGTGGTCTGCAGCAGCGTGACGGCTTCGCCCCAGTGGTTGCCCTCGGCCTGCCCCAGCGCGAAGCCGTGGAAGCTGCCGAAGCCTGCCATATTGGCGGTCGAGATCAGCGCGCGGCGCACGAGATATTGCTCGTTGCCGGGGAACTGGCCCCAGAAGGCGGGCTCCAGATTGGTGTCTTCACGCACGGCGATGGCGCCGGTGTCCCCCAGCGCGGCGGCGACCATGGCGGTGGCATCGTCAAGCCGGGCGAGGTCGCGTTCGCGCACCAGCACGGTGAGGTGATGATCGCCGAAGCCGACCGAGCCTGCGCCCAGTTCGTCGCGCGCGGCCATCATGTCGAGCCGCTCGGACTGCGCCTCTTCATCGGCCGAGCGCAGGCGGCGGATCGCTAGGTCGATCTTTTCGCGCGCGGTCTGGCGTTCCTGCGGGGCGAAGCTTTCGGTCACCACCATTTCGAACGGCAGCCGCAGCATGGCGTCGAGCAGGCCGGGGCTGGTCGCCTCGGGATAGTCCTTGAGGCTCAGGATCGAGGAGAAATCCGCGCCCTGCGCCCCTTGCAGCTCCATCGCATCGAGCCCGAAGGAGGCGCGGCGATAAGGCAGCATATTGCCGATATCGGTGTCGTCCTCGGGACGGCGTACCGGGCGCATCTCGCCGTTATAAAGCGCGCTGAGGAGTTCGAGCAGCTCGTTGTTGGTGGCCCCGCTGTTGCCGACATAGTCGCCCAGCGGCTGCGCACCGTAGTCCCCCAGCGAGGCGGCCAGCGCCTGCACCGCCGCGCGCAGAGAGCGCAGGTCTTTCGGATCGACCGCCTCAGCTTCGCCCTTGCGGCCTTTGAAGAACTTGCTCACCCGCTCTGCCAGGCCCGCCTTGCCGCGCGCCGGACGGCGCACGAGGGTGACGAACTGGTCGTTCACGAACAGGCTGCCCGAGGAGAGCTTTTCGCGCCAGGCCTTGTCGATATGGGCGGAGAGCGGATCGGGGAACCTTGCCTCCAGCTCCACGCTCACCCTCCGGCGGATCACGTGGTGATAAAGCACAAAGCGCGCATCGAGGTTCGAGCGCAGCATCACCTCGCGGGTGGCGGCATGGGCGTTGAGCGCGTCGGTGTCCTCGGTCTCGAACAGCAGGCCGGGCACTTGCAGCGCGGCCATCAGCGAGCCATCGCGCAGCAGCAGCGTGCCCGCGTCGACGAGGCGCGCATAGGGCAGGCGATCGCCCGCCTGCGCTTCCTTCGCGCTCCATGCCGCGGCTCCGAGCCATTTGGTCATTCGTCGTTGCTCCATGCCGCCTCATACAGGCGGACTGTCGGGCACTCAGGCAGCGTAAGAGTTGCAGCCCCAGCGCTTGTAATTCTTGACCCGCGGACACTTCGAAACCTTGGTCAGCCAGAGGTCGAAAATGCGCGGTTCACGCAGGCACGCGAAATAGCCGATCGCGTGCATGATCAGCGGGATCGGCAGGATCCAGAAGCTCTTGAGGATCAGAAACGCCTCGACCGTGACCAGCGCGTTGATCACGAAGAAGTTCAGCGTCACGCCCGCAAACATCTGCGGCCTGGTCAGCGCGCGGTGGACACGGGAGCGGGCGAGTTGCATCAGCCCGCTGCGCCCTGAATGCCAGCCACGATCGAACCGGCGCCGAAGATGATGAACACGCCGATGACCACGGTTGCGCCGAAGCGCCAGTTCATGCGGCCCGTCAGCATCATGAAGCCGACTGCCGCCACGGCCATCACCGCCACCGTGGTCGCCACCGTGCCGAGCATGGTCTGCTGCATCCACGAGAACGCGTTGTTGATCGGCGAAGAGCCGGCCGGGTCCTGCGCAAAGGCAGCCGAAGGAACCAGCAGAGCGGCGAATGCGGCGATACGGGCAAGAAACGACATGGTTACTCAGAACTCCGGGAATGGTTGGCGAGGCGGCCCATGATGGCGGCCACATATTGCTGTGTTTCGCGGATGCGCGGAATGCCGCCCGCGCGCATCACGCGGCCCGGTCCGGCATTATAGGCGGCAAGCGCCTTTTCGAGGTCGCCATCGAAGCGGTCAAGCTGCTCACGCAGATAGCGCGCGCCGCCTTCGAGATTGGCGAAGGGATCGTCTGCATCGACGCCAAGATAGCGCGCCGTGCCCGGCATCAGCTGGGCGAGGCCCCGCGCGCCCACCGGGCTGCGGGCATTGGCGTGCCAGCGGCTTTCCTGCCACACCAGCGCTTCGATCAGGGCGGGGGAGAGGTCGAACCGGGCGGCCAGCTCGGCCACCTTGGCGGCATATTGCTGTGGCACGGCGTCGTCATGCAGTGCGGTGTTGGCGACGGCGCTTTCGGGCACCAGGTCGAACACCTCGAACGGAACTTCAGCAGGCGCGGGAACCATCGCGTAGCTCGCGGATAGATCCTGCGAAGCCGAGGCGGCCATGGCTGGCCCTGCGACCCAGCGCGGCTCCCCCGACGTGCCGATCTCGAGCACGTCTGCGCGGGCCGGCTGTGCGCCGACCGCGATTATCAAGGCAGTTGCCGACAAAGTCAGCGCGCGCAGAATCATCCGTACCCTCCGAAGCGCCCCCAATGCTTACAATAGATGACAACCGCGTGACAGCCCCAAGGGCCCCGTGGTGAATGCATAGAAAAGCCCCGCCGGGCGCGATGGCACGGCGAGGCTCTTGGTGTTCCTTGGCAACTGCGCCTAAGCGAGCGGCCATAGTATTAAGGAATCAGTTCATCGCCACGGCGGTCTGATCCAGTGCGCGCAGGGCAAGGCGTGCGGCTGCGCGCGAGTCGACCCACTCACCGTCGGCAAGCTCGAGCTGGTAGCGCACGTCGGACCGGGCAGCGGCGCGATAGTAGTCGGCGGCCTTTTCCTTGTCGCCACGCACGGCCCATGCTGAACCGAGGTTGATCAGCAGCGCCGGGTCCTCGGGGTTCTGCACGAGGTTGGCTTCGAGGCGGGTGATGGCAGCATCGGTTTCGCCCTGGGTCAGCTCTTCGTACGCGGCATCGCGATGTTGGTCGTCGTTCATTCCTGCCATCATGGCAGGGGGCGCGGCCTGGGCCAGCATCAGAGCGATAGCGGTTTGAAGTACGATCATTCTTATTCTCCCAAACTGTGAATGATCGGAAGATGCGGCTCTCCCACGGCAAATGCAATTAAACTGTCATAATGTCATAAATATGAAACCTTAGATTCGGGGCGTGGCATTAGCCAAGCTTTGCTGCGGCGCGTCACGCTTGTTGGCAGGCCTGACACCTCACTGTCGTCAGATGGTCACAATTTAATCGAGCCCTTTGCAAACAAACTGTCATGAGCGGCTCCTAGCGAGCGTCTCGCGACATTCATTCGCATTCCTGATTCTCGGTTTTTTTGAGGGGACCGTTCGCTGTGACTCACCTTTCTCGCGCTCTTATCATCGGCACCAGCGTGCTGGCTCTGGCCGCTTGCGGTCCTGAAGAAATCGCTTCGCCCGGCACTGGCGTCATCAACATCGGTGACGTCATCACCAACCCGGCACCGACTCCGACCCCGACCTCGGCTCCCACGGTCACTGCCGCGGGTGCCTGCCCCAGCCTCACCAACGATGGCTCGGTTGTGCTCACCAACGACGGCACCATTTCTGGCCCAACCGGTGAATACCGCATCTGCACTCTGCCCAGCCTGATCACGAAGTCGGTGACGCTGCCGCAGATCGACGGGCTCGTCTATCGTCTGAACGGCCGCGTTGACGTCGGCTGCGACGGCGGCCCGGTGGCTCCGACCGCCTACACTTCGACGACCGTCGGCTGCAACACCCCGCTCGACGCCGACACCAACGTCACCCTCGGGATCGACCCGGGCGTGGTGATCTATGGTGAGCAGGGCGCTTCGTGGCTGGCTGTGAACCGCGGCAACAAGATCAACGCTTCGGGCTCCGCCAGCAAGCCGATCATCTTCACCAGCGCCGACAACATCGCCGGCCTTAACACCGAAAGCACTCCGGGTGGCCAGTGGGGCGGTGTCGTGCTGCTCGGCCGCGGCCGCATCACCGACTGCGACATCGGC
The DNA here is from genome assembly GCA_002337385.1 of Erythrobacter sp. UBA1916. Classification (GTDB taxonomy): domain Bacteria; phylum Pseudomonadota; class Alphaproteobacteria; order Sphingomonadales; family Sphingomonadaceae; genus Alteraurantiacibacter. Next base: position 61,264 of record DDFY01000023.1, read on the forward strand.
GCCGTTGGCGGTACGGGCGCCGGTGCGTGTCAGCGTCGCACCGAAGGCGCGGTGAACGATGCGCTCTTCGGCGGCACCGACGACACCTACAACGCCGGTACCATGGAATATGTGCAGATCCGCTATTCGGGCTTCGTGCTTTCGAACAACAAGGAACTGCAGTCGCTGACCCCCTCGGGCGTCGGCACCGGCACCACGCTTAACCACATCCAGTCGCACCGGTCGTCGGACGATGGCGCCGAGTTCTTCGGCGGTTCGGTCAACGTGAGCCACTATATCGCCACCGGCGCAGACGACGACAGCCTCGACGTCGACACCGGTGCCCGCCTGAACGTGCAGTATGCTCTGCTGCTGCCGGTCCCGGGCGAAGGCGATGCGCTGATGGAAATCGACTCCAACGGTAACGAGGGTGACGCCCCGCGTACCGACCTCAAGGTCGTGAACTTCCTGGGGCTGCAGTCGGTGACCAGCCCGTCCAACGAAGGTGCCGACAAGGCTGCGGTCCTGTTCCGCGGCAATGCCGATGTCACGCTTTACAACGGCGCGATCATCGCTCCCGAGAACGAGTGCATCCGCATGACCTCGAACACCACCGCGGCCAACCGCGCCTCGCTGACTGCGCGTTCGGTTGTGCTGCAGTGCTCGGGCACCGGCGACGCGAAGTACATCGGCGATGGTTCGGGCGATGCCTTCACCGCCGCTGACGTTCGCGGCTTCATCACCGCTGACGCCTCGAACAACGAGGACTTCACCAACACGCTGACCAGCACGTTCATCAACGGTTCCAACGAGGACGCTGTCGCCATCACCAGCCCGACTGGCCTGTCGACCTTCTTCGTCGAGGCGACCCCTTACCACATCGGCGCTGCCTGGACCGGCGGTGACGACTGGTATGCCGGCTGGACCTGCAACAGCAACATTGCGAACTTCGGCGCTTCCTCGTCGGCATGCACCACGCTGCCGACGACCTGAGCGGCTGCCTGACGTGAATACTGCGGGGGCAGCCGCTCTGCCGGCTGCCCCCGCTCATGCATTTATGCACTATTGATTTCAGGAGACCTCGGATGTCCACCTCTTCGCGGCTGGTCGGTGCGCTTATCGTCACGACAGCTCTGACACTTCCATCGCTCGCCCATGCGCAGGAAAGCCAGGCGCCGGGCAGCACCACCACCACCGACGAGGCGGACTCCGTCGACGTTTCGGTTCCGGGCGGCAATTCGGTCATCGTTGTGACTGGCCGTCTGAACCGTGATCCGGCCCAGACCTCGGCCCAGGTTACGAGCGTTCTGTCGACTGAAGACATTGCTCGCACCGGCGAAGGCGACATCGCTGGCGCGCTCTCGCGCGTCACGGGCCTCAGTGTGGTCGGCAACGGCTTCGTTTACGTCCGCGGTCTCGGCGATCGCTACTCGCTGGCGCTGCTCAACGGTTCGCCGCTGCCCAGCCCCGAGCCGCTCAAGCGCGTTGTCCCGCTTGACCTGTTCCCCACCAGCGTGGTCTCGTCCTCGATGGTCCAGAAGAGCTACTCGGTGAACTTCCCCGGTGAGTTCGGCGGCGGTGTGATCAACCTGACCACCCGCACCACGCCCGATGAGCCCTTCGTAACCATCGGCGGCAGCATCGGCGGCGATGTGGAAACGACCTTCCAGAACGGCCTGAGCTACTATGGCAGCTCGCGCGACTGGCTTGGCTATGACAATGGCGCGCGCCAGCCCGGCGGAAATGCGCTGCAATATGTCGCCACTCCGGAGACACTGCCGGTCGGCGCGGCGACCACGCCGATCGCGGCTGAGCTGGTCACCTCGCAGCAGGCGGTGATCCAGAAGATCGGTGACGTGCAGCCGGATCTGGGCCTGTCGCTCAGCGGCGGCACGGCCATCCAGATGCCCGATGGCCAGCTCGGCATCGTGGCCGCGGCCAGCTATTCGAACAAATGGTCGACCCGCGACACCATTCAGCAGTCAGCCTCTGCAGGCAGTCTCGCTTCGATCGAGAACGACTTCCGTCAGGTTTCGACCAACCAGAACGTGCTGGTCAACGGCATGCTCGGGTTCGGCCTGGAGCTGGGCGATCATGTGATCCGTTGGACCAATGTCTACATTCACGACACGATCAAGCGCGCCAGCCTCGCTAACGGCACTAAGCCAGCGCAGAACGGCGATACCCAGTTCATCAATCAGCGTACCGGCTTCTATGCACGCCAGCTGATCGATACGCAGCTGACCGGGGAATTCGAGTTCGGCGATCTCAGCCTCGATCTGCGCGGCAGCTATGCCAACACCAAGCGCGATGCGCCGGGTGAACTGCTGTTCCCCTATCGGGAAACGTCGCTGCGGGGTGAGACGATCTACACGATGTTCTCGTCGAGTGGCGATCGTCCGTCGTACACCTATTCGAAGCTCAACGAGGATCTTTACTCGGCGGGGATCGACGCGACCTATCCGATTACCGATACCTTCAACCTGACGGTGGGCGGTGCTTGGTCGAAATCGGACCGCTTCAGCCTGCGCCGCGAATTCCTGTTCTCGATCCCGGCCACCGGGGAGATCAATCAGGGTGGCGCGAGCATAAGCAATCCGGACTTTGCTTACATCCTCGCGACCTTGCGTCCGGACCTCTATTTCGCGCCGGAAATGGTCAATGCGCTGGGCATCACCCTGATCGACAGCGATCCGGGCACCAACGCCTTCAACGCTGGTCTGCAAACCTGGGCCGGCTACGCCAAGGCCGACCTGCTGCTGAACGACATGATCACCATTGATGCGGGTGTCCGTTACGAGAAGGGCGATCTGTCGGTCTCCCCGGCGGTTGCGAATTCGACCGTCGATCCAACCAATCTCAAGAACGACTACTTCCTGCCCGCCGTCACGGTCACCTTCGATCTCGACGATGGCATGCAGATCCGCCTCAATGGTTCGAAGACCATCGCTCGGCCGCAGTTCCGCGAACTGATCGCCCAGCCGTTCTACGATCCTGACAGCAACCGTGCCTTCCGCGGTAATCCCTATCTGCAGGACAGCGAGCTGTACAACGCCGAGGCCCGCTTCGAGTGGTACTTCGCGCGCGGTCAGCGGGTGTCGCTTGCCGGGTTCTACAAGAAGATCGACAAGCCGATCGAAACCTTCGTGGCCGGCAGCACCGACTTGCTGACCTCGTTCGCCAATGCGCCCGAAGCCTCGCTTTACGGCGCGGAGTTCGATGTCACGAAGCACTTCGACCTCGAAAGCATGGGTGGTCTGTTCAGCAGTCGGCAGGCTGTTGTGATCGCCAACTACACCTATACGAAGTCCGAACTGAAAGTGTCGGACGACGATCTGGTGGACGTGTTCGGCGCGCTTGGCAGTCCGGCCTCGATCTACTTCCGCGACGGCGCGCCGCTCACGGGGCAGTCGGATCACCTGATCAACCTGCAGCTCGGTCTCGAGGATCTTGACCGCCTGTCGCAGCAGACGATCCTGGTGACTTACGCCAGCGACCGCGTCGTCAGCCGCGGCCTGGTTGGCCAGCCCGACATTGTCGAGAAGCCGGGTGTGCGGATCGACTTCGTCTGGCGTGAAGGCTTCGAGATTGGCGGCACTGACGCTGAGATCAAGCTGGAGGCCCGCAACCTGCTGGGCACACGCCATCAGGAGTTCCAGGACAACGGCACCGACTTCATCAACGTTAACACCTACGACGTAGGCCAGTCGTTCTCGGCGGGCCTGTCGGTGACCTTCTAGACCGCGCGACGCGCTAGCGTTGTTCGAAAAGGCCTCCCGCGCGAGCGGGGGGCCTTTTTCGTTGCGCGAATGGATCGGGCGGGCGCGGCGATGCGCGAAACGGCATCTGGCGATAAGGCCCCGCGTCAGGGCAGGTCGAGCACGTAGCCCTTCGAATGGACCGTGCGCAGCAAGTGGCCCGCGTTTGCGTTGCGCAACCCGAAGCGCAACCGCTTGATCCATACGTCGACCGTGCGCAGATACCCCGGATCGCCCGCCTTGCCGAGCGCATCGACCAGCTCCTGTCGGCTCAGTACCCGGTTGGGGTTCTCGGCCAGAAAACGCAGCACGCGGAATTCGTTCGGTCGCAGGGCAATCTGCTGCCCCTTCCAGCGCGCCTGCTCACCCGCGACGTTGATCTGCAGGTCGCCAAGGTCGAGCACTTGCGGCATGCTCGGGCGGCGGTCGGTGGCATAGAGCGCCAGAACGCGGTCGAGCATCGCCTTGCGGTCGAGCGGGCCGATTGCATAGTCGTCGGCCCCGGCCTTGATCGCGCGGCGGCGGTCATCGGGGTCGTCCTCGTCGAGCACCATGGTGATATGGGCATCGCGCGTGCGAGGATCGGCGCGCAGGCGGCGGCACATTTCGAGGCCCGACAGGTCATCGAGCACCCAGTCGACGAAAGCCCAGACACTGCCCTCGACAAGCTTGTTCGGCCCGGCCGAGTCCAGGCGTTCGAACACGAATTGCGCATCGCCATGGTCGAACCGCTCAAACCCGGCTGCTTGTTCACTTGTGGCGAAGATGGTGACGCGTTCCATCCAGTGTTTCCCTCGTTGGACGGGGAATCCCTGCAAGCTGGAAATGACCGCGCTATGACAGAACCGCCTGGCGTGTTCGGCGCTATCGAAACCCGGAGGCCTGACCTGCCAGGCCCCTGCGCGAATCTACCTGGAGCCCAGCGTCACCAGCGCCTCGTCATAAGGCATGCCGTCACCGCCGCGGTTGACGACGATGTGCTGATAGCCCTGTGAACGCGTGCCGCTCGCGCCGTAGGCGGCGGTCTGCAGCGGCTCGTCCAGCGCAATGCGATAGAAGGTGGTGCGCATGAATTCGGATAGCTCGCCAGCGGTGATAACGCCGTCGCCGTTGTCGTCGGCGCGGCCTTCCATCGCCTGCTGCAGAATATGCGAGATATAGCCGCCGGCTTCGAATTTCTGCGCCACGAGGCTGGTCAGGTCGCTGTCCGAGCTGAACACACCCATCCGCCCGGTCCGGCGGTTGATCACGTCATCGAACCCGCCCGAGAAGCACGAATCGAGCACCAGCAGCGTGCGCGCGTGGATCGGTTCGAGCATCTGTCCGAGTTCGTAATCGGTGACGGCGGCGTCGAACAGTTCGATGGTCTCGCTGGTCCCGTCGCGTTCCATGAAGGTTTCTACGTTCTGCTTCGAGCCGTGGCCCGAATAGAACAGCAGGAACAGGTCGTTCGGCCCGATCGTGTTGGCGATCTGGTCGATGGCACTGATGAAATTCGCCCGCGTTGCCTGGCGGTTGGTCAGTGTGGTGCTTTGTGCTGCAAGCATGCCCGTATGTTGAAGCGTCTGGGTTAGCTTGGTTGCGTCCTGATCGGTCATCGAGAGGTTGCCCGCGCGCCCGCCATAGTCGGCCACGCCCACGCTGAGCGCGAAGATCCGCCCCCCGGTGCGTCCGGCCAGAACCGGCGCGTTGCCTCCGCCTGCGCTCACGGTGGAGCTGATGGTGTAGCTGCCGGTTTCGCCGCTCTGATAGCTGGTCGCCACCAGCGTATAGGTGCCGGTTTCGGGCAGGGTGACCGTGAGCCGCGAGTTGGTTTCGCCATCTTCACCGGCCCGGTCGTCGTTCTCCTCGCTGCCGCCGCCGGGCATCAGCAGCGAAAGGTAGGTGTCGAATTCGGAGGAGGCCATATCGAAGGTCACGCGCTGGCCGCGCTGGCCTTCGAAGGTATAGGGATCGATATATTCGCCCGACGAGATCGTATCGTCGCCGCTCGCCAGTGAGCCGCTGACCGAGCCGCCCAGCGAGAGCCGGGCAAGCTGCCCACCACCGGCAGAGCTTGCCGTGCTGCTCGAATCGAGACGGTAGCTGCCGAGCCCGCTTTCCGAATAGCTCGCCACCACGACCCGGTAAGTGCCGGCTTGCGGCAAGGTCGTTTCGACCAGGCTGTTGAGGGTGCTGCCCGAAGGGTCGTCGTCGTTCTCGATTGAAAAGCCGCCCGGTCCTTCGACGCGCAGCAGGGTGTCGAAGTCGTCGGAGGCGAGGGCCAGGCGCAGTTGCTCCCCGGCGTCCGCCTCGATCAGGTAGACATCCTCCACCGAATGATCGCCGCGCGGATCGGACGAGGCGAGCGTGCCGTTGACGCTGCTGCCCAGTTCGAGCCGCTGGCCGCTGTTCGCGGCTCGCGATGAGGAGCCGGACATTTCAGCGCGGATCGTGTAGCTGCCGGTCTCCGCAGCGGCATAGCTGGTCGCGGCGATGGTGAGGCTTCCATCGGCGGGGATCGTCACTTCGAGCCGGCTGTTGGTGCCGTTACCGTTGGGATCGTCATCGTTCTCGGCGGTATAGTCGTTCGCGCCGACCGCTCCGAGATAGGTATCGAAATCGGAGCTTTGCATGGTCAGGACCATCTGCGCGCCGGGGTTTCCGCGCAGCGTGTAGACGTCGAAATATTCGCCCGAATCGAGTTCGGAATCGCCTGCCGCCAGTTGTCCGCGCGCAGGGGCGCCAGGCGTGAGCGTGTTGCCCAGGCTGTCCGCAGTCGAGGCACCCGAGCCGCCGCTGGAGGCAAGCCGCGCGCCATCGATGCTAAGCTGGTAGCTCCCGGTTTCCCCCTCGCTGAGGCTGTTGGCCACGATCCGGTATTCGCCGTTCTCGGTGAGGTCGAGATCGAGCTGCGAATTGGTGGTGCCGTCCTCGCCGTCGTCGTTGCTGGACACTTCTCCGCTCGGGCTTGTGACGCGCAGATAGGTATCGAAGTCGGGCGAAGTCATCCGCAGCGTGACATGCTGCCCGCTGCGTCCATCGAAGGTGTAGCTGTCATAGTAGGAGCCGTCGTCGAGCACTGAATCGCTGGACGAAAGGGTGCCCGATGCGCTGTCGGAAAGGCCGCCGCGACCGCTGGAATTGCGATTGCCTGAGCTGCCACCTCTGCTGCCCTGGAGCTGGTAGGAGCCGCTTTCGCCTGCCTCAAAGCTGGTGATGATGAAGCGATAGCGGCCATCTTCGGGCAGTGTCGCGGTGATGCGAGAATGGGTTCCGTCACCGCCCTCCGCATCGTCGTTTTCGACCGAGAAATCGCCATCGTTGCGCAGCATCAGATAGGCGTCAAAGTCGCTGCTGGTCAGCGTGACGTCGATCTCGTCTCCGGCGTGGCCGTCGAAATAATAGAGGTCGTAGAACTCGCCGGAGGGCAGTTCGTCATCGCCGGAGCGCAATTCCCCGCTGGAGCTGATTGCGTCTTGCGCGGCAGCTGGCGCGGCGAGCCCTGCGCACAAGATTGCTGCCAAGGCCGTCTTGCTGAGAATGTCCTACTTCATGCGTTGCCCCCCGCCTCGAAAAGAACTCCTCGATATAGTGGCATATACGGAGGTGAAAATCAGCCACAAGTTCCCTGAACAATCCTGACCTTTGGACGGATTATTGCGTCACCGTTGTCGTGCTGTGTTTGTCTGCCTGCCGTATTGCAGCAGGGGCATCGGGTGTGTCACGCAAGGCCTCCAGCAGTTTGTTTTCCATCGCCCGAATGGCGGCCTCGGCCCTGTCAGGCTGGCCTGCGCGCAAGGCCGCAACGATCTGCCGTTCCTCCGCAACAAACGAAAGCGCCGCCCAGGGTTCCGGGCGTTCGTCCGGCTGGCGGGCCTGATAGGAGACAATACTGCGCGCAAGGATATCGACCAGTGGGCAAGCTGCCAGCTCGCCCAGCCGCTTCTGCAGGTTGACGAAGCGCTGCGCGTCATCCTTCTGCTCGAGCACTTCGTCGAGAGCGGCCAGATGCCGTTCCTTTTCGCCCTCCGGCAGGGATGCCAGCCGATCTGCCGCCATGCGCACGTTCGTGGCGTTGTGATCCCAGACCAGCTCGACCAGGCCGAAGGGGCAGAGGCGACATGCCGCCAGCCAGGCATAGACCTGCCGGATCACCCCGATCGGGCGTGGCCGCTTGAATTCGTATCCGCCGCTTCGCCCGAGCCGAGACTGAACCACGTCGAGATCCTGCAGGATGCGCAGGGATTGCCGGATCACCGAGCGCGATGCCGAGAACTCGTCGCACAGCGATACCTCGTTACCCAACTCGCGTTCGCCGTCGAGAGCGGCGCGGTCGAGCAAGGCCTGCGCAATCGCGAAGGCGCGCGCATGGGCCGATTGTGCGAGCGGGTCGTTGCTCGGATCAGGGCTATCTAACGCGATCGTGCCAAGCGCGCTGGCGATCGCCGCTGCATCGCCGCGTCCGACGGCATCGAGCAAGGCGGAAGGAACGGGGGCATCGCCCGGTCCGGCCGCCGTCAGGGTCTCGATCACCTGCGCATAGAGCAGGTAGACGGGGTGCTCGCCGGCGCGCGCCAGCCACCGGCGCACGGCTTCACCAGCCTGTCGCGCAGGCAACGGCCCGTTTCGCCGGGACAGCCTATGAGCCAGGAGCCGGTCAAACCCGGCCACACAGCGCTTCACCTGATCGCCATCACCTTCGATCGCCCTCAGATAGGCGGCAACGGCGCCCGTGGTTCGCATCAGGTCGCAGGAGAGGACCTGCACCCCGCCATGCCTGCCACGGCGCGCCTCCACGACACCGCGGTTGGAAAGGATAGAAATCGCCTCGCGCAAGGCTTCGCGCCCCACGCCCAATTGCTCGCGCAGCTCGCTTTCGGAGCCGAGCAGTTCTCCCGCTGGCCATCCGCGCTGGCATGCCAGCCGCTCGATCAGCCAGGCGGTGCGGATGGGGGCGCTCTGCGTCGCCAGGTGCTCCCCGCTGACGGCCGCATAGAATCTCGCTGCCGGGCCGTTCCCGCTCTCCTGCTTAATTATGCGACTTTTTTTCATTTTCCCTGCCTCTTAGGTGGGCTGCAACCAGCAAAGACTGGTGTGGGAGAAGGCATCGAGCGGCTGTGCGCAACAGCTCCGATCATTCCCGGCACCGTGTTCGAGATCTGGCGCGATTGGGTGCTTTTCTGCTCTGTCACGTCTGACGTCAAATCTTGAGCACGCCGCAGGATCGATCGCTGTCGCGCAAATGTTCGCAATCGAATGCAATTTCTCCCTCCAAACTTGACCGCGCGATCTCTTGGGATCGGCAGAGCAAAGCATATTGATGGGAGATTACAATGGTTGATCGAGCGCGTATCTTCACGGGTGTAGCGACAGTAGCGCTGGTTGCCGGCATCAGCCAAACCGCGATGGCGCAGGCTGGAGACGCGGGGCGCCAGGGCGCCGCAGCGCAGGCACCGGCCGAGATCATCGTGACCGCGCAGCGCCGCGAGGAGAACCTGCAGGACATTCCGATTGCCGCCACCGCGCTTTCCGGAGACAACCTCGACGCCAAGGCGGTCCAGAGCATCGAGGATCTGCAATATGCCGCGCCATCGGTGTCGATCACCGATCAGGGACTGACCCAGTCGGTCAACATTCGCGGCATCGGCATTGCCAGCGGATCGCCTGCCGTTGCCAACGGCGTTGCGACCTATCTCGATGGCGTGTTTCAGCCGCCGATCCTCACCTCTTCCAGCTTTTATGACGTGGCGTCGATCGAAGTTCTGCGCGGGCCGCAGGGCACGCTGGTCGGCTCCAACTCCACCGGCGGCGCGGTGTTCGTGAACACGGTCGATCCCAGCACCGACCGGATCAAGGGCTATGCCAAGGCGCACTATGGCAGCTACGACGCGGTTGGCGCAGAGGGCGCGGTGAACCTCCCGGTGAGCGATACGCTGGCGTTCCGCGTGGCCGGTCTGACCCGCTGGCGCGACAGCTATTACACAGACCTCGGCCCGTTCAATAACGACCCCGACAGCCTCGACGAACAGGCAGTTCGCCTCGGCGCGATGTGGGAGCCGGGTGCCTTGCGGGTGCTGGGCAAGGTTGAATGGATCGACAAGAACACCGGCGGCTATGCCTATCGCCCGATCGCGGGCACGACCTTTGCGAATGCGCGCACCGACGATATTCGCGAGCTGACCTACAATGCTCCGACGCTGAACCATGAGCGGGCGATCAATTCGAGCCTCGAGCTGCGCTACACGCTCGACAGCGGCATCGTGCTGCGTTCGCTGACCGGGTACACCAACAAGCGCATCAACAATCTCTACGACAGCGATGGCGCACTGGCCCCGTCCGACACGGACCCCACGGTAAGCTTCAACCAGGTGCAGAACCAGTTCGTGCGCGAGCGGCAGGTGAGCCAAGAGATCAACATCATTTCGCCGACCGATAGCGACTTCGACTGGATCGTCGGCGGCTACTTTCAGAAGAACAAGATCGATGTGATCATCCAGAACCGCAGCGGCGACATCGTGGGCGATCCGACAGATATCGAGAACTACCAGGACAAGCAGACGCTCGGGATCTTCGCGCAGGTGGGATACCAGCTCACGCCCGCGCTCGAATTGCAGGTCGGTGCGCGCTATTCGCACTACAAGGTCGAGGGGTCCGGGAGCGTGACGATCGGTTCGGAAGGCCCCGTTTTCGGGCCTGACGGGCTGGTGGTCGCGGACCTCGCAGGCGAACATGAAGATGGCCGGGCCACCGGCAAGGTGGCGCTCAACTGGACCATCGACGACGACAATCTCATCTACGTTTTCGCCGCGCGCGGATACAAGCCGGGCGGTTCCAACAATGCCACTTCGGAATTCGGCCCGGAAACGGTGTGGGACTATGAAATCGGCTGGAAGGGCAACCTGTTCGACAAGCACCTGCGCACCCAGGTGGGCGCCTTCTACATGGATTACAGCGACTTCCAGTTCGATTCGCTCGACACCGCCACGGGGCAGACCGGCGTCGTCAATATCGCCAATGCCACGATCAAGGGGTTCGAGGCGCAGGTACAGGCGGTGTTCGGTGGCTTCTCGTTCGATGGCGGGATCGCCTATGTCGATTCCGAACTTGATGCGCTGACTATGGTCAACACCCGCGGATTGAACAATGTCGGCCAGCTTGGGCCGCAATGCCCCGCCGGAACGCCATCCAACCCGCCGATATGCTTCGACTACGCGCCGTTCTTCGCCGTGGCTGGCGGCGGGCCAAACCTGTTCTCGCCCGAATGGTCGTTCAATGCCGGGGCTCAGTACGAATTCCTGCTGAGCGATGCAGCCTCGCTGACCCCGCGGATCAACTATGCCTATGTCGGTTCGCGCTGGACCAACCTGTTCTACGATCCTCAGCTTGACCTGCTCGGCTCTCGCGGGCTGCTCTCGGCGATGGTTACGCTCAGATACAACGACTGGGCAATCGAAGCCTACGGCACCAACCTGACCGACGAGGAGTATGTCAGCGGCCAGTCGGGCAACAACGAATTCTACGGTGCGCCGCGTGAATTCGGTGTCCGCGCTTCAGTGAGGTTCTGATGGGAAGACATGCGCGTTTTTCATCTGCCGCGGTAATGGCCGCGCTCCTGTCCTCCTGCGCCGGCGCTCCCTCGCCGGGCGGGGGGAACCTGGCTGCCTCCGCAGGCGGCTCGGCGGATCGCTGCACCGCATTGGCTGAGGGGCTGGCGATTGCCTGGCCGGACGCCACCACGCAGCTGACAAGCGTGCAATACCGGGAGGCTGGCCCGCTCCAGCGGCCACCCGGCATTCCCGGTCCGCCAGCGCCCCCGGTCATGTTGCCGGCCCATTGTGAATTGACCGGGCTGCTTCAGCCGCACACCGGTGTTGACGGGCAGGACTACGCGATCCGGTTCCACCTGCGGTTGCCCGACCAGTGGAACGGACGTTTCTTCATGCAAGGCGGGGGCGGCACCAACGGGGTGCTCGGCGATGCGGTGGGCAGCGTGCGCGCCGGGCCGCCTGCCTTGGCGCAGGGCTATGCGGTGTTGTCGCAGGATTCGGGGCATGACAACGCCACCAACAGCGTGCCGGACCGGGGCGGGGCATCGGCCTTCGGCTTCGATCCCAAGGCCCGCGCAGACTATGGCGGCGACTCGCTCGAAGCCTCGACGCTCGCGGCAAAGGCCGTGGTGCGCAGCTATTACGGCAACGATCCGCGCTACAGCTATTTCGTCGGCTGCTCCAAGGGCGGGCAGGAGGGCATGGCGCTCGCCCAGCAGTATCCCGAGCTTTATGACGGCATCATCGCCGCAGCGCCCGGTTTCGCGCTGCCACGCGCCGCCATTGCCGAGGCGTGGAACACGCAGGCACTCGCTTCGGTCCCGCAGGCGCGCGGGGACGCGGTAACGATGCAATCGCTCGCCACGTCTTTCAGTGCGCAGGACCTTGGCCTCGTTCGCGACGCGGTGCTGGAGGCATGCGATGCGAAGGACGGTTTGGCTGACGGGATGGTCGGTGCCTTTGCGCAATGCACTTCGGACATCGTCGTGCCGCAGCTTCGCGCGCGCCAGTGCAGCGCGCAAGGTGGGGGCGAGTGCCTGTCGGAGGCGCAGATCGATGCGCTTCTGGCCATTCATCAGGGCGCGCAAACGAGCAGTGGTGAGCAGCTCTATCCGGGCTTCACATGGGATGCAGGCTGGGCGGACACCGGATGGCGCATCTGGATGACGGGAGCGCCTGAGTTCGGCGCGCCGTCGATCAACGTGGCGATGGGTGCGCCTTCGCTGGCGGCGGTCTTCAGCACACCCCCGCTCGGCCTCGATGGGGTGGAGGCCAATCTTGCCTATCTGCTTGGCTACGACTTCGATAGCGATCCGGCTGCGATCGATGTGGTGGCGGCACCCTTTGCCCGCTCTGCCTGGGACGATATCTCGGCCCGGTCGAGCGATCTCGATGCCTTTCGCCGCGACGGCGGCAAACTGATCGTGCCGCATGGCGTTTCGGACCCGGTGTTCTCGATCAAGGACACGCTCGCGTGGTGGGACGAGGTCGACGCCCGATATAGTCGCGCCGCTGACGGGTTTGTCCGCGTGTTTCCGGTGCCGGGGATGGGGCATTGCCAAGGTGGCCCGGCGACCGACCAGTTCGATGACTTCGGCGCGCTGGTCCGCTGGGTTGAACAGGACGAAGCGCCTGACCGGCTCGACGCGGCAGCTGGCCCGATGTCGCCATGGCCAGGGCGTGAGCGCCCGCTCTGCCCCTATCCGCTCGTGGCGAGGCCGGTGGAACATGCGCCTGACCTCGGCGAAGCGGCGGCTTTCGAGTGTCGACGATAGCCTAGGCTGCGAACAAAGAACGGGGCTGCCTGTGGCGTAGGCAGGCCAGCACGCGCGGGGATGGTCCACGCCGCGAAAAGATCCACTTATCAGGAAAAGCCTTGGGGCAGGGCGCGCAATCGGGGGCTTGGTGACCCAGGTGCGCGAGCCGGTGGCGGAGACGGAGGGATTCGAACCCTCGATACCCCGATAGAGGTATGGTTCCTTAGCAGGGAACTGGTTTCAGCCACTCACCCACGTCTCCGGACCCAGCGGCAAGCCCGGCCCTATAACCGCGCCTTGTCCGCGCTTCAAGGGCATGCAACACCTAATTTTCACAAGACCTTTGCGGCCCGGCCCAGCGGCCCACGAGACGATTCGATTCACCGCAAAAGAGACTCGCTCCACCGCGCGTTCATTGCTGCTTCACCCGCAGGGGATTCTTGTGAGAGCAACAAAAGTACCACGCGCAATCGAAAAGGGCGCCACCATGAACATCGCCACTGTCACACGCTGGGCAGGCCTCGTTGCCGCCAGTCTGACGCTCGTCGCGGCCCCGGTCAGCGCGCAGCAGATCGAGACGGTCGATCCCAACCTGGTGATCGATGGCGATCTCGAGGGCCAAACGCCCCCTCCGGCGCAGCCAGAAGTTCCGGTCGACAACGGCGATGGCTGGATTGCGCCCGAATACGGCAGCAACACCAGCTCGCCCGAGGAGGCGCGTCCGTCGCTCGATCTGCCGTCGAGCCGCTATGATAGCCTCCCCGCCGACAGCGCGACTACGACGCCCGAGACCAGTGCTGGCGATGGTACGACCTATGCCAAGGACGACCTGATCGGTGCCGCCGAGGGCGTGTTCGGCAAGGGTGCCGAGGGGCTGGCGGGGCTGATCGAGGATATCCTCGCCAAGCAGGGTGAACCCAATGGCTATATCGTCGGGCGCGAAGGCGGCGGCGCATTTATCGTGGGTGTGCGCTATGGCTCGGGCACATTGCATCACAGGATCGAAGGCAACATTCCGCTCTACTGGACGGGTCCGTCGATCGGGCTCGACGCGGGCGCCAATGCGGCCAGCGCTTTCGTGCTGGTGTACAACCTTTACGATACCGAAGATCTGTTCGAGCGCTTCCCGGCAGGCGAGGGGCAGGCCTACTTCGTCGGCGGGTTCAACGTCAGCTATCTGCGGCGCGGTGATATCGTGCTGATCCCCATCCGGGTCGGCGCTGGTCTGCGGCTGGGAGTCAACGCGGGCTACATGCGCTTTAGCCACAAGCAGCGCTGGCTGCCGTTCTGATCGCAAAACGGCCTTGCCCTTAGCTGCGGTCAACGGCAAAGGGCAGCCACTATGCTGGATAGACTCGACCAACAACCGCCCGACGCGCTGCTTGCGCTGATCAAGCTCTACGAAGCCGACCCCCGGCCAACCAAGATTGATCTTGGTGTGGGCGTCTATCGCACCAGCGATGGGGCGACCCCGGTGTTCGCCGCGATAAAGGCGGCTGAGGCCAAGCTGGTCGCGGAGCAACCGAGCAAGGCCTACCTCGGCCCCGAGGGCGATATGGGCTTCGTCCATGCGCTGGTTCCGCATGTGTTCGGTGATGCCGGAGACATGGGCGGCCGTATTGACGGTATGCAGACCCCCGGCGGCACCGGCGCGGTGCGCGTTGCTGCTGGTCTTGCCAAGAAGGCGGGCGTTGCCAAGGTGCTGATGGGCACGCCGAGCTGGCCCAACCATGCGCAGATTTTTGCCGACCTCGCGATGGACACGGTGGGCTTCGATCACCGTGCGAGCGATGGCAGCGCCAACATGGATGCGCTGCGCACGGCGCTGCAAAATGCGGACAAGGGCGATGCCGTCCTGCTGCACGGCTGCTGCCACAACCCCAGCGGCATCGACTATACGCCTGCCCAGTGGGACGAGATCGTCGACCTGCTGGTCGAGCGCGAGATCCTGCCGATTGTTGACCTCGCCTATCAGGGCCTTGGCGACGGGATGGACGAAGACGCCTATGGCCTGCGCAAGGTCGTGGCCAGCGTGCCCGAGGCGCTGATTGCCTACAGCTGCGACAAGAACTTCGGCCTTTATCGTGACCGCGTCGGGGCGTTTTACGCGCTCGGCAAGACCAGCGATGATACCGCGCGTATCATGTCGAACGGCTGCGCGCTGGCGCGGGCCAACTGGTCGATGCCGCCCGATCATGGCGCTGCTGCCGTGGGGCTGATCCTGAACGACGAGGCGCTTACCGCGCAGTGGCTGGAAGAGCTGACCTCGATGCGTGCCCGCATCGGCGAAGTTCGCAGTGAGCTGGCCGCCGCTGGCAAGGCGGGCTCGGTCGACCTGGCACCGCTGGGTGAGCAGAAGGGCATGTTCGCCATGCTCCCGCTGACCAAAGACCAGATCGGCGCGCTGCGCAGCGATCACGGGGTCTATATGGCAGGCTCGGGCCGCATCAACGTGGCAGGCCTGACCAGCGGCAACATCGGCAACTTCGTGAAGGCGCTGGAGGCGGTTTCGGGTTAAGCGTTTGCGCGCAGGGCCTGCATCCGCTGCAGGTAGCGCGCGATCGTGTCGATCTCGAGGTTCACGCTTGCCCCTTGCCGCAATTCGCCCAGCGTCGTGACATCGGCGGTGTGCGGAATGATGTTGAGTTCGAACTGCACCGAGCCATCGGGCTGATCGTTCACCGCATTGACCGTTAGCGATACGCCATCGACCGTGATCGAGCCTTTGGCTGCGATGAACGGGGCGAGGCTGGCGGGCGCGGCGATGGTGAGGCGAGTCGAATCGCCTTCAGGTCGCCAATCAGCCAGGGTGCCCACGGCATCGACATGGCCGGTCACGATATGTCCGCCCAGTTCGTCGCCGAGCCGCAGTGAGGGTTCGAGATTGAGCTTGCGGCCTTCGGCCCACATGCCCGGCGCGGTGCGCGAGACGGTTTCGCCCGAAATGTCGACCGCGAAGGTCATTGCACCAATTGTGCCGCTCTTGGCGACCACCGTAAGGCATACGCCCGAGCAGGCGATCGAGGCGCCGATATCGACGGCGGCGGGATCGAACGGGCAGGCGATGACCGCGCGCAGGTCGCCGCGTTGCTCGACGCTCTGGATGGTGCCGATGGCGGTAACGATGCCGGTGAACATGCTGGTCTAGATCCCTTCGTTGCGGGCGCGGGCATAGACTTCGAGGTGGTCGCTGCCAAGCTGGCGCCTTTCGGTGAGTGCCCAGCGCCCGTGTGCCTCGGCCAGCGCGCCAAGGCCGATGTCGCCGATGCCGGGGAGCCCGCCGCCGATGAGGATCGGGGCGCGGTAGATCAGCAGCCGGTCGACGAGATCGGCGCGCAGGCAGCTCGCCGCCGTTGCCGCGCCGCCCTCGACGAACAGGTAGCGCGCCTCGGGCATGGCGGAGATGTCGGTGGGGGAGGCGAGCCTTTGCCAGCCGCTCGGCACTTCGCCTGACGTGAGCGCCCAGCGGGCAGGGGAGCGCTGCTCCAGCCCCGGCAGGCGCACGTCGAGCCGGGGATTGTCGGCGCGCAGGGTTCCGCCGCCCACGAGAATCGCATCGGAGCGCGCCCGTTCGCGGTGACAATGCGCCCGCGCCGCCGCGCCGGTGATCCAGCGGCTCTCGCCCTGCGCCGTGGCGATGCAGCCATCGAGCGACAGTGCGAGTTTGAGCGTCACATGCGGGCGGCTGAGATTGAGCGCGCAGGCATGGCCTTTGAGCCGCATGGCTTCTGCGCTGCTAGCGGTTTCGGTGACAGCAATGCCCGCCTCGCGCAAACGTGCCGCGCCCTTGCCGCAGGTGCGCGGATCGGGGTCAGCCATGCCGATCACCACCCGCGCCACACCTGCAGCCACGATCAGGTCAGAACAAGCGGGGCCTCGCGTGGAGACATGGGCGCAGGGTTCGAGGGTGACGTAAAGCGCGGCCCCGCGCGCCTGTTCACCGGCTTCGGCCAAGGCGACAGCTTCGGCGTGGGGTCTGCCACCTGCCTGCGTCCAGCCGCGGCCGACCACGCGGCCATCGCGCACGATTAGCGCGCCAACGCCCGGATTGGGGGAGGCTGCCGGACGCGCGCGCTCGGCCAGCGCGGCAGCGGCGGCGAGCCAGCGCGCGTCGTCAGCTGGCTGCACGTGCGCAGTATTCCTCGACGCTTTGCGCGATCTCTTCCTCGCTTGGTCCGACTTCGCCTGCCGCTTCGGCAGCGGCGCGGGCAGCGGCCTGCTCGGCTTCGATCTCGGCCTGCATTTCATCGACATCGATGAAGGTCGCCCGTCCCAGCGCGGCATAGGCTTCCTTGCGCGCCTCCTCCTGCTGTTCGAGCTGGGCCTCCAGCTCGTCTTTCAACTTCTGGTTGGCGCAGTTCGAGGCGATGATCTCGGCATCGGTGCGGTTCTCATCGAGCGTCGTGATATAGACCACTTCGGGCGGAACAGGAGCGATGCGCACGCTCTTGGGGATGAACAGCGTAAAGATCGCGAAGGTCGAGGCCATGGCGATGCCAAGGATGTGCCAGCGGTATGGCGTTTCGGCACGCCACTGGCTGGCGAAATCCTGCGCCGCGTGCTTCGGCGAAATCAGGCGTAAAAAGCGTTTCATGTGCGCCCCTGATAGGGCCTTTGCCGCAAGACCGCCAGTGCCGCTGCACTCAGGCGAAGGCGGCGTAAAGTTTCGGGCCTTCCGCCTTCAGCCAGCGGTCGGCTGCGCCGATGCTGCCTTCGAACAGTCGCGCCAGATGCGAGTGGAAATCGGGCGAGTGATCGAAATGGGCGAGGTGGGCCACCTCATGCGCGACCACCGAGCGGCGCACGAAGTCCGGTGCCATGACAAGACGCCAGTTGATGCGGATCGTCCGGCCTTTCTGCCGGTCGCCGGAGCAAGAGCCCCAGCGCCTGCGCGCGCGAGAGATGGCGAGCTGCGGCAGCGCCTCGCCCGCGCGTTCGCAGTAAAAGGCGAGGTCACCGCCTGCGAGCCCTAGCACCTCGCCCTCAAGCCAGCGCTGCACGCGGCTTTCGATGCGTTCCTGCGGGCCGCCCAAGAGGAGCGCGCCATCGTCGGGCACGGGGTTGCGCGGATAGGTCTTGTCCCAAGCGATTCGCAGCGTCTCGCCGCGAAAGGCGATAGTGCTGCCGTCGATCACCGCCACGGGCGTGATCGCCTTGGCCAGTTGCGCGTTAATCCAGTCATGCCGAGCCTGGGCGAAGGCGACGGCGTCCATCGTACGCGCCCATGTCGGCATGGTGATGCGCAGTTCGCTGCCATCGGGGGCCAGCCGCATGGTGAGGCGGCGCGCCTGCTTGTGGCGGCGGATGGCGAGGGGAAGGGCGCGACCGGCGACCTCGATCTGCGGATCGTCGAGCGGGTGAGGCTGACGATTGCGCAGCCAGTCGATCATTCTTCGGACCAGTCCACGATATGATGTTCCAACGGCCCGGCATCGTTCTCGCTGATGCAGCGCCCGGCAACGCATGCGCCCGAGGCCAGCATCGCCTCCTTGCTGCCGGTGAGCAGCGGGTGCCATTGCGGGATCGGGCGATCATCGGCGCGGCGCTTGTAGGCGCAGCTTTCGGGCAGCCAGGGCA
Organism: Erythrobacter sp. UBA1916; assembly: GCA_002337385.1. Classification (GTDB taxonomy): domain Bacteria; phylum Pseudomonadota; class Alphaproteobacteria; order Sphingomonadales; family Sphingomonadaceae; genus Alteraurantiacibacter. The sequence continues at coordinate 79,864 of DDFY01000023.1, forward strand.
CCTGCGCCACCAGCTTCGGCGTCAGCCGCATGCAGTCAGGCACGAAGGCCTTGCGGTGGGCATAGTCGCTGCAGCATGCGGTGCCCGTGTCGAGCAGCTTGCAAGCGACATTCGTTTCAAGAATCGCGCCCGTGTCCTCGTCTTCGAGCTTGTGCAGGCAGCAACGGCCACAGCCGTCACACAGCGCCTCCCACTCGTCGCGGGTGAGGCTGGTCAGCGGCAGTTCCCAAAAGCGGTCTCTTAGCGCACCCATTTGGCCAGTTCCGCCGCGACAGCCTGGCCCTGGTCCTTCGCGTCGACCGGCACCAGGGCGACGGGATTGCCCTCGGGGTCCATGAGGTAGGCGGCGTTGGAATGGTCCATCAGATAGCCGCCGTTCTCGTTGACCTCGCCCTTGGCGAAATAGGCCGAATAGGCGTCGGCTGCGGCCTTTACCTGTTCGGGCGTTCCGGTGAGGCCGATCAGGTCAGGCGAGAAGTTGTCGGTGAACTCGGCCAGCACCTCGGGGGTGTCACGGGCGGGATCGATGGTAATGAAAAGCGGCTGGACGTCCTTGGCCAGATCGGGGTGCTCAGCCGCGAACAGCTTCAGCCCCTGGCCGAGCCGCTGCATGTCGAACGGGCAGACGTCGGGGCAGTATGCATAGCCGAAATAGACCACCTTCCACTTGCCGTCGTAATCCGATGCATGGACGGTCTTGCCGGTCTCGTCGACCAGCGTGAAGTCGCCGCCGATAGAGGATCCCCACAGCGCCCCCTGAGTGAGCGGGGGCTGGCCCGAATCGCACGAGGCGAGCGGGAACGAGGCGGCGAGTGCGAGCAAGGCCGAGGCAAGGCGTGCCGAAAGTAATGTAGGCATGACGACGGGTTCATGCTCTGCTAACGCGCCTCAGGCAAGACCCGGTTGCCACGAAATGCGCGGCTTTTGCGCATATGTTGGCACAGCAACAGGAGGACGGCGTGGCGCAGCCCGCTTTTCGCAAATTCATTATTGCCCTGGCCGCACTGGCTCTGGGCGCGGCGCCCGCTTCGGCGCAGCTCTATTCCGATGGTTACAAATTCCTTCAGGCGGTGAAGGACAAGGATGGCGACGTTGCCACCTCCATGCTCAACGAGCCCGGCTCGACCGTGGTCAATGCGCGCGACCTGTCCACCGGCGAAACCGCGCTGCATTATACGGTCAACCGCCGTGACAACGTGTGGACCGGCTGGCTGCTACAACAAAACGCCAATCCCAACATCGCCGACAAGCAGGGTGTGACCCCGCTCGGCCTCGCCATCCGGCTGAATTTCCTCGAAGGGGTGCAAACGCTGATTAACGGCGGTGCGCGTGTGGACGAGGCCGACTTCACCGGCCAGACCCCGCTGATCTCCGCCGTGCTGTCGCGCAATAGCGAACTGGTCGAGATCCTGCTGGACGCCAATGCCAACCCCGACAAGACCGACAATGCCGGCCGCAGCGCGCGCGACTATGCCAGCGAGCGCGGCGCCGAACGCATGTTGATGCTGATCGAGGATCACGACAAGGCCGTGGGCGCCGACCCCGATGACGGGCGCATCTACGGGCCAAGCTTCTGATGGTCGGGGCTGCGGCAACTCTCGAAGAGGCTGGCTCGCTGGCCGATATCCGGATCGCGCTGGCCCCGGCGCTGGCCCAGGCGGCGGTGTTCGATGGCTGGACCGAAGCGGCGGTGGATGCCGCTGCCGAGGCCGAGGGCTTTGATCCTGCGATCGCCCGGCTGGCCTTCGCGGGCGGCCCTATGGTGATGATCGAGGCTTTCGTCGCCGCGACCGATGCTGCCATGCGCGCGCACTTCGCCGATGGGCGGCTTGGCAACATGAAGATTCGGGATCGTATCGGCGCGCTGGTGCGGTTCCGGCTGGATCAGTCCGCCGGGCTGGAGGAAGCGCTCTCCCGCGCGCTGGCGATCCAGGCCATGCCGACCAATGCCCCGCGCGCGCTGAAGCTCGGCTGGAGCAGCGCCGATGCCATGTGGCGGCTCGCTGGCGATACCGCGACCGACTATAACCACTACACCAAGCGCGCGATCCTTGCCTCGATCTATGCCGCCACGCTGGCCGTGTTCATCCAGGACCAGAGCGAAGGCAAGGCCGAGACCAGCGCCTTCCTAGACCGGCGGATCGACGGGGTGATGAAGTTCGAGAAAACCAAGGCGCAGCTCACCAGCAAGCGTGAACATTTCGATATGGTCCGCTTCCTTGGTCGCCTGCGCTATCCGCAACGCTGATTTCGATCACGCTTATTGACAATCAGTTGCAATAGACTGCTGCTTCTGGCACGGCGCCTCCTGTGGATTCGCAACTAACACTCGACCAGATCGCCCCCGGCTCACGCGCCGAGATTATCTCCGTTGCCTGGGATGCCCTGGCGCCTGATGAGGCCAAGCGCCTGCGCGCGCTCGGGCTCGACGAAGGAGCGCGGGTTGCCGTGGCCCATCGCGGCATTTTCTTTGGCAGCGACCCCATGGCGATCATCCTCGGACGCACCACAATCGCAATTCGCCGCGCCCATGCGCGCGCCATGCAGGTGAAGCACCCATGAGCCGGGTTCCCGTTATCGCCCTGGTCGGCAACCCCAATGCCGGCAAGTCCGCCTTGTTCAACGCGCTCACCGGTGCGCGGCAGAAGATCGCCAACTATCCGGGCGTCACGGTTGAGCGCAAGGCGGGCCGCGCTGCGCTGCCTTCAGGCCAGCCGATCGAACTGGTCGATCTGCCCGGTTCCTATTCGCTCGACGCGGCAAGCCCCGACGAGGAAGTGACCAGCCAAGTCGTGATGGGCCGCTTTCGCGGCGAAGCCATGCCCGAAGTGCTGGTGGTGGTGGTCGATGCGGCCAACCTCGAACAGCACCTTGTCTTCGCGCAGGAGCTGATTGCACTCGGCCGCCCGACGGTGGTGGCGCTTAACATGGTCGACCTTGCCGAGCGCGACGGGCTGGTGCTCGATCCGGCGGCGCTGTCGACCGCGCTTGGCGTGCCGGTGGTGCCGACCGTGGCGGTGCGCAAGCGTGGGCTCGATGCCTTGCTGGAAGAAATTGAGCAGGCGCCGCAGCAGGATCGCACGCTGCGCCACGAGGTGGCCGAGCTGAGCCTGCCCGAGCGGCGCCTTGCTGCGCACAACATGGCCAACGGGGCGATCCTCTCCGAAACCACTGCCTATCGCTGGCACTCGCGGCTCGACAAGGTGCTGCTGAACCCGTGGGCCGGGCCGATCATCCTGTTCGCCCTGCTGTTCGTGATGTTCCAGGCGGTGTTCGCCTGGGCCGATCCGTTCATCACCCTGATCGAAGACGCGATCGAGAGCATGATTGGCTTCGTCCAGGCTACGATGCCCGATGGCATTGTGCAGGATTTCCTGACGCAGGGCGTGCTCACCGGGGTCGGCTCGGTGGTCGTGTTCCTGCCGCAGATTATCATCCTGTTCGCCTTCATTCTGGTGATGGAGCAATCGGGCTACATGGCGCGTGCGGCCTTCCTTATGGACCGGCTGATGGCCTATGTCGGCCTCTCTGGCCGTAGCTTTATCCCGCTGCTCTCCAGCTTTGCCTGCGCCATTCCCGGCATCATGGCCACTCGCGCCATTGCCGATCCGAAAGATCGGCTGACCACGATCCTGATCGCGCCGCTGATGACCTGTTCGGCGCGCTTGCCTGTCTATGCCGTGATCATCGGCGCATTCATCCCTTCGCGCACCGTCGGCCCCGGCATTGGCCTGCAAGGGCTGGTATTGTTCGGGCTCTATCTGTTCGGCATCGTTGGTGCGATGGCGGTGGCGCTGGTGCTGCGCCGCACGGTCACCAAGGGTGCGGCTTCGGGCTTCATCATGGAAATGCCGCGCTATCAGGTGCCTCCGCTGCGCGATCTGCTGATCGGCCTGTGGCAGCGCGCCTATATCTTCCTGCGCCGTGCGGGCACGATCATCTTCATGGCGACGGTGATCCTGTGGGTACTGTTGAGCTTTCCCAAGGCCGAGCCGGGCGAAAGCCAGGTCGAAGCAAGTATTGCCGGGCGAATCGCCGATGGCCTCAACGTCGTGATGGAGCCGATCGGGTTCAACCACGAGATCAGCCTTGCTCTGGTGCCCGCCATGGCCGCTCGCGAAGTGGCAGTGTCGGCGCTGGCCACCACCTATGCCATCGATGGTGATGAGGATGCGCAGGCTGCCGGGCTGACCGGGCGGCTGGCTGCCGACTGGAGCCTGCCCACCGCGCTGGCCTTCCTCGCCTGGTTTGTGTTCGCGCCGCAGTGTCTTTCGACCATTGCTGTCACCCGCCGCGAGACGAATGGGTGGAAATGGCCCGTTGTCATGTTGGCCTACCTGTTTGGATTGGCCTATGTCTTCGCCGGAATCACCTATTGGGGCGCGGTCGCCCTTGGATTGTAGCGAAGGATAGTTGGCAAATGGCGGGTTCTCTCAACAAGGTAATGCTGATCGGGAACCTGGGAGCCGATCCAGAAGTGCGTACCTTCCAGAACGGCGGCAAGGTGTGCAACTTGCGCGTCGCCACCTCGGAGACGTGGAAGGACCGCAACACCGGCGAGCGGCAGGAACGCACCGAGTGGCACTCCGTGGCGATCTTCAACGAAGGTCTGGCCGGCGTTGCCGAACGCTTCCTCAAGAAGGGTTCGAAGGTCTATCTCGAAGGCCAGCTGCAGACCCGCAAGTGGCAGGACCAGAACGGCAATGACCGCTATTCGACCGAAGTGGTGCTGCGCGGCCCCAATTCGGTGATGACCATGCTCGACGGCGCGTCCGGCGGCGGCGGTGGTGGCGGCTACGGCGGCGGTTCGGGCGGTGGCGGCTATGGCGGCGGTCAGCGCGGCGGCGGTGACCAAGGCGGCTGGAACCAGGGCGGCGGCCAGGGCGGCAATGCACCTGCGAGCGGCGGCGCGAAGTACGACGACCTCGACGACGATATTCCGTTCTGAGTAGGGCCTTTCTGAGCCGCTCGGTCAGTCTTTCTTGAGCTGGCCGAGTGCCTCGGCCAGCGCACCGCCCTTGGCCGCATTGTCGAGCCCCTGTTCGCTGCGGACCTTTTCCGCATCGGGGCCGGTGGCGAAGGGATCGATCGCAAGCGCAAGGCTCTGCGCGACGGCTTCGCCCAGATCGAAGCTGGTCCCGTCATAGGGCAGGGCGTCGAGATCCTCGGCGCCCAATTCCACTTCTTCTGCCTCGTAGTCGGCCCAGTCAGCCTCGGGCACGAAGCGGAGTGAGAACTCTTCCACAATCGAGACGGGCAGATCGTCGCCGCTGACCGCGCATGTCTGCACCACGTCGGCGGATAGCTTGCCATTGGCCAGCACGCCTTCACCGGCGAGGTCGAGGGAGATGTCGGCTTCCAGCCGCCGCACTGCGACCAGTCCGAATCGCTTGGCCAGCGCCTCGCACTCCGCTTCGCTTGCCCCGATTCGTACGGGGGCCTCACCGACCGAGCGGCGGTCGACGATGCGCGAGAACTCAGGTGGTGACAGTTCGCCTTCGCTCATGGCCGCACCTTTCCCGCCAGCAAGGCCTCGTCCGTCTGAACCGCAAGGTCGGCGTGAAGGGCACGCGTGCGCACGGCGAACTGGAATGGCTTTTTCTCCTCGTCCGCCAAGGCCACGTTGCGCGCGAGAATCCCGGCCAGTGTGGCATCGCTTTCGGTCATCGCCTCGCGCAGCGCGCCCATACGGCCGCCCAGCGCGCTCATGATCTTGCCCATGCGCTTGCCAACCATCAGGTCGCCCACGCCGGTTTCTCGCAGTTGCCGGTCCATGTCGGCGACGAACAGCTCGGTCAAAAGTGCGGTTTGCGGGGCAAGCGTCTCGCTTTTTTCCATCCGCAGCAGCACCAGTGAAAGGACCAGCGCGATCATGTCGAATCGCCCGTCGACAGAGTCGGCGACGCCGCAGTTGGCATACCAATCGCGTTCGCGGCTGACGAAAACGATATCGTGCCACAGCGGGCGCAGCGCCTCGCGCGGATCGGCGGCGGGCTTGAGCAGGCGGGAAATGAGCGACATCTTCGGGGGACAAGTCCTATCGTTAAGCCATGGTTCAATGCCTGGACCTCACCCGGTGGGCCCGGCTGCCATTGCGCAAGCGGGTTCGCTTGCTTAAGGCGCAGATGCATCCAATAGAGTAACCGCCGGGGCGCTGGCAATCGCGCGTGGTGACAAAGGAAGTGAGACTTATGGCAGGGTTGATGCGGGCAGGCGGAAAGATCGGCATGGTCGCCGCGCTGGCAGTGCTGGCCTCGGCTTGCTCCACGATCACCAATCATCGCGGCTATATCATCGATGAAACGCTGCTGGCTTCGGTCGCACCGGGTCTCGATAACAAGCAGTCGGTGCGCGGCACGTTGGGCGAGCCGACCATGATCAGCGAGTTCGGCGATCCTATCTGGTACTATATCTCCAGCCGTACCGAGCAGGCGCCGTTCACCCGTCCGCGGATTGAGGACCATACGGTCTTCGCGATTCACTTTGATCCCGCCGGTACTGTCACAGCGGCCGATCGCACCGGCATGAACCAGGTGGTCCGCCTCGATCCCGAGAGCGACGAGACGCCGACTCTGGGCCGTCATCGCGGGTTCCTCGAAGACCTGTTCGGCAATATCGGCACGGTCGGCGCAGGCGGTCTCGGCGGTGCAGGCGCGGGCAGCTAGGCGTCGGTCCTTGCAGGCGGCAGGCAGCCTGCCCATATCCGCCGCATGAGTGACGATAAGGCGAGCCACGGCCTGATCCAGTGGCACGGCACCACCATTGTTGGCGTGAGGCGCGGTGAGCAGACCGTGATCGCGGGCGATGGGCAGGTTTCCATGGGCAACACCGTGATGAAGCCCAATGCGCGCAAGGTGCGCAGGCTGGGCGAGGACGGCAAGGTCATCGCCGGGTTCGCCGGTGCGACCGCCGATGCCTTCACCCTGTTCGAACGGCTTGAGAAGAAGCTTGAGCAATATCGCGGCCAGCTGCTGCGCGCCGCGGTCGAGCTGGCCAAGGACTGGCGCACCGATAAATATCTGCGCAACCTCGAAGCCCTGATGATCGTGGCCGACAAGGATGCACTGCTGGTGCTGACCGGCAACGGCGACGTGCTTGAGCCCGAGGGCGGAATTGCCGCCATCGGATCGGGCGGGAACTATGCGCTCGCCGCCGCGCGCGCCTTGTCTGACTACGAGGACGATGCCGAGACAATTGCCCGCAAGGCGATGGCCGTGGCCGCGGAAATTTGCGTGTTCACCAATGGCAATGTGACGCTGGAAAGCGTCTGATCCCCTCGGCCCGTTCGCCTTGGGCTTGAGCGGGCCGACAACTCTGGAAATGCAACTCTGATGGACAACCTCACCCCCAAGGCGATCGTCGCCTCCCTCGACGAGCACATCATCGGCCAGAAGGAAGCCAAGCGCGCGGTTGCCGTGGCGCTGCGCAATCGCTGGCGCCGCCAGCGCCTGCCTGCCGACCTGCGCGACGAGGTCACCCCCAAGAACATCCTGATGATCGGCCCCACCGGCTGCGGCAAGACCGAGATCAGCCGCCGCCTTGCCAAGCTGGCCGAAGCGCCGTTCGTGAAGGTCGAGGCGACCAAGTTCACCGAGGTCGGCTATGTCGGCCGCGATGTCGAACAGATCGCGCGCGATCTGGTGGAAGAGGCGATCCGGCTGGAGAAAGACCTGCGCCGCGAGAAAGTGCGCGAAGCTGCCAGCGCGGCGGCGATGGAGCGCCTGCTTAACGCGCTGGTGGGCGAGGGTGCGAGCGAGGCGACCCGCGCCAGCTTCCGCCAACGCATCGTCGAAAACGCCATGAACGACACCGAGGTCGAGATCGAGGTGGTCGAGCAGCCCAACATGCAGATGGACATTCCGGGCATGGGCGGCGGCGCAACCATGATCAATCTCTCCGAGATGATGGGCAAGGCCTTCGGCGGCCCGCCCAAGAAGCGCGCCAAGCTGAAGGTGCCCGAGGCTTGGGATCGGCTGGTCGACGAAGAGGTCGAGAAGCGCACCGATTCGGATGATGTCGCCCGCGTGGCGCTCGCCAATGCCGAGACCAACGGGATCGTATTCCTCGATGAGATCGACAAGATTGCGGTTTCCGACGTGCGCGGAGGCTCGGTCAGCCGCGAGGGCGTGCAGCGCGATCTGCTGCCGCTGATCGAAGGCACCACCGTTGCCACCAAGTACGGCCCGATGAAGACCGACCACGTGCTCTTCATCGCCAGCGGCGCGTTTCACGTCTCGAAGCCGAGCGACATGCTGCCCGAATTGCAGGGCCGCCTGCCGATTCGCGTCGAGCTGCGCAGCCTCACCGAAGACGACTTCATCGCCATCCTGTCGGAGACCCGGGCCAATCTGGTGGCGCAGTACAAGGCACTGCTTGGCACCGAAGACCTGCAGGTCGAGCTGGGCGACGAAGCCATTGCCGAAATCGCCCGCATCGCTGCGCAGGTGAACGACAGCGTCGAGAACATTGGCGCACGGCGTTTGCAGACGGTGATGGAGAAGCTGTTCGAAGAGCTTTCGTTCGAGGCCGAGGACCGCAAGGGCGAGAGCGTCACCATCGACGCCGCCTATGTGCGCGACAGGCTAGGCGCGCTCGCGGGCGATGCCGATCTGAGCAAATATATCCTGTAACGGAGCGGGCCATGGCCAGCAGACCACCCGAGGGCGCGCTGCCCTATCGCTTGCTAACCGGCAAGGACGACCGCGCCTTCTGCGAGAGAGTGTCGAAGGCGCTTGAAGAGGGCTGGGTGCTCTATGGCGAACCGAAGCTGAGCTACGACTGGTGGCGGGGGCAGACCAAGTGCGCACAGGCGGTGGTCTGGCCGGGGTATGGCGGCGTTACGCGCGAGGACTGACTCAGGGCAGCCATGGCCCGGTTGCTTCCGCCAACAGTTCGCGCAGGTCTTCCACTCGGTCTTTGCCGATCCGTGCGGCCAACCTTTCCTCCAGCGCAAGGCTGTGGCCAATGAGGACGTCCCGCGCCTGGTTTCCCTTCGCGGTCAGGTGCACAAGTCGTGCTCGTCCATCATCGGGATCGGCTGTGAGGCTGACATAGCCTGACTGCTCAAGCGCGCTGACGAGGTAACTCATCGATTGCTTGGTCATGCGCGCCTGTTCGGCCAGATCCACCACGCGCGCGCCCTGCTCGCCGACGAATCGCAGTACGGGTGAATGGGCCGGGCGTATGTCTGCAAAACCGCTCTCGGCAAGCGCCGCATAGGCCCCGCGCTGCCAGGCTTCGTAGGCGTCTCCCAGCAAGCGACCGATACGGATATTGTTCTCATGCATGTCCGGTTCTTGCCACTAGTCAGATAATCTGTCTATATTGGACAGGTTATCTGACTAATATCGCTACGGCCCAGGTCCAGAAGGAGTGTCATCCAATGATCGAACGGAATTTGGCGACAGTAGCCGAGCACATTGAGAACGAGGCCCGCGATCCCGCGCTGGTGATGGCGCTTTACACCGATGACGTGGTTCTGGAGTTTCCTGACCGCGATCTCGTCTTCGAGGGCAAGGCCGCGATCGAGGCCAACTATCGCCGTATGTTCGGTGCGATACGCCTCGATTCGCTTCAGCCGCTGGACCGCTTCGCTACCGAAGATCGGGTCGTCGACGATATGATCGCGCATTTCGAAATCTTGCGCGAGGGATTCGATAACTGCCCGTTTGCGCCGGGAGCCAATGTTGCTTTGCGCCTGGTGCACGTGTTTCACATGCGCGACGGCCTGATCGCGCGCGAGATCGTGCACGAGAACTGGCAGCTCGCCGGGTAGCGCGAGCTTTGTGCCCTCAGAGAATTACGGATGCGGCGCGAGGCCGATCTCGACGCCGGTCTTGTCGGTCAGCGCGAACTTGTCGACGAGGTCAGCGCTCGCCTCATTAAGGCCGACCACCTGCACGCTGCGCCCATGGCGGCGCATCCGCTCCACCACCTTGTCGAGCGCGCCGATCGCGGAAATATCCCAGAAGTGCGCCTTGGTGACGTCGATCACCACGTGGTCGGCGGCATCGGCAAAGTCGCCTTCGGGGCCGAGCTTGGCGTAAAACCGGCTGACCGAGGCGAAGAAGATCTGCCCCGTGACCCAGTAAACAGCCTTGTCGCCTTCGCGCACCCGCTTGACGTCGAACATGCGCTGCACCTTGCCGGTGAAGAAGATGCCCGACAGCAGCACGCCCGCGACCACGCCAAGCGCGAGGTTGTGCGTCCACACCACGATGGCCACCGTCACCAGCATCACCACGCTCGAAGGCCAGGGGTGGTGGCGGATATTGGGGATCGAGTTCCACGAGAAGGTGCCGATGCTGACCATGATCATCACCGCGACCAGCGCCGCCATCGGAATCTGGCCGACGACCGGGCCGAGCAGGGCGAGCAGGATCAGCAGGGTGATGCCGGCGGTGAAGGTCGACAGGCGCCCGCGTCCGCCGCTGGTGACGTTGATGACCGACTGCCCGATCATCGCGCAGCCGCCCATGCCGCCGAAGAACCCCGTCACGAAGCTGGCAATGCCCTGACCCGCCGTCTCGCGCCGCTTGTCGCTTTCGGTGTGCGTCATGTCGTCGACGATCTGTGCGGTCAGCAGCGATTCGAGCAGGCCCACCGCGGCCATGGTCAGCGAATAGGGGGCGATGATCTGCAAGGTTTCCCAGCTGAAGGGCACCTGCGGAATGTGGAAGAACGGCACACCATCGGGCAGCTTGCCCATGTCGGCCACGGTGTTGACCTCAAGGTCCAGCCCGATGGTGATGAGGCCGATCACGATGATGGCCACCAGCGGGCTCGGCACCACCGTGGTGAGGCGCGGCAGCAGGTAGATGATCGCCAGCGCACCTGCCACGAGCGGGTAGGTGATCACCGGCACGTCGATCAGCTGCGGCAGCTGCGCCATGAAAATCAGGATCGCCAGCGCGTTGACGAAGCCGGTGATGACCGAGCGCGAGACGAACTGCATCATGAGATCAAGCCGCAAGACCGCTGCCACCCCCTGGATCACGCCCATCAGGATGGTGGCGGCAAACAGGTATTCGACCCCGTGATCGCGCACCAGCGGCACCACCACCACGGCCACCGCAGCGGTCGCCGCGGAGATCATGCCCGGCCTGCCCCCGGTAAAGGCGATGACCATGGCAATGGTGATCGAGGCATAGAGACCTACGCGCGGATCGACCCCGGAGATGATCGAAAAGCCGATCGCTTCGGGGATGAGCGCGAGGGCAACGACGATCCCGGCGAGGATGTCGGCGCGCGGCTGGGCAAGCCAGTCACGCCGGAGCGTGGCAGTGTTGAGCATGGGGCATGTCCGTTTGGTTGGGCGCACCCCGTCCGGTGCACCGCTTCATTTACGGATGCGCGCCTGCCTCATTGTGCGCCGCAATGCAAGGCGGGGCCGCCCTGATCAGGACTCCTCTGGATACCAGAATACGTCGTGGCATGACTTGCAGCTGGGCTGAATGTCGTTGACCAGCTGCGTGACCTTGGCCGCATCCTGCTCCTGCGCGGCCAGCAGCAGCTGTGCGGTTTGCGCGCGCATTGCCGTTGCCATCGCACGGAAGGCTTGCGGCGACGTATCGAGCCGCCCCTGGATCGCGGCGAGGTCGGTGCCTTCGGGCGCTTCGGTCAGGTCGCCATCGGGATCGGCTGCCACAAAGCGCTCTGCCGCAGCCATTTTGGCGGTCTGAATATCAAGGTTGGCGGCATAGCTCTTGAGTGCGGCCCAGGTGTCGGCGTCCATCAGCGCGGGGTCGAAACCGCCCTCGTCGTCCATCACGTCGACCTGCATATCCCAGATCGCGGTGATCGGCGGGTTGATCTGGTTCACCATGCCTTCGCGGACGAAGTAGGTCGTCTCGCCCGGCCCGGCAGCGGGCACCGTGGCGCAACCGATCAGGGCGATGACGCTGGCGGTAAGGGCGATATGTCCTCGGTTCATTCCTATTCTCCTGCCGTCTCGGGCGCTGCGGGGCCAAGCGCCGGATGATCGGGATCGACGGTGCCTTCGTTCTGGAACTGCTCGATCAATTCCTTCTGTTCGGGATACCAGAAGTTGACGTGACAGCTTTCGCAAACGCTATCGAGTTGATCGATGAGCGGGCCGGCCGTGGCGGCATCACGCGCATGCGCGGCAGCGGCGATCTCGTCCATATGCACGCCGAGCGTGGTTGCCATTTCGCGGAAGAGTTCGGGATTGGCGGCGATGAAGCCCTGCACCTGTTCGGCGGTGTGCCCGCCCGGCAGGCCCGAATCGCCGATGGTCACGCCGGGTGCGGCCACGGTGATCGGATCGAGCGCGGCGACAGCATGCGATCCGGTAGCGACCTTTTCGGCAAGCTCGGCGATCTTGTCCCACCGCGCGTCGTCCATCTTGGCCGGGTCGAGCCCGCCGTTGTTGCCGATGGCAGCGTTGGAAACGTCCCACAGTTCGTCGGCGTGCTTGTCGATCTGGTTGACCATGATCGCGTGTACGGTGGTATCGCCAGTCTCAGGAGGTGCGGCTGGTTCGGGTTCGCCTGAGGAGCAACCAGCAAGCAGTGCGAGTGCCCCGACCGAACCGAAAAAAACCTTCCGCATATTCACCTCTCCTATTCGGCGGCGTCCTGTAATTCGGCCGCTTCGTTCAATTGCCGGCTCCACATCTCGGCGTATAGGCCGCCAAGGCGCAATAGTCCCGCATGATCGCCTTGCTCGACCACGCGGCCATCATCCATGACATGGATCAAATCGGCATCGGCAATTGTCGAAAGACGGTGCGCGATGGCGATGGTGGTGCGCCCGGCCGAAACCCGGCGCAGCGTTTCGAGGATGTCCTGTTCGGTGCGGGTGTCGAGCGCGCTGGTCGCTTCGTCGAGCAACAGGATGCGCGGGCCCTTGAGCAGGGTGCGGGCAATCGCCACGCGCTGCTTCTCGCCGCCGGAGAGTTTCAGTCCGCGCTCGCCGACCTGAGTCTGATAGCGCGCCGACAACTTCTCGATGAACGGAGCGATCGCAGCATCGCGCGCGGCCTGGGCGATCTCTTCGTCGCTGGCCCCTTCGCGGCCATAGGCGATGTTGTAGGCGAGGGTATCGTTGAACAGCACTGTATCCTGCGGGACGATCCCGATCGCGGCGCGCAAGCTCTGCTGCGAGACCTCGGAAATGTCGGTGCCGTCGATCAGAATGCGGCCTTCCCACGGGTCATAGAAGCGGAACAATAGCCGCCCGACCGTGCTCTTGCCCGCGCCCGAGTGGCCGACCAGCGCGACATGGGCACCGGCCTTCGCTTCGAAGCTGAGGCCCTTGAGGATCGGCCGCTCGCGGTCGTAGCCGAAGGTGACGTTGTCGAACACGACAGTCGGCTCGCGCAGCACCAGCGCCGGCGCTCCGGGCTTGTCTTCCACTTCCACCTCGCGATCGAGCAGCTTGAACATGTCGGCCATGTCGACCAACCCCTGCCGGATCGTGCGGTAGACCCAGCCGAGCATGTCGAGCGGGCGGAACAGTTGCATCAGATAGGTGTTCACCAGCACCAGATCGCCCGGCGTCAGTTCGCCTTTTGACCAACCCCACACCGTCCAGGCCATCGCTGCCGCCATCATCCCCTGCAGGATCAGCGCCTGCACGATGTTCAGCAGCGCGAGCGAGTTCTCGGTCTTGATCGCGGCCTCGGCATAGGCGCCGGTGGCCGAGGCGAAGCGCTCCTTCTCGCGGCGCTCGGCGCCGAAGTATTTCACCGTTTCGTAGTTCAGCAGCGAATCGACCGCGCGCGCCATGGCGGTGCCGTCGAGGTCGTTCATCTGCTTGCGCAGGCCCACGCGCCATTCGGTGATGCGCTGGGTGATCCAGATAAAGCCCACAACGGTCACGGCGGTTGCTGCCACCAGCTCCCAGCCGAAGATCGACCAGAAGATCACGCCCACCACCACCAGCTCGATGATGGTCGGCGCGATGTTGAACAGCAGGAAATAGAGCATCTGGCTGATCGAGCGGGTGCCGCGCTCGATCACGCGGGTGATTTCGCCCGTTCGGCGCGAGAGGTGGAACCGCAGGGACAGCTGGTGCAGCCGCTCGAACACGTCTTCCGACAGCCCGCGCACGGCATCCTGCCCCACGCGGTTGAAAATGATGTTGCGGCTCTGGTCGAACAGCACCGTGGCGAAGCGTCCGGCGGCATAGGCGATCACCAGCCCCATCGCGACCCAGACGGCGGGATCGCCCTTGGCCGCCATGGTGTCGACCGCCTTGGCATAGGCGAGGGGAAGCGTGAGCACGACGACCTTGGCGGCGATCACGAAGAAGGCCGCGCCGCCGATCCGGCGCTTGAGATCGGGGCGGCCTGCGGGCCACATGTATGGCAGGAACCGCCGGACGGTGGCCCAGTCGGCGGTTTCACCGGTGGCAGGGGTCTGCATGTCGCGCATTATTGGCCCAAGTGGGGCCTGCCATGCGCGGTGGCAAGTTTTACGGGAACAGACTGCGGTCGCCGATGTGCGTGCTATCGGGCAGGTCGAACAGTACGCGGCGGCTTTCGAAGTCGATCGCCACCCGCTTGAACAGGCGCAATTCGCTCATTCCCAGCACCATAGCTGGCCGCTTGTCGAGCCCGAGTGCGGCGAAGCTTGGCGAATCGGCAAAGGTAATGGCGATGTTGTTGATCGCAGCGCGATCAAGCTGGAGCAGGCGCGCGATGCGCGTGTCACCGGTAAGGCTGACGCCGTTGACGTCGGTCATCACGGAACTTTCGGTGGCCCGCGCGCGGCGCAGACGGCGCTGAAGGGCGAAATTGCCGAACGAGCTTTGCGCCCCGGTATCGATCACTACGTCGACATCGACCCCGTCGATCTTGGCCCGCTGGACGATCAGCTGGTTTTCCCGCCGGCGTGCACGCACGACGATATCGAATCCCCGGTTGCCGCCCAGTTCGTCGGCATGGGCGACCGCGATGTGGCTGTTCTCGAAGTCGAACAGCACGCGCTGATCCTGCAACGAATCGAGCCCGAGGATACCGTCGGCATCGCCAATGTGGGCGCCTTCAAGAATGGCGGCGGCGGCAAGATCGAATTCGCGGCTGCCCAGGGCGACCGTGGTCAGGGCCGTGGTTTCGACTTCGCGCTGGCTGGCCATGGCGACCAGCGTCACCGTGTCGCGGTCGAACAGTTCCAGCTGGTCGGCGACATTGCGGGCAACCACGGTGGCCTCGGCGCCGGTATCGACGAGGAAGCGGAACGGCCCTTCGCCGCCTATGGTCACCGGCACGGTTAGCCGTCGATAGCGCTCGGTCTCGAAGGCGATGATTTCGGCCAGCGTCAGTTCGCGCTCTGGCGCTGCCGGCTCGACAGTTTCTGGGGTTGGGTTGGCGACGGTGGCGACAAGCGCGCTCGCCATGGCGATCAGGCGCATAGGGTTTCTCCCGAACGGCAGGTCTGTGCCTGTCGTTTCATGGCGATGATCATAGCACTGATTGCGCCCCGGCCAAAGCGGGCGGAACCGCGGCATGGTCAACGCTTTGTTGAGGAGCCGACACTATATGCGTTGCGTACATGCACGCCGCCGCGTGCCGCGCCTGATATGGCAAGAGACGATGACGAGAAGGTATCCGACTTGAGTAACCTGCCGGCAAGGATTGTGCGCCGCTTGCGCGAGCAGTGGTTCCCCAGGCAGATCGCGGGCATTCTGGCAACGCCCCCGGTCACTGCGCGCGACGATGGACTGGTGCTTTTCTCGATGATCGGCACGCGTGTGCTGCTACCCTATATCGTGGCCGCGAAGAGCCTTCATGCGCGCCTCGGGGCAGGGCGGTTCGTGATTCTCGACGACGGAACGCTGACCGGGCGCGACAAGGCGCTGCTGGCGCATCATTGCGATAATCCGCAAGTCATCCCGATTGCGTCGGTCGCCACGGGGCCTTGCCCGCGCGGGGGAACCTGGGAACGGCTGCTGACGATCCTCGATCTGCGCCGCGAGAACTATGTCATCCAGTTCGACAGCGATACGGTCACCACCGGGGCGGTGCCCGAAGTGGTGCAGAGCATCGAATTGAACCGCTGCTTCACGATCCGCGGTGATGACGATGCCGAGATCCTGCCCGTGGCGGAGATCGCCCGGCGGCACCAGGGCCATCCGACCACCCATGTCCAGGCCGCGCTCGAGGGGTGCATGGACAAGCTGGAGGTGCCGAGCCTTTCCGATCCGCACTATGTGCGCGGGTGTTCGGGCTTCACCGGCTTTGCTCGCAAGGCTGAGGGGCGTTCTTTGGCGGTGGAGTTCTCGCAGGCTGCTGAGGCTTTGCTCGGGCGCGCGAAGTGGGATGAATGGGGCAGTGAGCAGGTGACGAGCAACTTCGTTGTCGCCAACGCGGAGGGCGCGCTGCTGCTACCTTACGACCGCTATATGAACTTCTGGGACGAAGGCGTTCCGGCAGATGTGCGCTTTGTCCACTTCATCGGCACCTATCGTTTTCATCGCGGTGCCTATGCCGCGGCCTGCCGCAAGGTGATCGCCGAACTGCGGCGTTAGGTCAGCGGCCCAGCGACGGCGCTGGCCATCCGTTCAGGCGGATTTCTCGCGCAGATAGTCAGCCAATCCTCTTGCGGCTTAGGCTTGCATCTCGCTGGCGTATGGGCGGAGCGGAATGCCGAGCTTGCCGGCCAGCATCGCCACTTCATCGAACAATGGGTGGCGCAGGATTCGCAGCATCGCCAGCCAGCACGCGGTGACGGGCACGCCCAGCACCAAAAGCCGCACGATCGGCCACCCGATGCCGAGCTGCGCTATGGCCAACTGGCTGACATAGGCCACGCCTGCGCAAACCACTGCGACCACTGCGCTGGGCAACAGCAAGCGCGCGAACGAAAGAGTGCCGCAACCGAGGTGGCGCCGCTGGAGAATCAGCCACACGGATGAGCTGGCCAAGGTCGCCAGCATCATCGCCCAGCCGAACGACACGATGTCGCCGTTCCACAAGACCAGTCCCAGTCCGATCCGGAACAGCGCCGTGCCAAGCAGCGGCATCGAGGAGAGGTAAGGCCGTCCGACCGCGTTGAAGGCGGCGGTGTGATAGTGGAAGGTCAGATCGATCGCCGCCATCAGCGCCAGCGGCGCGATCGCCGGGGCGGCCGCCAGCCATGTTTCGCCATAGAGGCCGACCACCATGTCCTCGGCCACGATCATGGTCACGGCCAGCAGCGGCCAGCCAATCGCGGTGACCAGCCCGATGGCCCGGTGCAGCAGCGGTTCGAGCGATTCGCCCGCATGGTGCGCCTTGGCTAGATAGGTCTGCGAACCGAAGGTGATTGCCGAGCCTGCGACATACATAAAGATGGAGACGGTCGAATTGGCACGGCTAAGCAGGCCGACCTGCCGCGCCGAGCCGATCTTGCCGAGAATCAGATCGGGCAGGGCATTGTTGCCTGCGTGCACGAGGTTGGTGAGCAGCGCGCCTGAACCAAAACGCAGGATGTCGCGCGTTTCGCGAAAGCGCGGGAGATAGGCCATGTGCAGCGGTCGCAGCCAGATATAGGCGAACCCGGTCGACACCACGTTGGCGAGGTTCGCCCAGGCAAGGCTTGCGGCGCCGTAGCCCACCAGCGCCAATCCGATGGCGGTGGCCGAGTAGGCTACGGTTCCCACGGCCGTGCTGATCGCGAGCTTCTTGGCATCGAACTCACGCGTCAGCAGCGCCAGGGCAACCGCGCTGAAGGGGATGAACAGGAAGCTGACCGCAAGGATGCGCAGCACCGGGCCGATCTCGGGATAGCCGAACCAACCAGCAACCCAGTCGCTGGCGAGCCAGACAAGCACGGCCACCGTCCAGGTGATCGCATAGGCCACGCCCAGTGCTGATCGCACTTGCGGTTTGGTGAGCCGATCGGCCCGCTGGAGATAAGAGCTGACCCCGAACTCGCGGAACACATGTGCGATGTTCACGAGTACGATCGCGATGGAGTAGATGCCGATCTCGGCAGGTGTGAGGATGCGTGCCACCACCAACGATACGACGAACATCACCATCGTCGCTCCCGAGGAAGCGAAGAAGTTGATCGCCAGTGATCTGCGGAAGGTGCTCATGCGCATAGCCCTAGCGTGCCGATGCGGCGGGGTCGCGATTCGTGTGCACGATGGGATGGGGTGGCGAGAATCATCGCCGTCTTATGCCGTCGGGGCCTTTAGATGGCGTAAAGCAAAGCATCGGTCCCGAGCACAGAGCACGTCGGATGAGGGGAGAGGGGGGAGCAGCCTTCCTGGATCGCCAAGATCTCGGTTGGGCGTCCCCTTAGCCGTCCGGCGGCAAAGGCTCCGAAAGGTCGAAACTCGAGAATTCGCCTTTCTGGTCAGTGTGTTGCTTG
>DDFY01000009.1:0-674 GCA_002337385.1 Erythrobacter sp. UBA1916
TTCAAGCTGTTCGTCTATCTGGCGGCCTTGCGCGCCGGGTGGCATCCGAGAGACACGATCCCCAACACCGAGTTTACCGAAGGGTCTTATCGCCCGCGCAATTCCGGCGGCAACTATTCGCCCGAGATCACGCTGCGCGATGCCTTTGCAAAGAGTTCGAACGTGGCGGCTGTGCGGCTGGCGCAGGAGGTGGGGATCGACGCCGTGATCGAGACCGCGCGCGACCTCGGCGTTACCTCTGACCTGCCGGATGGCGATCCGAGCCTGGCGCTCGGCACCAGCACCATGACGTTGCTCGAATTGACCAGCGCCTATGCCGGGGTGGCGGGCAATTCGTTCCCGGTTGAGGCTCACGCCTTCCCCGAAGAGGAGGAGGGCTGGTTCGACTGGCTGTGGAACGGCAAGAGCTCGTTGGGCTACGGTGACCGCGAGGATATCGAGACCATGCTGCGTGCGGCGATCAATTCGGGCACGGGGCGCGCGGCAACGCTCGCCGGGCCGAATTTCGGCAAGACCGGCACCACGCAGGACAACCGCGACGCGCTCTTCGTCGGCTATGCGGGCGAGGGGGACGATCGGCTGGTGGTCGGCGTCTGGGTCGGCAACGACGACAATTCGCCGCTGAACGGCATTTATGGCGGCGGCCTGCCCGCGCGGATCTGGCGTGATTTCAT
>DDFY01000009.1:756-1684 GCA_002337385.1 Erythrobacter sp. UBA1916
GCGGATCTGGCGTGATTTCATGACCAGCGCCATTGCCGGTCAGGACCTGCCTGCGCGCGAAACGCCGCGTCCTGATCCTTCCGGCCCGGTTCAGCCGCTCGATGTGCCGACCGACGGTGAGTTCCCGCTGGGGGATGGCACCCGCCTAATCATTCGCGATGGCGAGGCTGTGATCGTGTCCGAAGTCGATGGCGTGCCGGTCGAGGCGAGCATTGGCGATGGTGCGCTCTCACTCGATATCGACGAGGAGGCGGCGAGCCGGCGAGTGTCTGAAATGGCGCGGGAGGAGGCCGCAGCGCGGCTGGAAGAGGCACGCCAGCAAGCCGAGCGGGCAATCGAAAATGCGCGTCAGTCAGGGCAGGAGAGCGGGGCGGGGCCATAGCCTGGGCACAAGCTGCAATTGCAAACGCACTTGTCCAGCGTTTGCGCAGATCTGGCTAGGAGTGCTTATCCCTGGCCCGAATCGGGGTCCGTGGCTTGGCAGGTGCTGGTTGGGCAGGTGCTGAAGCGCCTTCTCCTCCCAATGTCGTTTCGACTGTGGTGAGGCTGGTTGAAGTGCTGTTGCCCATGGAGGTTAGCGCGGCGACAAGGCCGATCGCCAAAAGCGCCGCAAGAGCAACATATTCGATGGCCGATGTGCCGGCCTCGTCACGCCATAGGCTTCTGTTCGTCATCGCTTGATCTCCATAATCGTGCCCTGGATGACAGGATAAGGTGAACAATTTGCTAGCTTTTGTTAACAAAACTGCATCCCGGAGCAGGCCGCATGAAGCGGTTGCTCCCGGTATCAGGCCGGGAGAGCTGACGAATTTTGACGAATTACACAAAGAAAAGGCCCCGCAAGCGCACTTGCAGGGCCTTCTTCAATTGCGAATTGCTCCGCTATCAGCGCGCGGCGCTGGTATAGGCCAGGGCGATGCGGCTGCGC
>DDFY01000009.1:1801-2389 GCA_002337385.1 Erythrobacter sp. UBA1916
AGGCCAGGGCGATGCGGCTGCGCGCTTCGAGCTGGCTCATGGCCTTGGCGGTACCGTCACGCACGCAGGCTGCGCGCTGGCTCGAGCGGGAGGCCTTGGCGCAGGCCGTGGCAACCGCGGTTTCAATGCGGCTGCGCATTTCGGCCACGTCGGAGGCCTTGGTAAGGTCGAGGCCTTCGTGGCTGATGGCGATCTGAACCTCGTCGGCAGCAGCGGCGGCGACCGAAGTGGTGGCAACAACAGCGGTGAGGCTGGCGATCAGAAATTTCTTCATGGCAGTGTTCCTTGCTTGGAGAAGTGATCGCCTTCCTGCATCATCTCATCTTGTCTTCTGTTCCTGCATGTTGCGGTGCATCATAATTCAAAGCAAATGCGATTAGCGCATGGAGTATTGCGCAAGTTGCAACTCGGCAGCATTGCTTTTCGAACCTCAGGGGTAGGTTGCGCGCAGGAAATAGAGCCCATCCGGCGGCGCATTGAGGCCCAGTGCCGAGCGGTCTGCCGCCGCCAGCGCCTCGGCCACCTGCTCGATGCGCCATTGGCCCAGCCCAACCAGCGACAGCGTGCCGACCATCGAGCGGACCTGAT
>DDFY01000009.1:2483-2690 GCA_002337385.1 Erythrobacter sp. UBA1916
CCGACCATCGAGCGGACCTGATGATGCAGGAAACTGCGTGCCTCGGCCTCGATCAGCACGTGATCGCCCTCGCGCCGCACGTCGAGCCGGTCGAGTGACTTCACCGGGTCTGCCGCCTGGCAATGGGCTGAGCGGAAGGTGGTGAAGTCATGCCGTCCGACCAGCGCCTGTGCTGCTTCGTGCATGGCCTCGGCATCGAGCGGGCGC
>DDFY01000034.1 GCA_002337385.1 Erythrobacter sp. UBA1916
GAGACGCTGTTCTACATCGACGAAGCGGCGCGCTACCTCTTCGTCGGACGGCTCTATGACATGGAAGAGCGGCGCGACGTGACCGCCGCGCGCCTGCTCGAACTCAACCCCGACCTGCTCGCCGCCGGTGCAGCCCGCGCTGCCGGCCAGGACACTGCCGGGCGGCACGACGTTGCCGAAACCCGCGACAGGCGGGCAGCGACCCATGTCGATCTCAAAGTCCTGCCCGCAGAAGGCGCGATCCTGTGGGGCAATCCCAAGGGGCCGAAGCTGGTTGTCTTCTCGGATTTTCAGTGCGGCTACTGCAAGCGACTCACCGGCGAGCTCGAGAAGGCAGGCGTCCTTGTCGAGGAACGGCCGATCTCGATCTTCGGCGCATCGAGCCGGCGCATGTCCGAGGCGGTGCTCTGCGCCGCCGACCCCGTCGCGGCGCTCCATGCTGCCTACACCGGCAAGCACCTCGAACCGCGCGCTACCTGCAAGAAAGCCGCTGCGCTCGATGCCAACGAAGCCTTTGCACAGGCCAACGGCTTTGCCGGAACCCCGGTGATCGTCCGGGCGCGCGACGGCGCGGTGCTGCACGGCTACCGCGATGCAAAGACACTGCACGCCTTTGCCAATGACAAGTCCGGATCGAAGCAATGAGCGGTCGTGCGACCCGTGTCGGGGCGACGGCAATTCTCGCATTGACGATCGCCGGCTGCGCGACGCTTGGCGGCAACGTCAAGGGCGACTTTTCCTGCCGCGCGCCGGAGGGAAGCTGCGCGCCAACCTCGATGATCGACGATGCCGCCACCCGCGCTTCACAGGCACAACGGTCCGGTCATGCCTCTGCGGGAGCGCACGGGGCCGGTGATCGCGAATTGCGGATCGTCGTTGCGGGCTACCGCGATGAGGCGGGCCGCATCCACGAGGCCCGGGTCGTTCATGTCGTGCTGCCCGATCGCGCTGCCGAGCGCTGGCGCGCGCCGCGTTCAACCGGCGAGGTGCTGCGCGCCCTGGCGCGCCCGGCTGAAGCGGAAGGCCCGCCGCCCACCGCCGCAGAAGCAATTCCTTTCCAGCATTCCAATCCCTCCCCCCAGCAGCCTCCCGATGTCCTGGTCATCCCCTCGCAGGATCTGACGGAGCTGCCCGGCGCCAAAGCGCCGGACCCCGGGGCACCTGGTCGTTCCCCCTCCCCCGGCCAGGTGCCCCACCCTGTTCTGCCCGAAGGAGAGCCCAAGTGAACCTCTCGCTTTCTTCTGCGCGCGACGCGCTCCTCGCTGGCCTGTTCGGCGATGCAAAGAAAGCCGACCATGCGCAGCCGCGTTTCGCGCTCGACATGCTGTCGGACTGGCTTCCATACCGCGTCTATGACGAGGGCCCGGGGCTCTACCGCAACGCGCACTCGAAGGGCTTCATTCTCGAAGTCACCCCGCTCATTGGCGCCGACGAGCGGTCAGGTGAGATCCTCGGCCAGTTCTTTTCCGAGAGCCTGCCGCAAGGCGCCTGCCTGCAGGTGCTGAACTTCGCGTCCCCGCGCATCGGCGCCATCGTCGGCCCGTGGTTCGCGCCGCGCTACGAGCAGGGCGGGATCTACGAAGCGATCGCGAAGGCCCGCACCAACCGGCTCTACGATCTCGTCTGGAAGTCGGGCTCGGCACACGCGCCGTTTCATGCACGCCATGTGCGTCTCGTGCTGTCGCTCGGCGTTCCGGTGCCCGGAAGCGTCACCGATGCGGAACTCACCGAATGCCGAGACGGGATGGCGGGCATGCTGAACTCGCTCGGCCTTGCATCGAACAGGCTCGAGCCTGCAGGCCTGCTCGCGCTGGTCGACGAACTTACCTCGCCGACCACCGCGCGCGAACCCGATCTCACCCACTGGAACCGCGAGGACACGCTCGATGCGCAAGCGATCCGCCGCGACATAGAACTCGAAGTCGAGGACGACCGGCTGATCTTGCGCACCGAGCGGTTCCGGGAGACCGGACGTAGCCGCGATGGCGTTCCCAAAATGGGCACCTGCTATCCTGACCGCTTCGATGTCCGCCATTACGGCGTGCGTTCGACGCCCGAACGCTGGGCGCCGTGGGAATGCGCGCGGCTTGTCGGCGACATGTTCACCGACAAGCTGCGCTTTCCCTGTCCCGCCGCCACCATGCTGTGCCTGCACTATCCCGACCAGGAAGCGGCAGCCGCGCGCGCAGGCTACAAGTTCATGCGCACCACCAGCCTGTCGGAAACGAAGAGCGCACGCTTCCTGCCGAGGCTTTCCGAGCAATCGGCGGAGTGGAAGCACGTCCAGGCCGAGCTCCAGGCTGGTAAGAAGCTCGTCAAGCTCTTCTACGGCCTCACCACTATCTCGCCGCTGGGAGACGGCGACGCGCACGAACGCACGATCAAGGCGATCTACAAGGCCGCCGGCTGGGACCTTGCCGACGAGCGTTTCCTCCAGCTGCAGGGCCTCGTCGCGGCATTCCCGCTGAGCCTCGCCGACGGGCTCGTCCACGACCTTGCACGCCTCAAGCGCTTTCGCACCATGCTCTCGACTACCGCGGCCAATATCGCCCCCCTGCAGGGCGAGTATCTCGGCGGGACGATCCCGCACCTGCTGCTCCTCGGACGGCGCGGCCAGCCCTTCTTCTGGTCGCCCTTCGAGAACGCGGCGGGCAATCACAACATTGCGATCTGCGGGAAGTCGGGATCAGGCAAGTCGGTGCTGCTGCAGGAGCTGTGCGCCGCGCTGCGCGGCGCGGGCGCCAAGGTGGTCGTGATCGATGACGGGCGCAGTTTCGAGCATTCGGTCAAGCTGCAGGGCGGCCGCTTCGTCGAGTTCACACTCGCCTCGGGCTTTTCACTCAACCCGTTCTCGATGGTCGACGATGCCCGCGCGCATGAAGACGAAGATTACCGCCTCGACTGCTTTGCGATGATCAAGGCGATCGTCGGCCAGATGGCGCGGCCAAGCGCCGCGCCCTCGGACACCGAACGCGGCCTCATCGATCGTGCAGTAACCCAGGTCTGGAATGCGCTCGGCGGCGGCGGCGCGATCGACGACGTCGCGCATGCACTCCATCAGAGCGACAACGAGGCGGGCAAGGACCTTGCCACCGCAATCGCGCCCTTCTGCCGAGGCGGAAGCTACGCCGGGTTCTTCTCCGGGAAAGCGAGTTTCGCGCTCGAGGACGATTTCACCGTCTTCGAGATGAGCGACCTCGCAAGTCGCGAGGAACTCAGAAGCGTCGTCCTCTCGGCGATCATGTTCATGACCGGTCAGGCGATGACGCGCTCGTCGCGCTCGACCAAGAAGCTGCTGCTGATCGACGAGGCCTGGGCGATGCTCAAGGGCGGTTCGATGGGCGAGTTCGTCGAGACCTATGCCCGCACCGCGCGCAAGTATGGCGGCGCGCTTGCGACCGCCACCCAGTCGCTCAACGACTACTACAAATCGGACGGCGCGCGGGCCGCGCTCGAGAACAGCGACTGGATGCTGGTGCTTCAGCAGAAACCCGAGACCATCGCCGATTTCCGCAAGGAGGCCCGGCTCGACATGGACGACCGGACCGAGACGCTGATCCGCAGCCTCAAGCGCTCGGGCACCGAGTACAGCGAGATCTACCTCAAAGGTCCCGAGATGGAAGCCGTTGGACGCCTGGTGCTCGACCCACTCTCCGCGACGATCTTCTCCTCCGATCCTGACACCTATGCCGCGATCCACCGCCATGTCGAAAACGGCATGCCGCTGGAGCGCGCAGTCGCGCTGGTCGCAGGTGTGGAAGGAGGCATGTGATGGTGCTCGAGACCACCACGCTCGTAGATCGCGTGCGACTTCCGTCAGTCAGACAAGCCCGCGACAAGCACCGTGTGATCGACTGGCTGGCGCTGTTCCAGGGCACCTGCCTGGTGCTGATCGAAACGGCAGGCTTCGCGGCGAGCACGCTGCTGCTTGTTCTCGGTCTGCCGCTGTTCGTGTTCCTTCTCATCGCTGGATGGGACCTGACGGCGCTGTTCGCGCAGATCGGCAATCTTGCTGACCACTACCGCAGCGCTGAACCTGTCGCGCGCCGCTTCTTTGCCCAGGACCTCCAGATCGCATTCCTCATCGCAGCCGGCGGCCTCGCCCTGCTGCGATTGCCGGCTTTCCTGCGCCACCTCGATCGCCGCCTCGCCGAAGGATCTCCCCGCCATGGATAGACTGAACCTCCCGCTTAGCCAGCTGGGCCCGAAACTCCTCGCCGTAGCGTTGCTCGTTGCCGCGCTCCTGTGGGGTGCGTGGATCACGCAGCAGGTCACCAGCTCCCCAAAGCAGCGGATCGTCACGGTCCGGCTCGCCGAGACCATCGGGACATTCGTCGAGGAAGCCGCGCGCGCCGATGCCGATCCGGCGGTCGTCCAGGCGGCGAGCCTTGCATACCTCAAAGCCGCCGAAAGCGCCGTCGCCGATATGGGCCATGACGGCCGCGTGGTGCTGGTTGCCGAGGCCGTGCTCGCGGGCGCTGCCGAAGACGCAACCTCCGAACTCGAGCAGCGCATTGCGGACAAGCTCGCCGGGGAGAAGCAGCCATGAGCCTGACCCGCTCGATCCGCCGTCCGCTGCTGCTCTCGGGGCTGGTCCTGCTACCGCTTGCCTGGGCGCCCCTCGATGCCTTCAGCAAGGACCACGCGTTCCTCATCAATGCGAGCCCGAGCCTGCCCAACTGGGCGTTCTGGCTCGACAAGCACGCGCCGATCGAACGCGGCAGCCTGTTCTTCTTCGAGCCGCCGCAAAGCGAGCTGGTCGAAAGGCATTTCGGAAAAGGACCGCAGATGTTCGGCAAGCGCGTGCTTGGCATGCCGGGCGATGTCGTGCGCCACGAGGGCGATGCGGTCTTCATCAACGGGAAGCAGGTCGCGAGCCTGCTCGAGGTCACCCGCCTTGGCGTGCCGCTCACGCGCGGTCCCGAAGGCGCAATACCGGAAGGTTGCTACTACGCCGGAACTGACCATCCGCGCGGGCTCGACAGCCGCTACGGCGCAATCGGTTTCATTTGCCGCGAGCAGATCCTCGGCAGCGGGAGGGCAATCCTGTGATGCGCTCCCTCCTTCCGATTGGCGCGCTTCTCCTCGCTGCGCTCCCTGCCAGCCTGCAGGCACGAGACTACGGCCAGCGCGGAGCGGTCTTCCCCGTGATCGAGCGCGATCTCTTGGAACAGATCCATACGCGCCTCGCCCAGATGGAAAAGTCGGGCGAGACCGCGCGGCTCAACGAGGAACTCAAGCGTCGCACGATTGCCCGCGTCAACCGGCCTGATCCGGTTGCCGGCGTGATCCGCGCAAGCGCAAGCCGCCAATGGGCCTTCGATCCGACAATTACGCTTGCTGCCGATATCCGGGGCGCAAAAGGCGAGCTGATCCATGCCGCCGGAACGCAGGTCAATCCGCTCGACAGCGTCAAGCTGCGCGGCGACCTCCTGTTTCTTGACGGCGACGATCCCTCGCAAATCGCCTGGGCGCTGAGGCAGGACGCGCACGCCAAGCTTATCCTCGTGAAAGGCGCACCGCTCGAGCTGATGAAGGCCCGTCAACGCCGCTTCTATTTCGATCAGGGCGGCAAGCTGACGCAAAAATTCGGCATCAGGGCCGTCCCCGCGTGGGTGCGCCAGAACGGGCGGATGCTCGAGGTGAGCGAGATCACGCTCCCGCCCCGGAAGGCACAGCCATGAGCAGCATCCGCGCCTTCCTCGTGCTGTTCACGGCGATGCTATCGCTGGTCTTCGCATCACCGGCTTCGGCCGATGCCGGTCCGGGCAAGTGCACCGGGCAATTCGTCAACCCGATCACCGACATCTGCTGGTCGTGCCTGTTCCCGATCTCAGTCGGCGGGCTCGAAATCTGGCCGAGCAATCGTCCCGATCCGGACAACCCCGATTTCCCGCTGTGCCTGTGCGGTCTTCGGCCCGGCATCGCGATGGGGTTCTGGGAGCCGGTCCGGCTCGCCGATGTCAGTATGAAGCCTTGGTGCTTCGTGAACCTTGGCGGCATGAAACTCGATCCCGGCTTCGATATCGGGTTCCGCTCAATCTCGGGCCCTTCGGCGGTAGGCGGCGCGAGCCAGTATTATTCGAGCTGGCATGTCCACTGGTATGCCTATCCGCTGATCTACTGGATGGAGATCGTCGCCGATTTCCTGTGCCTCGAGCCCGGTTCGATCGATATCCTCTATATCTCCGAGATCGATCCGCTGTGGCAGGACTCAGAGCTCACCGCGATCATCAATCCCGAGGCCGTGCTCTTCGCCAACCCGCTGGCGCTCGCCGCGTGCGCGGCTGATTGCGCGGCATCGACCGCGAACCTGCCGCTCGACGAGATGTTCTGGTGCGCGGGCTGCCAGGGCTCGATGTACCCGATGAACGGCAATGTCTCGGCCTCGATCGGCCACGTTCAGGCCTCGCGGCTCGTTCTCTCGCGCTTCGCCTACAAGCTTCACCGCGAACTCGTCTCGTGGGGAACGATGGGCTCCAAAGGCCTGTGCGGCAAATACCTCATGCCGGTCATGCGTAAGCAGCAATACCGCTTCCAGGCCACCAACCCCAATCCGGCGACCAAGGGCCGCTACGCCTGCCCGCCTATCGGTGCCTCCACCACCTTCCAGTCCCCCGGACAGGTGATCCCCGCCATCGGCGAAGACATGGGATACCTCGTCTGGCGCAAGAGGAATTGCTGCGCGCTATGAGATACGCCTTCCCCATACTCGTTGGCCTGAGCCTGTTGATCGCTGCCGGATTTGCCGCAGCTTCCGCGCAGGATGCCGGGCCCGACCTTGACCTCGCTGAGATCCGCGCGCGTGCGGCCGAACATGCCGCCGACGCTGAGGCGCTCGCCACATCCATCAGGACAAAAGCGGATGCCCTCGCAGAAGACGCGCGCGCCGCGCAGCAAACAGCTTTCGACAATCGCGCAGCCTATGCCGAGACTGCGCAGGCGACCGCGAATGCCGGGCCGCTCGATCTCGATGGCATGATCCGCGCCCAGGCCGATGCGGAAGTCGCAGCGCTGGGCGAAACGCCCCGGTTCATCGCGTTTGCCTCCTTGGCAATGCCCGAACCCTCATTGAAGGCGCTGGTTCGCGATGTCTCGAGGGCCGGCGGCGTCACCGTACTGCGCGGATTCCCCCAAGGCGACAGCGCGCGCTTCAAGAAGCGCACCGCCGCGATCTGGAGCGATAGCGATGATGCCGGCGCACTCGGTATCGACCCGCGCCTGTTCCGCGCCTTCGATATCAAGGTTGCCCCGAGCTTCGTGATGATCGCGAGCGATTTTGCCCCGTGCGACGGGTTCGACTGCAAAGACGTCTTGCCGCCGCACGACCGCATTGCCGGTAATATCAGCGTGGCCGAAGTGCTCGACACCTTCGCTTCCGGAGGGGGTCCGGGAGCGCAGCTTGCACGTCTCCACCTTCGTCGCCTCGAGGGAGACCATCCATGACGCTCGCAAAATCTCTCAGTCTGGGCTTGCTCGCTCTTCTCGCGGTCGCCGCGCCCGTCTCCGCGCAGCAGCAGGACGCGCGGGCCGATGGCAAGTCCTTTGGCGAAAGCCTGCGCGGCGAAGCGCAAGAAGCTGCCAGGTCGCAGCCCAATGCAGCAAACCTGCCCAACTACGACCGCAACGCCGTGCGAAACCTGGAAACGCTCGCCGACGATCCCGACCGGATCGAAAGCAATGCGGCCGCCGCTGCTACCGGACACCGGGGCTATCGGGCGATGCGCTACAGCGTGGCCAATCGCGCGCGCTTCGATCCAAGCGAGATCGAGGACGTCATCGCGCGCAGCCTCGCAATAAACGAGACCCCGCTCGACTATACCAGTGGCATGGATATCTCCGGCGGTCAGGGCAATTGCGTCCCGTTGCCGCCCGGGACGGGCTCGGCGGGAACCTATACCGCTACCTGCAACACCGGCACGCGGATCGACCAGTCGGCGGGCCAGTGCGAAGTCCCGCTCGTCGCCAACGTGACCCGGCGCCAGCAATGGCACTATCTCTGCAATGAGACGAGCACAGTCTATGGATATCCCTGGTGCTCGGCATTCGATGGTGGCTCGTGCCGGATCACCGGGTATCGGCCCGGGCCCTGCCTTCAGTGGCGGCAGGACCAGTTCTACAGATACTGCACCGAACCTGGCGATCCCATCGCCGAAATCACATGCGACACTCCAGATGCGCGCTACACGCCCTATGCGGTGACCACGGACAACTCGATCGATACCTTTTCCGACGAGAGCCAGTGCACCGGATTTGCCGATAATGGCGACTGTACGCTCGATACCGAGATCTGCACCGATGCCGATCCGCAGACACGGGTGATCGACGGTGTCTCGGTTACGCGGCCCTGCTGGGAATGGCAGCGTAGCTACACCTGCACATCGCGCGAGGCGGCGACCGACTGTTCGGACATCGAAAGCCAGGGCACCTGCCGGTTCATCGGCGAGGAATGCCTCACCGACGAGACGCCCTGCGAGACCTGGGAGCGCATCTACGAATGTCCCCTGCCCGGTACGGACAGCTCCACACAGTATGTCTGCGACGGCGATGTCTATTGCATCGATGGCAGCTGCGAGACGATCGAGCGCACCGCCAATGACGAGTTCAAGGATGCGGCGGTCGCATTGCATGCCATGGACGAGGCGCGCGGCCAGTTCGATCCGAACACGCTGACGCTGTTCCGCGGCACGCGCAACACCTGCTCGTCCAAGGTCTTCGGCGTGCTCAACTGCTGCAAGGGTAAGGGTTTCCCGCTCATTCCGGGGATCAGCCTGCTGGTTGCGCTCGGCTGCGATCGCGAGGAAGTGCTACTCCACCAGCGCGATGCGCAGGGGCTGTGCGCCTATGTGGGGACCTATTGTTCGGACAAGTTCCTCGGCGTCTGCCTGACGAAGAAGAAGGTCTATTGCTGTTTCGAGAGCAAGCTCTCGCGGATCCTGCAGGAACAGGGCCGTAAGCAGCTCCCCAAGCCGTGGGACAAGCCCAAAGAAGAACAATGCGAGGGGTTCACCCTCGCCGAGTTCGCCCGGCTCGACCTCAGCCGGATGGATTTCAGCGAAGTCTATTCCGAGTTCACCGAGGCCGCGCGGCTGCCCGACGAGCTCGAAACGAGCATCCTCATCCAGCAGAGGATCGAAGATTATTACGCAAGGGGCGGCCAATGACCCATCTCCATCGCTTGACAGCGCTGGCCCTGAGCCTGAGCGTTCTTCCCACAACCTCGGCCTATAGCCAAGAGCGACAGGACACTACATCGACCACCGCGGCCGATGCGCTCTACTGCAAAGAGCGCAGGCTGGGTTACTGGTTCTACTGTGTCAAACCAATTCCCGCTGAAGAGCCGCAACAGCCCGAAACCGAACCGGTCCCGGCAACGCAGGAACTCGACGCGATCACCTCCGAGCTGCGCGAACTCAAGGCGCGCGCGATCCTCTATCCGACCGAGGCCAATGTCGCGGCCTATATCCGCTTCCAGCGCGCGCAGCTCGACCGCGCCTCGCTGTTCTCCGATGTCTGGCAGCGGGCGATCTGGCAGGACCCGGACCTCGACTACACGCTTGAACGCCCCGTCGGAGCGGTCGCTAAGAAGCAGTGGCAGGATGCCCGCAGCGCGGAGCGCGATCACGTCATGGCAACGCTCTCGCAGCGCTACGGGCTGTTCTATTTCTTCAGTTCGACCTGCGGCCCGTGCGAAGTGATGAGCCCGATCGTCAAGGGCGTCGCAAACCGTTGGCGGATCACCGTGCGCGCGATCTCGACGGACGGCGGGCCTTCGCGCCATTTCCCGGACTACAAGGTCGAAACCAACCAGCGCGGCAAGCTTGGTCTCGAAGGCAAAGCCACCCCCGCCCTGGTGCTGTGGGACAGCGTGACCAAACGCCCGATTCCGATCGGCTACGGCGTGCTCTCGGCCGACGAGCTGCAGGACCGCATCTACCTTCTCACCTCCAAGGAAGCCGGACATGATTACTAGCATCCGCAATGCGGCATTGACCCTCGCCGCTGCCAGCATGGTTGCCTCACCGGTCGCCGCGAATGTTGGCGACAGCATGGACCGCTTCATGGACGACATGGGCGCGGCGGCGAATGTCACCGGCCCCACCGCCTTCGAAGGCCAGTCGGCGGGCTATTACAGCCTCGGCAATGTCTGGACGCGCTTCCCGCAGAAAACGACCAACGTCGCCAATCTCCAGCTGCCTCGCGCAAGGGCGGGCTGCGGGGGCATCGATATCTTCGCCGGATCCTTTTCCTTCATCAATGCGAGCGAGATGGTCGCGCTCCTGAAGGCCGTTGCCAACAACGCGGTCGGCTTTGCTTTCAGCCTCGCGATCGATACCGTCTGTCCCGAGTGCAACAAGATCATGCAGGAGTTTTCGCAGAAGGCTCAGCTCATGAACAATCTCTCGATCAACTCCTGCGAGATGGCGCAGGGGTTGGTCGGCGGACTGTGGCCCAAGGGCGATCTCGCCGACAAGGCGATCTGCGAGGCGATCGGCAATTCCGAAGGTATCTTCACCGACTACGCTGCTGCCAAGCACGGCTGCGGCACGCGAGGACAGCGCGCCTCGACCAACGAGGGAGCCGGGAGCGACTATGCCGACGTCAATCCCGGCGTGCCGCGCAACTACACCTGGCACGTCCTCAAGAAGAGTGCCTTCTTCAACCCCGGCGGTACCTTCGACCGCGAACTCGCCGAATACGCCATGACGCTGATCGGCACGGTGATCTACGTGCCGCCCAAGGACGACGAGCCGGGCAAGTTCGTGCCTTTCGCAGGCGATGCGTCCTCGACGCTGGTGAGCGCGCTGCTCGACGGGACGCAGGGCCAAAACGTGCGGGTGTTTCGCTGCGACGAGACCGATCTCTGCCTCAATCCGACCTTCGAGCAAATGAGCCTTGCCAACGCCAAGGCGATCCGCCCGCGCGTCGCACTCCTCATCGGCAACATGGTCGACGCGATCCGGGCCGATACCGCGATCGGCAATGCGGAGAAGGAACTGCTGCAGGTGGCCTCGGTCCCCTTGTACAAGATCCTCACCGTCCAGGCCGCCTATGGGCGCGGCATGCCGACCGATGATCGCGACACGCTCGCCGAGATCGCCAGCATCGACCTCCTCTATGCCATCCTCGACCGCATTGTGTCCGAAGCCGGGCGCTCGATGGCGAGCTTCATCGCCGCCGACGAAGCCAAGCTCGCGATCTGGCGGGGCCAGGTCGCCGAAGTGCGTTCGGGCCTCGTCCAGCGTCAGGCGACCGGACAAGCCAAGGTCTCCGCAATCATGCAGATCATCGAGAAGACTGCGATGATCGAGAACGCGCTCGCCGCTTCGATGTCGCCCTCGATGTCCGCCGCGCTCGACTGGTCGCGCGGGCTCCAGTCGCGCTCGATCGTCCCCTGAGGCGCACACATGGTCGAGATCTTCACCACCGGAGGCGGCGAATATATCGTCAATGTCCTCAACGCTGTCGCCTCGTGGACCGGGGCCGGTGGCTACAAGAGCCTGATTCAGGTCGCGCTGGTGATGGGGTTCGCGCTCGCGGTCATCGTCGTCGCGTTCAACCAGGACTGGCGCGCCTGGCTCAACTGGTTCCTCGGCGCGACGCTCATCTACATGTGCCTGATGGTGCCGCGGATGGATGTGCAGGTTACCGATCGCGTCAATCCGAGCCTTGCTCCGGCCACGGTTGCCAATGTTCCGCTGGGCCTCGCGCTGATGGCGAGTTTCACCAGCCAGGCGGGCGACTACCTCACGCGGTCGGCCGAGACCGTGTTCGGGCTTCCCGACGATCTCAACTATTCGAAGAACGGCATGATTTACGGCGCGCGCCTGCTCGAAGCGACACGCTCGCTGCGCATTGCCGATCCCGAGTTTGCCGCCAATTTCGACGAGCATATCCGCCAATGCGTGTTCTACGACCTGCTGCTCGGTCGCTACTCGATGAAGGAGCTGTCCGAGAGCAACGACATCTGGGCGACTATCGCGCCCGGCAGCGCGGCGCGCGCGCAGAAGTTCTTGACCCGCGAGACCGATGACAGTGTCACGGCATCGATCGACACCTGCCGCGAGGCCTACACCGCGCTTTCGAACCAGTGGGCGGGTATGATCGACGACATGACCCTCGTTGCCGGACGTCAGCTCTATCCCAAGCAAACCGAAGCGCTCGCCAAGGCCAAGCTCATCGCCGACCTTCCTATAGCCTACCAATATCTCACCGGGGTCTCGAAGGATGCGAGCAGCATCTTTCGCCAGGTGCTGACGATCAATGCGATGAACCAGGCAATGCATGGGTTTGCCGGGGCAAGCGGCGCCTCGAGCGTCGATGTGTTTGCGCAGACCCGCGCCGATATCCAGACCGAGCGGACCTATTCCTCGATCGCGCACAATGCGATGAAATGGGTGCCGATCCTCAATGTCGTGCTGACCGTAGTCTTCTACGCACTCTTCCCGGTACTCTTCCCACTGTTTCTGATGCCCAAGACCGGACCGATCGCGCTCAGAGGATACGTCACGGGGTTCTTCTATCTCGCCGCCTGGGGACCGCTGTTCGTCATCCTCCACATGATCCTGATGCTCAAGGGCGCGAGCGATGTGGCGGCAGCGGGCGGCGCAACCGGTCTCAGCCTAGCGACCTTCTCAGGCATGACCGACGTCAACAACGATATCGGTATCTTGGCCGGTTACCTTGTCGCCTCGATCCCCTTCCTTGCAGGCGGGGTCGCTCGCGGAGCCATGGCGATCTCTGGCCAGGCCACGAGCTACCTTAATCCGAGCCAGAACGCGGCCGAGGAAGCGGCGCGCGAGGCGAGCACGGGCAACCTCTCGTTCGGCAACACCAGTTTGGAGAACTCGAATGTGTTCTCGCGCCAATTCGCCCAGGCAAGCCTCGCGCCAAACATGGCCTATGGCGCAGCGCAATCGCGCGGCTTTGCCGACAACGGCACGCAGACAACGAGCTTCCCGCAGGCTGAGTTCGCGACCGTGCCGACCTCGAGCTATCCGTTCACGCCGACGCTCGGGCAGGACTTCTCGAGCAGGCTCGCGACCATGGCGAGCCAGAGTCGCGGCCAGAGCGAGACATTCTCGAACCTTGCCCAGCAATCGACGAGCTCGGCTGTCACCCGGTTCAGCGAGTTGCGCGATGCCTACACCCGCTCGCGCTCGAACGAGAGCGTCAGTGGCACGTCAACGAGCGACAGCATCGGCAGCGCCTTCAGCGAGGTCGACAACGCCTCGAATACACTTCAGCAGCAATTCGGGCTGTCGCGCCGCGCGGCCGACGACATTACTGTGTCCTGGTTCCTAAACGGGGATGCCGGTCTCGGGGTCAAAGGAGAACGAGGCTCGGTCAAGGGCACCCTCGGGTTAAAGGGTGGTCGGAACCAGACCTGGACTGACAGTGATATCGGGATCGCCTCCGAGGATCGCTCGCGCATTATGGGCGCGCTGAGCCAGATCTCGGACAGTCGCAGCTGGTCGAGCACGCGCGAAGGCTTCCTGCGTGAAACGAGTTCGAGTTCGGAGGCGCTGGTGTCAAGCAGCTCGGCCGGGATCACCACGTCTATCACCGAAGCGCAGAGCTACACCCGCGAAGCGCGCCGAGCCGAGGAGATCGCCAGCCGCCTTGAGAACCAGGCAAGCTGGTACGAAAGTGCCAATGCCGCAGGCACGCTCAACCTCAGCCAGGCCTATCGCGAATGGGGCATGGCGGAGATCGATGGTAACCGCGACTACTATGGGCCGGTGCGCTTCGACGACATCGATTTCCAGATGAGTGCGCGGGGCCAGCAACTCCAGGCGCGGTTCGTCGAAAGCTATGCGAACCAGCTCAATGCCGAGATCGCGGATGACCTGGCTCTGCCGCCCTTTGCGTCCGTCGCTCGACCCGCTGTGAGCAGCGCAGATGGCGTGCGGGGATCGGTACGGCTTGGCGGGGTACCAGGGAGCCTTGGCGCCCCCTCAAGCGAGCGTGAAGACATCGCCCGGGATGTAGGTCGGGTCCAACAACAAGGGGACCGGCGGATCGGGACCGTCAAAGGATACCTCGATGGCAAGACTCGCGATGCCAAGGGAGCCTCGGCTGAGGCGGCCGACGATGTGAAGGAATGGTAGCTCAGATCAGCCCGTCGTAGATGATCACATAGATCAAAAAGGCGAGGAACAGGACCCCGAACAGGATCAATCCAAGCTTGCCCCACGGGTCAGCCCAGGTCTTTTTCCAGGTGTAGGAAGTGAGACGGTTCTCGGCGATGGCCCGATCTACTTCGCGGAAGCCCTCCCAGTTCTCCTTGCCGCCCGGGGGTGTGTCGTCTGGATCGCTCATCGCTCATTCTCCTTCACAAGAAGGGAGCCGCCCTCTCCTCTTCTCAACCCCATCTTGCTGCTGAGAAAATAGCCGAAAATCATCGGAAAAGCGAGCACGGTGTCTTGGCTTACAGGCCCGAAAATGAAAGAAGTTGGCATGGCAGGAAGATCACCACAGAATAATGTCTTCGATTTTCACGCAGGAGTTCTCCGACAGAAGCAAGGCAAACGGCGCGGCCTTGCGCTGCTTGTTGCCGGAGGCTTACTCGTTGGCATTCTGGGCGGCATTCTTGGCATCTACTGGCCTTTTGGTTCGGCGATCGCTGAGGCACGAACCACGCACAGCTTTGCCGTTTGCGGCATGGTCAGACGCACCTGCGTTGTCGATGGTGACACTATCTGGCTTGAAGGCTTGAAGATCAGGATCGCGGATATCGACACTCCGGAAATCTCGCAGCCAAGATGCGATATCGAATACGATCTCGGCATAAGGGCACGCGACAGGTTTGTGGTTCTGCTCAATCAGGGAGTGTTCTCCGCCGTTCCAATCGGTAATCGAGACGAAGACCAGTACGGTCGTAAGCTCCGTGTCCTGATGCGCGATGGCCGCTCGATCGGCGACCAATTGGTCGCGGAAGGACTAGCACGAACCTGGTCCGGACGCAGGGAGCCATGGTGCTGATGCGCATCTGGCCGGACAGCGATGATCCCTTGCCGGGCAACGAGCGGGAATGGAAATTGAAGCTCGAAGCATGGCTGCTGGGTATTCCGATTGTCCTTATGCTCATCGCAGGAATTAGGTCACTCTTCTGATGCTCACCCGTGATCAGGAGCTTTGGGGCATGGCGCTGTGGGTGGATAAGCACCATGGCGACGCCGGAGGTGAATTCATTGCGTCGAAGATCGATCAGCTATGCCGGGCCGGCGAGCAGGACGGAGCAAGACTTTGGCAGGATGTTGCCCGTCGCTATGAGCAACTTGCCGAGCGCACGTCCCATTCCTGATGGAACCTTTGTGATCTCCAGCCTCCACTGACTGCAGATAGGCTTCCAGCCGCTCTAGCGTTCGTCGACGCGGCCTTCGCCCTTGCCGGAGGTCTAGCACGAATCGAGGATCACCGACTGCACGCCTGCCAAAGCGTGTCGCCGAAATATGATGATCTTTCAGATGCTCTTCAATCCGTTCCAGCAAGGTCATAACCCTTTCGCTCCGACTCGCAAATCCCTTGTGTTCTTGTTATGTTCTTAGTAGGATCACATCCGCGAGTCTAGGAAAATTCCTACGATTGAGATTCGAAGGACAGGCGAATGGAACATGTGAGGGAGGAGCTCGACCGGCTGATCCTCAAGGGCGGATATGGCTACGCGTCGATATCGCGGCTGCTTGGCCGCAACCCTGCCTATGTGCAGCAATTCATCAAGCGCGGGTCTCCGAGAAAGCTCGATGACGAAGACCGAAAGACGCTCGCCTGCTTCTTCGGTGTCGACGAGCAAGTGCTCGGTGGTCCGGCAAACCCGGTCACCGATGGCATGGTCGAGATCCCCGTACTCGATGTGGAGGCATCCGCCGGCTTTGGCGCGGTAGCTGCTAGTGAGACTGCACACACCCGGTTTGGGTTCGATGAGCGGTGGCTGCGGCACCTGACTTCGGCCAAGAGCGCCAGCCTGTCGATCGTTGGGGTAAAGGGTGACTCGATGGAGCCCACTCTCAGCGATGGTGACGAGGTCCTGGTCGATGCATCAGATCATGGATCGCGATTGCGTGATGGGATTTATGTCCTTCGCTCTGATGATGCCCTCGTCGTGAAGCGTATCGCGATCAAACCAGGTGGTCGGCAGATCACAATTGCCAGCGACAATCCAGCCTACCCAACTTGGTACGACATGGACCGGTCTGAAGTACATGTGGTTGGCCGCGTCATCTGGTTTGGCCGCGCCTTGTAGCGGGAGATTCCGCGCATGGATCGCGGCAGTGGTCCACACAAACAATCGCACACTTGCACAGCAGGAAGCCGCCGAACGTTCTACCCGCGCGATCAGTGCGCCAGAGGGTGCGAGGCATTTACATAGACGAGAGTATGGGTGAGCTAGTTACGCACGCCCCATCGTCAGGAGCACGCATCGGATTGAGCGGGCTGGCCGCAGGGTAGAACACACACCAAGCAACGATCACCTATCCCGATTTACGTTATCCTTTTTCGAGTTGTCCGGGTTGTCACGCACATACTCGCGGCCGTTGATCTTTATCACGTGCGCACCGGGATGGTCGCCGCGTTTGACCTCCGCTACCGCGTTGCGCCGTGGAACGTTCTTTCGGTTTCCGATGTCATAGTGCTCATTGCGACCGCCGGGACCGTCATTCTTACCTTTGATTTTTGTCATCCGCTTTACCTCTCTCAGAATTCCAATATTGAATCAGTAGCGCGGACCAAAGGTCAATACCGTGTCGAACGATGAGAATTTCTCAAGAGGGCGCGACATGGACATTAAATTCTGAATGGCGTGATCTGAAAAGCAGGTTTGACCGCGCTAGCGAATACCAGTTGATTGAAGGGGGCATCATGGCAGGTATAACAGTCGAAAGCCGATATCTCAGCGACATTTCGGTGGGTGATCTCAACGTCAAATGGAGCGCGCGCGGCGATCGTATCCTCCGCTACTACATCGACTTTCGCCATCGAACCTTGAATCTTCACCGCGAGCTTGGGGCCCCGGACTTGTCCATTCTGCAGGAGAAAGCGAATGCGCTTCTGGCATCATGGGACGAGAAGACCGACAAGCACAACGTGAAAACGATGTTCGCTGACGGCAAAGCCGAAGCGGAACGCCTCACGGTGCAGGCTGAACTCGAACGTGACCAGCTCTCGAATATCTTGTCGCACACGCTCGGGATCGACGACACGGTAGATTGGGACGAACTTCGCAGGAATGATGCCTTCGGGCGTTCCGACAAATTCGACAGAGCGCGTCCGCAACTGGAACGTGAAAATGCGCCGGCTTACGAGGAGCCGAAGATCACCTTCTGGGACACATTGTTCGGCAAGAAGGCGAGCCTCATTCAGCAAGCTGAGGAGACACACGCTGTTCGAATGGAGGAATGGCAACGACGCGAAGCGGCGCGGAAGGATGCGCACGATAAGTCAATTGTCGCCTACGAGATGGAAAGGTCCGCATTCCTGGCCAAACATGCTGAGGACAAGGCGGCGCATGATAAAGAGGTTGCAGAACATAACCGGGCGATTGAAGAGCTGATTGGATCCCTGCGAGAGGGACACGAAGAGGCGGTGATGGAACACGCTTCTCTCGTTCTGGAGGCCTCGAACTATCACGGCCTCATCGAGAAGGAATTCGTCCTCGATTATCGATCCCAAGACAAGACTTTGCTGGTCGAGTACGAAATGCCGAACCCCGACGATCTCCCGACCGTGAAGTCCGTCCGGTTCGTCCGAGCAACCGGCGAGCTAAAAGAAACCCCGCTGGCCGCCAGAGCTAAGAAGGATCTTTTCGAAGACACGATCTACCAGATTGCCTTGCGGAGCATTCACGAGGTTCTCGAAGCAGATGATTTCCAAAACATCGAGAACGTCGCGTTCAATGGCTTCGTCACCGCCATTAACCCCGCCAACGGACTCTCGAACCGCAACTGCATCCTCTCCGTTTTGTGCTCGCGAGCAGAGTTCGAAAAGATTGATCTTGCCCGTGTCGAGCCCAAGGCCTGCTTCAAGGCGCTGAGCGGCGTTTCCGCTGCTTCCTTGGCGGCGCTGGCACCTATCCCACCAATTATCACGATCGACAAAAGCGACCGCCGCTTCGTCGATGGCCGCGAGATTGCCGATACGCTCGATGCTTCGGTCAACTTGGCAGCGATGGACTGGGAAGACTTCGAACACCTGATCCGCGAGTTGTTCGAGAAGGAATTCAATTCGCGAGGGGGGGAGGTCAAGGTCACTCAGTCGAGCCGGGATGAGGGTGTCGATGCGATCGCATTCGACCCCGACCCAATCAGTGGCGGCAAGATTGTTATCCAGGCCAAGCGGTACACTCGGACTGTCGGCGTTGCGGCGGTCCGCGACTTATATGGCACCGTAATGAATGAAGGAGCCACCAAGGGAATTCTAGTGACAACATCGGATTTCGGTCCTGATGCACATAAGTTCGCGACCGCGAAGCCGCTTTCTCTTCTGAACGGAGCGAACCTATTGCACCTGCTCCGCAAGCATTCCTATGACGCGCGGATCGATTTGGCAGAGGCGAGAGAGGCTTTGGGTTGAAAAAGTTTCAAGACCGCTGGCGTCTGTGCTCAGAATGGCTCAATCGCCGTGCCGGAATGTGGGCCGGTTGCTAACAGTCCGCTCCCAGGCGACTGCGCAGCAGAAGCAGACGGCAGTCTGCTTGATCGAGACCACCCGCTCGTGTTCGCTTTGAAAAGGTTCTTGGTGGAGAGGGTCTCGTTTCTATTTCGCTGTGAACAGAAACCTGAGCTTACGCCGGTCTTCGCCAATACTTCCCTGCTATCCGTTCGGCGATAAAGCTGCCAGCAACTACCCCAAACGTGACCCAGATGATGACGCTTGGACCGTGTTTCCCGAAATCAGCCAAGCCGAATGCCACCATGGCAAAAAGCGCAGCACCAATCAGAAATGCTGGCCCTGCGATCATGCAGTGAAGCCGACGGCAACGCAAAGCGTTTAACGAGCACGCCGCCCCCATCCATAGGAACAGCACCGCCGCGATTTCCACCCTCTCGTTCGGTTGCAGAAGTTCTGCGGTAAAGTTTAGGCCGATTAGCGCCGCAAACGGCACGCCCCAGATTAGGATACGGTGCAGACGGTTGGCGGCCAAGTCACGCTTGTTGGTGGCTTCCGCGTTGCTCATCCCAACATATACCCTGCATCGGAGGCCGCCGTCGGATAAGCGAACATGGTAGATTTGATGTCGTCCGCGTTTAGCCCATGGCGCATGGCCAAGCCGAAGATATTGACGAGCTCGTCGGCGTCAGGGCCGACCAAGTGGGCTCCAAGGATGCGTCCCGTTCCGTTCTCGACCAGCAGCTTGTGGCCGTAGATCTCTTCGTTCAGCCGCCTCGCCGAGAACCAACCAGGGTGCGAGCCAGCATGCACCGTGAAATCCAGCCCTGCCTCACGCGCCTCGCTTTCCAGCATTCCGACCCTGGCCGCCGGCGGCTCCGTGAAAAGTGCACTTGGCACCCCTCGATAGTTCGGAGTTCGACCGGTATCATCGAGTATGTTTTCTACCACGACCTTGGCATCGTTACTGGAGACTGGAGTCAGTGGCGGGCCATTTGCAGCAGCGTCACCTGCCGCGAAGACCTTGGGGTTACTTTGGCTCCGTAGCTGGGCGGTAAGTGCCAAGCGACCCGCGTCACAGGCGACGTCTCCCGCCTCCAGATCGAGCGAGCCGATCGCAGGGATTCTTCCGGCAGCGTGCACCACCAGGCTCCCTTCGATCCTGCGGTCGCCAGCATGGACGGTCAGCACGCTGCCTTTCTTCGTTACGCGGTCCACTTCAGCGTCCACAATTTCGATGCCGAGATCATCGAAACTTGGCATGAGCCAATCGACCGTGTCAGGGTCGAAGGCTTTCAGAATGCGGCCTCGTTGGAAGATTGTGACCTTTGCACCGGCGCGCGCGGCGAGGTGGGCAAATTCTGCGGCAATGTATCCGCCGCCGACGAATACGATCCGATCTGGAAGGGTTTTGAGTTCTAGGAATGCATCGCTGTGAATCAGCAATTCCTCACCTTCGATCCCAAGCGGTCGAGGCTCTGCTCCCGTTGCGATAAGAGCGTGCGAGAAACTCAGTTCCCGGTCGCCTATCACGATCCTGTCGGGGCCAGCAAAGCGTGCCGCGCCGTGAAAAGTCGCGACGCCCTTACGCTCGTAGCGAGCTTCCTGCTTTTCAGGGACGGGGTCGGTAAAGCTGCGCTTGAATGCCTGGAGGTCGGCCCAATCAATTGAAACCGAGCCCTTGATGCCCTTCCCCTTCATTCGCCTGTATGCCGCGAGCGCTTCCTCTCCGCTCACCATCATCTTTTTCGGGTCGCACCCTCGAAGCGCACATGTGCCACCGTAAGGCCGATAATCGATAACCGCGCAGCGCTTCCCGGCGTTGGCCATCTGGTGGACCGCGACCTGCGCAGCAGTTCCCGATCCGATGGCGACGAAATCGAAAGCCTCAGCCATGGCAGCAATCCCCTTCCTGTATTGGGGGGCAGGGAACGGTGCCGTACGAGCAAAACACGCAGCAATCGCCTTGGAGCGGCTGAAGGCGAACGCCGCAACCCGCGCAGTTATGGAAGAACAGGCAAGCGTTGGTCGGCATTTCCATGTCCTCCTCATGACCGCATTCGGGACAGCGCAAGCGCGAGATCAGGATCGGATCAGCCATAGAGGAAGGCACCTGTCAGCAGCGCCGCACCGATGGCAATTCCTATGGCGGTCAGCGCTCGATAAGTCGATGATCCGCATGCACTGTCCGCCGGGCATGTTCGTGCCTGCCGAAACTGCCAGAGCAAACGGAGGGTCGCAGCGAGAAGAAGAGCCGACGCCAGGGTCAGCAACGGGACGCGATAGGGGGCCAGGACCGGCGAGATGCTGCCAAGCCACGCCGAGCCCACACCCACCGACGCGAGCATCAAGGGCAGTGCACAGCATGCAGCTGCCCCGAAGGCTGCAAAGATACCTCCGCCCGTCGCCAATCCGTTCCACCATGTGCTGATGCCGCGCATCGATCGTCCTTTTGCAAACCTCGATTCGCACACCTATTTACAGTCTGTAGCAACTACAGACTCAAGAGGTTGGCTTTGAAAATTGGCGAAGTGGCGAAGCGGACCGGGTGTAACATCGAGACAATCCGGTATTACGAACGGATAGGCGTTATCGATGCTCCGCCGAGAAGGGGCGCCTACCGCGACTATGGTCCTCACGACACGGAGCGCCTCCGCTTCATTCGGCGCGCGCGCGAACTCGGATTTTCCCTCGAAGAGGTGCGGGCATTGCTTGACTTAACGCCAGGTCAGGAAGTGCGTTGCGATGAGGTGCAATCGATCGCCGAACAGCACCTCGCAAACATCCGTGCGAAGCGGGCCGACCTTGAGCGTATGGAGAACGCTCTCGCTAAACTGATCGAGCAATGTGGCACCACGAGCAATGATCGGTGCCCGGTATTGGAAAGCCTCGCGGGCGAAGGCTAGCCCAGCGAATTCAAGCTACAGACCAACGGGTTTCCACCCAGCACTCAAAATTGGCGCAGCCTGCCGGATCAGAAAAGCAAGCGGTCCGCTTTCGGGCACCTTGCAATGTGCGGCCTACGACCAGAATTGGGGCGCATTTCCGCCGATGGCTTGCCTGACTGATCGGCAGATCTCTGGACGAGAGCTCCGTCATCGAAAGACCGATGAAAAGGCTGGAAAAAGTTCTGCGAAGTGACGACTGCTCGCGCTTTGTCGCCGTCAATCTCCGCCCATAATATGCGATGACATATGAGGATTCAGAAATTTATGCCTCTACATATTTCTGTTGTACCTCTCACAAATAAGAGTATATGCTAAAACATATATACGTCGATCAACATATGCAGAAACATATTTATGAGCACGGCAATCGAAGACATCGCCGCAAGCATCAAAGTGGCTCGGATAGCAAAAGGCTTTACCCAGAAACAGCTGGGTGAGCGGGTGGGCTTGCCTCAAAGCCACATCTCCAAAATCGAAGGCGGGAATGTAGACCTACAGATTTCCAGCCTTGTCGAAATAGCGCGCGCGCTCGACCTCGAACTGAAGCTAGTGCCTCGAAGGACCGTACCGGCGATCGAAGGCGTTGTTCGCTCACAGCGCGAAAGAAGCGAGGCCAGTCGAACGCTCGCAACGATTGCCGAAACCAACCGGTTCGCTGAGCGACTACGGCAGAGCTATCCGAGCGTCACCGAGGTGAATGAGTTTCAAAGCGCCCTGAAAGATATCCAGACCATTAATTTCACTCCCGAAACGCTCAAAGCCATCCAGCAGGCTTTGCAGCCCGTCGCTCATCTGAAAAAGCATCTTCAGGACCTCGGCTGGGCGCTTGAGCAAAAAGAAGGAACGAAGAAACTCGCCCAGCAGATCGCGGCATCCACACGTGCCCTACGGCACGTCAGAAACCTGCAGGTTCACTCAATCGATCGAGATAGTGCCCACAGACTGCCTGCTTACCGGCTTGAGGACGACGCCACATGATCAACGCAGCGGCTCTCGATATCTTTCTGGGTGAGACGCGCGTTGGAACCATCGCACGGCTCGATGGAGATGCGAGCATCTTCACATTCGACGAAGTCTACCTTGCCGACCAGAATCGGCCAACGCTGTCGCTCGCCTACAAGGACGCGAATGGCGAGATCATTGATGAGACACGCAGCTATCGAACGAAGATCGAGCCGTTCTTCTCCAACCTCCTTCCCGAAGGAACGCTTCGCGACTACCTGGCTCGCCGCGCGGGCGTGAAAGCCGTGCGCGAGTACAAGCTTCTCGCACAGCTCGGGCACGATCTTCCCGGCGCAGTGCGCGCCGTCGCCGTCGATGCCGAGGAAACGGAGGCCGACGAGCTAGATGAAGAAGCCGCGGAGAAGCAGGCAGAGCGCGCGCTGCGCTTCTCGCTTGCCGGCGTGCAACTCAAATTCTCGGCTATCAAAGCCCAGGGCAAGAATGGCGGACTGACGATCCCAGTCACAGGCAGCGGCGGCGACTGGATCGTCAAGCTGCCCTCTGCGAGACATCCGGACGTGCCCGAGGCTGAATTCGCAGCGATGAAACTGGCAGCAAAGATCGGGATCGACGTACCTGAAATCGACCTTGTGCCTCTCGATCAGATCGATGGCATACCCGAAGGCATCACCCGCTACGGAAAATCCGCTTTTGCCATCCGGCGCTTCGACCGGGGGGAAGAGGGACCCGTGCACACCGAAGACTTCGCCCAAGTGTTCGGTGTCTTTGCAGACGATAAATACGAGAATGCGAGCTACCGCCAGAT
>DDFY01000014.1:0-1849 GCA_002337385.1 Erythrobacter sp. UBA1916
GACTGCAAAGAATATGTCATCGACTACCTTTCCAAGAGTTTTCCGGTCCGGCTGATGCAGGTCTTCGCCGACGAGGATGGCAATCTTCGCTCCGAGGCAATGAGCGACGAGGAGGGCAACCCCGTTCTCTGCCCGCGCGCCATTGCCGCGCGCGATGCGCTGATCGAGCAGCTCTGCGCGCTGCCGCCCATCGCCACCGCGCTCGACGCGATCATCGAGCACTTCGGAACCGACGCTGTGGCGGAGGTCACGGGCAGAACCCGGAGGCTGGTCCAGGGCCGCGATGGTCAGCATCGCCTCGAACGGCGAAGCCCCAGCGCCAATGTCGCCGAAGCGCAAAGCTTCATGGAAGGGACCAAGCGCATCCTCGTCTTTTCGGACGCAGGCGGTACGGGGCGCTCCTACCATGCCGACCTGGGCTGCCGTAACCAGCAGCGCCGGGTTCATTTCCTGCTCGAGCCGGGCTGGCGTGCCGACAACGCGATCCAGGGGCTCGGCCGCACCAACCGCACCAACCAGGTCTCTGCCCCGCTGTTCCGGCCAGTGACCACCGATGTGAAGGGCGAACGCCGCTTCATCTCGACCATTGCGCGCAGGCTCGATGCCCTCGGCGCGCTGACGCGCGGCCAGCGCCAGACCGGCGGACAGAACCTGTTCGACCCTGCAGACAATCTCGAAAGCGACTACGCGCGCGACGCGCTCAGCCGCTGGTTCCAGCTTCTCTATGACGGCAAGCTTGAAGCCACCACTTTCGCCAACTTCGTCGAGCGCACTGGCCTACGGCTTGAAAACCCCGATGGCGGGCTCACCGACAACCTTCCGACGATCCAGCGCTGGCTCAATCGCATTCTCGCGCTGCCGATCGCGCTCCAGAACGCC
The DNA here is from genome assembly GCA_002337385.1 of Erythrobacter sp. UBA1916. GTDB lineage: Bacteria > Pseudomonadota > Alphaproteobacteria > Sphingomonadales > Sphingomonadaceae > Alteraurantiacibacter. The sequence goes on from DDFY01000014.1 coordinate 880, forward strand.
ATCTTCGATGAATATCTCGGCCTCGTCGAAGCGCGGATCGAAGCCGCGCGTGAAGCCGGGACGCTCGACCAGGGACTGGAAACCGTCAGGGTTGATCGTTTCACGGTCCTCGCCGATGAGCTCCTGCGCACAGACCCCGTGACCGGAGCAGAAACCCGCCTCGTCTCGCTCGAAGTAACGATGCAACTTCGGCCTCTACGCTTGCAGCGCCTGGTGCGGATGCACGAAATTGGAAGCACGCACGCGATCCCGATGCGCAACGCACGCTCGGGCAAGGTCGCGCTGTCGGTTCCTGCCCGGCGCCTCATCGCCGATGACGGCGCCGTGATCGAACGTCGGCGCCTGCTGCGCCCGCTCAAGTCCGCCAACTGGACGCTAGAGGCACTCGCTGAGAGCCACTGGGAAGAAATTGGCGTCACCGCGTTCACGAGCGCCTGGCGGGCTGAGGAGGAGGAGGCTGCCACCTCGCCTGTGACTGAGCGCGTCCATCTCGCCTCCGGGCTGCTGCTCCCGGTCTGGAAGCGCCTACCCGGAGATCATATCAGCGTCACTCGGCTCGTTGCTAAGGACGGCCAGTCGATAATCGGCCGCGAAGTGCTCGATGTCGATCTCGCTGCAATCGCCGAGACCTTTGGCCTCTCCGGAGTTACCGGACCATCGGCTGAGCAGATCGGCGACCTCGTCATCGCCAGCGGAAAACCGCTGGGCCTTGCCAGCCACGATCCACTCACCGTGAAGCGCTCGCTGGTCGGGGGCGAACAGCGCCTTGAACTGACCGGATTCTCGCCGGATCGGCTCGACTGGTACAAGGGCAAGGGCTGCTTCACCGAGATCATCCGCTATCGCACGCGGCTGTTCGTGCCAGTCTCCGCAGCCTCATCGGTCCTCCCCGCGCTTGCCGCCTGATCCCTCGGGCAGACCCCAATCTCAGAATGAGAGTGGAGGGTGCCCTTTGGGCTTGTGGGCCTCG
>DDFY01000014.1:1968-4491 GCA_002337385.1 Erythrobacter sp. UBA1916
AAGCTCGTCCCGAGCCCGCGTAATGTTCGCAAGTCGAGCGACGTGCTGGCCGACCTTCAGCTGCGAGCAGACATTGCTGCGCGCGGCCTGCTGCAGAACCTCGTTGTGCGCAAAGGAAAGCGCGGCAAGTTCGAGGTCGAGGCCGGCGGTCGCCGTCTCGCCGCGCTGCAGGCGCTGGCCGAAGAGGGCACCTTGCCTGACGCGCACGAAGTCACCTGCCTCGTCATCGAAGGCGAGGAAAGCGAAGTGCGCGAAGCCAGCCTTGCCGAGAACTTCCAGCGCCTCGCGATGAACCCCGCCGACGAGGCGCAGGCCTTCGCTTCCATCATCGAGGCAGGGGCTACCACCGAAGACCTGGCGCGCCGCTTCGGCCTCACTGTCCGCTTCGTCGAAGGGCGTCTGCGCCTGGCAAGTCTGGCACCCTGCGTCTTCGAAGCGCTCGCCGAAGGCACGATCACGCTCGACATGGCCAAGGCCTACGGCGCGATCTCCGACGTGGAGCGCCAGGCGCATGTCTATGCCGAGCTGCAGGACGCCTGGTACCAGATCTCGCCCGACACGATCCGCCGCATGGTGCTCGACGCAACTGTTCGTGGCTCCGATCCGCGCGCGGTGCTGGTCGGACGCGATGCCTACCTCGCCGCAGGCGGCCGGATCGAGCGCGAACTGTTTGACGATGACGCCAGCGAGAGCTGGATCGACGTCACGCTGCTCGAGGACCTCTCGCATAAGGCCATGGACGAAGCCGCAGAAAAGGCCGCGCTCGAATATGGCCTTGCCTGGGTGCGCTCGACGCTTGGCAACTACGTCAGCCATGACCTCGTCGAAGGTCTCGGTCGCTTGCCCTGCGAGCCTGCGCCGATGACCGAACAGGAAGCGCAGGAGCTCGGCGAGCTCGAGGCCGACTACGACCGCGTCGCCGCCATTCTCGAAGACGAGGACAGCGACGAGGATGAAGTCGCCAAGGCCGAAGAGGAATTGGTGGCGATCAATCGCGCCATGCGAGACCTCACTGATCGCCCGCCGGTGCTTCCCGATGATCTGAAGGCTGAGGCTGGCGCCTTCCTCGTCCTCTCGCGCAATGGCGAGCCGACATTGGTCCCGCAGTACTATACCGAGACCGAAGTCATCGCTGACGAAGGTGTGGTCGAGGCAATCGAGGAGAACGGTGCAGCGAAGCCCAAGGGAAGCTCGTTGTCGCAGCGCCTGCTCGACGAGCTAGCGATGCAGCGCCGCGACATCCTGGCGATCCATCTTGCAAACGATCCGGCGCTGGCGCTCGACTTCATGGTCTTCACGCTTGCCGATGCCGATGGGCACGACTGGCGCGCCAGGAAGGCATCGACCCTGGTTGGCTCGGTCGCGTCCGGCCCGGTTACCGGGTTCGAGGCCAAGGATGCGCCGGCAAGTGCTGCTCTGGCCGAGTTTACCGGCTCGCTCGATGAAAGCTGGCGCTCGGGCGAGAGCGATGGCGAGCGGTTCGCAAATTTCCGGGCGCTTTCCGACGAGGCGCGCTCGGCCTGGCTTGGTCATGTCGTCTCGCGCACACTCGTTGCCAGCCTGGCCTGCGAAGGCGAGCGTTCGGTGCCGCTGCACGAGGCACTGGGCTCGCTTCTCGAAATCGAAACCGCGCACTGGTGGCGTCCCACGGCGGCGAATTACTTCGACCGGGTGGCCAAGGCCCGCACGCTCGAAGCGCTCGATGCCGCCGGCGGTCCCGAACTGGTCAGTCGCTACGCTGCCTCGAAGAAGACCGAACTGGCGAGCGCTGCCGAGCGCATCTTCTCGGGCAACTTCATTGGCGAGCCCGAGGTCAAGGAACGGGCGCAGGCCTGGGTTCCGGCGATCATGCGGTTCACTGATGCTGACGTTCCAGCCGAACTGGAGGAAGCTGCGTCTGTTGATGGCGAAACCGACGAAACGGTGAGCGGCGATGTGACCGACGAGATTGCCGAGCAGGCTGCCTGACCCCTCCTGACAGGTCTAGGTCACTCGGCAGGCGGTCCGTCGCTCTCGCGACGGGCCGCCTTTTCGTGTTCTTCCAGTGCGGCGTCCGAAACGATACTTCTGAAAGCGACATTCCTAGTGCTGAGGAAGCGTGTCAGCAGTCGCGGACATAGCTGACGTTAGCGGTATGGTTTCGCGTCGCTAGAAGCTGTACTTCGTTCATGGGTTGGACCGGCCCCTTGGGACGCGACCCAAGGAGCGGGCACCCTCATTAATCTTCGGATCGTTCTGATAGCGTCAGGGCATCGTCAATATCAACGCCGAGATAGCGAACCGTGTTCTCGATGTTGGTATGCCCCAGCAATATCTGCACCGCCCTCAGGTTACCCGTGGCCTTGTAAATGATCGAAGCCTTGGTGCGCCGAAGCGAATGCGTCCCATATTCCCCACTTGCCGAGCCCGAACGTCGAAACCCATTCGTCGACAAACTGCGCATATTGTCGGGTACTCAGGTGCCCCTGATAATCGATCCTGCTGGGAAACACGCAATTGACTGTTCCCCGTCAGCACCAATGG
>DDFY01000015.1:0-2638 GCA_002337385.1 Erythrobacter sp. UBA1916
GTCTTCTCGGATGCGGGCGGCACGGGGCGTTCCTATCATGCCGACTTGGGCGCCAGGAACCAGCAGCGCCGGGTTCACTTCCTGCTTGAACCGGGATGGCGCGCCGACAACGCCATCCAGGGTCTTGGTCGCACGAACCGCACCAATCAGGCCTCGGCCCCGCTGTTCCGCCCGGTCACCACAGATGTGAAGGGCGAGCGCCGGTTCATCTCGACTATTGCGCGGAGGCTCGACGCTTTGGGCGCGCTTACGCGCGGCCAGCGCCAGACGGGCGGACAGAACCTGTTCGACCCGGCAGACAATCTTGAAAGCGACTATGCGCGCGACGCGCTCAGCCGCTGGTTCCAGCTGCTCTATGACGGCAAGCTTGAAGCCACCACCTTTGGCAACTTCGTCGAGCGCACCGGCCTCCGGCTCGAAAACTCCGATGGCGGGCTGACCGACAATCTCCCCACGATCCAGCGCTGGCTAAATCGCATCCTCGCGCTGCCGATTGCGCTCCAGAACGCCATATTCGATGAATATCTCGACCTCGTCGAAGCGCGGATTGAAGCCGCGCGCGAGGCTGGAACGCTCGACCAGGGACTGGAAACCGTGAGGGTCGATCATTTTACGGTCCTGGCAGATGAACTCCTGCGCACCGACCCCGTGACCGGTGCCAAGACCCGTCTCGTCTCGCTCGAAGTGTTGAGGCACCTTAGGCCTCTACGCTTGCAGCACCTGGTGCGGATGCACGAGATCGGCGGCCCGCACGCGATCCCGATGCGAAATGCGCGCTCGGGCAATGTCGCACTCTCGGTTCCGGCCCGGCGCCTCATGGCTGACGATGGGGCCGTGATCGAGCGCCGGCGCCTGCTGCGACCGCTCAAGTCCGCCAACTGGACGCTTGAGGCGCTTGCTGAAAGCCACTGGGAGGAGGTGGACGTCACTGCGTTCACGAGCGTCTGGCGGGACGAGGAAGAAGAGGCCGCTGCTTCACCGGTCACCGAGCGCGTCCATCTTGCTACCGGCCTGTTGCTACCGGTCTGGAAGCGCCTGCCCGGCGATCATGTGCGCGTCACTCGGCTCGTTGCCGAGGACGGCCAGTCGATCATTGGGCGTGAAGTGCTCGATATCGATCTCGCCGCAATCGCCGAGTCCTTTAGCCTCTCCGGAATTGCCGGACCATCGGCTGAGCAGATCGGCGACCTCGTCATCGCCAGCGGCAAGCCGCTGGGCCTCGCAAGTCACGATGCGTTGACCGTCAAGCGATCGCTGGTCGGCGGCGAACAGCGCCTTGAGCTTACAGGGTTCTCGCCCGATCGGCTCGACTGGTACAAGGGCAAAGGCTGCTTCACCGAGATCATCCGTTACCGCACACGGCTGTTCGTGCCAGTATCCTTGGCTTCGTCCGTTCTTCCCGCGCTTGCCGCCTGATCCCTCGGGCAGACCCCAATCTCAAAATGAGAGTGGAGGGAGCCCTTTGGGCTTGTGGGCCTCGTGATCCTCACCTGCGCCTTCATCCCATCAGGAGAACACCCATGATCCAGTCAATTCCCTTGAAGAAGCTCGTCCCGAGCCCGCGCAACGTTCGCAAGTCGAGCGACGTGCTGGCCGACCTCCAGCTACGGGCAGACATTGCTGCGCGCGGCCTGCTGCAGAACCTCGTCGTGCGCAAAGGAAAGCGCGGCAAGTTCGAGGTCGAGGCCGGCGGTCGCCGTCTCTCCGCGCTGCAGGCGCTGGCCGAAGAGGGCCCTTTGCCCGACAACCACGAGGTCACTTGCCTCGTCATCGAAGGCGAGGAGAGCGAAGTGCGCGAGGCCAGCCTTGCCGAGAACTTCCAGCGTCTCGCGATGAATCCGGCCGACGAGGCGCAGGCTTTCGCTGCGATCATCGAGGCGGGAGCTACCACTGAAGACGTGGCCCGCCGCTTCGGCCTTACCGTCCGGTTCGTCGAAGGGCGTCTGCGCTTGGCAAGTCTCGCACCCTGCGTCTTCGAAGCACTCGCCGAAGGTACGATCACGCTCGACATGGCCAAGGCCTACGGCGCGATTTCCGACGTGGAACGCCAGGCGCATGTCTATGCAGAGCTGCAGGACGCCTGGTACCAGATCACGCCTGACACGATCCGCCGCATGGTGCTCGATGCCACGGTGCGTGGTTCCGATCCGCGTGCCGTGCTCGTGGGACGCGATGCCTACCTCGCCGCAGGCGGCCGGATCGAGCGCGAACTGTTCGACGATGATGCCAGCGAGAGCTGGATCGATGTCGCGCTGCTCGAGGACCTCGCGCACAAGGCCATGGACGAAGCCGCAGAAAAGACCGCTCTTGAATATGGCCTTGCCTGGGTTCGGCCGACCCTTGGCAACTACGTCAGCCACGACCTTGTTGAAGGTCTCGGTCGCTTGCCCTGCGAGCCTGCGCCAATGACCGAGCAGGAAGCGCAGGAACTCGGTGAGCTCGAGGCCGACTACGACCGCGTCGCCGCCGTGCTCGAAGACGAAGACAGCGACGAGGACGAGGTCGCCAAGTCCGAACAGGAACTCGTCGTGATCGACCGCGCCATGCGCGCGCTAAATGATCGTCCCCCTGTGCTTGCCGCCGAGCTGAAAGCCGAGGCCGGTGCCTTCCTCGTCCTCTCGCGCAATGGCGAGCCGAC
>DDFY01000015.1:2817-3493 GCA_002337385.1 Erythrobacter sp. UBA1916
GACGAGCTCGCGATGCAACGCCGCGACATCCTGGCAATCCATCTCGCCAACGATCCTGCACTGGCGCTCGACTTCATGGTCTTCACGCTCGCTGATGCCGATGGGCAAGACTGGCGCGCCAAAAAAGCGTCGACGCTTGTCGGCTCGATCGCGTCCGGCCCGGTTACCGGGTTCGAGGCCAAGGACGCACCAGCGAGTGCTGCTCTGGCCGAGTTCGCAGGGTCACTCGATGAAAGCTGGCGTGCTGGGACAAGCGATGTCGAGCGGTTCGCAAAGTTCCGGGCGCTGTCCGACGAGGCGCGCTCGGCCTGGCTTGGTCATGTCGTCTCGCGTACGCTTGTTGCCAGCCTTGCCTGCGAAGGCGAGCGTTCGGTGCCGATGCACGAGGCGCTCGGCTCGCTGCTCGAAATCGAGACCGCGCATTGGTGGCGTCCCACGGCGGCGAATTACTTCGACCGGGTGGCCAAAGCCCGCACGCTCGAAGCGCTCGATGCCGCCGGCGGACCCGAGCTGGTCAGTCGCTATGCAGCCTCCAAGAAGACCGAACTGGCGAGCGCAGCCGAACGCATCTTCTCGGGCAACTTCGTCGGCGAGGCCGATGTGAAAGAACGAGCGCAGGCATGGGTGCCTTCGATCATGCGGTTCACCGATGCTTGTCCGTCGTCAGAACATTTGG